>NZ_JBBOCV010000003.1:0-2282 GCF_038002565.1 Paenibacillus sp. FSL K6-1558 | reverse complement strand
CAAATATAAGAAGACCCAATAGCTATCATATAACTTTTATCAAATGCTTATTACGTTAAGAATTTTTATAAAAAGGTGGTTTCTTATAGATGGATGATATAAGTAAAGAAATTTTTATTCGTGACTTTGAGAAAGCAATATTTCAAGAAAATGCTGCAATTTTTGCTGGTGCCGGTCTGTCACAGAATTCAGGTTTTGTTAATTGGAAAGAGCTACTACGAGAGTTAGCTACCGAAATTAAATTAGATGTCGATAAAGAAGCTGATTTAATTTCACTTGCCCAATATTACGTGAATGGTCGGTCAGGCAATAAGCATGAACTATTACAACTTATCTTAGATAAATTTTCTCATAATTATGTAAAAAATCATCCAATGGAGATTTTAGCCTCAATGCCAATTAAAACCTACTGGACAACGAACTATGACAACATCATTGAGAAATGTGTGGAGAAGCAAAATAAAGAATACGACGTGAAGATTACTAACTCAAACTTCTCCACTACTAAAGATAACTCAGAGGTTACTATTTATAAATTCCATGGAGATTCTCGTCATCCAGAAAGTATTGTTTTAACAAAAGATGACTATAGTTCTTTTCATAATACTCATCAACTTTTTATTAATGCACTCACGGGACAGCTGCTATCTAAAACGTTCCTTTTCGTCGGATACAGCTTTAATGATCCTGATTTTATGCAGATACTTTCTTCCATACGTTCAATAGGAAAAAATGTTAGAACACATTACTGCATATCAAAAAGAATAGATAGTTCTGAAATCGAAAAAAAGTATGTAGCAGCACAAGAAAACACCCCAGAAAAAGAAAATTTGAAAGCAATATATATTGACTGTCTATACGAAATTGAAAAACAAAAACATATAGTGAGAGATTTAAAACGATTTGGAATCAATACAGTCTTTGTAGATGAATATGATGAAATCCCAACACTATTGGCACAAATCGAGAAGAAGAATATAACCAGAAGAGTATTTATAGCTGGTAGCTGCAGAGATTACGGGACTTGGAGTGAAGAGACAGCCACGATCTTCATGAGTAAGCTTGGAGAACGTTTAATTTATGGAGATTTCCACATTTCTACAGGGTTAATTGAAGGAGTAGGCCCACAGGTAGTAAGCGGTGCTCTTCAGGCGATGTTTGAAAGGAATCTTGATATGAATAAATACCTTTCGCTCAAAACCCTGCCCTTAATAAGAGGAAATGCTGATCATATTGATCCGAGTGCAAAAAAAATGTTTCAGGAAGATATGATCAAGAAGGTTGGAATTGTCATATTTCTTTTCGGAAACAATTTCTATGATGGTCAGCTTAAGACATCTAAAGGAGTTTTGAATGACTTCGATAGAGCAACTAAGCAAAATAAGTACATAATACCAGTTGGTGCTACAGGTTTTGCAGCAAAAGAAATACTGCAAAGAATAGAGCTTAACATTAATAAGTGTAGTTATCTTAGGAACTATATATCAAGGTTAAATACTGAAACTGACCCCGATAAATTAGTTGATGTTATTTTGGAAACTATAGATCATATACGGAATTTTTAGTATGACAATCAATCAGAACTTTCCCTGCTAGTTTAGTGATATTGTTATCTGTTTGAGTAAATTCTTCATTAAAATAATGCTGAAGTTTTATTTCTGTAATGTTTATTATAACCTGAATAAAAGCAGGCATAGGTATTTTATTCATCATATAAAAGTAATTGATATATCTTGCAATATTATTGGCAGAGATAATACAGGATTTTTTATATTGTGTTTCTATAAAGCTATGAACTAATGATTCAAATATTGAACTTTCTATTTTAATTGTATTTATATTCTCTTTATTACTATTAATATAGATAGCGAGAATTTTATTGATTGCAAATTGATAGTTATAATCTTTGGTTGATGATACAGATACTCTATCAAGAGATTTTATGTATGAATATTCCATCGGGATATCATTTTTTGTCAATTGAAATAATATCGGAAATACATGAATATTATTTTCGATAAAATATTCCAATTCAATTCGACACCATTCTTTTCTGAAAAAATCTTCACTCAATATTAGAATTGCTCCAAGAGTACTTTCTGTTTTATCCAAAATCAATTCAAGATGTTGGAATACATTTACACCAAATGGAACATCATGAACATCAACCCAAAGTTCAATCCCATATTTTGATAAATCATCGATTAAGTGTTTACTAAACTCTTCGTAGAAAGCTCGGGAATAGCTAAAGAAAAAATCAAACTTAGAATTCAAAACTACAA
>NZ_JBBOCV010000002.1:0-205180 GCF_038002565.1 Paenibacillus sp. FSL K6-1558 | reverse complement strand
AGCCTTAGTACAAACACTGATGTTTAACCAAAGTCTCATCTTATATCATCTCATACGAATGGAGCGATCACAGTGGCGCAGGAAGAAGAAGTGCAGTACAACCATTACGGAATGCCAACCTACGATACGCGCAATTTGATCATACGCGACGACATTATGGGAAAGGCCAAAGAACTGGCAGATATGCTCGGAACGAGCGAAGAAGTAAGACAGTTTCAACAGGCAGAAGCCAAAATCCGAGATCATGAGCGCATTCAGCAATTGATCGCAACGATTAAGAAAAAACAAAAAGAAATCGTTGCTTTCGAAAGCTTCAACAACAGTGCCATGGTTAGCAAAATTGAACAGGAAATTGATGACTTGCAAAACGAACTGGACAGCATTCCGCTAGTAACCGAATTCCAGCAGAGTCAAAGTGACATCAATTATCTGCTTCAACTAGTCATCTCGGTGATTCGGGATACAGTATCCGAGAAAGTCAATGTCGAAGCTGGAACGGATTCACCTCCGACCAGCTGCGGTTAAATGAACGGAAGGGTGCGGACGCAGTCCGCGCCTTTTTTGACATCATAGAGAGCAATGAACTCAGAATGAAGCAACAAAAAAGACATCTAGAGTGAGTTAAACAACGTATGGAATAGAAGGAGAAATGAAACATGAGTATTTTGGACAAAATGGTGGAAGACGGCGATGGCCGATTCTGGGGATTTCTCGGGTGCCGGTACATCAAGGGCAACAAACAAGAAGTCCAAATTGCGCTGACCGCAGGAGAGAATCATACCAACTCGATGGGCATAATTCATGGTGGTGTGTTGACCTCATTGATGGATCAGGCGATGGGTATGGTCGCGACAGCTGCCATGGAGGTGGATAGTTGTGTCACGACTAACCTTAATGTACATTTTCTGGCGCCGATGAGTCAGGGCGAATTAATTGTAACGTCAACCGTGTTGCATCAAGCTGGGCGTAGCATCACGACCCAATCTGAGGTTCGCGATTCCTCAGGAACGCTGGGATGTATGGCTACAGCAACGTTCCGTGTGGCGAAATCGAGAGCCTGATAACGGAAACTGGAATCCACAGTTGACAAAAATTATTATTATGTCATAATGAGATTATCAAAATGAAAATAGTCGGTGGTGCCCATGAGCGAAAACAACAAACACGTTAACACTGAATCAGCAAACGATGAACTGGAAGCACGTAATTATAGTTCCAAAAAATATCGTACCCCCGACGGGGTTCCTGCAGATATCGTCATGTTCACCTTGACGAAGCGGGAGCGCAAAACGGTAACGAAAACCCTCCCGATTCGGGAGTTGAAGGTTATGTTAATTAAACGCAAGGGTTGGCCTTTTGCCGGAAGGTGGGCATTGCCTGGTGGATTTTGCCAAGAGAATGAGTCCATTTACGGTGCGGCGAAGCGCGAACTGATGGAGGAGACCGGTGTAGACGGCGGACATCTCGAATATCTAAACGTTTATAGTCAGCCCGGACGTGATCCCAGAGGTTGGATTATCTCTCATGCCTTCTTTGCACTTGTAGAGGAATGGATGCTTGAACACAGGCAGGCAGCAGATGATGCGGAAGATGTAGGGTTGTTTACGATCCAGGAGGCACTGGAAGAACTGGAACTCGCCTTTGATCACAGAACGATCATCGAAGATGCATACAGACGAATTCAGCAACAGATGCTGGAGACAACGATTGCGAGACAGTTTCTGCCGCGTGATTTTACGTTAAGTGAATTATATCAGGTCATCCAGAGTGTTGTACCCGATTTCGAAGAGCCTAATTTTATTCGTAAAATAACATCTACACGCAGCCGTAAAGGGATTGTCGAGGAAGTGCGTGACGATGAGGGCAATCTGGTCAGCTCCAATCAGTACTCCCAGCGTCCGGCACAGCTGTATCGATTCACTGAACTAGTGCCGCGTTTATCGATCTATACTTAAAAAGCTTGTGATGCATTCAACCATATTCAAACCAAGGGAGTGTGGACGATGAAAGCATTGATTGTTATTGATTTTACACAAGATTTTGTTACGGGAGCATTGCCTGTGGGTCAGCCGGCCGTAGAGATTCAGGAAACGGTAGCGGCGATTACCGAGGCGTATCTCGATAATAAAGATGAAGTGATTATGGCAGTAGATTTACATGAAAAAAATGATCCTTATCATCCGGAAACCGTACTTTTCCCGCCTCATAACATCCGTGATACTGAGGGAAGACAGCTATATGGTCGTCTTGCCGAAGTAATGGAGAAGCATGCGAATGAAATTCGGTGGATGGATAAAACGAGATATAGCGCGTTCTGCGGAACAGACCTGGAACTGAAGCTGCGCGAACGAGGCATAACGGATATTGCGTTAATCGGGGTATGTACAGATATATGTGTATTACATACCGCTGTGGATGCCTATAACAAAGGATTCCATATTACGATCTATGAGGACGCTGTAGCCAGTTTTAACCCTGCAGGGCATGAATGGGCACTTGGGCACTTTCGTTCCAGCATGGGGGCACAGGTGGTTAAGGCAAGTGAAACGATTTTGGACTGATTCGCCACCGAACATTGCGGTGTAATCAGCTTTAAGCTCGTATTTTCAGGAATGATCTGAGAAACGAGCGGAAGTCAGAGAGGATGAGACAAATGCAGACAACAAGCCTGGCTTTACATACGGATAAATATCAGATCAACATGATGTATGCGCACTGGGTGAATGGTACACACAAACGGAAGGCGGTATTTGAAGCCTACTTCCGTAAGCTTCCTTTTGGCAACGGTTATGCCGTATTTGCCGGATTGGAGCGCATTGTGAATTATATTAGCCAGCTACGTTTCACCATGGAAGATATCAAGTTTTTATCCAAACAACCAGAGAATTATGATCCGGTCTTTTTGGAGGAATTGCTTCAGTTCTCTTTCCAGGGAACGATTCATTCCATGAAGGAGGGTGCAATTGTTTTTCCTGACGAACCGCTCATTCGGGTTGAAGGCTGTATTCTGGAAACGCAGTTGGTGGAAACGGCCATACTTAACTTCATGAATTATCAGACACTGATTGCAACGAAAGCATCTCGTATTAAGCAGGTGGCACAGCAAGATACATTGCTTGAGTTCGGAACACGCCGTGCACAAGAAGCAGATGCCGCAATTTGGGGGGCTCGTGCTTCATATGTAGCCGGTTTCCATGCGACATCCAATATGCTGGCTGGTGAACAGTTTGGCATTCCGACAGCAGGCACACACGCACATTCCTGGGTGCAGAGCTTTATGACGGAACAGGAGGCATTTGATGCGTATGCAAGAGTGCTACCGGATCAGGTGACGCTTCTCGTGGATACGTTTGATACGCTGAATAGCGGCGTGCCTCATGCGATCAAAACAGCCAAGTGGCTGGAGAGTCAAGGCAAAAAGATGAATGCTATTCGTCTGGATAGCGGCGACCTTGCCTATCTTTCGATTCAGGCCCGTCAGATGTTGGATGAAGCCGGACTGGACTATGTTAAAATCGTAGCTTCGAATGATCTCGATGAAAATACGATCTTTAACTTGAAAGCTCAAGGTGCACGGATCGACACATGGGGTGTCGGCACACAGTTGATTACAGCATCAGATCAGCCTTCTTTGGGTGGAGTCTACAAGCTGGTAGAGCGTGAGGTTAACGGCGAAATGTTGCCAACGCTTAAAATATCGGCCAATCCCGAGAAGGTGTCTACACCGGGTAAAAAAGAAGTCTTCCGCATCATTGATCCGAAGCATGGCAAAGCTATTGCGGATTATATCTGCTATCCAGATGAGGAGCAGCCGCTTCAGGGAGGACCGCTCAAGCTGTTCAACCCGCTACATCCTTATCTGAAAAAAACGGTGACCCGTTATGAAGCAGTTAACATGCTGGAGCCGATTTTTGTGAATGGACGTAAAGTGTATAACCTGCCTACGCTCGATGAAATACGCGCGTATCATAAGGAGCAGTTGAATCTTTTCTGGCCAGAGTACCAACGGAAGCTGAACCCGGAAATTTACCGCGTGAACATCAGCCCGGCTGCATGGAATATGAAGCAAAAGTTGATTGCTGAGAATGTGAAATCAACGGAAGAGTAATATCATAGCTGTATGTGAGAATCAGGAAGGCATAACCGGTAGGGATTACTGGCTTATGCCTTTTTGATATGATGAAACGATGGTAATTTTAATTAACAGGTGTGAAGTTTCATAGAAGTATGCCGGAGGAAGATGTACACTCTCTGAATAAGCAATAATTGTGAAGCGACTTTGTTATAGCCATCTCATGCATTGCATCACCTATTCCAAGGTTTATCCCAAGTAAGATCATATCATTATTTCTCGGGAAAGCGCAGAAAACGCCAAATGCCGCCACATTTCGAAAGTTACTTCGTCATAAGGGGGGGCCTTAGAAGAACAGTTGAACAGGATTGAAAATCTACACTGTTTCAAACCGATGTCAGCAGGGGATGAAAGGTAGAGGAGGGCTGGCTGATGAGATATATGTTTGGACTACTATGGGTTGCATTTATAGCTTATGCACTGTTTATGGCGCCGGGGAACTCCCCCGCGAATGATCCGATATTCAAAGAATTACTCACATTGCAGAGCAGGGAGCCATGGCTACTGACGGTGTTCTCATGGTTGGGCATTTTTCCGGCTGTGTATGCATGTATTCTACTTCGAAAATCAATGACAGCCTCGAAGAGGCAGCGGATGCCAGCATGGCCGTTTGTCTTGTTTTCTTTTGGGCTTGGAGCATTTGCATTATTGCCCTATTTTGCGTTGATTTCACCTTCCCCAACAGACGTACATGATCCGGAGTCATCTGTTAAACAGTCGAAACGAGGTGTCTCGCGAGTGGCCTCGCATAAGCTGACCCATCTGATCCTGTTGTTGCTTACACTAGGGTCGGCACTTTATGCGTTGATCGAAGGCAATTCCGAACGCTTCGTGGACGCATTTTATCAATCCTCGTTTGTACATATCATGACGATTGATTTCATAGTACTGACGTTACTGTCTACGTATGCTATCTATCGCGATGCCAGAGTGAACGGAAGAACAACAAACTGGGCGTGGGCAGGATTACTGCCGCTTGCAGGACCACTATTATATCTGCTTTTGGAACGAAAATAAGGAGATGAGACCGATGAAAGAACAATTTCAGGCTTATGTGATACGTAAGGATGATCAGAAAGGGGTTACAGCCAAACTTGAGCAGTTGAAAAAAGAAGACCTTCCTAACGGGGATGTGACCGTACAGGTACACTATTCCAGTGTGAATTATAAGGACGGATTAGCATCTCTTGAAAAAGGAGGTGTCATACGGAATTATCCCATGGTACCTGGAATCGATATGGCCGGGACGGTAGATGAATCTGTGAGTGGACGTTTTGCACCTGGGGATCGGGTCATTAGTACGGGATTTGAACCCGGGGTCTCCCATTACGGGGGATATAGTGAATATGCTCGACTTCGTAGTGAGTGGTTAGTGCCTCTCCCGCAAGGGCTGAGTGAAAAAGAAGCGATGGCTATTGGAACGGCAGGGTTCACTGCTGGACTCTCGATAGACGCCTTGTTACAAGCGGGGGTAACGCCGGAAATGGGGAAAATACTAGTTACCGGCGCTACGGGGGGCGTTGGCAGTATGGCGATAGCTATCCTTGCGAAGCTTGGTTTTGAAGTGACGGCAAGCACAGGTAAAAAGCAGCAAGAAGAGGAACTGCTTCGCAATTTGGGGGCTTCCGAAGTCATTTCCCGTGAAGAAGCGGATGCCCCAATCAAGGGAGCCATGGGTAAACAGCAATGGGCGGGCATCGTTGATCCAACTGCGGGGCCAGCACTGGCGGAGCGCTTGAAACAGGTACAATATGGTGGAGCTGTTGCTGTATCCGGGTTAACTGGGGGCAACGGATTTGAATCAACTGTTTTTCCATTTATTTTGCGTGGCATCCAGTTGATTGGTATTGATTCAGTGTATTGTCCCATGAAACGTCGAGAGCGCATCTGGAACAAGCTGGGCAGTGAATGGAAGCCAGACCGTGCACTTGCGCTGGGGGTCCAGGAGATTACGCTAGATCAGTTGCCGCATACATTAGAGAACATATTACTGGGCGGTGCAGTTGGGCGTACCGTTGTACGTGTCTCCTCTGAATAATGTGCTTACTTGGAATAAAATGTGTATCTCCTAGACATGCTAATCCTACCTGAGAGAGTCACAGGTACTGTGACTCATGGAAAGGAAGGATAGACATGCTGTTAAAGGAGAAAAATCCGAACCTGATGGGGCGGAATGTAAAACGATTTTTGATGTTAAGTGGCTTGGTAATCCTCAGCCTAATATCTCTCGCAGCTTGCACATCTTCATCTATTGAGCAGGAACGGAAGCTCTATACAGGGGAAGCAACAACGGAAGGGAATTTCAGAGCCAAGCAACAAGGTCACGGCTTAAACGGTACGTTAGCAAGAGAAATGACAACCGCTTTTGCTGCCAAACATATTAAGCTGATGAACAATATGTTCGAGGATGATGCTGATGGTGGCATGTCATATATGTATTTATTGAATGGTAGTGCAAGACATATCGTGAAAGTACACATTTATCGTGATGCGAAAATCCGTGCAGCAAGAATGGAAGAAATGTATGGGGAACCTAAAGAAAATGCCGTTCTGGAGAATGTAATGGGCAGAACGACGATTCGTAGCAAAGGGCATGTATCGTTGGTTTATACGGCTTCCGGCGGAGAGAAAGATCTGTATGCACAGGACGTCCTGCAAGTATTTGGAGATGTGTTGCAACAAATAAAAGAGTAGTGACTTACAAAATGTCCAAGTGGAAAAAACAAACCCGTCTGATGATTCAGACGGGTTTATATATTTCGCGCATGACATGGCGCAGTTCAGGCAAAATAATGCGTTCCATGGCAAGTTTAACGGCCCCGCGAGAGCCTGGCATTGAAAATACAGCTGTACGCCCGATGGTTCCGGCAACTGCCCGACTGAGAATAGCTGCTGAACCAATATCTTCGGTATAACTTAAGTAACGGAAGATTTCACCAAAACCGGGCAGTTCTTTGTCCAGAAGGGAAGATACAGCCTCGTATGTAGTATCCCTTGGAGCAATACCGGTACCTCCGCTTAACAGTACGGCTTCGATATCATCCCGTACAACAGCGTCTTGCAGAATCGTCTGAATCCGTTCTGTCTCGTCAGGTGTAATGATATACTCCACAACCTGATAGCCAGCTTGGTGCAACAACTCATGCATAAGTTGACCGCTCGTATCGGTTTCTTTGGTACGTGTGTCCGAAACGGTAACAACCATACAGGCCACCGTTTGTGGAGCTTCCTGACGGTGTTGTTCAACTGAATTGGTCATTGAAATCCTCCTCAAATAAACATGTCCTCATAGCATAGACTATTCATGTTAATCAGGCAATGAAGTTTTCTTCAACAGAACAGGCGTATTGCACAACAATTGAAGGATAGTGTACACTCGCTTAATAGAGTCAGACTAAGGATAGAGATGGGCAGAGAGGTGTGTAAATAATGAGTATCATCAATGAACAAAAACCAAGTATTCCTGTATATATTTTGTCCGGTTTTTTGGGCAGCGGTAAAACGACATTGCTTGTAAAGCTCATAGAACACTGGAAACAGCAACAACTGCGCCCAGCCGTGGTGATGAATGAACTGGGTGAAGTGAATCTGGATGGTCAGATCGTAGATGAGGAAGTGCCCATGACAGAAATGTTGGGCGGATGCATCTGCTGTACTGTACGAGGAGATCTCGGGCTGCAACTGGCAGACCTCGTCCAAGAAGAGTCACCTGATGTTATTGTGATTGAGGCAACGGGCGCAGCGAATCCGATGGAAATTTTGGATGCGGTGACGGAAACATCTCTTTATATGCGTTTGGAGCTGAAAAGTTTGATTACCGTAGTGGATGCAGCTCATCTGTCAGGCCTGTATCAGGAGCAAAAGGGAAAAACTTTCAAATTAATGCAAGAACAAATTCGTTGCGCTTCGGTGTTGCTCTTGAATAAAACCGACCGAGTTCAAGAACAGCAACTGCAGGACTTGGAAGAGCTTTTGAATAAATGGAATGGCTTTGCCCCCGTGATTCCAACGGTCAAATGTGAAGTGTCTATGGAGCAATTGCTTCATAGTGGTGCCGACGTTCACATTCATCAATCCAATATAGCAGGCGATGCATCGAAAAATGCAGGAGAGGCTCATGTGCATACAGATGATTGCCGTACTCAGGGATGCAATCATGGACATGATCACACGGATCAACGTGACAGCAACCATTCAAGCGACCATGGCGAGCATTCTGTTAAGCCACATACATCACATGAACATGTTATGGTATACACACATTATTTCAGTCAACCTGTGAATAGCGAAGCATTCGAACAGTTTGTGGCTAGCTTGCCGCGTGACGTATATCGGGCAAAAGGAATCCTTTCGTTTAGCGATACCGCAAGCCGATTCTGGTTTCAGTATGCCTATCGTGAATCGGATTACATGAAGATCACACCTCAAGGTGATGTGCCGAATGTAGCTGTCTTTATCGGGGAGCATTTTGATCAAACTGCCATCCGTGAACAATTACTGGAATTGGAAGCGGTAAAACAAGACTAGGATAATGGTTCAAAGTTCCTCCCTGGTGGGTATTAAGAAGCATAGCAAACTTTGCCTGGGAGGTAACTTTAAATGACACAACAACAATACCAACAATGTATCGATGCTTGCCTGGAGTGTATGAATGCTTGCAATGTATGTTACATATCGAGTCTGAAAGAATATGATTTGGCGATGCTTCGTGACTGTATTCGTATGAACCGGGAATGTGCTGATATCTGTGCATTTGCAGCGCAAGCCATGACACGTGGAAGTGATTTCATCGGTGAAATCTGTGAATTGTGTGTCAAAGCATGTGAAGCCTGTGCAGCGGAATGTGGTAAACATGCACATGATCATTGTCAGGCTTGCGCTGAAGCTTGCCGTAGATGTGCCGAAGCTTGCCGTTTAATGGTCGCAGTTGCTTAAACTATCTATGTAATCAATTTAAAATAACAGGGTTGCTAATCCATACCAGGATATGTATAATGATCTGAAATGATCGAAACAGCAATATCCGTGATCGGGAGAGTAGCCCAGATTCAGGCCATGACAGCGAGCCGGGACAGGTGTAAGCCGGTATGTGATGAACTGTGTGAAGCGCACCCGTGAGATGGTTATCCGAAGCCATGTATAGGCTCCATTTGGAGTTCGTTGTATATGGATTTGAGGGTAATCCGGCATGCAACCGTTATTTGCACCGAGCGGATCGGTTACACCTTCTTGCAGCATGCTGTAACACAGGTTACCGTTCACTTAGAGTGGTACCGCGGGAACTGTTAACACAGCTCTCGTCTCTTATTTGAAGAGACGAGAGCTTTTTTGCGTTTATTTTAGGCATATATTATACAGAGAAGGAGTGCTCGATGTGTTAATGAAACAGGCTGCAACTCAGATCGCCCCGTTAACCGGGCTCACACCAGAAGAAGTATTGAGATTATTGGAAGTCCCGCCGCAGGAGGAGATGGGGGATGCTGCATTTCCCTGTTTTACGTTAGCCAAGTCGCTAAGAAAGGCACCGGTCGTTATTGCTGGAGAAATTGCCGTTGCATTACAGACCGAGGGTATGGATGCTACAGCAGCAGGTCCTTATGTGAACATTCGTTTTGACCGGAATGTCTTGGCGCCCCAATTGCTCGAAGAAGTGGGTAGCGAGACATTTGGTAAACTGCAACTCGGGCAAGGAGCGCGTGTTGTCATTGATATGTCCTCACCTAACATCGCGAAACCTTTTGGCATTGGGCATTTGCGTTCCACTGTTATTGGTGCAGCGTTGTATCGTTTATATAACGAAGCGGGTTATACCTCGATAAGTGTGAATCACCTAGGGGACTGGGGGACGCAGTTCGGTAAGCAAATCACGGCATATAAGCGGTGGGGAAACGAAGAGATGTTACAAGCAGATCCAATTCGTAATTCTCTTGAACTATATGTTCGTTTTCATGATGAAGCAGAGAAAGATCCATCTCTGGAGACAGAAGCACGGGAATGGTTCCGTAAGCTGGAGCAGGGGGATGAAGAAGCGCAGCGTCTATGGACTTTCTTCGTAAACGTGAGTATGCAGGAGTTTAACCGGATGTATGAACGATTGAATGTGGATTTTGACCATACGCTCGGTGAGAGCTTTTATAATGACAAGATGGGTGCAGTTGTGGAGGAACTTCGAGGCAAAGGACTGCTGGAGGAAAGTGACGGTGCGCTCGTTGTTCGGCTGGATGAAGAGAATATGCCACCATGTCTGATCATTAAAAAAGATGGAACGACAATCTACCCAACCCGGGATTTGGCAACAGCAATCTATCGTCATGATGTGATGCAGGCAGATAAGTTGTTGTACGTCGTTGGTGGGGAGCAGAGCCTTCACTTCCGTCAAGTATTTACGGTATTGTCCAAGATGGAGTATGACTGGGCAGATCATTGTGAGCATATTCCGTTTGGTCTAATGCGTTTCGAGGGGCGGAAGATGTCCACACGCCGGGGGAAGGTTGTTTTTTTACAGGAAGTACTGGATGAAGCTGTCGCTCGTGCCTTGCAAATTATTCAGGAAAAAAATCCGAATCTGGAGCAGGCTGAACAGGTAGCCGAAGCCGTTGGTGTTGGGGCGATTATCTTTGGTGATCTGCGCAACAATCGCATGAATAACATTGATTTTTCGCTGGAGGACGCGGTAAGTTTTGAAGGAGAGACTGGCCCTTATGTGCAATATACTCATGCACGAATTCAAAGTGTGCTTGCCAAAGCCGCTAATGTGTCACGTGATGAACAGGAAATGAATTCGGACACGGATCAGATGAATAACCCTCCTGTAGCAATTGTCGGCGATACCTCTTGGGCGTTGCTGAAATTGCTGATTGACTATCCGGCTTATCTGGAAAAAGCTGTGCTTCGCAACGAACCATCCGTGATTGCTAAATACACGATAGACGTTGCTCAAGCCTTTAATCGGTTTTATCATGCTGAACGAATTGCGGATGCACCGTCAGGTGTCAAAGCTTTTCGGGTGAAACTGGCCGAGCACACCGCGAAACGTCTGGCGTACAACTTGTCTTTATTGGGCGTACGCGCTCCCGAGCAGATGTGATCTAAGTTCAGATTACGAAAACAGGAGGGAATCCGAAGTTAGGCGCTGGCTTTTCCGGCAACTTGAATGTTGTTTGCAGTTTGGTTACGATAGAGACATAATAAACAGCCAAGGTGCACGGATAGAAAGGAGCGCTCGCATATGCATAACACGGATTTCCAGAATGATTTCATGCTGGACAGCGAACACTCCAAGGAATTGTTTGCCTATTACGGCTTGGCCGTATATTATGGACAGGCGCTGGAACAGCAACTGGTTAATCTTATTTTGTTAACTAAAATGTCACAAGGCAAGGTGGTAACTGAGGAGGAACTAGAGGAGCTGTACGAGCGGAAGATGAGTAGTTCACTGGGGCAACTTATTCATGAAGCACGGCATCATTTTACGTTTTCCGAAGAAGAAATAAGCAGTCTGAATGAATTATGGCAGCAACGAAATCGGATTGTGCATCATTATTTCAAAGAGCGCATTCATGAAACCTTCAGTCCGGAAGGTCGGACACGTATGATTAAGGAATTGCAAGATTTTAAAGAACGTGCACAGGAACTGGAGCTTGTACTCCAGCAATATATAGGTGTCTGGATGGCAGCATTGGGACTAAAGGATGAGTCTGCGGCAGCATGGGTTGCTCTGGAACGAATGCATGCGGCGAGATTTCAGGAACGTGGGCCAGATGAGGAATCATGAGATCAGAGCTGGAGTACGCAAATCCCGTTCCTTGTCCGAGAAATAATGATGTATATGGGATATACAGTTAGAGGTTGGACTTAGAGGGCGAACTTAAAAGTGAAGAGACGGTCTTTTATTCTAAGGTGAAGTATTGTCGTAGAGCAATAATAAAACCCGTTCTGTCAGTAACCTGAAGGCTACTGTATAGAACGGGTTTTATGTGTTGTTTTAATGCTGGCCGGATGTCCTTGTTGACGAAATATGTTCTGCTAAATGATAGCGAAAGAGAAGAAAGTTACACATTTCCTCCGGCGAGTGATGGCGAAGATGTACTAAAAGCATCAGCTGAACGAGTCGAGCCATCGGAGATGGCTTCGCCTTGAGCCCCTTGTTGCAATTGATACATCTGATAGTACCGGCCTTTCAGCTCCATCAACTCATCATGCGCACCTTGCTCTACAATTTTTCCGCGATGCAGCACGAGAATCTGATCTGCAGAGCGAATGGTTGACAGACGATGGGCGATGATGAAAGTAGTACGTCCTTTTTTGAGGACTTCCAGCGCGTTCTGGATCAAAGCTTCCGTCTCTGTATCAATGTTGGCGGTGGCTTCGTCCAGAATCAGGATCGCGGGATCGAAGGCGAGTGCGCGTGCAAAAGAAATCAACTGCCGCTGTCCGGCAGACAGTGTGCTCCCTTTCTCAACTACCGGCTCGTCAAAGCCTTGTGGCAGATGCGCCAGAATACGTTCTGCACCTACATCACGCAGTGCCTGTTCAATGCGTGCCCGGGAGATCTTTTCATCACCCAGACTGACATTGGAAGCAATCGTGCCTGTGAAGAGATAAGGGTCTTGCAGTACGATCCCCATATGTTCCCGAATCCACTGCTTCGGCAATTCCTTAACGTTCTGTCCGTCAATCGTGATTTTGCCTTTTTGCGGATCATAGAACCGGAACAGCAAGTTAATGATCGAACTTTTACCGGAACCGGTGTGACCCACGAGTGCCACGGTCTGACCTTGCGAAGCTTTGAACGAGATATTGTTCAGCACATAATCTTTTTTATAAGCAAACGATACATCGTCAAAAACGACATTTCCTTTGTACCTCGGCATCGAGCCATCTGTAACGGGTTCTCCTTTTTCATCCATCAGCTCAAATACACGGCCGGCAGAGACAAGAGAGGAGTCAAGGTTCGCAAGCTGGTTCACCATACCGATGATCGGCTGGAACAACCGCCCGAGAACATCAACAAAGGCATACAGTACACCCAGTGAAATAATACTTGTGCCTGTGATCGCACCTGCTCCAAAGTACCACAGAACTACGGCAAAGGCGATATTCCGCAACACATTCACCAGGTTATGAGAGGTAAAGGCATTCAGATTGAGCATTTTGTTCTGATGTTTCATATAGTCTTCATTCAGTTCTTCGAATTCCTGGCGAGTTTGCTTCTGGCGACGGAACACACGAATGATGGACATGCCCTGAATGGACTCGTTAATGATTGCATTAATCTCACTCAGTCGCGAGCGAATGATTGTATTGTATCGGGTGGCGAATTTGCGATAGAGCACAATCCATGCAATGAGCATCGGTACAACGAATAGTGAAATCAGACCCAGACGTACATCGAGCAGGAAGAGAGCGATATAAACTCCTGTTATCGTAATAATGCCTGAGAAAAAGTTGGACAGTACCGCCACAAACAGATCTTTGACGGCCTCGGTATCATTAGTGACCCGGGAAACGACCTTACCTGCGGGCAGGTTATCAAAAAAGTTCACGGGCAACCGCTGAATGTGCGCATACACATCGTTCCGCAGCCGTTGAATGACCTTGTTGGCAGAGGATTGCAGCCAGAAGGTTTTACCAAACTCCATAATAACCGAAATGACAAGGAAGATCAGATAATACACAATTAATTGATAGATGCTTGGCATCTCGGGTTTGTAAAAGGCAAATAGTTCACCGGCAGACAGCGGCACGGCCGCGTATTGCCCAGTAACTTCACCTGCGCGAGTTACGGTTAAGGTTCCGTTCGCATAGGAACGATCGCCGTCAGGAGCATTGACCGGCTCGCCGACGAAATAAAAGCTTTTGCCGGCTTGCAGTACGCGTACCTCGGCTCCTTTGGTTTCGTCTGGTGCAAACAAACCTTCACGTTTATAATTTTTCCCTTGATAAACGGCGGCTTCTTCCGAAGCTGCCGTCTCATAAAATGGCTGCTCAATGGCGAGCAGGTGATTATCAATCATGGATTTGGCGATAAAGGGTCCGGCGAGTTCAGCCGCAACTCCAATCGTCAGCATGATTAAGGCAGCGATGAATGTGCCTTTGGCTTTCAAGGCGTAATCCAGCAACCTTTTACCTGTATTGGACTTCAAATGAGTTACCTCCTACGTGGACAGATTGGACTCGACCTGTTGCCGTTCATATTGTTCACGGTACCAGCCATTCTTGGCGAGTAGTTCCTGATGAGTGCCTTCTTCCGTAATTTTACCGTGCTCCAGCACGATGATCCGATCTGCGTGTTCGATAGCGGACAAGCGATGTGTCGAGATCAGTGTTGTTTTGCCAGCGCGTTTGTTGCGAATATTTTCAATGATTTTAGCTTCTGTGCGAGCGTCAACAGCAGACAGGGCATCGTCAAGAATAAGGATATCCGGATCAGCGATAAAAGCCCGAGCCAGAGATACCCGCTGTTTCTGTCCACCAGACAAAGCGATACCTTTTTCACCTACAAGTGTATCGAGACCGTCAGACAACGTTCCGAGATCGCCGTCAAAAGCAGCGGTGCGAATCGCTTCCATAATGACATCATCAGACGCATTTGGCTTACCGAATTGAATGTTCTGACGAACCGATTTGGAGAACAATACTTGTTCCTGTGGTACGTATCCGATCCAGCTGTGTAGATCATCCTTCGCGATATCCTCGATGGAATGTCCTGAAATGCTGAGCGTACCTGATCCAGCGGGGTATTCGTGCAGCAATTGTTTGAGTAGGGTGGATTTACCACTTCCCGTGCGTCCTACTACGCCAAGTGTCTGTCCGCGTTGAATGGTAACATTGATATGACTCAGGTTATCCACCGTAGAGGTTGGATAGCGGAATGTCACATCATTCATGACGATTTCATCCGGTTGCGTAATATGAACAGGATGTTCTTTGTCCTGAACAGCAGGCTCTACGGATAACGTTTCGTTCACCCGATCCAGAGAAGCACTACCCCGTTGCATGAGATTAATTAATTCACCGATGGCAAACATCGGCCAGATCATCATCCCCAGATACATGTTGAACGATACGAGGTCTCCCAGGGTGATTTCATTGTGAAATACAAGATAAATGCCGTAGGCCAGTGCAATGACGTAACTCAGACCTACAAATAGTCGAATGGTTGGTTCAAATAAAGCATCCATCCGGGCAACCGCTAAGTTTTTGCGATATACATCTTCCGTGACATCAGCAAATCGTTTCTCGTCCAGACGTTCCTGAACGTACGCGCGTACAACACGGATGCCTGCAATGGACTCTAACACCTGATCGTTCATATCACCAAAGGCATCCTGTGCCAACGTATAACGTTGATGCACTGCTTTACCATAGATCATCATAGCGATGGCGATAAAAGGCAGGGGCAGAATTGCAGCCAAGGTCAGCTTCCAGCTGACGAGGAAACCCATGGCGAACAGTACAGTTAAGAGAAATGCTGTGGAGTCTGTTAACGTGAGCATACCGAAACCTGCGGTTGTAGCAATAGAACGAAGGTCATTGGTGGCGCGAGCCATGAGATCTCCGGTTCTGTTTTTTTCGAAAAAGGGTGGTGTCATTCGCAGCAAGTGATCCATGAAGCGGGAGCGTAGCAACCGTTCTACGAGATTGGCTCCGCCGAATAATTTGTGCATCCATATGTACGTAATCAGATAGATAATGATGACCGTCCCAAGAATAAGTGCGATGTAAAACGTTAATGAGGTGCTTGTGATAGAGCCGCGTACGATCTCGTCGATGGCGTTCCCCAGAAGGCGCGGAGGCAGCAATTCAGCAATCCCCACAAGAATGAGCAAAATGACACCAACCAGGTATCTTTTGCGTTCCAGCCTGAAGAACCAGGCCAGGTTTTTAAGTACAGAGAACAAGTGTTATCCCTTCCTTTCGATGTGCAAGAAGTGCAAAGTTTCGTTCAAAATGACAGCTAAAGCTTGGTAAGGCTCATTCAAGCGCAGTTCAATCCAATAAAAAGCCCACAAAAAAAGACACACCGCACGCAGGCGGTATGTCTTATATCTTCATACGGCAGCATGACTCCAAGAGCAGAGCCGCCGCCGTACATAAGGTATTGTGAGCGAGCTTGACAGGGGTCTGATAAACAAGAGACACCTGAAGCGCTGTCTTATGAACGGAAAAGTGATTTCGGGGATACTCCGGTATTTAATTGTGTGTGAATGTGAACCAACTTATGTGTGTTAAACACCGTAATCACCCTTTCTTGTTAATGGAAATAAATGCAATGTAGACCTCGTATGTTTGCATCTTACCACCCGTTTTTACAATCTGTCAAACATTTTTCACAAGATCGTATGCCTGTGTATGATTTGTAGGGTTTGTGTTCAAGCCGCTCTAGCGATATGATGTAACATATATATACAAAAGGAGCTGACATCATATGAGTACCATACATGTATCCGACCAAGCTGCCCGCTGGTACAAAGAAGAATTGAACTTGAATGAAGGAGACAGCATTCGCTTTTTTGCTCGTTACAGCTCTGGCGGTGGTCTTCATCCGGGATTTTCTTTGGGAATTGCCGTTGAAAAACCGAGACATCCTGCGGATCAAACGGAAGTTTCCGGCATTCAATTTTTTATGGAAGATCACGATTACTGGTATCTGAAAGGGCATCAGTTGCATGTAGATGTTGTAGAGGATGGTCAGGATATTGAATATCGTTATACCGAAGTGTAATAAAACATTAGTCCATAAATGGAACGCGAGCACCGTCTTTTTTTAAAAAGGAGGGATGAGGAGTGGATCTACCGACACGGGATATTGGGCAATATATTGCGAAACGTGCAAATATTGTAGTCAAAGCAGCCATAATGGCTGCGAATGATCAAGGTGAGCTACTGCTCATCCAGCATGCCGAACAAGGGCATTGGCGAATACCTGTTGGAGAGATGCGTCCTGGAGAGACGATTGAAGGGGCAGCACTTCGTGAACTTTGGGAAGAAACCGGTTGGACAACGGAGTCGATGAGCTTTGAATCATTATACTCTGGACCGGAATTGCGGCAAGTGCATGCGAACGGGGATGAGGAGTATTATGTTATCGCCTTGTTTAAGGCTCGAATTATTCTTGATCATCTTGTGGAAGCGCGAGTAAACAGCGATGCGGGATTAAAGTTTTTTGAGCCGAATGCACTGCCGCCGATGAACAGTATTAGCCAAACGCTACTGGAACAGTCTGGCTTAAAGTAATACGTGCCACTAAAAGTACATGAACTCGAAAAAGACCTCGACTGCCACTATACAGTGAAAGTTGAGGTCTTTTGCATTTTTTCGTATATGTGTTCTCAGGATTATACCTGATCCAGCGGCTCATCATCCATTGCAAAATCGAAATCATCGATATCAAACACCTGCACAGGTGATTCGGACTCAATGATACGGGCGATTAACTCCACTTGATCGGTCAGGATTGGAATCCCCAGACGCTGAGAAGTAAGAATCAGTTCTGTCTCTATCGGATCAAAATATTCTCCATATTGAGCGGTATCCATGGCGTTAACAATCGTAATGGAGGCTTGATCACCAAATAGAATGGCGGGGCTTTTTGCCCATGGTACCGCCAGGGCGCGCTCAATCTTTTTCTTATTTAACGGCTCTTCAAAGTAGGAGATTAATTCATTGATCTTGGTTTTAACATGCTGATCATCTGTAGCATTATCCATCATGGGGTCAGCACTGCTCTGAAATTCATATAGTTCAAGGATGGTGGTGTAAGGAACGATATATTCCACAGGCGCCGGCGGCGCAAGCAATTGACCGTAAATAGCCACCATCACGGCTTCGGTAACAAAGGGACGTGACATGGTTCCTGAATCCTCCTGAGGACGATAAACGTCGTGAAGTGCTGAATGAGTTCATCTGACAAGGTGAGAAAGATGCCCATTCCCTGTTGCAAAATTCATGTATCGGTTTGCATGAATAGAAGTATAGCACAGAGCGGTGGGAAATACAGCCAGTTTGCAAAAGCATACACGATTACCGTACCGTACGGTTCAGGATTTACCTAAAAGCAGGGACAGGATGCCCGCTGCAATCAAAGGCCCGACAGGTACACCTTTGAACAAGGCAACGCCAAGAACTGTACCGATCAAGAGGCCTGCCACAACTGTTGGCTGTGTGCTCATCAGCGATGCGCCGCGACCGCCCAGATAAGCCACAAGCAAACCAACGCCAATGGCGAGTAGTGACTTCCAGTGCAGAAACGATTCACCTATGGTCTGCAAGCTCATTTTACCGCTGGCGAGAGGAGCCATGACACCGATTGTCAGAATAATAATACCCAGTGTGAGCCCGTATTTTTCAAGCCAGGGAAAGGCTTGATTGACATTGAGTACACGAAGCAGTAACAGGAATACCATCGCTACAGTTACAGGTGTGTTACTGCTGATGATGCCAAGCGCTGCGAACACGAGCAACAGGAGAGAGGTCATATCCATGGATTTCATTGCTCCTCAGACTGAGCATGATTTTTGCTGCCACGATGTTCTGAATTGTCAATGGTATGTTCTGTTTTGCTAATGATATGTTCAGCAATGTACCGTCCATGCCAGCGGCCTGACTCAATGAATACTTCATTGGCATTGCGTCCAGAAGCGATAACACCGCCCACATAAACGCCTGGTACACTACTTTCCATCGTTTGTGGATCGTACAGTGGCTTATCCATATCCTCAGACATCTCTGCTCCAATGGAAGCAAGCAATTGGCGGTCAGGTCGAAAGCCGGTCATGGCGAGCACGAAGTCATTCTCAAGCTCGCTTTCCGAACCATCTGTATGCACAATTCGAATGGAATCATCCAGGATTTCATTGACACGGGAACCAAGATGAAGCGTAATGAAGTTTTTCTGTACCATACTTTCAAATAACGGGCGAACCCAAGGTTTAATATGCTCGGACAGACCTGTACCGCGGTATACCATATCAATATGAGCGCCAACCCGGACAAGCTCCATGGCGGCGTCAACCGCTGAGTTACTTCCACCAATGATAGCCACGCGTGTATTGGTATATGGGTGTGCCTCGCGGAAGTAATGCGTGACTTTATCCTTGTCTTCACCTGGAATGCCGAGGTAATTCGGGTGATCGAAATAGCCGGTAGCCACAACGACATGCCGCCCTTGATGTACGATGGTTTCTCCACGCCGATTAACCGTATGTACCTCGAAGGTGCCGTCTTCCTTACGCTGAATCTCACGGGCTTCCTCATAATTATGAATACGCAGGCCGAAATGTTCGGCTACTTTGCGATAATAGGCAAGTGCTTCATAACGAAACGGCTTGTCATTGGCCGAACTGAACGGCACGTTCCCGATCTCCAGCAACTCCGCCGTACTGAAAAATTGCATGTGAGTTGGGTAGAGATAGATGGATTGTACGATATTGTGTTTCTCAATAATGACAGCGGACAATCCTACCCGCTCGCATTCAATGGCAGCGGACAGACCGCATGGGCCTCCGCCAATAATAATGACATCTTCCATGTTCTTAATCCTCCTTCATTACAAGCAATATAATCCTACCGTAAATAACACTTCAATGCCAGTTCTGCGAGGCAACACAATGTGTTGAAAAATCAAAAAATAAATTGAATTGACTTCCAGATGAATAAAGACTAGTATCAAATTAGATATTTATCTAATTGAATGTGAGGTGTATGTTGATGCAGCTTGAGAAAATTGTGGCCTATCACAAAGCCTTGGCTGATCCTACCCGCCTTCGGATGCTTTTGCTGCTTTCCGAAGGAGAACTGCATGGTCAAGCGCTGGCGGAGCGCCTTAACTTGTCTCAGCCGACGGTGACTCATCATGCTGCCAAGCTGAGAGAAGCTACGCTTATTCAAGAGCGACGGGAGAAAAATACGGTTTATTTTACCCTGAACCCTTCGTTCATTCGCGAACATGCCCAGGCTTCAGTTGATTTTATTTTCAAAAGAAAGGAGCAGTCTGATATGACAGATGTGAACGAAACACTGAAAGCGTCTATCATGAGAAACTTTTTTTCCAAGGATGGCCGGCTTCGCCAAATTCCTGCGCAGTACAAGAAAAAGCTGGTTGTGCTTGAATATCTGGTTGAACAATTAGAGTCTGGACGCAAGTACAGCGAGAAAGAAATCAACTCGTTTATTCAGGAATATCATGAGGATTTTGCAACCCTTCGCCGGGAGTTTATCATGCATCAGTTCATGTACCGCGAAGACGGAGTGTATGAACTAAACCCTCGAGAAATGTGGACGAGATGGGATCAAGTGAAATAAAGAGAGAATAGCTACAAAAAACAATGGGCTTGACAAATGCACAACAGACTGTGTAACATGATGGCATATTCTACAAGGGAGGCGATGTTCATGACAAATCTAACGGCAGTATACGTGGAGTTGAATAGGAACAGCGTCTCCGGAACGGATCAAGGTACATCG
Source organism: Paenibacillus sp. FSL K6-1558 (assembly GCF_038002565.1). Taxonomy (NCBI): domain Bacteria; kingdom Bacillati; phylum Bacillota; class Bacilli; order Caryophanales; family Paenibacillaceae; genus Paenibacillus; species Paenibacillus sp. FSL K6-1558. The sequence goes on along the minus strand of NZ_JBBOCV010000002.1, from coordinate 184,581 downwards.
ATTTTGCTATAGCTGGATAGAAGTATCCAACTTTGGCGAGCGATGATAAGACCTTCATACGAAGTCACGGGTGACGTACCCGTGGCTTTTTTGTGTGCTGATATGGGGAGTTCCAGGGCTGGGATAACGGACGGAGTACAGGATGACCGTTATTCAACATGCTGTGGAGGCAACCTCATATTCGGATAACTATGGATTGCCGCGGGTGTGAACAACCTCGTGGTTTTTTTGTTTGGATCTGTAATCGGAGATGCAGGATGGTGTCGTGAAAAAAAAATGAATTTAAACACACTTCAACTGAATCATAAACAATCTGGGAGGAATTTTTATTTTAAATCAACGTATGGAAAATAAGGGCATTGAAAATTATGGCTGGTCTGCGGCATGGGAGAAACGATGGTCTGAGGAACAGTTGGGCTTGGAATCCAGACGGCCTGCTCGGATTATTGCAGATCATGGACATATGCAGCGTCTGATCACAGCGGACGGAGAATGTTGGGGCAAAGTGTCGGGAAAACTCCGTCATGACAACTTGGAGACAGGACTTGCACCTGCTGTTGGCGATTGGGTAGCTGTGGCAGGAGAACAGGGCGAAGAAGTGATTATTCATCATGTATTGCCACGTCAGAGTCGTGTATCCAGGCAAGCCGCTGGCCCGGTAACGAAAGAACAATTGATAGCAGCGAACGTAGACGCCCTTCTGATCGTTGCGGCGCTTAATCATGATTTTAACCTCAGAAGACTTGAAAGATATGTGTTAATGGCTTGGAACGGGGGAGTAAGACCGGTTATCGTCCTGAGTAAAAGTGATCTGTGTGATGATGTGCAGGGACGAATCCGTGAAGTGGAGGGTATTGCACCAGGCGTGGAGGTACTGGCAATTTCGGCAATCGAAGGACAAGGGAAGGAAATGCTGGAAACCTATCTGAAACCAGGTGCAACTGTAGCGCTCACAGGCTCCTCCGGAAGTGGTAAGTCCACACTGGTCAACTGGATGATGGGCAAGGATGTTCAGATTACGCAATCCGTGCGTGAAGGGGACAGCCGTGGCAGACATACAACGACACATCGGGAGATGTTTGTATTACCACAGGGAGCAGTCTTGATCGATACGCCGGGCATGCGTGAACTTCATCTCTGGGACGAAGGAGAAGAAGGTCTTTCACAGGCATTTGGAGAGATTGAAGAGCTGTCTGGCGCGTGCAGATTTATGGATTGCAGTCATACGAAGGAAGAGGGCTGTGCAGTTAAAGAGGCCATTGCAAACGGTGAGCTGGATGAGAAGAGGCTGAATAACTTCCTCAAGATGCAGAAAGAAATGCAGTATCAGCGGCGCAAGGAGGAGGTGGCTTCGCGCAAAAGGACAGCTTCAAGCAAACCGGTAAAAACACGCAAGGCCAAGCATGCCCATCGGGCCAAAGATTGGGAACAGGACTGATATGAGGCGGGGCATCCGTATTTGTCTTGCATAGGATAAGGCAGGAGGGATGTCGTGATGCCGAATTACAGAATCATCGTGGACTTGTCCGACCATATGTTATATCTGCTAGATGGAGATCAAGTTGTGAAAGGTTATCCGGTAGCCACAGGTAAAATGCTGACCAGCACTCCAAGCGGAGAGTTCACCATTGTCAACAAACAAGAGAATCCTGGAGGGCCTTTCGGTGTGCTCTGGATGGGCCTGTCCAAACCCCATTATGGTATTCATGGAACCAACGAACCATCGTCGATTGGCAAGTCCGTATCACATGGCTGCATTCGGATGTACAATTCAGACGTGCTGGATTTGTCCTCAAAGGTATCCGTGGGAACCCGAGTTACGATCCGGCCATAGGCCGGATATTCTTTTTTTTGAAAAGGGGGCGAAGCTATGCATATAAGGTTAGCACGTGAAGGGGATGCGAGGGGGATCGCATACGTACATACAGAAAGCTGGAAAACGACATACCGCGGAATTGTGCCAGATCACGTTTTGCATCTTTTGACTACAGAATCACGATTAGCTCAGTGGGAGCAGCAGTTACGCGCTAGCGAAAATGATCAGATTTTGATCGTCGCCGAGGATGAAGAGGGGGAAATTGTCGGTTTTGCCTGTGGAGGTAAGGAACGCGAAGGTCAACTACCCTATGATGGCGAGCTGTACGCCATTTATCTGCTCCAGTCTCATCAAAATTCTGGAATAGGCAGACAACTTGTGAAGCAGGTGGTTCAGCACCTCCAGACATGCAAGATTGATAATATGATGATTTGGGCTTTGGAGCAAAACCCGGCGTGTCGTTTTTATGAAAAAATGGGTGGTATACCTGTTCATACACAGTCGATTCGTATCGGGGATGAAGATCTGGAGGAAGTCGCGTATGGCTGGCCTGATCTAGCTTCTTTTGAGGCATAGTGCACACGTTGCTTTATTCATATTGTGACAAAGCCCGATCCGCTTTCAGGTTGCATTATCCGTTTGCCTAACTTCGAACAAGGTTAATGAATGAGACATCGTTTTTTTAATGTACATTCTAATCTGAAGATCGGAGGCTTGTGTAATGACTTTAGTAGATAACCAACATAAATCAGCGACATGGACTAAACAGTTCATTTCAGGTAAATGGGTGGAAGGCTCAGGCGAGAAAACGATTGAAAACATGAATCCGTATACGGGTGAAGTGATCGCGACCTGGCGTTCTTCCAGTCCAGAGGATATAGATCAGGCTTATAAGTCTGCGCAAAAGAGTTCGGTGGAATGGAAAGCAACGTTGCCTTCCGTTAAGGAAGGGGTGCTTCGTAAAGTCTCATCTTTAATGGAAGAACGAAAAAATGAGATTATACAGCTACTCATTACGGAATCCGGTAGCACCGCATCAAAGCTGAAGCAGAATTTGCCGCAGCGAAACGTATTGTGGATGAATCGGCTTCATTTCCTTTTCGAATGAAAGGCGAACTGCTTCCGTCCAATACGCCGGGCAAAGAAAATCGGGTAGTCCGTGAGCCCAAAGGGGTTATCGGCGTTATTGGACCATGGAATTTTCCGCTACATCTATGTTTGCGTTCCGTCGCACCCGCAATCGCACTCGGCAACGGTGTGGTGATTAAACCCGCTTCGGATACACCGATTACAGCAGGATGGTTGATTGCGGATCTGTTTGAACAAGCGGGTCTGCCAGAGGGCGTATTAAATGTAGTCGCCGGAAGTGGCAGCGAGATTGGGGATTATTTTGTCACACATCCCATTCCTAAAGTCATTTCATTTACGGGTTCTACAGAAGTGGGTAAGGGCATTGGTAAACTCGCCGGTGAGCATCTCAAAGAAACTGCACTGGAACTCGGCGGCAACAATGCGATGATCGTTCTGAATGATGCGGATGTTGAGCATGCGGCTCAGGCTGCTGTATTCGGAAAGTTCCTGCATCAGGGTCAGATTTGCATGGCGCTAAACCGTATTATCGTACACGAAGATATTTACGATCGGTTTGTTCAATCCTTTGTTAACAAAACGAAAAACATACATGCCGGTGATCCGGCTGACGAGAAAACACTGGTAGGTCCCCTAATCCGAAAGAAAGAAGTGGAACGGCTTCTAGAGCTCGTACAACAGGCTAAAGAGGAAGGCGCGCAATTAGTGCTTGGCGGAAAACATCAGGAAAGTGTGCTTATGCCAACCGTGCTTGCAGATGTCCAACGCGAGCAGGAGATTGTACAGCAGGAGCTGTTCGGACCAGTAGCTATCATTATGAAAGCTACAGATGAGCAGGATGCTATTGGGCTGGCTAATGATACTCCTTATGGTCTGAGTGGCTCTGTATTTACGGCCAATCTGGAGCGGGGGTACCGGGTGGCAGGGCAGATTGAATCGGGTATGGTACATGTCAACGATCAATCGGTGAATGATGAAGCACATGTCATGTTTGGCGGAGAGAAATCGTCAGGCATAGGTCGTTTTGGCGGAGACTGGGCGATTGATAAATTCACACGTACACGCTGGATCAGTCTACAACATCAATTTCGGGAGTATCCGGGCGTGAACTAAGTCGAATATGCATGAATAGAGAGAGGCAGTCCGTGGTTTATCCGAGTCGGTTCGCGATGAAGCGACAGGAGGTGCATGAAGCCCGTCTGAGCGATATTGGGACGGGCTTTTGCATCATTTTACAACGGATGCAAATAACACTCTCAATCGAATGAAAAAGCTGTTTGGGCAACTTCTGATCTGGTTATTTATGGATACACGGGACGAAGTACTCCGTAAAAATCATGGCAAAGGGGCTTGGAACTTATGTCCATTGACCGCTTTATTTTAAGGAAAATAAATACCTGTCAGGAAGAACATACACGAGAAAATTTGGTTAGATTGTTTGTCATTCGAATACGAAAAGCTGAGTTTGCAGAAGAACATGATGCGGCTTACGTGTTGGAAAAGCTGAAATAAGAGGGTGCGGATATGCCCAAAACCACGTCAAAAAGGAAGCTTGACCTTTATAGGGAAGCTTCCTTTTTCATGGTAACGCATAAACGAAGGTTACTGGACTCTTCTTCAATATAACGATAGAGCAAGAGAGTCATTTTCACTGCGGCTGTGAAGAATAGCTTCGCCGCCAACAATTTCAATACTAATCAAAGAGTGCAGACATTTTTGCAAAGCGCGTTTACCATTACTGATCTTATGCTCAAGAGCACTGCTAAGCAATCTTAATGTTTTTTGCACAGGTTGTTTGTTTTCTTGATTAAAATATACAGGGATTGATTTGTCTTGAAAAGTTATTAGAGTTCTCACTTGAAATCACCTCACGAGAGTTATTTCATACAGGTAATATTAAATACCAATGCTTAAAATTACCTTAAAATCAGCTTATGAAAACATAAAGGTGGATAAAGTTTGAAAAGTGTTCACAATTCAATTGTGGACGAAGGAATAAAAGTCCCGAATCTCTTCTTTCTTTTTCTATTAAATGGAAATCACAGCGATAGTTTCGCATCGTTGCAATTTTTTTACCAAACAATGACACAAAAGTTCTGAGTCAAATGGACGATATTTTAATATAAACGTGGGTCATATGTAACAAAATTACAGCGAATACGTTGCAAACAAGGGTTTTATATAAGAAAATAGGATGGAATACCGTTTCACTCGCATTTTTTTGATTTAATCTGACATTAGGACAATTTACATATGAGACCTTGGGAGGGCTTCACATGATTCTAACCGTGTATTCCGGCCGGGAGGAAGGCGAATGGTTCGACATTGAGGTTCCGGATGAATGCACCATTGAACACCTGAAGACGTTGCTCGGTGTACGAATATTCGGACAGGCGCCGGGGGATGGCATTCAGTATATTTTGGAAGCTAAATTTCCTGAGGGACTATGGTTTACCCCCCAGAACGCCCAGCAGCTAATGGAGACGGGGCTACGTCAGGGAAGCAGTGTGCGTGTACAGCGGGCTTTTTCAACGACTTCTGAAGAGGCACCCATCTACGGAAGACGCTCATTATTTCAGCAGGAGAGCAACGAATGACGCTCTGTGGCGTATCATTCATTAATTGAACGACTAAAAGGAGGTCTTTTCTTCGTGAATGTGTTATATCAGCGTTCTCCGAGAATGACACCGGTTTTGAAGGAAGAGAGCCTCGAAATTCTCAGGCCGCCTGCAGAGCCGAACAAACCTACATTTTCCATGATTTCAATCGTGGTTCCCGTGATGATGACGATGGTCAGCATCGGTTTCTACGTGTACATTAATATGACTGGCAAAATGAATAACAGCAATTATATGATGTTCCAGATGATGACGGTTATGATGATGCTTACATCTTATACCATCCCGTTCTTTGTATATCTCAGCAATAAAAAATCATATCGCAAAAAGATCGAGGAACGTAAAGCGATGTATCTTGCACAGCTGGATAAGCATCGTGAAGAATTGAAGGAAGCACAGGCGGAGCAAGTGAAGAGCCTGCATGAAATCCATGGTGATCCATCCGTCTGCCTGCAAATTGTCAAGAACCGAAACAGTTCGCTTTGGGAGCGTTCCCCGGAAGATGACGATTTTTTACAGGTACGTATCGGTACGGGAGAGATTCCGTTTCGCATCAAACTTCAGGTACCGCGTATCGATGGATATGAAAAGGATGAGTTGATTGAGGCCGCTCATGGACTCGCTGCGGAATTTCAGACCGTGCCCGATGCCACGATAACCCTGCCTCTATTCGAATCCAAGGTCATGGGTCTGGTGGGGGATCGGGAAGAAGTGATGGCTTCGCTACGTGTTATCGTCTCACAGCTTACAGTAAGGCACTCACCGGATGAACTGAAACTTGCTGCATTTTATGAAGAAAAGGATACCAAGGAGTGGGAATGGCTCCGCTGGTTGCCTCATATTTGGGATGAGGATCAAGGACAGCGATATATGGCCGACAGGCACAGCAGTGCGCATCAATTGGCGGACAGCTTGTTTTCCGTGTTGAACCGCCGTCGTAATAACAAGGAAGATCGCTACAAAAAAGCGGTGCAAACTCCTTGTTATGTTATTATTCTGTCGGATACGCAACTGATTGAAGAAGAACCTCTACTTCCACTACTGCTGGAGGCTGCGCAAGAGATTGATGTATGCACGATTGTGCTGGCGAACCGCAAACAATCCCTGCCTATGCACTGCCAGTTAATTATGGAGGCTTCCAAAGGCAAAGGAGTGTACATCAAAAAGACGGAAGATGCGGATGTCGTCTCGCAGACATATAAACCGGATGTGATCTCCAAGGAGACGGCAGAGGCGTTATCCCGTTATATGTCACCGATTCGTCTGAAGCGTTCCTCCGCTTCGGAGATCCCGCAAGTGTTGCCACTATTCGATATGCTCAGCACTTCACGTGTGGAGGATCTGGATGTTGTCTCCCGCTGGGGGCAAACCAGATATCCGGACACACTGCCTGTACCTATGGGGGTAAGAGCTGGTGGTAAAAAAATAGCTATTAATCTGCACGATAAAATCGAGCGGCAAGGGCATGGTCCCCATGGTTTGATTGCGGGTACAACAGGCTCAGGTAAAAGTGAGGTTATTCAGTCTATTGTTGCTTCGCTGGCAGCCGAGTTCCATCCACATGATCTTGCTTTCATGCTGATCGACTATAAGGGCGGAGGTATGTCTAATACCTTTGTCGATCTACCGCATGTTGTAGGTACCATTACGAATCTGGATGGTAATCTTATTGAACGTGCCAATGTTTCTCTTCGCGCTGAACTGGTGAGAAGACAGAAGATTTTAAATGATGCGGGCAACCTGCAACATATTGATGAGTACTACAAAATTTTGCGTTCAAGACACGAACAACCACTGCCGCATCTTGTAATAATCATAGATGAGTTTGCTCAACTGAAACGTGACCAGCCGGAATTTATGGATGAGTTGATCAGTATTGCGGCGATCGGCCGGACACTGGGTGTTCACTTAATTCTCGCAACCCAAAAACCTGCGGGAGTCGTGGATGATAAAATTTGGAGTAACTCTCGTTTCCGTATCTGTCTTCGTGTTCAGAGCGAGGGAGACAGCAGAGATATGATAAAAATTCCGAATGCTGCATGGATTACGAAGCCTGGCCGAGGTTATTTTCAGGTCGGCAGTGACGAAGTCTTTGAAGAAATGCAATTTGCCTGGAGCGGCGCACCTTATAATCAGCAGGAGGATTCAACAACGGTACTGCCTGTAATGGAAGTACGTCTGAACGGCAAACGTGAACCACTGCTGACAGGAGAGCGAAGAGCTGTTCTCAAGGGAGAGGATGTGCCGAAACAGCTGCAAGTGTTCATTGATTATGTGGCAAAGGCTGCTACAGAAGCCGGCATAGAACGTTTGCCTGGACCTTGGTTGCCTCCGCTGCCAGAGATACTCGAACTGGACGGTCTTCACGACTGGAAGCAGAAGGAGAAAAGAGAATCTCTGCTTGATGATGGGGCGAGTGGTCTTAAACCTTTGGTGGGTATGCTGGATGATCTTCCGAATCAGCGTCAGTTGCCGCTGGCATTGCCTGTGGATCAAGGACACCTTGTCGTATACGGCATGCCTGGACTTGGCAAAACGACTTTTGTTCAAACGTTATTGATGTCTCTTGCCCGTACGGAGCGCACAGAGCCGTGGAACGGATACATTATTGATATGGGACGTATGATGAAAGACTTCGCTGGGCTTCCGCAGATCGGTGGCGTGATGATGGCCGAGGAGGAAGACAGGATCAAGCGTTTGTTCCGTTACATTCTGAAAATCTCGGCGCAGCGCAAAGATATGATCTCGGAGGCCGGGGTTAAAACGATTTCGGCTTATCGTCGTACGGCTCATGCTACAGTTCCACAGATTATTGTGGTTATTGACGGATATATGTCTTTCCGTAATGCTTACCCGGATGAGAATGAATCGCTCGAGACCATTTTGCGAGAAGGCGGAAGTTTAGGTATTACCTTTGTGCTGACCGCCAATCGGGTCACTGATATTTTCGAAAAATTCAGAAGCAATATTCAAAATGCTGTTTCATTTGAGCTCTCTGATCCAAGTGATTATTATTATGCTGTAGGGCGGCCTTCCAAGGCGCCAAGCCAGCTGCCTCCTGGCCGAGGTCTAGTGAAGGGACAAGTCCCACCGCTGATGTTCCAGGCTGCTCTGCCATCTTCAGGAGCGGACGAGGGTGAACGATCTGCCGCTTTACGCAGGGCAATTACGGAGATTCGTCAAGGCTGGACGGGTGAGGAAACGCCACAAATTGCGCCATTACCGGAAGAAATCAAGCTTAAAGATTTGCTTGTTCGTACAGGTTCCTTCGGCAATGTAGGGGGAACTTCAACGGTAAATGTACCTGTAGGTCTGCTAACGGATGATTTGGAGCCGTTTGAACTTAACCTGCGTGAAGGGCCGCACTTTATGGTGACCAGTCCGATGGAAGGTGGTAAAACGACTTTCTTGCAAACCTGGATGTTATCACTGGCTTACCATGCTTCACCTGAGGATGTGCAAATATACACGGTAGATATGAGGTATGGGTCAGGTGGATTAGGTGAAATCAGCAGTTTGCCCCATGTCCGTGGACACGTATCGAGGGAAGAATTGCTTGCGCCTGTCATTCAGGAGTTGTACGATGAAGTTCTAAAACGTGGTGAAATTACCGGAGGACCCGAAATCGTACTTGTCGTGGATGATGCGGACACCTTGTCCAAACAGCTCACCGATTTTAATATCAAAGATCAACTCGGTGTTATTGTTCGTCAGGGCAGAGACAGAGGCATTCATGTGATTCTCTCAGGCGTTCCGGCGGATTTTCCGACGTTCGGTTCGGATTGGGTAAGTGATGTAAAAGCATCCCAAAGCGGATTGTTGTTCGGGACTTTGGACCCTAATGATCTCTCGTTCTTCCGTATACCTTATTCGGAATCCGGGGGTACCGCAGGTGGGCTGAAGGTACTGCCACCGGGTCAAGGTTATTATATAAAACGCAAATATTCCAGGGTTAAAGGAGCAGTTCCATGCGATAGCAGCTGGAAAATGAATAATTGGATTTCAGAAATTCGTGACCGATGGCATGTTGTAGTTTGAGGGGAGGTGGCTCATAATGTTGACGGTTCATGATTCTAAGCAAAAGGTAGTCACGTTACAGATTAAGGAACTATTTTTCCTGGCTGGTATTCTCGGTTCAGATCGATTGCTCGGCGTGGAAGACCCTTTCCGAGGTTATATGGCAGAAGATATTGCCATGGAATGGGAGCGTGTCAAAACCTCTTTGCTAGACAAAGGCTACTTGATTCAGGATCAAGATACCAATGAGCTGATCATGACACCAACCGTTTTTTCCAGAGTAGCCATTGCCGGATTATCCGACAGAGCGTGCTGGCTCCGTTATACGATTGACGGGAAGTCGCAGGAAAGTTATATACACTGCACGGATGAACGGGTCGTTGAAGTAGCCCGCGCTACGGATGTCCCCGATTCGTTCCGTCTAAGTGACTTGGGTAATGTTCGTGAAGCCATTGATGTTCTGATTGAGCGGATGAGGTGGAGCGGCCATTCTCCAGTGGATAAACCGGCACTGATGTGTTCCAAGAAAAAGTTTTATGATGTCATGAACGGATTGAAGGGGTATGAAGTACAAACCGTGGCTGATGAGCTCTCACAGGAAACGAATGATCCTGAAGGTTCACTGGCATTAGCACGTTGTCTGGTAGGCAAGCAATCTGACGGAGAGCTCAGATTGCTTGTATGGGGACAGGAGGGCTGGCAGTCACAATCGGCGGCATTTACCGCGAGTGCAGCCTCCAACTGGTTATTCCGAATGAGCACGGCGGCTTCGGATGACTGGCTCGTTGCAGCGCTCACAACAAAAGAACAGTTTCACGAAATGCTGCTGGACTGGCTTAAACAGCCTGCAGGGGAAGAGGAAAGGTGATGGTAAATGCGCATTCGTGTGGAACCGGATGTGCTTCGGGCACTGAGCAGGCAGATTCAGTATGCAGCGGAGCAAATACAGCAAAAAATGACAGTGTTGGATCAGGCGATACATTCGCTGGATTGGGATATCGAGTCCCGTGCAGCGGTGATGAGCGAATGGAATCGTAGTAAACGGCTGGGTGAGGAAGCCCTTCGTCGTTTGATGGACTTAAGTGTACAGCTCGGGCGCAAGGCATTGTTATTCCAACAAGCAGACATGGAATATCGTTCCGTGCTGAGTCATGTCAATGTGGCCTATGGCAATGCGGTCAATATGCTGAATGTTCTTCAGAGTAGCCGCGGTGGCGATATCCTGCCTGCGCATGCTGCTGATGTAGCTGTTGTATCCGACCCGCTTTCCGCTATGGCGGCTGTGTATCGGATACAGGATAGTGCTCCACCTGATGGTTCTCCGGCAACCCTTGTTCAGGCTACACAGCCTGAGCCTGTTTCATGGAGATTCAGAGACCCTTCTTTTCGAGAAAGAAGAGGAACTGAACCTGTAGTTTCATAGCGGCCTATCAAATGTAGTACAACTGCACGTTAAATAAATTGTAAATAGTCTGTTAGTTGAAGTTTCATATGCTAAAAATGGGGTAAATAGGATTAGGTCCTTCGGCTTTTGTCCGAATGATCCTTGTATAGTACAATTTGAACAAACAAATTTAATTGCACACATCAAGGAGGAATTTAACAATGGCAGGACGTATTTTAGTTACCCCAGAACAACTGGATCAGGTTTCAAACCAATTCAAACAAAGTGGAGAACAAAGTCAACAAATCGTATCTTCATTGACTCAATCCATCACAAGCATGGAAGGACAATGGGAAGGTATGACGAAGCAACGTTTCTTCCAAGAGTTCCAGGAAGCTAGCAAACAAATGCAATCCTTCGTTCAAACGTTGAATAGCATTAGTGTAGAACTTTCAGCAATCGCGACTAAATTCCGCACAGCAGACCAATCTCGTTAATCTGCTCTTACATAAGGTCCAGACGATTTGATAATTTTCATCGTCCTGGCCATATGCGGGCATCAAGTTAAAGATTGCAAGATTACGGCAAAAACCGGGTGGATTACACCCGGTTTTTGCCGCAACTATGACACAAAAAACAGAGAGAGGGATGAGCATGTCTTTTCAACCGAATCCCGGCGATGAAGTGGTGATTAATGATATTGCCTATACGATTGGTCAACATCCGGCTGCACCGGGGCTTGCTTATGCCCAAGCGGGAAGGCAAGGTATAGTTTATCAATTGATTCCCCGGACGGGTACCATTCATGGGGCAAAAGCACTAAAAGTATTTTTTCCAAAATTCCGTATCCCGGCTATGGTCTATCAGTCCGAGCATATGGAGCCATATAGTGAACTGCCAGGCTTGCGGGTATGCAAGCGTGAAGTGCTCACTCCGGAAAGAAACGGAGCGCTTATTGGAGAACATCCCGATCTGTTATATGCAGTACTGATGCCTTGGGTACAGGGTCTGACCTGGTTCGATGTGATCAGTGATCAAAAGCAGCTGACAGCGGAGGAAAGTCTGCAGTTGGCTAGAGCACTTGCAGGTACAGGTTCTGCAATGGAGCAACGTGGACTCGCACATTGTGATATGTCTGCTCCGAATGTAATGATTCCGTTTTTTTCCGAAGTGCAGAACTCGGCCCTGACTTCTGCAGTTGAACTGGTTGATGTGGAGCAGATGTACGGCTCCAAGATGGATCGACCAGATGCATTGCTTGCTGGTTCACCTGGTTACGCAGCCCATCGAACGGTACACAGCGGCTTGTGGAGTTCTTATGCAGATCGATTTGCCGGAGCTGTTATTATCGCCGAGATGTTATGCTGGTCCGACCCCGCCATAGTAGAGAAAGCTTGGGGAGAGAGTTATTTTGATCAACATGAGATGCAGACTTCGAGCGAGCGTTATTTCGCGATGCGCGGTTCCCTTGAGAATCGCTGGGGCTCCAAATTATCAGATCTGTTTATCCGGGCATGGGAAAGTCATGATCTGAGCAGTTGTCCAACGTTTGGGGAATGGTACATTGCCCTTGCGTCTGTGGACACCCAGCAGGCTGAAGCCTTTCTGGCTGCTCTGGAAGCGCCGCAAGAGGATGTAGCAGAATCTTCAGAAACTGATGTGGTTGCCACGCCAAAAGACTCCGAAACATCAACGAGTGTGAAACAAGATGCTAAAGCTGGAAATACATCGAATTCAAAACAATCTCCGGACCAGGAGGCCGTTGTAAACCGGCTGTTTTTACAAGCTAGAGCGCTGGAGGATGAAGACAAACCAGCAGCGGCCCTTGAGGTTTATCGGTCACTGTATCACTTCATTCCGGATAACAGTGCGATGCAGCTGGAAGTAGAGGCCGCGATCAAGGAACTGGATGCCAAAATCAACTCAAACACGGAGAGTACTGAGCCGGTAGTGATTCCATTCTACCGTTCCAGAAAATTCATGATCTCCTCGGCAGTGCTCATTGTACTGCTTGCCGGGGGTGTACCCACAGTTAAAATCCTTGCCGATCAGGCCGAGGTTAAACAGCAGGAGGCTGCTCGTATAGCCGCAGCAAAAGCGGCAGAAGATGCGGAAGCCGCCAAACTCAAACAGGCAGAAGCCGAAAAGCAAAAGGCTGCAGAAGCGGCAAAGCAGGAAGCTGATGCAAAGAAAAAGCTTGCTGAGGCTAAACAAAAGGAAGCGGAAACGAAGAAACAAGAGGAAGAACGTAAAGCCTTGCAGGCTAAATACGAGAAGCAGGCTAAATATGAAGCTTATCTGGCGAAGCAGGAGCAACAGAAAAAAGAAGCAGCACGTAAGGCACTGCAAGCAAAATACGACCAGCAAGCGAAGTATGAAGCTTATATAGCGTGGAAAAAAGAAAATGACGCCAGAATTGCAAAGGAGAAGGCTGCTGCCGAAGCCAAACGTAAGCAAGAGTTGGCTCAGAAAGAAGCTCTTAAGAAAAGACGGGCTCAAAATGTCGTGACACTGATTGCAAGCTATAACAAGGCGTACAATGCACAAATAGGAAGAAAAACGGACAGCGCTCTTTCGTATGCTCGCGATTTCAAAAACCTATATAATACGGACGCTTCGTATTTTAAAGGTGTAGGTAAAGTGGCGGCACGGATGAGTGCGATCAACAAATTTTTGAGTAATTCCAAGTACTCACTGCCAGATTTATAAATCTATATTTAATAATAGAGGTGACACACTCTAGATGAACTACACAATTCAAGCATCGCAACGTACACCTGCACTTATTATTTATTTAATTGATATTAGCGCCTCCATGAATATGGTTCTGGACAATCGTCGCCGGATTGACATCGTTTATGATGCTTTGTCTTTGGCGATCCGGCAGATGGTATTTCGTTCAACCAAAGGAAATCGGCTGACGCCGCGGTACCGAATTGCTATTTTGGCCTACAGTGACGATGTATATGATGTATTAAACGGGATTAAAGGAATCGATGAGGTTGCGGCTGTAGGTTCTTTGCCTGATTTGACGCCTCGACGTTTCTCGGACTCCGCAAAAGCATTTTTGCAGGCAGAGAAAATTTTGCAAGCAGAAATACCTAACATGCAGGACTGCCCTGCACCACTCGTATGTCATATGACCGATGGTGTTGCGACTGGAGAAGACCCGGAGCCGATCGCCAAGCGCATTATGGGCATGAGTGTGCCGGATGGCAATGTTTTGGTTGAAAATATATTTATAAGTGATCATCTGCTGGAAGCTCCGATTGCAGAGCCTAGACGCTGGAAGGGGATCTCACCAGAGACAAACCTGCAAGACGAGCATGGGGAGAAGTTGCGTAATATGTCATCCGTGCTGCCTGAAAGCTATCGCGAAATGTTGGTGGAGGCAGATTATTTGCTAGCACCAGGCGCACTCATGATGTTGCCTGGTACTTGTGCAGAACTGGTATCCATTGGATTCCAGATGTCTGCTGCAACACCTGTAAGATAGGAGGGGAATCATGCGAGCAATGCGTATGGCAACATTGTCTGCCAGTGATCGAGGGGGACATGCAAAGCAGCAACAGGATAATTTTCGCTATGTAAGCATTCAGACTGGAGAACAGCCGTTAACTCGTTACCAAGGCAAGCTGAAATGCAGATACGGATATGGACGTGCAGCCGAAACCGTGAACCAGGGTGACGCAGGGCAAGACTTTGTTGCGATTCGCATGCAAGGTAATGTCTGTCATTTTGTATTGTGTGATGGAGTTGGCATGAGTTATCTGGGTGATTTTGCTGCGCGTTTTCTCGGTAGTGCGCTACTGGAATGGCTGGAAACGACGTCATCATTAACCGCTGAAGGGGTCGAGCAGTTTCTGCAAAGTCTAACGGGTTCCGCATCTGAACAGTTAGAACAACTACAGCCCATGGATACCTCGCCTCTTCTGCTACGGGAGGTATTGATGGAAAAGCGAAGCCAAGGAAGTCAGGCCATGTATGTATGCGGACGCATTGAACTCACATCTGGAAGACGGAAGAGCCGAGTATGGCTGGCATGGCAAGGAGATTCCAGAATCCGGCTCTGGCGTAATGGACAGGAGCAGTCGGAACAATTCCAAACACATTGCAAGACCAATGAGCGTTGGTCTACACGAGAAGGCTCCATAGGGGGGAGACCCCATGTTTTCGAAATGAAAGGTGCAGGAAGTGAATCATTTCGCCTTCAACTGTATACAGACGGACTGAATGATCTTGATGCCATTGGTACATACATCCCGGATGAGCATATTCAAGTGTTGCTGGATGCCGCCCATACCGGCGGACTTGAGGATGATGCCGCTTTCATTGAACTGGAGTGGTGAACACGCCCTGTAACGAGGATCGTTTTCTGAGATAGATCTACGTGTGGCTGGTGCAGATCGTCAGTGTATGTAACTGCCTGAAAAATGAAAAAAGTTACGAGTGTTGATTTAAAAGCTGCTCGTTTTGGGTAATCTTGTGAAGAATTGATTGAAATAAAATCAGATTAAATCTTTACATAATTTCCAAGACGAAGGAGTGGTTGGGCTATGACACAACACAGCAGCAGATCACCATTTCAAGGTAAGGTGGCTATCATTACAGGAGCTGGCTCGGGAATCGGCAAGGCCACGGCACTCAAGCTGGCGAATGAAGGGGCGCATGTAGCGTTGTTCGATCTGGTGAATGATCGGATTTCAAAGACAGAAGCGGAGATTAATGCGAACCATGAAGGGGCTGCACGAGCATTCGATGTGGACATTTCCGATCCGGCGCGGGTTGAAAAGGCTGTACTGGAAACGGTGGAATTGTTTGGAGGACTGGATATCGTTTTTGCTAATGCGGGCATTAACGGGGTGTCTGCTCCAATCGAAGAAATTCAGGTACAGGACTGGCAACAGATTATTACGACGAACCTGAACGGCACATTTTTCACCGTAAAATATGCTCTCCCACATCTGAAAAAACGCGGAGGCGGTAGCATTATTATTACGAGCTCGATCAATGGGAATCAGCGTTTCTCCAGCTTCGGTATGTCGGCGTACAGTACGTCAAAGGCAGGACAGGTTGCTTTTGCCAAGATGGCGGCTTTGGAGCTGGCGAAATTCAAGATCAGAGTCAACGTAATCTGTCCAGGTGCGATTGCTACCAATATTGATCAAAGTACGATCAAAACAGATGACCTTCAGGACATTATCATCCCGATGGAATTCCCGGAAGGACAGCAGCCACTCGCGGATGGACCAGGACAGCCCGAGCACGTTGCGGATCTGGTTAGCTTCCTCGCTTCCGGCGCATCCAAACATATTACTGGAGCCGAGATTGTGATCGATGGTGCGGAGTCTCTGCTGAGCTGATCGGGTAAACGATGGGGACGTAACTGGATAAGACAGTAACCGTTATTCGCAGATGATTACCCCACAAGCTGAATGTTAGATAATTGAATGAGTTTGGGTAATATCCATAAGTTATGGATGTCATATAGTCGTTCCTTCGGGACGGCTTTTTTTGTTATAATGCTAACATTCGAATACTGAGTTTATAGAATGATATCGAAACGTTAAGATATGCATTAGGAGCGATGATATGTACACTGATTTACCAATACAAGCGATTATTCCGGAGGTACAGCAGCTGTTCCGTGACCAGGATACGGGTGTTTTGATTGCTGAACCGGGCGCCGGAAAAACAACGGTTGTGCCGCTGGCGATGCTTGAACAGCCTTGGCTGGATGGCAAAAAAATCATTATGCTGGAGCCGCGGAGACTCGCTGCTCGTTCAGCCGCGTCGAGAATGGCAGCAACGCTGGGTGAAAAGGCAGGACAAACGGTCGGATACCGCGTACGAATGGATACCCGGGTAAGCCCGGCTACACGAATCGAAGTGGTCACTGAGGGTGTATTAACACGTATGCTACAGCAGGATCAGGGACTTGAAGATACGGCAATGATCATTTTTGACGAGTTTCATGAAAGGCACCTGCACGGGGATTTGGGACTGGCTTTGGCGCTGGAATCGCGGGCCATGTTGCGTCCGGATCTGAAGCTGCTGGTCATGTCGGCAACGCTTGACCCGGAACCGGTCTGTCGTATGCTGGGCGAAGATACACAAGTTGTGCATTGTAAAGGCCGTACGTTTCCGGTGGAAACGAAATATGTCGCGAAACCTGCCGCAGTTGAAATCGAGAGCTGGACGGCTCGTACCATCATGCGGGCATTGAGTGAAGAACAGGGGGAGGTTTTGGTTTTTCTTCCCGGGGCGAGAGAGATTCATCGTACGGAAAGGGAACTGTTGCAAGCATCTCTTCCTCCGCAGGTCCTTGTACATACGCTGTATGGCAGTATGTCTGCCGAGAAGCAGGATGAAGCAATCCGGCCTGCGGCGGGTGGCTGGCGCAAGGTTGTGCTGTCCACTTCTATTGCGGAGTCGAGTCTGACTCTTCCGGGTGTAAAAGTGGTCGTGGATGCAGGACTCAGCCGGGCGTCGGCTTTCTCGCCAAGGACGGGCATGAGCCGGCTTGTCACACAGCCGGTCTCCAAGGCGTCCGCTGACCAGCGACGCGGACGTGCGGGGCGTATTGCCCCGGGGGTGTGTTACCGGCTATGGAGCGAGGAGGCTCATAGCGCGTTGCCTGAAGCAACACGCCCGGAGATCACCTCCGCGGATCTTGCGCCGCTGGCGCTGGAGCTTGCCGCGTGGGGGGTCCAGTCCCCAGCTGAGCTTAGCTGGCTGGACACCCCGCCTGATGCGGCTTACGCTCAGGCACAGGCGCTGCTGCGCCAGCTGGGCGGCCTGGACGACGCAGGCCGCCTCACGCCCTTTGGGCGGCGGATGAACACGCTTGGCGTTCATCCGCGGCTGGCCAGCATGTTGCTCCGCGCGGCGGAGCTTGGGCTGGCCAGCTACGCCAGCACGCTGGCGGCGCTGCTGCAGGAGCCGGCAGGCCTCCGCAGCAGCAGCGGAAGTGCTGGCGGCGCGGGCACGGACTTGCGCCCGCGCGTAGAAGCGCTGCTGGCCGCAGGCAGCAGCGGGGGGCCGCCAGCGGCGGCGGCTGGCGCAGACGGCGCTGCCGTGCGGCGCATGTTGCAGGAGAGCCGCCAGCTATGCTCGGCGCTCGGCAACGCGGCGGCCGATCCGGTGCGGCCGGATGAGGACAGCTGCGGGTTGCTGCTGTCCTTTGCGTATCCGGACCGGATCGGGCAGCGCCGCGAGGATGGCCGCTATCTGCTGAGCAGCGGCCGTGGGGTACGGCTCGCGGGGGCAGAGTCGCTGAGCCGTTCCGCCTATCTGGTCGCAGCCGAGGCCGACGACCAGGGGGCAGATGCGCGTATCTTGCTGGCTGCGCCAGTGCAGGAGCAGGCGATGCTGCGTGCCGCGCAGCATCTATTGCACGAGGAGGTGCTGGTGGCTTGGGATCGCACGACTAGAAGTGTGCGGGCACATAAGCGGCAGCGCATCGGAGCAATAATGATCAAGGAAAGCATGATTGCACAGCCACCGGAAGATCAGGTGCTGGAAGCACTATTGTCGGGGATACGACTGGAAGGGTTGGACATCCTGCCGTGGAGTAAAACATCGCGCCAACTTGCGGAGCGCATGCGTTTTCTGCATCTGCACATGCCAGACTGGCCTGATCTGATCGAGAATCATCTGACGGATGAGCTGCAGGAACAGCTTGCACCATATCTGGCAGGAATGCGGTCGGCCGCTGATCTGAAGAAACTGTCCATGCATGATGTACTTTTAGGCGGACTTAGCTGGGCGCAGCGGCGGCAGCTGGATGAAGAGGCGCCTACCCACATTCAGGTTCCGAGTGGTTCCCGGATTCCCGTGGATTACAGCAATCCGGAAGATCCGATCCTGGCTGTTCGATTACAAGAGATGTTTGGACAGCAAGAGACCCCTCACATCGGGGGCGGTCGCGTTCCGGTCACGTTGCATCTGTTATCTCCCGCGCAACGCCCTGTACAGGTTACAAGAGATTTGGCGAACTTCTGGCGTGAGACCTATTTTGAAGTGAAGAAAGATTTAAAAGGGCGATATCCGAAACATTACTGGCCGGATAATCCGCTTGAAGCGATCGCAACGAATCGTGCGAAACCGCGAACAACCTGATAATCAGGTTGTTCATAATCTACAGAAGTCAAACTGAACATGTCTATACCTACAGTCTGATGACAGAATAACCCTGCGGAACGCTGTATTCTCGCCTTGTCTTGTACGCCCTCTTGCAAATCCAGTAGGCCGGGAGAAATATATGCATCAGACGCAAATTTCATTTTGAGCGGGAACATCCCCGCAGTATCGCTGTTTCAGTTTTTTCTCTGGAGTCTTTCGTCATTTTTTGTCTCCAAAGGTATTCGGTCTTTTGGCTCAAATTAGTATTTATGCATATGATCATTAGCCCAGAGACGTTTGAAAGAGAGAATGACGGGTAATAACATAGCGAACCACTCAAATCCATGAGGAGGTATTCACTATGAAGAAGAAAATCGTAGGTGTGTTTAATACAGAGCGTGAGGCATCCGATGCGATTGAAAGTTTGAAAGCCGAAGGATTTACATCGGATGAGATATCTGTCGTAACGCAGGACAGAGATGAGCTGAAGGCTATTCGGGAAGAGACAGGCACAAAAGCGCCAGAGGGTGTAGCAGCAGGTGCAGCCACAGGCGGTGTGCTTGGAGGTGTAGCAGGTTTGCTTGCTGGCATTGGTGCACTGGCTATTCCGGGGATCGGCCCGATTCTGGCTGCAGGACCTATTGCCGCAGCATTTACAGGTGCAGCTGTAGGTGCAGGAGCCGGAGGATTGGTTGGTGGACTTGTAGGACTGGGTATTCCAGAAGAGGATGCGAGACAATATGAGGAGTATGTGCAGCATGGTAAAATTTTGTTGCTCGTTGACTCATCGGATCGGGATAGCGCGGTATACGATGTGTTTAACCTTAACCGTCAGACTCATTCCAACATCGATCCTGTGCATGGTGAAGATGTGAATACTGCTGATGCCCGTCCAGATCTTGATATGGAAGAACGACGGATGGAAGCGCAGACCAAAGCTGCTCGTTTCGGCAATAACACCTTTTTGTAAAGACTGAACGCCATAGAACACATGCTAGCTCATTTGAATGAGCGTCTTTGAAAAAAGGATGATGCATGTGAACGATAACATGGACTGCAGCCGGTCTCCGCTGAGGAGGCCGGTTTTTGTCCTCATACGAGATTCGGCTGTATACAGGTTGTAATTGGTTCGTACTTAGTTTGTAATTAAGATCCGAATATTGTTTTTCACCTTGTCAGACAGGGAATAACAATACATACAGCAGCACCGCAAGCGCGAGGCCAATCACAAGCAACAGGAGACTGAGAAAGGTGATAAGTCCGGTAGTGGTTTGGAAGGTCTGCTCATTAATCTGTGTGCGTTTACGGTGGTAAGCAATGGCTGAACAACCAATGACGGCAATGCCACCAAAGAGAGAAGTGATTCCCGTGATGATGGCAGCAAGATGGGCAATGCGGTCATAGGTGGTTGAATGAAAACCGAAACCGGCGGCAAGGAAACCGATCCCGGCCATTGCAATGCCTGTGCGCACCCAGGCGAGAAATGTACGTTCGTTAGCCAAGTGTTGTTGAACCGTTTTGGATTCAGGGATTCTGGATGATTTGTCAGACATTCGTTTTACATACCTCCAATGGATGGTTATCGTTTTTTATTTGATATTGCAAGAATTAAGAAAGGTAGGTTGAGTGATTTGCCTCGCAAAGAACGAATTACTGAAATCGAAACATTACGGGGCTTGGCCTTTGCAGCGGTTGTACTACAGCATTCAATTGCTCATTATTCGTTGGTTCCGCAGGCTGGACTTCAAGATGGTGTCGTGCTTGCCTTGTTACTGATGTTAGCGAAGTTTGCTGTGCCACTTTTTATATTTATAACCGGGATGGTGCTGTTCTACAACACAGGTGATAAGCTCCATTACGGCCAGTTTATGCGAAAAAGAGTCATGGATGTCATCTTGCCTTATGTGGTCTGGTCTCTTATTTATTTTATACTTGCCCCGCGTAACTGGGCAACATTCGGCTGGCAGGACATTCCGGACCTCGCTCTGAAGCTCGTGACGGGTAAGACGGCTTCACATTTCTGGTACATCATTATGCTCATTCAGTTTTACGTGTTTTTCCCGTTATTTTTGCGTGGTATTCGGTACGTGGTTCATCGTTACCAAGCCAAGGGGCGAATGCTCGCACTGCTGGGTTCAGGCGTCTTATTTCTGGTTCTATCCGATCAATTAAGGAATATTGCCGGATGGATGGAGCGGATGCAAATCCCCGTGCTGACAGATGCTTTTACAACCTATGCAGACCGTAATTTCATCTATTTCTTTTTTTATTTTGTACTTGGTGCTGCGGCAGGACTTTCGGTACAGCGCTGGAAAGAATGGATTAATCGGTTGCGCTGGGTCTACTGGTTGGTGTTTATGATCTTGGGTCTACGGTTTATGTATCTATTAATGCTGGAGTTTCAGAAACCCGAAGGAATTCAAATCCGTTTTTATACCGTCAGCCTGATCAGGCCGGATATGATTTTGTTCCTGATTGCTTCCATCATGGTCATGTACCAATTAGCCAGTAAGCTTCATCACCATCGCGTTCTTTACTGGCTAGGATGGATTGGCGGTATGTCGTATGGAGGATATCTGATGCACATGCTGGTGCTGCGTTACAGTTACATTCCAGACGAATGGTTGTACGTGGCGTGGGGCTGGAATCCTGCGATACGCACGATTGTCACTTGGATTGTAGCACTGACCGCATCTTGTGTGCTGACCTGGCTGATCTCGCGTTTTAAATGGGGAAAATGGATCGTAGGCGTTGTACCGAAACACACCCATGTCAATAAAACACCTGTTCCGGTCCAAAAATGATTATTTCATCATATGAAAAATTCACAATAATAAAAACTGTGCTTACTTACATCAGCACTCCTATATCCAAATTCTTTATCCTGCTTACTCTCCATAACAACACGTTACAAGAGTGAGATCAGGATCAAGATGGCAGGATCAGAACATATGTTTTATAATGAGAGATAGACAGGTTCTGACAGGAGGGAAAGCGCATGGCTTTTATGATTGCACAGCGGGCATTTATCAAAGTTTATCTGATCACGATGGTGGAGCAACATAGAGGTTATGGTTACGAGATGCTGGAAGCGATGAAGCAAGAATTCAAAGATTACGGATATGTACCACCCCAAAGTGAGGTATATCGGGCATTACATGAGCTGGTACAACAGGGCATCTTTTATCGAACCAAAAAATTAAAGGGAAACGACCCCAAAGTTGATTTCCAGGAAATTGTTCTTTATCACTTTACTGATGATGGGGCGGCCAAAGCAGAGTTATATAAGAAACAGGTGAAAGCTGATCTGGATCGTTGTCTTGGCATTTTGCACAAGGCAGAAGCGGATAATTACGGTACGAAAGGAAGATGAGCATGAACAGACCTCTGCAGTGGGGTGTACTGGGAACTTCAACGATTGCCAAAAATGCTATTATTCCTGCAATTCAGCAGTCTGAACGGGGTGAAGTACTGGCGATTGCCAGCCGTTCCAAGGAAAAGGCTGAAGCTCTGGCTGAAGAGATGGACATTGTCAGATCCTATGGCAGTTATGAGGAACTTATTGCTGATCCGGATATCCAGGCCGTCTATATCCCGTTGCCAAACCATTTGCATCGAGAGTGGACGATTAAAGCTGCCGAGGCAGGAAAACATGTGCTTTGTGAAAAACCTGCCGCGCTGAATGCAAAGGAATCGATAGAGATGATTGAGGCATGTGAACGTCACGGGGTATTGTTCTCCGAAGCGATTATGTATCGATATCATCCGAAGCACAGACGGGTGCAGGACATTATCGAGAGTGGCGAGATTGGAACGGTCAGAGCGATCCATGGTAATTTTACATGTAATACCGCGGATGACAAAGACAATGTGAGATTCAAAAAAGATATGGGCGGAGGCTCCATTTTTGATCTTGGCGTGTACCCCATTTCGGCTGCCCGGATGTATCTGGGACAAGAGCCGGAGGCCGTTACGGTTCATGCCTTATTTTCAGAGGAGCATGATGGCGTCGACATGATGGCTTCAGGTCTGATTGAGTTTCCGAACTCGGTCGCATTAACCTTTGATTGCGGCATGTGGGCATCAGGACGGGCCGAGATGGAGATTCTCGGAACGGAAGGACGTATTGAGCTGCCTAAAGTGTTCGGCTGGGAGAATAGCGATATTCCGCCTCAGATCATCATTCATACGGATTCCGTCAGCCGGGAGGAACGAGTTTCGGTATCCAACTCCTATGTGCTTCAGGTCGAAACATTTGCAATGGCAGCTCTTGAGGGAGAGGCGTTGCCATTCGGTCCGGACAACACCGTTTTGAACATGCGTGTGATTGATGCCTGTCTGGAATCTGCGCGCAAGCGTCAGCGGGTGCTGGTGGATCGTAGTCCGATTTAAGCAACTGCTACAGCTGTAGTGCAATGACCTCCAGACTTTAACCTTTATTTAGGCTGTACATTTAAAATCAGGCATGATACAGGACTCCATCGATGACGATGAGAGTCTTTTTTGTGTGGTTATGCAAAGGCCATTCAGGATGGAGAGTTAAGCCTGATATTTGTATAGATATTCAATATTAAAAATATCCTTAAGGAACAACGTTAAAAATATTTTCACGTTTGTATTGATTTTTGCATAAACTTCGTTAAAATAATATTAACATGAAAAATATTTTAACGTCGAGGAGTGGAACAATGATGAACGAGGGTGCTGTCGCGGGGAAACAAGGTTTGGGAGAATTGATTCGAATCAGGCCATATATGCAATTTATGTTGAGTAAAATGGTGTCCCGCTTTGGGGATTCCATCGATTCGATTGCATATAGCTGGATGGTGTATATTTTAACCGGCTCCAAGGTACTGATGGGCACACTTCTAGCCGTTAACTTTTTACCGAATATTCTGTTTGGGCTGTTCGCTGGGGCATTGGTGGATCGATTATCTCCGAAAAAAGTCATCGTCATGACGAATACCGGACGCGGAGTGATGGTTGGACTCACAGCACTTTTATTCGCCCTGGGGCAACTTGAAGTGTGGCACTTATTTGTATTTACGGTTCTGAACTCCTTGCTGGAATGTTTCACGTCACCTGCCGAGGTGTCCAGCGTTCCCAGGTTATTGCCTCAGTCCATGTTGCTTTCAGGTAACGCGATGACCTCTTCAGCCACTCGATTGGCTGAACTGGCGGGGCTAGCCGCGGCAGGCGCTTTAATTGCAACCGTAGGTATTGCGTGGACTATCTGGATTGACGCCGCGTTGTTTGCACTAAGCGCAATCTTGATGAGCCGGGTGGACTATCCAGAATGGATGTCACCGCGAGCAGTGTCATCTGGCGTCAAGAGTCTGATCTCCGAGATGGCGGAAGCTTTTCATTTTCTACGTAAACATGCCTTGTTATTCGTCTCTTCCGTGTTATTCGCTTGGGTTAACTTCTGCCTGATGCCATTTAATGTGCTACGTACACCTTACGTGATGGAAACACTGCAAGCAGGTGCTTGGGGATTAAGTCTGCTTAGTGGGCTTTTAGTTGGAGGGATCGTGCTTGGGGGTCTGTGGATGTCACAACAAGGGACGCATTACCGTAAAAGCGTGCTGGTTATCTCCGGCATTGTTATGCTTGGTTGCGGATACGCCATGACTGCACTTCCGGCTTATATGACGTCATTCCAGCTTCCAACGGCAGGTGTGTTCTGTCTGCTTATGGGTTTAGGTATACCGCTTGCTACAACGCCGCTCGTTTCATATCTGATGGAAGTGACGCCTTCACATATGCTCGGAAGAGTGTCTGCGCTGCAAAGTATGCTGGTCCTAAGTGTTTCACCAATCGGTAGCCTTCTGTCCGGTGTTCTGGCCGACTGGTTTTCGATGCCGATCCTGTTCATTGTATTTGGCGTATTACTGGGGTTGTCTGCGATATTACTTCTTACCAGCAAAAGTTTTCGGCGGGAGATGTAAGTGTACGTCCTTTTGACCGAAGTCCTGTCTGAACGGTATAATATAGGGAACGAAGGGCAGGCAGGTACCCCGGAAATGAGGACTCGGATATGCAGCAACATAAAGTGCTCTCAACAATTGAAGAGATCAAAATATATTCTGATCCATACCGGATACAGATTATGAATATGTTTAACCGTCAGGGCAGACCTTCTACCGTGAAGGAAATTGCAGATCTGATGGGAGAAGTGCCTGCGAAGGTGCATTATCATGTGAAAAAACTGGAGAAAATCGGTCTTCTAACCATGGTATCCACTCGGGAAATCAACGGCATTATCGCAAAATATTACGAGCCCTTCTCGGGTGAAATCCACCTTCGTCACAAGGATGAAGAGGATGAAAATTCACCGCTGAAGCAGGTTTTTCGCTCCGAAACGCTAAAGTTGTTGAACGAAATGTTCGAACAGAGCCGCCAGCGCTTTATGAATCATGCAGAGCATGATCGACAGGAGAAACGTTTTATCTCGGATATGACGCTCTACGCTACGGCGGATGAAGTAGAGGAGCTATATCAGCAGATTGTAGAGCTGTGCAAACCGTATTTAACCAAGGATGAACAGAAATCAGACCATCAGGTTTTTCAGCTGTTCACGGCACTGTCCAAAGAGGCACAGGTTGCGTCGCATTCTGATTCTGGAATTAAGAAGAAAAAGGCAGTTTCGGCTGGGCAGAAAGAAAAAGAGTCTGCTTCCAATGCATCTACAAAGGCATCGAAAACATCCGAAATATCAAGTACGGCGAAAAAATCGAAACCTGCTGTCAAACGGAGAGCCTCAGAACCTAAGGCCTTTGATTCTACAGATGAATAGCTGATCAAGATCGAAATGAAACATGATAGTTCTTTCAAGTGTGAGGCGCAGGACGGACCAAATGTAGACGTATGATAGTCGATTCATTCATTTTAGGAAGAGAGAACAATCGGGTAGCATGGAGTTACAGCAAAAAAGCCGCCAATGGCGGCTTTTTATTATCATAATGCGATAGGGCTGATTCCATCCGAGTCGATGTTACTTTACATGTTCTCGTCGTAATCCTTCACCTCTCGTTTGGCGGCCATCGCGGGGGAATTGGATGTACCATAGTCCTCTACGGCTTCCCATGCTTCTGCATGGTCAAACTTGCCCGCGTTACGCTGTCTCACTTCCCCGGCACCACTCGGTGGCATCGTCATGACCTCTTCCTCAACAGGACGATCATTACTTACGTCCCGGTTTGGAGTATCATCGATGCAATAGGCGGTATAAGGTATAGCTTGCAAACGTTCAAAAGGGATCTCTTTGCCACATGTAACACAGGTTCCATATGTACCCTCATTCATACGTTCGAGGGCTTCATTGACCTGATTAAACTCTTCGGTTAGTGTATCGTCGATTGCGAGGTCACGGCTGCGTTCAAACGTTTCTGTTCCCGCGTCTGCCGGGTGATTATCGTAAGAGGAGAGTTCGCCTGTAGAATCTTTTAACGACTCTGCTGGTGCGCCATCCTCCATACTGGATTCAAAATGACGTTGCAGATCTTCACGCTGCTCCAGCAGGGCTTGCTGCAATTCTTTACGTTGATCTTGGGTTAATGTACTCATAAGGACATGCTCCTTTCCCGCTTGAGGGGGTGTAGTGACTTCTTACCCTAAAAGCAAGTGAGGCAATCATTTTGCACGGGAGAGGGCGGTTTCGTTTTATATCTGATGCATTATGTGTTATAAAAAATAGAGAGAGAATTGCCGTGTGTTCTTTTCGAATGAATGGAACCGCTGCTCGGCTATAATGGAGGGTTGTCAAGATGGATGAACATATGAAACGAAGATTGGACAAACAGAGACAATTGTTCAAACAACTGGGTGTACAGCTGGATGCTTTATCAATTCATGAGAAACAGTTCAATTATAAACTTCGTGGTTATGACCCGGACGAGGTAGATGCGTACCTGGATCTGGTGATTAAGGATTACGAGCGCTTTTATGCGAATATTGCGGATTTAATGGATAAATGGCAGGAACAACAGTTGACCATTCGTGACCTCAAAAATTCGGTCAAACCTGTCGAAGACCCGAATAAGATTGATCGCAAACAACTGGATGACATCGTGAAGCAACTGGAGTATACTGTGCGACAACTCAAAGTCAGAGCACGTCCTGAAAAGGATCTGTTTATGGAATAAGGCTGGAACATCCGGGATTATATTAAAAAAGGTGGTTAATCATGAGTACTCATTTTTCGGTCAGTGTGCATTGTTTGTTGTTACTGTCTCTCAGCGCGCCTGAACGAATCACGTCTGCTGAAATTGCGGGCAGTGTAAATACCAATCCTGTCGTTGTCAGACGTATACTGGGAGGGCTGAAAAAGGCAGGATTAGTCAATTCTTCACCAGGCACTCGAGGGTTTTATTTGGCAAAGCCAGCGAGTGAAATTACACTTGCCATGGTTTATGAGGCAGCCAAGGATGAAGGACCATTGTTCCCGATTCATGGCAATTGTAATCCCAATTGTGAAGTAGGCCTTCAAATCGATGGACTGCTGACCAATCTGTATCAGATTGCTGAATCTAAAGTGGAGCAGTTCTTTGCAACGATCACGCTTGAAGATATGGAGCGTACCAGTACCGAGCGGATCCAGGCTTCACAATTAGAGGCGAATCAGAAGTCGAACTAAGGGAAGGCGGTAATCACATGAAAATCATTGTTATCTCCGACACGCATCTACCCAAAAAAGCAAAAACGTTACCCGCACCATTGGTTGACGCATTGACTAGCGCAGATCTCATTCTCCATGCAGGGGACTGGTCAGACTGGAGTGTGTATGAACTGCTAAGCCATTACGCTCCGGTCGAAGGTGTAGCTGGTAACACGGACCCATCCGAGATTGGGGAGAAGCTGGGTTTCTCCCGAATTGTTGAAGCGGAAGGATTACGGCTTGGACTTGTGCATGGTCATCGTGGATCAAACGGAACAGAGCAGAACGCCATTCAGACCTTTGCTGGAGAGCAACTGGATGCGGTAGTCTATGGACATTCCCATATTCCGGTGATGCATACCGTAGATGGTTTACTTGTATTTAATCCGGGTTCACCCACGGACCGCCGGTTTCAGAAGCGATTTTCGTTCGGAATCATGACGGCAGAAGATGGGAAATTGCAGGCCGAACATGTTTTTTTTGATCGTGAATAGATCGTGTTTGTATGGACAAGTTGGCTTGGATAACGATAGAACAACATTCCATATAAAAGGTGTCTCTGAACAGAAGTCATTTCTGATTTAGAGACGCTTTTTTGTTTTTGGAGGATGATTTTGACGTGAAACGTTATCTCTGAATGGGGAATATGTGCGGTTTGTTATCTGTCATTCATCTGTTTGCGTTATGCTCTATGGCAGTGATCGAGAGAGTGATACAATGCGTTTACGACATAAAATGAATGCGTTTACATAAAGGGGAGGTTCAAGAACATGAAACTGTCCATATTCACTGTTGCTGTCCCTGACCTGGATGCTAACGAGCTTGCTTCCGCAGCGGCGGCAGCGGGCATCGCTGGAATCGAGTGGAGATATCGCGGCATACCGGAGGATGCGTCGGCTGAACAACCTTCGTTCTGGCGGAACAATCGGTGCTCCATCGATCCGGACAGATGGCAGGAACAAGTTCCTGTTTTTCGGGAAGCAGCTGAAGCCCATGACAGAAAGTCTATCGCACTTGTGCCATATCTCAATTGTGGAGACATGGTTGCAACCGAGCAAGCATTCCAGGCCGCATCTACACTTGGCGCTTCGATGATGCGTGTGGGTGTTCCGGGTTATGACCGGAGTACAGCTTATCCCGAGTTATACGGGAAGGCCGTTCGTTATCTAAACGAAGTTCAGGATATAGCGAAACAGTATAACGTTAAGGCTGTTATTGAAACGCATCATCAAACGATTGCGCCAACGGCTTCTCTAGCCTATCGTCTTGTACAATCTCTTGACCCGGAGCATGTCGGGGTACTCTATGATCCGGGCAACATGGTGCACGAAGGGTATGAAAACCATCGCATGGGACTTGAACAGCTTGGTCCGTATCTCGCCCATGTGCATGTGAAAAATGCAGGGTGGTACAAGAAGAATTCCGGGGACACATCAGATGCGAGATCGTTGGTTGGAAGCGGCGGCTCTGAACAATCACTAAGCACGTCATGGGAATGTCACTGGGCTCCGCTGACGGAAGGTATGGTGGACTGGGTGCAGATGGTACGTGATCTGAGAGCAGTTGGCTATGACGGTTATTATGGCATCGAAGATTTTAGCGGAACTTTGGATTCCAGAGCGATGTTACAGCATTTTGCAGACGTTTTTGCAGAAATTGAGCGTCGCGTAAACGAGGAGGAGCAAGCATGAGTATCGTTCGAGTAGCGGTCATTGGAATTGGAAATATGGGGGCATCACATGCCAGAACATTGGTGGCTGGAGAAGTACTGGGTGCAGAATTAGTAGCTGTATGTGATGTGAGAAAAGAGATGGAGAGCTGGGTAACGAGTAACCTTCCGTCTACCGTAACGTATTGGCAGGATGCGGAGCAGATGATGTCCTCGGGAACGATCGATGCCGTCATTGTTGCCACGCCACACTACGATCATCCCGAACAAGCGATCCAGGCGTTCCGTCATGGCCTGCATGTAATGATCGAAAAACCAGCAGGTGTGTATACAAAACAGGTACGGGAGATGAACGAGGCTGCCGCGGCAAGCGGTAAAGTGTTCTCCATCATGTACAATCAGCGGACCAATCCGCTGTACATTAAGCTACGTGATCTGATTGCTTCAGGTGAGCTTGGTGAGGTGCGGCGCACCAACTGGATTATTACGAACTGGTATCGTTCTCAGAGTTACTATGATTCCGGCGGCTGGCGTGCAACATGGGCAGGCGAAGGAGGCGGTGTGTTGATTAACCAAGACCCGCATCAGCTGGACTTGTGGCAATGGACGATTGGCATGATGCCTGTGCGTATGCGTGCCTTCTGCGCCTTCGGCAAATACCGGAACATAGAAGTGGAAGATGACGTGACTGCCTATGTGGAATATGAAAATGGAGCGACCGGTGTGTTTGTAACCACCACGGGTGAAGCACCAGGAACCAACCGCTTTGAGGTCAGCGGCGACCGCGGTAAGATCGTCATCGAAGACGGACAACTCACCTTCTGGCGCTTGCGCGAATCGGAACCAGAGTTCAATCAACGTTTTACCGGCGGATTCGGACAGCCGGAATGCTGGAAATGCGATGTGCCAATTACAGGCATTGAGACAGGTCATCCAGGGTTAATCCGCAACTGGGTTGATGCGATTCGAACAGGGGCACCATTGATTGCTCCCGGCCAGGATGGTATTCACGGCTTAACGTTATCCAATGCGATGTTACTCTCCACTTGGACGGATAACTGGGTTGATCTGCCGATCAATGAAGACTTGTTCTATGAGCACTTGCAGGAGCGGATCGCCAATTCAACTACGAAGAAAGACAAAGCGTATGCGGGCGGTCAGCCTGCCGATCTGAGTCAGACCTTTAAATGATGATATAGATAAGTTCAACTACAGATTTACACGGGACACTCCGATGACCTTTGAACTTCAAACTTGATCTATATGCGTTTATGAATATAACTTTTAAAAAGGATGGGATAACATGGCTAAAGACGGAATGTTCTATGCACCCAAAAGTGTGACAAAAGAAGTTGTGTGTCAACCGGGAGAGTTCACGATCGCAGCTGTAGCATTAGATCACGGACATATCTATGGTATGGTTGGCGGTTTGCTGGATGCTGGAGCTACGCTGAAATGGGTGTACGATCCAGACTCGGCTAAAGTAGATGCATTCCGTAAACAGTTCCCTCAGGCGCAGGTAGCCGCATCGGAAGCGGAAGTACTCGCGGATGAAGAGGTGTTGCTGGTAGCAAGCGCAGCTATAACATCAGATCGCGCACCACTCGGCATGAGAGTGATGGCGGCTGGCAAAGATTATTTTACGGACAAAGCCCCATTCACCACGATGGAGCAATTAGACTTGGCGCGTGAAGAAGTGAAGCGTACGGGCAAAAAATACATGGTGTATTACAGTGAACGCTTGCACGTGGAAAGTGCCATCTATGCGGGACAGCTCATTGAACAAGGAGCCATCGGCAAAGTAGTTCAAGTTATGGGTACAGGACCACACCGCTTGAACGCGGGCGGAAGACCAGATTGGTTCTTCAACCATCAGCAATACGGCGGCATTCTCTGTGACATTGGTAGTCACCAGATTGAACAGTTCTTGACCTTTGCGTCGTGCAGTGATGCACAGGTAGCATTCAGTCGGGTCAACAATTTCAATCACCCACAGTTCCCTGAACTGGAGGATTTCGGTGAAGCTTCCCTGATCGGTGATAACGGAGCATCCGGCTACTTCCGCGTAGACTGGTTCACACCGGACGGCCTCGGCACTTGGGGCGATGGACGTACCGTTATTCTCGGTACAGACGGTTACATCGAGCTGCGCAAGTACATCGACATTGCACGCGAGCCGGAAGGGGATCAGGTGTATCTGGTTAACCATGAGGGTGAGTTCAGATACAACGTCAAAGGCAAAGTCGGTTATCCATTTTTCGGTCAGCTCATCCGCGATTGTCTGGATCGTACCGAGACTGCTATGACACAGGAGCATGCATTCAAGGCAGCAGAGCTGTGCCTGATCGCCCAACATAAAGCCATGAGCGAACGCGTAGTGTGGAGTGTCGGTGGCAAGTAAGGTTTAGGAGTTGGGAGTAAGATTTTAGGTATGAGGCAGTAAGCCTTTAATATAAGTCAGAGCAGTCCCATTGTAACTGTAGGTATGCTTGTTAGTTCGTACTAACAAACGACGCGCGGTTGAGGGACTGCTTTTCTCTATTGACGACTTCGCAGATGGAACAAATTGGGTTATATTAGATGTAGTACGCATATGAGTTTGAAATGAGAGGTATATACGAAGTTCGTAGATATATCGGACTTAGCTAAATGTCTGGGACACTGTGAATGCAATAACACTTCTATAAACTCAACAATCGTAAAAAACACAATTATATGCAATTCGAAGTGGTTGATCTCCTCGTATAACAATATATTAATACATCAACACCTTCGGCCCTCAGTTCGCGAGGAGTAGTAGCAAGGGAGTGGAATCAGCGGCCACATCCTCATCGATTAACCGCTTCGCGGTCGGTTGCTGGCGTTGATTTAAGTAGGTGCGTAGTCGTGAATACAAAAACGTTATACTACAGAATCAAATGAAAAGAGAGCCGTTTGGCTCTCAATTAGAATTTATATTTAATTCATTATGTAATTGAAGAGCATCTTTAAAACCTTGCAAGTAGATTTCACGTTCTAGGATTGTTTGAACTGAGAGGTCTGCATCATCGTAAAGAAATAGAGTTTTATGCATATCTTGAGGTAGAAGTTCATGTAACTGTTTGAAGTAAAGATTTCGATCAGATGAGAATTGATTATAAATAGTGTTGTTCTTGAGAAGGTCGCTATATAAGGCTTCAATCCGATTACGTATCAACGAATCAAGTAAGACTTCTAAGGAATTGTACATAAATGATCACCTTTCGTCATGTTTTATTTTGCAAACAAAAGTTTAACTTATTAAATATTATTTTATCATAACGAAATAAATAGTCAAGACATATAAAAGATATTTTTGATTAATAAAATATATTTTCATATAATTAAAGAAAAATTCAATTCAGATATGAAGGAGTACCAGATGATAAGTTATAAACCATTTCAAAAATTATTGATTGACAGGGAGATTAAGAAACAAGATTTATTGAAAATGACGGGGATTTCTTCGGCAACGATGGCAAAGCTGAACACGAATGAGTATGTATCTTTAGAAGTCATTGATAAGTTATGTACGGCATTGGAATGCCAGCCTGGAGATCTTTTGGAACATCTAACAGACCAATGAAAGAATAGAATATAAGAGGATGTTGGTTAACTCGAAGATGTGATTCCGTCGTATAACATAATATTCAAGCAGCGGCTCCAATGGAGCCTTGGTCTGCTGGATGAATTTTGTGGAAGCATTTCAGCAGACACATCCAACTTCGTTGGACGTCGTGAATACAGGAACGTTATCTGAAATCAAATTAAAGGAGAAATAAAATGGGAAAAAAATTAACTATATTTCTTGTGGACGGTTCGGAAACAGGACCTCGAACAATCGAAATCGGTAATTGGTCAGGAAAGGCTGTATATTCTCAACGTTCTTCTTTACCCAAAATTATAGAGCGCTCTGAATTTGATAGACCAGGAGTATATATTTTAAAGTCCTTACCAAACAGTGAAAACTATAATGAACGCATATACATAGGGGAAGCAGAGAATCTCAAAAAAAGATTAAAACAACATTTAGCGGATTCAGATAAGGACTTCATTGAGATTGTAGCTTTTATAAGCAAAGACGAAATGCTCACTAAGTCTCATATAAAGTATTTAGAATCTCGAATTATCTCTTTATCTAAAGAAGCAAAAACAGCCGAGATTGATAATTCGGTTCAGCCTGAACTATCAACTCTCCCGGAAGCTGATATTTCGGATATGGAGTATTTTCTAGAACAAATGAAATTAATTTTTCCAGTAGTTAATTTTATGTTCTTGGTTCCTTCTACCCTCAAACAATCAAGTGAGACTGTAATTGCTCCAGTACAAGTCAATAGCGATATTGTATACACGCTTAAAAGTAAAAGAGCTTCTGCTAAATTGATTGAAACTGAAAAGGGCTATGTAGTTCTGTCTGGATCTCAAAGTTGTAAACAAACGTCAAGTTCAATCTCTGAAGGATGGATCAAGCAGAGAAATAAGTTGATAGAAACCGGAGTCCTAATCGATAGTGGAGAATTTTATATATTCAAAGAGAATGCGATTTTTTCTAGTATTAGTGCAGCGACTGCTGTAGTCCTAGGACGTCAAGCAGCTGGACCAGTAGAGTGGGTAGATGCTAACGGAAGGACATTTAAGCAGAACCAAGAAAAGAAATTTGAAAGCGAAAACAGTGAAGGTTAATTTGACATCTCATAACAATATACTCACGCTGCGGGCATACGCCCTTGATCCGGCATTCGCCGGACACCCGACATGTGTCGGGTCGTGAATACAGGAACGTTATAAGAAATTGGCGCAAGATATTAAGAACCGGGGTGATACCTATGAAATTCATATTGATATTTGGCCCACAGGCCGTTGGAAAGATGACGGTTGGTCATGAATTAACGAAAATAACGGAATTGAAATTGTTTCACAATCACATGTCGATCGAGCTATTTCATCCCTTTTTTGGTTTTGGTAGTGAAACTTGGAGGTTATCAAGTATCGTAAGAAGAGAGCTTTTTGAATCGTTCGCAAGCAGCAACCAGTATGGACTTATTTTTACTTACCTTTGGGGGTTTGATCTTCAGAAGGACTGGGAATTCGTCAAGCAAACATGTAACTTGTTCGAATCGAAAGGGGCAGAAATTTATTTTGTTGAATTAGAGTCAGATATAGAAGAACGATTAAAACGAAATAAAACGGCGTTTAGACTTGATCAAAAACCAACAAAAAGAAATATTGAATATTCTGAAATGGACTTAATCAAAACGATGGAAGAACATCGACTCAATTCTAAAGAGGGAGAAATTACTAGAGAGAACTATTTGAGAATCAATAATACAAATTTAAGTGCAGATGAAGTCGCAAGATTAATTAAAGATGAATTTAATTTATAGTACGTGTGAGTAATTCAAGAAGACAGCAACATCCGATAACATAATATTCACGCTGTGGACATTCGTCCTTGGTCCGGCGTTGCCAGACACCGAGCATGCGCTGGGTCGTGAATACGGGAACGTTATACAAAACCTGTGCAAGTGATAATATATAAACAAAATCTTAAGATACAAGAAATTTAGGCTAGTGGGGGATTAGAAATGAATAAAATGGTTGAGTATGGTTTTTTATGTGGCAGTAAGGATGAAAAGGTGCTTATGAGTGCTCTTTACAGTTTTTTAGAACCATTAAATAGAACTTTCTCAAAAACGAGGAACAAAAGCTTGTTAGATTCGAGGCTTCCATATGTTTATAAATATTATTATTGGAATTTGAACAAAGAAAAACAAGTATATATAGAAGTTTATCCCAACAAAGATTTAGAAGGGAAATATAAGTTTTCGAACGAGGACGTTGGCTGGATACTCTTTGCTAATATTATAGATCAAACACCACCTTACCATGTAACAATCGAAGAGCAAGAAAGGTATCTCCATGATATTTTAGCCTCATCGAATTTTGAGTATTTAAAGTTATATGAGTACAAAAATGGTGAGGAGAGATTGTAAAGGAATGAATATTTAATGATTTTAGTTTTGGAAGGCAGCGAATATGAAGGTGCCTATATCACTAAAGAACATATTCAAAAATTGTCTTCAAAATAGCAGAAGATTTTGTGAATTGGAAATATAGAATTGACACGGAATTATCTATTGATTTAGAAAAATGAGTTTGAAAGTAATAGGAAGGCGAATAAACAATAACGAACCCCAAGCCGAGTATTCAAAGAAGAATGAATCTTCGTATAACATAATATTTACGCTGCGGGCATACACCCTTGAATTGGCATTGGCCGGCCGTTCGCTGGGTCGTTAATGCACAAATGTTATCTGAAAGCAGTAGTGAAGAATAATACAAACATTGAAAGGAGGAATACCTATGAAGTCAAGATTGATACTGATAGATGGAATGCCGGGCTCCGGTAAGTCAACGATTGGGAAAGTAATAGGTTCAAAGTTGAATAAAATGAATATTCGAAATAGGTTTTATCACGAATTAGAAGAGAACCACCCATTGCGAATATACGATAAGACATTTACTTCTTTTGCTATTCAAGATGAAGCGGAGTGGTTTACTACAAAAGTTGAACAGCTATTCACTGATTTTGTCAATGAAAGAGTAGAGCGAGACGAAGTTACAATTATGGAAAGTTACGTCTTTCAGAATACGCTTGGTTTTGCCTTTAATATGCAAATGGACGAACAAAGAATATTAGATTTGACCAAGAAAGTACAACTTATTTTAAGTCGTCTCGACCCGATCCTCATTTATTTTTATCAAACTCATGTAGAGCAACATTGGAAATGGATATGTAGTGTTCGTGGACCTGAGTTCACACAGGATCGTTGTGGACTTTACACGGATAATGATTTTATTGAAGCGGGACATTTTTGGACGAAAAACCAAGATTTCATTTTCAATATCGTTCAGGAATGGGAGATACCAAAATTGATCATAAAAAACGAAAAGTACAATTGGGAAGACAATGAGAATAAAGTGAATCATTTTTTGGAGGAATTTGAAGAAGACACTGACATCCGATAATTTAAGCAGACTACCCCGGAGTACATGAATACAGGAACGTTAAGTGAAATTACCAAAGAGGAGTGAGTTTTTGATCCTGGAGTACTTAAAGAAGTATGCTCAAAAAGCATATGGAGAGGTTCATTCGATAACGACTTCCCCCGTTTTTTTATTTGCTAATGATTCCAAGTTAAGAGAGAAGGAACTCTATCATAACTACTTCTAAATACATGGATTCAACCGATTGATTAAGCATAATCGAATATCATCAGAGAAATTAATCGAAACCTTTTCTTATCTAGAGGATGAGATTGAGCAGTATCTTAAAACGTATTATAAGAGTAAAGACTTTATTTTGTATTTGAAAGCGGATTCCTTAGTACCTGCATTTACAGTGACATTGCTTTCTTATTATGAAGACGAGGGCTTGAAGGGAAGTTGCTCCCTGCCTGAACTAATTGATTGGTATAAAGAAAATGCTCGTTTTGATGGATTGAAAATCATAGAGAATGAAACAAGTGAAGACCATCTAGAAGTACAGTCTGAAGATATCTTTCCTGTTGTCGCAAAGACATATATAAAGATCATAAGGACCTAGTCGGGTCGTGAATACGGTAAGGTTATGTGAAATAGACTCAGAATTTATATGATATGGGGGATTGTCATGAAAATTGTTTTTAAAAATTTTGACGATTCGTATTATGAACAAGTTTGTGATTTTTTGATTGAACTATCAAAAAACGATCGTAAACATATCAATTGGAATTGGGCAAGGTGGGAATGGATGTTTTTTCATCCTGAATTTAATCGTGACTTAAAAAATAAAATTGGTTTATGGTATCATTCTGATGAGTTAGTAGCTATAGCAACGTATGACCATTATTTCGGTGAAGCTTTTTTTGCTACTAAACAGGGATTTGAAGAGTTAGAAAAAGATATATTAGAATATGCTATTGCTACTTTCAGTAATGAAGGTGGCCTTGGGATTGCGGTGAATGATAAAGATATCCATACTGTAGATTTACTGCGTAGTTATCATTTTGTTACGCATGATCAGACGGAAAACATACTTGAGCTTGCACTAGAGAATGTTAGCCTTGAAGGTACAATTTCTGAAGGCATAACCCTAAAAAACATTGATATAAAGAATGACTTATATAAACTTCATCATATGTTATGGCAAGCATTTGATAACGAAGGGCCTGTACCCGTTGATGAAGTTACGATGAATAAGCAAAAAGAAATGTTATCCGCAACCCATTTGAACCCTTTTCTACATGTTATGGCTGAAAATAAAGATGGGGAATATGTTGCATACTGTGGCTTATGGTATAGTCCGAAAACAGATTATGTTTATGTTGAACCTGTATGTACGGTTCCTGAGTATCGTCATAAGGGTCTAGGCCAAGCGGTGGTTATGGAAGCTTTAAAAAAAGGCCGTTCCTTAGGTGCTAAAAAAGCATATGTTATTTCTGATAGTCATTTTTATAAGTCATTAGGATTTCAACAGCATTCACATTATACGTTTTATTGGCATAATAGCTGATATTTCGATCATCGTTAAGTGAGAGTTGCATATATTCAAGTTGAGTCCTTGTCTATCTTTGGTCCGAGTTGAAGCATAGATGAGGTTTCAAAGAAGCTGATTCAGTAGCAGGGAGGCATATTCGGTCGGACAACCTTGCACTGTTTAATCGCGTCACAACCGATCTCTCTATTCACTTAAGGCAGTGAAAATTCGTGAATACAGGAACAAAATAAAGAAATATAACTGGTGAATAGGAGGTAATAAAATGGGATTTCCAACACATATCGTATCAGCGGGTGGAATAGTAGAGGATGGAAACGGAAATATACTTTTGGTAAAAGCTCATGATGATGGATGGGTATATCCTGGTGGGATTACTGAAGTTGGGGAAAATCTAATTGATGGTGTGATCCGTGAAATCAAGGAGGAAAGTGGAATTGATGTTACAGTAAGCCATTTAGTTAACATTGTATCAAGCACGGGAATACATAAGTGGTATGACGGAGTAACTGATGTTCCAACGAAGGTTATGTTTGATTTTGTATGTAAAGTTGAGGGAGG
This sequence comes from Paenibacillus sp. FSL K6-1558, assembly GCF_038002565.1. Lineage (NCBI taxonomy): Bacteria > Bacillati > Bacillota > Bacilli > Caryophanales > Paenibacillaceae > Paenibacillus > Paenibacillus sp. FSL K6-1558. The sequence goes on along the minus strand of NZ_JBBOCV010000002.1, from coordinate 146,093 downwards.
AGAGTTAAGTACTTCTGAAGAAACAAGTGATTGCCGCTGGGTTGCAAAGGACAAGGTTCTGGATTTTATTACTCTCCCAGCCATTCGAACTCGTTACGAAGCTTATTTAAATTTTAGTGACTCGGTGAATTATATTGAGTATATTACTCCGACCACGACAGAATGTAATGTAAAAGTTCAAAGGTATTTATAATTTTTATTAAGGAGGATAAATGAATACAGAACTTAGAGACACAATGCAGAATACAATTGACCGTTTCGTATCGCCTAATGCAGAAATATTGAGTATTAAAGATCAGGATCTTGCTTACGGCACCTCAGCTGTAGAACTTAAAAGACATGAAATATTACTTAGAAATGATACTCGTGATTGGAGTATTAATCTTATTTCAAAGAGAGCGTCACTCATTGAAAGGCGTACATTAAATTATCTAAATGATCAATCAGCAAATGTTCCATTTAGTTTTACATTAAATATGACAAGTAACAGCCGAGAATATCTTTGCATGCAGGATGTAGATTATGAAACGGATTACAATAATTTAGATATCGAACTGCTTCAAAAAAATGAACAAGCTGCTCTGGCAGATATACATGCGTTCAACTTTGAAAAATATTATAAATTGCAATGGCTTCCATTGCTTGATTCAAGATATATTAAATCAGTACTGAACGAGAAATGGGGACCGACTTGGAATAATGCAAAATCAGATCCGGATTTTATAAGTCATTTTGGTGATCTTATTCCAGAGATTGATAAGGTTGCAGAGCATATAGTTAAGGACATGGATAAAGTTCTCAGAGATGAAAGCTCCCATACCCTTGTACATAACGATCTACACCCCGGCAATACATTAGTTCACAAAAACCGAAATGTATATTTCATTGATTGGGAAGAAGCACATTATGGTTCCTTATACATTGATGTAGCGCTTAGGTATAGAGAGTTTTCTCAAGCCGAGAACTATAGAATGTTGATGAATTCGAGAGGCTTAAATCTATCGGCGGGTATATTTAAACTGAATTATACAATTACGTCCAGATACTTGGGTTTACGATATATGTCATGGTTTTTATCCACGTGGAAAGATGATAAGCGATGGCTGGACGAATTAAACAAGTATATAAATATGACTATATCCTAAATAAGATTGAAACTACTTTAGTTAAGGGATATAACGTAAAATTTATGTTGCGGATATTCATGCTTGGCCCGGCATTCGCCGGAAAATCAGTATCCTTGAGCCTTGAATATCGTAGATCTTTTAGAAATATTTTCAAACTCAAGGAGGATGGCGATGGAGAATCAACAACCAGTAGTCATTGAAGAATACAATGAAGAATGGCCAAAAGCATTTATTATAATAAAATCAATTTTATCAGATAAACTTCATGGGCTAGCGTTGCGAATCGAGCATGTAGGAAGTACAGCGGTACCGAAACTTGCTGCCAAGCCAATCATTGATATTGATGTAGTTATTGATTCTATGGAGTACCTGCCAGGGGTAATCCAAAAGCTAGAGGAATTAGGATACATTCACGAAGGTGATTTAGGCATTAAGAACAGAGAGGCATTTGCGAGAAAGGACATTTATGTACCTTACAGCAGTGAAGGCGATGTGAAGCACGAACATCATCTATATGTCTGCAATAGAGAAAGTGAGGAACTACAAAGACATATCATGTTTCGAGACATATTAAGGAAGCATCCCCTATTGGTATCTGAGTACTCAAATTTGAAGATCCAACTGTCATCTGAATTCAGAGACAATCGCAAAGACTATACTGAAGGGAAAACAGAATTTGTTACGAGGATAATGGAAGAGTACAAAGGTGTTTTGTAGCGTATTTCAGGTTATACAGATCAGATAAATCCTTATTAAGGGCGGGGAGTCCAATGAGTAGCGTGTTACTGACCTCTTGTGGGTTTAATACGGAAGATATTAAAAATCAATTTCTGGATTATATTGATAGAGATATTTCTCAATTAAAGGTCGCTATTATTACATCAGGATCTCCTATGAAAGAAAATAATAGATATGCACAAAAGGCAATGCAAGATTTCAAAGACATGGGGTTTCAGCATATTGAGTTTGTAGATATCGAATTTGATGACCCGCAAATCCTTTTACATAGAGATGTTATATATATTAATGGGGGGAATCCCTTTACTTTATTGTATTACGCTAAAAAAAGTGGTGCTGATGAAATTATTAAAACATTGGCTTCGCAGAATGTAATTATAATTGGAGTAAGTGCTGGCGCGTTAATACTGGGGCCGAATATTAACATTGTCGGTTACTTTACTCCAGAGATGAATACGATGGATGTAACGGATTTTAGGGCATTAGGTGTAACCCACAAGTTTATCTTTCCTCACTATGATCGAGAGGACATATTTAGAGATAGTACGAATAGAACGATTGAAGAGAGAATCGTTGAATTTGAATCTAATGAGAATTGTAAAGTGACAAGGCTTAGAGATGATGAATATATTTCGGTTTTAATGAATCAAACACAGTAGAAGTCGTAAATGCTGAAGCTCTTAAGCCATAGAAGACTAAGTAAATACGAGATGTTAGGCGAGACGTGATATAGAAAGGAAGAGATTTGATGGAAAAGCGTCTTAAAGAACTATTTACTAAGGAAGTACTTCATGAAGCAGCTCAAAAGTTTAATATTATTCAATCCAGTCTTAAAGACTTGCAAGGGTTTCAGAACTTTGTTTATTTTGGGAAGTCAAATGGTACAAATGTTGTTCTCCGGATAACACATAAATCCCATCGAACCGAAAAGGAGATTTTATCTGAAATCGATTTTATAAATCACTTGTCTTCTCATCATGTATCTGTTTCCAAAGCTATAACATCTATTCATGGGAAGTTTGTAGAGGAAATCAGTGATGGGGGATTTTATGCAACATCTTTTGAGTTTTCTTGTGGAAGAAAGGCTGAAATCGCTGAAGAGAGCGATCTGTTCTATCAAAGAATCGGTGGTTATACAGGGAAAATGCATAATATTTCAAAGACGTCAAATCTAATACATAAATTAAACAGGAGACAATGGCATGAAAAAGAGTTTTTGATCCATATGAAAGAGTATTTACCTGCGGAACTTTCTTATGTCATGGATCAATACGAAATTCTGAAGAGAAAGCTTAGTCAGCTTCCAAAGAATACGGATTCGTATGGAATGATTCATGGGGATTTAAATCATGGGAATTACTTAAATATAGGCGACGATGTCATATTTATTGATTTTGATGAAGCCGAATACAGTTGGTTTGTGAGTGATATTGCTATCCCGTTATTCTATGAAATTCCAATTCCTTGGGTAATCGATGGAAAGAAAAGGTTGGAGATAACCAAGAGGTATTATTACAATTTCATGGATGGGTATGTTAAAGAAAATACAATAGATCATACATGGTTAGAATTAATCCCTGATTTTATTAATCTTAGACAGTTTGGTGTAGTTTCCGCGATTTATAGAAGTTATAATTTTGATAATTATAACAACTGGAGTGATTGGGACAAGGAAGCGTTGAAATTCTATCTGAATAATATCGAGCATGATATCCCGTATATTGATATGGATTTTAGTAGGTAGTTTAATGTGGCATGGACTAAGCTTGTATTATAAATGCAGGACGTTTACTGAAGAAATCAACACTTAGAATGAATGAAGAGAAGAGGATCAAATGATGAGCTATAAATCCATTTTAACAGATCAAATATCGGCATGTTATAACGATAAGAGCTGGTTTATTCCGCTGGAGGACATATTGAAAGATGTAACAATGGAAGAAGCATTGACTGAGGATGATAATAAACAAACCATTTGGTCCATCGTGAATCACCTTATTTATTGGAATGAGAAATGGCTTGAGCGTTATAAGGCTGGAGAATTTGTATTAAATCATGGGATCAACAATGATGAAACTTTTGTTTTGAATGAAGATCAATTGAATGATGCTGGCTGGAAGGAAACATTAAATAGACTTGAGCATGTTTTTATCAGTTGGAGAGTAGTTTTAGAAGAAACAGATGAATCTAAACTAACAAAGCAACTTCCAGAATATTTTAATGCTCCTTGGTGGGGAGTTGTTTCTAATCTAAGTATTCATAGTGCATATCATATTGGACAAATTATGTTATTAAAGAAACAAATTCGAGCCAGATAATAGTTTAGTCAGTTCGGAGGGAATAGAGAACAATTTCAAATAAGGAGTTGATTATTTTGGACATCGAATCAGCTATATCTGTCGCGTTACAAGCTCATAAAGGGCAGCTTGATAAAGGTGGGCACCCGTATATTTTACATCCGTTAGCTGTTATGAACAGAGTGGAAAGCATGGAAGAGAAGATCGTGGCTGTTCTCCATGATGTCATTGAAGATTCAGAAGTCACACTTGAAGAGTTAAGAGGTTTGGGATTTTCGGAAGAAATTTTAACAGCCATTCAGTTGTTGACGAGATCTACAGAGGATAGTTACGAAGAATTTATTGAGAAGACAACAACGAATCGAACTGCAAGAAATGTAAAGATCGCTGATATTAAAGAGAATATGAACATATCAAGAATAATGAATCCGACGGAGGAAGACTATAATCGACTTGAGAAATATAGAAAGGCGTTGGAAAGATTAGAGCGTGAATAACATGTGAAAGAAACTAAAAAGAGGTACGTTATGTCTCAGACGATGACAATTCCTAGAATACAGATAAAATTCCAAAGTGCTGAGTGGACAGCAGTAGTCTTAAGACAGAAGGATATAAATATCAAAGTAAGAGAAGAGCTGGGTCATCTACTGTTAGTAGATGCTAGGGACTGTCCTGAAATGTTTTTATTAGCCAGTTTATTTCAGCACGCCATGTATACTCACGACATTATCTATTTTGCGAGAGAAGATGATTCAAGTTGTGATCTCTTGGTATTTAACGGTGCGATAACTCCAATAAATCAAAGAGATTTAAAAAATCTAAAAACAGTGATAAAGCATACACAGCCAGGAATTTATACAATTCCGTTGATAGATTCTCACGAAGAATCAATGTGGAAGACTTGGCAACATTGGAAATACAATGAACAATTGAGAGTCATGGCGAACAAAGATTTAGCCATCATTAACGCATCTCAGTTGGGATACGAACTATTGATTCATCAATGTGCGTACTTAGCAAGCTCGTATTCAGGGCATTCACATTTTGATCAGTATTCAACCAAGAAATCTATAGAACTGATTATACGTAATATGAAGCGAAATAATTAAATGAGGTATGTTATATGAGTGAACCAGTGCAGTTTTTTTATAATGATGATCTTATAGGAGTGTGGTCATCTGAAGCGTTTTTCTATGATGCATTTGAAGATACACAGTTAGAATTTCATGCGGATGGCACGGGATGTCATGCCTATTTAAGACCTGATGGTCAAGAGATTACCTTATTCCGATGGACGTTAATTAAGGATCGAATTGAATTTGAGGAATATTTCACGGTATCCATTGAGGTGAGTGAGGTTACGGGAGAAGAAATTTGCTCTACAGATCGATTTGAAAATAAACAATCAGCAAGGTTTTTCAAAGCGAAGGGATTAAATGTGGCTAATGAAGAGATTAATGTGATCGTATTCTATTCCCCTTTGATTGAAGGGATCAATTCACAATCATTTGGAAAGATTTCAAAAGCATTGGATAGATCACTTATTGATGCAGCCATGAGACATGAGCAGGACATCTAATAGATCATGGAACCTGGGCTGCTCAGAGTAATCTGTTCAAATACTCAATGATTGGAGTCCACGATGAGTAAATTAATTCCTATATTGATAGGTGTCCTTCTACTTATAACAGGTTGCAGTACTACACATAAGATCCATACCGATTCAACCAAAGAATTAACAAAAGAGCTGAAGGAACTTTTTCCGTCGATTGAAAAAGTCCATTTTACGTTTACCCGTCCAAATCTCTCTTGCAGAATAGACATGAGCAAAGAACCGAGTAAAGAAGAACTGGAAGCAATTCTTACAGTAATCAAGAGATTTACTACAGTGGATAACATGAATGAGATTGCTCGTAGCGTTAAATGGGGACTGGAAATATCCAAAATTTATCTTGATATGAATACGGATGAGGATACGAAAACCATTGAACATGCTTATTATGCGAGATTTTTCAAAACATCTAACGCTAGCGACTATTCTGAAACAAACATTGAGGGCTATAGAATTTGGTATGAAATAAATGAGAAATAGTGGCGACTGTACCTATTAAATTCTCAGAATAGCAATTAAACGCTACCCCTAACCATTGAGAGTCTTATAAAGAATAGGAGTACAATGAGTTGATTACTTTTGAAGAGATTTTAGAGCGTGTTACTTTCGATGCCGTTTGGGATAACTTGATTAAATACTATCCTGATATGGCTCAAATAAAAGAAAAATATGTAACAGTATATGAATCCATTCTTTTACAAAACCCTGCAACTAATGTAGTTGAAATGATTGTTCATATAGACTCGATTGATTCTGATGATGATAAGGATAAAAAAGACATCGAATATAGAGTACACGGAAAGAATAATTCACCTGAGTGGGAAGGATATTGGGATCTTTCCGCAAGTAAGTGGGGAGAATGGTTAGGTTTTTATGTAGATCAACAGGTACTTGAGCAATTCTCAAATGAACAAATCGTCGCAATTTGTTTGGTTGAAATGACTTGGTTTGGTTTTTCTGAAGAACGAGTCAAGGATCGGATTGATCATCTTGAAGATGATTAACAATCGGAGAGGATACATGGATGGCGGACATTATAAAATAACGGCTTCGTATCTAAAGAAGGAGGGTACTATGCCAGATTTTACTATATAAGATGGAGTCATTGGAGCTAGCCGTCAGGATCATGGCTGCTTTTTTTTATTTTTCCACTTCGCAAATGGAACATTGTGGGTTATATTGGATATGATTTGATCCTGTAGTAAACGATTGGAGCGGTGTTAAATATGGACTTAAATGAAAAGATACGTTTTCCGATTGGACACTTTGAGCCCCGATTTGAATTTACTGATGAGAATCGAAAACACATATTGGATCAAATTCCCGAGATTGCAAAGACCTTGAGGGAGATCACACAAGATCTTAATGTTGAGCAACTTCGTACTCCTTATCGTACAGGCGGCTGGACGATCATCCAGATTGTACACCATCTTGCAGACAATGATATGAACGCATACATAAGATTCAAAAGAGCATTAACTGAAGAGGAACCACTCGCAAGCTCGTATCGCGAGGATTTGTGGGCAGCGTTACAGGAGTATAAAGATTTGCCAATGGAAGATTCAATCATGCTGCTTGAAATACTGCACAAACGATTTCTCACACTGCTACGTGGTTTACAACCTGAGCAATTCAAGCGGAAGCTGCGAACAGAGGTATTGGGTAGCATTACGCTGGATGTCGCCATTTAACGATTGGCCTGGCATGGACAGCATCATATTGCTCAGATTAAATCTTTAAAAAGTGTCACAAAAATAGGAGTGCTTAACCAAGAAGAAATTTACCCTCATTGTCCCATGAAAATAAGAGTCATTGAAGTTGGGGGAGTAAGCAAACCGCAGCTTAAAGATAAATTACAGCAGTGTTCAATTCGAATGAATGAATACGGAAATAAACTGTTTGATGATGAGAAATTTGTCATTTCTCCCACCAAGAGGCGGCTAGAGACGGTCGAGTTATCAGTTAGAAATCTAGGATTTTTGGATGGAGCTACGACCTTACAACTCTTTCAAATGGCGGATACTCTTGGTTTGCAGTTATGTCCTATTGATTTGGGTCCCTTTCTTAGAACTCAGTATTTGGATCAACATGAGACATGTACATCAAGCACTGAAAAAGGAAACCAAGCACCATCAGGTTCGATTACAATAGCTTCTAAACCTCTTACTGAGGATGATTATTTTCCAAAAGGCTTTTATCTCAGACGTATAGAAGACGAGTTGTGGTTACGAGGTTACATTGCGGATGATCTGCATGTGTGGAACCCTCATGACCGTTTTATATTTTGCAGAACTTGACTGTGTTCGATAGGAGACTTGCATATGTACCATTACCGAAAGGGGCAAAAGAAAGATCTTACACACATTATTGAACTCTCTATACTTTGGCAGAAAGAAGACATTACAGTAGGCTATGAGAATGTGGCCTGGACCCCGGAAAAATTAGAAAAGAAGCTGAATGATTACTTTTATATTGTGGAGTTACAGGGTATGGTTATCGGTTATGGCTTCGGAGAGATTAGGTGTGGAAACGCAGAGCCGGTCATTCCTCAAGCTGATGGTTATTTGGAAATTCATGAAGTGTATATTCATCCTGAACATCGGAGTAAAGGGGTCGGCAAAGAACTTGTTAGGTGTTTAATCGATAAGGCAAGTGAGCACCAGATTGAGAGGACTCTGGTTGGATCGTCCAATCGAAAATGGAAAGATACGGCGTCATTTTATGAAGAATTGGGTTTCCGTATGTGGTATATCCAAATGTATAAGTAGGTGAGGACAACATGATCCCAACAATTCACGTAATTTCAGGACCCGCTGGGGTAGGAAAATCGACAACCTCGAAACAGCTTGTTCAGGCATTGAGCAAAAGTGCGTATATTTCGGGAGACGCGATCAGTCATATTCCGGTGAATGGACGAGGCAAGCCTTGGTTATGTAAAGAGACGTATGATCTGACGTGGAAAAATATACTGAGCTTAACCCGGAATCTGTTAGAACAGGATTATGATGTTGTCATTGACTATGTTACATTTCCTTCAGACGTAGAATGGCTAGTACAGCAATTAACGGATCTTGAATTCAGGCTTGTCTTTGTCGTCTTGTTGGTAGATCGAAGTACCCTTATCGCAAGGGATCAATTGAGACCCTCAGAAGCACAGATGGGTGAGCGCAGTTTGGTTTTACTAGAGGAATTTGAAACATGCTCAGATTTAAAAGAACAAAACAAACTCTATACGCAGCAGTACAGGCGAGAACAAGTATCTGAAATTGTTGAAGAGTTACGAAAAAATCCGAGGTTTATTTGGAAAGGAGATTACCCGAATAGTGACCGAGATAAATGATCAAAATCTCTTGAAGTTTTATTTACATATGAGGGAGAAGGAGGCCTATCAGTGGAATCTCTCGCCTGCGAGTTTGTATTTGGGAATTGGAGACCAGAGATTTTCTAGCAAAATACTTTGACGTGTTCAGTGGCATGAATGCGCTTAACGTTGGCATTGGAGTAGGAGAAAGGGACGATTATATCGGTTACTTGTTGAACGGTGCGGGTTGTTTAACAAGTATTGATATTAACAAGGATATATGCGAAATATTCAAATACCGACAACAAAAGGAGGGCCATCCCAATGCCTCTGCTGTTATATGCGAAGACTTTTTAACATCTGAGTTGCCTCAGGATCATTATGATCTGGTCACCATGATTGGTTCTGCTCTTCAAGAGACAGGCGCATACCGGAAAGGTTTGCAGAAAATATCAGAGGTGTTAAAACCGGATGCTCAATTCATGTATATGGATTTTGATAGATACCACAAAAAAGAAAATCTATTCGAACTCTTAAATGAATTGAAGTTTGAGCTAATACATATCGAAGAATATAACCGATTTTCAAATGTCCGTTTTTATTGCATGAAGATCAAAAAGGAGGGGATCAATTGAATCGAACTCTTATGATTAGTGATATCCATGGTTGTATCGATGCGTTTGATCAATTGTTAATTCAGGTAGACTACAATTCAACATATGATCAGTTGATCCTGTTGGGAGATTACGTAGATCGAGGTGGCAATAGTAGAAAAGTCGTTGATAAGGTCATGGAATTAGTACAAGAACATCATGCCATCGCATTAAGAGGAAATCACGACCAAAGATTTGTTGATCTCATACATGAGGGAACGCCCTCCATTCAATCAAAGTTTATGGAACATGGAGGTCATCCAACGCTTGAAAGTTACTGTCCAATGATTAATGAAATGTCGGATGAAGTATTGGAAGAGGCAATTAAGATCATAACAGCGAATTACAGCCATCATATTGAATTTTTGAGTAGATTACCTCTATACCATGAGGATGAATATCATATTTATGTTCATGCGGGATTAAATCCGGATTACAACGATTGGAGGCAACAACCGGAGCATGATTTTATGTATATCAAAAATAAATTTATTAAGCACACGTTTACAAATGTAAGCAAAAAAATTGTCTTTGGACATACAAAAACGATTGACATTCATGGATCAGCGGAAGTTTGGTTTGCTGAAGACAAAATAGGCATTGATGGTGGATGCGCCTTTGGCAAGCAACTGAATGCTTTGATTTATCAGAATGGTACTTACTTGGTAGAGAATGTTCAAAGTGTTTTAAACGGTCCGCGCTTGAATGATCATTGGAGTGTATTTCAGTAGACGCTGTAAAATATATAGAACATTATACTTTTGCAAAGGGCGATAACATAATGGATAAAGGCAAAATTATATTTTTGAATGGTGTAACGAGTTCGGGCAAAACGTCTATAGTCGAGGCGATGCAATCTTACGATGATCCGTTTTTCTACGTAGTGGCGAATGATTTATTTGAAAATACGATCGGAGATAAGCATCTGCAGACCGATTACTGGAAGTACCTAAGCGAAGCCATCATCATGATGTATCACACGGCTAAAGTATTCTCAGACCATGGCAAGCATGTGCTGATCGATGGGATTTTGGTGGAGAGACCGTAGCTTGCACCGCATTATGAACAAGTGAAAAAGATATATGAAGGATATCCGCTAGAGATTGTGGAGCTACATTGCCCTCTCGATATCTGTCGTCAGCGTAACATTGAACGGGGAGACCGCAGAGAAGACCAGTCTGAAGAGCAACATCGTATGATGGCGTCCGACATTCAGTATACGTACTCGGTTGATACGAGTCAGCATACACCTGAAGAATGCGCCGAGATGATTATCAACACGTTATTCAAAAGTGAATAAGGTTTCTTCTGTGGCATGAAACGAGGAGAATAAAAATGAAGCTGGGACGTCTAAAGCAAGATGGACCAGCTTCTTGACTATTTCAGCACAATAGCAGGAAGAAGGAGCAAACAGATATGCAGTTTGGGAAACATAAAGAGCGCTCGAATCGAGAAAGAATACTTCTTCAATTCATAACCTTGCGCTGGGAGAAGGATGTAAGAGGGGCCCCTTTTTCCACTGCCCGAAATGATATGGAGAAAGCCTTCCGTTTACCGGATATGCTGTTCAGTTACGACACGTCCTATGGTCTGCCTTACCACCGAATGCTCATTTTGCAGAACAAGAACGGTTTTGAGAAGATTCAAGATAAAAGTGTCATTCTGAAACCTACTGCAAAGAATTTCAAATTGGGTTGTGTTTTGATTGATAGTAAGGAGCCCGAATCTGAAACTTCCGAATATGATGTAACCTTCACCTACTTTCCAGAGTGTGGGAAACCAATCCGATATGACAAGCGATATCAGCCTTTGACAGAGCGGGCATTTGGATTGACTTCAAACGAATATGGAAGAGTGGTGTACAACGGAAGGCATATCTATCATGATACCGGAGAATGGTACTACGAGTTAAATATATTGAATATGTTACTTACCGAGCAGAAAGACCCGAATGTGTTGATTGATCAGGAGCCGCTGAACGTATACAACCAGATTGAGATTTTATATTAATGTAATTTAGATACGAATGATTGATATAAAATGAGCGTTAGGAGTGGGACACATAATGATGAATCCTCAAGAGATTTTACCGTTAGTCAAACGTTTAGAAGCGAATCATATTGCATATTCACTGGGTGGAAGTGCGATGTTGTGTTTTCTTGGCTTGGTTGATTCCGTGAACGATTGGGATCTGATGGTCGATTGTCCAAAATTCAAATTTATAGAAGCGATTGCTGGATATGAGTGGATCGAGAAGGAAAGCGGCGACAAACCTTTTGCAAGTAAATATAGAATGGAGGTTGAGTCGTTAAACGTGGATGTCATTGGCGGATTTGCTTTTGATGTAGATGGAAGACGATTGGAGTTACCTATATCGCCTATTCGAAATGTAAAATGGCACGGAATGCATGTTTCAAGTCCTGAAGTGTGGTACGTTGCTTATCATATGATGGGTAGACATGAGAAAGCGGATTTGATTTTAGATTATTTGCAAACAAGCAATGTGTATGTGAATCAGGATCTGATTAAGAGCTTGTTAGCGAACGACATTTTAACGTATGGGATTAGAAAAGGATTGAACACACTGCTTGAGACTTAACTTCACGAACAGAGGTGTATCAAATGCTATATCATTTCAGTGAAGAATCTGATATTCATATCTTTATACCAAGAGCGAAGCAGAATCGGCCTGAGTTTCCGGCGGTTGTCTGGGCGATTGATGAGCAACATGAATTCAGTTATTACTTTCCGAGAGATTGTCCTGTTGTATCGGTATCATCTGGATGCAGCGTCCTTTAAACTTTTTGATGAAACCGCAGGGTACTATATTTCTGATCAGGTGGTTACACCAAGTTACATAGAGAAAATAGATCATCTGCTAGATAGGCTTTTGGCCAGAGGGGTTGAGTTGCGATTCACGACAAATCTATATCCTCTGAGAGATGCTGTGTTACAGTCAGACTTCCAACAATTCGGAATACATCGTTTCAATCATGCTAAACCATTGTAGGGGCGGGGAATAGCCAGCTGGGGGGATGACCATGCTTTCTGCCTATTGGAGGTATTTCTTATATGTAACTGAACATAAGTTGAACGTTTTCATTGAGTGCTGGCATGAAGGGTTATATTTGCAAGGGATATTTCATGATTTAACGAAATTTTGTCCTCACGAATTTTTTCCTTATGCAATCAAGTTCTATTCGGACCGTAAAGATGAAGTCACAGAACTAAGGTGGAAGAAGGCATGATGAACTCGGAAGATATTATTTTGCATCCAAAGACGAGAGAATCGCTTGAACAGTTGCTTACTAGAAAGGGCGAATCGTGATGATTCATCTTCTACAAAGAGAAGGGGGAAGTTTGGTGTGAACAAAGAAACGGAACAACTGCTTTTAGCTTTTGAAGAATGGACGCTATTTGTCAAAACGTTGAGTCGTCTCGAAGAAAAGACCTGGAATTCCAGTCTAGAAAAAGGAAAGTGGACGATCAAATCCATCGTAAGCCATATGATGTTATGGGATCGATATTTTTACAAGGAAGCGATTGAGAAGATTGCCCTGAATCAGCAGATTACGTTGAAGCATCTGGATTTTGATGAGTTTAATCGCAAAGCTGTGGAGTACGGGAACCGCACAGAGCCGTCCGAAATTGTCGACAAGGCGATCACTTACCGTCACAAAATTATGAATGATATTCGAGGGTTATCGGAGGAACAGCTTTATCAACGATATGTGGATCCAGAGAACAAGGATAATGTATTTTACATTCCCCAATACCTTAAAGATTTTATATGGCATGACCAGCATCATATGGAGCCGTTAAAACAATATCTGGCCGGGGAGGGATTGTTGTGAGTATTCATACGATTACATTGGCTCAGGAAAATCTGATTGGTTCATTTACGGATGAGGTAACGCCGATTTTAAAGATCAAGTCAGGTGATTCCATACGTTTTCAGACGCTGGACGCAGGTTGGGGCACGGGAGTAAGTTATGCGAAACGGATCAAACCTTTTCCACGACAAGGTGAAAAAGATGGAGGGCACGCCTTAATCGGCCCAATCTATATTGAAGAGGCGAAGCAGGGAAAGACACTCGAGATCATTTTCAATGAGATTATACCAGGCAGTTACGGGTTTACTTCCGCAGGTGGATATCCCAACTGGCAGAATCAGAAATTGCATCTAACAGAGGTCCAAGAACTGTCTCTAAATTGGACACTTGATCGACAAGCGATGAGTGGCTCTTGTGAGGTACGGGGCAAGTCATACAGCGTATCCTTAAATCCATTCATGGGTGTCGTAGGCATGCCGCCAGAATCAAGAGGAATTCATACGACCTGGCCGCCGCGATATTGTGGAGGGAACATCGACTGCAAGGAACTAGTACAGGGAAGTAAGTTATATCTGCCTGTTCCTGTAGATGGGGGTTATCTGGCCATTGGTGATGGTCATGCACGGCAAGGCGATGGAGAAGTCAGCTGTCAGGCGATTGAATGTGCCATGGAGCTTGTAGATCTCACAGTGAATGTCATAGAGGATATAAAGCTGACCAATCCACGTGCGCATACGCCTTCTGGATGGATTACCTTTGGTTTTGATGAGGACTTGAATGAAGCAACGGTTCAAGCGTTGGATGGCATGTTAGACCTGATGGGCGAGTTATATGGCCTGGAGCGGGTAGAAGCGATTGCGCTGGGAAGCGCAGTGATTGATCTGCGTATCACGCAAATTGTGAATGGTGTGAAAGGCGTGCATGCCTTTCTGCTCCACGATGCTTTTAAGTGATTTGAAACGGTTATGCTGCTTATACAAATTGAATAGATGATTTACATAATCACGGAGTGGACACATCTTTAATTCAGTATTATCAATGAACCGGAGGTTGATGTGATGAGAGACAAGCCACAGCTTGTTTTAGATATTGCAGGTGTGTTGTTAAGTAATATGTCGTTAATGTGCTGGAAAGAAATGATTCAGGAAACGAACCTGTCAGCAGATCAATTAAAAATGCATTTTGGGAGCATTAAGAAACAGCTTTGGACTGGGAAAATGAAGGAAGAAGAGTTTTGGATTTCCTTAGGCGAAATGTTTCCTGAATTACCGATCGGCCGAGCAAGAGACATCCTATTTGATTCAATCGTTCCGTTACCTGCTGCTGGGTACCTTGAGCGCTGGAGTGAGTCCGCCGATATTCATCTACTTAGCAATCATTGCAGCGAATGGATACAACCGAATCTGGATAGCTTAAGCCATTATGCAAAAAGTGTAACGATCTCGAATCAAGTAGGTTTATGCAAACCGGAGATTGAAATATATCAACTGGTTGAAACGCATCTGGCAGGTGGAGTAGACGTACTGTTTATTGATGACCAAGAGAAAAATTTGCATTCGGCTAAACACCTCGGATGGAAGACATTGTTGGCGGATGAAGAGGGGAAATGGACTCAAGAAGTAGAATCATTCATAAATTTTCAAATTTAAATTCGTATTTCATATATTACTGAAGCCCTCTACGTTGTCATTTAGTCTGATGTTAGAGGGTTTTGAAGATTTATCCCCTTTAAGTGTTATGTTTTCCTTAAATTGTGCGGAATGAATCAGGAGGGATCAAAATATTCTAAATAATAACAGAATATGTATTGACCCAAGGCTTTTCATGATACTATAATGAAATGGGTTTCATGAAATCCGTTTCATTAACTCCTAACAATTTCGTAAGCGCTTTCTGATGAAGGGGGTTGGCAGGTTTTCAAGTTCCCATCCGTGACAGCCTTGTGATGAATTAAGTCACTCGAGGAAGTCATCCAAGTATGATGCAAGCTTGATTCATCTTTATCTAACTTTGAGGGGGAGCGTGTGAAAGATGAAGTTTGTGAGAAAGAAGAGGTTCAGCCTGTTGGTGATTTTCACCTTACTGGTAACCATTATTGCTGGTTGCAGTGGTGGAAGTACACCATCTGATACAGCGACCCAGCCACCGGCGGATAAAAACAAAGAAGCGGCAGTCGAACCTGTACAGGAAAAACAGGAGCCTAAGGTGGATTTGAACGGCAGAGCTGTTCGCATATCGAACTGGTGGGATGCATCTCCCAAAGGAGATTCGGAGGCAGATGAGCGCGCTCGTGAACGAATCAAAAATGTAGAAGAGAAATACAACGTTAAAATTTCTTACTTGAATACAGATTACGGAGCAACATCCGAGAAAATTTCTTCATCCGTGATGGCGAATGAACCATTTGCAGAGATTGTGCGTGTGCCTGACGGTAATATTTGGGGTCTTATGCAGGGCGGATTCCTTACACCACTGGACGAATATCTGAAGGATACGCAGATCAAGCCGGATGTCATCGATTCGATGCGATTTGGCAGTGATAAAGTATATGGACTGACGGGTTGGTATACCCCGAATGACAGCGGAATGTTTTACAATAAACGAATATTCAAGGAAGCTGGTTTGAAAGATCCGCAGCAATTGATGGAAGAGGATAACTGGAACTGGGATACGATGCTGGATGCTGTCAAGAAGCTAACCGTAGATAAAAACGGTGACGGCAAGATGGATCAGTATGGTCTGTCGGGTGCGTACTATGTACTTCACGAAATGCTGATTGGAAGCAACGGCGGCAAGATGTATGACGAGGCAACGCAAAAGGCAGCGTTTGATTCACCTGAATCCTTGGAAGCGCTTAACTTTTTGTATAGTCTGTACAACGACCACAAAGTTGTGAAGGCCAATGCCGGTAATGATTGGGAAGACCCATCCAAATTTTTCTCAGAAGGCAACATTGCGATGTACCCTGGCGGATTATGGGAAGTCGAAGGCCGTATTCTGGATAAGTTAAAGGACGACTGGGGTTATGTTTACATGCCTAAAGGTCCAAAAGCAAAAACGTATCTGGATACAGTCAACAGTACAGAAAGTTTTGTTATTCCTAAGGGCGTTAAGGATGCCGATATCATCGTGAAAATTTGGGAAGAGCTTCAGGACTTTGACAACTGGCAGGATAATCACCGTCTGTGGTTAGAAAACATTTTGCCTGACGAAGCTTCGATCGCTAATGCCATGAATGACAACGGACAGGTTGAACGTGTATACGGTGCTCGTGCTGGAGGATTAGGTGTTAAGGAAGCTCTCGGCAGTGTAACCGAAAAGTTCGTGAAAGGTGAAGTGACTCCATCTACAGGTGTTGCTCAGGTCATCGGACCTGCACAGGCAGGAATTCAGAAAGTACTGAAGGGCGAAAAAAGCAAGTAAAGTAAAATCATTTACTTAAGGGAGGCAACCCATGTTGAAAAAATTGATTTCTAACCAAATCATGTTCATCGTTTTGTTTGCCGCTTTGATTATGCTTTTGTCTGCATGTAGTGGTTCTAATGATAAACCAGCCGAGCCTGTTGCGACTAAACCAGCTGAGACGGAGACTAACACCACACCTGCCAAGGAAGAAGAGAAGGAAGAGGCTGTGCCAGCTCCTGATTTGAACGGACGGGTCATTCGCATATCTCACTGGTGGGATGCCACTCCCCAAGGGGATTCAGAGTCAGATGAACTGGCGCGTGAGCGAATCAAAATGGTGGAAGAAAAATATAACGTGAAAATCAAGTATCTGAACACCGAATACTGGTCTACATCTGAAAAACTGTCTTCCTCCGTGCTTGCGAACGAGCCTTTTGCGGAAATTGTCCGCATTCCTGATGGTTTCATCTGGGGACTTATGCATGGTGGATTCCTGACCACGCTGGATGATTATCTCAAAGACACTCGGGTCGAGAAGGATGTTGTGGACTCGATGCGCTTTGGCGGTGACAAGGTGTATGGTCTCGAAAGCTGGTATACACCGAACGAAAGCGGCTTGTTCTATAACAAGCGGATTTTCAAGGAAGCGGGTTTAAAAGACCCACAGCAGTTAATGGATGAGGATAATTGGAACTGGAATACGATGCTGGATGCAGCCAAAAAGCTAACCGTTGACCGCAATGGTGACGGTAAAATGGATCAATACGGTCTGGCTGGAGCACATTACGTGCTTTCGGAAATGCTGATCGCCAGCAACGGCGGCAAACTGTACGATGAGCAGACAGGCAAAGTGACGTTTAATTCTCCCGAAGCGATGGAAGCGCTCAACTTCCTGCATAGCTTGTACACCGAGCATAAAGTGATCAAAGCCAACGGAGGCAACGACTGGGAAGATCCAGCCAAATATTTCGGAGAAGGCACGATTGCAATGTATCCTGGTGGACTCTGGGAGGTTGAAGGCCGGATTGTAGATAAGCTGAAGGATGAGTGGGGATATGTTTATATGCCTAAGGGCCCTAAAGCGAACTCTTACTATGAACCATTCGGTCAGACGGCAGCTTATGTTATTCCGAAAGGTGTTAAGGATGCAGATGTGATCGTGAAGATCTGGGAAGATCTGCAAGACTTTGATAACTGGCAGGATAACCGCAGACTGTCTCTTGAAAATATTTTACCGGATGAAACTTCAATCGCGAATGCGATGAATGATGATGGCAAGGTACAACGTTTATTTGGCGGACGCTTCGGCGGTCTGGGTATCAAAGAGCAATTGGACAGCGTAACCGAGAAATTTGTGAAAGGTGAAATTACACCTTCCACAGGTATTGCACAAGTCATTGCACCTGCTCAGGCTGCGGCGAAAAAAGTACTAAGCGGTGAGCAAGACAAGAAAAAATAATGGATATAAGTTGACGGCCTCATATCTGTTCTCGGTTAGCCGGGAAACAAATTTGCAGGCCGTCCATCTGATTACGTTTAAGAGAGTCAGTTAAAGGAGGGGCATTGGGTGAAATTCACATTATCCCGAGTGACGATTGTCGTCGTCATGGTCATGCTCGTCGTGGTGTACGCGATATTTAGTTCCGGTGCGAGCGGTAATTCCAAATCCGGAAATCGAACATCAGATCCGAGCCGTGTGATGCCGATATCGGAGTCTGCTGCGGAGGGTAGCTATGATTATTATCTGCAGCAATACCAGAACGAGAAGCGGCCTTCCAGAGAAATTGTCATTCAGGGAGCAGATTACACAGCTGCTGAAGGAATGAAACCAGAGATGATCACAGAGCTCGGCGGCGAAACGGGCAAGTTTATACGAACAGAGGAGAGCGGTTCCATGCAATGGGACGTGGATGTTCCGGAATCCGGCATGTATCACATGACGTTGCGTTATTACCCGATTCAAGGAAAGAGCTCTGCGATCGAACGCGAGTTATGGATTGATGGGGAGATCCCTTTCAACAGTGCACGCAACATGAGCTTTCATCGGGTTTGGGTCAATGAAAAATCCGAAATTGAGCAAGACAATAGAGGCAATGACTTGCGTCCGCGTCAGATTGAAGCACCCATGTGGCAGGAGTCCATCCTGAGAGATAAAGAAGGCTATTATGAAGAGCCGTACCAGTTTTATTTTTCAGCAGGGAAACACTCCATAAAGCTTGTATCGACACGGGAGCCGATGGTCATTGATTCGATCAAACTACATCATTACGAAGAGCCGCCATCCTATGCGGAACTGAAGCAGGAGTACGAATCGAAAGGATACGCGGAAACAAGCGGACACTTGATCAAAGTTCAAGGGGAACAGGCCGCAACCAAGTCATCACCGACCTTGTATCCGATTACAGATCGATCCAGCACCTCAACAGAACCTTATGATGTTTCCAAAATCAGAATGAACACCATTGGTGGGAACAACTGGCGTGTGCCGGGGCAATGGATTGCATGGGAAATGGATGTTCCGGAGGATGGCTTATATAAAATTGCAATCAAAGGCAGACAGGAATTGCTGAGAGGCATATATTCCACACGCTCGTTGCAGATCGATAACCAAACGCCATTCAAAGAGATGATGCAGATTCCATTCTTCTATGATTCGGATTGGCAGATGCATGTGCTTGGGAGCGAGGAAGAGCCGTATTTATTTTATTTAACCAAAGGAAAACATGATTTGCGGCTTGAGGTCAGTCTTGGGGCCATTGCGCCTTTGATCCGTCAGGTTGAAGCCAGCGTGCTTGAGATCAATGCGATGTATCGAAAAATTCTGATGATCACAGGCAATGTGCCTGACCCATATCGCGATTATCAATTAGAGAAGCAGATTCCAGATATGGTGGAAGTATTTCATAAGCAAAGCGATATCTTGAATGCGGTTTCTGAAGAATTAATTCGTCTAACAGGTGAAAAGAGTGATAAAACCGCGATTTTGAATAAAACCGCTTATCAACTGGCTGATCTGGCTGACAAACCGGAAACGGTTCAGAAACGGTTATCTCAATTCAAAATCAACGTCGGAAGTGTCGGTTCTTGGCTTCTGGAAGTTCGGGAGCAACCGCTGGAAATTGACTATCTGCTCTTAGCTTCCCCTGATGAGAAGTTGCCAAACGCAAATGATTCGGCCTTCCGCAAAGCAGGGCATGAGGTTTCGTCTTTCTTCCATTCTTTCTTTGAAGATTACGACACCATCGGTAGCACAGCGGATGAAGATAAATCCGTTACCGTCTGGATTGGTACAGGCCGCGACCAGGCGCAGGTATTAAAAGCGATGATTGATGACACGTTTACACCGCTGACAGGCATTAGTGTCAATCTCAAGCTGGTCAATGCCGACGTGTTGCTCCGCGCCTCCCTTGCAGGAGAAGGACCGGATGTGGCGATGCAAGTAGGCAATGATGTGCCGGTTAACTTCGGGATGCGGCATGCGGCAGAGGATCTGTCTACGTATCCGGGGTACCACGAATTGATCAAACAGTTCAGGGACAGTGCCATGGTTCCTTATCAATTTGAGGATCAAGTATTTGCCCTACCGGAACAGCAAATATTCAATATGTTATTTTACCGGAAAGATATTCTGGAACAGCTTGACCTTGAGCCACCTCAGACGTGGGAAGATGTGTATGCCATGATTCCGGTGCTGCAGAAGCATAACATGGAAATGGCACTGCCGCTTGCTCAAACCACAGGTGTACCGGTACTCGAAGTAAACCGGGCGTATGCAATGCTGCTCTATCAAATGGGTGGTTCATTCTATTTAGACCAAGGTGCCAGAAGTGGTATGGATACGGAAACGGGGCTGGAAGCGTTCAAAGAATGGACGAATTTTTATACCAGTTATAAACTTCCGCTCACCTTTGATTTCCCGATGCGCTTTAGAACAGGTGAAATGCCAGTGGGCATTATGGATTACACCTTCTACAACTATTTGTCTGTATCTGCGCCAGAGATCAAAGGATTATGGGAGTTTATCCCGGTTCCAGGAATCAAGCAGAAGGACGGAAGCATCAAACGGGATGTGGCTAGTGGTGGCACGGCGACGGTCATGCTGAAACAATCCAAACATAAGGATGCGGCATGGGAATTCATGAAATGGTGGGTTAGTAAGGATGCACAAGTTCGATTCGGACGGGAAATGG
Organism: Paenibacillus sp. FSL K6-1558; assembly: GCF_038002565.1. Classification (NCBI taxonomy): domain Bacteria; kingdom Bacillati; phylum Bacillota; class Bacilli; order Caryophanales; family Paenibacillaceae; genus Paenibacillus; species Paenibacillus sp. FSL K6-1558. The sequence goes on along the minus strand of NZ_JBBOCV010000002.1, from coordinate 124,937 downwards.
AAGGTCTGATGGGAGCTGCGGCGCGCTATCCGACAGCCAACATTGAAGCATTACAGGAATTGCCTTGGCCAATCCGCGATTATCGCAGTTTGGAAGAACAATGGGAGTGGGTGCAGGGCGTGCCTGAAGTGCCTGGAGGTTACTTTACAGGTCGCCATCTGGACAATGCCTTGCGTGAGGTCGTGAATAACGGTACCAATTCCACGGATGCCATCTATGATTATGTGCAGGAAATTAACTACGAAATTCAGCAGAAACGAAAAGAGTTTAAATTGGACGGAATGCGCTAGGGAGGGACTCTTTTGCAAAAGACAGAAATGGTGAACAAAACCGGTTCTCGGCCCAAGCGCACGCCTGCCGGCATGCCGGGGAAATGGGAACTCTTTGTCAGAGATATGAAGCGGGATAAACATCTGTATGTTCTACTATCTCCGTATATGTTGTTGTTTTTACTATTTACCGTGTTTCCCGTCATCATCTCCATTTTCTTCAGCTTTACTAACTTCAATATGCTGGAGTTTCCGCAATGGGTCGGCTGGGAGAACTATTCCAAGCTGCTCTGGAATGATGATGTGTTCTTGATTGGTCTCAAAAATACAATTATTTTCTCGGTGGTCACCGGCCCAATCAGCTACATCGCTTGTTTTGTATTCGCGTGGCTGATTAATGAGCTGAATCCCAAGGTGAGAGCCTTTATGACCCTGATCTTTTTTGCACCTTCAATTTCAGGCAATGTGTTTTTTATTTGGCAAATTATATTCTCCGGGGATTCATACGGCATTATGAACGGTTTCTTGATGAAAACAGGCATTCTTTACGAACCGATCCTGTGGCTTCAAGATCCGAAATATATGCTGGCGATCATCATGCTAGTGCAGCTGTGGCTCAGCTTGGGAACCAGTTTCCTGGCGTTCATCGCCGGTTTGCAGACCGTGGATCGTACGCTGTATGAAGCAGGAGCAATCGATGGGGTACAAAATCGCTGGCAGGAGTTATGGTACATTACGCTGCCTTCGATGCGGCCTCAGTTGATGTTTGGTGCGGTCATTCAGATTACTGCGTCCTTGGCGGTTGCCGAAGTTGCTACGGCGCTAGCAGGGTTCCCAAGTGTGCAGTACGGTGCGCATACGATCGTCACTCACTTGATGGATTACGGAACGATCCGCTTCGAAATGGGTTATGCGTCTGCCATTGCAACGGTGTTGTTCGGTCTGATGCTGGGTTCCAACCTGCTTGTACAAAAGCTTCTGAAGAGAGTGGGGGAATAGCAGATGAAGATAGCCCTGCGTATGAAACGAAAAATCAACCGATCCTGGCAGGTCGACATCCTGCTGTTCCTGCTACTTGGCGGATTTGGCGCATTTATGGCGGTTCCGCTCATCTATGTCATTAATAATGCGTTTAAACCGCTGGATGAGCTGTTCATTTTCCCGCCAACCCTGTTTGTTCGCAATCCGACGTTCGAGAATTTCTCGGATTTGTTTCAGGTGATGAAAAATTCATGGGTTCCTTTTTCGAGATACATTTTTAATACCGTGTTTATTACTGCGGCGGGTACGTTCGGTCATATCATTCTGGCCTCGGCGGCTGCATACCCACTAGCGAAACATAAATTTCGCGGACACAAGGTGCTGTTTACAGTCATCGTATTGTCGCTTATGTTCTCGCCACATGTCACGGCAATCCCGAATTACATGATCATGTCGACCCTTGGGTGGCTCGACTCGTATCAAGCGATTATTATCCCTGCCTTTGCTTATCCGCTGGGTTTGTATCTGATGAAGCAGTTTATGGAGCAGATCCCGGATGCATTGCTGGAAGCGGCGAAAATGGATGGTGCGAGCGAATACCGGATTTTCATACAGGTTGTTATGCCGCTCGTTAAACCGGCTTGGTTAACCCTGCTAATCCTGATGATGCAGATGCTGTGGGGAACGGATGGCGGCAGTTTTATCTACAGTGAGCAGCTCAAAACGATGCATTACGCCATGGGACAGATTGTTCAAGGGGGAATTGCTCGTGCAGGGGTAGGCGCTGCAGTAGCGGTCATCATGATGACGGTGCCGATCGTGACGTTTGTATTGTCGCAGAGCAATGTCATTCAAACGATGGCTTCATCCGGCATGAAGGATTAAGGGAGAGGGTGTTACAGATGAGAGTGAAATCATGGCTAATCGTTCTGGCAGCTTCCCTGCTGATTGCCGGATTCGGACATAACCAGGCTCATGCGGCACCGTATGAGGGATATACCTACAACTATTGGGGAGATGCGGTGAAGTCACCGATTGCGTTTCTTCCCTCCAGAGTAATCACAGGGGATGAGGCCGGAACAGGAGCATGGCAGTCTCCGCTGGATTTATATGCTGCGAAAGATGGCTTGCTCTATATTCTGGATTCAGGCAATGGACGGATCGTTGTCTTGAACGAGAAATGGGAAACGGTTCGGGTCATTCAAGAGTTTAACCATGACGGTAAAAAGGACAGCTTTAACAATCCTGAGGGACTTTTTGTGACGGAAGCAGGTCAAATCTACGTTGCGGATACCGAAAACAGACGAATCGTAGAGTTGAATCAAGATGGTACTTTTGTGCGGGCCATCGGTGCACCAGAGTCGGATGTGCTTAGTGATACGTTTGAATACTTTCCTCGCAAGGTTATCGTGGACAAAGCTGGACGGATCTACGTGGTTGGTCGCGGGGTCTTTGAAGGACTGATCGAGTTTGATAGTGACGGACGTTTCACCGGATTTATGGGTACCAATCGAGTGCAGTTTGATCCGGTCGACCTGTTCTGGAAAACCGTATCCACCAAGGAACAACGGGAGAAAATGATTCGGTTTATCCCGCTGGAGTTCAACAACGCGGACATCGATGATGGCGGTTTTATCTACACCACAACAGCGGACAAAAACTCGCTTTCTGCGGTCAAAAGATTGAATCCCTCCGGTATTGACGTACTTCGGGTTAACGGTGAATTTGCACCGGTCGGAGACTTGACCTTCAATCGCTCTTCCTTCGTGGATATCCAGGTGTCCAGTAACGGTGTCTATCGTGCGCTGGATTCAACAAGAGGCCGGGTGTTCACGTATAACGAGGATGGTAATCTGCTCTATGTCATAGGTCAGCTTGGCAACCAGATCGGTACATTCAAAAATCCGGTCGCCATCGAAAGCTATGGGGACGCTATCTACGTACTGGATCGGGATCTCGGGCGAATTACGGAGTTCAAGGCAACAACGTTTGGAAGCCTGGTTAATGAGGCCAATCGGTTGTACAGCTCTGGCAAACATACGGAAGCCGCGAAGTTATGGCAAGAGGTGTTGCGCCTTGACGCGAACTATGAGATGGCCTATATCGGTATCGGCAAATCGATGCTGCGAGAAGGAAAGTACAAGGACGCAATGACCTATCTGAAATTAGGGAATGACCGCGAATACTATTCCAAAGCTTTAGCGAAATATCGGAGAGAATACATGCGTGAATATTTCGGAATGTACATGACTGTAGCAATTGCCTTGCTAATCAGCGTCATCGTCTGGCGCCGGATCGCCAGAACAAGGAATGAGAGGGGGGTCAGAGATGTCGCTAATTAAGGAACTCAAATACTCTCTGCATGTCGCGGTACGTCCTTTTGACGGATACTGGGATTTGAAATATGAAAATAAAGGCAGATTGCGCGTTGCATTGCTAGTGCTTCTGGCTGTCACGATAACGATGATCTTGAAGCGACAGTTTGCCGGGTATGTTGTCAATGATAACTATCCGCTCTCGCTTAATAGTATTAACGAGTTCAAATATATCGTTCTCCCTTTTCTACTCTGGTGTATTTCCAATTGGTCCTTGACTACGCTGATGGACGGGGAAGGTAAGTTCAAAGACATCTTGATTGCAACAGGATATGCGATGCTTCCGCTTATTCTGGTCAACATTCCTAATATTTTGCTGAGTAATGTGATTACGCTGCGCGAATCTTCTTTTTATTACTTGCTGGATTCGTTCGGTGTCATCTGGTTTGTGTGGCTGCTGTTTATTGGAACCAAGACAGTACATCAATACTCGGTCATGAAAACGATTACCACCATGCTGCTTACGCTAGTTGTCATGGGTGTTGTGATCTTCCTGGGCCTGCTTTTCTTCAGCCTGATCCAGCAGATCATCAGTTTCGGTTATACCCTCTTTCAAGAGATTACACTGCGCGAATAGGAGAAGAAGGGAGGTGCCTGATATGAGAAAAAAGCGTACCGCGTTTGCAGCGGTCATCCTTATTGCAAGCTTGTTTATGGCTCAAAATATCAACTATGCGGAATCCGTATCGGAACGTGTGGTAACCACATCTGGCGATTCACAGGAGGCAGATCAGAGTACGGCTACTGAGTCTTCTAAAACACAGGAAACTTTAACAAAACAAGAGTCTACAACGACGGATCCTGAACGTGAGGGGGAAAAGCAATCCGATGCGACCAGCTCTGAACCGCAGACGGCATCTGCGAATCAACAGAAGAACGAAGCCGTAACTGTTCCTGAGGGGATGGAAGTTGTTGCGGAAAAGGATGGCCTGATCCTGTATCTAAAGCCGGAAACGACAGAGATTGCGGTCAAGGATCAGAAGAATGGTGCGATGTGGTTTTCTAACCCGCAGGATCGTGAACAGGATACCATTGCGACCGGTTATAACAAGTCCCAGCTGAATGTGCAATTTGAATTGACGTATTACGATAATACGGGCAATGCGCTCAAATACGATAATTTTACGCACAGTGTAGAGAGTGGTCAGTTTGAAGTTGAAAAAGTAGAGGACGGCTTCAACGTTGTATACACGCTGGGTGAAGTCAAAAGTGATATTGAAGCTATCCCTAAATATATTAGCGAAGAACGTTTTAACACATTAATTCTCGGGAAACTGGAAGAACAAGACCAGAAAGAGATTGAGAAGCGCTTTAAGTATGATGAGCAGAACAAACGCTACGAAAGACGGGATTCATCTCTGAAAGGCGTAGGTTTGTCCAAAGTAACCCGAATTTTCGAGTCTGTCGGCTATGATGAGGCACAGATTGCCATAGACAAAGCGGCCTACGGTGAAGAGGAAAGCGGGAGCGCAAGTGTCATTGTGCCTGTCCAGTATCGGCTGGAGCAAGGACATCTGCGTGTTTCCATTCCGGAAAATGGAATCCAGTATCCAGATACGATGAAAATTCAATCCTTGTCCCTGCTGCCGTTTTTTGGAGCAAGCGGTCCAAAAGATAAAGGATACAGTCTGGTGCCAGACGGATCGGGATCTCTGATTTATTTTAATAATAAAAAAACGTCAGTATCCCCATATAGTACGGCTCTGTATGGAAGTGATCATGCTGTAAATCAGCTCTCCCAGATCCAGAAGGAACAGAAGGCGAGAATGCCGGTGTTTGGTATGAGTTACGGAGACAAAGGATATCTTGCTGTCATTGATAAAGGTGATGCGGTTGCGTCTGTTGAAGCGGATGTCAGCGGAAGATTGAACCAGTACAATACGGTGCATTCCAGTTTTTCACTCAGCAGTATGGAAGAGGTTACCCTGACGAACGGCTGGCGTTCCAGCACAGTCAAACGGTTTCAGGCACAGCCTTTTCATAATGAAATGTCCGTTATCTATGAATTTTTGAGCGCAGATGATGCGAGCTATTCCGGTATGGCCTCGACTTATCGGGATTATCTGACGGAGCAAAAGAATCTCACCCGTTTAGGTGATGATACGGAACTCCCTTTTTACGTGGAATTGATCGGCGGTATCCCGAAGAAAAAGTTTTTCCTCGGCATCCCGTACAATGCTTATGAGTCGCTTACCACGTTCGAAGAGGCACAGGATATTTTAAAAGAAATGCAAAGCCTTGGTGTGGAGGATATCCAGCTTCGGTACTCGGGGTGGTTTAACGGAGGTATGCATCATGATATGCCGAAGTCCATCGATGTTGATAAAAAGCTTGGTGGCGCTAAAGGTTTGCAAAGCCTACAGGCCTATACACAAGAGAATGGTTTTGGATTATATCCGGACGTATCCTTCCTGGAGGCGTTCCCAGAAGCGAAGGGATTCAAAAAATCGTATGCTTCTCGCCAAATTACGGGTAAACTTGCGCAGTTGTTCCCGTACTATATCGCCTCCTTTACACAGGAGAATGAAGCCTCTCCAGGTTATGTCCTGAGTCCGGAAGCGGTGCCGGGCATTGTGAGCGGATTTCTGCAAGATTATAAGGAAACAGGACTTACAGGTCTATCGCTTCGAGATTTAGGCGACCAGCTGAATTCCGACTTCAACCGCGCTAACGTGATCAATCGCGAACAAGCCAAAGAGGTTGTGATGAATCAGCTTGAGCAGGTGCGCAGCTCGGATGCATCGCTTCTCGTAGAGGGCGGCAATAGTTATGCAAGCCCTTATGCCAGACATATCGTAGATGCACCTGTTAGCAACAGCGGGTTTAACATCACCGATGAAGCGGTGCCCTTTTTCCAACTGGTCTATCACGGCTTCGTGCAATATGCAGGGCAGGCCTGGAATATGGCGGATGATCAGGATTCCCATGTACAGATGCTCCGGGCGATCGAAACCGGATCGGCACCGTATTACACGTGGTTCTATGCAGATCCATCTGCGATCAAACTGACGAGTTTTGACGCGTTATATTCAGCCGATTATCGGCGCTGGATCGAGGAATCAGCAGAGCGATATAAGGAACTTAGGAATGTGTTGCAAGATGTACAGAATCAAACGATTGTTAAACATGAGAAGCTGGCTAAGGGTGTTTATCAAACGACTTACGAAAAAGGTAAAACGGTCATTGTGAATTACAACGATGCTGCTGTGGAGTGGAATGGCACACGTGTGGCAGCGAAGAGCTACTGGGTAGGAGGTGACATGCCGGAATGAAACTTAAGAAATTATCCCTAGAGCAAAAAAACAGATATTACGGTTTGTATTTCATCCTGCCTTGGTTCATCGGTTTCTTGTTACTTTTCATGGTGCCGCTGATCTCTTCGTTCCGATACAGTCTGAGCAATCTGCAGGTGTCCAATGAAGGGTTTACGCTGGAGTTTATCGGTTTGGCGAATTTCCGTGAGGCGTTATTCTCTCATGAATCCTATGTGAGGATGTTGACGGAATCTGTAATCAATATTGTCGTAAATACACCGTTAATCATTATTTTCAGCCTGTTTTTTGCGGTGATTCTGAATCAGAAGTTTCATGGAAGGGTGCTGGCGAGAGCGATTTTTTTCCTTCCGGTTATTTTGGCTTCGGGTATTATTGCGAGTATCGAAAACGGGGATTTGATGCAATCCGTTGTACGTAGTGCCAACGATATGACGGGCGGTGGACTGTCCGTGATGAAAAATCTGGATCTGACCATTATGTTGCTTGAATCCGGCATGAGTCCGATTTTGGTCGAATATCTGACAGGTGCGGTTAGCCGGATATACGAGATTGTCAGTCAATCAGGCGTCCAGATTCTAATTTTCCTTGCCGGTTTGCAGTCGATTTCTCCATCACTGTATGAAGCAGCCAAAATCGAAGGATCTACAGGCTATGAAGCCTTTTGGAAAATTACGTTCCCGATGCTAAGCCCGTTGATTCTGACGAATCTGGTGTATACCATCGTGGATAGCTTCATCAGTGATCAGACGAGCCGACTTGTGGTGGATACGGCCTTCAAAAGCTTTAACTTCGGGCTCAGTGCGGCGATGTCCTGGATGTATTTTGCTGTGATTGCACTGATTCTCTGGGTAACGACCGCCTTGGTATCCCGCAAGGTCTTTTATCAAAACTAGTATTCTGAAGGAGGCCTGACATGAAGACAGAAACCGCAGCAGGGCAACCGCCAGCGAAAAAGGAATGGCTGCATCGCCTAGGTTCCACGGCCTACTGGTTTGAAGCGATCAAGAAGTGGGCGTGGATTCTGGTTCGGTTTGTCTTGATCTTTGGCATTTCATTTGTCATTCTATATCCGATTTTATTGAAAATATCGATATCCTTTAAAAGCATGTCCGATCTGTATGACCCAACGGTGATCTGGATTCCGCGTACGTTTACGCTCGAAAACTTTAAACTGGTCTTTACGGCAATGAACTATCCCGGCGTGTTAATGAACACCTTATGGTTATCCTCTGCGGTTATGCTTCTGCAAACGATAACCTGTGTGCTAGCCGGCTATGGGTTTGCAAGAATCAAGTTCAGAGGCAGTGGTTTGTTGTTTGCTGCCGTAATATTTACCATTCTGGTGCCTACACAGACGATCATGATTCCGCTCTATCTGAATTTTAAGAATTTTGATGTGATGGGCTTAATCGAGCTGTTTCGTGGCAGTCCTGCTAATCTGATCAACACATACTGGCCGTTTCTGATCTCCGCAGCACTCGGTATGGGTGTGAAAACAGGTCTGTACGTCTACATTTTCCGCCAGTTCTTCAGAGGTATTCCGCGTGAGATTGAAGAGGCTGCCTACGTGGATGGTGCAGGATATTTCAAAACGTTTGGACGCATTATTTTGCCTAACGCGATCCCTTCAATGGTTACGGTCATGTTGTTCTCGTTCGTATGGCAATGGAATGACTCCTTCTTCACCAATATGTATTTGAATGAACCTAAAGTGATGTCGTCGATGATGTCATCCTCGGGCTTTACCATTGCGACGTATCTAACGGGCGGAGGCCAGGCTGCGGCATCTTATACACAAGACCCGTTTTTCATGTCCATGATGATGAATACGAGTGTGTTGATGGCGATTCTGCCACTGATTATCATTTATTTGTTCGTTCAGCGTCATTTTGTGGAGAGTGTGGAACGTTCCGGTCTTGTAGGATAACAGGAATCGGAGCAGGGATTAAAGGGGGAATATTTCCTTTATAACTTGAGAAGGACACTGAATTCGAAAAAATATAAGAGGCTGCCTACATAGCTGGCAGTCTCTAACCCATAGCCAATGAACGGTTTGGAGTGCAAAGATCTGCAAAGATAGACCAGGAAGAGGAGGATGAGGGATGCAAAGAGATACCCCAAAAGCAAACGATAGGCTGGATGCACAAGTCACGATTGATGGAAATATATGTTATCAGAGTATAGACAATTTTGGCGCGTCGGATGCGTGGTCGATGGAACCGCTAGGGAAGCATTGGAGCGAGGAAAACAAGGCGCAAATCGCCGATCTGTTATTTTCCAGGGAGCGAGGCATCGGGTTGTCCGCATGGCGTTTTAACATAGGCGCAGGTTCAACAGAAACCGATCAGGATCGAATTCCCGACCCTTGGAGAAGAGCCGAAGCTTTCAAAATATCAGAGGAGCACGAGTATGACTGGAGTAAACAGTCGGGCCAACAGTGGTTCCTTCAAGCCGCGCGTGATCGGGGAGTTGGGACACTTATCGCATTTGTAAATAGTCCGCCGGTATGGATGACCAAAAATGGGCATGCCCAGCCTGATCTTGAAGTGGGTTCGACGAATCTGAAACCGGAGTATAATGGAAAGTTCGCGTCGTATCTAATTGATGTTTTATCGTATTTCAAGGGAAAAGGACTTGCTTTTGACTATATTAGCCCGATCAACGAGCCGACTTGGGACTGGAATCAGTCTTGGCAGGAGGGAAATCGTTATAATAATGATGATCTGAAGCAAGTGATTCTGGAATTATATCGCCAGTTACAGCAGACCGATTTACAGACACGGATCAGTGCACCGGACGGTGTGGAAATTACGTCGCTCTTGGACGACGAATACTATCGTCAGTTTGCGGGAAGTGGTACGTATTCAAGCGGCGCTAACAAGCTGGGAACAGGGAAGTATCGGGAATACATAAAGGATATGATCGGTGATCCTGAGGTGAAAGAAGCGATAGGAAATAAAATGGCTTCTCATTCATACTGGTCTGACTACAGTAATCCGGGGGATGATCGGTTAGTCAGATTGAGGCAATTGCTGCACACGAACATGAAGCATTACGATGAAGAGAGCAAATACTGGGTGACGGAATATTGCATTCTGGGGGATTATGGTCCTGGACGTGATTTAGGGATCGAGCCAGCCCTTCATGTGGCAAGAACGATTCATTTTGATCTGGTGGAAGCGAATGCGGCAGCTTGGCAATGGTGGACAGCGGTTTCCAAAGTAGATTACAAAGATGGATTAATCTATACGGATTTTAATGAAAATGGCGATGAGCAAAATATTTTGACCTCGAAGATGCTGTGGGTACTCGGTAACTATAGCCGATTTATTCGGCCTGGTGCGAAGCGAATCGACTTGACCGGGCTTGGTGAGGAAGCCGACAGCGGTTTGTTAGGTTCTGCCTATGTCCATGTAGGAGAGCAGACCGTGACTGCTGTTTTTGTGAATCATGGTGAACATGACAAATGCGTGCAACTAGACCTTCATGAGCTAGGATTAAATGGACGAATTACGACAATGCAGTCTTACGTAACCAATGCGGAACTGGATCTGGTTTGTCAGGAGAGAGTTACCGCAGCGGAAGAAGAGCAATCTTTTATCGTGAACATTCCAGGAAAATCGGTCGTGACCGTCACTGGCTGTGTACAGAAAGTGGAAAGTAAAGAGTAAGAGCTTTACTTCATATTGCCCATGACATCATGAAGCTTGAACCATGCAGAGATGTGTGATTAAGCCATAATCTTGTCATGGGCTTTTTTCGGATTATGCGATCTGCCAAGATTAGATTAAACTCCAAATTGTTTGAGATGATGGTCCAGATGTTTATAGATGCCTTTTCCCCATTGCTCAGGCGTTAGTTTTCCGAAGAAAGGATGAGGATGATGGGAGCAGTGATCTGAGCCGTTTACTTGAAAAGTGGTAATCTGCTGTTTCAGCTTTTCTTTCTCCGTCCTAAACACTCGATCATCATCAATAACGATCGTTGGAATGGTCGACATATTTTGTGGTAAGGGCTTTTCATTGTAAAACATCGGTTTGGCAAACCGTCCAACAAGTCTTCCGAGCAACCCTCTCGGCGGGAACGTATTACCCAAGGGAATATCATGAAAAGCCACACAGTGAGCTAACATTTGAGAAACCTGCATGGTTCCCCACAGAGGTGTGGAATCTTCACGGAGTCGATCAATACGATCTGTAATTTCAGAAGCATGCTTTGTTTCAAAGATACTTTTCATTGAAGCACCCCGATCCATTATAGTAACTGGTGAACTAGAAACAGGATCATTCCATTATTGAGAGGTTTATTCTGATATGTTCAACAATAATAAAATATGGTAAGTTTAGTCAATGAAAACGAGGAAAATAATGTTAGCAAAATGGAGGCGGATACCATGGAAAACAAGGAAACATTTAATCTCGTAGTGAGTGAATATGAGCGTTACAGACCTGTCTATCCGAGCGAAATGTTTGATGATATTTTTACATATGCGAAGCTTGATAAGCAAGATTCCATTCTTGAAGTTGGTTGCGGAACAGGGCAGGCCACTGGTGGTTTGGTGAGTAAGGACTACACCAACATTACGTGTATTGAATTAGGTAGCAATTTGGCACAGTTTACCGCAGATAAATTCAGATCGTATCCATCCATTCAAGTGATCAACACTTCGTTTGAGGAATGGAATGATGGAGGAAAGCTTTTCAAGTTGATGGTGTCAGGCACAGCCTTTCATTTTATTGATCCAGAGATCGGCTACCGCAGGGCCTGGGAAGTGCTTGAGGATGAGGGATGCATAGGTTTTTTTTGGACAGTTCATGTTCCTGGCTACGACCAGCTGCATCGAGAAATCCGTGCGCATTACATTGCGCTAGCCCCTCATTTGGATGATTCTCAATATCCTTCGCCTGATGAAGTCATTCAGGAGCGCAAAGAAATAACGGAGCTTTCGGGCTTGTTCACAGACATTAAGGTCAAGGAATATAACTGGATACAGTCCTGTTCGAGCGATGAATATGTCGCACTTTTAAATACAAATTCCAAGCATCAGCAACTCTCTGAAGATGTTCGGAGTGAGCTTTTGGAGAGAATTAAACGTTCAATAGATCATACAGGCGGAATGATAGACAAACATCACAAGGTCGCTCTTTTTTTAGGTAGAAAAAAAGTGTAAAAATACAGGTTCTATCATTTTAATCAAGAGGAGGAAAAGGAATATGACTGACCCGCGTTCAACTTACAATATCCAAACCGCAGTATTAAGTTTCGAAGCTGAATTAGAGAGGTTAAAGATGCAAGCCGGCATGGGATGGTCCAAAGAATTTCGTAATCTGGCGTGGTATGGGCTCAAAAATGGAATGCGTGTACTAGAGGTCGGAAGCGGACCCGGCTACATCACGGAACAATTATTGAACAGTCTACCGGGCAGTGAGATTACCTCGCTTGAGATAGATCGTACGTTACAAGCGCAAGCCAAAGAACGGCTGAAGGACGTTTCTTCGGAGCGACTGCAATTTGTGGAATCTTCCATTTATCAGATGGACCTGCCGGATAATTCATTTGATTTTGTGGTGGCTAGGCTGATCTTTCTTCACCTGAACAATCCGATCGAAGCTGCGCAAGAAATTTATCGTGTGCTCAAGCCTGGTGGCCGGCTGGCCATTATTGATGTTGACGATGGTGTTTTTGGCGCAGTGAATCCAGATATACCGGCGCTATATACCGTATTAATGAAAATCGCGGGCTATGTAGCCCAACATGGTGGGAATCGGTTAATTGGCAGAAGTTTGCCGCGGCTCCTCTCTGAGAGTGGATACATTGATGTTGACATCGATGCGGTTGTTCAACACAGCGACATCATCGGGATGGAGGGTTTCAAGCAACAATTTAATCTCCAGCGTTTTGTACATTTTGTTGAAAAGGGTATCATTAGCCGGGAGGAGTTTGCCCAGTTAGAGCGAGCTTTCGAAGCTATAAATCATTCACCAGAAGCCTATGCCATGATGAATTTTATTACTGCTTGCGGCACGAAGCCATTGTAAGGGCTATGAGGGACGGAGGATGAAGATGAGGAAGAGTATCGTTCATGCTTTTCAGGAAACAGTCGCTCGAGGCGATCATCAGGGGATGATCAACTTATTGAAAGAATATGAACAATCCGGCGAACTAGCTGTGAATGAACGAGGCTGGGTATACTGGAATATTTCAGATGGTTATGCCCTTTTAAGAGATCCGGAGCCACTTTATGCCAATCATTTGGCATTTTTCGAATGGGGGAAGCAGATTCTCCCCCCTGAACAGTACCATTGGGTCGTTTCTGATTCTACACAGGCTTTGTCGTTGTCTCTGGGGAGCGTCTAGCTTATTTGTATCACTCCAGGAATGAAAAAGAAGTAGATTTACTTATGCATGAAACGATGCATTTAATAGATCACATCGATTGGGCTTCCTTAGAGCCAATGAAAAAAGAAGAAGTTGTCGGCAGTTGGGAAGATGTGAATTCGAGCAGAATATCACAGAGAGATATTCACATTGCGCTAAACAATCTGGCTTGTATTCTAGCGGATATTGAACAGTCTGAAGAAAGTGCGAAATTGTTCAGACAGCTACAAGATAGCGGGTACGTCTTGAATGGATATGCCTTTTCCAAATATATTTATTCGATCTGGAAGTCGGAAGGTTTAGGAGCTGTTCGGGAAGTAATGGTGGCTAACAAATCTTTTGAGTTCCCTGAACTGACTAAACATAGTTCTACTCTTGTTGAGATCGGAGATCAGATTTAAGCATGCAATAGTGAATAGCACTTAATGGAAATAAGAAAGAAGGAATCCTAAAATGATACATGACATCTTGTTAACTCGATTCCTCAATGTAAAAATCGTCGAATTAACTGGCGGTTATACGAATATGACCCTCTTACTTGAGGGAACAGACATGAAGAGGGTTGCCAAAATCTATCATGTGAATAACGCAGATGCAAAGACAGAAATAAATGCACTGAGGCTGTTAACTCATTCTGGGGTGACTCCGCGAGTGTATGATTTTTTTGAACAGGATGAACGGCTATTTGTAATGATGGACTATTTCCCGGGCGTAAATGCACAGACAATTTTGGATCAAGATGGACTTGAACAAGACAGGAGAATGTATGAGCAACTGGGTAAATATCTTGCCAAAGAGGTGCACTCCGTCAAACGAGACAATAAAGACACAGACACGGAGTTGCCCGTTATCATGAAATCCGCTGTTGCTGTGGATGGACTTGAGTTCATCCCCACCGGAATCATGAGCATGGCAAATGAAGTGTTAAGCACTCCTGATCATGGGGAACAAACTCTGATTCACGGGGATTATGGGCCTCATAATGTAATGTTTGGTCACGATTCCTTGTTCATTTTGGATTGGGAGTGGGCAGGCTGGGGGAACCCGTTATTTGATGTGGCATGGGTTGTCTGGTTTGTGCATTTACATTATCCTGATATGGCGAAGAAACTGTCAGGAGCCTTCTTAAGTACATATACAGAACATACAAATATCCAAATATCACATGATTTAATCCGATCTTACGCCACATCCAAAGTAATACAGATTATGAACCGCATCAAGAATGCCCACCCGGATGTACAGAAGGAATGGTTGCGAAGATTAGAATGGACGCTTCATACGAACTTTAGTGTAAATGAATAGCGAGATGAATCAAACCGAAATACCTAAGCCTATGTGGAAGGAGTGATGCAGTATGAGTAAACAGTTGAATATGTGCATTATAAAACGAAGAAAACCATTAGGAGGATCTTTAAATGACTATTCAGGTGAGACCGGTTTCGATGGATGATTGGTTTGCTTGTACTCAATTACAGGTAAGTGAAGAACAGAAAAAGGCGTTCCCTGCACCCGTGGTATATTGGTTGGCTGAGTCCAGGTTTGTCACTGACTTTCAACCCGTGGCCATCTACAAGGACTTAGATTTGGTAGGTTTTGCAGTATACTCCGATCAAGAGCATGACGAGGGTGATTATTGGCTGCCTGCTTTGATGATTGATAGTAAATATCAGGGTAGAGGATATGGAAAAGAAGCGCTTCGTGCTTTGATTCAAAGGATGCAAAAGACACTAAACTGCAAACGCATTCTAATTGGACATAGGCCTGATAATCACGTTGCCGGCGCCTTATACGAATCTCTTGGTTTTCAGCGGATCAGTGAGCAACTTATCGATGGTGAGGTTGTTCGAGCTCTGAAATTTGGCATATAAAGGGTTTGAATAACGTCTTTATGATGGATTGAGCTGATGAGCCTCAACTTGTTTGGAGAGGAGGGACAGACGAAGATGAACATATTCAAAAGGCTGACCTTTTGGTTAGTCCTTTTCTCATTACTGGTATGTTTCAATAACCTAACGGGCAATGACGATAAAAACATTTTGATATATTTAACGAATCCATTCAATCCACTATTAAACCGCTGGCTAACAGGCATCAATATGAACCCGGAGACAACGTACTTGTTTAAACCTCTCATTTGTGGATTACATCTACTCTTTTGGACAGCATTGGGTCTGATTATTGATAAATTAATAAAGAAGGATAACATCAGGAAACAAACCGGGAGGTAATATTCAATAATGGTTGATCAACCACGTCGTAGACTAAGAGCTATGGCGTGTTTTTTATTTCCAGCATTTAGATGGTTGAGATCCTTTGGAATCATTTGCAACAATTGTGATCAACAATACAGCAATATAGTTCATATTAGTTCGAAATATCTGTGATACAATTCATTGTAAAGCGCTATCATTACAAATGATTAAACTATATTGCTATTTGTATTCAGAGAAGGGAGATCTTTATTGATGTTAACTATACACACCCCGACGAATATGGCATTGCAGGAAAATGAAGTTTATGTGCGCTCAGAAGCTGACAATTTTCAGGATGAATGGCCCATTCATACACATAACGGGTATGAGATTCATTATTTCATCCAAGGGGATGCAACCTTCTTAATCGGTGATCGAATCTATAAGCCGAAGCCCGGGGATATGTTTATTTTCAGAGGTGGAGTTCCTCATCGAATTAATCCTTCGAGAGAGATTGTGTACAAGCGAAGTTTTGTTAATTTTACGGAAATATTGCTATTAGATATGCTCGAACTTAGTCAATTAGAAAATCTGATGTCTATTTTCCGTCACCCCGACGGTTTATTGGTACATTGGTCCCCGGAGGAGCGTGAATACATCTCAAGTACATTTAAAGGGATTAAAGAGGAGATGGATGCCCGAAGTGCGGGATGCAAAACGATGGTTAAATTGATTCTTACTCAGTTGCTACTGCGGATTTATCGAAAAATGACTACGGAGCAATC
This sequence comes from Paenibacillus sp. FSL K6-1558, assembly GCF_038002565.1. Classification (NCBI taxonomy): domain Bacteria; kingdom Bacillati; phylum Bacillota; class Bacilli; order Caryophanales; family Paenibacillaceae; genus Paenibacillus; species Paenibacillus sp. FSL K6-1558. Next base: position 108,679 of record NZ_JBBOCV010000002.1, on the reverse strand, counting down.
TGTCGATCCGATTCTGATTTCCTCACAGAAGCAGTCCAGTGTGAGCCGGGTTCTTCATTATTTGAACCAAAATTATGCGGAGAACGTTTCGCTGGATGAACTGTCCAAAACGCTACATTTGAATAAATATTATATTTGTCATTCTTTTAAAGAAACAACGGGATATACGATCAGCAATTATGTCATACGAAAAAGGGTGGCAGAGGCCAAAAAGCTGTTGCTATCTACCGATGCACCGATTTTGTCTATATCCGAGACATTAGGCTTCAATACGCCTGTGTATTTCAGCAGAGCATTCAAACAATACGTCGGTGTTTCTCCACAGTTGTTCCGTAAAAACGAATTGCTTCATGTATCCCAAAATCATTAATTCTTCTTAAGGAGAGGTTAAAATGACAAGAAAAACATGGTTTAAGATGAGCATCAGCGCGTTACTGACAGCGGTGCTCATCCTGCTGAGTGCTTGTGGAGATGCAGGTAACAACGCTAATGGGAAACAAAAATCTCTTGATTTCTTATGGTTCTCTGATGGGAAAGAAGGAGAAGTCATCAAGGAGGTCATTAAGGAATACGAGCAAAGTAATACTAACGTAAAAATCAATCTGATTGAAGTCGGCTTCAAGGATATTCAAACCAAGTTGAAAACGATGTTATCCGGAGGTAAACCACCAGCCTTGAGCCGGGTGACGGATACGGGGTCTTTTGCCAATCAGGCTGTTGATCTTACCCCTTATGTACAGAATGCGGAACAATTCCAAGATCAATTTATCGACTCGCTTAAACCTTACTATGTTATGGATAACAAACTGGTAGCCGCACCGATGGATGTTACAGCAAATGGATTGATTTATAACAAAACCTTGTTTGATAAAGCCGGTGTCAAGGTGCCAACTTCTCCAGATGAAGTATGGACTTGGGATGAATATATCGCTGCATTAAAGCAGGTGATGGACAAAGGCGGAGCACGGTATGGCATGGTTTGGGATGTCACTCCCCACCGGTGGTCTACGCTGTTGTACCAGAATGGCGGAAGCATCTTGACAGAGGATGGCAGTGCTGCGGCGATTAACAGTGAAGCTGGAATTCGCTCCATGGAGATGTTCAAACAGCTTCATCAAGAGGGTATCATGCCTGAATCGGTATGGCTGGGTGGAGAAAATCCGAACAACTTGTTCCGTTCCGGAACGGTAGCGGCGCACTGGGCTGGCAACTGGATGATTAGCAATTATAAGGATATTACCGACTTCGAATGGGGTGTCACCTACATGCCAAAAGGAACGCAGCGTTCTTCCGTACCCGGAGGGAAGTTCCTTATGGCCTTTAAGGGCAGCGGACAGGAAGAGGAAGCTGCAAAGTTTATTGAATATTTGACGTCCAAGGAAGTGAATTCCAAATATAATCAGGAGTCCTTGTTCATGAGTCCAAGGAAGGACAGTTCCACACTGAATTATGAATTTGGCAAGGAGATGTTTGAAGTTTTCTCGGATGAACTGAAAAACAGTTCGCCGCTTGCAGCGAATGATTGGTCCAGACAAACGCTTATATCCAAGATTTCTACGGATTTGAAAAATCATATTATGGACGTGTTATCCGATAAAGCAACCCCGCAGGATGCATTGGATCAGATGGCTAAGCAGATCAATGAAGCCATTGCCAGTCAATAAGGTCTAAACCAAACACAAAGTTAAACGTAAAGCCAAATGTTCATCACAACCGGGGGCTTAGCGATTCCAGTTAGGCCTCCCTTTCGTTTAATTTATAAGGAAGGGGCACGCAGATGAGTGAAGCACAGCGAACAAATCATAAAACATTGACCAAACAGAACAGGAAACTCGTTATTGCTCCGTATCTGTTCATACTTCCGAATCTCCTGATCTTTAGTACATTTATTGTCTTTCCCTCTTTATTGGGGCTGTACTATTCATTCCATGTCTATGATGGGTTGAATCCGATGAAGTTTAATGGGCTGGACAATTATATGAAGATTCTGACGGATCAGGAGTTCTGGTCAACCATAGGACGAACAGGCGTTTATGCTGTCATTGTTGTTCCGTTAATTTATGCAACGGCTTTAGGCATTGCGTTGTTGCTAGCGCGTGAGATTCGGATGCGCGGTTTCTTCAGAGCTATCTTTTACTGGCCGACCATGATTTCCTTTATCATTGTAGGTTTAACCTGGAAGTGGATTTTCGGAGATTCTTTCGGCATTCTGAATCATCTGTTAACGATGGCAGGTGCAGAACCCGTAGGCTTTCTAACTTCATCTTTCTGGGCCAATACGGCCGTTATTGTAGCGACGGTATGGTCACGAGCAGGATTTTTCATGGTCATTTTTATTGCGGGGTTACAAGCTATACCCACAGATTATTATGAGGCCGCTCGCTTGGATGGAGCAACGGGCACCAAAGTTTTTCGTTATATTACCTTACCACTACTGAAGCCGACAAGTTTACTCGTGGTTATGCTTTGTCTGATTGACGCGTTTAAAGCCTTCCCACTTATGTTTGCGCTTACAGGCGGTGGGCCAGGTAAAGAGACGACCTTTATTGTTCAATACATTTATGAGATTGGATTTAACAGGCAGGAATTAGGTCTGGCCAGTGCCATGTCCGTTATTTTGTTTATACTTATTGGCGGTTTCTCGGCGCTTCAATTCCGCTTATCGAAAGGAGGAGCTGTCTGATGGTGATGAAACCTATGGCCAAAATTGCAATCTACAGTATATTGAGTGTGGCTGCAGTGTTATGGCTCCTGCCTGTACTATGGGTTGTGATCTCTGCTCTGAAAACCAATAGCGATCTATACAGCTTTCCTCCTAAATTGTGGCCAGATCCAGTGACCTTCGAACATTTTAAGGCGGCATTCAAAAAAGGTGATTTTGGCTTGTATTTTATGAATAGTACGATCGTCACGATATCTTCAACGTTATTGCTGTTATTGATCAATTCCATGGCAGGGTTTGCACTCGCAAAATATCGCTTCCGTGGAAGCTCCATTATACTTATTGCTTTTATCTCAACACTTATGATCCCGATTGAGGTCATTATGATCCCAATCTTCAAAGTGCTAAGTGCACTTGGTTTATATAACAGCCTGCTTGCCATCATCATTCCGCCTGCAGCAACGCCGACAGGTGTGTTCCTTATGCGGCAATATTTGCTGACCGTACCGGATGAGTTGTTAGAAGCGGCTCGTATGGATGGAGCTGGCGAATGGAAAATTTACTGGAGCATTATTCTTCCGATAGCCAAGCCCATTCTGGCTGTACTTGCGATCTTTTCTTTTATGTGGAGATGGGATGATTTCGTATGGCCGTTAATTGCAATCAGTGATCCATCCAAATACACCATTCAGCTGGCGCTCTCTAATTTTATTGGGGAATACAATGTCGATTGGGGAAGCCTGCTTGCGATGTCCGTTATTACGATGCTTCCGGTCTTAATTGTATTTATGGTTTTCCAGCGTTATTTTGTCAGCGGTATGATTACTTCAGGGATGAAAGGATGAGTTAAATGATAGAATCCACCCAGGGCGGGACGGAAACTTTAAATTACAAGCCGATGAAACTAGGCGGAGATCAAGTGATCAATCATTGGTTGATCAATGGTATATATACGGAGCCTGTTGCGTTTGTTCCAACAACGATGGAGGGAGATATTAATGATTGGCTTATCGATGGATTTGCTATTCACGAAAACCCGTGCAGGCAGGAGTTTGTTGAACATAGAAGATCACAGCCTGTATCCCGATTTTTCGATCAATGGAGTGAGTTCCCGAGTCCGGGAGATCGATTTCGTGGAGAACAGGGTGAAAAGCCATGGGAGATTTATTCTCCCTGGGGTAATCCGCGAGTAGAGAAATCAGGTTTCTGGTTTGTACCCACTCATCTACGTAGCTATGCCGCGACACGTCTGGTCTCTCCAACCGCTCATAAGGCGTCATTCCGAATCAAAACGTATGGAAGCCTGACACTGTGGATCAATGGAGAACAGGTCACGGATTTTGCGCCACTTGTTCGTAACAAGGAGCAGGAAATCGTGATTCAAGCCGATCTTGTAGCCGGAATCAATGAGATTTATGCCTGCTGGGAGGATCTGGCTGAACGAGATACGATGTATGCTTTTGCCTTAGAATACCTTGGAAAAGAAGAATTGCAAGTTTCGTTGCCTATTGCTTCCCATTTGGTAGAGCCTGTGCGATCCGCCGAGCGTGCTCTGGAACAAGCTTACTTTCCTTCGGATATTTTTAAAGGCGAACAGATTAAACTGAAGCTTCCGCTTTCCTTGCCAGATATCATTAGAGAGATGCGTGTTGAGTATGGCAATTTCTTTGATGGCACCGAAAATAAGACGATACAGATCGCCGAGAAGGAAGCGGAGCTGGTTCTGGGACATACCAATGAAATTGGACATCATTACGTCTATTTCACGCTGACCCTTTCGGTTTCAAACGTAGTCGTCACCAAAAAGTTTGGCTGCCAATCCTACGATACCCGATATGATGAGGCTGCTCAACAAGCCAAGGATATTGAAGCCCGCAAATTGCTGGCTCTGAAGTGTATTGCCGAGAAGGGTAGCTCTAACATTCACACAGCGATCGCTATGCTAAAAACAAATGGCAATGTGCAAGACGCGGAGACCATGTTGTTAGAAGGTGTGGAGGGCATTGAAGAGCGGAAGGATTGTAGTGATTTTTATCTCGTAGGGCTGTTCCGGCTATGGAGAGATGAACGAGATAGCGGGTTGTTCAGTGAAGCATTCTGGGAGCGGGTAAAAGCAAGTATCCTGAATTATCGGTATTGGATCGATGAACCTGGCGATGATGTGATGTGGTTTTTCAGTGAGAATCATGCTTTGTTGTTCCATACGAATGAACTGTTAGCGGGGCAATTGTTTGGGGAAGAAATGTTCACGAATAGTGGTGAAACCGGTGAAGTACATCGTCAGAAGGCAGAGCAGCGGCTTGCTTTATGGTTTGAACGCTTTATGGAAGAAGGATTGGCTGAATGGAATTCTAGTGCGTACATTCCCATTGATGCCGTTGGACTCTTGCATATTTACGAGTTTGCTCAGAATGAACAACTTAGAGAGCAAGCGAAAAAAGCAATGGATTTGTTATTTTATTATATTACGATTCAGATGCATCAAGAGGTGATGTCAACCACGTTTGGCCGTAGCTACGAGAAGGAATTGCTGGGGAGTTATGCCGCGGGGACAACGTCCATGTGCTGGATCGGTTATGGTGTCGGTCATGTGAACAATTATTCGATTAGTAACGTGGCTCTAAGTTTATCCGATTATATCCCTCCTGCGGCTTATCAGGAACATCTGTTGCTTGAGGAAAATCAACAGCTAACGTTTACCAATCAGCAGGGCAAGGGAGGGTATGCCAAACTCTATCATTATCGAACAGCGGAGTACGCTTTGTCCTCCATTATAAACTTTAGACCAGGCAAGCCAGGTTATCAGGAACATGTCAACCATCTGTCCCTGTCGCCAGAGGCGCAGGTATGGGTGAATCATCCCGCAGAGATATACAAACATGGGGATGGCAGGCCTTGTTTCTGGGCTGGAAATGGTATTTTGCCTGACGTTGTTCAGCATGAAGCGATCGCTTTGATGATGTTTGATATTCCGGCAACGCATACTTCGGATTGGACACATGCTTATTTTCCTACGTCATTTTTCACAACATGGGAGAAACATGAGAATTGGTATTTTGGCTGTCTGAATAAAGGGTATGTGGCTCTATATGCAGCGAATGGAACGAGCATGGAGAAGAACGGAGTGACCAGAGAGCGTGAGCTTGTTTCCCCCGGATTGCGTAATGCCTGGATTATCAGAGCAGGCAATGAATCGCAATTCGGATCATTTAGCCATTTTATAGACCAAGTTCGTTCTTCCAGCCCGCAATTCGACAGTACTTCTCTGACGCTTAGCCTGACCGATCCGATATACGGTTCCGTTCAGTGGGGAATGAACAAACCTTTATTTGTCAAAGGAGAGGAAATCGTACATGCAGGTCATGGTGTTATGGGACAGTTGCATCTAGATAACATCAAACGTTGAATCGTGTGCAATAAAATCTGGGGAGTGAAACAATCATGCTGAATCAAGATATGCTTATGGAGAAAATAAGCAAGGTATCAGGTGCGATGAAATCGATGAAAAACACAAGCATCAACGAACAGTTTCCCATTGGACTGATCGACATTCATCTATGGGAATGGCCTCAAGGGGTCGGACTTTACGGTCTCCTTCAGCTCTATGAAGCAACCAACGATGCTGAAGTGCTTCGTTTTCTTGAATCCTGGTATGATGCCAGGCTGATGGAGGGACTACCCGAGAAAAATGTGAATACCTGTGCACCGTTGCTTACTTTAATGACACTAAGCCAGCTGACCGGAAACAATGAGTACGAACGTGTCTGTGAAGAATGGAGCAGCTGGATTATGGATGAACTGCTACGGACCGGAGATGGTGCGTTTCAGCATATGATCACGGGAGATGCAAATGACGGACAGATTCTGATTGATACCCTTTTTATGACGGTGTTGTTTTTGGCCAAAGCCGGAGTGCACTTTAAGAAACAAGCCTATGTGGAAGAAGCCAAGCGGCAATTCCTTGTGCATATTAAATATCTGTACAATAAACAAACCGGATTATTCTATCACGGCTGGGATTTCAATGAAAACCATAACTATGGTGCTGTTCATTGGGGAAGAGGAAATGCATGGTATACGGCCGGAGTGATGGATTTTCTAAATATCATTCCCATTGAAGATGGGCTCAAGGCTTATCTGCTGGATACAGCGACTGCGCAAGTCAGAGCACTTAGCAAGCTGCAGCATGAGGATGGCATGTGGCATACGGTACTGGATGATCCAGACTCCTATAAAGAAACGTCCGCAACGGCGGCGTTTGGATACGGAATTCTCAAGGGAATCCGGTACGGCTACCTGGATGAATCCTATCTTGATACGGGGATGAGGGCGCTTGAAGCCGTGTTGCAGCATATTGATGAAACCGGAGTCGTACAGCAAGTATCTTATGGAACACCTGTAGGGCATGATGCCCAGTTTTATAAAGAAATACCGATTAGTCCGATGGGCTATGGACAAGCGTTGACGTTATTTATCCTCATTGAGGGCTTGCGGTCTTCAGTCGTTGCAGAAGTGTCTTAAAAAAGATAATACTCTCTACATGATTCGATAAAATTTCACCCTATAGCGAAGCCCTCTGAAAGGCTATTTCTATAGGGTGATTTCAATTCGTTACTATTCAGATGGAAGTATAGTTTGGTTGATTTCCTTTATCCCGGTATTAATAAAATTCTCAACAGGAAGTTCCTCGCTTGCACGCAGCAGCGTCTCAATAATTTTTGTTCCCCATACCTGCTCATTTTGCGAAATCACGGTTGATATCTGCCCATTTGACAGTCCTTTTTCACTAATTGAATTGCCACCGAAAGCGATTAGATGCCGGTTCAAGCCTTTGGCTTTCCAAACAAGGGTAGAGGCGGAAACGGATACAAAATCCAGCCCCACCACTGCATTAAAATGGGGGTGTGCATCAATCATGGATTCAATATCGTTGACCGCTCGATCTTCATTGCCTTGATTGTATCTGACTTCCAAAATTTCGATGTCAGTGTCATTACGAATATAATCAATGAATCCGTCCAGACGTTGCTGTAGACCAACCATCTCTTCCATACCACTTTCGACTAGAATCATGCCTTCATTATTCAGGAGCCTGGCTGTGGTCTGAGCAAACTGTCGGCCCGTTAGATAATTATCCGCTCCAACATACGCCATTCGATCGCTGGAAGGTGCATCCGATTCAAATGTAATCACCGGAATACCTGCTGCCGTAGCTTTATGAATGACCGGTGTAAGCGCGGCAATATCAATAGGAGCGATGGCAATTCCGTCAACATGTTGTTTGATCATATTTTCCAGAATGCGTATTTGCTGTTCGGTACTTGCTTCGTCTGGCGCGTTGACGGTAAGCGTCACATGATGTTTTTCAGCAGATTGTGTAGCATCCATTGTGATCATCTCATATGTCGGATAGGTCATCGGATAGATGATTCCGAAGGTTTTGTTTTTGGACGCGGATGCTTCCTCAGCTGTAGCAACATATTGGCTTACTTCCTGATTTTTGGGATGTGAATCACCTGAATCCGAATGGATCGTTGAACTCGAAGGGGCTCTCGTGCAAGAGGTTATCGATGATGCAAGCAAGATTAACAACAAGAACCAGCCAGCACTTTGGAGCTTACTCATACATCGGCTCTTTTCTCATGTCCACAGATGATTCATCGGGTACCACGGCCCCCCGTGTGCGATATTCCTTGGGCGTAAATCCGGTTGTCTTTTTGAATATATTTGAAAAATAGTGTGGATCGTTATATCCAACCTTGAATGCAATCTCAAATGTCTTGTTGCTCGTTGTTTTCAGCAGTTCTTTGGCTTTGCCGATTCTCACTTGGGTTAAGTATTCCGTTATGGTCTGACCGGTTTCCTGGCTGAAAATTTTACTGAGATGGCTTGGGCTAATACGCACATGTGCTGAGATACTCTTCAAGGAAACCTGCTCGTTATTGTATTGCCCAGACACATACGCTTTGACCTGATCAATGACATCACTGTATTTGCCAGAAGATGCTGCTCTTCGCTGCCATAATTGATCGAGCAGATCACACAAGTATCGGGTACAGGCTTCCCAGCTTGTAATTCCCCGGATCATCTGCTGCAAGCTCCGAATGTTCTCGTCCGGGTCAGCGCCCATACGAAAGATTTGATTCGCAAGACGGAAGGATTCAAGGGTAAGATCGTTTAACAAATAAACGCCATACGATGAAGAGTTCCAGTCCATCGACTGTAATGGAGCTGCGAATTCCTGTACAAAGCTGTCACGCAGATAGGGGTCACCAATCTTGAGAAATTCAAGAAATCGACTGCGATCTAACAAAATATTCATTTTCTCATCCAGGTGAATCTCCCGTAACGAAGCTTTGTTTTGCTGGGTCAAACGCGTGATATATTTGTCTTCATCCGCTTCCAGATAGGAAACATGAATGCCTTGCAGGCGTTCCTGATGACTTCCAATGCCAATAACGACACTGCAGTTGAACTGTTGCTCCAGATCGAGACGTATCTGTCCTCGAAGTTGTTCCAGATAAGCCATAATACGGTTTTCGGAGCTGGATTTAAGCAACAGCACCCGTTCCGTCCGGCTACGAATGTAAGAGAGAAGTTCCACATCAACGCTACAGCATTCCTCCAGAATCCGAAGTGTTTTATTTAATAATAACTCCGAATTTTGAGAATCATCATGGGGTCTGATATCCATAATGACAATGGTGTAGAATTTGGCAGAAAGAGATAGTGAGAGCTTTTTGGCAGAATCGATGGCATCCGATGTACCGATGAGCCCACCGCACAGATCGGCGAGCAATTTTTCTTTGGTCATCGTAAGACTGGTCAGTCGTTGTTCTTCTTCATCCATCTTCTGACTGACTTCATGCAATATCTGAAGAAGTTCTGTTGCACTGACGGGTTTAAGACAATATTCAGTAACGCCAAGCCGGATTGCCTCCTGAGCATAACTGAACTCATCATGTCCGCTCATAATAATGATCTTGATATGAGGTTTTTGCGCACGGATGATAGAGGCCAGCTCTAAACCGTTCATAAACGGCATTTTAATGTCGGTAATGAGAATATCAGGTGCCCATTCTTCGATTAAGGGTAAAGCCAGCTCCCCATCCGGTGCATCTCCGCAGTAGTGAAAACCTTCCTTTTCCCATTGTACGCTGTTGCGTATATTCTCCCGAATCCCGATCTCATCATCGACAATCATTACCTTTTTCAATGCTGAACCTCCTTGCTTTTGGGGATGCGAATCTGAAATGTACTTCCTTCCATATACGTGCTCTCCATCTCAACACCATAGGATGGGCCAAAATAGAGACGAATGCGATCATGCACATTCAGCAGACCAAACCCGCCGTCTTGCTCATTTTCTTGAGGAGAACGGGAACCAGCAGGTTGATCTAATTTTTCTCTCAACTGTGTCAGTTGTTCGGTGTTCATACCAATGCCGTTGTCACGCACCGTGAGCACAATGCTTGTATCGTCCGAGTATCCCTGAATCGAGATGAGTCCTTGACCCCGTTTGTTTTTGATGCCATGATAGATGGCGTTTTCGATTAGAGGTTGTAGTGTCATTTTCAGAATGGGATACTCTTGAAGCTCATGTTCGACCTTGATTTCGTATGTCAAAATATCGTGATACCTCATCTGCTGAATTACCAGATAATTGCGCGCATGTTCAAGCTCCGTCTGGATCGATACCCAATCAAAGCCTTTGTTCAGACCCAACCGAAAGAACCTGGAGAGCGCTTGAACCAGCTTGATCACACTTTCCTTTTTTTCGGCTTCAGCCATCCAGATGATGGACTCCAGCGTATTGTATAGAAAATGCGGATTAATCTGCGCTTGCAACGTTCGTAATTCGGCTATTTTGACTTGTTCATTTTCTTTGATGCTTTGGTCAATCAGCGTTTTAATTTTCTCCAGCATGATGTTGAAGCTTTGTCCTAAATCCGCGATTTCGTCCGAACCGGTAGGGGTGACTTTTACCTCCAGATATCCGCTAGCCGCTTTACGCATCTTGTTCATGAGAATTTGTATGGGATGAATGAGTCTGTTATTCAGGAAAAAATATAAAGAAATCGCAAAAAATGCGCTTAATAAAACACTGATGATAATTAGCTGGCGAATGCCATTGGCCTCCGTAATAATTTCCTGAAAAGGCGCAGCTCCGATGATTTTCCATCCCGTCTGCCTGGATGTACTATATACGACAAACTGCGGTTTCGAGCCTGCGGACAAGTTGAAGCTGTCTTGCTCTGCGTGTAGAGGCACGGAATTGATCTGGTTGATGATGGCGAGAGACGCCTCGCCCGCAGGCGGTGTGAAAAGTGTTTTCCCATATTGATCGTTAATATAGAAGAAGCCGGAATCTTTAATTTTCGTCGTTGTCAAAAAATCATCAATGAATGAATCATTCATATCAATCACAATAAAACCGATGACTTCATGTGTAATGCGTTCCTTGACGGTTGTCATAATTGAAAGCGCATTCTCTTTTGGGTACGCGAATCCATCCAAACGGTTATATTCAGCATAAGGTGCAGCATGAGGAATTCGCAAAATAGCGTTTGGGTACTGTACCAGATACTGAAAATAGGGATTGCGAAGCGGGTTACGCTCCAGCTTGAATACTCCTTTTCGTTCGCTGATGCCTTTGCCATAGAAGTTAACAAATGAGATGTTGAGTACCTTATCGTATTTGTAGGTTTCACGGTAGAGATTGTAGGTCTGTAAAATAGCCTTGGCTTCGCCATACGACTCGGATTGTGCGTACAAATACTGTAGAACTTGTGGATTCTTGCCCAGTTCTAGTAGCCGCTCCGTATCTTCAAACATGATGTCAATATTTCTGGCAAGCTGGTCCGCAGCCAGTTGGGTGGAGGCTTTGTTGTGATTCGATACAACGGTATATGACTTGTGGTACGAAATTAATCCAACGATAATCAGCGGTACAGAACTGAGGATGATAAACATGCTGAGTAATTTAAGTCTGAGGCTTGAAGCTATCCACCTAACAAGTTTCAACGTATTCCACTCCATCTGAAGGAATCAGGATCTAAAGGTAGCATTATTATAACATGAATTTGAACAATGAAAGCGTATCGCAAAATAGTACACCATTCACTAAAAAAATTACACGTTTATATGACATGTCCTCCACAATTACTAAATTATTACATAAAATTCGCATCACATTCCATGTTAGTAAATGATGTAAGCGTTTTATAATGTGATCACACCACACAAGGTGAACTGAAAAAGGGAGGATCACATGATGCGAAGCAAAAAAAAGTGGGGACTCGCCATCACACTGGCGATGGTTATGCTTGTAAGTACAGCGTGTAACAACGGTAATGGGGCATCTGGTAAAAATCAAGCGAGTTCTGGAGGAGATAGCGGAAGTGCACCTGCGACTTCCAAGACGATTACACTTGGTTTTTCTCAAGTAGGAGCGGAGAGCGGCTGGCGTTCAGCCAACACCAAATCCATTCAGGACTCAGCCAAAGAAGCCGGGTATGATCTGAAATTCTCGGACGCGCAGCAGAAACAGGAAAATCAGATCAAAGCCTTGCGCTCCTTTATTCAACAGAAGGTGACTGTGATTGCTTTTTCTCCGGTGGTGGAGTCCGGTTGGGATACGGTCTTAAAAGAAGCAAAGGATGCAGGCATCCCGGTCATTCTGACGGACCGCGCCGTAGATTCACCGGATAAATCATTGTATAAGACATTTATCGGTTCCGACTTTGTAGAAGAAGGACGTAAAGCAGGCCAGTGGCTGAGCGATAAGTATAAAGATGCACAAGAAGAGATCAATATTGTTGAACTGCAAGGTACAACAGGTTCTGCTCCAGCGAATGATCGCCAGGAAGGTTTTATGGAGATCATTGGTTCCAATGCCAAGCTGAAAGTGATCGCGTCCCAATCCGGCGACTTTACACGTGCCAAAGGGAAAGAAGTTATGCAGGCTTTCCTCAAAGCTCATAAAAAAATCGACGTTCTCTATGCACATAATGACGACATGGCACTTGGTGCTATTCAGGCGATTGAAGCTGCCGGTTTAAAACCAGGTGTAGATATCACCATTATCTCGGTTGATGCGGTGAAAGACGGTATGCAGGCAGCAGCCGATGGCAAAATCAATTTTATCGTCGAATGTAACCCGCTGCTCGGACCTCAGTTGATGGAGGCGGTTCAGGCTGTGGTGGACGGCAAGGAGATTGAGCCGCGCATCGTCACGGAAGAAACGACCTTTACATCGGAGCAAGCCAAAGAAGCACTGCCATCACGGCAATATTAAAAGCAGCTGCGGTTAACACCGAAAAGTCATTTTTCGACCTCACTGTCGCTAAATGACTTTTTTCTATCCCAATCGGATGGCCGTTCGAATGCGAACGGCTTCTACAATAAAGGAGAGATGGATATGGAGGATCATCACGCACCGATCCTGCAGATGACGGGGATCACCAAACGTTTTCCAGGCGTTAAAGCACTCTCTGACGTCAGTTTTCGCCTGTTTCCAGGTGAGATTCATGCATTAATGGGTGAGAATGGCGCGGGAAAATCAACGTTGATCAAAGTACTGACAGGGGTTTACTCGATTGACGAAGGCACGGTGACGATGGACAGTCGAACGCTTGCCATATCAGGGCCGCTAGAGGCGCAAAAAGCGGGGATTAGTACGGTATATCAGGAAGTGAATCTTTGTCCGAATCTGACGGTAGCGGAGAACATCTATATCGGGCGGGAGCCGATGAAGTATGGCCGAATCAATTGGAAACAGATGAACCAGGATGCGGAGAAGCTATTACGTGAACGATTAAATCTGGTCATCGACGTGAAAGCGCCTCTTCAGTCTTATTCGGTAGCGGTACAGCAACTCATCGCCATTGCAAGAGCACTTAGCATCTCGGCTAAAGTTCTTATTTTAGATGAACCCACTTCCAGTTTGGATAAAAATGAAGTGCAGCAACTTTTCCAGATTATGCGCAAGCTGAAAAGCGAAGGACTGGCGATTCTGTTCGTCACGCATTTCCTCGATCAAGTGTACGAAATGTCGGATCGCCTAACCGTGCTCCGCAACGGGGAACTCGAAGGGGAATACATTGCTGCATCGCTTCCACGTATGGAACTCGTACTCAAGATGATTGGCAAAGAACTCGAAATACTAGAGGATCTTCCTAAGCAAACGATCGAAGGGAAGTCAGAGACAGAAGTGGAGACAGATGCAAGGGAGGTTATGATTACCGCAACGGGATTGGGACGAAAAGGAGCGATCGACCCATTCGATTTAACGATTCGTAAGGGCGAAGTTGTGGGTTTGGCTGGATTGCTCGGATCAGGTCGTACGGAGATTGCTCGTCTGATCTTTGGCGCAGATCGTGCCGACGAAGGCAAGCTGACGGTTGCAGATACAGGTAACTCGGTAAAGTCACCGCGGCATGCGATTGACCAACATATTGCCTTCTGCTCGGAGAATCGCAAAACCGAAGGCATCATCGACGATCTGACGATCAGGGAGAATATCGTTCTTGCCTATCAGGCGACACGGGGCTGGTCGAAGCCTATTTCGCGCAAAAAGCAGGATGAGCTTGCGGAGAGATACATCAATCTGTTGCATATTCATCCTAAAAATCCGGAGCAGCTGATCAAAAACCTGAGTGGTGGCAATCAGCAGAAAGTATTGCTTGCGCGTTGGTTATTGATGAATCCCGATCTGTTGATCCTGGATGAGCCTACACGCGGTATTGATATCGGGGCGAAGGCGGAAATACAGAAGCTGGTGCTCTCATTGTCGAAGCAAGGCATGGGTGTTCTGTTTATTTCGTCGGAGCTGGAAGAAGTGATTCGGGTTAGCGACCGGGTAGCGGTGTTGCGAGACCGGAAAAAAGTAAAAGAGCTCAGTGGAGAAGAGATCAATCAGCAGCAAATTATGAAAGCGATGGCAGGAGGTTGACGTCATGATGAGCAGGATGCGAAAACATCATTTGTTTTGGCCGTTATGTATGCTCGGTTTACTTTTATTATTTAACTTGATTTATTCACCCGATTTTTTCTCGCTTGTGATACGTGAAGGCAATCTATATGGCAGTTTGATCGATATTCTTAATTTCGGCGCACCGCTGATTCTGGTCTCCATAGGTATGACACTGGTCATCGCAACCGGCGGTATTGATCTGTCCGTAGGTTCGATTGTTGCGATCTCGGGGGCAATGGCTTGCATGACGATCAGCAAAGGAACAGATCAAAGTTCACTTTGGCTTGTTCTGAGTGCACTTGCGTTATCGATTGGTCTTTCGCTTGTTCTTGGTGTGTGGAACGGAGCGCTGGTATCCGTAGCTCGAATCCAACCCATTATTGCAACGCTCATTCTTATGGTGGCTGGCCGAGGTGTTGCGCAACTAATCACCGACGGACAGATTATAACGGTGTCCAATGCACAATATCAGTACATTGGCGCGGGTTCACTTGCGGCGTTACCTTTCTCAATTTTCATCGTACTGACGGTACTGCTTATTGCTGTACTTCTCACGAGAAAAACAGCACTGGGGCTGTTTATTGAGTCGGTGGGGAATAACGCACGGGCGAGCCAACTTGCTGGCATTCGTTCCAAAACGGTCATCCTTGCCGTGTACGTGTTCTGTGGTCTCTGTGCCGGGATTGCAGGACTGATTCTCAGCTCCAATGTATCCAGTGCGGATGGCAATAATGCCGGACTGTGGTATGAGCTGGACGCTATTCTGGCTGTCGTGATCGGCGGGACTTCACTGAATGGTGGACGTTTCTATCTGATGGGTACGGTGGTCGGTGCGCTGATTATCCAGACCTTAACGACAACCATCTACATGATTGGTGTACCGCCTGAGGTTACACTCGTTGTCAAAGCCTTTGTTGTGCTCGCCGTATGTCTAATCCAATCCGATGCTTTCCGCAAGACCATGGCAGATCGCCTGAAAAAGCGGAAGTTTCCAGCTGAACAAGGGGTGAATCGCCATGTATCTTAATCGAAAGCTACTCCCGGTTCTGGTCACCTTTGGCTTACTGGCTGTTATGATTGCCATTGGCTCGTTCCGTTACACGGGTTTCTTTTCCACACAAGTACTGTTTAATCTGTTGATTGACAATGCTTTTCTCATTGTGACGGCGATTGGCATGACCTTTGTCATCGTATCCGGCGGCATTGATCTGTCCGTGGGTTCGGTCATTGCACTGACCACGATTATTAGTGCGAGTTTGGTTGAAAAACAAGGCTGGTCGCCTACCGTGGTCATTCCTATGGTGCTCATAATGGGTGCGGTATTTGGCACATTGATGGGAGCCATCATTCATTATTTTAAAATTCAGCCCTTTATCGTGACACTCGCCGGTATGTTTCTGGCAAGGGGACTCTGTTATGTCATCAGTACCGACACCATTACGATTACCAACTCGTTCTATACGGACGTTGCACAAGCCAAGATTCCGTTACCTGGAGGCAGCTTCGTTTCCGTTAATGTAATCATAGCTCTGATCGTCTTATTGCTTGCCATCTTCCTTGCCCACTACACCCGTTTTGGACGTAATGTGTATGCCATTGGCGGAAGTGAGCAATCGGCCATGCTGATGGGTCTACCTGTAGCCCGTACCAAAATTTTGGTGTATACCTTCAGCGGTTTTTGTTCTGCACTGGCAGGAGTTGTATTTACATTCTATATGTTGTCGGGTTATGGATTACACGCCATGGGTCTGGAGCTGGATACGATTGCAGCGGTAGTTATCGGGGGGACATTGCTGACGGGTGGCGTTGGTTACGTAGCTGGCACGTTCCTTGGTGTATTGATCCAGGGGGTTATCCAAACTATAATTAGTTTCGAAGGCACGCTCAGCTCCTGGTGGACGAAAATTGTGATCGGTTTGATGCTGTTTGTCTTTATTTTATTCCAACGACTTCTCAGTGAACGGCGAGTATCCGCCAAATCATTGCATTAACCCACTTTATAACCATTGGCGAGTTGAATTTCTCAACACACATTTAAGAAAAGCACGTCAGATCAGATTGTAGTGAGAGGCTGGCAGACTT
Organism: Paenibacillus sp. FSL K6-1558; assembly: GCF_038002565.1. Classification (NCBI taxonomy): domain Bacteria; kingdom Bacillati; phylum Bacillota; class Bacilli; order Caryophanales; family Paenibacillaceae; genus Paenibacillus; species Paenibacillus sp. FSL K6-1558. The sequence continues at coordinate 91,961 of NZ_JBBOCV010000002.1, read as the reverse complement.
GGTTGGTATAAATGATGTTAGAGGGGGAGGGAATTGGTGAAAACAAATGCGATTTGGTTGTGTGTACTGCTACTGATACTGTTATGTCTTTCAAGCTGCACCCTGGTTGAGTCCGAGTCCAAACCTCTTCCTGTCCCTTCAAACGTTGAATCCCTGCCCTCGTTAGAAGAATGGATGCAATCAGCGGAATATAACTTGCCTTCCAAAGAACCCATTATATTGGGCTTTTCGCAACTGGGTACGGAGAGTGCTTGGCGTATCGCCAATTCCACCTCCATTCAGGATGCCGCCAAGGAATCTGGAATTACCCTTATTATAAAAAATGCAGAGCAGTCTCAGACGAAACAATTTGAGGCTGTTCGTTCGTTTATCAAGCAAAAGGTAGATGTAATCGCTATTGCACCCGTGGTGGAATCCGGCTGGGATGACATTCTGCAGGAAGCGAAGCAAGCCGGAATTCCCGTCATCATCGTAGATCGGTCCGTTGACGCTAAAGATACCTCTCTGTTTGTAACAACGATCGGCTCGGACTTCTATGAAGAGGGTGTGAAAGCCGGAAAGTATATTCAGGATCGACTACGGAATATGCCAGGAACGATTCGCATTGCTGAATTGCAGGGCACAAGTGGATCAACGCCGTCTATCCAGCGGGGAGAGGGCTTTCGAAGCATTTTAGGGGATAAAGCCCAGATCTTGTTCTCGCAAAGTGCCCCTGCTGATTTCACAGAAAACAAGGGCAGGCAAGTGATGGAAGGTTTTCTTCAGGTTCGGGAAGAGGAGCGACCACAAGTCCTTTTTGCGCATAATGACGAGATGGCTTTTGGTGCTATTCAGGCGATTCAGGATGCTGGCTTGAAACCTGGTGAAGACATCATCATTGTGTCGGTAGACGGCTCACGGAAAGCACTGCAGAGTTTGGCGGACGGGCAGATTAATGCCGTGGTGGAATGTAACCCGTTACTTGGACCTCAGCTGATGCAAGCTACCAAAGAAATTATGGCAGGGCGCACACTTCCCAAACGCATGGTACCCCGAGAGGATATTTTCACACAAGAAAGTGCGAAGCGTGAGATGCTTAATCGAAAATTTTGAACGGCTAGAGTTTATAAAAATCCTGTTGGACAATCCCGACGGGATTTTGCATTTTTATTGAAGATGGCATATAGTATTTACCCGATATGATTTGATGTGAAGGAGTGAGTGTATGATCATCATGATTAATGGTGCGTTTGGTTCCGGTAAGACCTCAGCAGCGAAGGCGCTACAGCCAAGAATTGAAAATAGCATGATCTATGATCCCGAAGAGATTGGTTATATGATCCGAAAGCTTCTGCCTGAGGAACATCGGGAAGACCAGGAGCGCACCGATGATTTTCAGGATATTGAACTCTGGAAAGTGTTGACGGTGAACGCTGCGAGAGAGGTGAAGCAAAAATACAATAAACATTTGATTGTCCCCATGACGCTCTACAAGAAAGCAAACTTTGATTACATTTATAGTGGGCTAAAGAAGATTGATCCGGACCTACATCATTTTTGTCTAACGGCTGAACTAGAGACGATATATAAGCGTCTTGCCAAGCGTGGAGATGAATTCGGCGGATGGCAATATCAACAGGCTCCGAAGTGTGTTGAAGCGTTCAAGGCAGATGTATTCGAAACCCGAATTGCGACAGATCATCTGGCAACAGATGAAGTGATCGATATCATTTTGCAGAAAGTGAAGGGTAAAACTAAGAGGAGGCAATATGAAAAGAGGCATACAATTTCAAATTCCAAATGAATATGGGAGCTTTTTGGGAGAAATCCTGAAACCGATCAAGATTGCGGATTATGACTGGTTTGTTGGTGGGGAAGAGTCCTATTTAGTGGTTGAGAATAGCTTGGGAGAGAGTCTTTTTCCAGACCGGGTTATGGGCATGGCAGGAGAAGAGTTGCAGACAATGATTGATGATAACAAGTATTATTTGATCTTTGCCAATCTGAAAGCCTATCCGAGAGGTACAGCAATTATAGATATAGAGACTTACGAAGACTATGTAGAGAGTGATTGTCAGCTTGCATTGCTTGTCATAGATAGCAGTTACGTTGCGGTATACATTAAAGATGCTGAAATACGGGAAGAAATGCTTGAGCATATCAAGAGAATACGATACGAAGCGCTGGATTATATTACGGATGATAATGACGTAAGAACAAAACTGTCCGTCTGGTGATAATTGCTGGAAGTTCGAGATCAGATCATCCTGAAGTTGGATAGACTATGACATATTTTAGGAGTAGAATGAGATGTGTTGAATTGTAGATGAAGTTAGATGAAGTCCTTTGGAAATGTGAATGCGTTTACAAGAAAGGTGCGTAAACTATTGTCGGATTATTATTGGGATAACCAAATAGAGTATCTGAGAAATACACGCTGGCTTTATTATAACGATGATTATCTCGAATTTTTGGTTGAACGCGTTTGGAAGATTAAGCAAGCTGTACATATGATTGATTATGGATGTGGTTTTGGTTACATGGGACTGAAGTTACTCCCGCTCCTGCCTTTTGGCTCACGGTACACGGGAGTAGATCAAGGATCAGAACTGATTAAACATGCGAAAGAACTCTACGCACACACAACTTATCAGGCTGAATTCATAGAAGGTGACATTGAAACGGTGCAGGTCGAACGAACCTATGACATCGCGATAAGTCATGCTTTTTTGTTACATATGACAGAACCACGTGTGATATTGGAAAAGATGATTGGCAGTGTGGTGGATGGAGGTCGAGTGATTTGTTTCGAGCCACACTGGATTGCCAACATGGCGAGTTATGCAGTAGACGGTATGGAGCAGTCCAGTATTGTGCACCTGGGCGTACTTCAGAAGTTGTATGAGCAGGCTGCCGGAGAGAGTGGCAAAGACGGGAATATAGGAATGAAGATTCCGACACTGCTCAGTCAGCTTGGTGTTAGAGGCGTGGAATGCCGAGTAAGCGATCGTGTGAACTTTTTAGATCAACAGATGGATGAACCGGATAAACATACGTTGTATAACGCGTTAAAAGAAGAAGGGTTAGGAGCCGTCCCGGGTAACCGAGAAGAAGTCATTGCCCACCTCATTGGACGAGGATTAACTTCCGAGGAAGCCATCCATCAGTATGAGGCAGAAGAGAGATTTGCCAGGGAATTCAATGAACACACGTATATGACGTATGCTCCGAACATGAAAATTACTAGCGGGATTGTAATCGGATAAATTGAATGTATACCGAAGAAAGGCAGTGAAATTATATGGTGTCTACAGCAATACTTTCACAAGCTTCTCAATCCTTTGGCATTGCTCCGGACTCACTGGTTTTAGTAAGTCAATCCACGAATGTGGTTTACAAATACCATCAGCAAAATAAAACATATTTTCTTCGGTTATCGGAGAAACCGGCAGCTTATGAAACATCTATTCAGGCAGAAGTTCACTGGGTCCGCTATCTGGTATCCAAGGGGGTTCGTGCATCATTACCCATTCTAACAGTAGAAGGCAAGCTGACTGCTGTATGCCGTGATCAAGAGAAATGTTATGTTGCCGCGGTATTTGAAGGAGCGGCCGGATATTTTTTTGATAATGACTGGAGTGTGTGGGATACGGATTTATTTACTCGATGGGGAAGCGTGATGGGCACGTTACACCATCTAACACAGAGCTATCAACCCGATGATCCGAAGTTCACTAGAGCGGACTGGGCTCCACTGCAACTGGAGAATCCACATCTGCATACAGGTGACTATGCCTTGCTCCTAGGGAAGCTTCGAGCATTGGAGCAACAACTGACGGATTTGCCCAGAGAGGCCGAGGGTTATGGCTTAATTCATTATGATTTCCATCCTTATAATTTTTTGATTGATCAGGGTGAGCTTAATGTCTTTGACTTTGATGATGCGATACGCGGCTGGTATGCTCTGGATATTGGGATCGCGGCTGCACATGCGGTGTGGTGGGGGTCACATGATCCGAAGTGGGGAACGAAGGATGAGTTCGCGAAGACGTTTCTGACCGCTTTTCTGGAAGGGTATGTGCAACAACAGCCAATAAGTCAGGAATGGATCGCTCGGATTCCTTTATTCATGGAGTACCGAAATATAAGTTCATTCTTCTGGTGGTTGAAAGATTGGAACGGAGACGAAGGTAGCTTGTCCGATCATCAAAAAAATGCTATCTCAGCAGCTGTTGATCTGATCCAAAATGATCTAACGTTTGAAGGTTGCCGTTTTAAACTATAGAGCCGGAGGCTATGTCCGTGATTTATCGCAGAAAAACGTATATTATTGCTTCTTCTTTTGTGGAAGAATTTAATGCACTGTTCAATGATATTTTGCTGCCTGCACAACTGAAATACGGAGCGCGATTGATCGGCCGATGGCACACTCAACTGGAAGGAGAGACCAGTGAGATCTTTGCGATGTGGGAATACGATACGATGGAGCAGTATGAAGAGATTGAGCGCAAGATAAAAGCCGATCAAGAACATGTACGACGAGTACAGGAGCGTTATGATCAACTGGGAAGACATCGCTACGCCGAAGTGTTTAGGCAGGAGATACAGCAGCAGTTTTTCACCTCCACTGTGAATAGGGATCGGACTATATTACATTGAGATGTTAAAGCTAGGAGTGGTGTATAGGATGGAGACAGAAAGGCTTATATTTCGTGAATATACTAAAAATGATTTTGAACATTTATATATGATGACAAGTGAACCAAATGTGATGAAATACATTCGCCACGGAAATCCATGGACAAAAGAAGAAACGATGCAGACACTAGAGAAGTTTATTCAATGGAACAAGGGAGGCAAAGGACTTTTGCTTGCCTTTAACAGAGAAGATCAGCAGCTTGTAGGAACGTCTGGATTGATCCCGCAAGTCATTGATGGCAAGGATGAGCTGGAAGTCGGTTATTGGGTGCGAGAGCCCTATTGGAGACAAGGCTATGGGTATGAGCAAGCTGAGGCCTGGAAGGAGCACGGTTTGCAACGAGGGGAGAAACGTTTGATTTCTTTGATCCAACACGGAAATGCAGGCTCGATGCGGGTCGCGGAAAAGAATGGCATGACTCATGAGAAGGATGTCGACATCATAGGGAAACATGTTGCGGTATTTTCAATCGAGGTGTAGTGGTTAAACGTTAAATGAGGAGATTATATGAGAACACACATCATCCAGATTCATCCTGTTACAAGATATAATTGGGAACAGGCTCTAAAAATTTCGCTACATGAAAACCAAAAACATCTGGTTCCAAGTGTTACGGAGGGACTTGCTTATGCCTATATTAAACCATGGGATGAAGCATTTGATCCTTACGTTCTGCAAATCGAAGGCAAAATCATTGGATTCTTTTATATAAGTTATACGCCTGAAAGTACAGATAATTACTGGATTGGCGGCTTTCAGATCGACAAGACGTTTCAAGGGCAAGGGATGGGAAAACGAGCTTTAAGAGCCATCATCGATTTTATCACCGATAAACATCCGTTATGTCACATCATTTCTCTGACCGTTGAACGAGACAATCAGGTTGCCCAGCACTTATATACAAGTATGTCATTTGTAAGCGAGAATCTGACCAATTCGGATGATGAAATTATTTACAGATTGAAAATAAGATGAATCACAAAGTCAACATACATCGTTTAGAGAGAGGTATTTTTATGAGAACAATCGATTATAGCCAGTATTACTGGCAAGATGACAAAGTAAGGCTGAGAGCTTTTGAAGAAGAGGATTGGGAGAGTTGTTTCACCGGTGGCTTTGACTCTCCCGCGCGCATTTTGCTTGAATGTGCTGTTGAACTTCCGCCGACGATTGCTGGAGCCAAACGATTTATAGATCAGAACGTAGCATTCTCATCAACCAATGGTCGTATTATGTTTACCATCGAAAACCTGGAGGGGCAAACCATCGGTGGTATTAATCTGAACAGCATTGATGAGCGGAACGGAACGTTCAGTATCGGCATAGTCATCGATCAACCTTATCGTGGTCAGGGATATGGTACAAGCGCGATGAATATTTTGCTTGGTTACGCTTTTTTGGAGCGCAGACTTCACAAGTTCAACGATTATGTGCTGGAAGGTAACGAAGGCTCGGCTAGAATGATGCAGAAATTAGGTTGTGTGCAAGAGGGGATTCGTCGTCAGGTTGTTTATATTCATGGGAAACATATGGATTTTATTATGTTCGGATTAACGAAGGATGAGTATCTCGCTAATCGAGATACAAAGTAGGGAGACTTACTGGGCCAATAAAAAGGAGACAAAAGAATGATTACATACCAAATCTTGAACCTGGATCATGTAAAACAGTTACATGAAATTGATCGTTCTGAGTATATCGACCTCATCTATGAGGTCAGTGAACAGGGCTTAGTTGAGCACAAACAAGATCATGAGTGCGCGAATTGGGGTCAGGAACAACTGGAAGAGATGCAGGATCGTTATATTTATGAATTGCAGCAAGGGGGGATGGCTTATGGGGCTTTTGATGGTACGAGATTAGTAGGCTTTGGTGTACTTGCCCATCAATTTAGAGGGAAAGAGCAGAATCAGTTGCAGCTCGATCTCATGTATGTCTCCAGAGCGTACAGACGGCAGGGAATTGGGACACGAATTCTTGCTTTTTTAAGTGAAGAGGCAAGAAGGCGTGGAGCGCGGTCCTTGTACATCTCGTCAACAGAAACGAGATCAGCGGTTTCTTTTTATCAAAGCCAGGGCAGTGAAATGACAGGAGAGGCGGACGAAGAACTGTATACCAAAGAGCCCAAAGATATTCATATGGTAAAGGAGCTTAACGGATGACGACGGTTGGTTTGTTAGGAACCATTCATAACGCGGAACTTAGAGAGCGGTACAACTGTTCGCTGTCTCTATACAAGCGGATCATTCACGAATTCAAACCTGACGTGATTTGTGGTGAGGTGCACCCGCAGAGCTGGCAGAAGTACATGAATGATCCACAAGACAAGGGATACTGGGGAGAACCAGCCAGTGAATATTGGGAACTGATTTTTCCATTGTGTGAAGAACATCGCATTATTTTTGTTCCTATTGATTGGTTTGAACTCGATGTGTGGCATGACTTTGATCCATTTATCGGGTATGGAGCCGAAGAACGTAAGAAACTAGAGCAGCAGGATGATGCCTGGTTTATAAAGCAAATGGAAACTAGCTCGTATGGTAACATTCCGTTTAATTCGAATGAATTCGATCAAATTACTAGAATGAAATATGAATGGTTAAGTAAGGTTAGCCCCAAGTCGCAAAATATGCGCTGGCAGGTTCGTAACCAAATTATGATCCAGCGAGTGAAAAATGCGATGAAGGAGTACGCAGGTAAGCGAATTCTCTGCATTGTCGGTGCGGATCACAATTACATATTTCAGGATGAGTTACGGAAAGAGGATGTTCATTGGATTTATCCTTTGAAATTAAAGGAGAACGAATGAGGAAAAAGATAGCAAAAGTCTGTAAATATATCTTCTTTACCGTCGTAGGAATGTTCGTAGTTTTTCTCATTTTTCCTACATGGACACCGAGTATCGAAGGGGAGAACAGTATAAGCCGTATAGAGCAGATTGACATCAACGGTGAAGGGCACGAAGTGATGATCAGGGGAGCGGATCGAGCCAATCCGGTATTGTTATTTGTTCATGGTGGACCTGGGTACTCAGAGATTCCTTATGTAAGAAAATATCAGCGTGAGCTTGAGCGGTATTTTACAATTGTTCATTATGATCAACGCGGTAGCGGAAAGTCGTTCCATTTTACAGCGGATTATTCAAAGCTGACAACCGATGTACTTGCAGATGATTTAATCGCTCTGACAAAGTATGTTACTGAGGAACTTCATCAAGAGCAGGTGATCCTGGTCGGGCATTCTTTTGGGACGTATATCGGCATCAAGGCGGTTGCGAAGGCTCCAGAACAGTTTAAAGCTTATATTGGAATTGGACAGGTGGCCGACACCATTCAGAGTGAAATGGAGACGCTGGATTATACGATAAAGCAGGCAACCGCGGCAGGAAACAAAGCGGATGTGAAACAATTAGAGTTATTGCGTGATTCTGTGCAGCAAGGGAAAGGACTGACTCCTCGAACGTTTGTGCAAAAGTATGGCGGTTCAGCCAGACTCATTAACGAGAATGCTGATTATGTTAAAGGATTTCTGATAAATCCCGAGTACAACGGATGGGATGTCATTCGATTTTATACAGGGGTTCTCCAGTTGCAAGATCGGCTTGTGCGAAAAGCATTGGATCACCCATTGCCTGAGATTGTAGACGAGATCCAAGTTCCGACTTATTTCCTAATGGGGCAATATGATTATATGACGACCCTTAATGCTGCCAAGGATTACTTGCAAAAGTTGAAAGCACCCGAGAAAGAACTGGTTATATTTCATGAGTCCGCGCATTATCCTCAGTTTGAAGAGAAGGAACAATTCCTGGCTTGGCTGATTGAACATTTCAAATAGGATTGAAAAGTGTAAAAACCTGTCAAAAAGGACAAGAGAATGAACTTTATTTACCATAATTGTGTTATTATGTTGGTGCGAACCGTTTTTTCGCTCACCACTCTATTCATAGAGAAGGGAGGAATATATTTTCGTATTTCTTCAATCAATCCATTTTTTAACCATCTAGATGAATCACTAGAATAACTGCACTGCTTGTTCTAAAATAAAATAAGCGGAGGTACCGTTATGACGAAAACGTTTAAAAAATTTGGCATAGCCAGTTTGGCACTGCTTTTTATGGCCACAGCGGCGTTTGCGGGATGGAGCTCCAAAGCGTCGGCTGCTGATATGAGATCGTTAACCGCTGCGCAGATTACGGCGGAGATGGGTGCAGGTTGGAATCTGGGTAATCAGCTGGAAGCTACCGTGAACGGGACCCCGAATGAAACGTCATGGGGCAATCCAACGATCACACCTGAGCTGATCAAAAAGGTAAAAGCGGCAGGTTTCAAAACGATTCGTATTCCGGTTTCTTATCTGAATTATATTGGAAGCGCTCCCAATTATACAGTGAATGCATCTTGGCTTAATCGTATACAGCAAGTGGTGGACTATGCGTATAACGAAGGTTTATACGTAGTCATCAATATGCATGGAGACGGGTTCCACTCGATTCCGGGCTCGTGGTTACATGTGAACAGTGGCAATCAGAACGTTATTCGTGAGAAGTATCAAAAGGTGTGGCAACAAGTTGCCAACAAGTTCAGTAATTATAACGAACGTCTGATTTTTGAATCTATGAATGAGGTGTTTGACGGAAATTACAACAATCCGAATACGTCTTATTATGGTAACTTGAATGCGTACAATCAGATCTTTGTGGATACCGTTCGTAAAACAGGTGGCAACAACAATGCAAGATGGTTGCTTGTTCCAGGCTGGAACACAAACATTGACTACACTGTGGGCAATTATGGTTTTGTCGTTCCAAGTGATAATTTCAGATCTTCCGCCATTCCAAGCTCTCAGAAGCGAATCATGATCTCGGCACACTATTACTCGCCATGGGATTTTGCTGGTGAAGAAAATGGAAACATTACGCAATGGGGAGCTACCGCGACGAATCCTTCCAAAAGATCGACATGGGGGCAAGAGGATTACTTGGAATCTCAGTTCAAATCTATGTACGATAAATTTGTGACTCAAGGTTATCCAGTCGTTATGGGTGAGTTCGGTTCCATCGATAAATCTTCTTATGATTCCAGCAACAGTACCTATCGAGCGGTTTATGCCAAAGCCGTGACTGCCAAGGCGAAAAAATATAAAATGGTTCCGGTTTATTGGGACAACGGGTTCAACGGCCAGCATGGATTCGCGCTGTTCAACCGGTTTAACAATACGGTAACACAGCAAAATATCATTAATGCGATCATGCAAGGCATGCAATAATTGATATTGTCAGAAGGAAGAATGGGGCGGCATGTTTCTTATAACCAGGGACATGCCGCTTTAGTATGTTTTCTCAAAAAAGGTGATGCGAGTTCAGTCGTAATTTCCCATGAATTTTTACACAAGCCGCAAGTAGAATTCATTAAATGCCACACAATCATGGTTATACTTAATTTTGCTTTGATCTAGCGAACTTGAAGGATTGGGTGGTAGACAGAATGTTGAAGAAGCGTGAGATGCATGAATGTCAATCTCTGTACAGCTTGATGATGGATCCCGCAGTTTCCCCTTATGTTCGTTATGTATGTCAGTCGCAAGAGAAATTTATGTTTTTAACGAGGCAGTTGATCGCAGAAGAAGAACAGGGAAGTGTTATAACGCGTACGATTTTGAATGAAACAGGCACCGCAATTGGCACTATTGATCTGTATCACATTGTCAACCAGACTGGATTTCTGGCAACTTGGATTGGTGCTCCTTATTTCGGACAAGGATACAGTCAAAGAGCCAAGTCCGCGTTTTTGACAGAATTGTTTCTTGAACAAGATATACAGACGGTTTTTATGAAAATACGCAAACAAAATGTTCGTTCCCGCAAAGCGGTGGAGAAACTACCTTACGTTAACCTCTCCAATGACCTGTATCCAGAGGTCACGCAGTCCATATATGATTTGTACCATGTCGAACGTGCTACTTTTCTCGAAAGTCATATGGAATTGCATCACATTTTAGCTACGTAAGAACCACTGGTTGAGAGTCATCAAAGAATAGTAAAAGAGTATACACGGCGCCGTCAGAGATGACGGTGCTATTTGATATACAGGGAAACACGACCTTATGAAACTAGGTATAGCTTCATTCGTAGAAGTATTGGTGAAAACTCCGGGATAAAAACTACTGCATACCTCGTTTAAAAAGTTATAGAAATTCCTTAATGGAAGAACATGGATTATAATTAAGGTGAAGTGTATTGAAGGAGGTTGTTGTTTTGACAACAGAAGTATGGATTCCAATGGAGGAGATTCAGGATCAGGAGCCGATCTGGGCAGGTACCAAGATTCGAATATATCAAGAACAAGAAAATCCAATGGAATACTTGCTCTCATACATACATGGAAATTCGAATGAGCTTCAACTAACCTGCCTAACCTCAGGCGAGGCAGGTAATATTGGGGGTGTCATTGCTAAAGACCTGCCCAACCACTATGCACTGGCTCAAACGCTAAAGACCTTTTCGTCTGGAGTGTACAGCGAGATTTGTTTTGAATAGAGGAGGAGGTTACATTTTGAATCAGATGAATAAGATTTTGGGTGTCGTATTGATGGTTGCGAGTGTGTTCATATCCACGCTTGAACGAATGTCCATCCGCTTATCAACTGCACTGATTGAGGCGGGAAGCGGATCGGAGCAAGGATTGCAGGAAGTTACACGGACGGTAGATGTACCCACAGGGCTACTCGTATATTTCATGTTTTTTGTTGGGTTTGTATTGCTGGTTGCCGGTTTCCCAGGAACGTACAAAAACAAAAATAAACGTCAGCAGGAGCGGCCAGAGAATTACAAATAGAGGAGGATGCAAGTTGTCTGAACAACCGGAGGAGAAGTTAACAGGTGGTAACGTGAATGAAGTTGTGCGCGTTGGAGATACGGTTCGCCGGAGTACCCATCCGAATCGTTATGTGCATGAACTGCTGTTGCATCTGGAAAAAGAGTGCTTCCATCAGGCACCGAAGTATCTGGGCATGGATGAGAAGGGCAGGGAAATACTCTCTTACCTTGACGGAGACGTCCCGGGTAATGATTATCCGGAGATCGAAAGCTACATGTGGTCAGACGAATCACTGATTGCCGTTGCCCATTTATTAAGAGCCTACCACGATGCAACCGTAAATTTCACCACGGTGGAACAGCCTGATAACCTTTATCCAGGTATAGGTAGAGATGAACACTCGCATGAAGCAGTAGATACAAATTCAGAGGATTCCGAAGTGGTCTGCCATAACGACTTTGCTTTATACAACATCGTGTTCAGACAAGGTTTGCCGCAGGGCATTATTGATTTTGATCTGGCATGCCCGGGGCCGCGTATGTGGGATATTGCCTATACTTTATATACGTGTGTACCTCTTGCGAATTTTTCGCCCAAGGTTGAAGAGCAAGAGAAATCAGTTACCTCATATGATAGAGAAATGCACGCAAACGTTCGGAAAAAACGCATTGAATTGTTTATGAAAGCTTACGGTTCACATGTTCCACCTGATCTGAAAGATTGGGTCGTGTCACGTATTCGCTTTATGTGCAAAACATTAGAGGATCGTGCATTAGCAGGAGACTCAGCCTTTGTGAAAATGGTTGAAGAAGGTCATCTGGCTCACTACGAGAGAGAAGTGATTTTTCTGGAGCAACATTGGCAAGAGTGGACATAGTTTTTGTCGTAACTTTTTCGGGTAAATGCAACGTTAAAACGGTTTGTATTCTATTTTTTCATTGGGGGAGAAAAAGATGGAAACGAAGATCGTTACATTGGCTGCATTTCATGTTGCAGGGTATCGCATTGAAGCTACGGTGGAAGAGTTTGAGGCAGGATTACGACAGAATCTTTATGATAAATTAATAGAGAAGAGGGATCAGATCAAGCATCGGAAAAACGACCAGGTTCTCTTAATGCAGCTGTATCCGTCCTATGAGGATTTTAATGCCAAAGTAGATCCATTCGCACATGTATTATGCTATGAAGTAAACGAGACGGAGGGCACGCCGCCTGGAATGATTATTCATCATGTGCCAGCTCGTTCATACGTTACATGTACGCATAGAGGACTAGAATCCGACATAGGTGATACATATGACTACATCTATGGACAGTGGTTAGAAGATGCTGGATACACACCTGAGTGTTATGATTTTGAAATCTGGGATGAACGTTACCAGCCGCATAGTGGCAATAACGAGATCGATGTTTATGTGGCTTTGCAATCTTAATTATCGAGTTTTCATCGTGTTAGATTATTGAGAAAGAAGATGAATTTAATAAAATGAAATTATTTGGCTTAGGTGGATTCATATTTTTGATCTTTATATGTTCTTTTGTGGCCGTGTTGTTTCCTGCCTTCTTCCCCAATTGGGTCTTTCTACGTTTAATTTTTGTTGGCCTTTCAGCATTTTTTTTGGTTATAGGAATGTTTCATGGGATGAAATCAATTCAAAGGAAACTAAAACGGCTAACCGTTAAATTTTTATTTGTCATTCTCGGATTTGCAGGCTTATGGTATGTTTCTCCTCAAGCTTTGGCTGGTGTTCTGGATCTTGGTTCGTATTACAAAAAAGAGTATGTTACATTATCAGGCAGGCCAGACTACGTGGGGTCTATGGGCAGGAAAATAAGAGAACAAACTATTAAAATAAATGGACTAGAATTGATTAATACTAGGAAGATTGATTTGGATGATCGATACAAAAAAATGGAGATCAAGATGTTGCCCCGTTCAAAGTATGTGATTAGCATTAAAATTTTGGAGTAAATGGGTGACCCTCCACCTTTCTCAATACAACCTGACTGACTTCGTATATAATGAAAGATGACTCTATAAAGCAACGAACTACATACTATTGCGAGGTGCACTTCGACTTATGCCAACGATCTATGATTTCACTGTGACGAGAACGAGTGGAGAGCGTTTTCCGCTCTTTCAATATGAAGGAAAGCCTGTACTGATTGTGAACACGGCAAGCAAATGTAAATATACACATCAATTCGATGATATCCAGAAGTTATATGATGAGTACAAAGATAAGGGGTTGCAGGTCATTGGCTTCCCATGCAATCAGTTTGCGGAGCAGGAGCCAGGTAGCAGTGCAGAAGCCGAGTCTTTCTGTCAGATCAACTACGGGGTGAAATTTCCGATGTTTGCGAAACTGGATGTGAATGGAGAGGAAGCGCATCCGTTGTACGACTTTTTGAAAAAGTCAGGTCCGTTTGCCGGCTTTGATGAAAGCGACATTCAGGCCAAACTGCTCAAGCTGATGGTGGCAGACAAAGCACCAGAGTGGCTGCACGGCGATGCGATCAAATGGAATTTCACCAAATTCCTGATTGATGCAGAAGGTCAAGTCGTTCGGCGCTTCGAGCCGGTGGATTCCATGGACGAGATCAAAGCAAGTATCCGAGAGTTGTTATAAAATATAGATGAACATTAGCGGGGCAACCAAGCATAAAGTTGTATCCCGCTTTCTTTTTTTGCACAGGAGGTGATGAAGTGCCAAGCATGATGCAGTTTAATTCCCCACTGGCGTATACCTATAGAGCCACCAGTCAGTTTGACCCGGGTAATTCGGACGGATTTCATTCGCATCCACACTATGAGATTTATTATTTTCATGAAGGGGAATGCACTTATATTATTGGAGATCGGGTATATGCACTGGAGCCGGGGGACTTGGTGTTAATGCATGGACTGACTTTGCATCGGCCGCATCCCAAAGTTGGTAAACCTTACGTTCGCACAACGCTTCATTTCGACCCTTCTGCCATTCGTAAAAGCCTGCATCCCGAACGCATCCATGAAGTGCTGAAGCCGTTCGATGAGCTGGGCAATTGCCGGGTGAACCTGACCGGTGAGGTTCGCGCCGAATTTGAAGCACTGCTACATGATCTGCACCAGTTATCTTCTCACTCATCCAGATTCAGACAGGAGCGTATGCATATCCGGGTCTGTGATCTGTTATATTGTGTAGCAGAGATCTGTCAGGGACATGTGCAGGAACAGCGTTCTTCATCGGAAAAAGAAAGACATGTCCAGCATATCATCCGGTATGTGGATACGAATTACATGCATGACATCGGTTTGGATGATCTCGCTCAGGAACTACATCTGTCCAAGCCCTATTTGGCAGGTATGTTCAAGGAGATGACGGGACTGACCATATTTAAGTACTTGTATGACCGGCGTATTAATCAGGCGAAACTGCTATTCCAGTTTCAGCCCGAGATGAGTGTGACGGAGGCCAGTCGATTGTCTGGTTTTAAAAGGCTGTCTCATTTTAGCCGAATTTTTAAACAAAGCGTGGGCTGTTCGCCTGATCTGTATCGAAGTCAGCTGCATCGGCAGCTGTAGGGTCGATAGGGATGTTGAAACGAAGTTTAGCGCTGTTAGCGTAAACGAGGAATAAATGGTTGCCATGTAGAAGCCGAACCGCAGATTCATCGTGGTCGGCTTCTTTAGCTTTATTTTTATAACCATGATCAAATAGCGAGCAAGGGTCAGCACCCTTCACGTAACGCAGATGTTTAGAATGCCAAACGAACAGGTAAAGAAAGGTAACGAGAAAAAGACGATTACAGGAGGCGAAAAGTGAATGGAGAAGCAAACACCGGCGCAACAACGGGAAAATGGCAAACGAGATAAGATGCCAGACCACCCGGAGCAACATAAGACTGAACATGAAAGCATGTTGGATCGATACGAGCAAGAACAAACGGTTGATCCGATTCCAATGCAAGATTTGAACATGGAAGCGCAGGAAGAGAAGAATAAGGATCAGACGAAAAGTAATTCGTCTACAGAAGAGGAATACCGGGCAGACTATCGTAAGAGGGATTAAATAATATAATGAAAATAAAATAGTTTATTGACTAATGTATGTTACTATATTATAGTTACCTTGTTGGCCATGAACTACAAATGACTTAGGAGGCGTATATGAATGTCTACTTTTTTTGATGCGTTGAAGAACAGAAGATCTTATTATGGAATCAGTAAGGAATCCACAATCTCGGATGCTAAAATTCAGGAAATCGTCGAAGAAGCGGTAAAGTATACACCAACTGCATTTAACTCACAGACTTCCCGGGCAGTCGTATTGCTTGGTGAACAGCATGATAAACTATGGAATCACACGGAAGAAATTTTGCGTGAAGTTGTGGGCAACGAAGAGGCATTCCAATCCACAGCTGAGAAAATGGCAGGTTTCCGTAGTGGCTACGGTACGGTTCTGTTTTTCGAAGACAACAATGTGGTAGCACAGCTTCAACAAAACTTTGCTGCGTACGCAGACAACTTCCCGATCTGGTCTAACCAATCCAATGGTATGTTGCAACTGGTCATCTGGACTGCATTGGAGCAAGAAGGACTGGGGGCATCCCTACAACACTATAATCCACTGATTGATGAAAAAGTGAAGCAAGAATGGAATATTCCGGAGCACTGGAGACTGATCGCTCAGATGCCATTTGGTAAACCAACCGTAACCCCAGGCGAGAAAGAGTTCCAACCGATTGAAGAGCGTGTCAAAGTACACAAGTAAGGAAGAGCGCGTCAAGTACACAAGTAATTCTTGAACATTACCAATATTTAACCACATACGGCCTCGCTTCAATTTGATACGATAATGAAGATCGTAATCTATTGAAGTGAGGCTTTTTAATGTGAAAATAGTAAATGTTAATAGAGCTTTTCGAAACTTTCATCCCCTATGGAAGATCGTATTAAGCGGCGTCATTGCATTCGGTTCAGTGATTGGAAATGGAAGTATCGTTAACGGGGCGGGGAGCGAGCAGCCTATCTTTCAGGATACAAGCAAAAGCTTCGCAAAAGAAGCCATTGCGCGACTGGTGCAAAAAGGGATTGTAGCAGGAACAACGGAGCACACGTTTGAACCGAAAAAAGCGGTCACACGCGCTGAATTTGCATCATTTGCGGTTCGCTTGCTCGGACTAGAGCCAGTTTCAAACAACATTAAACCTTTTGCAGATATTTCTGCGAAAGCTTGGTATTACGGTAACGTAGCTGCGATGACTAATCTATCGATTCTTGAGGGTAAAGGCCAGAACCAGTTTCAGCCGAACGCTTCCATTACACGGGAAGAGGCAGCTGCTTTGCTTGTTCGTATGCTGAAACAGCGCCCTGTGGCAAGCGATAGTATATACAATACATATGCAGACGCAGCGGACATCTCAAGCTGGGCTCTTCCATATGTACAGAAGGTGCATCAACTTGGATTAATGCGCGGAAGTAGCGGCATGTTCCGGCCGGCTGACCAAGTCACACGGGAAGAGGCAGCAGTGATGCTGGATTCGATCTTGCAAAACAACACATGGGCCACGCAAATTCAGCGGAAGCAGGATCATGGGATTCAACTGGGATGGCAGTACAATTCATCGACAGCAGAATTTATAAGACAAGTCGACCAGTCGCCTGTGAACACGGTCGTTCCGCGTTGGTTTTTCCTGAATCAAGATATGAACGTTTCGGATCACGCCAATGCCACATTGATCTCTTGGGCATCTGCTTCGGGCAGAGCGCTGTGGCCGATGCTGGGTAATCGTTCCAACAAAGAGATGACACATCAGATGCTGTCGAGCTCAGCGAACCGGGAAGCAGTTGTCAATCAAGTGAGTGCTTATGTGAAAAAATATAAACTCGGCGGTATTAATGTGGATTTTGAAAATGTAGATCCTGTCGATCGCGAAGGTCTTACCGCGTTTGTGACTTCGTTAACGAAATCCTTGCACACACTTGGCGCTGTGGTATCGGTTGATGTATCTCCCAATCTCGGTTCAGATTGGACAGCAGCCTTTGACTACGTCAAGCTGGGGGCGATCTCGGATTATATGGTACTTATGAGTTATGAAGAGCATTGGAACGGTGACCCCAAGCCCGGTTCGGTCGCTTCGCTTCCATGGGTGGATCGAGCACTGACAAAGATGCTCTCCGAGGTACCACGTACCAAGACTATTTTGGCGCTTCCACTATATACGCGGGATTGGTCCACCGTGAATCCTGCAACAGCTTCCTGGGACATTACACTGGGAGAGCAAGGAGTGCGGGCATCAGCATCAGGTTCGCTAAGAAACTGGGATACACAGCTGAAGCAGTACATGATTAACTACACGTCTAAATCGGTGGCACGAGCCATCTGGGCGGAAGAGAGTCGCTCCTTGTCTGCCAAAGTTCGGATGAGTGGTGAGCGAAACATTGCAGGACTGGCTTACTGGTATATGGGCGGCGAAACTGTGGATGTATGGAACGCCATCACCAATGCTATGCGTTTCGAATCGTATCAGTTCTAACACTTGAAGACCGAAACCTTTCGTTTGAAACCGGAGGTTTGGGTCTTTTATTTTTGGTTTAAGCTATGGAATAAGTCAGGCCGTTTAAGCCTGTTTGTACGGTTTAATGTATAGAAGGACAAGAATCATCATGCAAAAATATACTTTTTAAAAAGAGAGAGTACTGGATATTCAGGAGGGAATAACATGCGAGAGATGGATTGTATTATTGTGGGTGGAGGGATTGCAGGGCTTCAGGCAGCCATTCAGCTGGGACGTTATTCAGCGCATCAAGTACTGGTAGTCGATGCTGGGGAAGGCCGATCAACGTTATGCCGAACCTATCATAACATTCTCGGTTATCCGGATGGGGTGTCGGGCAAAGAATTACGGGCCATTGGCAGGATGCAAGCTGAGCAGACAGGTGTTTTATTTGAAAAGGATCGAATTGTAGAAGCCATGCGTGTGCATGAGGACAAGATCAGGCTTAAAGGGTCCTCTGGAATCCTGTATCAGGCCAAAACAGTGCTGCTGGCAACCGGGTTATCGGATCGAATACCTGATATTCCGGGACTGAAGTCTACACTCGGCCGAACCGTGTATGTATGCCCTGACTGTGATGGTTATGAGATTCAAGGGAAGCGGACGATCCTGCTGGGGGCTGGCGAAGCTGGAGCGAATATGGCCATGACCTTAATTGAACGTACTAATGATCTTTTATATATCAACCACGAGCAGACAGCGATCTCGGCTGACCTTCATCGTCAAATGAAGCAAGCAGGAGTCCGTTATCTTGAAGCAGCGGTACAGGAAGTACAACAGATGGAGGACGGTCATATTACAGGTGTTTTAACCGAAGATGGTCAGATTTTTGAATCAGAACGTGGATTTATCGCCTTTGGCGGGAACCGGGTTCACTATGAGCTCGCTGAGCAGCTTGGAGCCGTCATTGCAGACAATAAACATGTAGAAGCGAATCCTCGTAGTATGCAGGCGGCTCCTCACGTCTGGATTGCTGGAGATCTTGGTATACATGCCGAACAAGCGACTGTTGCTATGGGCGAAGGCGCGATTGCGGCCATCTGGATTCACAAAGCGTTACAGAAGATGGCTAAGGGTTAATAGCATATAATAAAAAAAACACAAAAAAACAAGTCCTCTATTTTCCAGTTGGTTTAGGAGGACTTGTTTTCGTGCGTTTCTTTTAAGGATTATTTACCCGGTTCATCTGTTACATTTTTATTGGAAGAATGATCATGTCCTTTATGGGTAAAGTCTTTGCGAATATTGTCTACAATATCTCCGACGACACCTTCAATCATGTCTGTAGGTCCCGGATTTTTTTTGTCTGGTTCAATGACGGTATTTACACCGGGTTTGAGTTCATCGGTTGTTTTGTCATGTTTAGGTTTGTCATTCATGAGATCTCCTCCTTAGATTCGGTAGTAATCAATGTTTACTAACATAACCAAACATCTACATGTATATGTAAAACGTTTAACCGAACTACGATTTTTGAAACGGCTGATTAAACTTCAGCGAGACGTTTATATTATAAATGACCCAAGGTTGTGAAGCTTATTGCAAGCTCAACATAAGTCATAAAAATGAATATGCAATTAAACTGAAGGAGGTAATAAGCATGAATGAACAAAATCATGTGATCCACAAAGACGGGCAGGTTTCCACAGATCAGGTAGACAATGCAATCGAAAAGATTGCACCGGAGGAAAGAGACCACATTTTACAAAATTTTGATGCATTCAAGGAATACCTCGGTAAACGGATTGCCATGGGCGAATCCATCGGTTTAAGTGAAGAACAAATGGCTAAAATTGCACAAAAAGTAGCAGATCATCTGGCAGCTAACGAAGAACCTCGCAACCGGGAAGAGAAGCTATTACAGGAACTCTGGAACGTTGGTAAAGAAGAGGAACGCCATATGCTTGCTCATATGCTGGTTCGTTTGGCGCAAGACACCAGAACAAGTCATTAAAGAAGTTCAGGCATAAATGGACTGTACAAGCATAGATTAATATAGATGCAGCAGAAACCCCGAATGCAGCTGATTTGGGGTTTCTCCATGTAAAGCGGTGGACAAGCTCAGTAGTGATGACGCGAATTGTAACTATTTTTAATCTGGCTGATACTTTTCAGAAAGTGCTATGACGTATGATGAGTACAACATAAACGGATCGTTAATGTTTGGCGTGTCCGTTTGAGAAGAAAAGCTTTCGTTTAATTATTAAAGAGACGTAAGAAATAAGGAGAGATGCTGGCATGAAGAACGCGGCGAAACAATGGAGATATCGGATGATCGGTGCAGCAGTGGCTTTACTTGGCATCATCGTGCTGACTACATATTTGCTTACCCCTGCAAACGCAGAGGAGCGTACCGATGTTCAGTCACCTTCTGCTAATAAGGCCCAGTTGGCCAATTCTGAAGTATATACAGCTTATATTGACGGGATGCGTGTGGAAGACGGTAAATTAATGCTGACTGTAGATAAAATCGGCTGGTATCAGGGTGAGGAAGCCAATACGATTTTCAAACAACGTAATCCGGATGCGGGCATGGACGAAGCACCTGACGGTTACTATATTGTTAATGATAACAAAGAACAAGAGCAGGTTGAGGTCAAAGCTGACGCCAACGTTCTCATGCAACTGTATGACCGTGATGGTACGGTTCAGGGGGCGGAAATTCAGTGGAACGAACCCGTAAGCTTGACCAAGTTTGAGTCGTTGTATGGGGATAAACGCATTCTGGATATGTCTGTGTTCCCTTACCACCTGACGATTCAAGATGGAAAAGTAATTAAAATTGTACAACAGTATATCCCTTAAACAGATAACATACAAATAATCCAAAAAGCATTCTTTCCGTTCAAGTAAACGGTGAAGAATGCTTTTTGTTATGACAAATGATTGAAAGCGATTGTAATTTATTGGTGGTACATGTATCATTATAGGAATGGCGTTTTTACATCATTCAGGAGGCTTCTGATGTTTAAGGACATGATTGCATTAACCAAGCCCGGACTGTTAAGGTTGAATGTGTTTGCGGTTGCCGTCGGTTTCTGGGTTGCTTCACAATGGGATATCGCATGGATATCTCTGCTTATGGTCGTGATTGGTTCAACGCTCGTCATTGCTTCGGCATGTGTCATCAATAATTATTGGGACCGTGAGCTGGATCAAAAGATGGAACGAACGAAAAAAAGAATGGATTACATTAATCATCTGAAACCAGGATTTGTTCTTGGTTACGGCTTGGTGCTCGGAGTCGCTGGTTTAGCGATATTGTTTGTACTGGTGAATCCGTTATCCGGCTGGATGGCTTTACTCGGTTGGTTTGCGTATATTGTGATCTATACGATGTGGCTAAAACGTACATCGACATGGAGCACATCGCTGGGCGGAATTGCAGGGGCGATGCCACCTGTCATTGGGTATACCGCCGTGACGAATGAAATCGATGCAGGAGCCTGGCTGTTGTTTGCACTGTTATTTTTGTGGCAGCCTCCACATTTCTGGTCGCTGGGTATTCGCCGTGTGGAAGAGTATCGTGCTGCAGGCTTCCCACTCTTACCGGTGGTCAAAGGTGTGAAACGTACCAAGCTACAGATGATTCCTTATGTTTTTCTGCTGATTCCTGCTGTATTCCTGTTGTATTATTTTGATTACGTTGGACTGGTGTTTCTGATTGTATCTCTGATTAGCAGCTTGATCTGGTTTGTACAGACACTTGGCGGATTGAAAACACAGGATGATGAGAAGTGGGCGAAGGTTAACTTTTTGATCTCGGTCAATTACCTAATGCTCTTGTTCATCTTAATGGTAGTGAATACAACTTGGTCTTAAACAGAAGAGAGCAGGGATTCCCTCAGAGAGCACATGTTGGAATAAAACGGACAACCTCGTTGTTGGTATTATTACAAGATGTGCTTGTTTATTATTAACAGCTATTGGATGTGACAACAACATGAGTGATTTGCAACAAGCGATCTGCCTGCGACAGGAAGGCAAAGTGAGGGAAGCAATTGAGCTTTTGAACCAAATTACGGAGTTTGAGCCGGAAAACGGGGAAGGCTGGTATCAACTCGCATGGGCACATGACTCGCTAGGATTGGAACGTGAGGCTGTGCCTTATTATGAAAAAGCACTGCAGCTGGAACTATCGGCAGAAGATCGGGCTGGTGCAATTCTCGGACTAGGGAGTACTTATCGTACGCTTGGGCAATACGAGCAGGCCAAAACATGGCTGCTGGCAGGAATATCGGAATTTCCTGAGCACCGGGAATTTGAGGTGTTTTATGCCATGGTGCTCTATAATCTCGGCGAACACGCAGAAGCGATGGGGCGGCTGCTTGTTCAGCTTGCAGATACTTCTGGAGATTCGCGAATAATGGACTACAGCCGGGCGATACGCTACTATGCAGATCAGCTAGATCGGGTCTGGGAATAAGATAGGATCGTCTTTAAGCCTGTTCACCTGAGTGTGAGTCACGTGAAACTAAACTTCTTGATTAGAGATGAGCCATTGTTGGACTTCTTCAATGAAACGACGTGCTGCTGGTGAAATATTCCGAAGGGAAGCGCAAGCTAAACCGATCATTCGGTAAGGGTCACCTGAAAGTGGCACCAGCGCGAGTGATTCCGTATGATTTTGCAGCACCATCTCGGGAAGAAGACTGATGCCAAGTCCGTTACGTACCATGGCCATAATCGCCTGATCCTCGGCAACCTCATATACCACATTTAATTTGGCAGCATGTTGACGAATCAAACGTTCAATTTCGTTGTCGCCGCCCCATTTGGGAAGAATGAAAGGCTGCTCTAGCAAAACATCAAAAGATACCGATTTCTCTGAAGCCAGAGCATGATCCAGAGGCAGGATACACATGATCCTGTCTTTTTGTAATGTAATCGTATCAAATGGCGACGAGTCGCCAAGAGACAAGAACCCAAGGTCGATGGCCCCGCTGGCGAGCCAGTTCTCAATTTCCGCATAGTCACCCTCCCACAGCTTAATTTCAATTCCGGGGTGGCGAAGCCTGAACTGCTTGAGAATACCCGGAAGCCACTGTGTCGATACACTAGCAAATGTCCCGATTCGGACCGTGCCAATCTCTGCACCGCGAATCAGGGAGATTTCCTGGTTCATTAGTTCGGCCCAGCGGATGATTTCACGAGTGTAACCGAGAATTCGCTCACCTTCCGCGGTGACCCGGACACCCGAGCGACTGCGATGAAGCAGGGAGAATCCATATTCGCTTTCCAGGCTGGCGATGGCGTGACTGACGGCGGATTGTGTAATATTCAGGGCCTCGGATGCTTTGGTCAGACTGCCATATTCAACTACCGTGTTTAGAATTTCGTATTTAATCAGTGACATATATATTAACTCCCTTTCAGGTTTAACCACAATTATATACATGAGTTTATTTCATAATAACTATTATAAATATTCATTTTTATAATGCAAAGAGATCGTTTATACTTGCCAAGGCGAGTTAGTTTAGTACATATAACCAACGTAGCTCAGACTATTATAGAAGAATGAAGGTAGAAGTTAGATGAATGGGGTACAAGGAAATCAGATTCAAGCATCACGAAGAGCAGATGTACAGATGTTGCTTGCAACCGTTATTTGGGGTTCTTCTTATCTGTTTATGAAATCGGGACTAGCTTCAATGCAAGAACTAAATTTGATTGCTTTGCGATTTGGAATCGCGTTTGTAGCGGCAGGGCTACTCTTTCACCGCCGTTTGAGAAGTGTAGATCGTGGTACGTTGCTTGCTGGAGGTGTGCTGGGTACAGCGTTGTTTGCTGCGTTTGTATTCATTACCTATGGTGTACAGCAAACGACGGCGTCTCAGGCTGGGTTTTTGATCAGTTTGGCCGTCATTTTTGTACCGATATTAACGACAGTCTTGCGCCGGCGATTGCCGGACAAACGTCTTAGTGTCAGTATAGTGGTCGCAGTAGCAGGGCTTGGACTATTGACCCTTCAGCATGAAATGAGTTTGCATCTTGGGGATCTTTTGTGTATTATCGCGGCACTGGTTTACGCCATATATATTCTGCTAGCGGGTAAATATACACCTCAGCATGACCCACTTACACTCGGAATCGTTCAACTTGGTGTAGCGGCTTTGTTGGGAACCGTAGCCACATTTTTGTTTGAAACACCGCAGTTACCAGATACACCGGAATCATGGGCATCGATCTTGGGACTCGGAGTATTATGCAGTGGGCTTGGTTATATTTTGCAAACTTTTGCCCAGCGCCACGCTTCACCTACGAGAACGAGTCTGATCTTTTCTCTGGAGCCACTGTTTGCCGCGGCGTTTGCTTTTATTTTTCAGGGAGAGTCTCTTACGTTGCAAGGATACTGCGGAGCGGCATTGATGCTGGCTGGCGTATTGATTACGGAGGTCAAACTGCCGCTGCATGTGTTCAGACGCAGAAAGCGCCCGGCGTTATAGTGTTAACTGAATCTCTCTGTCCATCTAAATATATGTAGTGGAAGACAGTCGCCCATAAATAAACGATAGAAAAACGAAGTTACAGGTTATTCTGTCTTACTCTGATCTAACCTAACAAACCCCGAATGAACAAAACATGTTTTGTTCATTCGGGGTTTTATGCTACACTGGATGAAAAATCAGGAAAATCGGGTGAGCAAGATGGGCAAAAGAGTGACTATGCAGCAGATCGCAGATGCTGCAGGAGTATCCAAGTTCGCAGTTTCCCGTGCACTGACGGGTAAGCCGGGGGTTAGTGAGCACACGCGTGAGATGATTGTCAGAACCGCGGGGCAACTGGGTTATTTTAAAATAGAGCCAAAATATAATGCAGTGGATTCTCATACATCATTCGGTGACACAATGGGGAAGAAAAACGAAGGTACCATATTGATTTTGTTTCCGAATATACGCTCTCAAAATCGTTCTTCCTTGTATTGGGGGCCTGTATTCGACGGGATTTCAGCGCGTTTGAATGAGCAGGGTATGGATATTTTGACACTGACGGAACCTTCTTCCGATCATATGTTTTCGGTTCTCAATCCCGACGCCATTCGGGGTGTTATTACGGTAGGCACGATCTCAACGCCAGTGCTGCTCGAAATATATCGCTTGCGCATTCCGCTCGTCATGGTGGATCACGAGGATTCTGCAATACATACCGATACTGTATTTACTGACAATGTGAAAGGCATGAAGGAGTTAGTCCTTATGCTTGCGGCGAAGGGATATAAACGGTTCCAGTTCGCTGGACAGCTACCTGATGCGGTTAGTTTCAGGGAACGGTGGCTCGGGTATCGGATGGGACTTGAAGTAATGCAACTACAGGCTGAACAGCATGCGGGGCTGCTCGTGCAGGAGTATAAGGAGATGCAACAAACCATCAGAGAGTTCAAGCTTGAAGATATTCCAGAGGTGATCGTCTGCGCGAATGACCACACGGCATTTATTATCATTGAGGCTTTGCGAAGTCGCGACGTTCAGGTGCCTGAACAGTGCGCGGTAACAGGGTTCGATAATACAAGGGCAGATGATCCTATTATAGCTACGGCACATATTCATAAGGAACATCTCGGAGCCCGTGCTGTAGATCAGTTGTTGTGGCGCATTAGCAATCCGAATGTTCCATATGAGCGTAAGCTTATTCATGCGGACATCATTATGCGGGAAGAGTACCATTCGTTACGGGAGTAGCCAGGTAAAGTTTGTGGACCTTCTTAGCAGGATGGAAACAAAATAGAAAGGAAAAGGCATGGAGAAGTAAATCTCTATGTCTTTTTTTGTGATTGAAGTGATAATAGAACAATTTAATTGACCAAATGCATTGACTGTTATACGGCTAACATGTTAATTTTGTTTTGTGAATTGTTTGCTAATATAATAACAAAACCTAACAAAATACGTTGGTTACTCTAACGACATGGGAGGCTGTCATGAGCACAAAGCTATCACAACGATTTGAAAACTGGACGTTCAAGGCTAGTGAGGATCAGGAATGGATGCCGGCTCAGGTGCCTGGATGCGTACATACCGATCTGCTGAGATTAGGCAAGATTCCTGACCCGTTTTACGGGACAAATGAGAAGGAAGTACAGTGGATCGACAAGAAGGACTGGGAGTATCGTACAACGTTCGATATTGAATCTTTTTTATATACGCAGGAGCATCTCGAACTAGTTTTTGACGGACTGGATACGTATGCGGATGTATATGTGAATGACACACATGTGTTGTCTGCGGATAACATGTTTCGAGTATGGAAGGCAGATGTAAAAGCATTAGTGAAGGAACAGGGGAACATGCTTCGCATTCATTTTCGTTCTCCCATTCAGGAGGATTTACCGAAGCTGGAGAAGCTGGGATATGCCCTACCTGCATCCAATGACCAATCCGAAGTGGGCGGTCTCGGGGATAAACGAGTCAGTATCTTTGCGCGCAAAGCACCATATCACTATGGCTGGGATTGGGGTCCGCGTTTTGTCACCAGTGGCATCTGGCGTGAAGTTAGGCTTGAGGGATGGACAGATGTGAAAATTAATGATTTATTTATCCGTCAAAATGAAGTAAATGCCACATCGGCACAAGTCACCGCCGTGGTAGAGGTGGAAACTTCTCAGCCTATAGATACCGTTATTCGCATAGGTGCAGATGGTCAGCGCTGGGAGAAGGCCGTATCTTTGCAATCTGGTTCCCATACGGTAGAGGTCACGATCCCGATTCAGAATCCAAAGCTCTGGTGGAGCCGTGGATTGGGTGAAGCGTATCGATATACGTTTGCTGCCGAAGTACTTCAAGGGGAGCGTGCTGTCGCAACGCACGAGGTCAAAACAGGACTTCGTTCCATCCGTCTTGTGCGTGATTCGGACGAAGCCGGGGCTTCCTTTTATTTTGAACTGAACGGAGTAGCGGTTTTCGCCAAAGGAGCCAACCACATTCCCAATGACAGTTTTATTACCGAAGTGACACGAGAACGGTACATGCATGAGATCATATCGGCAGCGGAGTCCAACATGAATATGCTACGTGTATGGGGCGGTGGCTTTTACGAAGAGGATGTATTCTACGACTTGTGTGATGAATACGGTATCATGGTGTGGCAGGATTTTATGTTCGCGTGCAGCATGTATCCGGGTGATGAAGCGTTCCTGAACAGTGTCCGTCATGAAGCGATCGACAATGTGAAACGTCTGCGCAATCATCCGAGTATTGTACTGTGGTGTGGCAACAATGAGATAGATTCGGCTTGGGCGCATTATATTGAAAATGGTGGCTGGGGCTGGAAAAAAGATTACAACGCAGAACAGCGCGAACGCATCTGGGCGGATTATGAAGCGATTTTCCATGACCTTTTGCCAGAAGTGGTCGAAGCGTATGCACCAGGCATTGACTACTGGCCTTCCTCCCCCATTGTATCGCTGACAGGGGATGAAAAGCAGCATGCCCATCCGTCTACATCGGAAGGAGACATCCATTATTGGGGCGTGTGGCACAATGTGGAGCCTTTTGAGAATTACAATATATACGTAGGCCGTTTTATGAGTGAGTATGGGTTCCAGTCGTTCCCGGAATACAAGTCGGTACGCACATACGCCGAGGAAGAAGACTTGGCCTTGGAGTCAGAGGTCATGCTCGCACATCAAAAGAACGGTGCGGGTAATCGACTGATCAAGCAGTATATGGATATGTATTTGCATGAACCGAAGGATTTCCCATCCTTCCTGTATATGAGTCAGGTCCTTCAAGCGGAAGCGATGAAAACCGCAATCGAAGCCCACCGCCGCCGCAAACCTTACTGTATGGGAACGCTCTACTGGCAAATGAATGATTGCTGGCCTGTCGCTTCGTGGGCGGGGATGGACTATTTTGGTCGCTGGAAGGCATTGCAATATTATGCGAAACGTAGTTTCAATGATGTATTGGTTTCCGTGGATGGTACCAAAGAAGACGTCACAGATATCTATGTGGTTTCTGATCTATTGAAGAAGGTGGAGGGGGAGCTTCAAGTTCAATTGATTGGATTCGATGGCACGGTGCACTGGGAAGAGACTTTTGCAGTAAACGTAGCACCCAATGCAGGTGAGAAGTTGTTGTCCTTACGTAATGCAGAGTGGCTTGAAGGGCATGATGCTACGACGACGCTACTGCGGCTCGCTCTCCGTCAAGAGGGAGTAACAGACATTGTCCAGGAGCATTACTTCGTGCCTGCCAAAGAGCTTGCGCTTCAGCCTGCGAGCATCAAAGTCAGCGGAGGAGCGGATGAGGATGGTGTACATCTAGTGCTGGAAAGTGATGTTCTTGCCAAGCAGGTGTGGATGTCTTCGGAAGTTGAAGGGGTCTTCTCGGATAACTTCTTTGACCTGATTCCCGGGTTTCCGGTAAAGGTGAAGTTCACCTCCAGAGAAGGTTTACAGCAAGCAGATGTCAATTCGAATCCAGGGGCAGTGGAGGTTCGATCCATGGCTGATTTTATTCGAGTGAACTAAATGTGAGGCAAGCGAAAAATAAGACGTAGCAACGAATAAAACGGTTGAAGTCTCTTACGGAGAGGGACTTCAACCGTTTTTTATAACAGGATAGATAAAAAAAATTACATTGTAATGGTTTCGTAACATTTTGCTTAGAGAATCGTAAGTTGTTTTCCTTATTGTAGTCCATGCAAGCAACTAAACCCATGGAGAGTGATAACAATGATGAAAACAAGCAAAAGCAAAAAAATGATTGCGGCAGCGGTGTTGATGATGTCTTTGACCTTTTCAGGATTAGCAAGTGCAAGTGCTACAGAGATGAAATTGATTAAAAAGGATGGCATGGAACTTGTGCAATTGAGACAGGCGGCAAAAATGTATGGTTACAGCATTATGTGGGACAGCAAAGACCGCTCGGTAACGTTAATGTATATGGACAACATGCACGACACGATGATGAAAGACGATATGAAAATGAAAAATGACATGATGATGCACGATGATATGATGAAGCAAGATGACACGAAGATGGCTGGTAACATGATGATGGAAGACGAACAAATGAATAAAGATGACATGATGATGAAGGACGATATGATGATGGAAGGTGCTATGATGCCTGCGGCTAAAACCATTAAAGTGTGGGTTGGTTCTACAAAAATGATGGTAGACGGCATGCAGGTTAGCTTGAAGTCAATGCCCATGATCCATGAGGGCAACACATATGTAACGGACATGGTCATTTCCAAATACATGATGCCGATGAAGGCTATGAAGTGAAGGTAACGAAGTAAACGTAAAAAATTGAAAGTAAGGCAGATCAATAATACTGAAATATGATCCTTGCCCTGTGATATGATGATGCCAGATGCTTGTTTTGAATATGGGGTGAGTTCATTGAATGAGCGTATCATGGTTGCCGATGATGACAGTAATATTACAGACGTTTGTCGCAGGTACCTCGAAAGGGAAGGTTATTCCGTGGTGACAGCTAAGGATGGTATGGAGGCGATTGAGTTGTGGCGCAGCTACACGCCAGATCTGATTGTGCTGGATCTGATGATGCCGCATAAAAATGGATGGGAGATCTGTAACGAGATTCGGCAAAGCGAGGATGTACCCATTGTTATGCTGACTGCTCGTGGGGAAGAGCAGGATCGACTGATGGGTCTGACGATGGGAGCAGATGATTATCTGACCAAGCCATTTAGTCCGAGAGAACTCGTTCTGCGTGTCAAAGCGATATTGCGCAGAATGCGAATGGTACAGGTGTCGCCTGCCACTCATTCATCACATACGATTCGTTATGAAGGGCTGACCATTGATTTTGTGAAACGTGAGGTAGAAATTGACGGACGGCTGATTGACTTGACAGTTACTGAATTTGAGATGTTGTATTTGCTAGCCAGCCACCCGGGACAGGTGTTTTCGCGTAGTCAGATGTTAAGCAAAATCTGGGATTTTAGCTACGAGGGAGATACGACGACCGTAACTGTGCATATTCGAAGACTACGAGAGAAGATCGAGCAAAATGCTTCCGATCCAAAATATATTAAAACGGTTTGGGGTATAGGTTATAAGTTTGCAGGTGGCTCATCATGAAATTACGCACGTATCTGGTATTGTCCAGTCTTCTGGGCATCGGTGTATTGTTGATTTGTTTGTTCGTCAGTTATTCCAAAATGCTGCTCACCATCGATCAATTGTATTGGCTGTCGGGTATAACGGCCGGGGTAGGTTTACTTTCGTTTGTTCTCCAGTATGTATTAACGAAGCCATTGGAAAAATCAATAGCTCGTATTACCGAGCGTACAGTGAAGGTAGCCGAAGGGGATTTCCATACGGAAGTCCCTCTCATCGGGCCACAGGAATTCAAACTGCTGGCACAGCATTTTAATGAAATGAGTTCCAGACTGAAGGATAGCTTTGACGATCTCCATCAATCCGAATCGGCCAGGCGTGAGCTGATAGCAAATGTGTCTCATGACTTACGTACACCACTGGCCTCGATTCAGGCCTTTGTCGAAGCGCTGGAAGATGATGTGATTAAGGATGAAGCCACCTTCAGGCGTTATCTGAATACGATTCGCCTTGAAACGAAGAGGCTGGGAGGGCTGATCCAGGACTTGTTTGATCTATCGAGTCTGGAGGCCCAAGGGGAGCCATTTGATCCAGAGCCCAGTCATGTTGATGAGTTGTTGCTTAGTACACTCGAGGGCTTTTCGTTCCATCTTGCCGAGAAAGAGCTGAATGTGGAGATTGAGTTGCCTGATCAATTGCCAGCTGCCATGATGGTACCTGCACAGATGAAACGGGTGATTTCCAATTTATTGCAAAATGCCATCCAATACTCTTCTACAGGAGGCACAATCATGCTTACTGCCACAGAGCAGGGAGCGTTTTTGCAAATTGCAGTGTTGGATCAAGGTGAGGGGATTGAAGCGGAAGAAACGACACGTATTTTTGAACGGTTTTACCGGATTGATAAATCCCGTAGTAAAAGTAGTGGTGGAGCTGGACTTGGGCTCGCGATCGCTCAATCCATTGTGGAACGGCATGGAGGCGAAATTGGAGTTCAGAGTAAGAAGGGAGAAGGAAGTTGTTTCTGGTTTACCCTTCCAGTGTGTGTCAATCGCTAGCCATTGGCACTGAGAGATTTTGATCATAGCGATAACGTAAAAACGTGCCACCCGGTATTTGGGGTAGCACGTTTTATTATTCTTATGTAGAGCGGCATGTTGAGATGGACATCAAATAAGTAAGTAGGTAAAAGAGTAAATATATGTTACGGATTGGACTGTTCGTTTTTGATTTGTTGTAATTCGCTCAGGCTGAGCGTCAGATCATTCTCCGGGTTTGCACTGACAATCACCTCAGACTGGGATTGCTGGCTGGCCTGGTTTGACTTCGAAGCAGGTTTGACCACATAGAGACTTTGAACGCTGTTTAGCAGGCTTGCAGGGGTGTCCGCATATGTTTCAAGAAAAAGTACATAATCCTTGGTCTGCATAAGCTTAAGACTGTCATCGTTGACGATTTCGGTGTTGCCCAGTTGTCCGCCAAGCTGTTTGACTTCAAGCCGATCCCCGGCTGTGTAACCCCCTTTGTAGGATTCAGTCACCTGAACCGTATAGATCGTATAGATTTTGTCAAAAGAAACCTGAGCATCTGCCGCACTTCCCGCTGCATTCATATGATTCTGATCTTGGGAATCAGCTTGTCCCCTGTCATCTAAAGCTTCAACCCTGGTTTGGATGACATTGCCCTTCACAATGGTGTCGGCCCGCTCTGACAAAGCGTCTACACTTCCATAACTGGGATAATCCTCGGATGCGATGATTTTGAGGGGAGTACCTGGGGGAGAAGCGGCCGGAGTTGCTGAAGAGCAGCCGACGACAGACAGGATAAAGATAGAAGACACGAGTAAGGTAAGTACTCGATTCTTGTTCATAGATCGGAATCCTCCTTGGAAATAAAATGTAAATGATACGGAATGATGATATACGAACGATTAGTATCTGGATCTGACATTATTGATATCGAAGGTCTGTGGTTTGGTCATGGAATTCCGGTTGCGCGTGTAAGACATAATGGAAGGACTGTTCGTTGTCGGGTTGTCACCAAGCCAGACGGAGTGACCCAGTTCATGGACGAACACGCTTTGAATAAAGTTGGACAAGTTGGATGCATCAGCGGTAATCGTGGAGGCGTTGAGTTCGATGCGGAAGTTGACAACCTGATTGCCGGAGACAGAAGCGTAGTTGACACCATAAGCGGTATTGTTGAAGTTGCCAGCGGTGATCGTGTTCGGAGAGTTATTCGTTTTGACGAATTGCACTTTGGCTCCCGCATTGTTCCAGTTGGCAAGAGAAGCATCCATTGGACCCTGCCATGCAGAAGCGTAGTTGTAGGTCCGGATTGGAATGGTGGAACTAGGGTAGCCGTAATTCAAAAAGGTTGCTGCGTAGATCGTGCTGCCAAACATCGCGAGCGCAGAGAACAACATCAGGCTCATCAACAACTTCCTTTTCATACTTAAAACCTCCAATAAATGTATATTTTCTCTATTATAGTAACAAGGAAATGTGTACCTGAAATGAGTCTCAAGTCGTTGTTTTTGTTATGGAAAAAAGGAAAAAACCTGTGCAATAAAGGAATGTTGTCACAACAAGTCGCTTTCTGTCTGGGGAAGGTATGCATAAATTCCCTTAACTCACAAATAATACACTCAACCTTACTAGGAAAAAGGAGTGTATAGGGATGTGCGAACGTTTTTCACTCGCGGCTGATCTAGATGAAGTTCGGGATCATTTCAAGGTACAACGAGTCATGTATTACTATAAAAATCGCTATAATATCAGTCCAACGCAACATACGCCGATCATTCTGCATCAGGATGGAGAACGTGTGCTGGATGAATTTCGTTGGGGATTCATTCCGTTCTGGGGGAGGGATGCGGTGAATGCTAATTTAATGACTGTGCATGAAAACCCCGCGTATTATAAGTTAGTGGAGACCAAACGCTGTGTTATTCCATGCAATGGGCTGTATTACTGGCGACAAGAAGGTAAGAAGCGTTATGCCGTGCGTGTTGTCATGCCGGATCGCGGGCTTTTTGGCATTGCGGGATTGTATGAGATCTGGAAAGATACCCGCAAGCAACCGCTTCGCACCTGTACAATGCTCATGGCTGGCGCGAATCTGGCGACTCGTGAGTTTGGAAACAAGATGCCGGCTATTCTCATGGATGATGAGATCAACACCTGGCTTGATCCGGCCAATACCAGAGTTACACAGTTGTTGCCACTGCTTAAAACATACAATCGCACAGAGATGAATCTATACCCGGTCACGCCGATGGTGGCGAACAACGAACATGATTGTTATGAATGTGTGGAAGAGATGGAGCAGAAGCTGGCTTACGTGCGGAGTTACTGAGGAATGACTTAACTGAGGGATGCCTAAGGTATTACCGAGGTTTTCTGAAGATGTAGCTACGTTCATGTTTATGGTTTCTAAGTTTCTGAACTCTGGAAATGGTTAAAAACAGGATGGGGCGTCTGAGGACACTCTGTCCTTTTTTAGTTGTGTCATCGTTTCCGTTGTAGGCTGACAAGGAATGGAAAAAGAAAAGTTGCAATTGAATTGAAACGTAACTATAATAATTACAGTAGTTGAATGTATATATCCATATATCTATTTAAAGAGATATAATATCAGGAGGGAACCACGAATGAATCCAAAGTATTCGAAAATGTTTGAACAAGTTTCACTGCCAAGCAGCGGCATTACACTGAAAAACCGGATCGTGCTTGCTCCTATGACTCATATGTCCTCTAATTCAGATGGTACGGTATCTGATGCTGAGCTTGCATATTATGCACGTCGCACAGGTGGGGCTGGCATGTCGGTTACAGCGGTAACACATGTTACGCCTAACGGTATCGGCTTCCCTGCACAATTTGGTTCTTATGATGACAGCTTTGTGCCTGGACTGAAACGTCTGGCTGAAACGATTAAACAACAAGGTTCTGTTGCTGTACTGCAAATGTTCCATGCAGGTCGTCTGACTCCGGAACAAGCCGTTCCTGCGGGCCAAGTGGTTGCACCTAGTGCAGTCGCAAGTGAACGCCCAGGTTCACCGGAACCAAGAGAAATGACGGATGAAGAGATTACTTCTGTCATTCGTGATTTCGGTGAAGCGACTCGCCGTGCTATTGAAGCTGGTTTTGACGGTATTGAGATTCATGGTGCGAATGGTTATCTGATTCAGCAGTTTTTCTCTCCACATTCCAACCGGCGCGAAGATCGCTGGGGCGGCAGTGTAGAGAAACGTTTGGCGTTCCCATTAGCCGTTGTAGATGAGGTACAGCGTGTCGTTGCTGAGCATACTAAACTTCCGTTTATTGTGGGTTACCGTTTCTCGCCGGAAGAGCCAGAAACGCCAGGACTAACAATGGAGGATACGTATGCACTGGTTGATGCTTTGAAAGATAAAAATCTCGACTATTTGCATGTTTCCTTGAATGAGTTCTGGTCGAAGCCAAGACGTGGTGAAGAGGATACACGTGCCAGAATTGAATTTATCCTGGATCGTGTTGGCGGTAAAGTACCTGTAATTGGTGTTGGATCGATTCATACCGCCGATGAAGCAGCAGAAGCGCTGGAAACCGGCGTACCGTTGCTTGCGATTGGACGTGAGCTGATCATCGAGCCAGACTGGGTCGAGAAGATTGAAAGCGGACGTGAAGAGGATATTGAGACCATTCTGACGAAATCCGATCAAGAGCGTTTGGTGATTCCTGATGGATTGTGGAATGCAATTATCCACACACCGGGTTGGTTCCCTATGGCAGAGGATAAATAATTATCGGAATGACTGGATGGAGGAGGCGAAAGCCTCCTCTTTTTACATATGCATGAATGTTTATGGACGTCAATTCTTGTAGATGTGTGAAATTCTCCTTCCAACCGCTCTATGGTATGATGGGGTAACAGGATTAACTGGTATATTAACGGTTTGGAGTGAATGAAGATGCTCGTTGCGGAACGTTATGAAAAAATTGTGGAATGGGTGGATGCGCATGGAAGCATGCGTGTCACTGAGCTTAGTGAGCGCTGTGGAGTGACCGAAGAAACGATTCGCCGTGATCTGGACAAGCTGGAACAGGCGGGCAGGCTCAGACGCTCGCATGGTGGAGCGGTGAGTGTGAAATACAAGGATGAATCGCAAACCGAGATTCCGTATCCCGAGCGTGCTGTTGCATATGCCGATGAGAAGCGACGCATTGCAAGTGAAGCAGTGAAACTGGTGGAACCCGGTGATCGGATTGCTTTGGATGCAAGTACTACCGCGTGGTATATGGCAGCTGGACTGCCCAATATTCCGCTGACGGTATTAACCAATTCAATTAAAGTTGCCGCGGAGCTAAGCGCGAAAGAACAGATTCGTGTCATTGCTACAGGCGGACAGCTTGCTTCCAAATCTTTGTCCTTTGTCGGGCCGCTCGCAGAGCGCTCGCTGGATGCGTATCATGTGGATAAAGTGTTTTTGTCTTGCAAAGGCGTACATCTGACCAAGGGCATCAGCGAGTCGAATGAACTACAGGCTTTGGTGAAGCAGAAAATGATTCATATTGCTGACGAGGTTATTTTGCTAGCCGATTCGAGCAAATTTAACATTCAAGCTTTTACAAGGGTAGCTGGCATGGAGAGTGTTGGGAAGGTCATCACCGACCAGGGTGTGCAGGAGGAGCATGTGAACGCGTTAAATGAACTTGAAATTACGTGTATACGTGTGTGAGCGTAACGGACGTCAGAATATTACAAATGAATATTTATAAGTTAAACTCTTTATTTACACTTTAACGGAGAGGACAGAAAAAAACTGAAAAAGCGTAGCGGTCGCCTTTATCGCCGGATTTTTCCCTTTGGAAAAGGGAATCCAAAAAAATCTGGGGATAACAGCGATTGGAGGTTTATTCTGTCATTGGAGTGTCGGCGTAAAAGTATTTAGTTCGACTTATCATAGAAAGGATCGATGACAATGAAACATCCGTTTCACTTAAAGGCGGTATGGAATGGCGGACGTAACAGTGAGGGCACGATTGATGCAGGAGGTTTGAAAACCGTCATTTCGATTCCGCAGGAAATGGGCGGCCCTGGTACAGGAACGAACCCGGACGAGATGCTACTGGGGGCAGCGGCAACCTGTTACCTGATTACCCTTGCGGCGATGCTGGAGCGTTCAGACATTACTCCTGATGAGCTGACGCTGGAATCGGAGGCAACGGTGGATGTGACCAATAACATCTTTACGTATGAACGTATCGTACATCGACCGCGAATCGTGCTTCCACAAGATACATCCGAATCGGTTCTGAGTAATGCCGAGAAGCTGGCGCATAAGGCAGAAGCATCCTGTATGATCTCCCGGGCAGTATCTGGCAATGTGAGGATGGAAACCTGTCCGGTGATTGTAACCACTGGAGCTGACGCAGTGTGATATAATTGGTGGGTAGACGACATGATTCGTCATTTGTGCAAATAAGGAGAAATTCAGGATGAAAAACCAGAAGCGCAAACCCAATCGAATGGCACGTTTGACTCGTGCAATGAAACTGAATTTTCTCAAACTTTTACGTGCTCCGGGTGGTGCTCATAAGGTATCTACCGGATTTGCTATAGGGTTCGGTCTCGAACTGATCGTAATCTCGACTGCATCCCTGATTTATCTTGTGTTTTATCCGATCGTTCGTTTGTCTGGTGGCTCCATGCCAGCGGCCATTGTAGGCAACGTTGTGGGCAAGCTGACATTTCTGCCGATTATTCTTATGCCACTTGCGAAACAGATAGGTTCATGGATTTTGCCAGCGCACAGTATGGGACAGGGTCCTATGCATGAGAGCGCATGGAGGGAACTGTTTCATGGAAACTGGTCAGCGGTAAGTGAACTGCTGCTCGGTGGACTTGATATCCTGGCAGGTATGAGTGTGCTCGGGTTAATTTTGGGATTCATTTCGTACTTTGTCGTCAAATACTTCTATGTCAGAGCTCTTCATCGGCGGCATGAACGCCGGCTGGAGAAGCGCCGCCAAGCGGCAAACGCTTCAGGTCTTAGCACAGCGTCTGTACTGATCAGGAAGACATCACAATCATAATTGGCAGGAAGACCATGGAAACAGCGGTAGTCCACAGAATGCAACGGGATACAAATTGCGGAGATGCACCGAACTGTTCAGCCAAAATAACAGCGTTCACTGCGGTTGGCATCGAGGCGAGGATAAGCAACACAGGGAATAATGTTCCTTCGACTTGCAGTGCTTTCAGTATAAGCCAGGCTAAAATCGGTGCTGCAACCAGCCTGACAACAAGTCCGGCCCAAAACGCCTTACGAACATTCGATTGCCAAGGTGCTGTATCTCCTTTGGGTCGTAACATCTGAGCGCCCAGAATCGCCAAGACAATAGGAGAATAACCGGTAGCCATCATCGAAACGCCCCCATCCAGAGCATCAGGAAGGGAAATGCCCGAGCTCCGCATGATGACTGCGATCACAGCTGCGTAGATGGTAGGCATGCGGAATACGGACAGCATCGCGTTTTTTACCGTGAATTCGGATCTTGCGGCAAAGAAAATACCTACCGTATTGACGATGATCATCTGTCCAATGACGTAGACCGAAGCCTTGTCCAGTCCAAGTTGTCCAAAGGCAAGCAACACAAGCGGGAGCCCGTAGTTCACACAGTTGGTAAATGTGGAGACGAGGGTCAGTCCTGCTTTTTCAGGTGCACCCAGACCAAAGATTCTGCTTATGATCTCAGCCAGAGCCCAGAGGGCGATCAAGTTGAGGATAGAGAACCAGAAAGTGCTTGTAACATCCGTCCAGGTAATCTCTGCGTGTAGCAGGGTATGGAAGATAAGCGCAGGACTTAAAATATAGAGTGAAAATGCCGAAAGCGGCCGTGTATCCCAGTCCTTGAAATGTTTTAACAATATTCCGCCAATGACGGGCAAGGAAATGGGCAGAAACACATGATAAAGCGTAATGAAAAACGAGGTAAACAATCTGTTCAGTCCTTTCTAGATGAAAAACCTATCTTATCATAGCAGGAAATGCTCGACAGTTGAATGTATAAGGACATAATCCTTGTACAGATACGCATTTCATTGCGTTAAACATGGCAGGCTCCGGTAGAGTGAGCAGGGGTCCGATTGCTATTTTGATATGGCAGATTTATTATAGAAGAGGTGCAACAAGATTACATACACATAGAGGAGGAAACTGTAATGAGTGAATCAAAACGCTTGCTCGTACTAGTCGGCTCTTATGCCGAAGCGGAAAATGAGGGCATTTACGCATATGAATTAAATGAGGATACAGGCAGTCTGGCGAAGCTGGACAGCATTGCGGGCGTGAAAAACCCGACGTTTGTTAACGTGGATGCGCAAGCAAACAAGCTATATGCGATTGGTGAAACGGCGTCTGCCGAGGGCAATAAAATGTCTGAAGCGGTAGCACTGAGCGTAGATCCTGCGACGGGTAAATTGACTTTGCTCAATCGCAAAGACTCCATCTCTGCTCCGCCATGCCACATTCAGCGTGACCCTTCCGGTAAATATTTGATCCTGTCCAGCTATCACGGTGGATTGGTAGGACTTCAAGCCCTTACAGACAATGGTGAAGTTGGAGCACTTCTGGACGAGAAGAAACATGAAGGACACGGGGCACATCCTGAGCGTCAGGACAAGCCACATGTGCACTCGGCATTCTTCAGCCCGGATGGTAAATATATGATGGTACAGGATTTGGGCGCAGATAAAATTGCGATCTACTCCATTAACGCAGACACCAATGAACTGGTGCTTCACAGTGAAACGAAAACTCATCCGGGCGCAGGACCACGCCACTTGGCTTTCCATCCGAATGGTCAGTTTGCATATGTGATCAACGAAGTGGATTCGTCTGTCACATCTTACAAGTATGATGCAGCTGCGGGTACGCTCACTGAAATCTCCAATATTTCAACGCTTCCTGACGGCTATGACGGCACTGAGAATACTACTGCTGAGATTACGGTTTCGAACGATGGCCGTTTTGTATATGGTTCCAACCGTGGACATGACAGCATCGTCGTATTTGCAGTAGATGCAGACAAAGGTCATCTGACCCTGGTAGAGCATGTCTCCGCAGAAGGACAGCACCCGCGTCATTTCGCATTGACACCGAATGGTAAACTGTTGATTGCGGCTAACCGTGATACAAACAACATGGTTACCTTTACAGTAGATCAGGAGAGCGGTCGCCTGAAATACACAGGTCACAGCACAGGCGTATCCAAGCCGGTATGTGTGAAACCTGTATATCTGTAATAGGCCGATGGATAAATAGATAGGAACATACAGCGCGTACTCTGCTATGAAAAATCAAGAAGAACCTTGCCTGAAAAGACAGGGTTCTTCTTTTTCTTTTTGATAAAAGACTTTATGAAAAGTGAATAACATCCATTGTAAGAAACCTACATCATTGATGTCGTACAAACAATACGCTGTTCGTAAATAGCACTGACTGTAGAATAGATGAAGATAGATGTATCTCAAGATAGGATTCGTATAACAACGTCAAATATCCATTAGTTTCGTCCAAGTAACTACCTCACTTGAAAGTGCGTACTTCCTGAATGGATAGTCAGGCTCTACAATGAACTAGCAACCACCATTACGAGATGCTGGCCTCAGCAACGGATCATTGGCGGTAAAAATAAACATTTGGATCTATATAAGTTGAACTATTTTTTACACGTTAACGGAGAGGACAAAAAAAACCTGGTAAAGCGAAGCGTTCGCCTTTATCACCGGATTTTTCCCTTTGGAAAAGGGAATCAAAAAAATCTGGGGATAACAGCGATTGGAAGGTTCTTCTGTCATCGGAGTGGACTGTGTAAATCTTTATTTCAACTTATACAGCATCATTAATCAACCTCAAATACAAAGGAGATATAAAACATGAAATTACAACTCGCACTTGATTTGGTTAACATCCCGGAAGGTATCGCACTGGTTAAAGAAGTTGAACAATATATTGATATCGTTGAGATCGGCACACCGATTATTATCAATGAAGGATTGCATGCTGTAAAAGCAATGAAGGAAGCTTATCCTAATCTGCAAGTTCTTGCGGACCTGAAAATTATGGACGCTGGCGGATATGAAATCATGAAAGCAGCTGAAGCGGGTGCAGACTTGATCACCGTTCTGGGTGCAAGTAACGATATGACGATCAAAGGCGCTGTTGAAGAAGCGAAAAAACAAAACAAAGAAGTTCTCGTGGACATGATCAACGTGCCTAATCTGGAACAACGTGCGCGTGAAGTTGACGCTCTGGGCGTAGACTACATCTGTGTTCATACCGGGTATGACCTGCAAGCAGTTGGACAAAGTCCTTTCGAAGACCTGCAAACGATCAAAGGTGCAGTGAAAAATGCAAAAACTGCGGTTGCTGGTGGTATCAAATTGGACACATTGCCAGAAGTTGTGAAAGCACAACCTGACTTGGTCATCGTTGGTGGCGGTATTACAGGGCAAGCAGATAAAGCAGCTGTAGCATCCGAAATGCAGCGCCTTGTTCAGCAAGGGTAAGCTGATGAGCAGCAAACAATACGCCGCAGATATCCTGAAGGAACTGGAACGCACGTTAAGCCAGCTTGATGATACCGAGATGCAGGCAATGGCCGAGCAGGTGCTAGCAGCGGAACGCATTTTTGTAGCTGGCGCGGGTCGTTCAGGTCTCATGGGAAAAGCATTCGCGATGCGATTGATGCAGATGGGACTTACCGTTTATGTCGTAGGCGAGACGGTGACGCCAGGGATCAGCTCAGCAGATTTCCTGCTGTTATGCTCTGGTTCTGGAGAGACAGGCGGGCTGGTTGCCATGGCAAGAAAGGCGAATCAAGCGGGTGCACCTGTAGGCTTAATCACAATTAAGCTGGATTCCACAATTGCACAGCTGGCACAAGTGGTCGTTCGGCTACCTGCCTCTGCAAAAGAGGATGCGGCGGGAGCCGGAGCGGATGTTACCATTCAGCCTATGGGTTCCTTGTTTGAACAATCCTTGTTGCTCAGCATGGATGCATTGATCCTCACCATGATGGAGATCAAGGGCATGACCGGTGCAGATATGTTCAGCCGGCACGCGAATCTGGAGTAGTTCGATTGAAGTGCTCACGCGTTTAATATAGCTAAAAATGAAGTAGACCGGAATCCTGTGCTATTGCAAGGATTGCGGTCTTTTCTGTGAAAAAGATGAGCGAACTTTGCATTCGGTCCGTGCTATAGTAAAATGAAGTATTAGAGTTTGATATCGTACGAGATAAAGGGGGGCTTGGAGCCATGGCGTCCGAAGTCAAAGAACGCATTAATTTAAAAGAAATCAACTGTGAAAAGGAATTAACGCTGGCGGTGATTGGCGGCAAGTGGAAGCTGATTATATTGTGGCATTTGGGTCTGGAGGGCACCAAACGTTTCAGTGAGTTAAAACGCCTGATTCCCCACATTACGCAAAAGATGCTGACGAACCAGCTGCGGGAGCTGGAGGAGGACAAACTGGTGGAACGCAAAGTGTACGCCGAAGTTCCGCCCCGAGTTGAATATTCACTGACGGATCATGGGCAGAGTCTAATGCCGGTGTTGCATGCGATGTATAACTGGGGTAAAAACTACGGTGAGAATGTCATCTGGAAAGCGGATGAAATGAATATCTTATAGTACACCATTGAATATCTATAAGAATCAGAAATGAATGATCGATTAACGAAACGTTGAGTAAACTGGACACGTCCGGTGCTTGACGTTTTTTACTTTTCCAGCCGGATTGATTTCTGCAGATTTAAACCAAAAGTCTCATAATCAGGAGATGTCATGTATCGATTGGCAGAGTATGATACGATGAGAGATATTGGAAATGCAAGGAGGAGGACAATCAAAATGGATAAGATACATATACGTTCCGAGGTTTTGGAAGAAACAACCTGGGATTTGCGTGATTTATTTGCAACCGATGCGCAGTGGGAACAGGAACTTCTATCTCTACCGGATGCTGCTTCTAATATTGAAACATTCAAAGGTACACTGGGGCAAAGTGCGGGGCAATTGCTCGCTTGTCTTGATGCTCGTGAAGCTTTGCAGGAACGAATCGGTAAAACGGCAGCATATGCGCGCTTAAAACAATCCGAGGACAGCACGAATCCGGTGAATATCGAGAACGCGGCTAAAGCTGGTGATATTCTGTCTAACTTGTCGTCCAATCTGTCATTTGTCAACTCCGAGATTGTTTCGCTGCCAGAAGGCACGATAGAGAAGTATTTGAGTGAACTACCGGGTCTCGAACCGTACAAGCGTAGCCTGGAGAG
The DNA here is from genome assembly GCF_038002565.1 of Paenibacillus sp. FSL K6-1558. Classification (NCBI taxonomy): domain Bacteria; kingdom Bacillati; phylum Bacillota; class Bacilli; order Caryophanales; family Paenibacillaceae; genus Paenibacillus; species Paenibacillus sp. FSL K6-1558. Next base: position 49,565 of record NZ_JBBOCV010000002.1, on the reverse strand, counting down.
ACTTATTGAAGAAAAAGCTCATCGACTCTCGCCTGAAACCGAGAAAGTGCTTGCTTCACTTGGTGAAGTGCTGGATTCCCCCTATCGAATCTATCAACGCGGTAAGTTGGCGGATATGACCTTTGATGAGGTGTGTGATGGTGAGGATCAAGCACGTCCATTATCGTGGTCTTTTTACGAAAATAATTACGAGATGTCACCGGATACCAAGTTGCGTCGTTCCGCTTATGCCTCTTTTAGTGAAACGTTGAATCAATACAAAAATACCTTTGCTGAAGGATATGCTGCTGAGGTCAAAAAACAAGTGGTGTTATCCCGTCTACGTGGATATGAAGACGTGACGGACATGTTATTAGCTCCACAGCAAGTGAGCAAGGAAATGTACAATAATGTTCTTGATATTATTCAAAAAGAGCTAGCGCCGCATATGCGCAGATTGGCTGCGCTAAAAAAACGTGAGCTCGGACTCGACAAGCTGATGTTCTGTGATCTCAAGGCTCCGCTGGATGCCGAATTCAGTCCGGCGATTACCTATGATGAAGCGTGCACGTTGATCCGTGAGGCGCTCGATGTACTGGGGCCGGAATATGGGGAGATTGTTGAACGAGCCTTTAATGATCGCTGGGTAGATTACGCGGACAATGCAGGTAAATCGACTGGAGCGTTCTGTTCCTCCATCTATGGCGCGCACTCCTACATCTTAATCTCTTGGGCGAATAACATGCGCGGAGCGTTTACACTGGCGCATGAAGTGGGGCATGCGGGTCATTTTATGCTAGCTGGCAAATATCAGAGGCTTACGAATACGCGGCCGTCTCTTTATTTTATAGAAGCACCTTCGACAATGAACGAAATGTTGCTGGCGGATCATCTGTTGAATCGTTCTGAAAATCCGAGAATGCGACGTTGGGTGATTTTGCAATTGCTGAATACGTACTATCATAACTTTGTTACACATCTGCTGGAAGGCGAACTACAGCGTAGGGTATATGCACTCGCGTCGAACGATAAGCCAATTACTGCTAAGACGTTAAGTGAGCTGAAAGGTGCGATCCTTTCCGAATTCTGGGGGCCAGAGCTGGTAGTGGACGAAGGTGCCAAGCTGACGTGGATGAGACAGCCGCATTATTATATGGGCTTGTATCCGTACACGTATGCAGCAGGTTTAACGGCGTCAACAGCAGCTGCACAGAAGATTAGAGAGGAAGGGCAACCCGCCGTGGACCGCTGGCTTGAAGCGCTCAAATCCGGGGGCAGTCTCGCACCGCAGGAATTGATGAAGCTTGCAGGTGTTGATATGTCCGGTCCTGAACCAATCCGCACTGCAGTGGCTTATGTCGGCAGTCTTGTGGACGAACTTGAACGTCTGTATTCCTGATTCGGCTCATATAGTATAGGGACAAGGCAGAGCGGGTTGTCTGCCAATGTATCACGATGTGAACGGGAGAAAGAAGGAAAAAAGAAAAGAAAAGAAAAGAAAAGAAAAGGTGTTATTTTGCGTGGGGAAAGGATCGATGCGTTATGGCGGTTACGGGCATATTTTCGTCAGTAGGCCATTTAAGTGTAGACGGCTTTGGTGGATTCGATGATATGAGTGGCGTGCCGGGTTTTGAAGGCAATCAGAGTGGTTTTTTTTCTGGGTTCAGCGAGCTTGGAGCAATGGGCACGATCGTGCCTATTTTGATCGGCATCGTGTTTCTGGTTGTGGCATGCGGCATCGTATATGCCATCTTCTCAGGTGTGCGAACCTGGTCTTCCAACAATGCTGCAGCTGTCCTTACCTTACATTCCAGAGTCGTTACAAAACGAACGGAGGTCAGTGGTGGAAGTGGGGACAGCAGTGCAACAACGAGTTATTATGCAACCTTTGAGTTCGACAATGGGGAACGACTTGAGTTAAATGTAGGTGGTCAAAATTACGGTATGCTGGTGGAGCAGGATCGAGGCATGTTAACCTATCAGGGTACACGTTTTAAACATTTTGAGCGAGATATTCAGCCTCAGTCCGGGCAAGCCGGAGCGGAGAGTGGACAGTTTTATATGTAAAAAAATAAAGCTACGGCTCCTCCCTAAAGGGAGTGAGTCGTTTTTTGTTTTGTAATGAGGAAAGCGAATTCATGGGTATTCAAACGTTTACAATGATGGTATACTCTTAAAATAAAGCAAAACAGTATTAAACAAAGAAAAACAAACAGTCATTTAGTTGTAAAATAAAGATAATAGCGAATATGAAGACAATAATAACTGGAAGGTGGAAGAGCAGTGAGTGTGCTGGCTTATGATTTGGGTGCAGGAAGCGGCAGAGCGATACTCGGTCATCTGAATGATCGAGGGATCGAAACCCGTGAAATTCACCGGTTCAAAAACGAGCCCGTGAAGATTGGTGACCGGATGCACTGGGATATTTTGCGGCTACATCATGAAGTACTGCAGGGCTTGACGCTTATAAAACAGCAAGGTGAAGTGCCAGAGAGTTTGGGAATTGATTCTTGGGGTGTAGATTTTGGTTTGCTTGGTAGCAACGGTGAACTACTTGGTAATCCCTATCATTATCGTGACACACAGTTTAACGGTGTGATGGATACGGTTTGTCAGGAGTTAACAGCTAAGCGAGTTTTCGAGCGCACGGGGATACAGTTTCTACCATTTAATACATTGTATCAACTCGCGGCACTTAAGCGGAGTGCTTCTCCATTGCTGCGCGAAGCGGAGCGTTTTCTAATGATCCCTGATTTATTAAGGTATTTTCTTACTGGAGAAGCGGTAAATGAGTTCACCAATGCTACAACAACACAGTTATACAATCCTGTACTTGGACAATGGGATCGTGAACTTCTCGCTCATATTGGTGTTTCTGACCAATGGTTCGGGGATGTAGTCCTACCGGGGAGAACTGTTGGACAATTACGCAGCAGTATATGTAATGATATCGGACTTGCGTCGATTCCCATCCTGGCTGTAGCAGAGCATGATACCGGTTCGGCTGTGGTAGCGGTTCCAGCCACGGAAACAAGCTTTGCTTATCTAAGCTGTGGAACGTGGTCCCTGATGGGTACTGAGCTGGATCAGCCCGTCATCAGTGCGGAGAGCATGGAACTGAATTTTACGAATGAAGGTGGTGCAGGTGGCACATATCGTTTACTCAAAAACATTATGGGCCTCTGGATTTTGCAGGAATGTATGCGGCAATGGGAACGTGAAGGGCAAGGGATCAGCTATGGCTCACTCCTTGCGAAGGCTGAGATAGCTCCGGCGTTTGCAAGCCTTTTCGACCCGGATGATGCGTTGTTTCTGCCTGCTGGCAATATGACAGAGCGCATTCGGCAGTATTGCCAGAAAACAGGACAGCGTGTGCCAGAGGATCAGGGCAGTATAGCCAGGGCCATTCTGGAGAGTCTTGCTTTGAAGTATAGAAGGGTTCTGGAATGGACAGAGCAGCTGTCAGAGAAAACATTCGGCGGACTGCATATGGTGGGCGGCGGCATTCAGAATGAGTTATTATGCCAGTGGACAGCGAACTCTATCGGCAAGCCTGTATGGGCAGGGCCAGCGGAGGGAAGTGCAATCGGCAATATGGCTGTGCAATGGATCGCGAGGGGAACGTTTAAGGATATTTGGGAAGCGCGCCGGGCTATTCGCGATTCATTCCCGGTAAAGGAATATGAACCGCAAGACAGGTCGGCTTGGGCAGAAGCCTATGAACGATTTTTGCGAATAACGGCCTTATCGCCGGGTACAGAAACCGGGAGTGAGGTGTAGCATGCTCGCGGCAGAACGATATGACCGGATTGTAGAACTAGTCAATATTAAGGGCAGCATGCGAGTATCTGAGCTTAGTGAACGTTGCCGGGTAACCGAGGAGACGATTCGCCGTGATCTAGATCGGTTAGAAGAGGCTGGTCGGCTGCGCCGATCACACGGCGGAGCGGTGAGTGTCAAGGAGGATCAGCCAGAGATTCCTTACCGAATACGGGAAACGACACATGCAATGGAGAAGAAACGGATTGCTGATGCGGCATTGGCGCTAATCGTGGCGGGAGATCGCATTTTGCTGGATGCCAGTACAACAGCAGGTTATATGGCGGCGAACATGCCGGATATGCCATTAACGGTGCTGACCAACTCGATTCAAGTTGCCACCGAACTCAGCAGTCGGGACAACATCGAGGTGATTTCTACTGGAGGGCAGCTGGCTGCTCGCTCATTATCCTTTGTTGGACCACTCGCAGAGCGTTCTCTCGAAACGTATCATGTGGACAAACTTTTTTTATCCTGCAAGGGCGTGTATCTTGAAAGCGGTAGCATCAGCGAATCCAATGAGCTTCAAGCCAGATTAAAACAGAAGATGGTAGGCATTGCAGATCAGGTGATCCTGCTGGCTGATGCGAGCAAGTTTGGCCTGAGGGCTTTCGCTCGTGTGACCGGACTGGATGAGGTGCACACGATTATTACGGATCAATCTTTGACCGAAGAGCAGATTTCCTTGTGCAGTAACTACCAATTGCTGATTCGCACAGTGTAACGATAACCAGGCGTTGACATGAAATAATTTGTTTATTGGAGTGTGTAATGATGAAAGTCTCCTTGTTTATAACCTGTCTCAGTGATGCCATATACCCCCGAGTGGGAGAGGCAATGGTTCGATTGCTGGCCGCACATGGCATTCGGCTGGAATTTCCGCAGGTGCAGACCTGTTGTGGTCAGCCCTCGTATAACAGTGGATATTGGGATGAGACCCGGGTAGCTGCCAAGACGATATTAGAAGCGTTTGATGACAGTGATTTTGTGGTCTGTCCGTCAGGTTCATGCACATATATGATTCATCATTATCCGGAGCTGTTTGTAGATAAGCCGGAATGGCTGGATAAAGCGAAGCGCCTTGAGGCCAAGGCTTACGAGTTCACACAATTTCTAGTACAGGTGTTAGGTATAACAGATCTGGGCGCGCATTTTCCGCATAAAGTTACCTACCATCCGTCCTGCCATGGCAGTCGTCTGCTTGGGGTGAAGGACGAACCGCTAGCCTTGCTGTCCAACGTGAAAGGGCTTGAACTGGTTCCATTACCTCATGCAGAGGATTGCTGCGGATTCGGAGGTACGTTTGCGATTAAAATGTCGGATATTTCAGGGGCGATGGTGACCGAGAAGGTGGATCATGTGAAAGAAACACAAGCCGAAGTTCTCGTTGGGCTAGACATGGCTTGTCTGATGAATATTGCGGGCAATCTGCGGCACCGAAATGAACCTGTGCGAGTGATGCATCTGGCTGAACTTTTATATGAGGGGGTGCAGACACGATGAGCCAACCTGGTGTTATGGATGAAACGGTCAAATCCCGTGCGGGTCTGGCACTGAATGATGATTTTCTCCGTAAAGCGGTCAAGTTCACAACAGAACGTTTGCGTAATGGCAAGAAAGCTGCGTCGGAAGAGCACGGCAACTGGGAAGAATGGCGGGAGCGTGGACGCCAGATTCGGTTGCATACAATCGCACATCTCGATTATTACTTGAATGAGTTCGTGAACAACGCCCGTGCGAACGGAGTGCATATTCATTTTGCAGATACTTCAGCGGAAGCGGCTTCCATTGCCCTTGATATTGCCGCCCACAAGCAAGCTACAAGTGTGGTGAAATCCAAATCCATGGTGTCCGAGGAAGTACATCTGAACCATGTGCTAGAATCTGCAGGCATAGAAGCCATTGAAACCGATCTTGGCGAATACATTATACAGCTGGCGGGTGAAGCGCCGTCCCACATCGTTATACCGGCCATTCACAAAAACAGATATCAAATTGCGGAGTTATTATCCAAGGAAGCCGGAGAGGTACTGGAACCAGATACGACGGTCCTTGCCGGATTCGTCCGCAAAAAGCTGCGCGAGAAATTTTTGGAGGCTGATATTGGTCTGACAGGTTGCAATTTTGCGATTGCGGAGACCGGTTCGATGGTTTTATTTGAAAATGAAGGCAATGCCCGTATGGTATCTACCGTGCCAAAAACACAGATTACACTTATGGGCATGGAGCGCATTATTCCGTCATGGGCAGATCTTGAAGTCATGGCAACCTTGCTGCCACGCTCTGCCACTGGACAAAAGCTCACGATGTACATGTCAGGCATTACAGGTCCTCGTCGCTCGGCAGATGCAGATGGTCCGGATGAGATGCATATCATTATCGTAGATAATGGACGATCTTTACAACTCGGAGATCCCGAGTTCCAGGAACTACTTAACTGTATTCGCTGCGGGGCATGCCTTAACGCTTGTCCGGTATATCGGCACATTGGCGGTCATGCTTACGGTGGAACCTACAGTGGACCGATTGGGGCGGTGCTGACTCCTGCATTAAACGGTAACATTGAGGAGTGGAACGATATTGCGAGCGCCTCAAGTCTGTGCGGTGCTTGTTATGAAGCTTGTCCCGTTAAGATTCCACTGCATGACATGCTTGTATATTTACGGAGACGTAAGGTGGAAGACGGACATGGAAATAAGCTGGAAACGATGGGCATGAAGGGCTTTGCGGCGGTTGCGGCAAACTCCAAACGTTTCGCTCTTGCTATTCGGCTCGGACAGATCGGACAAAAAGCAGTTGTGCGCAATAATGGTATTTCACTGAAGCTTGGCCCGCTTAAAGGCTGGAATACGTATAGAGTAGCCCCCAGTCTCGCGAAAAAGTCCTTCCGACAACAGTGGAACAGTCTGGATCAAGAGTTGAATCAGCAGCAACATACTGCTATGGATACATCTGTACGAGAGCGTATGCAACAGATTGTGCGTGATCGCGGGGAGGGAGGTTCGAAGCATGGGAAGTGAACATCAGCAATGGCTTGCATCCATGGAGGAAAAGTCAAGGCGTAGACAGGAGAAGTTCATGGACGATATCGCCACCAAGTTGAAAAGACCTAGACAGCTTCATGCACCGATCCATGCTTTTCGAGGTTCCCCGGACTTCTGGAATGAACTGGAATGGGATGAGGAACAGCGAATACAGGCGTTTACGGATAACTTTGTTAGCGTCGGTGCTCATATTGCCCGAATGTCAAATATGGAAGAAGTAGCAGGGTTTATAGGCAATAAAGCACATGAATTAAGCGCTAAATATCTAATTCGCCAGAATGAGCAAGCTCTTACGGATCTGGGACTGGAGGAACAGCTTCCCAATGTACAAGTATCCGTTTGGAACAGTGCTCCGGACGTAGACTGGCGAGCCCGAGCAGCCGAAGCGGATATCGGTGTAGTCATGGCGGATTACGCCACAGCGTACACTGGCTCAGTCACTGTCCTCTCTTCCCCGGAGAAAGGACGTTCAGTCAGCCTACTGCCGACCGTGCTGATTCTGATTATTCCGCTTGAACGGCTGCATACAAGGCTTGGAGAGACACTGAACCGTTTTGACGAAGCAGGAAGAGCGCAGCTACCAGCAGGCATTCATTTTATTTCGGGTCCCAGCCGATCATCCGATATCGAAAATGATTTAACCATCGGAGTTCATGGCCCAGGGATTGTGTATGGTTTAATTGTCGGTTAGCCAGCTGATCTCTAGCCCGCCTGAAACGTAGAGCAATTGTAAACATAGAACTGTCCTTAAGGTAGATTTTCTGCTGAGGACAGTTTTTGTTTTTTTTGGAAGTGAGGATGCCGAAAGAGAAACTGAGACTTTAGGGCAGTTGAAGATTGTAACTGGAAATGATATGGTAAAGATAGACATAGAGAAATGCCCATTTTTTTTACTCGAAATTGACCGAATTACGATTCTGGTCAGTTGGTTTTGGGTATGACATATTACACACTACACACACGTGAATAAAAGATGGATTCAACTGAAATCTGATTCAACGCACTATGCTTCAGGACTCATTATTTACATTTGGAGAGAAAGAAGGAGTGAGAGCTATGTCATCTATTTCAGTGCCTCAGCCCAAAACGTACGGTCCACTGGGCAATCTGCCGCAGTTGAATTTTGATGAGCCGACCCAGTCCTTGGTTAAGCTGGCAGGCGAGTATGGGCCTATTTTTCGCATGGATTACCCTGGACGAAGTGAGCTTTATATTTCAAGTGAGAAATATGTAGCCGAAGTGACGGATGAGTCCAAATTTGATAAAAGAGTATGGGCCCCGCTTGCGAAGGTACGTGCTTTTGCCGGGGATGGACTCTTTACCAGCTGGACGGACGAGCCGAACTGGAAAAAGGCACATAATGTGTTGCTTCCAAGTTTTAGTCAACGTGCGATGCAGGGCTATCATAACAAAATGGTGGATCTTGCCGTGCAACTTGTGCAGAAGTGGTCCAGACTTAATCCCGATGAAACGGTGAATGTGCCGGATGATATGACTCGTTTGACGTTAGACACCATTGGTTTATGTGGGTTTAACTATCGCTTTAACAGCTTCTACCGCGAAGAGCCACATCCATTCATTACAAGCATGGTACGTGCATTGGACGAATCCATGAGTTCGTTGCAACGTCTGCGTTTGCAGGACAAATTGATGATCAGTAAAAAGAAACAATTCGAACAGGATATCCGTTCCATGTTCTCGCTAGTGGATCACATCATTGCAGAGCGTAAAGCGCAGCCTCAGGAAGGGGCAGATGATCTGCTCTCTCACATGCTTAGCGGCAAGGACCCGGAGACAGGCGAAACGCTGGATGATGAAAATATCCGGTATCAGATTATTACATTTCTAATTGCAGGGCATGAAACGACGAGTGGTTTGTTATCGTTTGCCGTGTACTACCTGATGAAAAACCCGGATAAGCTCGCGAAAGCCCAGGCGGAAGCAGATGCGATTCTGAAAGACCCGGTGCCAACGTACAATCAAGTTCGTCAATTGAAATATATACGTATGGTACTGAGTGAAGCACTTCGATTGTGGCCAACCGCGCCAGCATTTTCGTTATATGCAAAAGAAGATACAATGCTCGGCGGACAATACCCGCTTCAAAAAGGGGACAGTGTCAGTGTGCTCATTCCCAAGTTGCACCGTGACCGTGAGGCATGGGGGGATGATGTAGAGGAGTTTCGCCCTGAACGTTTCGAAGACCCAAGCAAAGTACCGCATAACGCGTATAAGCCGTTTGGCAACGGTCAACGCGCATGTATTGGTCAGCAGTTTGCGCTTCAGGAAGCGACGCTTGTGCTGGGCATGGTCCTGAAACATTTTGACTTCATCGATCATATGAATTATCAGTTAAAAGTCAAAGAGACATTGACACTTAAACCCGATCAATTCATCATTCGTGTACGTTCGCGTGGAGGTCAGCCTGTGATGGCTGTACCTGGTGTGGCTATACAAGAGCCTGCTAACACAGTGAAAAAGGATGAACAAGGTGCTGTAGAAGCACACGATACTCCCTTGCTTGTACTCTACGGTTCGAATCTCGGGACGGCTGAAGGGATCGCTCGCGAAATAGCGGATACCGCGATACACCAAGGTTTCCGCAGTGAAGTGGCTGCGCTGGATGATCGCGTCGGTAGGCTGCCTAAAGAAGGAGCTGTCATCATTGTCAGCGCATCGTATAATGGTCAGCCGCCAAGCAATGCCAGAACGTTTGTAGAGTGGATTCAGCATGCAGATCAGAAGGAATTCGAGGGCGTAAAATATACGGTTCTTGGATGCGGTGATCACAACTGGGCTAGCACGTATCAGCGAATTCCACGTTTGATTGATGAACAGCTGGCCTTACGGGGAGCCAAGCGTTTATCCTCTCTGGGAGAGTCAGATGCCAGCGGGGATTTCGAGAAGCAGGTCGAGGATTGGACGGAACAGTTATGGCCTGATCTTGCACGAACGCTGGAACTGAATCTGAATACGGGATCAAAAAGTGAACACAGCTCCCTGTCGGTACAATTTGTTAGTGGCAGAGCGGTTACTCCGCTGGTTGAAACCTATGAAGCTCATGTTGCAACCGTGCTGGAGAATCGGGAGCTTCATGATGAAGGGAGCGAGCGAAGCACAAGACATCTGGAGATTAAGCTGCCGGAGGGCATCACTTATAAGGAAGGTGACCATCTTGGCGTTCTGCCGCAAAATCCACCAGAGCTTGTGGAGCGTGTGCTGCGTCGTTACGGTTTCACCGGAACAGAGCATCTGGTACTGGATGCATCGGGGAGAAGCGCGGCGCATCTGCCATTGCAACGGCCAGTGAACTTGTACGATCTGCTCAGCCACAGTGTGGAATTGCAAGAGGCCGCAACACGTGCGCAATTAAGGGAACTTGCTGCATATACGGTCTGCCCTCCACACAAGAAGGAACTTGAAGCGCTCTTGGATGAGACATCATATATGAAGGAAGTTCGTGGCAAACGGATAACCATGCTGGACTATCTGGAGAAATATGAAGCATGTGAATTGCCATTTGAACGTTTTCTTGCATTATTGCCTTCGTTGAAGGCCAGATACTATTCCATATCCAGCTCACCACGGGTACAAGCAGCGCAAGCGAGCATAACGGTAAGTGTCGTAAAGGCATCTGCCTGGAGTGGAAAAGGGATATATAAAGGCATTGCTTCCAATTATCTGGCTGATCTGAAGACTGGTGACGAGGTTGTGATGTTTGTCCGTACACCGGAATCCGGCTTCCAATTGCCTGAAAGATCAGACGTGCCGATCGTTATGGTGGGTCCGGGAACAGGGGTAGCTCCATTCCGTGGTTTCTTGCAAGCGAGACATGTGATGAAGGAACGAGGCGAGCCAGTTGGTGAAGCGCATCTGTATTTTGGCTGCCGCAATCCGGAGCATGATTATTTGTACAAAAACGAGCTGGAAATGGCAGAGCAGGAGGGGCTTGTACAGCTTCATACAGCTTTCTCCAGGATTCAAGGGGAAGACAAATGTTATGTGCAACATCGGATGAAAGAGGATGCACATCTGTTAATTCCTTTGCTGGTAAACGGGGCGCATCTATACATCTGCGGAGATGGCAGTAAAATGGCTCCTGATGTGGAAACAACGCTAAAACATGCTTATGCAGACACTCAAGGTAAGACTGTAGAAGAGGCAGAAGCCTGGCTTAATCAGCTTCAAGAACAAGGTCGTTATGCCAAGGATGTCTGGACAGGTATTTGATTCGATGGAGCGAACGTGTTCTAAGATATGAATAAATACAGCAAGCATGCGTAGCAATGTACGCATCTAGCCTCGCGGTGAGAAGCGGAGACAACCGATTCTCACCGTTTTTTTCTCATGGGCTTGTTGTTTAGTCATCTAACTGGGGTAGCTCTTTCAGCTCGTTCTGATCTATCTACGACGAATACAACCACGTTTCCGCTTCAAGGTTCGCTTGCTAGGGCGATAGATGGACTCCACGCTGGAAAGCGGAAACAGAATACGTGAAGGAACTCTGCCTTTGCCTTGTACCTCAATATAATTGAGTCCAACGCCAACCAGTCTAATATTTCGGAATGCATTGCGGGAAGGAAATGTTGTACGAATGCCAACCCGTATCCCTCGCTGTGTACGTGGAATGTTGAACACACGAATGGAATTCAGGCTAAGCGGAATAAATAATTGATGATTGATTTTGACAAAATTACGAGGGAATACCCGACGGATGCGTCCAGGCTCCAGACCGGAACGCGGGGCGTTAAGCTCAGCAAGATGTCCCTGGAATTGGGCCAACCGTTGCTGGAGTGTTTTGCCTGTACGAAGATGCTGCCAGCTCATAATTTATCCTCCGTTCATCATTTATACCTAGTATATGAACGGAGCAAGGAGGAAGGTGAATACTTGACAGCCCATGTTGATGCCGGGGTGCAACGTACGTGAGATGTACGATGGGATGTGAAATAGAATGTGCAATGAAATGAAAATCAGAAAAGGCATCAGATTAAAGATACAAGGTCTCTAATCCGATGCCTTTATCCGTGCAATTTATTAGAATTGCACCAGAGTATCCACTTTAACGGGAAGGCCTGTTGCAATCGCACGATTGGCTGCAATGCCTGTCAAAATCGAGCGGGCGCCATCCACATGATTGGCTGCACGATGGAACGGATCTTCTGATGGTGCGCCGAACAGATCATTGAGCAGTACAGGGTCTCCTCCGCCATGGCCGCCTTCCTTTTCCTCGACTTCAACGTCATAAGGTGAGCCGAACATCGGAAGTACACGCAGTGTTTTGCCAATCAAAGCGCCTTCCTTGCTTTTGTCACCCAGGGAATTGACGTAGGATTGTTCGATAATGCTCATTTCGATACGGCCTTTAGTGCCGTTGATCGCAATGCGGTAACCTTCCCACGGCTGATAAGCAACAAGGGAGTACGTCAAGATTGCCTTGTTCCGATATTGGACAAGAACACCCATCGTATCTTCAATGTTGATTCCTTCACCAAATACACTTTGATCCCGCTGGTATCCATCTTCAGTCTCGGCATCCAGATACATCGATTTCAGGTGGTCATCAGAATCCAGATGCAGTGCAAATGGATCATCCTGTGCGAGCGGATTACCTGTAGCACGGTTGTAGAATTGAGTAACCCCGCGATCCTCGGCATTTTCTCTGCCGTAGAACATCAAATCTCCAAACGCAAAGACAGTATCTGGCTGTGAGCCAATCCAGAAGTTTACGAGATCGAAGTGATGCGTCGATTTGTGAACCAGCAGACCTCCACTATTACGCTTATCCCGGTGCCAGCGGCGGAAATAGTCCGCACCGTGACGGGTATTCAGTAGCCATTCGAAATGCACAGAAGTCACTTTGCCGATGGTATCGTTCAGAATAAGCTCGCGTATTTTCGTGTGATGCGGTGCATAACGATAGTTGAATGTCACGCGTACGTTCTGTCCGGTACGTTTCACAGCATCCAGAATGTCCTGACATTTCTCTTCATTGATAGTCATCGGTTTCTCCGTAACAACGTCACAGCCGAGTTCCATTGCTCGAATGATGTATTTATGGTGAGTCCGATCCACGCTTGTCACGATAACGTAGTCGGGCTTCTCGTTCTCAATCATCTGGTCAAACTGATCTGCCAGGTATGTAGGCACCTCAGCATAGTTATATTTTTCTCGCAGCAACTTATTCGCATAGTTCATACGTACTTGATTGATATCACAAAAGCCGACAAGTTCGGAAGTTGCGCTAAAATCCCGGGTCAAAGCACCATAGAAAAATTCAGCACGACCACCAGTTCCGACTAATACATAACGTTTTTTGTTCCCCACGTATATCGCCTCCTTGAATGTAGGTTTAGACTATAACAAAGGAGCACTTCTTTCACCGCATTTTATGCGTAACCGCTTTCAAATGCCGCATATTTTGCTATAATTGTGAAAAAGGAGAGAGTAACATGACCGAAGCCATTCGTGCAGATTATCATGATGCAACGGATTTATTACATATGGAATACGATCGCCGGATCGGATATTACTCTATGCCTAATGATCATTTTCATGACCATTATGAGTTGTATTATTTGCTTTCTGGGGAGCGCATTTATTTTATCAAAGATCGTTCGTATCTGGTCAAAGCAGGTGACTTGGTATTTGTAGACCGCAATACAGTGCACAAAACACTGGAAAGTGGAATGCCGGACCACGAACGAATTGTGCTGTACCTGCAACCTGAACTGTTTGCCGCTATGGCGGTCACGAGTGAGCTCACAGAAGGGTTAACGGAGCCCTTTCGCTGGGACATACCGATTGTGAGATTCCCCGCTCAGGTCGCCAAGGTGACAGAAGAGATTGTGGCAGAAATGGTCCGAGAAATGCGTAATCCCGATGAGGGGAGTGGAATGTTGCTACGTCACCGTACGCTGGAGCTGTTGCTACACACGTACCGTCACCGTCATCTAGCACGTACACAGTCGGATGATCAGGACCCTGTCCTTCACCCCAAGATTCAGGTCGTTGTCCGTTATCTGAATGAGAATTATCAGAATCCGGTTACGCTGCCGGAGGTGGCAGACAAGTTTAGGATTAGTCCTCATTATCTAAGCCGGTTGTTCAAACAAACGACGGGTTTTACATTTAGCGATTATCTGAATTTACTGCGAGTGAAGGAGGCCCAGCGATTACTGCGTGAGAGTGAAGAGTCGGTGACCGATATTGCTTTGCTGGCGGGATTCGGCAATTTTTCGCATTTTGGCAAGATGTTCAAACGCTCGGTTCAGATGTCGCCAAGAACTTACAGGCAGGAGTACAATGGACGGGATGGAATTAAAAAAACATAAACAACAATTAACTGATGAGTTAACTATAGTGAGGTAGGGAAAGAATTCAACGAATGCATGACTAAAATAGAGAAGGAGCCTGATGATGAACATAATCGAAGCCAGACTACAGGAACTAGGAATCACGCTACCGCAATCCAGTTCTCCTGCGGGGAAATATGCGAATGCTGTCATTGTAAATGGCATGATGTATGTATCAGGAAAAGGACCGGCTACGGATGAACGCGGCAAGCTTGGCGTGGAATTTACGACAGAACAGGGATATGATTTTGCCCGGAATGCAGGACTTGAGGTGCTCGCAGTTGTTCGGGATGTGCTAGGTTCGCTTGATCGAGTTAAAAGGGTAGTTAAAGTGCAGGGCTTCATCAACGCTTCGGCTTCCTATCAGGAACATCATAAGGTACTGAATGGGTTCTCGGATCTGATGCTTGACGTTTTTGGAGAAGAACAGGGAATGCACGCCCGGTCTGTTCTTGGGGCCGTTTCTGTCAGAGATCAGCTACCGCTAATTATTGATTCGATCTTTCAGGTGGAGGAATAGATTTATGACAGATTATGGTGCGGTTGATCCCGTGATGCTTGAATTTCCGGAGAGCTTTGATACGGAACGTCTTACGATTCGCTCACCGCAGTGGGGTGATGGCGCTGATGTTAATGAAGCGATTCGGGAAAGTGTGAAAGAGCTGCGGCCGTGGTTACCTTTTGCAGAGAACATTCCTACATTAGAGGAGTCAGAAGCTTCTGTACGTAAAGCCAGACTACAATTTTTGGAACGCAGTGACCTCATGTTACACTTACGCGATAAAGCTACAGATGAGTTTGTGGGCAGTAGCGGTCTACACCGGATGGACTGGAGTGCACGCTCTTTCGAGATTGGTTACTGGGTGCGGACCTCCCGGTCGGGCGAAGGTTTGGTTGCAGAGGCTGTGCGGGGGATCGAACAGTTTGCCATAGTACATCTGCAGGCCAATCGGCTTGAAATTCGTTGTGATGCCCGAAATGTTCGCAGTGCCAGTGTAGCTAAACGGCTCGGTTACACACAAGAAGGAATATTGCGCAGGATAAAACGAGATCGCACAGATGCATGGGTAGATATGATCATTTTTTCCAAAGTCAGAGGCATTGAGTTTTGATTAGCAAAAAATCTCACGTACTCAGGGGGATAAGCAGATGAAGCTGATTGGACAAGGAAGAACGGCGGAGATTTACCATTATGCAGATGATCTTATTTTAAAATTATACCGGACAGGGTTCTCAGGAGAAGCGGTACAGAATGAATATCGCATGAGTCAGTGGGTATATGAAAAGGGGTTGCCCGTTCCTCGTGCTGTGAAACAAATGCATCATGCTACACGTACGGGTATTCTATTTGAGCGGTTTGAGGGAACAACATTGTTATCGCTGATGATTCAGCAACCGGAATTGCTGGAACATCTATCCTACATCATGGCGGCAACTCATTATAAAGTGCACATGGTACAGGATGAGGGTAACTTATTGCCTTCTCAGAAAAAGATTCTGGAGCACGCGATGCTGCGCGTATCGCTCTTCTCCGATCTTGAACACGAACGACTGATTCACTATTTGTCCGTATTGCCTGAACAACGGGCGATTTGCCATGGTGATTATCATCCTGATAATGTAATGCTAAGCAAGGACGGAGAACAACATTGTGTCATAGACTGGATGACTGGCATGGCAGGTGATCCTGCGGGTGATGTGGCCAGGACATGGGTAATATTAAAGAGCGGCAAGCTGCCAGACGATGCGGAACCTGCTATTCAGGAAGGATTCGAGCAAGCTCGAAATTTGATATTGGAGCAGTATATAGCACATTACATCGCTCTTTCCGGGATCAAACGTGGGCAGAGCGATGCCTGGATGTTACCTGTTGCTGCGGCACGTTTGGACGAAAGCTTGCCTTTCTCGGAAGAGGAGTATCTCCTTCAGTTTGTGCGGGACAGACTGCGCTTGCTGGATGAAAAGGATCATACAACATCATGAAAATAAAGAGGGTGGAGAATCCATGCTGCACGCGCTGGAAGTGATTCAACGTTATAAATCAGGAAAGACCCAACAACAACATTTGCAAAAAGAACAACAAGAGCCGCAATGGCTGCAATGGTTAGTCGCGGCGGAGAAGCCGCGAATTAATCTGGAGCGCATTCACTCCATTGCCGAGCTTCAGAAGACAAATGCGGTATTGGATTACACCGAGCGTACACTTCGCATGCTGGATGGAATGCAGCTTTCGTTCTGGATTCGGGAACTGCTGGAAGAGGTGCTGTCCTGGTCGGAAACGGCAAAAGGGGGTTCACTGGAACAGCGCAGAACGTGGCAACAGCAGGGCATTAACCTGTTTGTACATAATATTGGCTCGGCTCAGCTATATCATCGATATACTACAGAGCAAGAAAATGGACTGGAATCGGCAGCCTCGCCGAGACAGGAGATCATTCGTATTTTAATATCAACACATGGACTGATTGGGCAATACATACGGGGGGAAATTCCGTACGCTGAGAATACACCGTTGCGTGCTTTGATTTCTGAAGGCTGGGTTACTGGTGGTGAACTTCGTATTCTGTTAATGGCTCTGAACCAATGTATTATTGGAGCGGTTGATTCTGGTCTTTGGGAGCAGGTTCAGGATGAAGTAGAGCAAATTGTGGACTGGATTGTGTCAGGAACGGAACATACAGATTGGAGCGTGAAGGAGCGATTATCTCGCCTAAGAAGTAATTCAATCCGGCAAGGTGAGGCGATGGATGAAACGTATGCCAAGCTGAAACAACAGTTTCCTGTGGAGCAACAACTGTCTGCTCTTGCTTCACGTACATTGTGGTATGTGGAGTCAGCCATGCGGGATTTTTCGTTGGAAGAGATGGTCAAGGTGTTTTTACTTGCACTTCATAGCGAAGAGTGGGAGAAGGAAATAGAGGGGCATTCAAAGGACTCTTCATTGAACTCTATACGTCATATCAGCTTTGAACCGTTAATGAACACGATGTATTACGACTATAAGGGTGTCAAAAAGCTGAATATTTACAAGAAACGTATGATTGAAAAATATCTGGAGCAGTATTCATGGGAACAGATTACCGCTGGCGAGCAGTTGCCTTATCCGCATCTGGGGCATCGGATTGAGCGGTATCCCGATCTGCCCGATACGTTGTTTGTAACCTTTGAATTCTCGCCTGCGGCCGAAAAATTGATTGCTTTTTGCATTGAAGCAGAGAAATCTCCGTTGTACGAACAGGCGGTACTGCTTTTATTTGATCTGTTTGGCCTGCGACGGGATGCGTATGATCGGTTCCACAACGAGGAGACGTACCTTTCGGATATGAATAGCTCGGGAGACTACAAAAAAGTGCTACTCGACTATATGGTGGGCAAACGTGTACTTGATATCGGCCCGGGTGGCGGTGTGTTGCTGGATTTGATTGAGCAGGAGAAGCCCGAGGTTGAAGCGATCGGCATCGATATTTCGGCCAACGTGATCGAAGCGCTGGAACGCAAGAAGCAACGGGAGTCTCATCGCTGGCATGTGATGAAAGGGGATGCGCTGCAACTGGATCAGTATGTGGAGCCGGGAACAGTGGATACGGTGATCTTTTCCTCTATCCTGCATGAGTTGTATTCATATATTGAGCGTCACGGGCGCAGATTTAATACAGATACGGTGGCGGCTGCGCTGCAAAGTGCTTTTCAGGTGCTCTCGCCGGGCGGAAGAATCCTTATTCGAGATGGTATTATGAGCGAACCGGAGTCACAGAAACGACGAATTCGATTCATTGAGCCGGATGGATTGAGCAGGCTGGAACGTTATGCAACTGACTTTAAAGGGCGCGGGATCAGTTACGAGCGTCTATCCGATGATGAGGTGATTATGCCAATTAATGATGCGATGGAGTTTTTGTACACGTATACTTGGGGGGAGGAAGCCTATGTGCATGAAGTTCAGGAGCAGTTTGGTATATTCACACCGCAAGCTTATGAGAAATGCATACGCGACACGTTAGGGGAGCAAGCGGATATCATCATGCTACGTCATTTCCTGCAAGAAGGGTATACTGAAGCTTTGGCAGATCGGATTATTTTTATGGATGAGAAGGGTAAACCTGTATCCTTGCCTGACAGCACCTGTCTGATTGTGATCGAGAAGAAGGGCGGAGTAGATGCATGAGCGCAGAAGCTTACACAAGCTTGTATTTTGTGCGACATGCAGAATCCAGGTTCATCGAAGGTCAAGAGCGCGAACGTGGACTGACTGAACAAGGGAATTTGGACGCGGAAAAGGTCGCTCAGCTTTTGCACAAAGAGGACATGGAGGTTTTTTGCTCCAGTCCTTATCTTAGGGCTGTGTATACCATTCAGCGTCTGGCTGACTTGTGCGGGAGGTCTGTATTCATTGAGGAAGATTTACGTGAGCGTACGCTGTCTTGTTCCCACGTAAAACATGATGATTTTCATGGAGCTAAGCGGCAGCTGTATCGTGATGCCACCTTTGCTTTTCCAGGTGGAGAGTCTGGTATTCAGGCTCAGAAGAGGGCTATTAACACCATTGAACAAATGTTAGGCGAGCACAGGGGGAAAAAGGTCGTAATCGGTACGCATGGTGATATCATGACCCTTATTTTTCAGCATTATAATCCGAGTTATGGTTTCGATTTCTGGAAGGGCACGACGATGCCGGATATCTACAGGATGGATTTGGATCAAGCTGACAAGATGCTTCAGATTACACGAATGTGGGAGTGAAAGATGTGAAAATCACGTTTTTGCCGGGTACATATACGGTGGACGAGCTAAATGTGACACTGCTACAGGATAGAACATACTGCATATTTGATCTGGAAGGAACAGGTATTGATGTAGCCGTGGAGAGTGTCACTCAGTTTGGTGCAGTACGCTACAAAAGGAGCGAGGGAGCCAGTGGATCCAGTTTCTCTTCTCTGGTTCGGGCATCCAAACCAATTCCGGCATCGGTGGAGAAACTCACTGGTATTACGAATCAAGCGATGTCACAGGCTCCGCTTTTTAAAGAGGTTTACGAGCGATTCTGCAGCTTTATCGGAGATCAAGTGCTCGTGACTCATGCGGGATACGAATATGATCTGCCCATGCTGGAGCGTCATTGTGAAGAATTCGGGTTAACCATGTTTACCAACAAGGTGCTGGATACCAAGGCGATGTTTACATATATTCATCCAGAGGTAACGGACGTTGTTTCAACCGATTTTCTTATCGCATATTACGATCTGAACACAGAAGGCATTCACAGACATGATGCGCTGGCGGATTGTGGCATTATTGCTCGTATCTTCGAATGTGTACTTGAAGAATACGAGGAACGGGGATTAGATCATTTTATAGCAGATTCAAGTAAACACATGAAACGTTTTGTTATACCTGAGATGTATTTGAAGAAGGAAAATGAAGGAGTGACGAAATGAGCAGAAGCAATGTAGACACGTTGTTGCAAGATTTGAAGGAAGGACGCTTGCTTGACAAACGGAATTTTGAAGGACTTGATGTAGATGCGTATCTGGATGAAAGGGATGAACCCCCATTTGCAGATGCGTGGATGCAGGCCTACGAACGTTATGCAGGGGACTCGGTCGTAGCCGAAGATGAAGTGTTGCGACAGATCAGGGAGACAGCATTTAAACGAACACTGGCCTTAACAGGTGAACCGGAGTTAGCGGGATATGTCAGCGATGATTTTGGATTGATCGGTTGTTACTTGTTACAAGGTGGCGAGCAAAATGGGTTTGTGGAACGGTTGTATGAGGGTTACGTTAAGGCATAGGGAATTAAAGTGCTTTTTTAGAGCCGCTATAATAGTATTATCCCCTTTTGTAGACAAGAGAAAAAAGACATCTGTTAAGATGGACTTAATCTTACCAAACAAAGTGTGGGAACACCTAACGGATCAACAGAAAGAGGCGCTAGTCTTTCATGAGCTATGTCATGTTGAAGCATCGGTAGATAAAAATAGAGCCCCCAGAAATTCTTCTAATGATGGACGACCAGTCTTCAGACTATGTAGCCATGATCTAGAGGAATTTAAGCTTGTAGTAGAAAAATACGGGCTTTGGAGACCTGACGCTCAGGATTTTATGGTTTCTGCTAAGAAAGGCGAACAATTAACCATGGATTTCCCTCAGCAAAATCCCAAAAAGGCACCTAGCAGTAATGTAATACATTTACGAGCAAAATAAATCTAATCCATTCAGGGGCATAATGGCAACTAGTTGTGTCCCTTACTTTTTCTTACCCAGCTCCTGCTTCATACCTGTACTCCATTTAGGTATATGTAATAGTGTAGTATCCCGCCCCCAGGTGGTTATAGTACTATAGGAAGGAGAGTATTACCACAAGGTAGAGAGTAGGAGAAGAATATGCCAAATGAGTTATCCGATCTACATGAGCGTACGGTCTGTAGTTGTTGCGCAGAGGACATTTTTAAATTCTTTGAAAAAGTATGGAGGCAGATCAAACTCTACGAACGTTTTGTACAGAACCGTATTGCACTTGTATCCAGAGAGGTGCGTTGCGAAATCTGTAATTATCAAGTATTAGAGAACGAGAAATATCACAGGATTAATGTTGAAGACAAATTTCTTATTCCTATAGCGGATATGTTGTCCGAAGATATTGGTGGATGCGAACATTGCCACGGTAAAGAAATTGAAGATATGTTAAATGAAAACCGCATTGAGTTGCAAGATGAGTATATACCCTATGATCCTGGTGGTTCTTATTATAAGGCGGGCGAGTACATTTCTGACTACGGCGTTCCCGACTCTATATCCCCTTTATTCCTTTCACTGCTAAAGTGCCCCTGCGGCTATGGTAGAGGCCAAGCTGTCAGCTCATCCAACTCTAAAATGAGTTTCTCTAAATATTGTGATTTATATACAAAACAAGAGGTTGAATCCACGTATACTTTTGACATCCAAGAATTCTCCGATTTTGCTGAACAGTACGGAGAAGAGATTAGTCTGAAGGATTTAGAGGCATTTAAAGAAATACTCAGAACGAATCCGATGTTGGCTTATCATCATCAAACTGGTAGAGCGATCTATGAAGTTCTGAAGCAACACTTCCATCACGGAAATATACATATTTTATCAACTGGGCAGACGGATCTGTTTCGTGGAAGGACTAGAGCTGTAGATTCTATTAAGGCATACACATTCGAAGAATTATGGACTGCACCTGTCGGCAAATCTTCACATGGGAGATACAATTTCATTGGGGTGCCTGTTCTATATCTAACGAACTCAAAGGAAGCCATCCCCTATGAAATTAATCCTGCGCATGATCAGCTCATAGATATTGCCACGTTTAAGATTTTGAGAAGAGAACTTCGCTTGTTTAACCTGGGTGAATTTGATCCGAAGTTTCAAGGTTTCTTTAATGAATCGAATGCTGAAACAGATACGAGAGTCAAATCTGCATACCTGCTTCCTAACTATATTGGAGCTTGCTGCAGTCATATTGGCTACGATGGTATTGTCTATTCAGGAGTACACCATGTGGCCGGGTTAGAACCGTATACCAACTATGCGTTGTTTGATATGGATGCAGAATTAGATTTAATCCCCACGTCTCAAACAGTCAGTACGTTTAAACCCATGATACATATTACATTGCAGCATTGTGAACAGAAAGAGCTGAAGGATACTACTGATAATCTAAGTCATGTTTGAGCCAGGATTTTCGTTTTTCTCAAAACTAACTCCATAAAGTTCTACTTCGTTACTTTATTGCATATTATCCTTGTCTCATCATCCTGAATCTGCAGAGATCATAGAATTGCTTAAAAGGAGCAGCACCTATGTACGACAAATTGATATGGGATACCTTAAAACCACTTCTTGTTACTGAAGTTCCATCTATCGCCACTATGATTCTATCCTAGATGAATATATTGAGTCAGGGATTGAAAATATGAAATTCGTTAGAGAATGGTGGGATGTTGAAAAAGTCTATAATGAAATCAAATTATTTGTGAAGAACTAGGAGGTATGGGATACCACATCTTCGAGGATGAAGACGATAAAGAAGATTGGTTAGCGGATTACATGCTTGAGCATCGAACGTGGCCAGAACCTATCATCGTCCTGGATAACTTAAGTTTAACTTCATGGGGAAAACCCTTTCATTTGATGGAAGGGCATCGTAGATTGGATTATTTTAGAGAAGTTTACCAGGAAGAAAGAGATACATTAAAATCACTACACGAAGTTTGGGTTGTGACTCTTAAATCAGACCGGATATAGAGGGTTGCTAGCCCATAAATTCAAATATATGATTTAATATTACAAAATGTAACAAATTAAGCGTGAGGCGGTGGTACAATTTAACTGATTACAAACTGGAAGGAGAATGTAACTGTGCTAAAATGTACTAGTGTATGTGGTAAATTATTCATCTTATTCATCTTTGCAGTTGTCTCGTTCTATATTCCAACAGACAAAGCAGACGCTAGGCTTGTATCGTACAGCAAAAAGGTCAGTGTATGGGATGTAAAAGCTTCAGGTTTGAACATTCGAAGTGGACCCGGTAGCGTGTATCCAGTGATTGCTCAAGTGAGTAAAGGCGCTGATCTCGTAGATTATTGCCCATCTGCAGATTGTGGTCTTACCACTGGTGGTGATTTTGAATGGAGTCGAGTTTATTACCCAAATGCTAGTATTGGGTATTATGCAAACGCTGCTTCAGGATGGGCTGCTATGTATAATACAGTAGGGAATACAGTTTTTAATTTTCATTATACTCACGTAGCTAAAACAAGTAGAGCTACCAGTATGTATACAAGTGATTGTAGCAATTTGAGTGGAATGATCAGACATTTCCCAGAGCAGAATTATTACCTGCAATCATTCGATTCTGAATTAATGGCTTCGCCTTGCAATCCTAATGCTTGGAGGTTGCAAGATCCTCAAGGTGATTCGGATGCACAGGGTTATTTTTATAGCGGATTTGTAAATGGCTGGAACTTAAAAGCGGAATAATGCGTTAAGAAGATATACAGAATAAATAAGAGGAGGATCTGAACTGTGAAGAAAAAATTATGGGTCTCATTGCTGACCATACCACTGGCCTTTGCATCTGTTGGGGGATACATCTATTTCAACCAACCGACCGTCGTAAGTGCGCAGAGTGACGTCGAAAGCGCAGCACAAAAAGCAACTCAAGCAAAAGTGGAGTACATTAAAGAAACGTTGGAAGATGGATCGTACACCGTTCGCTACCGGGATCGCGTCAATTTGACTGAGATTACCGAGGAGTATCGGGATAACAAACTTCACACCAAGTTGATCGTGGAAGATGGCGGGAAGAAGGTCACATCATACGGACGTGATTTTGAGTCTGGTAAATTGGTGGGTAACACCTGGACGATGCCTGAGAATATTGCCGCAGAAAATGAAAAATTGCTTCAAATGTCATTGCTTGAAAATGCAAAGCAAGAGTTACAAAAACAGAATTGGACAGTACTTGAGCCTGAAGGAGCACAGGCTCGTTCACTTGCAGAGAGTAACGAACAGCAAGCTGTTACAGAAGACAATCTCCATAAAGAAATTGTAACGATTGATGTTAAAACGGGCTTACCAACGAAACGTGTAATTTATATGAAAGATAAGAATGGTGAGATTGTCTCAAGTTCAACAAAAACAGAGGAATATAAGTATCTGGATGCTATGCCGATGAAAGTTCAAAGAATGGCTGCTCCTGAAGAATCGGTTGAGATTAAAGAAATTCCAGCACCGGTGATTGAAGACAAAGTGATTGAAGGTTCATAAACTGAAAGTGATCAACAAAAGCCAGCACCAATAACCTAGTGCTGGCTTTTTATTACACACTCAAGAATTTCTGTTAGAGTAGTTTCTAGGAATAAGTAACATCTTCTCGAACAGTTGCGGATCCGTATCTTTAAAGAATTAAACCTGCTTTTGACTCAGTTTGTCTAAAATGCCTTCTTGTTGAGCCATTACAAACATGGAGAGACCTAATAGCTTGGTGGGGAAAAAGGCATTTAAAATCTGATCCGGATATTTGTAATGGATAAGGTGAATAAAGGCATAAGTACTAGATTTTAGGTAACGAATACAAATTATCATTTCTAATAAACTAGCAGATTATTTTTTGATGTAAGAGGTGCACTAATATGATCCAACCCGTACTAAAAGATATTGTCATTACAGGAAACCCCAATATCCATGGCAAATTAGAGTTCACAGAAACAGAAGATATTGGAGATGACTTTTATCTGTCAGGTACCGCTTGCATCGGAACTGAAGATGACACAGGTGCGTATAATTTTGACTTTGGAATAATAACCCCAAAAGCGCTGGAAAGAGAACTTAAAGAGAGCTCAGATATTATAACGGGTGCGAAGTGTTTTATCGTTAGTCGGCTAGATTTTGAATTGATTACTAATAAAATAAATCAAATACTTCTACAGCACGAAGGAGACACATGGGAGGATATTGCCGTAAATCTCGCGCCTTATTTCGATTGCGAATATACCGGTTCAGTACACTTAAATAGTGAGGAAGAGCTTCTTGAGATGATTACAAGACATCAGGAAGAGAGTCTTAATTAAAACACGTGTAGATAAACAGCCCCTGCATTCGTTTGCAGGGGTTATTTTTTATCAAGAATGCTTCGTTTGTATAAAAAAGAGTCTTCAAATGTGTATTGTGACGACACAGCTACATCATGTACAATTCACCTACAGAGTTTTATGAGAATGATTATCATTATAGATTAAAGTATTCTGTTCTCATGATGACATCTACAGATTACACATAGGGGGAAATGCATGATGGTAAGGCTAAGCAAAGTAATTCAAGGGTGGTTGATGTTGTTATTGCTCACTGCAATGGTGATATCCGGTTGTAGCGCAAATACGGAAACGTCAGCACAACAGGGAGAAGCCAAGAATAGTACCTCTGTAGAAACGGAGGCTCCAAACAACGAGACACGTGTTGTGAAGGACGAGTTTGGAGAAGTAACGATCCCTGTCCATCCACAGCGGATTGCGGGTATCTATGTCGAGGACTATCTCAAGGCGCTGGATATTACACCGGTTGTACAGTGGTATCATCCCACTTGGGGAGTACAGGATTATTTGAAGTTAGATGCGCCAAAGTTTGATACAACAGGCAGCATCGAGGCACTTTTGCAATACAACCCGGATCTGATCATTGTGGACGGTGGGGTAGATGCAACACAATACGAACAATATAGCAAAGTAGCCCCAACCTACCGTCTGCCGGAGAGTGTTCTTCAGGACTCCAATCAGGTATTGACGACCATTGCCGATATTGTAGGGCAGCCAGAAAAAGGGGTAGCATTTGAAAAGCAATTCAAACAAAAAATTGCAGATGCGAAAGCAAAATTACAACAAACCATCGGAAATGAGACGGTTGCGGTTGTGAGGTTAAACGTAGCAGACAAAGGATTGGCGTTATTCGGGGTCAAAAATCGGTATACCGGATTTGTTTACTCTGATCTTGGACTCACTCCACATCCACTTGCACGAGATATGAAAGAGTACCAAGAGATTCTGTCCGAAGAGGCGATTCCGAGTCTGGATGCCGATCACATTATCGTGTTTCCTTCGAACGGAACCTGGGATTCCGCAGAAAATCAGGAGGCCATCCACATGTTGGACGGAAAACTGTGGCAGTCGCTTCCGGCAGTTAAAAATAAACATGTCTACATGATGGAAAGGTCTCAGTGGCAGTCCGGAGCAGTCATTGCAAATTCCATGAAGATTGATGATTTGTTGGAAAAGATGACGCCATAACTTGTGAATTGAATAGAGAAAGTTCTTCAGCGTGGGTTGAAGAGCTTTCTTTTTTCGTTTACACTAATTCTAATTGATAACAATTCTCATATAAGGAAGATGGATGCACAATGTACGTTTCAATACAGCACATCATGACCAAGCCATGGCTCTGCTTCTTACAACGGATACAATACGTAGATTATACATTGGAAACAAGCTCAACATATTCAGTTCAGCAAACGGAAGCTCATTCTTTTATTATTGTGGTGCAAGGAAGAGGCGTTCTAACGTATTCTGAGGGCCAAACAAAGCTGGAACCGGGTTCCATATGTTTGGTGCGTGCAGATGTTTCTTTCTCTGTAACAGCTGATGTTGGAGAAGAAGAGGCCTTGACGTTTTATAAAATGGATATGAATTCAATGTTCGAAGACAGCTGTTCGGGTAAGTTAATGCCGATCCAAAACAATCTGGAGAAGCAGGCTATTAACCGTGAAATAAGTTTGGTTACTGACAACATAATATCCGTAATTGAGTTTACATATACCCCTTGGAGTGCTTGTGTGGAGTGTATAGAACAGTTATATCGCCAGCAACATGTTACAGTTGTGCATGACGTGTGGGATGTACAAATCCAGTTCCAACAGTGGTTCCGAGATGTCATTCGTCAAAATGATCCAGAGCTTCAACCGAATCATGATCGGACCTCCCTCCAGCAATCCGTTCAATACATTGAATCGCATTATAATCAGATACTCACAGTGGACGAGCTAGCTTCCCGAGCCGGTCTGTCCAGAACAAGTTATACGCGGCATTTCAAGAGATTGACAGGCCAGCTTCCTCTTGATTATGTGAACCGTGTTCGACTGGAGCGATCCAAACAGCTGTTACAGATAACGGATGATCGTCTGCATGATATTGCGAGTCATGTGGGATTTAACAATGAGTATTATTTTAGTCGCCGCTTCAAGCAATACTCGGGTGTCTCACCAGGCGTGTACCGTCGTCATCACCGCCAGGAGGTGCGTGTGTTTGCTCCTTACTTGGAGGATTTCCTGTTGGCGCTCGGAGTAAAGCCGATATTGCAAGGTTCGCACAGAGCCTGGGGCAAACAACGTTATTTACAGCTGGATGATGTGCCCGAATTTGACGTCAGTCAGCGGGATGCCAAGTTTCAGGCGGAGCATATACCAGAGTTCATCATGCTGGACATGGGATATAAAACATGGAACCTGGATCGATTCGAGCAGGTGGCGCCCGTGTATTATGTACATCAAGAGGGTGAAGATTGGCGTGCCATTTTGAAATCGGCGGCAGACGTGCTTGGCAGAAACAATAGAGTCCAGGACGTTATTGAGTCATATGAAGATAAAGCCATGGAGGCCAAAAAACATCTGCAAGGACGTATGCGCAAAGAATCGGTTGCTTTTCTCCGTGTTTCGGCTTCGGGAATTACACTTTACGGTGATCAATCTGGTTATGTAGGCCCAGTCATCTATCGGGATCTCGGTCTCAACCCTCATGAATATGTGACACAGTGGACACAACATGAGCGGAGAGTCGACATTGGATTAGAGCAATTAAGTCAGCTTTGGGCTGATCATCTACTGATTACCTTTGATACTCGTGACTCTTTAAGTTTCGGAGAGGAACGGCAACTGCTGGATAGAACGGAATGGAGGCAGCTTCCTGCCGTGAAGAGTGGTAATGTTTATGAGGTAGACTTTTTGACGTGGATGAACTACGGTGTGATCTCTCATGGGAATAAAATCGACGATATCTTGCGGTTTATAGGGTAGTATACTAGAGAGAAACAATCTCGAATCAATGAATATAAAGGGTATATAAAATGAAAAAATAAAAGTGAATTTTACTTAGAAAGATGTTATTTAATAGCTGAAAGGTGATAAAGTAAAGAGAATTTATTCTCTTTACTTTATTTAGTGTGAGGTAACATTAAAACTAGCAAACTTCCAATAAAAAAATAAAATACAAAAATTTTGCTTAAATTTATAGATGTGCAAGTTTATGTTTAGACAGAGAAAATGGCTTGATTTAAAGTGAATCCTATACATAACTTTAGGAGGATTCATGTGAAGACAAAATTGTTGAAAAAGGTAAGTTGCATGCTAGGAGCTTTTATTTTTGTAATTGGAATTGCACTTCATTCGAATGCATATGCTGCGGTAGATTACAGTGGTGGATTAATGGATCGAATGGTAATGACGCTTAGTGATACCGAAGAAAAAGGGCCAAAATCTACGAATGCTTTGACGGATAATAATGAATCTACGAGCGCAATTATAGAAAAGTGGAACACACCTTCAACCGCTTTAGACCACGCAGTTGCTATTTTTAATGGAACAGTTAAAGCAAATGCAATCCGTGTAAAAGCAGATTTTGACATTTACGTTGGATTGTTTGATTCCAGTGGAAAGGCAATTTTACCAACATACTGGTTTACAGTAAAAGCGAATCAGGCTGATGGAAGATTGATTTATCTTCCCAAAACTTATACAGGGATAGCAAAAGTTAACTTGTTCAACTACTCTAATTCACGAACCGTAAATGTTTCAGAATTCCAAATGTATAACATTACTCCTCCAAGCCAACCTTTAAATCTCCTTGCAACTCCAGACGGATCATCAATTGGATTAACTTGGAATGAGGTAGAAAAGGCAACAAGTTACACAATTAAAAGGTCAGTGACAATGAATGGACCTTATACAACTGTTGCTACAGGTGTTAATCAAGGCAGCTATACTGATGCAGATATTACTCCAGTTACCACATATTATTATGTGGTAACAGCTGTTAATCCTGTTGGAGAAAGTGTAAGTTCAAACGAAGCTTCAGCATCTATTGAAAGCACTGGCGAAGTTGAACCTACTCCCGAAGAGCCACCATCAACGGAGCAGCCGGAACCAGAGCAACCTTCAAGTAACCGTGCAATTCTTGTGGTTACGATGACTACAGGTTTGGAAAAAGAATTTGATCTAAGTATGAAAGAAGTAAATGATTACATCAATTGGTATGAAACGAAGCAGTCTGGCAGCGGTCGAGCTTCATATGCCATTGATAAGCATAATAATAATAAAGGCCCATTTATAAGCCGAAAAGACTATATTCTGTTTGATCGAATTCTGACATTTGAAGTAAACGAGTACTAAATAAGCGCTCCTTCAGCTCATGCTGAGGGAGTTTTTGCTTTGTACGGAATCAAATTTAACAAAAAAACAGAATAACGTTCACAAAATGTTGAACCTGTAGTCTTTGAAGACGCTCCTGCAACATAACATTAGAGTGAAGGCAGCGCTGTTTTAAGGCCTAACGACGCTGCTAATTAATCACAGCCATGGACGGCAGATGGGAGAGTTGCAATGACTAAACGGGTAATGCTGTTGGGAGAAAGAGGTGCAGACTTGGAAGGACTGACGCATGGTATGGGGGTACCCCTCGCAGAACTGATGCAAGCAGGATGGTCTGTTCCAGCGGGAATGGTCGTTACGACGGATGGCTGTCGCGCATATTGTACCCGTCTTGGTCAACTTTCCGATGAAATCATGGAAGAGCTGGTTAGAGCCATCCGACATCTGGAGCAACAAACGGGTACATCTTTTGGAGGACCGAACCATCCGCTTCTGTTTGATGTGCGATCAGATGAGGCTGGTTCTTCTTCGGTATCAGAAGAATACGCTATATCTTACGTAGGTCTGAATGATGAAACCGCCAAACATCTCGCTCACCAGACAGGCAATCGTTTTTGTGCGCTTCAATGTTATCTCGCCTTACTTCAGCAGTACGGGCAGATAATTTATGGTATTCCTTATAAGATGACACTAGCGAAGCCTTCAGATTCAGAGCCTTATTTTTCAGGAGAAGCGGAGCTTGAATCATTGATTAAAGAATGGAAGGATTTGATTCAGGGGGTCAGTGGAAGTCCTTTTCCACAGGATGTATTTTCTCAACTTCAAGCAGCCGTTCGAGCGGTGTTCTCTTCTGCTAACAAGATGAATCATAGAGCTGGTCTCCTTGAGGATCAAACAAAGGAAGAAGCAATAAAAGGAACAGCAAACGGAGCAACAAGCGGGTCAGCTGTACTTATACAGGCCATGGTACAAGGTAAAGATGTCGATTATATAGGTTCAGGGAAAGTCTACACCCGTAATCCGGCAACGGGGGAACAAGGCATGATAGGAGATTATCTGCCGTCAAGAAGCAAGTCTGGAATGGTGCATGCGCTCTCTTACTTAAAAAGAAATAATTCAAAGCGTTATACAGATCTAGAGATGATCAGTATGGAGCTCGAGAGACGCACAGGAATAGTACTAGAACTCTCCTACGTGGTGAAGTCGGATTCGGTATGCATACAACATGTGCAACCAGCGAGATTAAGTTCTTTGGCTACGATCAGAAACGCAGTCCATTTCGTGGATGAGGGGCTGGTTTCAAAAGAGGAAGCTCTCCTCCAAATGAGATCAGAAGATGTAACAGCGTGTATGCAGCAGGAGCTGCCCGAACTGAAAGTTTTGCTGGAATGGGCTGATGACATAAAAGAGTTATCCATTCTCGCCAAGGTGGAACATGTATCAGAGGCTGGACATGCGCGAGCATGGGATGCAGAGGGAATCGGGTTATGTGTAACCGAGACTATGTTGTTGTCTCCGTCCAGAAAGCCTTATATGCAGAAGATGCTCTTGGCGGATACGGAAGCAGATCGCAGGTGTGGGTTGGAACGATTGCTGCCGATGCAGCAGTCAGATATGGAATGTCTTTTTGAAGTGATGGACGGACGACCGGTGAACATTCAATTATTTGATTTTCCGCTGCAAGAGTTGTTCCAGGATGTAAATGTGCTGGATAAGGATAGTAATGCTTCGGCACTGATTTTATCCCGGATTCATGAAATGCAATTGGAGGCTATTTTCAAGGCAGCGGTCAAGAGTATCCGTAAAGGGCTATGGGTTCGTCCCGAAATCATGATTCCGCATGTGGAGCATGTACAAGAAATTCAAAAAATGAGAGCATTGGTGGATCATGTAGCGGATCAGGTGCTTGGTGAAGAGCGACGCCACTGTATTTATAAGGTAGGGGCTGCAGTTACCTCACAAAACTCTGCAAGGAAAGCAGCACAAATCGCGCGTTATGCAGACTTTATCTCGTTTGATGCAGATACTCTGACACAATCTATATACGGCAACACTCGTGAGGAAACAACTGGGCGAGAGCTAGTGGACGAGGAGACTTTCCAGAGGGAATGTAGTTCTTCTCATACCTTTGATATAGAAGGGGTAGGCCGTTTAGTGGAGATGACAGCTACGCAAGGGCGAATTCGCAAACCACATCTGAAAACATTCATAACCGGTGAACATATACTAGATGCAGCGTCCATTTCGTTTATCCATGATATCAAGTTAGTGGCTGTATGTTGCAGACCCGATCAGATTCCATGGGCTCGAGTTGCAGCAGCGCAGGCAGTCATTCGAGCATCACGCAACCATCAAAGCATGAAGAACGAGGATATATCCACGATTGCCTGAGTCCATCCTCGTCCTTCAATAAAACACATCTGAACCAGTGTGGACGTCTTTATAAGTTGAAAAGAGGGATCAGAAAAATCTGGCGATAATAGCGATTGAAAGGTTATTCTGTCTTTGGAGTGCCCGTGTAAATCATTTTAGTTCTACTTATATAGCATAACCTCAATGGAACAGTGACACGAAAACTGTTATACTGAAATATGCGTTTTGTAAAATGAACGTAAAATTTCAGATAAGGGTTGAAAACGACCATGTTTACATCGACGAATAAAAGCAAGCAGTCAACATCACGGACCTTATTTGCCGTCTTGTTTATTTTAATGCTGCTGAAGTTATCGCTTCTGCGTTATTTCTTCTTCAATGGGTTGTCGGGCGTGGGGCTGTTCACCGATGCTCTCGCTGCGCTTACCATTGTATGCGTGCTGGATTTAATTGTACCGCTGAGCTGGAAGCGCACGGTATACGGGGCGTTTAATGTTTTGTTCTCCCTGATTTTGTTTGCAGCCACGCTATATAATGCACACTTCAGTTCGGTTCCTACGTACACCGCGTTAAGTGAACTGGGGCAGGTTGCTCAGGTCAGAGGAAGTATCGGGCCGCTGGTTCGGCCGCAACACTTTATGTTTTTTGCCGATATTATTCTGGCTATACCGTTCTGGTTGATCAGACGCAGACGTAGCAGAGGGGCTTATCGTAGCAGTTACCAGGAGAGTAGCCTGACATTTGGCAAAAATCGCAGCCGTTACTGGGGCAAACTGGGTGTTGCACTTACAGCGGCGTTCTGCATCGTTTTGTCTGGCAGCTTTATCGTCAAGGGGGAAACGATTGATAACGAGCTGGTACGGGCTGAAAATCTCGGTTTTCTGAACTATCAGGTGTCCTCGGCAATTCTGACGAGCAAGGAAAATGAAGCCATTGCCAATGGCAATATTAACGAAACGATTGCCAAGATTAATGCATTGGTGAGCAAATATCCCTACCAGAACAAAACGGATAACGGTGCATTAGTGAAGGCCAAATATTTTGGTCAAGCAAAAGGCAGTAACTTGATTGTGCTTCAATTGGAATCCTTTCAAAATTTTCCGATTAACGCTTCGCTAAATGGTCAAGAATTAACGCCAGTCTTAAATAATCTTGCAAAAGAAAGCTATTATTTCTCTCATTTCTTCCAACAGATCGGTCAAGGAAATACATCGGATGCGGAGTTTATGTCGAATACGTCCATTTATCCTACAGGAGTTGTACCGATGTCAGCCGGGTATAGTGACCGTGACCTTCCAAGCCTGCCCAAACTGCTGGCGAAAGAAGGATATGAGTCTGAGACATACCACGTCAATGACGTAACTTTTTGGAACCGCAACAAGATGTACCCCGCCCTGGGTTTCACAAGATACTTCGATAAACCGAGCTTTACGAATGATAAATTCAACGATTTTGGGCCATCGGACGAAGAATTGTATCGGGTGGGTGTGGAAAAAATGACTGCGCATCAGGCTGCCAAACAGCCGTTCTATGCTCAGTTCATCACAGCGTCAAGCCATTCGCCGTTTACTGTTCCAGCCGATCGCGCACGTATTGAAATTCCGGCGACGATTACAAACAAACTGTTACATGATTACCTGCAAGCGATCAATTATACAGACTACGCAGTAGGTCAACTGATTGACGAATTGAAGGCCAACGGTTTATGGGATAATACAACGCTTGTGCTCTATGGCGATCACTTTGGACTACCGGAGGAACCAGAGATTACACAGCAGATTCAGGAAAACTTGAATATCCCTTACGATGGAAAAGTAAGCCGATTCAATATTCCGCTGATGATTCATACGCCGAAACAAACGAAAGGGCAAGTGATTGAGCAGCCGGGTGGTCAACTGGATATTCTGCCTACCGTTATGAATCTGATGGGCGTATCGCTGAAGCAAGAGAAGTTCACAGCGTTTGGGCATGATTTGCTCAATATGGATCACAATGCATTCGGTATTCGTTATTACTTGCCAACAGGTTCATTTGTGAATAATGACATCATGTTTATTCCTGGTGCAGGCTTTGACGATGGAACGGCATACTCGCTCAAAACCTATGAGCCAGTCACGAATCTGGAACCGTACCGTTCCGATTACGAACATGTGCTCAGCTTGATGAAGCTGTCTGATGAGTACGTGAAGTTATTACCTAAACGAGCACCTTAATTTAAATGAGTTGAATAGTGCAGTGTCATATTAGTAAGGTGAATAAACAGGCTAGACAAATAAGGTAGACAAGTAAGATAGGCCGAGATAATGTCCTATAACGCAGCCAGCTAAAAACTGGCTGTGTTTTTTTATTTTCTTTTCGATATGTCATGGGGAAAATGAAGAGTAAAGTAATGTAAAGTTTGAAACTGTAATTTTTAATGTTACAATGGACAAGTAAGCAAGAAGGAAAAGCACCTTTATTCTATCACTTCACTGACGAGAGGAATGAATATATATGAAATTGAGTGTACTGGAGCATGGACACATTAGTGAGGGTCGCCATGTACATGATGCCTTGCAGGAAGCTGTAACGTTAGCACAACATGCCGAACAACTAGGTTATTCCCGATTTTGGATGTCCGAGCATCACGGCGGAGGTGCGATGTCCTTTTCAAGCCCGGAAATCATGATTGGCCATGTGGCTGCCCATACGGAGCGTATTCGAGTAGGATCAGGAGGCGTTATGCTGCCGCATTACAGCGCGTATAAAGTGGCGGAAAACTTCCGTTTGCTTGAAGCTTTGCACCCCGGACGTATCGACCTTGGCATTGGGCGTGCACCAGGAGGTATGCCTATTGCCAGTAGGGCATTGAACGAGGGCAAATCATCGAATGTACAGTTTTTTCCGCAACAGATTGCGGATCTTGGTGGTTACTTCCACGAGCAGTTGCCTGAAGATCATCGTTTTGCTTCCCTTGTAGCCGGACCTTCCGTTCCAACGGTACCCGAAGTATGGCTCTTGGGGTCCAGCTCGGAAGGAGCAAGGATTGCCGCGGCGCAAGGGACTGCCTATGCATTTGCCCAGTTCTTTGGAACACCAGGCGGAGAGGAAGCGATGAAACATTATCGTCGCCACTTCAAACCGTCCATTCTAGGCGACAAACCTCACTCCATGATTGCGGTCTCCGCTTTCTGTGCGGATACAGAAGAAGAAGCCGCTGAACTGGCTCGCAGCAATGAGTTATTTTTCCTGCGACTTGGACGCGGACTGGAACAGAAGTCCTTCCCTTCTCTTGAAACAGTGAATAACTACCCATATACAGCGATGGAGCTCGAACAGATTCGTCAGCGCCGCTCATTCTCCATCATTGGCACGCCGGATCAGGTGAAGGACAAAATTATTGCGATGGCTGAACGTCACGAAGCCGATGAAGTGATTATTGCGTCTGCCATCCATTCGTTCGAAGCACGTCTACGTTCTTTCCGTCTGATTGCAGAAGCTTTCGGTCTGAATCAGAACTAAAGCAGGATTATACCTATAGGACCTGGAATATAAGTTTGGATAAGACGGGAACCTTGCTGACTTGGCTGCAGTTGTTGTTGCAGCAGGCAGACAGGGTTCCGGTTTGCATTTTGGGCTCAACCGGAAAGAGAGGAGATTCACTTGCGCAGATGTGTCATCAGTGACATTCACGGTTGTTATGATGAATTCAATGCACTGCTGGAGCAGGTTCATTATGACCCGTCGCAGGATGAGTTGATTTTGCTGGGGGATTATGTAGATCGAGGCCCTAAAAGCAAACAGGTCATTGAGCAGATTATGAAGCTAAGACAAGAGAACCAAATCGTTATTCTCAAGGGAAATCATGATGCCATGATGGTGAAGGCTCTGACCCATGATGTCGAAGAGTACGATTTACACTGGATTCGCAATGGTGGATTACAGACGCTCGCGAGTTATCTACCCGTTTCGTATGATGGTGATCAGATGGACTGGCAGGCGTATGCCCAGGACAAACAATGGATGCGCTCTCATTATGAGCATCATCTGCATTTTCTGGACGAGCTTCCGTTGTCGTATGAAATTCCAGGATACATTTTCGTACACGCGGGCATTAACCCGGATGTACCCGACTGGAGAAACCAGTCCGAACGGGATTTTATCTGGATTCGCGAACCTTTTTATAGCAAACCTACAGCACTTCAGGACATTGTTGTGTTTGGACATACGCCTGTGCAATATTTGCAGGATGAGCCTGGAATCTGGATGGACCCGCGCGGAGACAAAATCGGTATAGACGGTGGATGTGCTTACGGGGCACAATTAAATTTGCTGGAGATTAACGAGGCAGGTCGTTTGCAGACATTCTTTGTGAAAAAAGGATTGAAGACGTTTGATCCTGAGCTGTAGTTTATCGTTATCGTTGCACAAACCTGGATAGATGTGCTAATTTATAGAGTTGTAATGTTATACTGTGCAATCATAACAAGATACATATCCTATTGATGTGAGAGGAATGAAGCGAGTTTGGCTATCTATAATCTGGATCAACTGCAACACCATATTTTACTCTGTAACGGCGGAACATGCATGCGTAATGAGGGGGAAGAAGTCACTCAGGCGGTGCGGGACGAAATTGCGAAACAACAGGCGGGAGGATTCATTCATACAACACGTACCAAATGTAATGGCCGCTGTGATGATGGATGTGTAACGATTGTGTATCCGCAAGGCGACTGGTACGGTAAAATGACTCCGGAATCAGGCCGGGAGCTCGTGCAAGCCCTGTGTAAAGGTGACAAGCTGGACGGACATCTGATTACAAATGTAGCGAATACACCTGCAAATTAGAAAAGACGTGGATACCTGTTGATGATAATAAGCCAATAGCTTCTTCTTGATTCCCGGCGTTCTCCACTTGCGAAACTGGCCTTTGTGTAATCTCTCATTAATTCGCTGTAAAGGGATTGGAATTAAGACGTATAAGCGCTATAATCAGTAAGGTATGATTCAAATAAGGATAAGATTAACTTAAACTCGAATTGACGGAGGGCTATGAATATGGAAAAAGTACTAATTTTCGGCCACAAAAACCCGGATACAGACACGATCTGCTCAGCAATCGCGTATGCAGACCTGAAAAGCAAATTGGGACAGGAAGTTGAAGCCGTGCGCCTGGGCGAAGTGAATGGCGAAACGCAGTTCGCACTGGATCAATTCAAAGTTGAAGCACCTCGTATGATCAAAACAGCGGCTAACGAAGTGAATAAAGTCATTCTGGTGGATCACAATGAGCGTCAGCAAAGTGTAAGCGATATTGAAGATGTAACCGTTGTTGAAGTCATTGACCATCACCGTATTGCCAATTTTGAGACAAGTCAGCCTTTGTATTTCCGTGCGGAGCCTGTAGGGTGTACTGCAACGATTTTGAACAAAATGTACAAAGAGAACGGCATTGAAATCAGTGCGCCGATCGCAGGTCTGATGTTGTCCGCGATTATCTCGGATTCCTTGTTGTTCAAATCTCCAACTTGCACAGAGCAAGACGTAGCTGCAGCACGTGAGCTGGCTGCTATTGCCGGTGTAGATGCAGATAGCTATGGTCTGGACATGCTGAAAGCTGGAGCAGACTTGAGTCAGAAAACAATTGCTGAGCTGATCTCTCTGGATGCGAAAGAATTCGCTATGGGTACAGCGAAAGTGGAAATCGCCCAAGTGAATGCGGTTGACGTTAATGATGTGCTGGTAAAACAGCCAGAGCTTGAAGCGGCGATTGAAGCGATTATCTCCAGCAAAGGACTTGACCTGTTCTTGTTTGTTGTGACGGATATCTTGAACAATGACTCCGTTGGACTGGCTTATGGTACATCTACTCAAGCGGTTGAAAAAGCATACAATGTAACGCTGACAGACCACAAAGCATTGCTCAAAGGTGTTGTATCTCGCAAATCGCAGATCGTACCTGTTCTGACAGAAGCATTTAACTCGTTGTAATTCGGGGGACACGCCACGATATTACGAGAAAAAGTCATCGTAATGACAGGTTGTTAATCTTAACGCAACGTATGCAATGTAGGTAACGTTTATAACAGCACACGAAATGTAGTCTAATATTTAAGCCTGCTCTGATCTTCAGTGATCAGGACAGGCTTTTCATGTCAAGGAGGAAGATGCATGGCTCAGATCATTAAAAATGAAAAGATCAAAGCTCACGAAGTGCAACTTACTGGTCTGAATGGAGAAGACCTGGGCGTCATGTCAACACGGGAAGCACTGGCACTGGCCAAACAGCATAAGGTAGACTTGGTGTGTTTGTCCCTGATAACCAGCCCACCTCCGTGTAAACTGATTGGTGCGGGCGCTGCCCGTGAAGAAGCACAACAGGCGAAGAAAAAGGCAGGCAAATCTCCGGATAAACGCAAAGTAAAGGAAATTCGCCTGCATCTGCAAATGGAGGATCATGACCGGGATGTGAAGCAGTCACAAGCAGAGCGTATTCTGAAAAAAGGTGACTCCGTGAAATTGGTCATCCAAGTGCATGGAGCCAAAGAGGGAGAGTCAGGCAAAGTCTGGGCAGAAGAACTGTGCAAAGCGTTGAAAGAACACGGCACTAAAACGACAGGAGTTCAGGTTAGCGGCAAGCAAGTTGTGGTTCAGCTTGATCCACCGAACTGATAACATATTGCAAGGAGCCCAATATCAAGTCAGCGCCATGGCTGCTTGTGATTGGGCTTTTTGCAATGTATGGGTTATTCTATTAATGACGCGTAACTGATCTCATGATCGGACATTCAAGTACGCAAATAGCGACTGCCGCCCACTCGAACATACATTTGTCCAGGTAATACGGGTGTGGTTATGTCCGGGTTGTTGCCGGTGGCATTTTTGGCATAGCGGGATAAATAAAGGAAGTCTGGATATATGACCATATCCATTAAATAGGCCGAGGTCATGCTGCCGGGAAAACGAAAATGATTTAAGGTTCGAATAATTTCCTGACCGTTTGCAATGCCAATACCATGTCCGTAGTACCAGTTTTCCCTCAACATAATGGTGTTTTCACCTTGCCATTCAGGGGTTTTGGGTGACACGTCTGGATTTTTGAAATAAAGCACATCTCCAGGTAGTGCGAGTTCCTTGCCATTCTTTTCTGTCAAACGCAGATCACTGTCGTAATGCCAGTCAAATAGCAACAGATTACGGAATAATGAATTAAAGGCATCCTCACGGATGCTTCCAAGTACGCCTCCATAGAGTACAATAACGGTAGCGGTTGCACACTCGAACGCATATAAGCGTCCGTTTCTCCATATATCTCGGATGCCTTCTGCAGGTGTTACATCTGGCCTTAGCTCGAATCCACCCCGTGCATTTCGATTCCAAAAGGCAGGGTTACACCTGGAGTCTTCGAATGAGGCAAAGCTGACACCGCTTCGGTTCAACCCTTCGGCTGCATCAACAAGGGATTCTCTTAAGCTCCATTCAAAATGGAGATGTTCCATGGATTGATACACATACCTAATGGGGCGGTTTTGTAGCTGCTGTAACCAGTACCATTCAAATGCAGACCATTCGGATGGCGACAGTTGAATCGGTTGATTCGCAACAATAATCATGGGGCAATAACCTCCGTTCTTTCATGACCTGGGTGTGCTGAAAAGCTGAAGATCTTAACGTGTCGATTGTTGCCATGTTTTTTTACTTTTGTTTCGTTTAACTATCGTGGTATTTGGGGTACTACTCTATAAGATATAGTTATGTTCAGGTCGATCTGTTCATACGAATAACATTTACATTCTCGGTAAGGGAGGATACGTAGTGTCGAACTCCATCACACAGAGCCGGTCTCTGTTCGAACAATTATACACACACGCGCCAATCGGCATTGCTGTCGCTTCTCATGTTAATGGACTATGGGTGCAGTTAAATCCAGCTTTTTGCGAGATGCTTGGATCAACGGAGGAAGAACTGTTGCATACTTCCGTTGTACATATGATTTATGAAGAGGACCTCAGGTACGAAGAGTTTCGCCGTAATTTCTGGGAAATGACCAACGGTGAACAGCCGATGTATGAAACAGAGGTGCGCCTGAAACGAAAAAACGGCACGTTGCTGTGGGCAACAATCAGAGCTTGCATTGTCCGGGACGAGGTAAGCGGAGAGCCATTATATTTACTAGTACAAGCTGCAGACATTACGAAGCAAAAAGAGGCGGAAAAAACGCTTCTTAATCAGCGTCAACAACTGGAAGAAAGTAGTCGTATTTCGCGCATCCTGGCTGAATCATCCATGGATCTGATTGCAATTCACGAAGCGGATGCCGAGCGCACGTTCAAATATGTATCACATGCCAGCAGAAAAATGCTCGGTTACGAGCCTGAAGAAATGATCGGACGCTCAGGAATGTTCTGTATTCATCAGGACGATATCCCGGCTGTAAAGGCTTATATCCGCCGTCAGATGATCGGGCTCACTCCGGAGCGGATTAGTTATCGTCTAGTGCACAAAGATGGTTCCCTTGTATGGGCGGATACGCTGACTCATTATGTTTGTGACGAGTCGGGAAATTTGCAAGAGATGGTTGCAGTCACACGTGATATTACAGAAAGCAAACAGCAACAATTGAATTTGCAGGAGTACAAGTCGTTGTTTGATTGTAATCCGCTTGGTGTGGCATCTCTGGATCTGGACGGGAACTTGCTGAAAGCGAATGTTGGGCAGGAGCAATTAACAGGGCATAGCAAAGAAGAACTGTTAAGCCGACCTTTTGATCATCTGATTGATCCGGTCGACTTGGAGAAGACGCGTTATCATTTTGAAGAATCGGTCAAGGGTGTAGCGCAGCGTTATGAGATTGGTCTGATTCATAAGGATGGACAACGAATCGAGACAAGTGTAATCAACGTTCCTATTTTATTAGAAGATAAAGTGGTTGGTGTCTATGGCATTACGAGTGATGTTACAGCAGCCAAACGTTACGTCGAAGAGATTGAAAATTTAAGTTATGAAAGAGCACTGATCTTGAATGGAATGTCCGAAGGTGTGATTGGGCTGGATCTGGATGGAAACGTGAATTTTGCCAATCCTGCAGCGGCGGAGATGATGAATATCTGTCCGAGTGAGATGAACGGTAAACCTTTGGAAAAAATGATGATACAGATGCAGAGCGAGGGCATTCCATATCCGACGAACGCCACACCTATTTTGCGGGCTGTGCGTGAAGGTAGGGCCTTGCCTCGTACAGAATCCGTATTTTGGCGTCAGGACGGATCGAGTTTTCTTGCAGAGTTCCAACTGAAGCCGATTATGGATCAAGGGAAAACACGTGGTGCTGTGCTGGTCTTCCGTGATATGACTTCGGTAAAAGAAATCATTCGTGCCAAGGAAGCAGCAGAGCATGCGGATCGTGCAAAATCCGAGTTTCTTGCCATTATGAGCCACGAGCTTCGTACACCGCTAAACGGGATTATGGGAATGGCACATCTTTTGATGGAAACGGAGCTGAATGAGGAGCAACAGGGATTTGCCGAGATCATGATTGATAGCGGGGAGTCGCTACTCTATATTTTGAATGAAATACTGGATTTCAGTAAAATCGAAGCAGGCAAAATGGATCTGGAACAGGGGCCAGTAGATATTCGGGACATGTTAGGCAGTGTAATAGAGCTGTTCTCCATTAAAGCCTCTGAGAAGAATATTGAGCTGTACAGTGAAATATCGGATCACATTCCGGAACGTGTATGCGGAGATGAGACAAGAATTCGTCAAATTCTGAT
Organism: Paenibacillus sp. FSL K6-1558; assembly: GCF_038002565.1. Taxonomy (NCBI): domain Bacteria; kingdom Bacillati; phylum Bacillota; class Bacilli; order Caryophanales; family Paenibacillaceae; genus Paenibacillus; species Paenibacillus sp. FSL K6-1558. Next base: position 8,306 of record NZ_JBBOCV010000002.1, on the reverse strand, counting down.
TAATTTGGTGGGTAATGCTGTTAAATTTACTGAAAAAGGAAGCGTCACGATCGTCGCGGAGATGGATTCTTCCCAAGCATATGGTCCAGATCAGCTGATGCTTTCTTTTAAAGTCAAAGATACAGGCATTGGTATTGCATTTGATAAACAGCATCAATTATTTCAATCCTTCTCCCAGTTGGACCCAGCGATCAATCGGAAATTTGGAGGAACGGGGTTGGGACTTGCCATTAGCAAGAAATTAGTTGAGCTGATGGGCGGAGCCATTGGAGTTCAAAGTGAGATTGGGCAGGGAGCGGAATTCCAGTTTACAATTGTGCTGCACAAGTGGAGAGAAGAAATGATGTCCGAAGAAGGTAATGTTGCTGTCAAGGTAGAACTGCCGGAACGCAACCGTCTCGCAAAAGGCATTCGGATATTAATCGCTGAGGATCAGGTATTGAATAGCCATCTTCTGGAGGAGATGCTTCGCAAATTTGGCGGGGTGTGCGATGTCGTGGAAAATGGAGAACAAGCTATACATTTGCTTGCAACTACCCCTTATGATCTGATTTTCATGGATATCCAAATGCCTGTGATGGATGGGATTGAAGCGACTTGTGAGATTAGAAAAATGCATCCGGAAATCCCTGTGATCGCTGCGATAACAGCCTTTGCAGGGGAGCGAGACCGGGAAGCTTGTTTGCAATGCGGAATGCAAGACTTCATAAGCAAACCTTTTCACTCTGCAGAAATTATCCGAGTGCTGAACACATGGGTACCTTATATTCAATCCCACCGGGGGAATTGGAATGATTAACTCAAAAAACCTGTAACTCCAATGGAGTACAGGTTTTTTTGTGCGCTTAAGTGTGTTGAAGTTACTAAACTGCTAGGAAGCTCGTACTCAGGACCATCCTCCGATTAATCCCGAGAGCGTTACACATTCATCATCTTCCAATTCTGCAATCAGTGTGAGCTCTTCCTCATCCTTCGGATTCACCGAAAATAACTCACGGCGTCCGTCTTCGTGTTTGATGATGACTAACTGATTACCACCTTTTGTATGGAACTGGTACTTCACCCCGATACCAGGCAGGGCGCATTCCCGGATATTCATAAAACTTGTTCACCTCTTTAGTTTTTGCTTAATCATCGTTAACCGTTCTCACAGTACGGATGTATTCTACTATCCATAACACCGTTTGGCAAGTCACAAATCTCATTGCCCGGAAGGGGTCATGAATTTTTTAGATCCGCAATCGAATTTCGCCGTCGTCTTGTCCGTCTGCGCCGTATGAAGAACCAGATGAGCAAGGCCAGGACCAACACAAGGCCTGCGATGGCAACTAACAGGATATTCCGAATATTCGGAATCTGTACTGTCAAATCCAGCTTATTCTTTTGCAAAGGAGAAACGTTCCAGATTAGCGTTTTACCGCCATCTTCTACCTGGTCAGCATTAGAATTCTGGGCTTTAATCGGCAGAGAGAGTTTGAAGTCAAAATTCACATCTTTTAACAAAAGCCGTTTGAGAAAACCCGGAACGCTATTGATCCTATCTTTAATATCCCCATCGGGCATGGATTCCATAAGGTCAGCTTCGGCAAGGATATGCAATTGGGATGTGAAAAAGCCTGGTGTCTTGGATTGTTCGATATGAATTCCTGGCGGTAGCTTCGAGGAATCGAATCCGGTCATGTTGCTTTTTTCATAATGAGTCGTTGCTTTCAACACGTTCTGGTCCGCCTGTTTGGTCACTTCTGTCTTAAAATTATTCCGTTCCAACGCTTCAGCTAGCAAGGGCATTAGATTGTCTTGTCCAATTTTGCCAAGGGCCGAGTCCGACACACTTAGATTCAGATCCAGATCGGCCGTTCCATCTGTATTCACGGTTACATGGGCTTCTCCATCTGCACAGGCGGACAACATGATAAGCATGAGGGCAAACATAATAGAAAGCGATATTTGACGTATAGAAATGCGAGTTGACATGTGAAGCCTGCCTTTCTGCGTAGGTCTAGTGTGGTAATGTCCATATCTATCCAATCCAGAAGTATAGTATACAACGGAACGACGGGAGATGCGAACAAGATGTATAAAACGGGGTAAATGGTGAGATTACTATGGCGCTGGATTAAAAAAGTGAACTAAAAGTGATGTTTATCGTTGATTAAAATTAAAGATTTCGTATTTTTGTCAATGTTCGGTTAATTCAAACGGCCATTCCGCGTGTACACTAAGATAGAGATGAATATACGGGCAAGGGAGGTACATTCATGACTTATATTATTATTCTAGCTGCGATTATGGTTGTGGGTATGATTGGAATGGGCTGGTTCTATAAGATTGTTGACGAAGACAAACATTAATTGTGGAACCATCCATAGGAACAATTGAAAAAAAGACAAGCCTATAAGCTTGCTTCGCGGATGCGAGGCGGGCTTATTTGATATTTTTGTAAAAGCATTTGACCGATGGACAAATATTTTTCGTAAAGTTGGGATTTTTAGGCTTCACTTTTGTATAATAAGGGATAGCTTCTCGGGTTTTTCCCGAAATTTGCCAAACAGGAAAGGGTGTACATAAATGAAGTTTAGTGAATACACGTATACACGTCCCGATCTGGAACACATCAAGACCTCTTTCGGTGAACTGCTGAAGGGATTCGAAGCGGCATCTACAGTGGAAGAGCAGAGTGAATTCATGGACAAGATCAATGCTTTGCGTAACGATTTTGAAACGCAAGCACAGCTGGTCTATATCCGTCATTCTATTGATACCAATGATGAGTTTTATAAGGCAGAGAATGAATTCCTGGATGATAGTCAGCCTGTTGTTCAGGAATACATTACCGATTTTTACCGTGCGCTGGTGAACTCCAAGTTCCGTGCAGAACTAGAGAAAAAGTGGGGACCCCAACTGTTTCAACTCGCTGAGCAAGCTTTGAAAACATTCAGCCCGGAGATCATTGAAGACCTCCAGAAGGAAAATAAACTTTCTACAGAATACAATCAGCTGATTGCTTCTGCCAAAATTCCATTCGAAGGTGAAGAGCGCACGCTGCCTCAGCTTCATCCGTTTGAGCTGTCTACGGATCGCTCGATGCGTGAACGTGCTTCAGAAGCCCGGTATACATTTATGGCGGAGCATGAAGCTGAATTTGACCGCATTTACGATGAACTGGTGAAGGTACGTACACAGATTGCGAAAAAACTGGGGTATCCAAGCTATGTGGAGCTTGGTTATGACCGTATGAACCGTACAGATTATAATGCGGAGATGGTCGCTAATTTCCGTGCGCAAGTCCGCGACTACATCGTACCTGTTGCGACCAAGCTCAGAGAGCGTCAGCGTAGCCGGATTGATGTCGATACGCTTTATTTTTACGATCAGGGCTTCAGTTTCAAAACGGGCAACCCAACACCCAAAGGTGATCCGGACTGGATCGTAGAGAACGGGAAACGCATGTACGCAGAACTTTCACCAGAAACAGATGTGTTTTTCCAGATGATGACTGACAACGAATTGATGGATCTGGTAAGCAAAAAAGGCAAACAGGGTGGCGGATATTGCACGTTCCTGAACGATTACAAAGTGCCGTTCATTTTCTCCAACTTCAACGGTACGTCGGGTGACATTGATGTATTGACCCATGAAGCTGGACATGCTTTCCAGGTGTATGAAAGCCGCAACTTCGCGGTACCGGAATATAACTGGCCTACATTTGAATCCGCAGAGATTCATTCCATGAGTATGGAGTTTTTCACTTGGCCATGGATGGAGCTGTTCTTCAAGGAAGATACAGACAAGTACAAGTTCGATCATTTGTCCTCAGCCCTGTTGTTTATTCCATATGGTGTATCTGTGGATGAATTCCAGCATTTTGTCTATGCGAACCCGGATGCGACACCAGCAGAACGCAAGCAGGCTTGGCGTAACATTGAGAAGACTTATCTGCCGCATATCAACTACAAGGATAACGCATATCTGGAGCAAGGCGGATTCTGGCATAAACAAGGTCATATTTTCTCTTCACCATTCTATTACATTGACTACACGCTGGCACAAATCTGTGCGTTCCAGTTCTGGAAACGCAGTAATGAAGATATGAAATCAGCATGGGCTGATTATCTGACTTTGTGCAAAGCTGGTGGTAGCCTGTCCTTCACAGGTCTGGTGGAGCTTGCTGGTTTAAAATCACCATTTGAAGACGGCTGTGTATCATCCGTCATTGGTGAGATTGAAGCTTGGCTTGATAGTGTAAACGACAAGGCATTGTAATCGGAAAAGTAATCAAACGATATGACGGCTTAGACCCTGCGGGTGTCCAAGTCGTCTTTTTTATGATCAAAGAAACTATAAAATCCGGTTAGCTGCATGGGACAATGTAACATTTATCAGTTGATTGTGATTTATTTCACTATAGCTGGAAACGGATTCAGTTACAATAAAGGTAGTAAATCAGGGTTACAGGAGGCTGGTTCAGATGGCAACGCATGCATATTATGTCCCACCCGTGAATTTGATGGGTAGAGGGTGTTTGCAGGATGCAGCTCCAATGATTGGACAGATGGGTATACGTAAGGCTCTGGTCGTTACGGATCAGGAACTGGTTACGTCAGGTATTGCCGAACGTGTATTGTCTACGCTGCGGAAAGCAGGGTTAGACTATGTCGTATATGATGAGGTACAGCCCAATCCAACATGCGAGCAAGTGCATGAAGGGTTACAAGTATTCCAGAACCATGGCTGTGACGCCATTATATCGATAGGCGGAGGTTCACCGCAGGATGCTGCAAAAGCGATTGGAATCGTTGCTGCAAACGGTGGACACATCCGTCAATATGAAGGACTGCACCAATCCCGAACCAAATCGGTTCCGCTTGTAGCTGTGAATACAACAGCTGGTACATCAAGCGAGGTAACGATGAACTACGTGATTACAGATGAGGAGCGAAAAGTGAAAATGGTGATGGTAGACCGGAACTGTCTAGTTGATCTGTCGGTAAATGATCCAGAACTTATGCTGAGTAAACCTGCGAGTCTGACTGCTGCAACGGGTATGGACGCGTTAACCCATGCGGTTGAAGCGATGGTTACACCAGGCGGATTTACGGTTACAAGTGCAACGGCTGCTGCTGCGGTCAAATTGATCTTTGAATATTTGCCAAGAGCAGTGAAGGATGGGACTGATCTGGAAGCAAGGGAGTATATGACTTACGCCTGTTTCCTGGGAGGTATTGCTTTTAACAATGCGGGTCTCGGATATGTTCATGCCATGGCACATCAATTAGGCGGGGTGTATGATCTGCCACATGGTGTGTGCAACGCGATGTTGCTTCCTTATGTTGAAGAGATGAATGCCAAACATGTGCCGGACAAATTCCGTCATATCGCCAAGGCGATCGGGATGGATGTAAAGGAGCGCACCGATGAGGAATGTGCAGCATACGTCATTACTGCGATTCGGAACCTGGCCAAAGAAGTGGGGATTCCTGAAAAGCTGTCTGAACTTGGGGTACAGAACCCGGATGTGGAGTTGCTTGCAAGTAATGCAATGAAAGATGCTTGTGCACCAGGTAATCCGTATCAACCGTCCAAGGATGAGGTTATGAACCTTTTCCGAAAGATAATCTAGAACAGATTGAAGAGAAGCTTTTATACTACTCAGGTTTAGACTATAGAGAAATAAATAATGATACAATGGAGTCGCTGAGATCAGCGGCTTTTTTTGACTTGACTTGATTTGACTTGAATAGATATGAATTGTGGGATACGCTAACATCTGTTGTTGAAAAAGTTAATAATGTTGGCGTTACATACTATGTTGGAGACTCCAATGTATTTAAATCGTTGATGGAGGCCGTGATGAAACAGGATCAATTACATGTAAAAGCACCTGGCAACTGGATGAATGACCCGAACGGGTTTATCTATTACCGAGGAGAGTACCACTTATTCTATCAATACTTTCCGTATGGCCTGCAGTGGGGCACCATGCATTGGGGTCATGCGACCAGCCCGGATTTGGTCACATGGACGCACCATCCTATAGCCCTATATCCAAGCAAAGGGTATGACCAAAATGGTTGTTTCTCTGGAACGGCACTCGAAGTGCAAGGCCAAATGTTTTTATTTTATACCGCTGTCAAATACGATGTGCTCAATGAAGAGAACATTCATGTGATTGTGGATGATCAATTCGAGTCGAGTCAGGCTGTGATCATCTCGGAGGATGGCTATACGTTTGATAACCTGACCTCTAAGCAGCAGATCATACCGCCGATCGTCGATTCTGTTCTGGGGGATCGCACGCATACACGTGATCCAAAAGTGTGGAAGTCCCGGGATCGGTATTATATGATTTTGGGCACCAAGACGAGAGATCGACAGGGCAAGCTTTTGTTTTATTCAAGTGAGGATCTGCTCCAGTGGACGTATGTGAACAGCTACACCAAGTCAGGGTTAGGGTATATGTGGGAGTGCCCGGATATTTTCAGTTTGTTGGATCATTCGAGTGGAGCCCAGCAGACTGTACTGCTGATGTCCCCGGAAGGGATTCAAAGCGAACCGTTGTATACAAGTCACGCGATGTGCAGTCTGGTTTCGTTCAAAGAAGAGAGCTGCGATATCGTCATTCCGGATCAATTGAATATGGTCGATTTTGGTGGAGACTTGTATGCGCCTCAGACGAATCTGGATGCAGCAGGGCGCCGAGTCATGGTAGCCTGGATGCGGATGCCGCTACCTGTGGAGAATCCGGGTGAGAAGCCGTGGATTGGCATGATGGCCTTGCCACGAGTCATCGAGGTCGAGGGCGAACAGATATATTTCCGAGTGCATCCTGAGGTGGAGACTCATTTTAAGACCCCTATCCCTGTCGAGCAGATTAATTATGCCAAGCCATTTCAATTGAAAGTTGCGTTGCAGGAACATCAGGTTCTGGATATTGGCGGTTATCGAATATGGCTGGAAGACGGAAGAGTGCATACCGATCGGGCAGAGGTGTTTAGGGGCTTGGATCAATATGATCTTCAGTTTCAGACTCCGGAGCTTCAGGGGAACTGTGAACTCAACATTTTTGTAGAACCTAACTTGATTGAAATTTTTGTGAATCAGGGGCAGTATGTATTAAGCAATGTGGTATATGATCTGAAAGCTTATGTAAGCTATACGGGTGAATTGGAGTGTAAAATAGGATAAGTGCAGTGTTAGAGCCGGAGAAATCCGGCTTCTTTGATGCATACGTATTCAATGTGTCTATAGACATCTTCACAAATAAAGTCTAATGCGTAATAATGTAGGTCGGGCTATTGGCAGCATATGACATGCACTTCAGGAGGCATCATGAAACTCAGCACAACTGATCTAAACCATTATTTGCGACAGTATGAGATCTATTTGAGTGTAGAACGCAATCTGTCTCATAAATCCATCAGAGCATATTTATCTGATCTGAATAGACTTGTAATCTGGCTTGATTCACATGTATTACACGAAGTAACTAGAGATAATCTGCGCAAATACCTTGAACAATTAACGAGTGAACAGACGCTTAAAGACTCTACGATTAAGAGGAAATACATATGTTTTAAAGCATTTTTCAATTATCTCGTGCAGAACGGAAATCTTAAGGAATCACCCATCGACGGTTACGGGAAGAAATTCAAAACGGCAAGGCGCATTCCCAAGACACTTTCCGTCAATGAGATTGAGAAATTGTTAAATGCCCCCCAAGAGCATATGAAACAGTTACACACGATTTTTCGAAAGAGGATAAACCTGCGAAATGCCGCAATTATTGAGTTGTTATACGTCATCGGGATTCGTATTGGTGAATTGGTTAGTATAGATATTGAGCATATTGATCTTGAAGAGAGAACCGTGCTCATCTTTGGGAAAGGGCGTAAGGAGCGACTCTTATATATTTCAAGTGAAGAGGTTATTCAAAAGATTAAGAGCTGGCTCCAAGTTCGTGAGTACTTCGAACCTCAAAGTGACGCTCTTTTTCTTAATAAATATGGCCATAGGCTCTCCATATATTCTATAGAGGACATTTTTTCGAAATTTAGAGATATGTCAAAAGTAAGTAAAAATTCAACTCCGCATTATCTTCGCCACAGTTTTGCTACTCATTTGCTAAATAATGGTGCAGATCTGCGATCGGTACAGGAGATTCTTGGACATACCAATGTAAGCACGACACAAATCTATACCGAAGTCTCTGTGGAGCGAAAGAAGGATGTGCTGTCGAGGTTTAATCCAAGAAATAACTTAAAAGTGTAGAGAAAAACCTCCAAATAACTATAAATTATTTGGAGGTT
>NZ_JBBOCV010000001.1:4800000-6352366 GCF_038002565.1 Paenibacillus sp. FSL K6-1558 | reverse complement strand
TGGGTGGCCGCTTCGGGTTCGGATCGTTCTTTCGATCGCTGTTATCTCCGATTTTTTTCGATCCCCTTCTCCAAGGGGAAAATCCGGCGATAAAGGCGAACGTTTCGCTTCTACAGAATCGATTCCTACCCCTCCGCTATTGATTCGCAGCTACCGGCTCGGTAAGCAAGTTGCCGCGAATATAAAACGTCATCGGATCGGTAATTTCCACTTGTACAAAAGTACCAATCAGCTCCTTAGAGCCTTCAAAATGCACCAGCTTGTTACTGCGTGTTCGTCCAGCCAGAACAGTTGAATTACGTTTGCTCTCGCCTTCGACAAGCACCTCAACAATCTTGCCACGTTGCTGCTCGTTGCTACGCTGGCTGTACTCATTTACCGTTTCGTTCAGGCGTTTCAGACGTTCTTTTTTCACTTCCATCGGCACATTATCTTCCATCACTGCTGCAGGTGTACCTTCGCGTGGAGAGTAGATGTACGTATAGGCAAAATCATAACCAACTTCACGAACCAGAGAAAGTGTATCCTCAAACTGCTCGTCCGTTTCACCAGGGAATCCGACAATGAAATCCGTCGTCAGAACGACGTCTGGAATGGCCGTTTTGATCTTCGCCGCCAGATTCAAATAGTGTTCCCGCGTATATTTACGACTCATACGTTTGAGTACTTCCGTGCTGCCTGATTGCACCGGTAAGTGGATGTGCTCCACCAGATTACCACCTTTGGCAAGCACCTCGATCAAGTGATCATCAAAGTCACGCGGATGGCTCGTTGTAAAACGCACACGTGGAATATCTATTTTACGAATATCGTCCATTAAGTCACCAAAGGTGTATTTCAGGTCCGTAAAATCCTTACCGTACGCATTCACATTCTGACCTAGCAGTGTAATTTCCTTGAATCCCTGTCTAGCCAGTTCTCGTACTTCTGCAATAACGTCCTCTGGACGACGACTACGTTCTTTCCCCCTGGTAAACGGCACGATGCAATATGTACAGAACTTGTCGCAACCATACATAATGTTTACCCAGCCGCGCATGCCTTCTCGTTTCTTCGGCAGGTTCTCAATGATGTCGCCTTCCTTGGACCACACTTCCACAACCATCTCTTTGCTAAAGAGCGCTTCCTGAATCAGGTGCGGCAGACGGTGTACATTGTGGGTACCAAAGATCATGTCAACAAAACCATGCTTCTGCATGATCCGGTTAACGACACCTTCTTCTTGAGACATACACCCGCATACCCCAAGCAATAAACCTGGGTTCTCCAGCTTCAGTGTTTTCAGATGGCCCAGTTCACCAAATACTTTGTCTTCTGCATTTTCACGAATCGCACACGTGTTAAGCAAAATAATATCCGCTGCTTTGCGATCTTCCGTAGCTTGATACCCCATCGTCTCCAGCAAACCTTTGATCGTCTCGGAGTCGTGTTCATTCATCTGACATCCATAGGTGTATACGATATAATGCTTGCCCTTTCCGATCGTTTTCAACTCTTCGGGAACAGCCGTCTCATACAGTACCTGAATGTCTTCCTTGCCCCTTTGTTTCTCCTGGCGATGGTTCGGTTCCGCTTTGATATTAATCTCGCGTCCGCGAATTCTAATCTTTTTGCTGAATTCATCTTGCGAAATTACTTTGGCATCGGAGAAATCAAAATATTGGGAGTAATCCTTTTTTGAGTCTTTAGCCATTTCCTTCGGTCACTCCTTACAGCCTCTATTCATAAAAAGCGTTCTTTTCATCACAAAATTCAACCATTTGGTTCCTCATGCTTCAAAAGAGCATTACAGCAAATTATAACATGAATTGGGCTGTAGTTCCACAAGCAAACACGGTCCTGCTCACTCCATTCTACCGTCCTGATCTGCCTTGCACAAAAAAACCTGAGCACATTGACGCACAGTTCAAGATGAACCGCCTCTGCCAGTGTACTCAGGTCATTTTTACTTATATCCGGCCTCTACGTTGTACTTCAACGCTATAGACCGTGTAAAGTCATTAGTCAATGATTTCAGCAGTGTCGCCATTGCGAGCGCCTGCTGCATTTGCTTCATCTGTATCGATGTGCATATCCAGTGCAAAGGAATCGGATACACGAGCCAGTACATTTTCAAGTACCAGACCACGATCCCCACCCAAGCGAACTTTCAACATTTGTTTGTCCTCAATGCCCCATTTTGCTGCATCGGACGTATGGAAGTGGATGTGACGAGCCGCAACGATAACACCTTTGTCAATCGTTACTTCGCCAGCTGGACCTTTGATTGTGATTCCAGGTGTACCTTCGATGCTACCAGATTCACGCACAGGTGCTTTTACACCGATCGCAAAAGAATCCGTCATGGAGATTTCCAATTGTGTTTCTGGACGAACAGGTCCGAGGATACGCACTTTATCAAACTGTCCTTTGGAACCAATGACCGCTACGGTTTCATTGGCAGCGTATTGTCCGGGCTGGGACAGAGGTTTAAATTCAGTCAGTTCATAACCTTTGCCGAACAAAATGTCAACGTGCTCTTGGGATACATGAATGTGACGGGCGGATACGCCCACAGGTACTGTTTTACTCATCGTAAATTCACTCCTTGTTTATCTATGGCCTGTAGACAGGCTCTTAACAATCCAAGTGGTATTATACTCCTTTTTACTGTGAAATGAAAACAAACTGATGAAAATTCATGAAATACACTTATTTTCGCTAATTCATTTCCATTTCGAGACACTTATTTTGAAAAAAGTGAGATTTATTACATCCTCTTTCTTTTACTTGCATCCATCAGTCCATCCTCTGGCAAGTGTTCCCCGAGATAACGTATTGCATTCCCCCATAACCAACCATGCACTAGTGCTTCGTCATAATGCTTCAACAGTATTTCTGTCAGCTTTGGATAACATCCAGCATGCTCCAAATCCTGAATTTTGGTTGAGATCCCGTCAAAATCCGATCCCATCATCAGATGATGAGCCCCGCCTAGCGAACAGATCTGTTCGATGTGTGGTAGCAAGTCCTCTATTCGCACTTCATCCGCTTCTTTGACAAACCAGGGTACAAACGTCAGGCCAACACGTCCATCTCTCGCAACTATGGCCTGAATCTGGTCATCCTTCAAGTTACGTATATGCGGACATACGTTATAGCTGTTAGAATGCGAGGCTATGAAAGGACGTTCGCTCAGATCGGCCAGTTCCCAGAACCCCTTTTCGGATAAATGAGACACATCCAAGAGCATCCCCATCTGATTACAGAGACGCACCAGTTCCTTGCCTTTCTCTGTCAGACCCGCCCCCCGCTTTTCCATAATGCCGTCCGCAGCCCAATTCGCATGATTCCATGTAAGACCAACGACGCGTACCCCCATCTGAAAACACAATTCCAGATAAAACAAGTTTCCTTCTAGCCCATCGACACCCTCCAATGTGATTAGGCCCCATGGAGCGGTTTCCACTTTTGTTCGCAAGTTTGCTACCTGTTCACGCCAAAGCAGTGTCTTGACCCCTCCAGAGCGCTGTGCGCTATGCTCTACCTTTTTACGGTACAACTCCAGCTGTCCCATCACATGTTCAAACTTGCCTCTGCCCAGCACTTCGGGTAAATAAATCGCAAATGCCTGCAGCTGAACACCACCTTCTTGCATGCGTTCCAGGTTGACATCCAGTTCGGAAGCCTTCTCAAAAGAAAGTTCAGGTTTCATCAGCAGTTTGCTTAATGCATCACAATGAAAATCAGCGATACGCTGGCCTGTTCTCGACATAGCCTATCCTCCCCATAACGTATAATTACCCATTTTCCCTCGATTCTTTTGTAAAATAACGCAAAAAAACCTGTCTACTTTATTCGTAAACAGGCTCATGCGTACCTTCAACTCATGTATTATCTGGGCTCCACAATCAGCTTAATGGCCGTTCGGTCCTCACCGTCAATCACAATGTCTGTAAAAGCTGGAATACAAATCAGGTCAACTCCGCTTGGTGCTACAAATCCCCGGGCAATCGCTACCGCTTTAATGGCTTGGTTCAGTGCTCCTGCTCCAATTGCCTGCAGTTCAGCATTTCCACGTTCACGAAGAACTCCTGCAAGAGCGCCGGCTACAGAGTTAGGATTGGACTTTGCTGAAACTTTTAATACATCCATGGTAAGTACCTCCCTGGGAATGTTGAAAGTTTGTTTCCACTTACTAGATGTTATTCGCGGGAGGAAAAAAAATTCCTTCTTTTTAGCAGGGTTTCCCGGCAAAATGGGACAATGCCCCTATTCCATGCGCCACTCATCTTCCATTAAACGTATTTTCTCAATCCGCGTAGCCGCACCGGTTTCTTCGTCAATATCCACGATCACGCCATGAAAATGCCATTTGCCGTCATCTACGACAAATCTCACTGGAAGCTGGGTGTAAAATTTACGTAGTACCGCATCACGCTCCATGCCCAGAATGCCGTCACGCGGTCCTACCATACCCGCATCTGTCAAATATGCCGTACCTCCAGGCAAAATACGTTCGTCGTTGCTTTGCACATGGGTATGCGTACCTACAACGAAGGATGCGCGTCCATCGAGATGCCAGCCCATCGCAATCTTCTCAGATGTTGCTTCCGCGTGCATATCCACAAGAATACATTTATAGTCTCTCCGTAGCTCGTCCACAATCTCATCCGCTGCGCGAAACGGGCAATCAATCGCAGGCAAGAAGGTTCTGCCCTGCAGGTTCACGATCGCAAGTTCTTTCCCTTCCCCCTTAACTACGGTATACCCACGTCCAGGTGTACCTGGTGGAAAGTTGGCTGGTCTGATCATACGTGGTTCATCATCTATAAAATCAAAAATATCCTTATTGTCCCAAGTATGGTTGCCAAGCGTAATGCCATGCACGCCCCAGTTAAAAAATTCATTGGCAATTGCACCTGTAATGCCGCGTCCTGCTGCAGCATTCTCACCATTGACAATGATTACATGGGGTTTATATTTCGATTTCAGGTATGGTAAGTTCTCCTTAAGCGCTTTACGCCCTACGTTTCCTACAATGTCCCCAATAAACAAAACTTTCATGATTTGTTGCCTCCTCAATTCCTACATGGCTTATCAACAGGAAAAGTGGCCCACTGAAGCGGCCACTTTTCCAAAATACTCTATTTTGCGTATTCAACCGCCCGGGTTTCCCGGATCACGGTGACTTTGATATGACCTGGATAATCAAGTTCATTCTCGATCATCTTCGTGATGTCACGAGCGAGGCGGAAAGCTTCAGCATCATCGATCTTCTCAGGCTGCACCATGACACGAACTTCGCGTCCAGCCTGGATGGCGTACGATTTCTCGACACCTTCGAAAGATTCCGAGATTTCTTCCAGCTTCTCTAGTCGTTTGATGTATGTCTCCAATGTTTCGCGGCGTGCACCTGGACGAGCTGCGGACAGCGCATCAGCTGCACCCACCAGCATCGCAATAACTGAAGTTGCTTCGCAGTCCCCGTGATGGGAAGCGATACTGTTGATAACCACTGGGTGTTCCTTGTATTTCTTCGCCAGCTCCACGCCAATTTCAACGTGTGATCCTTCCACTTCGTGATCCAGCGCTTTACCGATGTCGTGCAACAAACCTGCACGTCTTGCCAAAGTTACGTCTTCTCCAAGTTCTCCAGCCATTAGTCCTGCCAAATAAGCAACTTCCATCGAATGTTTCAGGACGTTCTGACCGTAACTTGTGCGGAACTTCAGGCGGCCCAGAATTTTGATGAGATCTGGGTGCAGACCATGCACGCCCACTTCAAAGGTAGCTTGTTCACCGTATTCACGGATACGCTCATCCACTTCTTTACGTGATTTCTCCACCATTTCTTCAATACGTGCCGGGTGAATCCGTCCATCCGCCACCAGTTTTTCCAGTGCCGTCCGGGCAATCTCACGGCGAATCGGGTCAAAGCCCGACAGAATAACAGCTTCTGGCGTATCATCGATAATGAGGTCAATCCCGGTAAGGGTTTCAAGCGCACGGATGTTACGTCCTTCACGACCGATAATCCGGCCTTTCATTTCTTCATTAGGCAGCGTTACAACGGATACCGTTGTCTCCGCTACATGGTCAGCCGCACAACGTTGGATGGCGAGTGTAATGATCTCGCGGGACTTTTTGTCCGCTTCTTCCTTCGCTTGCTGTTCAATGTCCTTGATCATTTGAGCCGTCTCATGACGAACTTCCTGTTCTACGTTGGACAGTATGATACTGCGTGCGTCTTCCATCGTGAGATTGGAGATTCGTTCAAGCTCCGTCACCTGGTTTTTGTAGATCATTTCGATCTGTTGCTGTGTTTCATCGATACGTTTCTCTTTGTTAGCCACTTGCTCTTCTTTACGTTCGAGTGATTCCAATTTTTTATCCAGCGACTCTTCTTTTTGCAACAATCGTCTCTCTTGTCGTTGAATTTCGTTCCGACGTTCACGAGTGTCCTTTTCAGCTTCGGCGCGAATGCGATGAATCTCATCCTTCGCTTCCAGCACCGTTTCTTTCTTCAGTGCCTCTGCCTCTTTTTTCGCGTTCTCCACGATTTGTACGGCAGCTTGTTCCGCACTAGAGATTTTAGCCTCTGCAAGAGATTTGCGAATAAAATATCCGACTCCGAACCCAATAACGAGCGCGGCCACAACGAGAATGATCGTGATAGCAATATCCATACTGTTCACCTCCTCGTTGGTTCCTCCAAGGCACTCCTTGGGTCAACTTTTCTGTTTTCATGCCTTACATATGTTTGGGAATAACGAATACTCACGGCGATCCCCCGCCGATTTTCATTTCACATGTACATGATTACATGTACTATCCACTGTTTCCAGTGAACCCATAATCAGGAATGGACTAAATCTGAAGAAACCGAAACCGCTTTTTTGGAAGGAAAAAGGGTTGTCCATTTCTTACAGACTCATGTCCATTTTAGTATTTGACGAAAGAAATTGTCAAGAGAATGCAGTATTGTTAGTCTCCTCGTCTAGTCCCATAACAATGCTTCATCCTCTTTGGCATCTTCTGCCCCATCCTCTTCCATTAAACGATTCATGACTCGGCGCACCAGATCCATGCTAAAACCGCGTCGCATCAAGTACGGGAACGTTTTACGTTTCTTCTCCTGCACGTCTCCTCGAACTTGTTTCCACTTCTTACGGCCAGCTGTTAATGCCGTGTCGAATTCTGCATCTGCACTAACATCATCCAGTACCTCCGCAATAAGTTCATTTGTAATTCCTTTTTGACGCAATTCTTGCCTTATCCACAGTTTTCCCTTCCGCTGCCCCTCCATACGCTGTCTTGTCCATTCCTTGGCAAACAGGTCATCATCGACAAGCTTTTCTTGCTCAAGCCGATCGAGGACCTCTTCAATAATCGGTGCCGCGAACTCCTTTTGCTTTAGCTTTTGCCGCAATTCATGACGTGTCCGCTGCTTAAACTCCAAAAAACGCAGTGACTGCACGTACGTCCTCTGGCGTTCATCCGCAACGATAATTTCCTCCAGATCTTTCTTCTTAAAAATGTTGCCACGTGTCATCCTGTACTTAATCATCACATCTTCCAGAACCGTAAGCGAATAGTGACCAAATAAAATCCGGTAGCGTGCTTCACGACTCTTCGTCCGCTCTACTCTGGTGATGATAAGTTCTTCATCGTCTGGAAATTGGGAGACGGCGTTTAGTTCTGCTTCTTCTTGCAACTCTTCGTCATCATCATGTGCATCATATTCCTGCTGATATTGGCGACGTTTCACTGTGATCCTCACGCTCCCTTGTTTGTGTTTTAGGGTAAAAAAAAGACTTCCTCAGCTAATCCTCTTATTTGATTTTCATTCAGGTCACATATGGCATAGATGCTAACAGCCTCTGTCCGGAATGGACAGAGGCTGTTAGCTGGCGAGAACCAATCCTATTTAGCTTCATAAGCATTAGCAGTCGCTCAATACAAAGTTCATACTGTGACAGAAGATCAAAGCCTTCCCGCACAGAAGAAATTACTCATTAATTTCGAATAATTCCTGTTCTTCAGCCGCTTCTTTTTCTTGCTCTTCACTCGTTGGAGCGGGAACAGCCGTTGTCAAATTGCTGGCTTCACGAATTTTCTGCTCAATCACATCAGCAATTTCTTTATGTTCTTTCATAAACTGCTTTGCGTTCTCACGGCCTTGCCCTAAACGTTCACCTTCATACGAATACCAAGCACCGCTTTTGTTGACGATATCCAGCTCTGTACCGATATCGATGATACTTCCCTCTTTGGAAATACCTTCACCATACATAATGTCAACTTCCGCTTGTTTGAACGGAGGTGCCACTTTGTTTTTAACAACTTTAATACGGGTACGGTTACCTGTAATGTCATTTCCCGATTTGATACTCTCAATACGGCGTACATCTAGACGAACCGTGGAATAGAACTTTAATGCACGGCCACCTGGTGTCGTTTCCGGGTTACCAAACATAACACCAACTTTCTCACGAAGCTGGTTGATGAAGATGGCAATCGTTTTAGATTTACTGATTGCACCGGACAATTTACGGAGTGCCTGAGACATCAAACGAGCCTGCAGACCAACGTGAGAATCTCCCATCTCTCCTTCAATCTCCGCTTTTGGTACAAGCGCTGCTACCGAGTCAATAACAATGATGTCTACTGCACCACTTCGTACAAGAGCCTCGGCGATTTCCAATCCTTGCTCACCTGTATCCGGTTGTGACAAGAGCAATTCATCAATGTTAACGCCCAGTTTGCTTGCATAATTCGGATCAAGCGCATGCTCAGCATCGATAAACGCAGCTTGTCCACCTACACGTTGGACTTCAGCAATGGCATGCAATGCCACAGTTGTTTTACCTGAAGATTCAGGTCCATATATTTCAACAATACGGCCTTTCGGCAAGCCGCCTGTTCCTAATGCAATATCCAAAGCCAAAGATCCGCTGGGAATAATTTCCACATTCATGTGAGTTGACTCACCCAATTTCATGATGGAACCTTTACCAAATTGCTTCTCTATTTGACGGAGCGCCATATCAAGCGCGGCACGACGGTCTGACAATAAACTCACACCCTTTACTGTTTATAATATAATGATACCTTGTTTTAACTCGTTTGCCAAGCTTTTTTTCGAACATACATTCGTTTTTTTGTTCAGGCCGAGGCGCCTCTTCCTCATGGAAATCGATGAAAAAACAGAAAAAGAACCGTAAACAAGGCTGTAAAGCCACATTTTACGGTTCTTCCGTCTACAATCATTATACTTCCTCAATTATGCAAATGCAATCTGCCTGCGTAATCATCAATCAATAGCGACTAACTTTTGCCATAACCGATACAGAATGGCCTTTGCCGAGCGAATGCGAACCGTTTCCCGGTTACCGTTTATCCGGAGTTCATGAATCTCCGTATCCTTCCCACGCTCAGCCAAAGCGATAAACACGAGGCCTGGTGGTTTACGTTCCGAATATCCCGGACCGGCTACTCCGGTAATCGACAATCCAAAATCAGCATCCCCGATCATACGGATCTGCTCTGCAAGCACTTTTGCCACCTCTGGGCTAACGGCACCTGGTGCATCTTCACCCTCCAGGTAACTGTGAGGCACATTTAACAGCTTTTCTTTGATCTCATTAGAGTAACATACAATGCCACCTTTTAACATCGAGGCACTTCCAGGCACCGAAGTTAAACTCTGCATCACAAGCCCTCCTGTGCAACTTTCAGCCGCGCTCAGAGTCAGCCCCATATCAGACATCATTGTAACAATCGTGTACTCTATAGGCACATCCTCGTTAGCGTAGAGATGTTCAGATAAACGCTCACGAATCTGCACTTCCATCGCATCCAGCTTTAGCTTGGCTTCTCCTTCGCTCGGAGCCTTGGTAGACACACGTACGGTTACTTCTCCCTCACTCGCGTAAGGAGCAATCGTAGGGTCTGTCTGTCCGTCAATCAAGTCAAGCAAACGGTCCTCCAGAGCAGATTCTCCAATGCCTGCGAATTTCAACATTCGCGAATAAATCGGCATTTCTTCTGTAAGAGCATGCTGAAGCAACCAAGGTTTGACTTCCTGCTCGAACATTGGAATCAGTTCTTTAGGTGGCCCAGGCATAACAACATAATATTTATCGTTATCCGCAATCGCGTTTCCGGCAGCAAGTCCGGTTTCATTCGCCAGAGGGGTTCCACCCTCAAGCACAATGGCTTGGCGCCGATTATTTTCCGTCATTTCCACATTCCGATCGCGGAAGAAACCTTCAATTTTATCCATAGCCATACGGTCAATATGCAACTTCCGATTCAACACTGCAGCCAATGCGTCTTTAGTCAAATCATCCTGCGTTGGACCGATGCCTCCAGAAAATAAAATAATGTCTGCACGGCCCTGCGCGATGCGTATCGCTTCACTAAGCCGATTCTGATTATCTCCAACTACCGTTTGAAAATATACGTCAATCCCCATTGCAGCAAGTTCACGGGAAAGGTATCTGGCATTGGTATTTACGATCTGTCCCAGTAGTAACTCTGTCCCAACTGCAATAATCTCTGCCTTCATTTTGGCTTCCTCCTGTACATATGTGGAGTAGTCAAAGGGCAATAGGATGAGTTCCTATTGCCCTTTGACCCAATGAGTCTTTCATCATTACCCGATTCAGCTTAAGTCATTACGCTTTTGATAAATGAAGCAAGTTTTTGTTTTTGATAAAGTAGTCAATTCCAGACCAGATGGTGATCAGAGCCGCTACATATACCGCAATTTCATCGACATGAATACCCGTGTATGAGAAGGGGAAATTGTTCAGCAGTAGCAAAACAATGGCTACAATCTGTACTACTGTTTTCAGTTTACCCCAAGCACTCGCAGCTACAACCGAACCGTCCAACAAGGCGATCTGACGTAGGCCGGTCACGGCAAATTCACGGCTGATAATAACGACTGCAATCCATGAATCCAGCTTACCCATTTGAACCAATGAAATCAAAACAGCGGTAACCAGAAGCTTGTCTGCCAGAGGATCAAGCAGTTTGCCCAGATTGGTGACCATATTGTTTTTCCTTGCAAGATAGCCGTCTATTCCATCCGTGCTTGCAGCAACGATAAAAATAAAAGCAGCAATTAACTGATTATACGGAAGCGTAAAGCTCCCGAGATGTAACGGCTCTGGATAAAACGGAAAATCCACGAGCAGAAACACCATCAAAAAAGGGATTAAGCAAATTCGTGCAAGCGTAATCCGGTTGGGTAAATTCACAAGACGCCCTCCCTTTGTATCCTCCATTACTTCAAACAATCATCTTACATTCCGTATTCATCATCTGAAGCAAAAAATGAACGATTGAAACGTCGACTTATATTTACATAAAAGCCTATGTAGAAACGCAAAAAATAAAGTCTACCGCTCAAACGCAAAACTGCTTTTAAACGCTCCGGTGACTTCCAGAAGTGTACTGCTTTTCACAAAGTCAGCTAACGATGAAGACTGGACTTGATGCATGACTGCCAGCAATGCACATTCAGTATAATATACGTACCAATACAGTGTCAAAAAGACATTTCTGTACAAGAATTTTATTTAAAATTAGTATATTGCAGATCCAGTGGCAAGTTAGCTCCATTAAGAAGTTGCATAACGGCTTGCAGATCATTTTTGCTCTTACCTGTCACCCGAAGCTGGTCTCCCTGAATCTGACTCTTCACCTTCAGTTTGGAATCACGGATGAGGATATTGATTTTTTTAGCCACATCTTGATCAATGCCCTGCTTGAAATTCAAACGCTGGCGAACTGTACCGGAAGAAGCTGGCTCCACTTTCCCGTAATCCATATTTTTCAGCGGAAGCCCACGCTTTGCCATTTTGGATTGTAAAACTTCAATAACCGCTTTTAATTTGGTCTCATCATCAGACACAATCGTAAGAGCATCCTTATCCAGTTTCAAGCTACTTTTACTGCCCTTGAAATCATAACGAGCACCAATTTCTTTTTCCGTTTGCGTAACGGCATTGGTCAATTCTTGCAAGTCCATTTTGGACACAATATCAAATGAATTTTCTGAACTCAAACCAAGTCACCCTTTCAATTAATCATATGTTCTGTAACATTATAGAGTAAACTTCAAGCAAAAGTCTAATTTTAGTCATGTTTACTCATAGAAAAAAGCATTTTTGGAGTACCATTCGGTCACCAAAAATGCTTGCTGGTCGAGCTACCTTAATACCGGCTACGGTTAGGCTGTCTGAACATATCGAGCACACCGAGCACGATATGCGCAAGTCCAAAGCCCAATATTCCGTAACCCCAGGCATTTGGAGTCAGGTAATAACCCAGGAGGCTGACAATGATCCCTAAACCGGTTACGATCCAGCTGACTGTCACGGCCTTCCACCTCACTTCACCATAAGTTAACTGCAATTGAAGACAAGATTATTGTCCCCTGCAGTTAGCCAGGTTATTCGCTGCTGGAGCTTCCGCCTTCCGAGGAACCACTGGTCGTTGTGCCTGTCATGCCTTCAGTTCCCGTGGAAGTAGCCGCGCTATCTGTATCCAGTTTAAGACGAATGCGGTTGGTTGCTTTGCCGTCCGTTACGACTTGACCGCCAACATCAATTGTTGTTGCCGCCGCATAACCGGATTTAATGTACATGCCAGCGCTGTCCAATGTAAATGTGAACGTGTCACCGTCAGCAGTATTGCCATACTCGAGTTTCTCACCGCTTGAATTCTCACCTTTATACACTTCAAGCCAACTATGACCTGTCGCCTTGATCGTCACGGTTACAGGCTGACCCGTGCTTCCGCTAACTTTGAAGTTTGTAATATTGCCTGATTTTCCATCTTCAGAAACAGTAACAGAACCAGGTGTGGTTGGTGGTGTTCCCTCTGGGGTCTCACCTGTTTGGCCATCCGTTTGTCCGTCAGTTTGTCCATCGGTTTGACCTTTATTTTCTCCGTCGGTCTGACCATTCGTTTCATTACCGCCGCCGTTTCCGCCAGCATCACCTTTACCGGCATCATTCGATCCCGAATCGGTTGCAGGCGGAGTTGCAGTTTGCCCGTTATCGGATGGTTGATCAGGTTTGTCATTAGCAGGTTTTTGACTGTCCGTAATCTTTGTATCATCCAGCCCTTGTGGATTGGTGTCATCGCCCTTGTTGTTTGCCATATACAGATACAAGAGCACGATAATCAGAATAGGGAAAGTCCACATCAGAGCAACAGACATCCAGCGGTTGCTCCGCTCCGCCGGTCGGCTGGAGCGCTTCTGGATTACCGGCTCCATCGTTGCTTCCGCCGTTTCCGCAGGTACGTCCTTTTTGTGTCCTTCCAGCAGCTCATCGGCATTAAGCCCCACCGTTTCCGCATAGGTTTTTATAAATGCACGCACATAGAAGCTGCCGGGTAACACTTTATAGTCCCCTGCTTCTATAGCCTCCAAATACCTCTTGCGAATTTTCGTCATTTCCTGTACATCGTCGAGACTCATCCCTTTTTGCAGCCGGGCCTCTCTTAACTGCTGACCCAGTTCAGACATGCCATCTCCTCCTTATGTTTAACTCTTCAGTTGTTGCTGATCTATTCCATGATTCCGTACGGAGCTTTACAGTTCGTCGGTATAGCTTGCCGTAAACGTATCATAAATAATTTCTTCGTTAGGATTATTACGCAATTCAATAATAATATCAAAATCATTATAATCATATTCGGATTCCTGCACAAAAATATCCGGATGCTCAATCACTTTCGTACTAGGCATCGACATGATATCCTGCAAAAGATTATAGTGCCGCTCACTGGAGCGAATCGTACTGACAATCCCATCGATAATAAATACATTATTCGGGTTTAACTCATCTTCTGACATCTGGCTACGTATCGTTTGGCGAAGAAGGGTAGAAGATACAAAAGTCCAACGCTTCATGGCACATACACTGCCTGCGATGATTGACTCTGTTTTACCAACTCGCGGCATACCCCGCAAGCCGATAACTTGATTGCCTTCTCTTTTAAATACTTCACCCAAAAAATCAACTAATAACCCAAGTTCGTCCCGAGTAAAACGAAATGTTTTGCGATCATCTGAATCCCGGTCAATGTACCTACCGTGACGTACAGCCAGAATATCCACCAATTTAGGTTGACGCAATGCAGATACCGTAATGCTGTTGACTTTACCAAGCATCTCTCCCAGTAGACGAATCTTTTCGTCATCATCTGACTCGAGCAACATGCCCCGTGTTTTGCCTTCAACACCGTTGATGGTCAATATATTGACTTCAAGCATCCCTAGCATGGAGGCGATATCCCCCAAAAGACCAGGTCTGTTCTTATGTATTTTATATTCCATATACCATTGTTTAGTTTCCATGTATACACCCCGTAATGCATTATTCCACATTATTCGACAACATCCGAACGTGTCCATTGGACGCTATTTCGGGTCATCTTCTAAAAATGGGTCACGTTAATGATATATAAAATGAAAATGAATTACAAGAACAGCTCTGTAATCCGTTTGTAATCATTAGAGAAAAGCCCCCTTGCGGGAGCTCTTCATCTCTAGCCTTATGCGTTTTGTTTGGCCAATTTGACCATCAGGCACGCAATCGTACGACGCTCATCCGCATCGCCGACATCCCATAGTTCCTTCAATGCTCGGTTGGAATGGTTCGCCGGGTCAACTTTCTCATCCAGAAAGTCGCCGATCTCGTATGCCAGTTTGTTGATGGTTTCTTCACTCATCCCCATCCTCTCAGCTTGCAGTACGCGATCACCCAGGAACTTCTTCCATGTGTCGAAGTTAGAAACCACTGTTTTGTCTGTTGACATGATAAATCCTCCTTGGCTGACGCATGAGATTTAAAATCAACAGTTGTAATATGTGCTTTCGGGACATTTTATATACGAGCATTTAAAATTAAAATCAAGCTGTAAGTTCACAATCCACTGACTTGCAACTTGAACACGGCATTAAGTCAGCCAGCCCCCATTCGGACTGATAATCTGTCCATTGATATATCCCGACTCAGGTAGCGCGAGAAAATAAACCAGTGACGAAATTTCGTCCGGCTGCGCCAGTCGCCCCGCAGGAATCTCCTCTTCCAACATCTTCAACTCACTCTGATCCAGGTGGTCTAACATCGTGGTCTGAACAGCCCCTGGAGCAACGGCATTCACCGTAACGCCGGAGGGAGCAAGCTCTTTCGCAAGTGCCTTCGTGAAGGCATTTACCCCGCCCTTGGTTGTGGAATACAACACCTCACAAGATGCACCAGATAGCCCCCAGATGGACGACACATTAATAATTCTACCGTATCTTTGGGAGATCATATGTGGCATCATCTCTTGTGTACATAGAAAAGTACCTTTCAAATTAATTGCCATCACTTCATCCCATATTTCCTCTGTCACATCCGCTAGCAAACCATAGTGAGATATACCAGCGTTGTTCACAAGAATATCCGGCAACAACTCGTGAGCAGCCAATTTTTCCCGCATACGCTGAATCTGTTCCCTGCTGCGAAGATCAGCTGAAACCGTCATGATACGTCCATTTCCCCGCTCCATACAACGTCTTGCCGCTTCATTGGCTGCTTCATGCGATTTCATGTAGTGCAATACAACATTCATACCTACACTGGCAAACCGCTCTGCAATTGCGGCTCCTATGCCTCCGCTTGCCCCGGTAACCAGTACAGTCATTTCCCCTATAGCTTTCACAATGTGTTCCCCCCATAACTTTCACTCTCAATCTAGTGAACCCTTCGATCGCTGTCCTATTCCCTCTCCATGGTTAAGGACTAACAACGAGTGATACAGCGAGCTGATCCCAACGAATATGCTCTTTCAATCTTTGATTCACATCTTGAAGTGTAATCGTTTCATACAATGAAATCATATTGAAAAAGTCACCGCCACGGAAATGCTGCCGTGTGAATTCATTCGCAATGTTTTCTGGTGAATTGAGCATGCGCAAATAACCACCAATTTTCTTTTTGCGCGCACGTTCAAAATCGGAAGCATCGAATCCTTTTTGCATAATCGCTTCGACTTCTTGGCGTATCCGTTTCAACAATTGATCCGGGTCTTTCGTATCCCCACCGACTGCAGAGAAGGCATATTGTGGTGAACTGATATAGTCATGTCCAAAACTATCCGAGATCAGATCTTCATCATAAAGCTTCTGAAACAGACGTGTGCTGGAACCAAACAACAGATCCATCATCAGCTGCGTGGTCGTGTCCCGGCGCAAAAGTGGCTCTCCTGTAAGTCCAACATCCGTTTCTTTGAATCCAAACAAACATTTCGGCAGGGAAACGGATAATTTGACCTCTCGTCTGGCCTCCCCCACCTGCTCAGGCTCTGATTCAAAGAAGCGGTGAATCGGGCCCTGCGGCTCGAAATTTTTCTGCTCCTGATTGGAACGAACCATGCTAATGACCTGCTCAGGATCAACACCGCCGACAACAAACAAGAGCATGTTACTTGGGTGATAAAATGTGTTATAACACGTATACAACGTTTCTTTGGTGATCGTGTTAATGGATTGGACCGTGCCCGCAATATCAATATGCACCGGATGTTTTTGATACATTGCTTCAATCAACCCGAAATAAACACGCCAGTCCGGATTATCGGCATACATATTAATTTCTTGTTCGATGATGCCTTTTTCCTTATTGACGTTCTGATCAGTAAAGTACGGATTTTGCACAAAATCAACTAATGTTTGTATATTTTCGTTCATATTTTCGGTTGCCGAAAACAAATAAACGGTCTGATCAAAACTTGTGAAAGCGTTCGCAGAAGCACCGTGAGAAGCAAATGTTGCAAAAATATCACCCGTTGGCTCCTCAAACATTTTGTGTTCCAGAAAATGAGCAATACCGTCGGGCACCTTTACCTCGGCTTGCCCTTCCACCTGAAAGTGATTGTCCACTGACCCGTATTTGGTCGCAAAGGTGGCATATGTTTTCTGAAAACCCGGTTTAGGCAAAACATAGACATGCAGTCCACTCGCCATTACTTCGTAATATAATGTCTCCTGCAAATGTTCATACCGAATGCTCTCCACGACTATTCCTCCTTCTCGTCCCGCAAGAAATAAATCGTATCCAGACGGAACTGCTCTGCGGCCTCACGAACATCCTGCTTGGTAATCTGCTCGATTTGTGCAAGTAGCTCTTCAGATGTTCTCTCCTTACCAGACAACTGACGGTTAAAATCGTAAGCGATCATCTCAAAAGCAGCATCCTGCATTTCTTTTAACAGATTACGGATCATCGCTTTCGTCTGGGACATCTCCAGATCGGTGATATGGCCAAGTTTCATTTCCTCAAGTTGCTGCTTGATGATGGTCACTGCTTTTTCATAATTGGGAATTTCAATCCCGGATTGAACAGTAGCAATGCCTTTGTGCCCGTCGTATCTGGAAGAAGCATAATAGGCGAGGCTTTCTTTTTCACGAACATTGACAAACAGCTTCGAATGCGGGTATCCACCCAGAATACCGTTATACATTAGCGCTGATGCGTATTTATCGTCTGCATAGGTAATGGAAGTGCGAAGCCCCAGGTTCAGCTTGCCCTGCCCAATGTTCAGCCGTTCAATGACCGTATTTGGCTCCTCATCCCCACGCACCGCCTTCTGAGCCTGATAGTCAGAGGAAGTCTTGCGTTCAAGGTTAAAATGACGCTCTACCAGTTCCTCCACTTCTTCCAGAGTTGTATCCCCGACCACATACAAGTCCATACTGGCTTCTTTTAGCCAGTTTTCATAAGTAGCTGTTAATTCAGGAGGTTCAATTGCTGGCAGTGCTTTTCGTTCACCCAAGGGATGAAGCCGGTAAGGTTCATGCTTGCACATTTCTTCGATACACCGTTCAGCTGCATAACGCATTTTATCGTTCACAATCGACTCCAGCTTTTTACGAACCGTCTCGCGTTCTGCCTGTACATACGACGTTTTGAAGTGTCCATTTTCCCTCGCGGGCTTGGTCAACACTTCTCCAAGAAACGCAAACGAACGATCCAGAAGTTGCTGCTCCCCACCTCCGACAAACGAATCATTAATGGTGTCCATACGAAACTGCACAATCTGATAATCACCGCGTTTATAGACGTCAAAACCAAATCCTGCTCCATACAAGTGCTCCAATTGCTCTCGAAACTGCGTTGTTTCCGGATACGACTCCGTCCCTCTTCTTAAAACAAACGGTGTCAGTGCCACGGGAGTAACGGTGTCCTCGCGTAGCGGAACTCCAGCATACAGTGAGATAGCGAACGTCTTGAAACGTTTGGTTGGAAGCACATGGATACGTAGCTGTTTACGGCTACCTCGTTCAAATGCTACGGTATTCAAATGTCAAAACCCCTTTACGGCGTCATTTAGATAACCATTTCCTCAAGCTTAAACGTAACCACCATTTTAAACTATCCAAAAGCCAAGAAGCAACCGAAGTCATGCCTTCTGGTTGCTTCCCGCCCGATTACATGCAGAATATATGCTGCCCAATCGTTTTCACCTGCGGACGAGTCCATATCCATTTGGATGTGGCTGTCTTCGGGTTAAAATAATACAAACATCCACCGGAAGGGTCCCACCCGTTCAATGCCTGTTCTACAGCTTTTTTCGCCTGTGCATTGGGCTCCAGATAAATCTGTCCATCTGCTACGGCTGTAAAGGCTCCCGGTTGAAAGATGACCCCGGAAGGCGTAGATGGAAAACTTGTTGAGTTTACGCGATTCAGAATAACAGCGGCTACGGCTACCTGACCTTCAAACGGTTCTCCTCGCGCTTCGCCATATACGGCATTCGCCATAATTTTAAGCTCGTTCTCGGAGAGTCCGAGCGCATTGGCAGAACCCATATTGTCCTTCTCATTACTTGAAGGTTCTCCACCTCCGCCTGTGTCTCCGCCAGATGCTCCTTCTTTGTGCAAAGGAGGCTCGGTAGGGGACCATTTGGTGCTGGCGTTATACAGCTTTAGCTTCGTTTTGGCTCCAACCACGCCATCTGCCTTCATGCCAAATTCAGATTGAAACCATTTCACTGATTTTAGCGTGCTACTGCCGAAATTACTATCGATTTTGCCATTGTAAAAACCGAGATACTTCAATCGTCCCTGAAGCTCGTAGACATCCTGACCGTAACTGCCATATTTCACGGTATTGTTACTGAAGGTCGGCACTGCTTTTTCCTCTACTGGAGGGTTGTTCTGAGCAGCACTTTGAGGTGCTGTATGCTCAGGAAGCAAATAACGGATTCCAAGCGCGGTTATCAGCAAAATAGCAGTGAAAAGCCATAGGTTCATTTTTCGCATCGACTATGCTCTACCTTTCTCTTGTGGGATTTAACAGAATCGCTACCGTTATTATGACAAGCAGTGTTGTTTCCTATGCACCAATCGATCCGAACTCTGGATCAAATGGCAAAACCTCAAAAGCTGTGAAACAGCAAAAAACCTTCAACCATAACGGTTGAAGGTTTTCTAATGCTTCGCTATGAGCTTATTTTGTTCTGTTGATACTGTTCCAGCGAAACAAGGACTTCGCGCGGTTTGCTGCCTTCATATGGCCCAATCACACCTCTGGCTTCCATCGAGTCAATCAAACGCGCTGCACGCGTATAACCTACCCGCATTCGACGTTGTAAGAGTGACACCGAAGCCTGCTTCGCTTCCAGAATGATCTGTACAGCCTGTTCGTATAGCTCATCCTGTACTTCTTCCGTTGCTTGATTGGAGTCATCTACCTCTGGCACAAGCGATTCGTCATACTGCGCTTCACCTTGACCTCGGACATAATTCACAATATTTTCAACTTCCTCATCGCTCATAAATGCACCCTGAACACGAATTGGCTTGGAAGCACCCATTGGCATGAACAGCATATCGCCCCGACCTAACAGTTTCTCCGCTCCGCCCATATCCAGGATCGTCCGTGAATCGACTTGTGAGGATACGCCAAATGCAATCCGTGAAGGAATATTGGCTTTGATTACCCCTGTAATAACATCAACGGAAGGACGCTGCGTCGCAATGATCAGGTGAATGCCGGCTGCACGAGCCATCTGCGCAAGACGCGCAATCGCATCCTCTACATCTCCAGCAGCTACCATCATCAAATCAGCAAGCTCGTCCACAATAACCACAATGTAAGGCAGTACCGCCGCCGGATTATCTTTCATCAGATTGTTATATCCCTCAACGTTACGTGTACCTGATTTGGAGAACAACTCATACCTTTTCTCCATCTCGACTACGATCTTTTTGAGCGCAAGCGACGCTCTTTTCGGATCGGTCACAACGGGTGCCATCAGATGCGGAATTCCGTTATAAACATTCAACTCAACCATTTTGGGGTCAACCATTAGAAACTTGACCTCATCCGGCTTTGCTTTATACAAAATGCTGGTAATAATGCCGTTGATACATACCGACTTTCCTGATCCGGTAGCACCAGCCACTAACAAGTGGGGCATACGGGCCAAGTTGCCAATGATCGTCTGACCTGATATATCACGTCCAAATGCGATCGTTACTTTGGATTCAGCATCCTGGAACGTGGCTGTTTCCATCACTTCACGCATGGTCACAACGGATACCTCGCCATTCGGAACTTCAATGCCAATTGCCGATTTTCCTGGAATTGGTGCCTCCATCCGAATATCCTTCGCAGCCAGAGCTAGAGCGATATCATCGGTAAGACTGACGATCCGGCTAACCTTGACCCCGATATCTGGCTGAATTTCATACCTTGTGACCGCTGGACCTCGGACAACCTCCAGAACTTTGGCACGTACACCGAAACTTTCTAGCGTCGCTTCCAGCTTGCGTGCTGTCTGCATATAATCCTTCTGGTCTGCGCCTTTTCCATTATTATTAGGCTTGGACAAAAGACGGAACGAAGGAAGCTTGTATGGCTTCGGCGGTGGTGGTGGCGGTACGACCGGTTGCGCATTCTCTCCTGTCACACCATCCTGCTCCGTTCCTGAGTTCAACGTTTCACTCGGTCCGTCTGCTCCATCCGTTATCTCTTGCTCAAGATCGGCTTGAAGCTTGTCTGTTGCGTCATGCGCATCAGTCCACTCAGCTTCTACCAGTTCATCTGTAAATTTAATATCCGCTTTGTCTACCTGATCCAGAGTACTGTCGTTATGATTCAGATCGTCCGGGAACGGATATGCATCATCCAGATCATCATCTTTGTCAGAGCCATCTGATCTGACATGTTCAAAGAAGTCACGAATGATCGGTGCCGAATCAGCCTTGGTCTGCGTTACTGATGCTGTTGCACCAACAGCTGCTACACCAGAACCTTTGATCACAGGTGACTCAGGCTCCCCAGACCATGCCTCGGTTGGCAACTCCTGCCCAGCACGATAAACGACCTGTTCCGATTCAAGCACATCTGTTTCCGATGATTCATCAGCCTGCTTCGCGGGCTGACGATCCGCCCCCCATTTTCCAAACAACTGGAAGAATATCGGTGCCTTACGTTTGGGCAGCTGTCCTTCTTGGGAATCGGGAGAATCATATTCGTCATCCTCTTCCTCATCATCAACGGGTACAGGTGCGAGTTTACGTGCGTTGTTTTTCTTAATCCCCGCAACACTGGAAGCGGAACGTTTTGCTGGTCTGGATTCCAGCTTTTTGTACATCGAGCTGCCAGCATCCCAAATCTTTGTTCGGAATATGCGTATCAAATCAACATAGGACAATCCCGTAACAAGCATAAAGCTAATCACAAACATGACGATCATGATCAATCTTGCGCCTAGACTGCCAAATAACCACAAAAATAAAGCAAACTGTCCTGCACCAAGATACCCGCCGCTAATATCCTTACCCAGCATGGAATCCCGTTCTCCAGAGGCAGCAGGTGTCAATAGTTCAATTTGCATATCATTATGTACCTGGGTCAGCACCGCACCTGGTTCAAGTGCGTCAACCGGAAGCAGCTTCTGATGCATGGCGGATATGGTGCTCATCAAGGTTAACGCAAAGACGAGCAGTACCAAACCAGTCTTGCGTGTAGTCCAGCCACTCGGCCACTTCCGATGAATCATCACCATCAAACCGTAATATATGCCCACAAGCGGAATCGCAAAATAAAACTTGCCAAGCATCAGTCCAAACATCTTGGAAAGCGAGCGTCCCACTGTAGCTTCACCCGATAGTGCTATAACTGCCAGCGTGATTAGCACAATGCCATAAATTTCATATTTTAAGACGCCACTAAATCCGGCACCCTTTTTTTTCCTCTTTTTTCTTCTGGCCAAAATCAGGTCACCCCCAGAAGAATATTATACCATACAAATATATTCCGTACATATGTTCTTTTTCTGCACCATTTGTCTGAATTCGTCGCGTTATGTTGGACTTGTGTTACCCGAAAGCGGAACGGTTGCGCCCGGCAGATTGGACGGGTCCAGATACGCTTCAAGTGGGCAGTCAAGTAAACGCACAATAACAGCCTCGGTGTCGTTTACCGGTCTGACCTGCATTAACAAACCATTCATTCGAATCTCTTTCGTATCCCCCGCCTCTCTCCACATGCCTGACCATAGTTGCTCTGGAGGCATCACAGTATACATTGTCATTGCGTGTATCCTCCCGCCTGCATCGACTGTCTTTTATCTCCCATAAGCTTGTTCAATTGTGCAATGGCTTGACCAATACCACCAACAGCATCCATCAAACCGTACTTCACTGCGTCCGCACTTCCTACCGCTGTTCCAATATCCCGATTCAACTCTCCTGTCTTAAACATCAATTCTTTGAACATGTCTTCGGAAATGTTAGAGTGCGAAGTTACAAACCGTACAACACGTTCCTGCATCTTCTCCATGTATTCAAACGTCTGGGGTACACCTATGACAAGTCCGTTCATACGTATCGGGTGAATCGTCATTGTGGCACTTCCCGCAATAAGCGAGTACGTGGAAGCAACTGCAATAGGTACACCAATACTATGCCCTCCTCCAATGACAACGGTCACCGTTGGTTTGCTCAAAGAGGCAATCATCTCAGCAATAGCAAGTCCAGCCTCCACATCGCCACCTACCGTATTGAGAATAATCAAAATGCCTTCAATCTTCGGATTTTGTTCTGCCGCTACCAGCTGCGGGATAATATGCTCATATTTGGTTGTTTTGTTCTGTGGGGGTAAAATCAAATGTCCCTCTACCTGACCGATAATGGTCATACAGAAAATATTAGATTCACTGGCTGGTGACTGTGTTTGCCCGAACTGCTGAATGGATTCTGTGACTGGAGAAAGTTGCTTCTCCTCCTGCACCGGAATATCTGGAGCTTCGGCCTCCGACTGATTGGATTTTGGCATTCGTTTGTTGTCATTCATCTGCTCATTCATAAAATGCTGTCTCCTTCTCCTGAAAAATATAATTGTTGTCTTTTCCTTAGTATGGGGAATCTGTCAACGACCTTATACTTTCCCTGAACAAACATTTCCATCAATCAGTCTTTGAAATTTTTGCTTCCCTCTCATACTCCCTTTTAAAAACACAAAAAAGCCCCTTCTCTACGAGGAACCGTCCAATATTACTCGTAGAGAAGGGGCGACTGTGTGCCTGATTATATGTTTTTCATTAAACTTATTTTAAACTTCCATAATGATTGGCAAAATCATCGGTCTACGACGCGTTTGCTCATACAGGAAACGTCCCAAAGCATCTTTAACATTTGTTTTAAGTGATGCCCATTCGTTTACATTTTCACTCATCAGCTTCTGCAAAGTACTGCTTACAATGCGATTAGCCTCATCGAGCAGTCCTTCTGATTCACGTA
Organism: Paenibacillus sp. FSL K6-1558; assembly: GCF_038002565.1. NCBI lineage: Bacteria > Bacillati > Bacillota > Bacilli > Caryophanales > Paenibacillaceae > Paenibacillus > Paenibacillus sp. FSL K6-1558. The sequence goes on along the minus strand of NZ_JBBOCV010000001.1, from coordinate 6,328,563 downwards.
CATACACGAATCCGCGGGAGATAATGTCCGGACCAGAGACGATTTTACCATCCTGCTTGCTGAGTGTTACCACGACAACCAGAATACCATCCTGAGACAGCAACTTACGATCACGCAATACGATGTTACCAACATCACCTACACCCAGACCATCAATCAACACGTTACCTGCAGTTACTTTACCTGCTTTACGTGCAGCTCCACCTTGAATCTCGACAACTTCACCGATATCCGTAATGAAAATATTATCCGGGTCGATGCCTACAGATTCAGCGAGAACCGCGTGACGACGTTGCATCCGGAATTCACCGTGAATCGGCAGGAAGTATTTCGGTTTCATCAGGTTGAGCATAAGCTTCAATTCTTCCTGACTTCCGTGACCAGATACGTGAACGCCACTGTTAGCACCGCTGTAATGTACGTTAGCTCCCAAACGGAACAGTTCGTCAATTGTACGGCCTACATACTTTTCGTTTCCTGGTACTGGTGTTGCCGCAATGATAACAGTATCTCCAGGAAGGATGTCCACTTTACGATGCGTAGAACGCGCCATACGTGTCAATGCGGACATTGGCTCACCTTGGCTACCTGTGCAAAGGATAACTACACGATCTGCAGCCATTTTTCCAACTTCTTCCGGCTCAATGATCATTCCGTCTGGAATTTCCAGATAACCTAAATCAGAAGCGATCCCCACCACATTTACCATGCTACGTCCGATCACTGCAACTTTACGCCCAGTAACCTCTGCTGCATTGATCACCTGTTGAATACGGTGCACGTTGGAAGCAAACGTTGCGACAACGACACGTTGGCTAGCTTTGCGGAAAATATCTTCCAGCACAATGCCTACGTTTTTCTCAGATGGAGTAAATCCAGGTTTCTCCGCATTGGTACTGTCAGACAGCAACGCAAGTACGCCGTTGGTTCCGATCTGTGCCATTCGTTGAAGATCTGCATACTGACCATTCACTGGCGTATGATCAAATTTAAAGTCTCCCGTGTGAACAACTGCGCCTTCCGGCGTTTCTACACATACCCCGACGGAATCCGGAATACTATGGTTAGTAGCAAAGAATGATGCTTTCAGCGTTGTTCCCAGTTCGAGCTCTGAATCTGCGTTGATGAGGATACGTTTCGTCTCACCAAGCAAATTAGCTTCTTTCAGTTTGTTCTCGACAAGACCAAGTGTAAGTCTTGTTCCGTAAACAGGAACATTCAAGTGTTTGAGGACATATGGCAAACCGCCGATGTGATCCTCGTGTCCGTGAGTTAAAATAATGCCGCGTACTTTATCACGGTTCTCAGTCAAGTACGAAATGTCAGGGATGACAATATCAATACCAAGCATATCTTCTTCAGGGAATTTAAGACCAGCGTCTACGACTACAATGTCGTTCGCGTATTGGATAACATACATATTTTTACCAATCTCGCCTACGCCGCCCAATGCAAAAATCATCAGCTTCTCGTTATTATTATTTTTCTTAGACAAATGAATCTGAACCTCCTATGGTAGTTGGACGTCGTACCTTATTATTTATTGTAAGTTAAGAAAAGTAGTTCAAACATCACACCCCTAAGAATTAGGGATGAATGCAAAAGAACACCTTTATTCACGATATCTGGAAGAAGTTCTTCGAAGTTATACCCCATCACCAACAGGTTGGATCCGAATTTCCCCTCTTAGCCGTTCCTTCCTTTTTCACCGCAAAGCCACACCAACGAAACGATGTCGCTTTCAATTTCAAAAAAATACCGCACCCAGTCACTTGACATCATTATACATGATTAAAAACAGAAAAAACAAGTCACTCTCTCGTTAACCTGTAGGTTTCCCTTCCTGCAAAAAAAGAAACCTTACATCGCTCGTCAAAAAAAGAACCGCTGCCTCTACTTGAGAGGTGCGGTTCTTTCATTAAACAAAGCGTTCATGCTTATCATTAATAAACGTCTAAAGAATCCAACTTTTATTTACAATTGAAGCAGATTTTTAATGTAATCCTGCTCCTCCGTAGTAGGCGGAATCAAAGGCAGACGTACTGAACCTACGTCCAGTCCGCGTAAAGTTAATGCATATTTTACCGCTACCGGATTAGGCAAAGGCTGTGGGCACTCAAACAGCCCTTTGAAGAGCGGGAAGAGCTTCTGATGAATGCGTCTCGCCTGTAGAGGGTCGCCGCCATAAAAGGCATCGATCATATTTTTCATCTCCGCACCTACGACATGACTCGCCACGCTAACAATACCGTGAGCACCGACTGCAATAGCAGGCAGACCTGCTGCGTCATCCCCTGTATAGACTCTGAAATGGTCAGGCGCACCCGCTGCTATTAAAGTCACCTGCTCCATGGATGCACATTCCTTCGTCGCCACAATATTCGGGATTTGTGCCAGTAGCAATGTGGTTGCGGCAGACAGGTTTGCGACAGTACGTCCAGGTACATTGTACAGCATCACTGGCAACGTCGTTGCAGCAGCAATCGCTTCAAAATGTCTAAACATACCTTCTTGGCTAGGTTTGTTGTAGTACGGTACAACTAATAATACCCCGTCTACCCCGACACGTTCAGCTTCCTCTGTCAGATGGATAGAATGCGCTGTATTGTAGCTGCCCGTCCCGGCTATAATCTTGCACCTTCCAGCCGCATGTTTCACTGCAAATTCGAATAATTGAACTTTCTCTGTATCACTAAGTGTTGGCGACTCCCCTGTTGTACCAGAAATCACGAGAGTCTCCGACTTTTGATCAACGATCAGATAATCGATGAGACGTGCCGTTTCCTCCCAATGTATCTCTCCTTGTGCATTGAACGGAGTGACCATTGCTGTAATCAATCTTCCAAAGTCCAAATCGATTCCTCCCTCAAAACAAGTCTGGGTCCGCTAACATGGGTGAGTTACAAGTGAAGTTCGAATGAGGTATGAAGTGCCCTCAGGGCCTGAACCATATCTTCTTTTTTGACAAGCACCCAGATCGTCGTGTTGGAATCCGCTGATTGCAAAATCTGAATGTCTGCGAGCGTCAGTGACTCCACAATGCGGGCCATAATTCCAGGCACACCGTTAATTCCTCCGCCAATAACAGATACTTTGGCACAGCCGGACAGACTTTGAGGCTTTAGACCGATCTCCTGCAATACGCGTAAAGCCTTCTCTGAATCACTATCAAACACGGTATAGACGACTCCCGAGGGGGTAACATTAATAAAATCAACGCTAATTGAATTTTCAGCCATCGTTTTGAAAACTTTTAATTGCAGTCGATCCGTCCCACCAGGCACATCCACCGTAATTTGCGTAACATTGCTCACATAAGCAATACCGGTTACATAGCGGTCAATAATGCCTGTCTGTACATCCTGAAACCCTTCCGGATGGGTAACAAGCGTACCTTCTGTATCGGCAAAAGTAGATCTTACCCGCACGGGAATTTGCGATTGCATCGCAATCTCGACGGCACGCGGATGAATAACCTTTGCCCCATGATGAGCCATGTTACAGATTTCTGCATAGCTTACTACGGTTAGTGGACGAGCATCTTCAACAATCCGAGGGTCAGCCGTTAATATCCCGTTAACGTCCGTGTAGATGTCCACCATCTCAGCTCGTAGTGCTGCACCCAGAGCTGTAGCGGATGTATCACTGCCTCCGCGTCCGAGTGTGGTAAAATCGCCTTTTTCCGTTTGTCCCTGGAATCCAGTTACAATGACAACACGACCAAGTTGAAGCTGTTCCAGCACACGAACAGGACGGACATCCAATATCCGGGCATTCCCGAAATTGTCGTCCGTCACAAAACCCGCTTGTGCGCCGGTCAGCACTGAAGTTGGAATGCCTTCATGTTCAAGCAAGCTGCTGAGCGTTGTTGCAGAAATAATTTCACCACAGCACAGCAGTAAATCTTTCTCCCGAGCAGATAGAGCATTTCCGTTCTGTGCAGCCCAGTCCAAAAGTGTATCCGTAGCATACGGCTCACCGCGGCGGCCCATAGCTGAAACCACAATAACGAGGTTAAAACCCGCTTCGAGCTCACGTTTAACATGCCGGAGCACATGCTCTCTTGCTTGCACTGTAGAGAGCGATGTACCTCCAAATTTTTGTACCATAATACGCATCTTTATTCCTCCATTTGTGTACGCAAGAAGACTGGACACGGGTCAAATCAACAAATGCATAACCCTTGGGAGCGTTCCGATGCGATAATCTCAGCAATGTATACGGCATGTATGACATGTATATCAAATACATCTCTCCTGCTTGCTGCATGAAGATCATATGCAAGCAGGAATGCCCTTATGAACAGGAACGTGTTTAGAGGTAGCTGTATAGACCAGCTATCGTCCCCCATGATTTTCTTTGTCTCTCGTACCCTTCTTCATTTCTCCAAGCGCATTGCCGTTATTGCCCTAAATGCCATCCTTAAGCCTGTGGAGCACGCTCCACAATCATCGGTTGCAATTGCTTTCCTTCTAGTGCACTCCAGCAAGCCTCCGGGATAAGTTCCATTTTGGCAACTAACGAGTTTGGTTTTTTCATTGGATCATCTTGACCAAACGGTACAAAATATACATATTTGGCCACTAATAATTTAGCTATATTTGCTGCATTCAAACCAAGTCCATCATTCGTCGATATCGCCAGCACAAGCGGACGCTGATTACGCATCTGCGCTTTTGCAGCCATAAGCACCGGACTATCCGTCATCGCGTTCGCCAGCTTGCTTGTGGTATTCCCCGTACATGGAGCAATGACCAGCACATCAAGCAGCTTAGAGGGCCCTAAAGGCTCCGCCTCAACAATTGTAGAGATGATATCATTACCCGTTATATCTTTCAATTGTTTTTGCCAATTCTGCGCTGTACCGAAACGTGTATCTGTCGTCAGTACCGAGTTGGAAATAATCGGAACGACATTCGCGCCTTCGGATACAAAGCGGCTAATGACCGGCATAACCTCTTCAAAAGTACAATGAGACCCCGTAATTGCGTAACCTACCGTTTTACCCTGCCAGTTCATGATTTAACCTCCCGTGCGTTCTGTTCTTCCAAAAGCAAACGGATTAACGCGTCGGCAATAATGCCGCCAGCCGTTTTGGGAGCAACAATGCCGGGGAGGCCAGGTGCGAGCAGTGCCTTGATGCCACGTTTGTCGGCATATCTAAAGTCGCAGCCGCCAGGGGCGGATGCAAGGTCAATAATAACCGCTTTTTGAGGCATTCTGGACAGGATTTGTGCTGTGATTATCATAGTCGGTATCGTATTAAAAAGCAAGTCAACTTCCCCGGTTTGAGCGGCCAAATCCGTTGTCATGAAAGGCTTCCAGCCCATGATTGTTGCTCTGGCAACATCCTCATTCCGCCGAATTCCCACTCGTACATTAGCTCCAAGTCCTTGCAATGTTTTGGCTAGCGTAAACCCTGTTCGACCGATGCCAAGCACGATGCATTCAGACCCGTGAATCGTAAAATCCGTTTCTTTAATTGCAATGGCGATGGCTCCCTCCGCTGTCGGAATAGAGTTGTATAGTGCGATATCATCACGATCAAGCACTTCCACAAGCCGAAGGCCATTCTCCTCGCAAAGTTCACGCAAAAACGGCTTTGCCATACCAGTAAATACGGTGCAATGCTCCGGCAGGGCGGCCATATGTTCCTTTTTCAGAACAATCGGTTCACCACTAAACGAAGAGCTCACTTTTCCTTGATCATCACAGCTCACAACAGGCAGTACCAGTACATCTGCAGAAGCAAATACTTCATCCTTGAGCTCGCGGTGCTCAATGCCCGGAATCACTTGCTCCAGTTGATCGAAGCCTACTACACTTACCGTCGCATCGAGCTCGGCGCATTTTTGAATGACTTCAAGTTGCCTTGCATCTCCGCCAAGAACGACTATCCGGACTCCGGTCAGCATCGGGACGTCACTCCTTTCACCACATGTATGCCTTATCGTATGCAGTGGCCTACAGGGGGGTGAAACAATAAAGGAATGAAATCCTTGTTCAACATAAAAAGCCGCCCTGTAAAGGACGGCTGGGATACACGATATTATTATAGTTATCCAACTATATATTTGTAAAAAAGAAATCGGTATTGTTATTTACCTGTGTGCCCGAATCCGCCTTCGCCCCGCACGGTCTCCGAAAGTTCAGCCACTTCCGTCAATTCGATGGCAGGCACCGTCTGAAACACGATTTGAGCAATCCGTTCCCCACGCACAATCGTAAAGGGCTCCTGACCCAAATTAATGAGCAACACCTTCACCTCACCACGATAATCCGCATCAATGGTTCCCGGTGTATTCAGGCAAGTAATCCCGTGTTTGAAAGCAAGTCCGCTACGTGGACGAATTTGAGCTTCCAGCCCAGCAGGCATCGCCATCGCAAGACCAGTCGGAATCAATGTACGCTGCCCTGGCTCTAGCACAACTTCTTCTTTCAATGCCGCCACCACATCAAAGCCAGCAGCCAGCTCGGACATCTTTTGCGGCAGTTTAATATCTTCGTTACCCGGTAATTTCTTTATTTGAACGTAATGCAACCAAATCATCCCTTCTAAGTCCAGCAATCGTCTTGTCCGATGCTCCTACCATCGCGAGCGCAAACGGCTCTGCAAACATCAGATCAAGCACAGCGTCAATGTCTTTCATCGTGACTTGCTCAATCTTGGCAATCATTTCGTCAAGCGTATGATGTCTGCCAAGCATCAATTCATTTTTCCCCAGTCGGTTCATGCGGCTGCCCGTGCTCTCCAGACTCAGGATCAGACTGCCTTTCAGCTGCTCCTTGCCTTTACGCAGTTCATCTTCGGATAATCCATTTACAGCCAGATCACGTAGCACCTCTTTGGTTAGATCCAGTACTTCTTTGGTCTGTTTCGGCGCTGTACCCGCATAGATCGTGAATAGTCCGCTGTCCGCATGAGAGCTATGATAAGAATAAACGGAGTAAGCTAGCCCTCGCTTTTCACGGATTTCCTGGAACAATCTGGAGCTCATACCGCCGCCAATCGCATTGTTAAGAACAACCATCGCAAATTGTAGCGGGTCTCCGATTTTGCAACCTGGAAACGAAATACAGATATGATTCTGCTCCGTTTTCTTTTTGTGGAAGAGCTGACCGCTTTGAAAAGCCGGAATGTTTACTTCCTCGGTTACACCGTTAACATCAAACGCACCAAAGTGTTTCTCCATCAGATCAATCACGCTATCGTCAATGTTACCCGCAATACTGATCACGGTGTTCTCGATGGTGTAATGTTCCTTCATATATGCACGTAAATGACTGGAATCCATCGCTTTAAGACGTTCTTCGGTTCCCAGGATTGGATATGCCAGCGGATGCTCTCCATATGCAGCGAGCGCCATCAAATCGTGAACCATGTCGTCAGGCGTATCCTCGTACATTGAGATTTCTTCCAAAATCACATTTTTCTCTTTGACGAGTTCACCGTCGTCCATTTTGGAGCGGAAGAACATATCGGACAACACATCCACCGCAATGGGAAGATGCTCATCCAACACTTTTGCGTAATAGCAGGTATATTCCTTGGAGGTAAATGCATTTACGTTACCGCCGATCGCATCAAACTGCTCCGCAATCGCCTTCGCATCAAACCGATCCGTCCCCTTAAAAAGCATATGTTCAATAAAATGGGATACCCCGTTATTTTCTGTTCGCTCATTACGCGAACCTGTTTTGACCCAGATTCCAAATGACACGGAACGACAGGTCGGGATTTGTTCCATCACAACTCTGAGGCCATTGCCCAGCTGAATTTTTTTCACGGTTGGCCCTCCTACATCTCTATAATTGCCCTGATTTCAATAATGATGAAATTGAAATCGACATTTGGTTCCAACTTTTTGATATTAACAAAAAAACGGCGTTCACTCAACCGTATGGCCTTGCACCCGTTCAGAAGACAACGTTTCACTTACAGTTCCTAACGACAGTCCTTTAGCATGTATGGAATCGATCATACCTTTCAGTGCTCCTGCGGAGGATGAGGTTGGATGCATGAGAATTAACGATCCGGCCTCGGTTTTATTGGCAATTTTGGCTATGACAGAGTCTGGGCTGGGTTTGCGCCAGTCCACTGTATCTACCGTCCACAAGACGGTTTTTAGCCCCATAGATGCCGCGATATCCACCGTTTTTTGATTAAAATCACCCGAAGGCGGAGCGAACCAACGATTTTCCACTCCAAGGGTTTGTTGCAACAGATCCTGGGTTTTGCTAATTTCTAATCGGGCTCGCTCTGCACTCAAACGACTCATGTCGGGATGTGAATATGCATGGTTGGAAAGCTCATGTCCACGCTTCTGAATTTCCTTGGCGAGTTCTGCATTTTTGCTCAGCCAACTTCCATCCAGAAAAAATGTAGCCTTCACCTTCTCCGCGTCAAGCGTGTCCAACATTGGAACAAGGAATTCATTGCCCCAAGCGACATTAATCATAAAAGAAACCATGGGTTTACTCTCATTGCCTCGATAAATCGGATGTGCCCCCAGGTCTTTTAACTGAATTTCCGGCTGGGTCTGGCGATAGACATATGGAATTTTGGTATTCAGCGTGCCACCCAGCGCCTTGCGATACGTAGCTTCTACGTCGATCTCCAGGCCGTTATAACCCGGGATCGCTTTCCATACTCGATCAACTCTCGCATTCACCGGTGCAATTCGAGTTTCAGCTGCCTTATCCTTGATCGCAGATAACAATGACTCTTCTCCGGTCGCTTCCTTAAACATGTCAAAAGCATTCTGAGTTCCCGGACCATCACGGATCTCCGTAATGTATGTACGTACACTGTCCACTTGTCCGATTAGCATGACCGCCGCCACACCCGCAAGAACAACCGCCAGTTTTTTGGATTGGTTTCTCACAGCTCCATCCTCCTGCCGTCTTTGTCCCCATCATATGAGGACAAGGACAGGAATATGAATAAAAACTGCAATCTTTTGAATGGAACGTATTTTTGTTTAAACGTTAAAAAAAGAGCCAGAAATTCACATTCTGTCTCTTCATTCAATCATGCTTATGTTATTCAAACCAACGTCAGCAACCTAAGATTGCGCAGGAGCTTCTGCTGTTAGTACTGCTTTACGGGACAAGTTGATTCGACCTTGCGGGTCAATCTCGGTTACTTTTACAGTAATAGAATCACCAATCGCCACAACATCTTCTACTTTCGCTACACGCTCAGTAGACAATTGGGAGATGTGAACCAGACCCTCTTTGTTTGGCAACACTTCAACGAATGCACCGAATTTCTCAACGCGTTTTACTTTGCCGACATAGATTTCGCCAACAAGCACTTCGCGTACAATGCCTTCGATGATCGCTTTGGCTTTATCATTCATCTCCTGATTGGAAGAAGCGATAAAGACACGTCCATCCTGCTCGATATCAATTTTAACACCGGTTTCTTCGATGATTTTATTGATGATTTTACCACCAGCGCCGATGACATCACGGATTTTGTCCGGATTGATATGCATAGTCGTAATTTTAGGCGCATATTGGGACAATTGCTCACGAGGTGTTTTCATCACTTCGGTCATTTTACCCAAAATGTGCATACGTCCCTCTTTGGCTTGAGCTAGCGCTTCGGACAAGATTTGACGATCGATTCCATCAATTTTAATATCCATTTGAATCGCTGTTACGCCTTCAGGTGTTCCTGCTACTTTGAAGTCCATATCGCCCAGATGATCTTCCATACCTTGAATATCACTCAGGATAGATACATGGTCTCCGTCTTTGATCAGACCCATCGCCACACCAGCTACCGGTGCTTTGATTGGTACACCTGCGTCCATCATGGCAAGTGTACTTGCACAGATACTTGCTTGGGACGTAGAACCGTTGGATTCCAATACTTCAGATACCAAACGAATCGTGTATGGGAAGTCCGTTTCAGAAGGAATAACCTTAGACAATGCACGCTCACCAAGGGCACCATGTCCGATTTCACGACGTCCTGGCGCACGAAGCGGACGAGCTTCACCTACGCTGAACGGCGGGAAGTTATAGTGATGCATGAAACGTTTCGTTTCTTCTAAACTGATGCCATCCAGAATTTGAACGTCACCCAGTGCACCTAGTGTACAGATGCTCAGTGCTTGCGTTTGTCCACGTGTGAACAGACCTGAACCATGTGTACGCGGAAGCAGTGAAGTATCACATTCAATTGCACGAATTTCAGCAAGGCCGCGTCCATCCGGACGTACTTTATCGTGAGTGATCAGACGGCGCACTTCTTCTTTGACGATATCGTGCAGCACTTCTTTCACATCTTTTAACAATTCAGGTGATTCAATGTATTTCTCTTCAAAATGAGCAACAGTTTCGTCATTCACGACATCAATCGCATCTTGACGGGCATGTTTCTCAGCAATTTTAACAGCTTCCACCAAACGTGCACTTGCAAACTCACGCACGCTGCTGTTCACTTCTGCATTAACGGCATGCAGTTTCACTTCCATTTTTTCTTTACCAGCTACTTGTACAAGCTGCTCAATCACCGTTACGATGTTTTTGATCTCGTCATGTCCGAACATGATTGCTTCAAGCATCACTTCTTCTGGTAACTCGTTCGCTTCGGCTTCAACCATCATGATCGCATCTCTAGTTCCTGCAACCACGAGTTCAAGTTCGCTGACTTCAAGCTGTGCAATTGTTGGGTTAATGATGAACTCTCCATCAATACGGCCCACCTTCACACCACCAATTGGCCCACTGAAAGGTACATCGGAAATGCTCAGTGCTGCTGAAGTACCAATCATTGCTGCGATTTGTGGTTCACAATCCTGATCCACGCTCATAACAATATTCAGAACTTGTACATCGTTACGGAAACCTTCCGGGAACAATGGACGAATCGGACGGTCTGTCAGACGACTTGCCAGAATTGCTTTCTCGGATGGTCTACCTTCACGCTTGATAAATCCACCTGGGATTTTACCAACAGCGTACAATCTTTCCTCATAGTTCACCGTTAGTGGGAAAAAGTCCAAATCTTTCGGCTCACTGGATGCTGTCACGGTACACAATACGACGGTATCCCCGTATGTTACCTTTACGGCAGCATTTGCCTGCTTGGCCAAACGCCCGGTTTCAAGCGTAAGCTTTCTTCCACCAAGCTGCATTTCAACACGCTGTTCCATGAAATCCCTCCTTTAATTCGTTCCTATCACAATGGATTCTGCATATTCACAGTATTTCCTGCTTGTCCAGCATTCATTAACTATAGTTGGACAGGCCGGAGACTGACTTGCAAAACAAAAGCTCCTTGCGGAGCCCTCAGCTACAAATATATGGCAACATGTTCATCTACAAAACAACCCGGCTGTAAGCTCCGCTTGTCCTTTTAGACAAAAGAAAAGCGGATAACAGCCAGGTTGATTTTGAAAACATGTACGATAATTAACGACGCAATCCGAGTTTTTCGATCAGTGCGCTGTAACGTTTAACATCTTTGTTTTTCACGTAAGCCAAAAGCTTACGACGTTGACCTACCATTTTCAAAAGTCCACGACGTGAGTGGTGGTCTTTCTTATGCGTACGCAAGTGGTCTGTCAAACTTCTGATGTTTTCCGTAAGGATAGCAACTTGCACCTCAGGTGATCCAGTATCGGACTCATGAGTTTTGTGCTCGTCGATCAGTTGTTGTTTACGTTCTTGAGTCAATGCCATCCTATTCACCTCCTTCATTATAATCGCCATTAGCCTCGTCACCGCCGGTGAGAGCGTGTAACCAAGCTAAGGTTAATGTTGCCTCATTCGACAACGTAGTACATTATACCATACTTGCCCGGACAAAGTAAATGTAAACATCCATTTTATTAAAGTTTTTAGGACAGTAAGCGAGCTGCGGTCAGTGCATCTTCACGGATCTGAGCAATCAGAGCATCGATGGAATCGAATTTTCGTTCATTTCGAATGTAATGCACCAGTTCTACTTTCAGTTCCTGATCATAGATTTGGCCGTCAAAATTAAGCAGATGTACTTCGTACGTCGGTCTCATTCCATTCTCGTGAAAGGTAGGTTTGACACCAAGGTTCATCACACCTGTCAATTCTTGATCGCCAACGTTTACTCGTACAGCATATACACCTTTGGCTGGTGTAACATAGTGATCGGTAAGTTCGAGATTGGCGGTAGGAAAACCGATGGTCCGTCCCCTTTTCTCTCCGTGAATCACAGTACCTCTGACACTATAAGGACGTCCAAGCCACTGGCTTGCCTCACCCATCTCACCACGCTTCAAAAGAGCACGGATCAGCGAGCTACTTACTTTCTCCCCGCCCAGCAAAAACGGAGGCACGGTCTCTACTGTCATTTCTCCATCCCCGAGCGCACGAAGCATTTGTTCATCCCCAGCACCTTTGTGCCCGAACCGGAAATCAAATCCAACAACCGCTGTACGCGTTTGGAGAGGAAGCAACAGTTCATGAACGAATTGCTCTGGCGAGAGCTGTGAAAATGATTCATTGAACTCAACAACATAGAGTATGTCTACGCCCATGCCAGCCAAAATTTCTTCTTTGTCTCTCAGAGGCGTCAGATAACCCTCGTAATCCCCTTTGCGCATAACTTCCTTCGGGTGTGGGTGGAAGGTCATGACGGCCGCCTTCATATCCGATTCCCTAGCGATGCGAACAGCGGATAGAATGACGCTTGCATGTCCGAGATGCAACCCGTCAAATTGACCGATAGCCAGCACTTGGGGATGTGTACTCAGTTCCGCCGATTGCAATGTTTGCGGATAGGTTAGCATTACGGTTTTCACAATCATTCACCTGCATTTCACTTGATAGGCCAAGCTTGAACCTCGTCATCACGCCAAGCCATTGCCTCTTTATTCCGGTAAGAAGACTTTAACAGCCCTCACGGTTGGTTTCGATTCATCCCGTTCAAAAATACCTAGAAACGTTCCATCTTGAGCGTATAGACGGAGTAGCCCTGGCTTCTCCACAGGTGGCTCCAGTAAACGTGCTGACAGCTTTTGGCCCTGTAGAGCGCCCTTCGTCTGTTCTTCTCCAACTTTATGGGCTGGAATGGAAGAGATCGCTTCATCTACGGGAATCAATGCTTCAGAGAGAGTCCCTTCGTTCATACGCTGTTCCACGTCTTCGATACGAAGACAATGATCTGCCGAGATACCAGCAGATATGGTGCGCTCCAGCTTAACCATGGTGGAGGGGAAACCAAGTTCACGACCGATGTCTACACATAATGTGCGAATATACGTCCCTTTTGAGCACAAGGCACGGAACGATATATCCGTTGTGCCATCATGGGTTTCGATCCCTATAAGCTCAAGCTCGTAGATGGTGACTTCACGACTCTTGCGTTCTACGGTCTTACCCTCGCGGGCAAGCTCATATAGCCGTTTTCCGTCGACCTTTACTGCTGAATACATTGGCGGAACCTGTGAAATGGTACCCAGAAACTTCTGTAATACCTCTTCCACCTGATCCTGAGTTACTTCTACAGGCGATTCCGAACGTTCAATAACTTCACCCGTCAGATCCTCGGTGTCTGTAGCAAGGCCCAGCCTTAGTGTCGCCAGATACTCCTTCGGAAGTTCCTGCATATACTCCACCACCCGTGTCGCTCGCCCAAGGCATAACGGAAGAACGCCAGTTACCTGCGGATCGAGCGTTCCCGTGTGACCGATGCGCTTCATTTTCAAAATCCGACGCATTTTGGCTACAACATCATGGGAAGTGAATCCCGCTGGTTTGTATACCGGGAGAATACCTTCAAACGGTTTTACCATTGTGTATTCACCTGCTTCAACACTTTTTCCACGCTTTCTTCGACTTTGCCTTCCAGTCGGCATCCAGCTGCGAGAACATGTCCGCCGCCACCAAAAGTTTGTGCCAGTGCTGCAACATCTATTTTACCGGCAGAACGCAAGGAAGCTTTAACAGCATTATCGTTGATCACTTTGAAAAAGATGCCCACTTCTACTCCACGAATGTTACGGGTATAGTTGACGATCCCTTCCAGATCTTCGTTGGCTGCTCCACACTCCTGCATATCTTCTGGTGTAATAACAACCCAGGCAACTCTACCGTCTTCTGACATTTGCAAAGAGGACAGTGCCTTGTTCAATATGCGAATCTGCGGGAGCGTCACCTCTTCGAGTAGCGTTTGTGCCAAATAAGGCCCATCTACACCATGCTCCAGTAAGCGGGAAGCAACAGTCATCACATTGGGACTTGTATTCGCATAACGGAATCCACCCGTATCTGTTAGCAAGCCTGTATATACTGCCGTAGCTATATCCTTATCCCATGTAATGTCAAAGAGTTGTAGCAATTCAAACAAAATTTCGGCCGTTGCTGCTGCATCGGATTTTATAATGTTAACTGAACCATATCCGTTATTCGTAGGATGATGATCGATATTCAAAATAATGGCGTCTTCTTCAAAATATTGACGAGTAAGCCCCACTCTTGCAAAGTCAGCGCAATCAACACAAATGATCGCTTTAAACTTACGCTCCGGGGGGTGTTCGGTCATGTTCACAATGGCATCCGCATGATACAGAAAACGCATGCGTGATGGGATTTCGCCCTCATTAATCATTGTGAATGTTTTTCCCAGACATGACAGCAGCCAGCCCATCGTTACCGTCGAGCTGACTGCGTCACCGTCCGGCTGTACATGCGACACGACCAGGTAATCGTCATGCTCCAGCAAGAATTGTTTTCCTGCCTGGAGCGCCTGTTCATAAGTGTGCATTGCCGTCTCCTCTATTCTGTTACTGGGATTCGTTTTTGTCGTTGTCAGAACCAATATCGCCAAGCAGCTTTTCAATTCGGCTACCATATGCAATTGATTCGTCAATCTTGAATATCAACTCGGGAACATGACGGAACCGGATACGTTTGCCCAGCTCCGTGCGCAAAAAGCCGTTTGCTTTTGCAAGTGCTTTAAGCGAGTTATCCTTTTGCTCCTGTTCACCGAAGACACTCAGATAAACTTTGGCTTGCGACAAGTCGCCAGTTACTTCAACTCCTGTCACGGTAATAAAACCGATGCGTGGATCTTTCAGTTCTGACTGGATGAGCAGACTCAGTTCTTTCTTGATCTGCTCGCCCACTCTACCTGTACGAATCTTAGCCATTGTTGTTCACCTCAAACTTCCTTGCTTATCGTTGTACGGTCTCCATGATGAAGGCTTCAATTACATCGCCTTCCTTGAGATCGTTGTATTTATCCAATGTGATACCACACTCGTAACCTTGAGCCACTTCTTTGGCATCATCTTTAAAGCGTTTCAGGGAATCCAGCTTACCTTCGTAAAGGACGATACCATCACGAATCAGGCGAGCTTCCGCAGAACGAGTGATTTTGCCAGAGGTAACCATACAGCCCGCAATGGTACCCACTTTACTGATGGAGAAGGTATTACGTACTTCAGCATGGCCAATCACTTTTTCTTTGTAGATCGGATCAAGCATACCTTTCATTGCTTGTTCAATCTCTTCGATAACACTGTAGATGACGCGGTGCAGACGAATGTCTACTTGCTCTTGATCCGCAGTAATTTTGGCTTGGTTTTCAGGACGAACGTTGAAACCGATCACGATGGCATTGGAAGCTGCAGCCAAAATGATGTCGGATTCCGTGATCGCACCAGCACCGCTGTGAATGATCTTCACGCGTACACCTTCAACCTCGATTTTCGCAAGGGAACCTTTCAATGCTTCAACCGAACCTTGTACGTCACCTTTAATGATCACGTTCAAATCTTTGATCTCACCATCTTTGATGTGTTGGAACAGATCATCCAGAGTTACACGTGTGTTCGTACCCAGATCGGATTCACGTTGCGTAATCGCACGTTTGTCAGCGATGGAACGAGCTTTACGCTCATCTTCGAACACCATGAACGGATCTCCTGCTCCTGGCACTTCAGTCAAACCTGTAATTTCTACCGGTGTAGATGGTCCTGCTTCTTTCAAACGGCGGCCTTTATCATTGACCATTGCACGTACACGACCAAAACAGTTACCCGCTACGAACGCATCTCCGACTTTCAATGTACCATGCTGTACAAGGATACGTGCAACTGGTCCACGTCCTTTATCAAGCTCAGCCTCAATGACCGTACCCCGGGCACGTTTATCCGGATTTGCTTTGTATTCATTTACTTCTGCAACGAGCAGAATCATTTCAAGTAAACCTTCCAGACCCATTCTTTGTTTCGCAGATACGTTTACAAAGATCGTATCTCCGCCCCACTCTTCCGGAACGAGTTCATAGTTGGTCAGTTCCTGTTTTACTTTGTCAGGATCAGCGCCCGGCTTATCAATTTTGTTAACCGCTACGATGATTGGCAAACCTGCCGCTTTCGCGTGGTTAATCGCCTCAACCGTTTGTGGCATAACACCGTCATCGGCAGCGACTACAATAATCGTCATATCTGTAACTTGTGCTCCACGCGCACGCATTGCTGTAAATGCTTCGTGACCCGGAGTATCCAGGAACGTGATTTTCTTGTGGTTAATTTCAACTTGATATGCACCGATATGTTGCGTGATTCCGCCCGCTTCGCCGCCAGTTACATTCGTAGAACGAATGGCATCCAGCAATGTTGTTTTACCATGGTCAACGTGACCCATAATCGTTACAACTGGAGGACGGGATTGAAGGTCAGCAGGATCATCATTCTCTTCAACGGTTTCAAAACGATCGTCTTCAAGCACAATTTTCACTTCAACTTCAACACCGAATTCACCTGCAAGGAGGAGAATGGTATCGATATCAAGCTCTTGGTTAATGGTTGCCATAACACCCATACCAATCAGCTTTTTAATAACTTCAGAAGCATCCTTGTGAAGAAGTTTCGCTGTTTCACCAACCGTCATATCACCACGAACGATGATTTTCTTAGGCGTGTTATCGATTTTCTCACGTTGTACATATTGTTGCTGATTTCTGTTACGGTTGTTCTTGCCACCACGGTTATTACGGAAGTTACCGCCACGGTTATCGTCGAAACGACGTCCGCCTCCGCCACCACTATTGGAACGGTTGCCGCTGTTATTATTACCGGAATTGCCTTGACCACCTCTGCGCTGGCCGCCTTGTCCCTGCCCTTGGCCACCAGTACGGTTAGCGCTATTGGCAGAGTTACTACCGGTGTTCGGTCCTGTAGTTCTGCCTGGACCACCGCTATTGTTCGGACGTTGTCCGGACCCTTGCGGGCGGGAAGCCGTGTTTCCTTGACCGCTTGAAGCTGGTCTTGGACGATTTCCTGTTTGTCCTCCTTGGCTTGAACCTTGGGAAGAAGAATTTGTTCTGTTACGGCTGTCTTGGCCGCTTGGTCTCTGAGTGCCATTGTTATTGTTGGAATTTGGTCTATTGTTCATACCTACCTGCTTTTCCTGTTGTATTTTTGTTTGTACGGGACTACCGGCTGTTGTGCTGTTATTCGGCGTGTTCACTCCGCCGCCCGGCTTGTTGCTGTCCACTGATTTGTCACTGCGCACAGCCGAAGTCGCAACAGACTTGGCTTCGCCACCTTGTTTCGAAGCGGCAGTGGATTTTATATCTTTAAAAAATTGTTCCACTTTACCGACTGAACCATTCTCCATCACACTCATATGATTGTTAACGGGAATATCCAGCTTTTTAAGAATGGTTATAATTTCTTTACTGCTCATGTTAAGGGACTTCGCATATTCATAAACTCGCAATTTTTCCTTGTTTTCCTGTTTACTCAATATACTCCACCTCCGACATTATACCGACTTGCTTGGAGATCATTTTTGCAAACCCAAGGTCTGTTACTGCAAGAACCACCCGCGTGTCTTTACCGATGCTTGACCCAATACGGTCACGATCCAATCCGATAAGAAGCGGAACCTTGTAAGTAGCACATTTGTCGCGAAATTTCTTTTGTGTATTCGCCGAGGCGTCGCCTGCAACTATAACCATCTTGGCTTCACCCGAACGGATCGCCTTATGCACAATCTCATCACCTGTGAGCAGTTTACCAGCGCGCATGGACAGACCGAGGTAAGACAACACTTTCATATCACTCATCCTCTTCACGCTCCTGTGCAGCAATGAATTCACCCTCGACTGCAATGAAATCGGCAGCGAGCTGTTCATAGATTTCTGGTGAAACTTTACTCTTCAGCGCACGATCAAGCGCACGATTTTTAAGTGCAAGCTTGAAACAAGACTCTTTGCCACACAGATATGCGCCTCGTCCGGACTTTTTCCCGGTCAAATCGATCAGTACTTCGTCCTCAGGCGTTTTAACGATGCGAATCAGTTGTTTTTTGGGCATCATTTCTTGACATGCCACACATTTGCGCAGCGGCACTTTTTTAGGTTTCATACGTCAGCGCCCCCTCCGTGCTTTCCTTTAGTCGACGGAGACGGAATCCTGATGCATTTCCGAAGAAGAATCTTTTTCTCTGCCGAATTCCTGCTCCGCCTGGCTCTCGCTCTTAATGTCGATCTTCCAGCCCGTTAATTTGGCTGCCAATCTAGCATTTTGACCTTTGATGCCGATGGCAAGGGACAGTTGATAGTCAGGAACGATCACCCGAGCCATCTTTTCCTCCTCGAACACGTGAACTTCCAAGACTTTAGAAGGACTCAGTGCATTCGCCACATATTCGTCCACTTGTTCGGAATAACGAACGATGTCGATTTTCTCACCGCGCAGCTCACCCACAATGGTCTGCACGCGCATCCCTTTTGGACCTACACAAGATCCAACCGGATCAACTTCCTCATTGCGAGAATGAACTGCGATTTTGGAACGGAATCCTGCTTCGCGGGCAACCGAACGAATCTCAACTACACCGTCAAATATCTCAGGTACTTCCAGCTCGAAAAGGCGTTTTAAGAGGCCCGGATGAGTACGGGACAAAATGATTTGTGGCCCTTTGGTCGTATTCTCTACTTTGGTGATGTAAGCCTTGATGCGGTCACCGTGAACAAACTTCTCGTTCGGCATTAACTCTGTGAGTGGCAGTGCCGCTTCGATTTTGCCCAGGTCGATGTAGATATTGCGCAAATCCTGACGCTGCACTACTCCCGTAACGATATCTTCTTCCTTATCCACGAAAGCATTGTAGATCAGGCCACGTTCGGCTTCACGAATCCGCTGAGTTACAACCTGTTTAGCCGTTTGTGCGGCGATACGTCCAAAGTCGCGCGGCGTAACTTCAATCTCCGCAATATCTTCCAGCTGGAAGTGTGGATTAATTTCCCGTGCAGCAGGCAATGAAATCTCAGTGCGTGAATCCAGGACTTCTTCCACGATCAGTTTGCGGGCATATACGCGAATAACCCCCGTATTACGGTTCATGTCAACACGTACGTTCTGCGCCGTGTTAAAATTACGCTTGTAACTGGAGATAAGTGCAGCCTCGATCGCTTCAAACAGCACATCCTTGCTGATCCCTTTTTCCCGTTCCAATTCATTCATTGCTTCAATAAAATCCATACTCATGAATGTTGATCCCCCTTTCAAACATGGCATCCCATACGTAAAACGGCTAAGGCTCGAAACTTGTGAGCACCTTGCCGTTATCGTGAGATGTGTCTTTTTCATTAATCAAGTGAACAAGGCACTTTAAAACAAAATGGCCAAGCGCGCACTGGCAACCTTTTCATAAGAAATGGTATGCTGCTTCTTGCCTGCTTCAATCACAAGCTCCCCATTATCAAAGGAAAGCAGCTTGCCTTCGAATTCCTTTAATTTATTCACCGGCTCGTAGGTTGTAACAAATACGTTTTTGCCTACGGCTTTGGCAACATCCTCCGCTTTTTTCAGTGGACGCTCCGCACCGGGAGAAGACACTTCAAGGAAATAGACAGATGGGATCGGATCGTTCTCATCAAGCTTGGCGCTCAGCTTTTCGCTGATCAAGACACAATCGTCGATGTCGATTCCACCCTCTTTGTCGACATACACCCGTAAAAACCAGTTGCTGCCTTCTTTGACGTATTCGATGTCAACCAGCTCGAAGCCTTGTTCGTTCAAGTAGGGTTGGATCATTTCTTCCACGGTAGATTTAATATTCGTTGTGCTCAAAACCGATAACCTCCAACTTAGGTCACACCAACTATAATCGCTGGCAGATGATTAAATACCCAAGATTCTTGTATACCAAAGACTAAAGAGTGGGTTTCCCCACTCTTCAGAAATTCGTACTATCTCGTTCACTTCAGAAATTATAACATAGTCTGGTAATAGTGACAAGTAACCCACCTTTGCATACCAACCACACTAATGAAGGAAAAATCGAAGTGTATGGCTTCAGACATAACAAATGAAGTTATCCTGCTAATTACCTGTCAATTAGAACAAGGACAGCTGATTGCTTTCAGGCAAACCACGGAAACATCCCATGTTGGTCAGCAACTCCACAATCGTTTTGGTTGCTTTGGACTTCTGCTGGAAATCCTCAATCGACAGAAATTCCCCATGCTCGCGGGCCGCTGCAATGTTACGAGCCGCGTTATCCCCAATACCTGCCAGTGCAGAGAATGGAGGAATCAGAGACTTCTCGTCCACAATGAATTTGGTCGCTTCTGAGCGGTACAGATCAATCGGTTTAAGCGAGAAGCCGCGAGCGGCCATCTCCAGTGCCATTTCAAGAACAGGAAGGCTGTTTTTCTCTTTTGGCGGCGCCTGGAAACCGAGCTGTTCGATCTCTACAATTTTGCGATAGATGGCATCATAACCTTGGCACACCAGCTCAATATCCAGCTCGTCTGCACGAACGGTAAAGTATGTCGCGTAATATTCAATCGGATGATACAGCTTGAAAAATGCTGTACGTACAGCTGAAATAACGTAAGCAGCCGCATGGGCTTTCGGGAACATGTACTGGATTTTGAGACAGGAGTCAATGTACCATTGCGGTACCTTGCAGTTTTTCATCTCGTCAATCCATTCCTGTGGCAGTCCACGTCCTTTACGGACACTCTCTGTAATCTTAAAGGCCAGACTCGCATCCATTCCCGCCTTATAGATCAGGAACAACATGATATCATCCCGACAGCCAATTACCGTTTTGATGTTACATGTGCCGTTCTTGATCAGATCCTGCGCATTGCCAAGCCATACGCCAGTCCCGTGAGAAAGCCCCGAAATCTGCAACAAATCGGCAAAAGACGACGGCTGAGATTCGACAAGCATCTGACGCACAAATTTCGTACCCATCTCTGGCACACCGAATGTCGCAACAGGGGAGCGAATCTGCTCCGGGGTTACGCCAAGGGCATCCGTAGAGTTGAACATGCTCATCACCTTGGGATCATTCATCGGAATCGTTGTTGGGTCAACGCCCGTAAGATCCTGCAGCATACGCATCATCGTCGGATCATCGTGTCCCAGAATATCAAGCTTCAACAGGTTTTCTTCAAATGCGTGATAGTCAAAGTGGGTCGTTTTCCACTCTGCTGTAACATCATCTGCCGGATACTGGACAGGTGTAACATCTTCCACCTCAATATAATCCGGTACAACGACGATTCCGCCGGGATGCTGTCCCGTGCTTCGCTTTACACCGGTACAGCCGGATGCCAGACGATTCAACTCGGCGCCGCGCCATTTCTTTTGATGTTGTTCTTCGTATTTCTTCGCAAAACCAAACGCCGTTTTCTCAGCGACCGTTCCGATCGTACCCGCACGGAACACACTTTTCTCACTAAACAGCACTTTCGTGTAATTATGGGCATGGGGCTGATAATCCCCCGAGAAGTTCAAGTCGATATCGGGAACTTTATCCCCTTTAAACCCAAGGAAAGTTTCAAACGGAATATCCTGTCCTTCCCCTTTGAGTTTCCCACCACAATCAGGACATGGTTTGTCTGGCAAGTCAAATCCACTCGGTACACTACCGTCAAGGAACCATTCGCTGTGCTTACATTCAGGGTTCACGCAGATATAATGTGCAGGAAGCGGATTAACTTCCGAGATGCCCAGGAACGTTGCTACGACGGACGAACCCACCGATCCCCGCGAACCTACAAGATAACCATCTTGATTTGATTTTTTAACGAGACGTTCCGAGATCAGATAGTTGGCAGAAAATCCGTATTTGATGATTGGCTGCAATTCTTTTTCCAAACGAGCAATAATGACTTCCGGCAGGTCTTCACCATAGATCGATTTGGCCGTGTTGTAACAGGTGTTACGGATTTCCTCCTCCGCACCCTCCAAAATCGGCGTAAAGAGTTTGTCCGGAAATAGCTTGATCTCCTCAAAACGATCGGCTAGCTCAATGGTATTGGTAACCACAACTTCATACGCTTTATCCTGTCCAAGGAACTGGAATTCCTCCAGCATTTCAGCTGTTGTTCTAAAATGAGCATCGGGTTTGCGCTGGTCCTTAAGCGGGCTGAAGCCTGTTATTCCATGAATCGTAATATCCCGATAAATTTTATCTCGCGGCTCCAAGTAATGCACGTTACCTGTCGCAATGACCGGTTTGTTCAATTTGGCTCCGATGTCGATAACTTTACGGACCGCAAGTTTTAGTTCTTCTGGCGTAGCCACAAGTCCTTTGTCCACCAGATGCATGTACATGGTCAATGGTTGGATCTCCAGAATGTCGTAAAACTCGGCGATTTCCTCGGCTTCTTCCACCGATTTGTTCAGGACAGCCTCGAAAAACTCACCTTTTTCACAACCGGATATAACAACCAGTCCTTCGCGCAAGCTTACCAGCTTGGACTTCGGTATACATGCAACACGTTTAAAATACTCGGTATGTGATAGGGAAACGAGCTTGTACAGGTTCTTCTTGCCCACATCATTCAAGGCATAAATTCCGCAGTGGAAAGGACGTGTATTCGACAAGTCTACCCCAACGAAATCATTCAAACGATCCAGCATCGTCAGACCTTTTAATTGGGCTGCATCATTGATGAGTCCATTCAAAATGCCTGCCAAAGCAATCGTATCATCGATCGCCCGGTGATGGCTTTCCAGTGCAACTTTATATTTATCAGCCAGTGTATTCAACCGGTGATTTTTCATTTTTGGATATAAAAGACGAGCCAGTTCTAGGGTATCAAGCACCGGATTTGGTAGCTCAGGCATGTCCAGATTTTTGAGGGATGCCTGAATAAAGCCCATATCAAACCGTGCATTGTGCGCGACCAGTACACCATCTCCGGCAAAAGCAACAAAGTCACGAATAACCGGTTCAAGCTCTGGTGCATCTTTTACCATCTCATCTGTAATGTTGGTTAACTGTTGAATGTTGTATGGGATTCGTTCATGCGGATTGACAAAGGTAGCAAAACGATCCACCTCTTTGCCCTCTTGAACTTTGACAGCGGCGATCTCAATGATTTTGTTCTGCGTTACCGACAGTCCCGTGGTCTCGATATCAAATACGATATACGTCGCCGTTTTCAGATCCATTGATTGTGGATTTAGCACAACCGCTACAGAGTCATTCACCACATTCGCTTCCAGGCCGTAGATCATCTTAATCCCATTTTTCTTGGCCGCCTTGGATGCTTCCGGGTAAACCTGAACACCACCGTGGTCCGTTACGGCAATGGCCTTATGTCCCCAATCAGCAGCTGTTTTGACATATTTATCAATGGACGTTACGGCATCCATCGTGCTCATCGTGGAGTGTAAGTGGAATTCTACACGTTTCTCATCCGCTGTATCCTTACGAGATGGCGGTGCCTTGATTTCAGTCAGATCCGAAGGAATCATAGCAAGCTCAGGAATTTGCATAAACCGGTCGTACTCTACACGTCCGCGAACTTTTACCCATTTTCCATTCGCCAGCAAGCTGAGAATTTTGACATCTTCTTTGGTTTTGGCAAACATCTTCATTTGCATTGAATCCGTAAAGTCTGTCAGATAAAAGGTGAATAACGTATTTCCATTCCGCAGTTCCTTGCGGTCCAGACCAAAGATCGTTCCCTGGAGTGTAATTTTCTTCTCCTCATCCTGAACTTCCTGCATCGGAACAGCCGGCTCTTTGATCTCATACCCCATCTGCAACCGCACATCACCTTGATCTTCTTCTTCCGGCAGTTCCGTCTCGATGACTTCACTCATCATTTTTTCGATTACCTGTCGTTCTTCTACTTTCTTCTGGGCCTGGAATTGCTCCATCGCCTCTTTGTTGCTTCCCGCTTCGCCCACCTGCATTTTAATACGCAGTGGCAAGTGAAAATACTTCTCGTAGAATCGAGTAATAGCTTGGTCAATCTGCTTTTTGCGAGCAAGTTCCATAGATGTGGAATCACTCATCGTCAGTTGCAGCAGATCGTCTTCACATTCCACTGTCGCACGATTCATCCAACCATTTACAGACGGAATTTCACGAGTAACCCACTCCAGAAACAGGTTCCAATACTCATTTACGATATCATTAGACAGCACCTTGTCTGTATATTTAAAAGCAAATGTAATTTTAGCTATATGATTTAACTTCTCCTGAATATGCAGACTGAACGTTCGATAGATCGGCGCTGGCACCAGTGTGTCCTTTCCAATCTGAATATGCCATTCGCGATTCGTACGATTGGTCTCGACCTGTTCAATCCACCCATCCAGGAAATAAGGGTCAGTCAAACCTACCGGAAGTTCTGCCTGTTTCATCAACAACTCAAACCGTTTTCTCTTCTCCTCAAATCCACTCATCGTGTTCCTCCTGTGCCCCCTTAAAACATGAAAAGCCTCTGTATTCAAAAATGTCCCCGATCCGAACCCGCACCGATCCATTTTATCCGACAGAAGCTCTTCATTCATTACTAAACCGGTGAATAAGCTCTCTTCATCAAGCCGTCAACTAGTATGCTCTTGCAAACACAACAGTGTGCTGCGCTTTTTCACCACACGCCAGACATGTGTGCTTTTCTTCCGCAGGCTGGAACGGAATGTTCCGACTGGTTGCACCCGTGACTTCTCTTACTTTATCTTCACATACTTCTGACCCACACCAGCCAGCCAGTGTAAATCCGCGTTTGTTTTCCATCAGTTCTTTCATCTCATCCAGTGTGTCTACGGAGTAGAAGTTGTCTGACATAAATGTACGAGCACGATCAAGCATGTCTGCCTGAACTTGAGTTAACATCGTTTGAATCTCTTCAACGAGGTTTGCTTGCTCAACCACTTTCTTCTCTCCAGTAATACGGGAGACAAGAACACATACGCCGTTCTCCATATCACGAGGACCAATCTCCAAACGGATCGGTACACCACGCATCTCATACTCGTTGAACTTCCAGCCTGGACGAACATCACTGCGATCATCCATTTTCACACGAATACCTGCTTTTTTCAGTTCAGCAAACAATTCATCCGCACGACCTACAACGGCATCACGTGTTTTTGGCGGTCCAATCGGGATCATCACCACTTGCGTTGGTGCCACTTTTGGCGGCAGCACAAGACCACGGTCATCTCCGTGAACCATAATCAAAGCTCCGATCAAACGTGTACTTGTTCCCCATGAAGTGGTATGCGCAAGTTCCAGAACGTTATTACGGCTCAAATATTGAATTTCAAAGGCTTTGGCAAAGTTCGTTCCCATGTAGTGAGAAGTACCTGCCTGTACGGCACGTCCATCTTTCATCATGGCTTCAATCGAGAACGTATCCACAGCCCCGGCAAACTTCTCGGATTTGGTCTTCTGCCCCGTAATAACCGGAATGGCAAGGTATTCTTCGACTACTTCACGGTAGATTTCAAGCATTTTCATCGTTTCTTCGCGAGCTTCTTCTTCTGTCTCGTGCGCTGTATGCCCCTCTTGCCACAGGAACTCACTCGTGCGAAGGAACGGCAACGTTCTCTTTTCCCAACGAACCACGTTAGCCCATTGGTTAATCAATACTGGCAGATCACGATAGGACTGAATCCATTTGGAGTACATATGTCCAATGATCGTTTCGGAAGTTGGGCGGATCGCCAAACGTTCTTCGAGCTTTTCTCCGCCTGCTTCAGTTACCCAAGGCAACTCAGGGTTAAACCCTTCTACGTGCTCTTTTTCCTTTTGGAAAAAGCTTTCGGGAATGAACATTGGGAAGTACGCGTTGCGATGGCCCGTTTCGCGGAAACGGCGATCCATCTCATCCTTGATGTGCTCCCAAATTTCGAAGCCGTCCGGTTTAAATACAATGCAGCCACGAACCGGTGAGTAGTCCATCAGATCTGCTTTTTTAATAACATCAATGTACCAGCGAGAGAAATCCTCACCCTGCGGTGTAATTTCTGTCACGAACTGTTTATCGTTTTCCTTTGACATAAGACTCCAGCGTCCTCCCATAACGACTAGTACTGAATACTCAGCACATAGTCAAACCGTAATTATCCGTTAATTAAACGTAGTATATCATTATATGTTACAGCCAGCATTAGCACAAAGAGCATCGCGAACCCGACAAAATGCACCATACCTTCCCGGTTAGGGTCAACCGGACGTCCACGCAACGCTTCGATTCCGAGGAAAACGAGACGGCTTCCATCAAGCGCAGGAATCGGGAGCAAATTGAAAATTCCCAAATAAAGGCTTAGAATCGCCGCCCATCTTGTTAATTGCTCGATACCTTGCTTGGCAATCTGACCAGTTACCTCAAACGTACGCACAGGTCCACCAATGTCATCCATGCTAAACTGATTAATCAAATGTCTGAATCCTTCAAAGATAACCCTGGTCGTATCCACCATAGCTACTCCCGAGAACTTGAACATTTCCACGAATCCAACAGAACGAGTCGGCAAGACAGGCGCAATGCCTACCTTTCCGCCTTCCTGACCTTCTACCGCACGAGGTGTAATCGTGACATTAAATGTCTCGTTCCCCCGACGCAGAGTCCATTCCATCGGCTTGTCTTTGGACTCAGCAATCATGGATACCATCTTCTTAGAATCCGTACCGATAACTGTACCGTTAATGGTTTCAATGATATCGCCCTTTTGTAGATTCGCTTGATCTGCCGCTCCGCCTTTAAACACTTCACCGATCTGCAAATTCTTTGGATTTTCCACCGGAACGCCTGCCATCTGTGCATAAACAGCGAACAGAACAAAAGCAAGAATAAAGTTCATGAGTGGACCTGCAAAAATTGCCATAGCGCGTTGAGCAACCGTTTTACTGCCGAACTGTCGATCTTTAGGCGCAATTTGTGTCTGCTTGCCTCGGCTGACCAACATTGCTTGTGGATGTATTTGATAATGCTGCACTTCGCCATCCACATCCAGTTGTAACTTAAGCGCGTTCTCCATATCAATGGAGATCACTTCACCGCGAATTACATTTTTACGGTTATCCAATTGGTCCAAATAGATCATTTTGACCTGATCGTCCACAGTTCGTACCGCTATGGTCTGTCCTTCTTGAATCTCAATCAGTTCCGGGTCTTCTCCTGCCATCCGTGCATATCCGCCAAAAGGCAGCAAGCGCAGTGTGAACTGCGTCTCATTTCTTTTATATGAGAATAATTTGGGACCAAAACCGATCGCAAATTCCCGTACAAGAATGCCGGCGCGCTTGGCAAAATAATAATGCCCCCATTCATGCACCGTTACGATGACAAAGAACATAAGCACCGTTAGAAATACCACTTGTATGGTTTCCAATCCCTATTCATCCTCCTTCACGGCACGTACCGCAGTCTGTCCCTCTAGACTATCATTATTCTCTAATCCCGCACAAGAGAATCGCTTCGTTCCGTTTACCTCAAAAAAAGAGATTACAGCACGGAAGCAAGCTTGCGGCTATCCTGATCACAGGCAGCAATTTGCTCCAGATCAGGGTTGTCCACATTTTGGTGCGCTTCTAGCACTGAGGCAATGATATCTTCTATTTTAAGGAATGAAATCTCTTTCCGCAAGAAACGTGCTACAGCAACCTCATTGGCTGCATTAAAAGCCGTCGTTGCAGTCCCTCCCATTTTACCACATTCATATGCCATTCTTAAACACGGGAAACGATCCATATCCATCTCCCTAAAATGAAGTTGTCCAACTTGGGCAAGAGACAACCGTTTTGCCGGAGAAGGCATACGGTCAGGATAGGTCAAAGCATATTGAATGGGGACACGCATATCCGGAGTACCAAGCTGCGCAATGATACTTGTGTCTTCAAATTCCACATAAGAATGAATGATGCTCTCTGGATGAAGTAGTACATCAATCTGTTCATAATCAAGACCAAACAACCAATGTGCCTCAATGACTTCAAGGCCTTTGTTAACCATCGTTGCTGAGTCAATCGTGATTTTTGAACCCATGGACCAGTTTGGATGCTTGAGTGCATCCTCTACAGTCACCTGCTGTAGTTGCTCACGTGTAAGATGTCGAAATGAACCACCTGATGCAGTCAATGTAATTCCAGCCACACTGGAGCGATTCTCTCCATTCAAACACTGGAAAATTGCCGAGTGTTCACTGTCAACAGGTAAAATAGAAACTCCTTTGGCTACTGCCCTCTCCATAACGATGTGTCCAGCTGTAACCAGAGTCTCCTTGTTGGCAAGTCCAATCTGTTTTCCGGACTCGATCGCTGCAAGCGTAGACTCCAGCCCAACACTTCCTACAACAGCCGTAACAACCGTGTCTGCATCTGTTCCTGCAGCAACCTCGATGAGACCTTCTGAACCGTAATACACTTTCGTGCCTGCTGGCACATGTGGAGCAATCTTATCAGCCAACTCTTTTGATCCTACCGAAATCTTTTTAGGCTGATAACGTCTAGCTTGCTCGATCAGCAAATCTGTATTGCCCCCTGCAGCTAGTGCTTCCACTTGAAAGTGTTCTGGATGCATATCAACAACATCCAATGTCTGTGTCCCAATCGACCCTGTCGAACCAAGAATCGCTATTTTTTTCATTAATGCACCTCACCTCTAACGAATCCAATGCTTGTGGGCGAGCCACCTTAGTCATCTTAAGCTGTCTTCTTCTAATATGGCAGTAGCATCAGTATATGTACAAATGGAAACACCACAATCCAACTGTCGCACCGATCCAGAATACCACCATGCCCAGGAAGAAGATTGCCTGAATCCTTAATGTTGTAAACGCGTTTGTAGGCTGACTGGATCAAGTCACCCATCTGACCAACTACTGCACAAGCAATCCCGATGAGAATTGCTCTCTGCCAGGAGAGCAAGCCATCTGATACCAAGGCAAACACCACCGCGGTGGCAATCGCAATAACAATGCCGCCGAGTGCGCCTTCCACGGTTTTGTTTGGACTGATCGAAGGCCAAAGTTTGTTTTTCCCAATCCACTTACCTACAAAATATGCTCCGGCATCACTTGCCCAGATTGAACCTAACAGAAGGAAAGTCCAGAATAAACCATGATATAAATGTCTAGACTCTGCGATGTAATAGAATCCTGTTCCAATATACAACACGCCGATGAAAAGCATAGCGACTGTATTAATTGGTAATCTGTTCTTAGTGACAACCGAAGCGGTCATCAAAATGAGCATGATGATCCACGAAATTTGAAACAAGGATAACGGTCTTACATCCCATACCATTTCCCAAGGAAATACCATAGAAACAATTCCAGCATATCCGATTAGGGCTACACCTGAAAACGGCTTCACCCCGGTCATTTTCACAAATTCATAATAACCGATGAGAGCCATAAGCAAGACCAATCCGTGATACCAAGGCCCGCCAAGCATACAAAAACCCAAAAACAACACACCTGCAATAATTCCAGTCGTTAATCGCTGTTTCAACGGCTTCATCCTCCATCTATTTCAAACCGCCGTAACGCCTTGTTCTGCGCTGATATTCGGCTACTGCTTCAAGCAGATGCTGTTTGCCAAATTCGGGCCAGTATATATCCGTAAACCATAATTCGCTATATGCAAGCTGCCATAACATAAAATTGCTCAGTCGCAGTTCTCCGCTCGTTCGAATCAACAGATCCGGATCTGGCATATCTGCGGTCAGCATATGTTTGTCGATGAGTTCAGGTGTGATATCTTCTGCAGCCAGCTCCCCCGACTTTACCTGCAGAGCAATGTCTCTCACACATTCCGTCATCTCCCGGCGGCTTCCATAGTTCATTGCAAAGTTCAACACCAGACCAGTGTTATGCTCCGTAAGACGAATAGCTTCCCGCAAAGCATTAACCGTATGTGAAGGCAGATGTTCCTCATGTCCCATCATACGGATACGTACATTTTTTTCGATCAGTTCTTCTAACTCAATAGCCAAAAACTCTTGCGGAAGTCTCATCAGAAAATCCACTTCTTCTTTTGGACGCGTCCAGTTTTCTGTCGAAAAAGCGTACATCGTCAGATATTTGATGCCCAGTTCATCCGCCGCGATGGTTGCACGTTTGACTGCCTTCATGCCGTTCTGGTGTCCAGCTATACGCGGGAGACCCAGACGTTTGGCCCATCGTCCATTGCCGTCCATAATGATGGCGACGTGCTGCGGGATATTATCCTCGGATATAGTCAGCGTTTCCTGCTTGTCAGCCCCATTCCACCACGACCGAACCCGTTTGATCATTCCTGTTCCTCCAAAATCCCTGAAGTTTCTTCATCTGAAGCTTGGAAAAAGAGACAAAACCCCACCGTATTGGAGGGGCTGCGCTTGTCTTACACTTCCATGATTTCTTTTTCTTTGGCAGCAAGTACCTTATCGACTTCAGCGATAAATTTATCAGTCGACTTTTGGATGTCGTCCTGATGTCTCCGGGATTCATCTTCGGAAATCTCGGACTTTTCCATTTTCTTAATATCATCATTCGCATCACGGCGAATGTTACGAATCGCAACTTTACCTTCTTCGCCAAACTTTTTGGTTAGTTTGACAAGCTCAGCTCTACGCTCTTCCGTCAGCGGCGGAATAGCGAGACGAATCATACTGCCATCGTTAGCCGGGGTCAGACCCAGGTCTGATTTCATAATCGCACGTTCGATATCACTCATCGCTGATTTGTCCCAAGGCTGAATCATCAATGTCCGGGAATCCGGTGTACTGATATTTGCCAATTGGTTCAGAGGTGTCATTGCACCATAATACTCAACTTGCACACGATCCAGAAGAGCAGGCGTTGCACGACCTGCACGCAACGTAGCTAGGTCACGGCGCAATGCCTGAATCGCTTTTTCCATACGCTCTTCAGCATGTTGTTTAACTGCTTGTGGCATTAATCTACACTCCCTTTAACGATTGTTCCGATACGCTCGCCCAGAACAACACGTTTGATGTTACCTTGTTCAGTAATGTTGAATACAATCAACGGAATGTTGTTATCCATGCAGAGCGAGGACGCCGTTGAATCCATTACGCCAAGGTTTTTGTTAAGTACATCCAGGTATGTCAACTGCTCAAACTTTTCAGCTGTGCTGTCTTTGAATGGATCTGCCGAATAGACACCATCCACTTTATTTTTGGCCATCAAGATCACTTCTGCTTCAATCTCCGCTGCGCGCAGTGCTGCTGTTGTATCCGTGGAGAAGAACGGATTACCTGTACCTGCTGCAAAAATAACGACACGGCCTTTCTCCAGATGACGAATGGCTTTACGACGAATGTACGGCTCAGCAATCTGCTGCATAGCAATTGATGTCTGCACACGAGTTGGCACTTCAATCTGTTCAAGTGCGTCTTGCAGCGCCAGAGAGTTCATCACCGTCGCGAGCATACCCATATAGTCCGCAGTTGCACGATCAATCCCGTTTTCACTGCCAGCAATGCCGCGCCAGATGTTTCCTCCGCCGCATACAATCGCAACCTGTACGCCAAGCGCAACTACATCTTTTACCTGCTGGGCAATGGATGAGATCGTTACTGCATCAATGCCATAGCCGTTTTGACCGGAAAGAGACTCTCCGCTCACCTTTAAGACAACACGTTTAAATACTGGCTGTTCCAATTGTTCACCCTCCACTTTGAATTGAACACCTTCCAGTGTCCAACCAACAAAACTTCTCGCGCATGGACTCCTGCTTAAAAAGAAAGGAACACAGAAGTGTTCCGCTCTTTTAGGAAAAACAAATTGCCGTTCAGTCATTGTTTTCCTGAGATATAAGGGAGTTTACGCTTCGAAGTTTCATCATTCTTATATCTTCGAAAATCAATCCTGCTTTGTCGGCTTGATAACGTCTTATTTGTTAACTTGGGACATAACTTCTTCTACGAAGTTATCCACTTTTTTCTCCAAACCTTCACCCAGTTCGTAACGAACGAAACGACGGATGGAGATGTTTTCACCAATTTGGCTGATTTTTTCATTCAACAATTGGGAAATTGTTTTGTCTGGATCTTTAACAAAAGTTTGTTCCAACAGGCAATATTCTTCGTAGTATTTACCGATACGGCCTTCAACCATTTTTTCAATGATTTTTTCTGGTTTACCTTCGTTAAGAGCTTGAGCTTTCAAGATTTCTTTTTCTTTTTCCAACTCATCTGTAGGAACTTCTTCGCGTGTAACATATTTAGGATTAGCTGCAGCGATTTGCATAGCTACGTCTCTAACGAAATCCTTAAATTGATCTGTTTTACCAACGAAGTCAGTTTCGCAGTTAACTTCAACCAAGACACCGATACGTCCGCCAGCGTGGATGTAAGATTCTACAGCGCCTTCAGTAGCTGCACGACCTGCTTTGCTTGCTGCTGCAGAAAGACCTTTTTCACGCAACAATTCAGCCGCTTTCGTTACATCACCGTTGGCTTCTTCCAGTGCTTTCTTACAATCGAGCATACCAGCGCCCGTTCTTTCGCGAAGTTCTTTTACTGCACTCGCATTAACTGCCATTATAAATTCCCTCCAGATTAAGTATTGTACGTACACGTACACTCTAAAAAAAGGGCAGTGAGAGGTTATCCACCTACCAACCACCCTTTACATTTAATTCATGAATGTTATGTTCGAAAACTATTAAGCGGAAGTTTCTTCGCCTTGGTTAGCTTCGATAACGGCATCAGCCATTTTACCTGTCAGCAATTTAACAGCGCGGATCGCGTCGTCATTACCTGGGATAACATAATCGATCTCGTCTGGATCGCAGTTAGTATCAACGATACCAACGATTGGGATACCCAATTTGCGAGCTTCAGCAACAGCGATACGCTCTTTGCGTGGATCGATGATGAACAGGGCGCTAGGCAGGCCTTTCATATTTTTAATACCGCCCAAGAATTTCTCGAGACGATCTTTTTCTTTGCGAAGCAAGATAACTTCTTTTTTAGGCAGAACAGCGAAAGTACCGTCTTCTTCCCAAGCTTCCAACTGTTTCAAACGATCAATACGTTTTTGAATAGTAGAGAAGTTAGTCAGGGTACCGCCGAGCCAACGTTGGTTAATGTAGAATTGACCAGCGCGTTCAGCTTCTTCTTTAACGGAGTCTTGAGCTTGTTTTTTAGTACCTACGAAAAGAATAGTACCATTCTCGCCTGCGATTCCTTTAACGAAGTTGTAAGCCTCTTCGACTTTTTTCACCGTTTTTTGCAAATCGATGATGTAAATTCCGTTTCTTTCAGTGAAGATATAACGATCCATTTTTGGGTTCCAACGACGAGTCTGGTGACCGAAGTGTACCCCAGCTTCGAGAAGCTGCTTCATGGAGATTACTGCCATCTTCACACACCTCCTAATATGGTTTTTTATTGTGTCCTCCGCCAGCATCATTTTTCGCTAAGACTCTCCATTAGGAAAGCACCCTCAACAAAATTAGCACAGCGTGTGTTTTAACACCGTTATCTAATATATCATAAGTGTCAGTCTGTTGCAACATTATCTAAATCTAAATTTTATAGTTACATTATATCAAAAATAATCCATCTACCATCAAAAAGAACCGTCCAGTCCGAGCATGTACGCTCAGCTTGACGGTTCTTTGGTAATTTTGGCGATAATCGACTTAAAACTCTCACCCTTTTCAAGAGAGTATGTGCCCACTTGAATTTTTTTATTAATACCTTGAGACTTCCCTGCCTTGATAAAGGCTTGTGCATCGTCCACAATACCGGCTTCTTTCAGATTTTCGGCAACCATAACCAAACTATTTCCAGAACGAACCTTAAATGTTACGGCCGGTCCATTAGGTTTAGTTGGCGTCACAGGTGTATTCGTCTTGGGTTGATCTGTCTGTGGCTGCGTTGGTTCTGTCGGTTCTGCAGCAGAGGTGGTTTGCTGTGGTTTTTCAGCTGACTTCCCTTGCATCTGGCTGCTTTCCTGCTTTTTCTTTGACACCCATTCGGCTTCAGTATATAACTCGTCCTGAGTACCAACCAGTTTCATATCCAGACTCTTTGCTGCTGTTTCCAATTGTTCTTTCGTCCAATTGTCACGTTGTACCGGTTCCAAATTACTGTCAGACAGGGCTTTTTGCCCCACCGTAGCTAGTTGAAGCAAGATTGCTCCTGTAATCATGCCACTTCCTATACCAATCCACAAAGATCGCTTGTCCATGGTCAGCTCTCCTCCCGCTCTGCAAGCTGCAGTATTAATTGCACCTCACCAAGCTGTATGCCTGTTTGTCTAGAAATAGCATCCATAGACTTTCCTTCATCATGTAGCCTAAAAAGCTCTGTGTAACGATCTTTAATCGATTCACGCTTCTGATCTTTTTCTTGCTGCGGGTTATCTTGTAGCTCTGATGCTGATGCAATTTGTTGATTCGTTTCAGCCCTGACACTGTCCATGAGGCTTTGTGCTTGTAACCCCTCTGATCTCTGACCCGTTATGTTCTCTGCAGTGCTGAATTCAGTTGTCTTAACCTTTTGCTGCTCCAGCTGGTCAAGCCGTTGTTGTAATTCCTGAAGCTGTGACTGCATCCGATGATCTGCTGCGGTGGCTTCACCTTTGAGTTCAGCCACACGTTGAATAAGAGCATCGTTATCTTGTTCAATCTCTGTCATATAATGTTCGAGCGTTGACTCCATCTCCTGCACCAACTGATGCGATGGTTGCTGTACTTTGTCCTTACGAGGCATTATGAATGCATAAGCAATTGCGCAAGCTCCTAATATGACAATAATGATCCATGGTGACAAATTGCTTCTCTCCTTTTGTTACGACCACCCTCGGGCGCAAGCTTCCAGCATGTTTGTAGTCTTTTACATAGACAGATCAATATGTTTACCTTTGTAGGGATGTTCAGCAAGTTTCAAGTGCTCCTGATCATCCATCGTCTCCCGTCCATCAGTCCCACTATGCTGGTCTCGCCCGTCTGCATGACCATCTCGTACCGAAGTATGCGATGTCTCAGCCATGGCTTCACTGCGCTGCCGTGCCTCATTGGCTTCTTTATTCGTCTGTTCGGCGAGCAGATTCTGGTCAGTAACCGGTCTCTGCTGGGCTTCACTTTGATATCGTCCCGCTTCACTCGTTCGCGGTACCGCAATCTGCAACTCCACTGCTTTGAAACTCATACGCTCACCTCACGGTTTCGAATGGATTTCCTCAAAAGGATGTTGCTGGTTTTAAACGTACGGCACCATGGTAATATCTCCGTCCTGATAATAAAATGACATTCGGCTAACGGGATCTTTAATAAATTTCGTATATCTGCCGATAACTATTTTAGAGCCCCCGTAGATCATCTTCAAAATATCAACACGAGCTCTGCTTGTATCTTCAAGTACCTTTTCAATTTCCAAGATACGCATTTTCATTTCTTCACTCTGATGAAGAGCCGATTTTTGAGTTGAGTTTAATTTGATTCTCATCGCCATCTTGTCTGGCGTTAGTTGTCCTGCTGCAGCCAGCTGATCAAGTAGAGTCAATGCTTTCTTGGTTTTATCCAAGGAGCCCATCTGTTCTCTCATTTCTTTACGCAATTCATTCATTTCGTTTCGGAGTCTTGGTAGCACGCCAACCTCAATCGAGGTGACTGTCGACATCGTGTTACCAATAACACGCGCAGATACGTGCTCTCCGGCCTGTGTTGAGCCGCCAACGATAAGTCCTTTTGTTCCTGCACAGATTACAGCATGACCCGCACGGACATTGGAGTGCATAATACTTTGGGATACAAGTACATCTTCACCTGCATCAACATTGCCTTCTTGAATGAATGTGCATTTCACATGATGCCCGGCATGAATTAAACCTTTGTTGTAACCGATGATGCCACCGGTAATTTCGATAGAGCCACCTGCCTCCAGTTCTGCTCCTTCGACACCTCCGACGACACGAATGTCACCTGCCGCTTTTACCTTAAAGCCAGTTAGTACATTGCCTCGGATCACGACATTACCTACAAAGTCAATATTTCCATGCTTATAATCGACATCACCATTGACTTCGTACACTGGAAATACGTTAAGCTTGTTTCCATCTGTCCTGCTCACCAAGCCGTCAATTGCAGCATACATCGCAGAACCGTCAGGACTGACAACAACGTTTTTTCCAACTTTGAATCGGGCTTCTTTTCCGGAACGAAAAGGGATTTCTTCACCAGTCACTGCTTTACCTGGTGTGCCATCTACAGGATCGATACGCTTTGCAATGATCTGACCACTGCGCACATTATCTAACTGTATCAGCTCTTTGTAATCCACTTTTCCATCTTCTGCTTCAAGTGGCCGTTGCTCTCTGTCATCTTCTTTACCAATCAAAACTTGAATATATCCATCAATCCCTTGTACAGGAGAAACGCCTTCGGCTATCTTGCATTTATCTTTCAGGTAGGCAGACGGGTTATTCACAAATACTAGTAATGCTTCTCGCAATAGACCATGCTTAACGCCCTTGCTCTCCACAAATTGTTCAAGCTCTTCCGTGGTACAGGAAAAGCCTTCTTCTTCGTTGTAATATTCAAGATAAGCGATGCATTTATCATCGGATAAAACAACGTTTAGTGATTTTTCCATAACAGTCCGTTGTGTCAACGCAGATCTTCCTCCTTATTAGCCTGTCCACTCCCTATACGTATCTTAACTTCTGCTCTCTAGTCTTTACGCATCAGTAGATCTTTTTGTTTATCCAGTGTGCCGCGAAGCCGCAATATAGCTTTGGAATGTAGTTGGGAGATACGAGACGGCGAAAGAGACATGACCTCTGCAATTTCACTTAAAGAAAGGTCTTCGTAATATAAAAGGGAGACCACCGTTCGTTCTTTCACTGTCAGCTTCTCAAGCCCTTGGACCAGCGCTTCTTTTAAATAAAATTCATTGACTTTATAATCCGGATTTTTGGCTTTTTCATCTACCATTAAAGACAGACGTGTCTCTGACTCTTCTTCCCGGATCGGATCTTCCAGCGAGCAGAGCGACATAACTGCCACCTCCTGAAGCATATGTTGAAAATCCTTTGTTGACACGTCCAGATACTGGCTCATTTCTTCATCACTCACAGAACGCAAATAGGTCTGCTCCAATTGCTGGTAGGCATCTTCAATCCGTTTCGCTTTTTCACGTACAGATCTGGGAACCCAGTCTCCTTGACGCAATCCGTCGAGTATGGCTCCGCGAACCCTCCATGAAGCATATGTCTCGAATTGCAAGCCTCGTTCATAATCGAATTTTTCCAGTGCATCAATTAGACCCATTACCCCGTTGCTTTCCAAGTCATCTTTCGGAACGTTTTTGGGTAAACCAACGGCCAGACGGCCTGACACATAGTTAACAATATGAAGATATTTTTCGATCAACAATTTCTTTGCTTCAAGATCTCCGTATTCTTTCCACTTTTCCCACAGATCTGAATGGTTCAAATGTGAAGCTTTACGCTCGTTCAATTGCTTTCACCCTCCTTATTTGTCTGTCAGGTGACGAACGGCCTGCGCCAACTCCTCCGGGTCCTTGGTCCGGACAAGTTTAGGCGGATCCAAGGGAGCAAATCCCGTTGGAGCTTTCGTCTCAGATGGCGGATGATTAGCCCCGGCGGAGTCGCTCTGTCCGTTCTTGAGCAAGTCATTCAGCTCTTGTCCATCGTCTTCGAGTTTGATGTCCACCTGTGAACCTCTTAGATCTTGAGTGCCCTCTGAAGCATAACCAGATCCATTTTCTACATGAGGGCTAAACAATATGCCCAATCCCCAACGCAGACCATATGCAAGAACATACCAGGCTGCGAATCCAATTAATCCGCGTATTAAACTGGTCATCAACACATTGCTGCTGAATGCTACAAAAAAAGTCAGAACGAATCCGACTATGCCTGCTCCAAGATTAATGCGGTAGTTTCCTATCATGTATTATAATTCCTTTACACCCATTTGTACGCTGCGAATAGTTAAAAGTCCTGTCTCACAATTCATTTCGATAGTTCGACCGTAATTTCCTCCTGTATCTTCGCCCAAAAGTGGAATTTTGAGCTGTTCCAACATTTCTCGACAGGAGTCTGCATTTCGCGGTCCAATTCGCATTGTATCTCCTGCACCCGAGAAAGCAAACATCTGCGAACCTCCGGCCATCTTAGATACAATTCGCGATTGAGACGCGCCCATTTTCAGCATCTTCTCAAGCAATTCTGGCAATGCTGTATCCGCGTATTTAGCCGTGTTCAAATTACCCTCCCGGGCAATCTCTGAACTCGGAAGCATGACATGTGCCATTCCAGCGAGTTTCAACTGTGGGTCATACATCGTTAGCCCCACACACGACCCTAAGCCAGTTGTACGGATTACGCCAGGAAGTTGAGCGATATTCAGATCCGCCATACCGACTTTAACGATGCTTTTGTCCTCAATCATTGTCCAGTGGCACCCCTAGCGATTCAAAAATCTTTGCAAATGACGGCGGATCAGGAATCAGGAAAAATTGCCCTTCTACTTGATCTCTACCTTCAAAGAAAGAAGTATCAATTAACAATGCCGCATCGCCCATCTCTCCAAATTGCAACAGTCCATAACTAAGGATTGCTCCCGCCATATCAATTGCAAGCCCCGGCACCGTTGGGTACATCGATAACTTTGTGAAATCCGCCAGAGAAGACAGGTAAGATCCAGCCAGAATGTTTCCGATCTCAGATAGAGCTGAATGTTCCATTTCAGTGAACGCCAAACCTTCTTTCAGCTCAAAACCAGCGAGGCGGTTCAACAACAATTTAGCAGCCTCTGGTGTCATCATAAAGAAGAGATTACCAGGCGCTTCACCTTCTACACGAAGAAATATTGTGACTACAATGCGCTCATCACCACCCACTTTTTCAGCAATCTCCTCAAATGGAAGCATCTGAACGGTGGGTACGCCCATATCAATCGGTCTGTTAAGGAGTTGAGACAACGCCGTAGCGGCGTTGCCTGCTCCAATATTACCGACCTCTTTGAGCACATCCATTTGGAAACCCTCAAATCGGTTAAACATCTCCACGTGCTAGCCCTCAACACTTTCCAGCTGCACAATCTCGCTTTTATTTAATACTTCGTTAAGGTTAAGCATAATCAACAAGCGGCCATCATCCAATTTTGCAACACCACGAAGATATCTCGCTTTCACGCCACCAACCACTTCAGGCGGAGTATCGATCGAACTGCTTTTAATGTCGATAACATCATTGGCAGAGTCAACGATAAAACCAACCTGCATATCGTCAACACCAACAATGACGATCCGCGTTTGATCTGTATATTCCGTTTCCGCAAGGGAGAAGCGTCCGCGGAGATCAATAACCGGAATAACAACACCACGCAGGTTGATAACTCCTTTTACAAATGAAAGTGTTTTGGGAACGCGGGTAATGGGCATCATGCGCTCAATAGTCTGAACCTTGTCTACCTCAATTCCGTACTCTTCGGTTCCCAATTTAAAGACGATGACCTTCAACTCTTCTTCCATGTAAAAAACCTCCCTATTCGATTTAAAACTCCATTACTATGCTTATTTAATAAATGCGTTTGGATCAAGAATCAAAGCCACTTGTCCATCTCCAAGTATCGTCGCACCGGAGATTCCTTCAATCGCAGGAAGATACGTGCCCATAGACTTCAGAACTATTTCGCTCTGACCAATGAATTCTTCAACAGCGACAGCTGCCAGACGCTCTCCTTTTCGAATCACAACAATCTCAGTTTCTTTCTCATCCGCATCGTTGAAATCCGGCACTCCGAAAACTTCGCTTAATGACAGATAAGGAATCAAAGACTCGCGGAACGTAATCATTTTATTACCATGGATATTACGAACTTGCTCTCGCTGTACAATCGCGGTCTCTACGATCGAAGACAATGGAACTGCATACTTCTCTGAACCAAGTCGTACCAGCATCGCTGCAATGATAGACAGTGTCAATGGAAGCTGTACGGAGAAGTTAGTACCTTTGCCTGGAGTCGACGTAATCGTTACATTACCGCCAAGCGAAGTGATTTTTGATTTTACAACGTCCAGACCTACTCCGCGGCCTGAAATATCCGAGATTTTATCAGCTGTACTAAATCCAGGGGCGAACAACAATTGATTGACTTCATCATCGCTCATTTTCGCACCTTGCTCCTCCGTCACAACGCCTCGTTTGATCGCTGTTTGCAGGAGTTTGTCACGATAAATCCCTTTACCATCATCTTCAATCTCAATAAACACGTGGTTACCACTGTGGAAAGCTCGCAGGTTAACTGTACCCATTTCCGGTTTTCCAGCCGCAACCCGCTCCGAGATCGATTCAACACCATGGTCAACCGCATTACGCAACAGATGCACAAGCGGATCTCCGATTTCATCAATAACCGTTCTGTCCAGCTCTGTTTCAGCACCTGTAATGACGAGATCGATCTTTTTATCCAATGTTTTAGCCAAATCACGAATCATCCGTGGGAAGCGGTTAAAGACGGTATCAACCGGAACCATCCGCAATTTCAGTACGATGTTCTGCAAGTCCGTACTCACACGGCTCAAGTGAGCTACAGTATCCGACAGATCGTTATTGCCTGTCTCACTTGCTAATTGTTCAAGGCGTGAACGGTCAATCAATAATTCGCTGAACAAGTTCATCAGCACATCAAGACGCTCAATGTCAACACGAATTGTGCGTGAAGGTGCGGCTGCCTGTTTTGGCGTTGCTGCCTTCGCGGGAGCTGCTTTGCCTTCTTCTTGAGGTTTAGAATCTAAAACAGGCGTATCCTTACCAACCTCAGGTGCTGGTGCTGGTGCTGGTGCTGGTGCTGCTTCTACCGCAACCGCGGCTGCCGCCTGATTGGTCATCTGTTGCAACGTTTCTTGATCCAGCTGAATCAATTTGGCACTCTCAATTTCCGAGATGCTCATAATACCCTTTTCCAGTTCTTGCGCCTCTTTGGTCGTTATGTAATACAACGAGAAACTGCGCTCAAACTTCTCTTGCTCGATATCCTGAACAGAAGGATAGGCTTTAACAACCTCACCTGAACGCTCAAGCATGTCAAATACCATGTATGCCCGAACACCTTTTAACTGACTATGCTCACTCACAAGGACGTCAACGTAGAATACACGGTGACCTTCTGCGATCGACTGATCAAGAACTGAATATTGGAATTCATCCAGTTCTACAGCATTGGAGATCGAGGAGTTCGTTTGCTTGTCTACCTTTGCAACAGGAGCACTGCCTCCTGTCCATTCGCCACTTTCAATAGCCTGAAGCGAAGCAACAATGGAGGAGACATCCGCTTTACCTTCACCGCCACCTGTAATATCCTGAACCATAGTCTCCAAAGCATCCAAACTTTTGAACATGGTGTCAAAAATGTAATCCTGCATTTTCAGCTTTTCATTACGAACCATATCCAGTACATTTTCCATTTTGTGTGTCAGTGAAGCCAAATCCTCGAACCCCATGGTTGCCGCCATACCTTTGAGAGTATGAGCTGAACGGAAGATGACCTGCACTATACCCAGATCTTCCGGATTCGCTTCTAGTTGTAGCATGTTTTCGTTAAGAGATTGTAGATGATCGTTAGACTCATCAATAAACATGGATAAATATTGGTTCATGTCCATTGTGAGGCACCTCCTCCGTAAGTTACACTCCGTTATTTCACTGCTTGAACAAGTTTTGACGCAATCTCCTGCAGGGGCAGAAGATGACGCACGCATTGCAGCTCCACAGCTGAACGCGGCATACCATAGACAACACAAGTTTCTTCATTTTCGGCAAACGTTGATGTGACTCCAGTCTCGTATAATTTTTTCATCATACGCGCCCCGTCGCTCCCCATACCTGTCAGAAGAACAAGATGTCGTTGTAAAGATGTAAACGGCAGAAGCGACTCAAACATCGTATCCACTGAAGGTCTGTGACCATTCACCTGTTGATCCTCACTCAACTTCAAGATAAACCTTCCATCTGCTGTCTTGTGAACTCTCAAATGGAAACCACCAGGTGCGATATAAGCCGTTCCTTTTTTAAGCACCATACCGTCTTCTGCCTCGACTACATGGAGCGGACTAAATGTATTCAACCGTTGTGCAAGTGAACGGGTGAAATTAGGCGGCATATGCTGCACAATAATAACTGGCGCCGGCAAATCCGATGGCAACTGCTCCAATAAAGTCTTGAGAGCTCTTGGTCCACCGGTTGAAGAACCGATCGCAACAAGTTTGTTGAACGATCCTTCCGATCCCGCTGAAGTTTTAAAAGCCGTATTAAGTTTAGTTGGCTCCTTCGCAGGAACAGGTGCAGACGCAGAACTGGTTGCTGGCTGTTTCGTCTGGAGTCGAGGAACCTCTGGCGATCTAACCTCTTTACGAGCTTGCAGTGAACTCACAGGCGGCTTACTTGGTATATCCGTTTTCGTACGAGGAGATTGATCAGGCTTACCTAAGCCATCCTTTTTCGTGATCGTACGCTCCGATTTCGGAGGAGAAAGCGGGACACTCGGTTGCTTTTTAGCCTGTAAGACTCCAGTACGCTCTTCAAATGAATTCTCTCTTTTTGGAAGTATCGGCGGAACTGTTTTTTGAAGCGGTTCAACAACTTCCTTCGACGTTTCTTCCTTCTTTACCGGTTGTGCTGGAGGAATTACAGTATTGCGGGAAGCCTCCATTTTTTTGATCGATTCTTTACGCTCAGCTTTTCGCTTCACTTCATGCATGGCAGCACGCATTCGTTCAACCAATGCTTTACCAACCTGAGCAATATCCTGATCATGCACAACAGACGGCTTACGAATAAAGTCAAATGCACCAGCTTCGAGAGCCATAATTGTCTCTTTCATACCTTGTTCATTAATACCAGAGAGCATAATCACAGGAATGAAGGAATCCTCCATTATGGATTTAAGCGCATCCAGCCCATTCATTTCCGGCATTTCAACATCCATTGTGATCATATCAGGTTTCAACTCTA
Source organism: Paenibacillus sp. FSL K6-1558 (assembly GCF_038002565.1). Classification (NCBI taxonomy): domain Bacteria; kingdom Bacillati; phylum Bacillota; class Bacilli; order Caryophanales; family Paenibacillaceae; genus Paenibacillus; species Paenibacillus sp. FSL K6-1558. The sequence continues at coordinate 6,285,349 of NZ_JBBOCV010000001.1, read as the reverse complement.
ATGCTTTTTGTATGGCTTCTTTGCCGTTTGACGCTGTGGCCGTAACCTTGAACTCTGAGTCCGCTTCAATTAAATCCGTCACAATTTTGCGCATAAAAGCGGAATCATCGACAACCAATACTTGATAGACCGCCATATTGTGTCACCTCTGTTTCCTTTTTTCAGAAATCATGTTGTTCGTTTAAGCCACTTTTTCATAAATCCTCTGATTCCTGACAAGGTTCCGGATTCCGGAGCTGCAGGTACAGCCAGATATCGAAGAGCAAGTTTTTGTATATCTTTAGAAGCCTTGCAATGAGGATAGGCTAATCGATAAGGCATCTGTTTCTTTACTGCTGTCACAACCTGAGCATCCTCTGAAATATACCCTAGAAGCGGGATATCTGTTTGCAAAAACCTTCTCGCCACTCCAGCTATTTTATCTGCTACACGCTCCGCCTCCCTTTCATCTTCAACCCGATTTACGATCATTCGAAAAGGAGTTGCGTGCTCCTCGCCGTGCATGACTTTAACTAAGGCATAAGCATCTGTTATTGAAGTCGGTTCAGGAGTAGTTACAATCAGGCATTCATCAGCAGCGCCGATGAATCTCATATTTTCCCTGGAAAGGCCAGCCCCGGTATCGAAAATGACGTAATCCATCTCTTGCGCAATGTCCTCTACCTCACTGGCAAAAAACTCCAGATCCCGATCAGACAAGGAGAATAATTCCTTCATCCCCGACCCCCCCGCAATATATGGCAGGCCATCAGCACCAAGTTGTATGATTTCCCTTATAGTTTTATGTCGGTATAAAAGATGATACAGATTATAGGAAGAAGAAGTTCCCATTAAAACATCGATATTTGCCATACCGATATCTGCATCAAACACCAGCACTTTTTTACCCATAGAATGAAGAGTCAGTGCAAAGTTTAATGTGAAATTGGACTTGCCTACCCCACCTTTACCACTAGCTACCGTAATAATTTTGGAGGAACGGCTACTCACTTTGCTTGTATCGCTCTCGAGTGGCGTGGAGACCAAACTTCGGAGTGATGCTGCCTGATCCTTCATTGTGTCCCGTCTCCCAATAACGCATGGGACAACCATTCCACATTGGGCTTCAGCAGATCATCAGGAACATTCTGACCATTTGCCACATAAGCAAGTTTGAGCGGGAAACGATGTAGAAGATTAAAGAGCGGACCGCAAGTTCCTGTTTCATCCATTTTGGTAAAGATCACTTTATCCAATCCATATTTACTGAAATGCTCAGTAATCTGTACCATATCCATGCTTTTCGCAGTCATACTCATCACCAGAAAGGTTTCACTGTTCTCAACTGGAGCAAGTAAACTCTGCAGTTCGGAGACAAGCAATTCATTTCTATAGTTTCTGCCTGCCGTATCCATAAAGATCAGATCGCAGTTTTCTAGCCGTGATATGGCACGTTGCGTATCTCCTGGCGACTGCACAACTTCAAGCGGCACGTTCAGAATCGATGCATACGTTCTTAGCTGTTCAACTGCAGAGATACGGTACGTATCTGACGTAATAAAACCAACTTTACGCTGTTTTTTAAACATCTGCTCCGCAGCCAGTTTGGCAATCGTTGTTGTTTTTCCTACTCCTGTAGGTCCAGCCACATATACAATTCGAGTGCTAGGCATGATGCCCTCTTGAATACGGTCTTTCAGAAAAGTCGCTATCTCCAACCGAAGTGCCTCTTCAACATCCGATTCTTGCAATTTACCATCAGCTAACCCCTGCTCAATAGGTTCAAACCAGGATTCCCATACTTCTGGCCAAATTTCTTGATCCGCAAGCCGCTCCTGGCTCTTCATTAATTCTTCAGGAATTGTTGTCGCAACTGTTCCTTGCTTGGAAAGCTTGGTCATCATCTGCTTCAAGTCCTGTAGCTCGTTCAACAGCATATCCTGCTGCTGATCCATACCACGATCTTGGATACTAGGCGTTGAACCCGAAAAATCCGCCCCTTGCGGTCGCGGTTTATGCTCACTGCTCAGAAAATCTGAGCCGTAATCCATTTTTTCATCTATTCCACTTGATTTGGATACAGATGGAACAGCCGCCGTTTTCTCCTGCCCTTTTTGGTCCACCGCCGCTACAGTTTCCCTTGCATCGGAACCCCCCACAAACGAACGAGCGGTCTGAGCATAAGCTTCAGGTACAAAAGAACGAGGCACAGGCGTAAATGAATTTTGCGCCTTCTTGACAGAAGAACCATTCTCCTGATTAGGCTGCTCTTTATCTACTGCTGCAACCACTTCGATACGTTTTTTGCGGAACATCCCGAGCACTCCGCCCACCTTGATTTCTTTGGTGGACAGAATGACGGCGTCACTTCCCAGGTCTTTGCGAATTTGAAGCATAGCTTCGGGCATGGTCTCAACAACGTATTGTTTTACTCTCATAAGTTCACCACCCCGATACTTTGAATTTCAACATTCGGCTCCAACTCGCTATAGGAAAGCACCGGAATATCCTGCATCGTTCTTTCAATCACCTGACGCAGATACATTCGAATGGTTGGAGAAGTTAGCACGATGGGTTGTTGACCCGATTGAATTAATCGATTTACTTGTTCACTCAGCTTTTGGTACACACTTTGAGTAGAGACTGGATCCAGTGCAAGATAGCTACCTTGCTCTGATTGTTGCACACTTTCAGCAATTTTCTTCTCAAGTCCTGGTCCAACCGTGATCACTTGAAGGGTTTCACCTTTTTGCGAGAATTGCTGTGTAATCTGACGAGATAACGATTGTCTAACGTACTCCGTTAACACATCTGGATCCTTCGTATAAGTTCCATAGTCTGCAAGCGTTTCAAAAATGGTAACCATATCTCGAATCGATACTTTTTCACGTAGCAGCTTCGCTAGTACCTTTTGTACATCACCAATCGAGAGAACGGAAGGAATTAACTCATCCACCAGTGCAGCATAATTCTCTCTAAGGTTGTCCACAAGTGCCTTCGTCTCTTGTCTTCCAAGCAATTCGTGCGCATGTTTCTTGATTAGTTCTGTTAGATGAGTCGCAACGACAGAAGGCGGGTCAACTACCGTATATCCAGCGAGCTCTGCCCGATCTTTAGTCACTTCATCAATCCATAGCGCAGGCAAACCAAATGCCGGCTCTGTTGTTTCGATTCCTGTTACGGATTCTTCATCATATCCAGGACTCATCGCGAGATAATGGTTCAGAAGCAGTTCCCCGCCACCAACCGCATTACCCTTAATTTTGATCACATACTCATTAGGTCTTAATTGAATATTGTCACGAATACGGATCACTGGTACCACCAAACCCAATTCAAGCGCACATTGTCTTCGGATCATAATGATCCGATCCAGCAAGTCTCCGCCTTGTTGATTGTCAGCCAGAGGAATCAAACCGTAACCAAACTCAAATTCAATCGGGTCCACCTGAAGCAAGTTAATAACACTTTCAGGACTTCTGACTTCTTCAATCTGTTGTTCTTCTTCCAATTGCTCTTCTGCTTCCTGTTTCAAATTCAGATTATTCTGCATTCTCCAGGCGGCAAAAGCAAGAACACCTGCGAGCGGCAATGTTGTAATTACATGAATTGGCGTAAAGAATCCCAGCATCGCGATGACAAAAGCTACGATATAGATGAGTATCGGATATGTAAACAACTGGCCAGTAATATCATCTGCCAAGTTTCCTTCCGATGAGGCTCTGGTAACAATCAATCCCGCTGCAGTTGAAATAAGCAGTGCGGGAATCTGGCTAACCAATCCGTCCCCGATAGTCAGCACCGAGTACGTGGAAAGTGAAGTTGCAAAATCGTAACCATGCACCGTCATACCGATAATAAATCCACCGATCAGGTTGATTAGGAGGATGATAATACTTGCAATGGCATCCCCTTTTACGAATTTGCTGGCACCATCCATCGCTCCATAAAAGTCGGCTTCGCGTTCAATTTTGGAACGGCGCTCACGCGCCTGCTGTTCATTAATTAAACCAGCATTCAAGTCGGCATCAATACTCATTTGTTTACCAGGCATAGCATCAAGCGTGAACCTTGCTGCTACTTCAGCTACACGTTCGGAACCTTTGGTAATAACGATAAACTGTACGACCACCAGGATCAAAAATACGATAAATCCAATGGCTATTTGCCCGCCAGCTATCCAGCTCCCAAATGTTGCAACTACCGCTCCTGCATCCCCTTTACCAAGGATCAGCTTCGTTGTTGAGATGTTGAGTGCCAATCGGAACAACGTAGTAATGAGCAACAACGCCGGAAATATGGAAAACTGCAGCGCTTCTTTGCTGTTCATGGCAACAAGCAGAATCATCAAGGCAATTGAGATGTTGACAACAAGCAACAAATCGAGCAGCCAGGCCGGGATCGGGAGAATCATCATCAACACAATGCCGATAATACCCGCAAGGATAGCTAAATCTTTTGTTTTCAATGAATGTACGGCCTCCGATCCCTGTTATTTCGTTCTGCCCTTAAGTTTATATACATAAGCCAGCACTTCGGCTACAGCTTGAAACAAATCGGCCGGTATAGCGTCACCAATCTCAGCTCTCTGGAACAATGCCCGTGCCAGTGGTTTGTTTTCCATCGTAATCACACCGTGTTCTTTGGCAATTTCTTTAATGCGCAGAGCGACATAATCCTGCCCTTTAGCAATAATTTGCGGAGCTTCCATCTCAGATCCCTCATACTTCAGTGCTACTGCAAAGTGTGTCGGGTTCGTGATGATGACATCAGCGTTCGGTACTTCCTGCATCATACGCTGCATAGCCATACGACGCTGACGCTCCCGGATTTTGCCTTTGATCAGCGGATCGCCTTCCATTTTCTTATACTCATCCTTGATATCTTGCTTCGACATCCTCAGTTTCTTTTCGTTATCATACTTTTGATAAATGTAATCAAATATGGCCAAAACCATCAGAGCGGCAGCAATCTTAACCCCGAGGCTCAAAGTAATCGAGGCCGCAAAGTGTAAAATTGCGTCAAGCGAGAAATGAGAAAGTGCAGCTATATCTGACTTATATTGAATAATAGTGCTGTATACCAAATACCCGATAATTGTCATTTTTAAGATTGACTTAGCGAATTCAACCAATGATCGTAATGAGAATATATTTTTGAAGCCTTTAATCGGATCTAACTTCTCAAGCTTTGGCTTCAATCCCTCACCGATCAGCAGAAATCCAACCTGCATATAATTCACAAGCAAGGCTACAAGATAAGCTACAATCAATACAGGCGCGAGTAACAACATAACTTCTATTCCATAACGCATCATCAAAGCCATAACATTTTCACTATTCACTTCCATGCTCAGCCTGTTCATGAAGATATCTGTGAACAATCGAACAATTCGCTCTTTGTAAAAATTACTAAAAGTCATGAGGATTAAAAACGTAAACAAGAGGATGGAAGCTCCAGAAATTTCTGCGCTCTTGACAACCTGCCCCTTTTTACGGGCATCACTTCTCTTCTTGGGAGTAGCTTTTTCCGTCTTCTCTCCGGAAAATAACTGGAGGTCGAGTTGAAGTTTCATGCGAGTCTTACCCTCCAATCCCTCATCCAGGTCTTTGCCCAATCGTACCCAGTAATTTCTCCATGGATCTAAATATGGCTTCAAATAATTGACTAAATATAAATCCAAAGCTAGGAACGAGCAAAAGCAAAATGGCCAATCCAACAAGTACTTTAAGCGGCATTCCGACAGCAAAAACGTTAAATTGTGGAGCTGTTTTGGCTAGAAACCCTAAGCCTACATCTGTCAAAAACAATGCTACAACAATTGGTGCTGCCATTTGGAAAGCCAACATAAATGATTGTCCTAAGGTGTTCACCAAAAACTCTGCTATACTTCCATCGGCTAGTCTGATATAAAATTGATTGGATAATGGAATCCAGCGGTAACTATAAACAATTCCATCTAGCAGGTAATGATGACCATTCATTGTCAGGAAGAGTAGCATGGCGAAAGCATATTTCAGGTTACCTGTGAGCGGTGCAGATGCACCAGTCATAGGGTCGTAAACATTAGCCATACCAAAACCAACCTGAAGATCAATAAACGTGCCCGCCGTCTGGACTGCCGTCATGAGAAGATAGGCTGTAAATCCCAGAAGCAGACCGATAAGGATTTCTCTGATAACCAGCAGAATGTAACTTACGTCGGTTGGAACAGTCTGATGAATACCAAAGCTCATGTACACTGTCAGCGTAACAAATGCAGATATTCCCACTTTAAACGAAGTGGGCACATTTCGAGCTGAAAATACAGGTGCAGTTACAAAAAATGAGGCAATTCGACAAAACATAAGCAGAGCGACAGGGAAACTTTGCAGCAATGTCTCCATCGGCTAAAGCCTACCCTATGTATCTGTATAAATTATCGAGTATGTTGAATGTGAAATCCATTAATATATTCAAGATCCAGGGCCCAAACAAAAGTACCGCCAGTAGTACTGCGACAATTTTAGGTACAAAAGCGAGCGTCTGCTCTTGAATCTGAGTCGTTGCTTGGAAAATACTAATCATAAGTCCTACAACCAGAGCTAGTATGAGCATAGGTGCACTGGCCAGCAATGACGTGTATACTGCTTTTCCGGCCAGACCGATAATAAACTCCGAAGTCATGACCGTCCTCCTTTAACTCTCCGGTTCAAGTATTAAAACTCAGCAACAGTGACTTGACTACCAGATACCACCCGTCCACCAGAACAAAGAGCAGTATTTTGAAAGGTAATGAGATCATGACCGGGGGAAGCATCATCATACCCATGGCCATGAGTGTACTCGCCACAACGATGTCGATCACCAGGAAAGGAATAAATATCATAAATCCCATCTGGAAAGCTGTTTTGAGCTCACTGATTGCATATGCCGGTACCATTACCGTGATTGGAATATCCTGATACGATTTCGGCTGTTCCGCCTGATTATATTTCATGAACAGCAAGATATCCTTCTCACGCGTATGAGTAAACATAAATTTCTTAATCGGATCTGCTGCCTTTTCCAGCGCCTCCGTTTGTGTCAAATCTCCTTTAAGATAAGGCTGTAATGCAACCTGATTAATAGAAGATAAAGTAGGAGACATGATGAAAAGTGTAAGAAAAAGGGCCAGACCGACCAATACCTGATTCGGAGGCATCTGCTGGGTTCCGAGTGAAGTTCGGACAAACCCAAGCACAATCACAATCCGAGTAAAACTGGTCATCAGTACCAGCAATGCCGGGGCTATGCTAAGCACCGTAATTAATAGAATAATAGATAATGAACTAGTACTTGGCGTGCTGCCATCACCGTTCCCAATCTGTATATCAATATTAGGAATCGGCTCGGCAAAAGCCACCGTAACGGATGCCAGGCTGATAAGTCCTACGAAACAACACGCTAACCAAATCTTTTTCTTCATGAATCCCTCGACCGATCTGTAGTATTGTCTTGATCCAGGAGCTTCTCCATCTTCTCTTTACGGTTTGGCATCTGCCGAAGTTTGGATTCAAACATCTCATGAAAAGAAGCAGTGTCCTCAATTTCCATTTCCCGAGGCGGTTCTTCTTTACGAAGACGTTTAGCGAGCTTGGCTATGATGGGTGGGAGGTTTCCTTGCTGTGAAACAGCATCCCGTTCAAAGGAATCCACAATTCTCTGTGCTTCTTCCAAATCCGAAACCTTATCCAGCAGCTGTATATTCTCGCCCACACCGATCAAATAAACGTTTCCGCCAATCTCTAAAATTTGCAGTGACTTGTTTTGTCCTAGTCCGACCCCGCCCAAAATGCGAATGGTTCCGCTTCGAAACCATTGCTGATTTCGTTTGTTCAAGAATCGAATCAGGTAGACAATAAGAACCAGGATGACGGCCAGGACAACAATCACCCATACTAGCTGTAGATAATAATTGATTCCTGCGCCAGCTGGTTCTGGAGTACCCCCCTGAGCCATCAACATGCTTCTTAAGCTCCCAGTGTTTTGCTGATTGCTTCGATAACCCGATCAGATTGGAAAGGTTTAACGATAAAATCTTTGGCTCCAGCTTGAATGGCATCAATAACCATCGCTTGTTGGCCCATTGCAGAACACATAATTACTTTTGCATTTGCATCAATTTTTTTAATTTCTTTCAGAGCAGCAATACCATCCATCTCAGGCATTGTAATATCCATTGTAATCAGATCCGGACGAAGTTCCTTGAACTTCTCAACGGCTTGTGCACCATCTGGTGCTTCTCCTACGACTTCGTACCCATTTTTGGACAAAATGTCCCGGATCATCATTCTCATAAATGCAGCGTCGTCTACGACTAAAATTCGATTTGCCATGTTGGTTCAAATCCTCCCTGAATTGTGCTTATTGTAATTTCTGAATACGGTCCCATTGGCTTAGAATATCTATAACACGAACACCAAAGTTTTCGTCAATGACAACAACTTCACCCTTGGCGATCAGTTTGTTATTGACCAAAATATCGACAGGTTCACCAGCCAACTTATCTAGTTCGACAATCGAACCTTGTGATAATTCCAATATATCTTTAATTTGCTTTTGGGTCCTTCCTAATTCTACGGTGACCTTAAGGGGAATGTCCATCAATAAATTCAAATTGTTCTCGTCTACATTAGCAAAAGCGCCATTTTGCAAATTGGCGAATTGAACAGGCTGTACATTCACATTCCTATTTGGCGCAGCACCATAGTGTTGAGGCTCACCATAAGCTGGCTGTGGTGGCATATGATGTGGTTGTTGCGGTGGCATACCATATGGTTGCTGCGGTGGCATACCTTGAGGCATTCCCATCGGAGCTTGGCCATATCCACTATAGTCCTGAACAGGCTGCTGTGGAACCTGTGGAGGCATCTGTTGCTGAGCCGGCGGCTGTTCCATAACCGGTGGTGGCGTTGGTGGTGCCACTGGCGTCGGAGCAGGCTCGGGTGTTGAAGCTACAGGAGCACTGGAGGTCGACTCTTGAGCACCTCCAATTAACATATCCACCATGTTTTTCGCAAAATGTACAGGAAGCAACTGCATCAAATTCGAATCAATCAGATCCCCTACTAACAGACGGAACGAAACTTGAATGAGTGTTTCATCGGGTGGTAGATTGGTCACACCCTCGCCGCTTTCCAAGTTGAGAATATCAATCCCTGGAGGAGAAATATTAACAAACCGGTTGAAGATGGTCGACATAGATGTGGCAGAAGACCCCATCATTTGGTTCATCGCTTCCTGTACCGCGCTAATGTGAATTTCGTTCAATTCTTCGTCGGCCGGATTTCCCTCACCGCCCAGCATTAAATCAGCGATAATTTGCGCATCTCTCTTTTTGATAACCAGTGAGTTAATGCCCTCGAATCCATCCACATAGTTCACATGAACGGCAACATGTGGTTTAGGAAATGCTTCTTCGAACTGTGTTCGGCTAATAATTGATACTTTAGGTGTTGTAATATCCACTTTAAGGCCTAATAGTGTGGACAACGCAGTCGCAGCACTGCCAAAAGTGATGTTACCAATCTCCCCCAAGGCATCCTGTTCCAGCTCCGTCAGAAAATCATCAACCGTTTTCTCAGCGGGTTCAGAACTCGAGATGGATTCCGATTGCCGAAGCAAAGCGTCGATCTCTTCCTGGGATAAATAATCCTTACTCGTCAAATTCTTCAACTCCTTCGGTGACAATTTGATCTATTTGCACAGCCACACGGTCCTTAATCGTTCCCGGACTGCCAATATACTTCAGTCTGTCACCAACTTTAATGGAAAGCCCCTCTTCCACCGGTTTATTCAGCGTAATGACATCGCCAACCGATAATCCTAAAAACTCGGCTATCGAAATTCTGGATTCACCAAGTTCGGCTACAACAGGTAATTTGGCTTTGTTTACACGTGATCTCAGCGCTTCGTATTCTTCCGGAGCTCTCGTTTTCTTCTCTGAAACAAACCACTGATGTGTTGATAACCGGGACATAATAGGCTCAAGAACGACATGCGGTATACACAAATTGATCATGCCTGTGGTATCGCCGATTTTGGTACTTAGCGAGATCAAGGCAATGGTCTCATTGGGAGATACAATCTGCATAAACTGAGGATTCGTCTCCAGCGCTTCCATTCTAGGCGAGATATCCAGTACCGTCTTCCAGGCTTCCTGCAAACTTTCGAAGGCTCGGCTGAATATCCGTTCCATAATCGTCGTTTCAATTTCTGTCATGCTTGCAATTTTGGTCGGAGCACTGCCTGTACCACCTAGCAGACGATCCAGCATCGCATATCCCACATTCGGGTGAACCTCCATGACCATTCGTCCCTGTAATGGCTCTGCTTCGAAAATGTTCAAAATTGTCATCTTGGGAATAGAACGGATAAACTCGTCATAAGGCAACTGTTCTACCTGCACAACATTGATCTGAACGAACGTCCGCAGCTGAGCCGAAAAATAAGTGGTGAGAAAACGAGCAAAGTTTTCATGAATACGCGTCAGACTTCGAATGTGATCCTTGGAGAAACGCACTGCCCGTTTAAAATCGTAAGACCTGATTTTCTTCTGAGTTTCTTCCTTTTTCAATTCCTCGGCGTCCATTTCGCCTGAAGAAAGGGCTGCTAATAGGGCGTCAATCTCGTTTTGTGATAATACATCCACCATGTTCTCACCCCCTTACAGGTCTACAGCTTGTTCTATTCATTACATTGGCGCTATAACAATGTCTGAAACACTTGTGCTTTTCAAGTTCGGCTCAGGCAATGCCTCATTAATTAGCCCCGTTAGTTTCTCATTGAATTGTTTCATACCTTTTGCCGAACTCAGTGCCTCAGCCTTGGTATCCGCAAGCGTCTCAATAATGATTGGCTTAACCGTAATACTTTTAATTTTCTCAAAGTCTTCTTTAGCTTTCTTATCCGACAACTTGAAAGAGAAACTAACCATAATAATACGATCTGCATCAGCCAAATTGGTCTTAATCTGTCCCAGCTCGGATGAAACCTCTACAATTTCATCTGCTGTCAGCTTTTTTTCTTCAGCAGCTGCCGCTGTATGTGTATTGTCGTTCTTGTTTTGACTTTGCATAAATACAAAAACTACGACCACAATGAGTGTGATTGCAAGCAACGTTGTTGCAATCCAGGGCATCATCTTTTTCATCAGGACTCCTCCGTTTGCTGCACTTTAATCGTGGCTGCCTGAACTCCAATTTCACGGTTGTATTCTTTGATTTTGGAAATCACTTCATCGGCCTTTTCAAGCACGATTAATCTTTTTCCCGTTACCAGAGTAATATACGTGTCCGGCGTCTCTTCCACGATTTCGACCATCAGCGCATTTAACCACATGGGAGAACCATTTAACCGCGTAACTGAAATCATGTCAAGCCCCCTCAATCATAGTGGAGGAGCAAGCTCCCCCACCATTTCAAAATCACTAATCAGTTATTATCGTTTCAGGTTAACGACCTCTTGAAGAATTTCGTCTGATGTTGTAATGATCCGGGAGTTCGCTTGGAAGCCACGCTGTGACACAATCATCTCGGTAAACTCATTCGTCAAATCAACATTGGACATTTCGAGCTGACCAGCAATGATAGCCCCTGTACCGTCTTCTGCACTATTTGCTGTAACTGGATCAAGTACCCCATCCGGATTGGCATTCGCCGTCATACGATACAAGTTGCCCCCAATTTTCTCTAGACCTGAAGGGTTAACAACTTTACCAATCCCCAGCTGCGCTCCGGCTTGAACCGTTCCATCAGCCATCGTCTGATTGATGAAACCATCCTGACCGATTGTGAATGAAACTACATCATCCTCAAGAGTAATGTTGGCACCACCATTATCCAATACGAACAAGCCATCAGAAGTTACCAGGTTCCGGGCAGCATCAACATGGAAATCACCCGCACGAGTCAAGTAAGGTACCGTTTGCGCATCACTCAAGCGTACCAGAAAAAATCCATCTCCATTAATTCGAAGGTCAGTAGGATTATTGGTGGTCATCGGGCTACCAGCCAAATGCATTGTGTCAATCGACCCTACTGAAACACCTAGACCTATTTGCTGTGCATTGACACCACCAGAAGGTGCATCCGTTGGAGCCGTTACCCCTTTAGTCGTTTGGCTCATAATGTCTTTGAACATCACTCGGCTTCCTTTAAATCCAACCGTGTTTACGTTCGCGATATTGTTACCAATGACATCGAGTTTGGTTTGAAAACCCCTCATCCCGGAAACGCCTGAGTACATCGATTTCAACATTTTACAAAATCCTCCCAGCCTTAAATTGGTTGCCGCATCAGTCGGTCAGCGGCATTCCGGCTCCCGAGAAGGGCCAGCCGGCTATGAAATAATTACAGCACTATCGATTTGAGTAAAGACATTGTCTTTCATACTTTCACTATCCATTGCTGTAACGACAGTACGATTTTTGACATTGACGATAAAAGCCATATCCTGCATCAAAATGAGTGACTCTTTTGCCCCTTTGGCAGCAGCCTTGTCCAGTGCAGAACCAATTTGTTTCATTTGTTCGGTTTTCAACTCGATACCACGTTGTTCTAATCGTTTAGCTGCATGATTGCTGAGTTTTAAAAGGTTATCTTCCAGTACTTGAGCAAAGGGTTTAGACGGTGCACCAGATGCGTCTCCCGTTTGAGGTTTGCGAAGCATATTTGGAGTAACAGGACCCGTATATAACTGTCCAACGGTTATACGGTCACTCATATGCTCTGCTCTCGATCTTCAGGTTCACTCGTCCCGGCATTCACATCAGACGGGTTACTACCATTAGTATTTGTAGCATCACTTTGAACGTTCTGGGAAGCTGACTTCGTTTCCTCAGCTTGCTTGGCACGATTCACCTGAATGATTTCATCCAGTTTAATTTCGTCGTTGCCCACCTTCGCATACTGAACGCCGTCTCGCACAATGATTGAATCTACAGTACCCTGACGAAGCGTACCACTGTCTGTTTTATCAGAAGAAAGCCAACTGATTTCCATACCGATCATACCCGATACCGCTCCAAGTGACTGATTTAACGTTTTAAGCTGCGTAGAGATGTTAACCAGTTGCTCCACTGAGCTAAATTGCGCCATTTGAGCGATAAACTCTTTATCTTCCATCGGCTGCATCGGATCCTGATTCTGCAACTGCGTGATCAAAATTTTCAGAAATTGATCCTTACCAAGTTCTTTCGTTGCAGCACTTGTTGTGGCTCTATTTGCAGCCGCGTAATTAGGCCAAGTATTATTAGTAGAAACAATTTCATTTGCCATATATTCACCTCATCCCTGTTTAAGCCTCTGCAGTAAATGACTCTCTCTGAATTTCGCTACCTTCCACCTGCTCGCTACGCCAGTTGCGCAACTCTTCCTGCAGCCCCGCGGCTGTCACAGCTTCATCGGTATGCTCCCCACGCTCACGGGAACGTTTTTGTTGCTGAGATTGATTTCCTTGTTGACGTCCGCCATCCTGATACATTTCAGATCCGAGCGAACTGTTCTGAGTGACCTCGAGCCGTTCCACCTGAATGCCCTGAGACTGTAACGAGGAACGTAACTGCATCATCTGTTGTTCAAGCATGTCTTTCGCCATGACATGTTCAGTCATGAACCTGGCAACCAATTGTCCGTTTTGCAACGTAATCTGTACATCCAATTTTCCCAAATGTTCAGGGCGGAGAGAGATTGTGGCTTCAGAAAATCCTTTTTGATTCACGATATCCAGCTTGCTAACCACGAATTGCGTCATTTCTTTGGCAAAATTCGTTGCTTGCATGACAGGCTCAGCGGGTTTGCTCACGACTGTACCTGAGCTTCGCAAGGATAACTCGCCAGCTGTTACAATGTTTGAATGATGGATTGCAGGTTGCGCATCGGCAACGGGTGTTGAGTCATTTTTAACCGTCACTGTTGTTGCTTTAGATTCTGTTTGAACTGTTGCTGATGCAGTCGTCTGAGGTGTTATCCCATCTGTTTTGGATGCTGTAGTCGGAGCACCGTTAGGTGTTTGAACAGCTGCATCCTTTATTGCTGAGAATGTATTCAGTATCGATTTGAGTTCAGACCAACCCTTTTTCCCATCCGTTTCGACTCCAGCTTCCTTCAACTGACTCTGCAACTGCTGAAGTAAGTGTTGGAATTCGGGAGCACTCTTGACTACATTAGGACCTGGTTTAAGAACTTCCGTTGCCAATTGTGTCAGCACATCCTGTAATACAAAACGGACTGCAGCTGGATGCTGAGACAGTTCAACAGCAGATGCAGATGTAGGAGCTTGATCTAAATTAGAACCAACCTCACTTAGTGAAGCTTGCTGATTTCCATCTGAATTTTTATTTAATAATGCGTACAATTGCTGGATCAACGATTGAAGACCTGCAAGCAAGGCCGGATCATTTTCCAGAGCTTTGTCTAACGTATCCAGATCACCAAATAATTTTTCAAGCATTTCCATCAAACCTGACGAATCCGTACCAACTAATAGTGAACTTAACGCGTCCGTTACAGATGTGTTATTTTCTTCATTTTCTGAGGCAAAAGTAAACATCAACGGAGCAGACGTCTTTGTTGTTACTGCACCATTCGTTCCATCAGTACCCTCACCAGTTCCGCTTCCCCCAGCCAATGACTGTGCCAGCGTCTGCAAGAACTCAGCTCCAGTTCCTGTAACCGAACCTTTAGACTGCGCTGTTGATGACTGTGTTGAACCAGAAGTTTTGGAAGAAGCCCCAGCGTTCATTTGATATACGAGTGACATTTTTTCACCTCCCCTCCATGCATTAAGAATAGAGTTGTTACTTATTGCCCATTAGCCGATTCAACACTTTGGCTGTCTCAACCGAATCTTCTTTAGACATGTTCTCAAGCAACTGGGATCGTGTTGCATCATTAACTGAATTGAGTATGGTCAGTGTTTTATCCGGACTAATTTTATAGGTTTCGAGCAATAGTTTGGCTCCGCTTGACGCAGACATCGAAGCAAAGGTCTGGCTTAACTGATTTTTATCCAAATTTTTACTATTAGTTCCTGTTGTCGTGGTCGTTGCTGCTGTTTCCTTTTTCAATCGGGACTGCAGGGCATCCAAGGCAAGATCGCCTGAAGGCTTCGCATCCTTCATCAGCATGGTCACATCCGCTGCAGTCTTCGGATCCATCTTTTCCAGCACCTTCGTCCGGGCAGTCGACTGCATCGCGCTCAACATAAGCACCATTTCTTCATTCGTCATATTTTGCAAAATCGGAGCGGCTTTACTTGGGCTCATATCAGCGTACATTTTAGCCAGACTTTTAATCTGCTTCTGATAATCACTTTCGGTTTCCGGTTCAGAAGCTGCAGCTGTTTCAGTAGCCTTATTTGCATCATCCAATTTCTTTTGCAAATCAGCTGTTTTCTGCGTCTCCGCAGTAGCCGCATCTTTGGCCGCTTTCAGTTCTGCTTCTTTCGCTGTGACCTGAGATTTTAGCTTTTCAATCGTTGCTTCCGCACTTTCAACCTGCTTTTCGCTCTTTTCCAACTTCTCCTTCTCCGGATCAAGCACCGGATCAGGTACCCAATTCTTGACTACAGGAATTTTTTTGGCAAGTTCGAGCGCGTTATTTCGAATATCTACATTAAATAGAGTAAGTAGTACACCTAAGAGTACAACCGTGAATACAATCGGGATCGAAATCATGAGAAACTTTTCCCATCCACTCCCGGACTCTTTTTCGATATCAGTGTCTTTTACAGCCACCGTTCATTCCTCCTTCACGAGACAACTTCGCATCCGGCTCACATCAGTTCGCGCGGGCTTTGGCGGCGAAGCGTACAGTAGCCATCTCGTCCAGATCGTTCTGTTCCCGGAGGAGCATCTCCTGCTGAAATCTGCCTTTAGCCTTATCTCTCGCTCCAAGCCACACTTTTTCGTCAACTACTTTACCATTCAGAAAGCTCTGATTCCGCTGCACATTGACCTGAGCATTCTCCACATCACTGTTCTTACGCGATATACATTCGTCAAGGTGATATGCATATCGCTGCATTTCCTGCAAACTGGATACGGAAGCACAATTTTCAGTTGCCGCTTGAATAATGTTCATCAGATTATTTCGATCATTAATCAATTGCAACAAATGCTCTTCTTCCGTCTGAAGTTTACCGATCGCTGTGGATAACATCCATTCTGCCTGTGTCTTCTCATTGCTTTTCAGGTCAACAACCTTCTGGAAATGATATCGAAATTTCATCGTTTACCCTTCATCTCCTTGCGAATTCAAGAATCAAACGCTCCTGTACTTCACTTAACGTTACCTTTTCATCAACTTTTTGCTTCGTAAAATCCCAGATATGATCAATCTGATCCATCGCTTCATCTATAGCTGCATTTGATCCCCGTTGATACGCACCGATGTTAATCAAATCTTCGGACTCTTTGTACACTGCCATCAGACGTTTCATATTGTTAACCGCATCAATCTGCTCTTCAGGAGCGATGTCCTTCATGACACGGCTGATACTTGCAAGCACATCAATCGCGGGAAAATGACCTTTATTCGCTATCGCACGGTTCAACACGATGTGACCATCCAATATTCCTCGGACTGCGTCTGCAATTGGTTCATTCATGTCATCCCCATCGACGAGAACTGTATAGAAGGCTGTTATCGAGCCAGTGGGACCTGTTCCTGCACGTTCCAACAGTTTCGGTAGACTTGCAAAAACGGAAGGTGTATAACCTCTCATCGCCGGCGGTTCTCCTACTGCCAAACCGACTTCCCTTTGCGCCATGGCGTAACGGGTCACCGAATCCATCATTAACATCACGTTCATGCCTCGATCTCTGAAATACTCCGCAATCGTCGTTGCTATGACAGCACCCTTGATTCGGATCAGAGCAGGTTGATCTGATGTTGCCACGATGACGACAGACCGTTCCAGGCCTTCCGGACCAAGATCCCGTTCGATAAAGTCACGAACCTCCCGTCCACGCTCACCTACCAGTGCAATCACGTTCACATCCGCAGCGGTATTCCTAGCGATCATGCCCATCAATGT
The DNA here is from genome assembly GCF_038002565.1 of Paenibacillus sp. FSL K6-1558. Classification (NCBI taxonomy): domain Bacteria; kingdom Bacillati; phylum Bacillota; class Bacilli; order Caryophanales; family Paenibacillaceae; genus Paenibacillus; species Paenibacillus sp. FSL K6-1558. Next base: position 6,268,312 of record NZ_JBBOCV010000001.1, on the reverse strand, counting down.
ACTTTTTCCGACACCTGAACCGGCAAATATACCCACACGCTGTCCTTTGCCTACAGTGAGCAAGCCATCAATTGCCCTCACGCCTACACTCATCGTTTCAAGAACACGCGGTCTATCCATAGGGTTAACAGGGGTATTGGAAGTAGAGTACATCGGCATTCGGGATGGTAACAATGAACCGTCAAGCGGCTGTCCCAGTCCGTCCAACACTTTACCAAGCAATTCAGAGCCTACTTGTACTCCTAAAGGTTTACCGGTTCCGACCACGTCACAACCCGGACCAATGGATTGAAGTTCTCCAAGCGGCATAAGCAACACCTTGTTATCCCGAAACCCCACAACTTCAGCCTGTAGCGGCTTAGCTGATTTACCAGGATAGATGTAACATACGTCGCCAATGCTGGCATCCGGTCCTTCTGATTCCACCATAAGCCCAATGACCTGGGTTACTTTTCCATTTATACGCACAGGATCAAACTGCCGCAGATGCTCCATATAACGCTGTGAACTAAGAACCTTCATGTTGATTTCTTCGCTCCTCATCCTCAAGTGCTATGCGGATCAGTTCCTTTTTGATCTCGGCAAGCTGTGTATCAATTCTTGCATCAACACTTCCAAATGAAGAACGGATAACACAGCCCTTATCTTTAACCGTAGCATCAGGCAAAATCTGTAACTCTGCCTGCGAATCAATGGAAAGAGCAAGTTCCTCCCTTGAAGCTTGTACAAAAGAAAACTGCTCAGGCGCCACGCAGAGCGCGATCTGTCCTTGCTCCCTTTTTCTGGACAAACTCTGACGTATCAGCTCAATTGTTTGTTCAGGCTCTACCGTAAGTTGCTTATCTATCACTTTCTCCGCAATGCCACAAGCAAGTTCAACAAGAAACGGCTCGGCTTCCTGAATAATCTGTTCTTTGGCAACATACGCTTCCTGAAGCACCCCTTGTGCTTCTTTCATCATCTCTTCGATCTTCACCTGGAGATCCAGTTCAGCTTGTGCTCGTCCCTCTTCAAACCCTTGCTGAAAACCTTGAGCGCGGAGAGCTTCTGTCAGATGTTCATCCTGCTCTCGTTGCTCCTGCCACCAGCGTTCAATCTGTTCCTGGGCTTCCTGAAGCATTCGCTCCGCCTCTTCCGAAGCATCACGCACCTGCTTTTCCGCAAACTCCTTGGCATCTTCCAGCATCTCAGCAGTAAGACGTTCTGTCTCTTCATCGACTCGTGCCTGAAGCACTTCCGATTCAGAAACTGCTGCACCGTCCTCTTCCAATCCAGTCTCATCTTCACCGCCATAATAGTGATGATTTTCGAGCCTTTTATGGTCTTCTAACGGTACATACTGGAAAGATTTAATCAAATTAGACAATGATATCATCTCCTCCACCACGTGCGATAATGATCTCGCCAGCTTCTTCCAGTCTGCGGATCGTACCTACGATACGTGTCTGAGCTTCCTCCACATCACGTAGCCGCACAGGGCCCATGAACTCCATCTCTTCCTTGAATGTTTCGGACATCCGTTTCGACATATTACGGAATACAGCTTCACGCACTTCTTCGCTTGCGACTTTGAGTGCAAGTTGCAGGTCGGCATTGTCGATATCCCGAATAATACGTTGAATGGAGCGATCGTCCACATTGACAATGTCTTCGAAAACAAACATCCGTTTTTTGATCTCTTCTGCAAGTTCCGGATCCTGAATCTCAAGGGAGTCCAAAATCGTACGTTCCGTCCCCCGATCGACACCATTCAAAATCTGAACGATGGATTCGATACCGCCTGCATTTGTGTAATCCTGCGTCACTGTAGAAGACAACTTTTGTTCCAGCACACGTTCCACCTGTGAAATAACTTCTGGTGAAGTGCTGTCCATCACAGCTACTCGACGAGCAACATCTGCTTGCTTCTCCTGAGGGAGAGAGGACAGAATGGCCGCCGCTTGCTCAAATTGCAGATAAGAAAGTACAAGCGCAATCGTTTGCGGACTTTCATTCTGAATAAAGTTCAGAATCTGATTCGGATCAGCTTTACGTGCGAAGTCAAAAGGTCTGACTTGTAGCGTAGCTGTCAAACGATTAATAACTTCAAGCGCTTTGGAGGAGCCGAGTGCTTTCTCCAAAATTTCCTTTGCATAGGTAATACCGCCCTGAGAGATATACTCCTGTGCCAAACAAATCTGATGAAACTCGGACATAATCATGTCCTTTTCGGATGCATCAACCTTACGTACGTTGGCAATTTCCAACGTAAGCTGCTCAATCTCCTCATCACGGAGATGTTTAAAAATCTGAGCAGACACTTCCGGACCTAATGTAATTAATAATATTGCTGCTTTTTGTCTGCCAGTTAATCCGGCATTGCCTGCCTTTGCCAATGCGTTCACCTCTATTCGTCAGCCAGCCACGTACGCAGCAGATTGACGAATTCGTCCGGCTTTTTCTTGGCCAAACTCTCCAATTGTTTGCGCACCTGACTTTCGTTCGTCACACTGTCCAATGTTATGGACGGGAACTCTGTTGCTACTGGAAGCGGGATTTCTTCCTCTTCTTGGATCTCATTTTGTTTACGACGACGACGTACTAACAAGATCACTACCGCAGCGATCAGGACCGCAATAAGTGCTCCGCCACCCCACATCATTGCAGGTGTCAACTGGAAGCCCGTATTGGCATCTGCAGCTGTTGCAAAGCCCTGTGACATGACTGATACTTTTTTCGTCAGGTCTGCGTCAGTTATTGTTGTGCCTGAGTCTGCCAATGACGCGCGAACGATATTAACTAGAATATTTTCGATCGCATCTCGAACAGGCTGTTGCAATTCGTTTTGCCCTGCGGGTGGTTCAACCGCCACGTTGATGGTTAAATCTTTTACAGTATATGGGCTTGAAATGATATCTTTGGCAATTCGATTCACTTCATAATTTATCGTGCTTGATGATTCTTCCGAATTCGCATTGCTATTGGAATCAGAAGAAGGATACCCTGGAACGTCCTGTTGGCCGGTTCCTGCTACACCACCTGTCGGAGTTCCCCCACCAGTGTAGCTCTTCTGAATTTGCTGTACACTGATCTCGATCCCCTTCATGTTCTCTTGATCAACAGGTGTAACGAGATTTTCTTTGCTTGTCACTTTATCGAAATTCAGTTTGGAGGCCACCAAAACGTTGACCTTATCCTCACCTACAATTTGAGAGAGGAATTGCTTCACGTTGTTTCGCACGTCACTCTCAAACTTTTTCTGTAACGCCATGTTCTCCTGCACTTCAGATGACAAGCCACCACTGCCACCGCGAGCGGTTGGAACGAGTTCAGCCTCATCCGTGTTCGTGATGGTGATGTTCTCGATGGGCAGGTTCGGAACAGCTGTTTTAACCAAATTAAAGTATCCATCTACAGCTGCCTGATTCGGGTGATACCCCGGTTTAAATTGCAATGCTACGGAAGCCGAAGCTTTGTCCTGTTCTTCCAAACCTGCAAAGATATTATCTTTTGGCATGTTAACAAGGACTTTGGCATCCTGAATGCCCTGCATACGCTGGAGTAGCTTTTCAACTTCTCCGTTTAATGCATTGTTGTATTTCACATCAAACTCTTTATCTGTCATACCGATTGGTGATGATGAGCTTTCAAACGCTTTATAACCAAGGGAACCATTTTGTATGATGCCTTGAGATCCGATATTCACTTTGGTCAGCGCTACATCTGTACTGGGTACAGAAATACTTTTTCCGTCCGCGCTAAGTTTATATGGGATATTAGATGAGTTCAGATAATTGATGACACCAGCTGAATCACTTGCATTTAAATCTGTGAACGCCACTTCATATTCTGTCTTGGATAACTGCATCGTGAGAACCACTGCTGCCAAAATCAGAAATAAGAAGGTTGAAATAAATAATGTTTTCTGCTTTTTGCTAAAGCTATTCCAGTACTGTGATGCCTTGTCCCTGTACTGGGCAATTCTCTCATTCACTCTGTCACCCCATCCGAAACTTTGCTTAGTCTGTCCTGACAAAAGCTTGAGCGTTCTCCTAGCTTTGATCAGGAGCAGTATCGCAGCTGCTTGTCGTAATGATCAGCGCTACTGTTTGCGCAAATGAACTCTTATAGTTGTGTGCGCATAACCTCTTGATATGCCTCAACCACTTTGTTACGTACTTGAGTGGTAAGTTGCAGACTAAGCAGGGCTTGTTCGGAAGCAATCAACACCTGATCTACATTCGCTTTACCTACCAAAAATTGATTTGACATTTCATGAGCCTGGGTTTCCTGTGCGGCTACAGAGCCCAGTGCATTTTGTAAGTATGTACCGAAGCTCTGAATGCTTTCGGCCGGTGTAGAAGATTTATTTTCAGTTCCTACACTTTTCATTTGCAACGGCTGAACTCCCTGAGCGTTAAACATATTGTTCTGAATCATAAATGTCCCTCCCTTTTATCTCTTCTTTTCAGTTCGTTGTCGAAGAATGCAACAGTTAACCTTTTCCAATTTCTAACGCTTTAGAAATCATCGCTTTGGTTGAATTCAGTGCAGTAACGTTAGCCTCATAAGAACGTGAAGCCGAGATCATATCGACCATTTCTTTTGCAATATCCACATTAGGCATGAACACATACCCTTCTGCGTTTGCATCTGGATGAGTCGGGTCATAAACCGGTTTGAATGGCGACTGATCTTCCCGAATCTCGGTTACCCTTACACCATCACCTGAACCTCCACCACGCATCTGGTTTTGTAACATCGTGCTGAAGGATGTTTTATTCGGTTCAAGCACTACCATTTTCCGCTTATATGGAACTGCGACCCCATTCGACATGCTCGCGCGCGTGGTTTCAGCATTTGCTATATTGGAAGAAATGACGTCCATACGCAAACGTTGAGCTGTAAGAGCCGAAGCACTGATTCCAAAACTGTTGCTAATGTTCAACGCGGTTATCTCCCTTCTACGCCTACTCGCATCATTTTAATTTGTTCGTTCACTTGCTGGATATAAGCGTTGTAACGCAATTGATTATCCGCCAGAAGACTCATCTCTCGATCAATATCCACATTATTCTGGTTGTTATTCATGGAAGTGGACTGGTCCATATTAACTACTGGTGTTGGTACTAAAGAGGAAGGACCTATGACAAAATGCCTTGGATCCGTTACTTTCCCTTTAAGAACAGGTAAATCACCGCTCATCTGATCCTGTAACATTTCTTCAAAAGAAACGTCTGATCGCTTGAAATACGGGGTATCGGCGTTCGCTACGTTATCAGCTATCGTTCGTTGTCGCATGTTCGACGCATCGAGCGCACCTTGTAATCTTTTAAAGCTAATATCGTTTAAAAGATTCACAACATCCCTCCTCTCATTAGTATATATGGAAAAAGATTGAATCTTTTCACGCGAAACTGCTGTTGTTTTTTCGACAAAAACATTCGTGTTTACACGGTTTTCTAGGACTTAAGTAGAATTAACTCTGATGTTGTCGTATAACATAAGTTTCTTCGAGTTTGGGATATATTACAATAAGAAAAAAGCCCTATCTTTTCTTAAAGAGAGGGCTTTTTGTGTATTTTCTGCAAAATATGATTTTTTTCGTAAATATTCAGTCCCAAATCAAAAATGTGTTAACAATCTTGAGGCATGCCCTTAAACATTCTTAAAATAAAACTCATTCTTTCAGCCTGTATTTCAGTCTGAGCACCTTTAAATGTACCTTTCCACAAAAGGATTTCAATTTGTTAAGTTTAGCATTTTTTACCGTCATATTAGGGTTTTAAGCTTATATTACACTGTATTTTTATGTAGCCAACTCTACTTTATTTCACATTTTATGTATGAAAATTCATTGGAACTATCATTTCTGACGCAACACTTTCTTAACAATTGTATAGGTCACTACTATTTTATATTTAGAAAACAATTGATGCCTTCTCCATTTTCCACAAAACGACGTTTTGCACATTTGCGCAAAATATTCCGGTTTATTCGCTTAGCACCAGATAACATTTAAATAATTAAAATTCTTTTAATGGAAATACATGGTTGCATAAAAATAGGAATACCAACTAATCCGCTACCCTTTATACAGTTATCCATGCGGCCCAAGTCCTAGTTTCTAACATAAATGATCGCCACCTCTCTATTATCGGTCCAATCATCAGAAAAGGTTAGACCATAATATAAATAAGGATATGTATCCATAAACACGACATCTAACACAGCATGCTCTGTATAAAAGCACAGAACATCTTGATTAATGTTCACTGTTTATGGTACATACCCCATGTTTTATTCCATACAACCATCTTATCATGTGATACTAGAAGCTACATTCATTACCCTGCTCTTACTTAAAGGATGTATTGACTTAAATCCCGATCCGTCGCAATATCATGTAATTTCTCACGTACATACTCTGGTGTAATCACCATACGTTCCAACGTAAGCTCAGGAGCCTCGAAGGACAAGTCTTCCAGAAGTTTTTCCAATATAGTATGCAGACGGCGAGCCCCAATGTTTTCTGTGTTTTGGTTAACAGCTTCCGCGAGCTTGGCAATCTCGCGTATTGCATCCTCCGAGAACTCAATCTCAATATTCTCTGTGCGGAGCAAATCGACATATTGCTTCGTTAGCGCATTCTGAGGTTCCGTTAGGATAGAAACAAACTCCTCCAGGGTAAGACTGTTTAACTCCACACGAATAGGGAAGCGTCCCTGAAGCTCCGGAATCAGATCTGAAGGTTTAGCCACATGGAAGGCACCAGCCGCCATAAACAGAATATAATCCGTTTTGACAGGCCCATACTTGGTCATGACCGTTGATCCTTCAACAATTGGTAGAATGTCACGCTGAACGCCTTCACGGGAAACATCTGGACCACTTCCACGACCTTGACTGGCTACTTTATCAATCTCATCGATGAAAATAATGCCTGTCTGCTCTGCACGTCTTATGGACTCTTGAGTCACATCATCCATATCAATTAATTTGCCCGCTTCTTCTTGAATAAGCACTTTACGTGCTTCCTTAATAGCCAACTTACGTTTTTTCGTACGGCGCGGCAACAAACTTCCAAACATCTCCTGCATGTTCATGCCCATCTGATCATTACCCTGGCCAGCAAACATATCCATCATGTTCGGCGTATTGTCCTCTACATCGATCTCAATGATGTCATCTTCCAGTTTACCAGACAATAGATCGAATTTGATTTTACGACGACGCTCAGCAACGTTTGCGTCAGGTTCAGGTTCATCCTGATCCTGAGGGGCATTTCCATTCCCGTTGTTCCCAAAGATCATTTCAAACGGATTACGCTGATTTTTAGACTTGGACTGAGAAGGAGCCAAAATATGTACAATGCGCTCGTTAGCCGCTTCTTCCGCTTTGTCCTTCACTTGTTCAGTTCGTTCAAGCTTGACCATACGCAGGGATGTTTCAATCAAATCACGAACCATGGATTCCACATCACGTCCAACATATCCCACTTCGGTAAACTTGGTTGCCTCGACTTTGACAAAAGGTGCCCCTACTAGTTTTGCAAGACGACGCGCAATTTCCGTTTTACCGACGCCTGTAGGCCCAATCATCAGTATATTTTTAGGTACAATATCATCCTGTGTGTGTTCTGGCAAAAGACTACGTCGATAGCGATTACGAAGGGCTACTGCCACTGATTTCTTCGCCTGTTTTTGACCTACGATATATTTATCCAGTTCTGTAACAATCTGTCTTGGCGTTAAAGCTTGAGAATTCATAAGCTTCCCTCCTACAAGTATGTTGACGTCAATTCAGCCACAAGAGCAAAGAATCTCCTTAACGTAAACCGGAGCAGATGTAGCATCTTGTTCCTGTACGGGAGATTTCTTTGTTCCTACAATTCTTCGACGATAATGTTACTATTCGTGTATACACACAGCTCGGAAGCCACCTGAAGAGACTCACGTGCGATATCTTTCGCTTCCATCTGTCCAGCGTGACGTTTCAGCGCCCGCGCAGCGGATAAAGCAAAATTACCACCTGAACCGATCGCAATGATATCATCATCCGGTTCGATTATCTCGCCGCCACCTGAAATAAGCAACATTCCTGTTTTGTCCATCACAATCAACAAAGCTTCGAGCTTCCGCAGTATGCGATCCTGCCGCCAATCTTTTGCAAGTTCAACCGCCGCCCGTTGCAGATTGCCATGGTGCTCTTCCAGTTTACCTTCGAATTTTTCAAACAGTGTAATTGCATCAGCTACAGAACCGGCAAAGCCAGCAACAACCTGTCCACGATATAAACGTCTTACTTTTTTGGCTGTATTCTTCATCACAACGCTCTGGCCCATAGTTACCTGACCATCGCCCGCAATCGCTGCCTTGCCATTATGACGGACAGCACAGATCGTCGTCGCATGAAATGACATATCCATGATATCAGCTCCCCCACGAATAATTTATACGCGTTCCGGAACGGTTAGACCTTCTGAAGCAATAAACTTGGCGATACCATCCAGGGCACGATTTGCAAGTGCTTCATTTTTTTCTTTTTTGTTACGGATTCTAGTTTCCAATTTCGGTAACAAACCGAAGTTAGCATTCATTGGCTGGAAATGCTTGAAATCCGCCGTTGTAATATATTGGGCCATGCTACCTAGTGTCGTTTCTACCGGCAGTACAACAAGTTCTTGTCCTAACGCTGCTTTAGCTGCATTCATGCCGGCAATAAGACCCGATGCGGCAGATTCAACATATCCTTCTACCCCTGTCATCTGACCAGCAAAGAACAAATTAGGGCGCTCTTTGAATTGGTATGTTGGACGAAGCAACTTCGGTGAGTTAATAAATGTATTCCGGTGCATGACACCGTAGCGCACAAACTCAGCATTCTCAAGACCCGGAATCAGAGAGAAGACACGTTTCTGTTCTCCCCACTTCAAGTGCGTTTGGAAACCTACCAAGTTATACAACGTTCCCGCCGCATTGTCCTGTCTAAGCTGTACTACAGCATGAGGCAATTCACCCGTATGCGGATTAACCAAACCTACCGGCTTCATCGGTCCAAACAATGCTGTTTGTTTGCCCCGTTTCATCATGACTTCAATCGGCATGCAACCTTCGAAATAGATTTCTTTTTCGAATTCTTTTAACTGAGCAACCTCTGCAGTAATCAGAGCCTCATAAAAGAGTTCAAACTCTTCTTCTGTCATTGGACAGTTGAGATAAGCCGCTTCTCCTTTATCATAACGAGAGGCAAGGTATACCTTGTTCATATCTATGGAATCTTTTTCAATAATCGGCGCTGCAGCATCATAGAAATAGAAGTACTCCTCACCCATCAATGCTTTAATCTGCTCGGACAATGCTGGCGAAGTCAGTGGTCCGGTCGCTACAACAACAATGCCGTCCTCTGGAAGTGAAGTAAGTTCTTCATTCACCACTTCAATCAGCGGATGCTGATGCAAAGTCGATGTAATCTCACCCGAGAAGCCATCCCGATCCACAGCCAGGGCTCCTCCTGCCGGAACAGCATGTCGATCAGCTGCTCCGAGTACGAGCGAATTCAACATTCTCATTTCTTCTTTCAACACGCCAACTGCATTAGCCAGTCCATTGGCACGAAGAGAGTTACTGCAGACGAGTTCTGCAAATTTATCCGTATGATGAGCCGGCGTTTTGACAACCGGTCTCATCTCATATAACTTCACTCGCACACCGCGACTGGCGATCTGCCACGCTGCTTCTGATCCAGCCAATCCCGCACCGATAACTGTTACTTGTTGTTCACTTGTCAAAATCATTTACCCCCATCATATGCTAATCCGTTGATTCATCATCCAATTCTTCCACCGGCTCCTGATGATCACATGAAGTACACTGCAATCTTGTTCCCTTTTTGTTTCGCTTCTCAATCATTAACGATCCACAGCTCGGACAAGGTTTAGCGGAAGGTTTATCCCAAGATACAAAATCACATTCCGGATATTTGTCACAGCCATAGAAAATACGTCCTTTTTTACTGCGGCGTTCCACCACATGTCCTTCCTTACACTTCGGACAAGTTACACCGATGTCTTTAATAATCGGTTTCGTATTACGGCAGTCAGGGAATCCTGAGCATGCGAGGAACTTTCCGAAACGACCCAGTTTATATACGAGCGGCTTTCCACATTTCTCACAGATCTCGTCCGACACCTCGTCTTCGATCTCGATCTCTTTCATTTCTTCCTCAGCAAACTCTAACCGTTTCTCGAAAGATTCATAGAATTCAGCCAACACTTTAACCCAATCTTCAGAGCCTTCCTCCACATGGTCGAGATCGCCTTCCATATTCGCGGTAAACTCCACATTCAGGATTTCCGGGAAAAACTCTTCCATCTGCTCAATGACCAGCTCTCCCAGCTCAGTCGGCATAAATTTCTTCTCTTCGATCGCAACATATCCACGTTTCTGAATGGTCTCCAGTGTTGGCGCATAAGTACTTGGTCTACCTATGCCGAGCTCTTCCAAGGTTTTAACCAACCGTGCTTCGGTATAACGTGGCGGCGGCTGCGTAAAGTGCTGCTTAGGCTCAATCTCCTGCTTTTTCAGCACATCTCCACTCTTGAGCGGAGGCAACAAACGATCTTCCTCGGTTGTACCATCGTCATTGCCTTCTACATACACTTTCATGAATCCCTGAAAGCGCACCTTGGAACCCGCAGCACGGAAGATCGTATCTCCTGCAGCGATGTCAACCGAAAGTGTATCCAGAATAGCCGAAGACATCTGACTTGCTACAAAACGTTCCCATATCAACTTATATAAACGGAACTGATCACGACTCATAAACGATTTTATCGAATCTGGATCACGCAAAATGGAAGTCGGACGGATCGCTTCGTGCGCGTCCTGAGCGTTGGAAGCCTTTTTGGAATAGTTCCGCGGGCTCTCTGGTGCAAATGTCTCACCATACTTTCCAACGATATATTCTTTGGCTTCTTCCTGTGCGGAAGCAGCGATACGAGTCGAGTCTGTACGCATATACGTAATGAGACCGACTGTGCCTTCTTTTCCAAGGTCTACACCTTCATAAAGCTGTTGCGCAACCGACATCGTCTTGGAAGCCCTGAAATTAAGTTTACGTGCCGCTTCCTGTTGCAGTGAACTTGTCGTAAATGGCGCCGAAGGATTTCGAGTTCTCTCTTTCTCCTTCACTTCCTTGATTGTAAAATCAGCACCTTCGATCTGTTTCAAAATCGCTTGTACTTCAGCTTCACTGCCAAGCTCTGTTTTCGTTCCGTTCAACTTATGAAACTTCGCCTCGAATGGATTACCATCTGCACTCAGTTTGGCTGTAATGCTCCAGTACTCTTCCGGTTCAAATTCGTCAATTTCATTTTCACGATCCAAAATAATTTTGACGGCAACAGACTGAACTCGTCCTGCTGATAATCCTTTTTTTACTTTCTTCCATAATAGTGGACTGATCTTGTAACCCACGAGCCGATCCAGAATGCGTCTAGCTTGCTGTGCATTGACCAGATCCATATTTATTTTACGCGGCGTTTTGAATGCGTCCTTAACCGCTTGTTTGGTGATTTCATTAAATACAACTCGGCAATCAGCCGTGTCATCCAGTTCAAGTGCATGTGCCAAATGCCAGGCAATGGCTTCACCCTCACGATCCGGGTCGGCCGCGAGATACACTTTTTTCACTTTCTTTCGTGCATCCTTAAGTTCCTTTAATACTGAACCTTTGCCGCGGATCGTAATATATTTCGGATTAAAATCATTCTCTACCTCAACGCCGATCTGACTCTTTGGCAAATCGCGTACATGTCCCATCGAAGCTTTCACGATGAACTTGCTGCCTAAATATTTGCCGATCGTCTTCGCCTTTGAGGGCGACTCCACGATTACGAGTGCATCCGCCATAGGTCCATCCTCCTCTCAGTCATGAAACTGTTTCTTGTACTTCACTTCATACTTCGTATTATATACTCCACATACTGCACAGGTTGCAGCATCGTCATACCCTAGCATATTTGGTTCCTGGTAATTGGCTAATCTGCTTTTTTATGATTAAAGATAACAGAACTGAATGTAAATGTCCAAAATCCCAACCCAACCGATCTATCAATTGATCTAAAGACTGCTCTTCCTGCTCAAGTAAAATGATGATACGTCGTTCATCTGTAGAAAGTTCCACCTTTGGAAATAAACCTTGCTCCGCATGTCCTGACATTTCTGCCGAACGTCCTCTATTGTAAGGAAGTTGTTCTGCATTTGGCAAGTCCAAACGATACTCTTCTAATAAATCAGTAGCACAAGTGACCAATTTGGCCCCCTGTCGTATTAAATTATGTGCCCCTCGGCTCTTCGGCGAAGTAATCGGCCCTGGAACTGCAAATACATCTCTGCCTGCCTCGAGTGCTGCATCTGCGGTGATGAGAGAACCACTTCGTACATCCGCTTCTACAACGAGCGTTCCTAATGTTAATCCTGCGATAATCCGGTTTCGCTCGGGAAAAAGGCCCTGACGAGCCCTGGTTCCCAGAGGGTACTCTGACAAGAGTAGACCCGTTTCAGCAATTTGTTCTGCAAGGCTCGTATTTTCAGGTGGGTAAACCATATCTACCCCTGTACCAAAAACAGCAATCGTTTTACCATTTGCTCGTAATACAGCTTCATGACACACACGATCAATACCTCTGGCAAGTCCACTGACAATAGTTAACCCCGCAAGAGATAATTGTTCTGCAAGCTTTTCCCCAACTTTACGCCCATAAACTGTAGGCATCCTTGTTCCTACCATCGCAATCGAAGGTTGATGTAATAACCGAGTGTCTCCTCGAGTGTACATCACCCAGGGAGGCTGAGCGGTTTCCTTCATTAATATAGGATAATTTGAATCCAGATAAGTAATAACCTCGATCCCGCGATCATAAACCTGCTCTCTTCTACTCTCAATCCAGCCGGCATTAAATTCTCTAGCCAAACGAGTCGCCTGATCCTTCCTCAGTCCAGCTTCAATCCAGTCTCCTTCCTCGTAATAAAGCAACTCCCGCAACGAGTGCTGACCTGTCATCAATTTTGCAACACTTTTCTTACCGATGCCTTCCATTTCATAGAGTCCAAGCAAAATCCAACGTTCTTCCATGTTTCTACCTCCTGTGAGAGGGCAAATTGCCCTCTATTTGTGTGATAAACAACGATAAATTGCCACACGTTAACATATTCTGCACACTAAAGTTCGTCCTCATTTTTCTAAAAAAACGCAAAAAAGCAACCCTTCGCCCTGTTTAAAGGACAAAAGGTTGCTTACCTTTACCGTCTCCTGAATCAACGGCTCCGAAAATGAATCATTTCCGTGCCGTTTCTTCTATTATAACGGAATAGGATTAATGTGTCGTGCACAAATTCAAAATACCGCGTTCTTCGAGCACACTTACCAAAGTGGAGCCCATTTCCGCTGGTGTCGGAGCAACTTTAATACCGCATGATTCCAGCTTCGCAATTTTCTCTTTGGCTGTACCCTTACCGCCAGAGATAATCGCACCCGCATGCCCCATACGTTTGCCTGGAGGCGCTGTAACACCACCGATGAATCCTACCACCGGTTTAGTCATGTTAGCCGCTACCCATTCTGCTGCATCCTCTTCCGCAGTGCCACCGATCTCACCAATCATGATGACAGCATGTGTCTGTGGATCTTCATTGAAACGTTTCAAGATATCGATGAACTCGGAACCCTTAACCGGGTCTCCTCCGATACCTACCGCAGAAGATTGGCCAATACCACGAGTTGTGAGCTGATGAACAGCCTCATACGTCAGTGTTCCACTACGTGAAACGACACCAACATGTCCTGGCATATGAATGTATCCAGGCATAATGCCGATCTTACACTCGCCCGGTGTGATCACACCTGGACAGTTAGGCCCAATCAATACTGTATTTTTTCCGTCCATGAAACGGTCTACTTTGACCATATCCAGTACCGGAATACCTTCAGTAATACAGATGACCAAATCCAGTTCCGCATCAACAGCTTCCATAATGGAATCCGCTGCAAATGCTGGAGGAACATAGATGACGCTCGCTGTTGCGCCAGTAGCCTCCTTCGCTTCCTGCACCGTGTTGAATACCGGCAAGCTGACTACTGAACCGTCTTCCAGCGTGATGTCAACATTGGTTCCGCCTTTACCTGGCGTAACACCGCCTACCATTTGGGTTCCGTAGTCCAATGCGCCCTTCGTGTGGAACATTCCCGTTGAACCCGTAATGCCTTGCGTAATGACTTTTGTATTTTTATCGATCAAAATACTCACGTTGCTTCACATCCTTACGGTTATTTTTCAATTCCCGGACAGCTCCGGTACGAAGGAATGAACCTATTTTACGAGGGCAACAATTTTCTGTGCTCCATCGGCCATGGAATCAGCAGGAACGATATTCAGGCCGGATTCACCCAAAATACGTTTGCCCAGTTCCACGTTAGTTCCTTCAAGACGAACAACCAGCGGTTTGGTCAGGCCAAGCTGCTTCGCTGCTTCAACAACACCGTTGGCAATGACATCACAACGCATGATACCACCAAAGATGTTAACAAAGATACCGGCTACTTTGGCATCAGACAGAATGATCTTGAATGCTTCCGTAACTTTCTCTGTTGTTGCACCGCCCCCAACATCAAGGAAGTTGGCCGGGTCTCCACCGTAATATTTGATGATGTCCATCGTAGCCATCGCAAGTCCCGCACCGTTAACCATACAGCCAATGTTGCCGTCAAGCGCTATGTAGCTGAGGTCGTATTTGGAAGCTTCGATTTCTTTTTCATCTTCCTCATCCAAGTCACGAAGTTCTTGAATATCCTTGTGACGGAAGAGAGCGTTGGAGTCAAAGTTCAGCTTTGCATCCAGCGCGATAACGTTTCCATCTCCGGTAACAACCAGCGGGTTGATCTCGGCAATAGAGCAATCTTTTTCGACAAATGCCTTGTACAACGCAAGCATGAACTTCACAGCTTTATTCACGAGTTCATTCGGAATGTTAATGCTGTAAGCCAGTTTACGTGCTTGGAACACTTGCAACCCGATCGCAGGGTCAACTACCTCTTTGAAAATTTTCTCAGGTGTAGCTTCAGCTACTTCTTCGATCTCTGTTCCGCCTTCTTCGGAAGCCATCATGACTACACGTCCTGTAGCACGATCGACAACAACACCCACATAATACTCTTTGCGGATATCGCATCCTTCTTCAATCAAAAGACGTTTTACTTCTTTACCTTCTGGTCCTGTCTGATGGGTTACTAATACTTTGCCCAAAATTTCGGATGCATAGGCACGAACTTCCTCTGTGCTTTTTGCTACTTTCACGCCGCCGGCTTTACCCCGACCCCCTGCGTGAATTTGCGCTTTAACTACAGTCACCGGACTGCCCAGTGCCTCTGCGGCCGCAACCGCTTCATCGACTGTATAAGCAACCTTTCCGTTTGGAACGGTAACTCCATACTGTTTCAGTACTTCTTTTCCTTGATATTCATGGATATTCATTCTCGAATCCTCCTATCAACATGACTGCAACAAGGCGGGCTGGTAGACGAACAAAAGACATATGTTGACTATTTTCACTTAAACCCAATTCATTGTAACATGTTTTTAAAACGCTTTCCTTAAAAAAGTAATGGTTAATAGACAGCATTTTGATATGGATATGATCCCTTTTTGTGAATGCTTGGATATATATGGAAAAAAACCTCAACCGATTAGGCTAAGGTTTTCATCACATCGAGACTTTTATTATTATTTTTTAGCAGCATTTATATTCGATTCATGAACTTTCTCGAGCAAGCCTTTAAATTGCCCAAGCAGTGCTTCAAACTCTGTGCTGTTCAAGCAAGCATCTCCCTGAATGGCTTCAGGTATGGATAATGCCTTATTCTTAAGTTCACGTCCCGCATCGGTTAGTGTAATCAACACTTTACGCTCGTCTTGTGCAGAGCGCTCACGATGGATGAACCCGGCTGACTGTAATCGTTTGAGAAGAGGCGTCAGCGTACCTGAATCGAGGTACAGAGCTTCACCAATTTCCTTAACGGTACATTCCTGCCGCTCCCACAATACCATTAATACCAAATATTGAGAGTACGTCACACCAAGCACTTCCAGATAGGGCTGGTACAATTTTGTAATTTCACGTGAACAAGCGTATATGGCGAAGCATAATTGATTATCCAGCTTTAAACGGTCTGTCTGCATGTTAGCTATCTCACCTGCCTAATGTACTTTAAATTGCATATCTCATGGGTTAATCATCCTGCTTCACCTTTATTAGCGGCGAAATTGAGTTCCCCATTACTATCTTATCACAAAATAGATTAAAAAAAGAATAATTGAGCACAAATTATTTTACATCGTTATTTAATCATGTTAAATTTAGTTGTATAAAATATAATTACAGATGATCAATAGGACGGATAATCTACTTCAGGGAGGATCATCAGAACAATCACCAGAACAATTCAGGATTCAGACAAACTCATTGCAGTTCAATTCACACCGGGTTGACGCTCTGATTCCTTTTATATAAAATGCTAGTAGAAGCTGAGGAAGCACCTTAATTCGAGACTGGCTCGCCCTGCGCGTAGCCCAACATTCGAGTGAGGTGTTTCTTTGTTATGTATGGAAAGTTGTATAGCTCGTGTCTCTATGGAATTGACGGTGTATTAATTGAAGTTGAAACGGATTTATCTAATGGGTTGCCTCTGACTTCAATTATCGGACTACCGGATTCGGCGGTTAGAGAAGCTGTGGAACGCGTTCGGGCGGCGATTAAAAACTGTGGATATCAGTATCCTTTGCAACGAATTACGATTAATCTGGCCCCAGCTGATCTGCGTAAGGAAGGTTCCTCCTTTGATCTTGCTATTGCCATTGCTTTACTTACAACCAGCGGTCAACTTGTTCTTCCCCCGCAGGAACGCACTTTAGTTCTCGGGGAACTGGCACTGGATGGTTCAATCCGGCCCGTTCCCGGAATATTGTCGATGGTTGATCTAGCCAAAAGGCAAGGCTTTACTTCGGTTCTGCTCCCTTATGAGAACGTGGAGGAGGCGCGTTTGATTCGTGGAATCGGGATCTATGGGCTTCAACATCTGAAGGACCTTGCTCCTGGTCATACCCTTACATCCCAAGATTTAAATGGCAACACTTCAGGGGGAACAACGAGTGCGGGGCCAATCATTTTAAAAGACTACAGTCACCTTCATATCTCTGGACCTTCCAGTGCACGGTCCAATCAAGGTAGAGAACTTCTCTCTTATCCACATGAAGACTATAGTGATGTACTTGGACAGCATCATGTCAAGCGTGCACTTATGATTGCCGCTGCGGGGATGCATAATATCATGCTGGTTGGCCCACCTGGTACAGGCAAAACGATGCTGATTAAACGATTACCGACGATTTTACCCCCTTTATCGGAAGAAGAAGCACTCGAAGTAACTAAAGTGTTAAGTGCAGCGGGAACTCTAAAAGAAGCTCCTCAAGGACTGATTGCAGACAGACCCTTCCGGTCACCTCATCATACGATATCCACCTCCGGCTTGATTGGGGGTGGCGGCATTCCAAAGCCAGGCGAGGTCAGTCTAGCCCATCGCGGAATTCTGTTTCTGGATGAATTACCAGAGTTTCAGCGTCAGGTTCTTGAAGTACTAAGACAGCCGCTTGAAGATCAGACGGTTACAATCAGTAGGGCAAGAGCTGCGTTCACATTTCCTGCACAATTCATGCTGGCCTGTTCGATGAATCCCTGTCCCTGCGGATATCTGTCGGCTCAGGCGGAGGATCAGCGTTGCATCTGCAGTCCGGCTCGCGTTGCAGCATACAGGGCAAAAATTTCGGGCCCACTGCTGGATCGTATTGATCTCCAAGTCGAAGTTCCCCCACCAGGAGATTGGCGTATGGCTGGCACTTCTCCTTCATCTGTCGAGATGCAGTCCAAAGTGATGGCTGCCCATGCCATTCAGGCCAAACGGTACACGAACCGTTCAGTGCGCTGGAACAGTCAGCTCTCTGGCACATTTTTACGGAAGACAATCCATCTACCTCGTGAAGCAGAGCATTTATTGGATCAAACGATACAGACGTTGAACCTGAGTATGCGTGCCCATGACCGAATTATGAAAATGGCACAAACTATTGCTGACTTGGATCATGAAGGTGAGATTGTGACTGCCCATGTCGCGGAAGCAATACAATATCGGCAGTTAGACTTGAGTTTATTTTAATACGGATATTCAGTTGCTAAACAAAAGCCGTATTTGAACTCTGCTTACATGTTAATGAAGAGTACCTATACGGCTTGGTTGGCATCATAAGCACATCCAAAAATTGAATTGGCAGTTACACGTAAATCATAAGATAAATGAATGTCTCTTTTCAAAAAAAGCTTATCGGAGGAGATATCGTGGGAACATCAAACAGTGACAGGAATTTGGTTTATGACAAAACACTATTTGAAAATGATCATATAAAAAAGACCACATGTATGTGGTCTCGAATGAAGTTCTTTTATTCAAATAACGTTAGCTTCTCCTTGGCAGGTGTACGCTCTTTCGATGATGGAATGACCTCGGGGTATCCCATATAGATCATTCCAATAATTTTTTCTCCTGCCTTGATACCTAGTGGCTTCCGAAATTTAGGTGCATATAAAAATGGTTTGGTCACCCAAAACGTGCCTATATTTTCGCTCCATGCTGCAAGCATAAAGTTCTGAACCATGGCGCTGACTGCGGCGAAATCCTCATCCCAAATCGCTTGTCTCGGGTCTTCCTCCAGCACAACAAGCAAAATGGCAGGCACCTGTTGCACACTCCCCGAAAACTTGTTATCCTCACCCATCTCGGCTTCAATGGCCTCTGCGAGCTTTTTACGTCCTTTGCCATTGAACAACACAAATCTCCACGGCTCACGCAATTTATGGTTAGGTGCCCAAACGGCTGTATCCAGCAAATCGATGATTTGCTCCGTTGGAACAGGATCTTTCTTGAATTTTTTGACGGTGCGGCGATTCTCGATCGCATGGCGGACTTCGTTGATTGTCTTCGTCGTTTTACTCATGGGTCATGCCTCCCTCTCCAAATGGTACACACCAGGTTGCAATTTCATTATACACCTCTCTGTTAGCCAGATTCAAAGGACAGCAGATAAGAGAGTTCCGGATCAAATAGAAAAAGATGAACTATAGACATTATACTCGTCTAAATGCTCATCCTTTTTATCAACTAACTCCAAGCTAAAATGCATTTTCTAGATGATTTATGGACATGATCTTGCCAAAATGGTTCATCATCACCGCAATAACATCAAATCGAATCTGACGAGTATGTTCTCCGCTCATTTGGATGTAGACTCCAGCCGTTGAACGAACCTGTTGCATTTTGCGCTGATCGACAGACTCTTGTGGAGTTCCGAATCCTGAGTTGGAACTTCGGCTTCGCACCTCAACAAATATTAACAAATCTTCACGTACTGCGATAATATCGACTTCTCCGCTACGACAACGCCAGTTTCGCTGGAGGATAGAATAACCCTGTTTCACTAACCAGCGGCAAGCTTCCTCTTCGCCAATCTTTCCCTTCTGCTGACGGGTCAACTTGCCACTAGGTTTCTGGCCAGATCCCTGTTCTACCATGATTCGTTATCACTTCGGCCTGAGGCAAGCCGATCGGCTCGATAAACATAGGTAAGCACTTCTGCTACCAACTGATACAATTCTGTCGGGATCTGTTCATCCAGATCCAGCTTGGAGAGCACTTCAACTAAAGCTGCGTCTTCCTGTACGGGTACGCCGTTTTCCTTAGCTTTGTCCAGTATGGCTTCAGCCACTTTGCCGCGGCCTTTGGCTACGACAACAGGTGCTTCACTTTCTCCCGGGACATATTTTAATGCAACTGCTTTTTTGGATAAAAGCTCCGGCTGTGGTAATTCCTCTTTCATACCTTGAAATCCACCCCTTTGTATCGCTCAGGGCTATAATCTGCAGCAGTCATCTTCCGCTCCATCCCGAGCTCCTGCCCTGCCGGCCAAGGTTCTGCCCGGAAGGTCAATAACTGATATCCAAGCTTGTCGAGCGATTGATGAATGATTTCACGTCCACTCTCCAACAAAGCTCCCATTTCTTCCCGATCATTAAGTACACGCAAACTGACAATGTTATTGACCACATGTACATCGACAAGGGTATGTCCCAAACTTCTCATATCCAAGTCAAACAGCAGACGGCAATTCGAGGCATCCAATTCCCCGCGCTGACCGCGGCGTGATTGAATCTGCACAGAGGCCGTCTGTTCACCGTCCGGACCTGTGATGGGGATAAACCAATGCATTTGCGCAAACGCTGCACCGCGATCGGTTGTGAGCAATAGTTGCTGACCTGTCAGGTATTGTATGGCTTGATTGGCGGCATCTTTCAGCGCCGCCGGAGCACTGTCGCTGCTGGCCAACTGCAGCAGCAAACCCTTGAGCGAGTCCGTGTTCGCCGGACTCGCTCCCTCGCCCACGCGCGGCTGCATCGCCGCGCCGTGAACGGCCTGCTGCTCGTGCTCTGCACCGAGCAGCTTCAGCACGCGCCCCACCCACGGGTCTCCCCCGTGGGTGACGGGAGCGTGCACTGCCGCCGCACCTGCGGGAGCGGCGGCAACACCGCCAGCCGGCTGCGCATCAGCGCCGGCTGGCAAGGGCTGCGGCGAGCCTGCGGCGCCTGCGCCACTTGGCCGCCCTGCTGCGCAGCAGGGGCGGCTTGTGCTGCCGCACCCGGCTGTGCCGGTGCGGCAGTGGACGCGCCGCGCAGCGCGTCCAGCAGCGCCAGCAGCTTTGGCGCCAGCTGTGCTGGCGTAGGCGCTGATGGCGCGGCCTGCCCTGCTGCGGCAGGTGTCGCCGCAGCAGCAGGCGTGTCTGTGCGGCCGTCTGCACGCACGGCCGCACCTTCCGCCGCCCCAGGTGTACCCGGGCGGCTCGCAACTTGGCCCGCATCCGCAACACGCGGCGGGCCTTCCCCAGGTATTCCGGTACCTGCCGGAATACCTGCATTCCCTTTGCCAGCCGTTTCCTCTTGGCTGGAAACACTCTTCGCAGCAGTCTCAGCTCCTGCTGTCTGTCCACCATTCGCCTGGCCTGCATTCAGCGGCACGTTACCTTTGGCTTGTTGCCCCTGATCTGATGCCGCACCTTCAGCAGCATCTGTAGTCACTCCTGCACCCGCCGCTGGAGTGGTCTGAACCTGATTCGGCTGTGACGCTACAGGAGAGGCTACGGGTATTCCGACTCCTGGCCTGCTCACATTTACCGCTGGCGCTCCCTCTTCTGGCTGAACAGCAACATTAGTAAAAGTTCCAGAAGCTCCCGCCTGTCCTGTGGACGCCCCCGCTTTTAAGCCTGCTGCTGCTTCGCCGCCAGGAAACGGCTTACCTGCCACCGTTTGAGACAAAAACGACTCCAGTTGATCCGCAAGACCACTTAACAACTGATGCAAAGGAGGCCCAAATACGGTCTGATGTAAACCTTTCACCGTTTCGGCCGTAATAGGCAGGCCCCTCTGAAAAGCAATACCCACCGCCTGTACCCATTCCTCCACAGGCACCTGTGCAGGTTTGGCTACCATCATGTTTTGCACCATGGCTACGTTATCCTTGGTCAGCGGAAGCCCACTGCGTTGCATAGCAAGTAACAATTCACGGTTGTCTTTGGTATCCGCCAAACCTACCTCTTGCAACAAATTATTCAGTGAAGCCTGCGGCAGCTCCGCAAGCGAGCCAGCAACAGGTTTCATTACCGTTATGCCGTTTTCACCCGGAGGTTGAACCTGCAGAAGCGTCGTCTCACCCGGACGGAGCGGTGTCTCCAGTTTGGCACGCACCTGCACCCCTTGAATCTGGAGCACTGCCTCTCCACCATCATCCGATACACTGACGACAGATCCACGAACGACCTGACCTTCTTTTAATTCGAGCGGCTTGGCGTTTCCGGGCTTACTGTCTCCCATTAAACCACGAATCATAGAGCTGATATTCAACTCGTTCTCCCTCCTTTCCGTTCCCTTTCAATTAAAACAACGTATGCTGCTCACCTAATAAATTACCGAGAAAGCTCCGCCGATGCATCGGTGTTGCGCCGAGTGCCATAATCTGTTCCCGATGAAATTGAGTTGCATAGCCTTTATGTACGGGCAGACCATATTCCGGGTATAACGTATCCCATTCTTCCTTGCATAGCCGATCTCTCGTTACCTTGGCCACAATAGAAGCCGCTGCGATCGATTGGCTATTTGCATCCCCTTTAATAATAGATAACTGCGGTATATTCAAATCCACCTTTTCCGCGTCCACCAGCATGTAATGAGGTGTTACATCAAGTGCCTCTACCGCACGTTTCATGGCCAGTCTGGCGGCCTGTTTAATATTCAGACGATCAATCGTTTCCGCATCTGCATATCCTACACCTACAGCCAGCGCGTTCTCCATAATGATGTCATATAACGTATCACGTTTCTTTTCTGACAATTTTTTAGAATCATTGACCCCTTCCAAAATAAGCCCTTGAGGCAAGATCACGGCCGCCGCAACCACATCCCCAAACAAACATCCTCGTCCCACTTCATCAATTCCTGCGATATATTCAAACCCGCTACCCCAATACTCCCGCTCATACACCAAAAGATCCCGAGGTTCGCTAGTTTCTTTTTTCTTTTTCTTCGGTTTGCGTTGCAGTTCTGGCAATTCAAGCTCCGGCATTTCATGGTTTGCTGTCATTCTGTTCATCTCCTCACCCATGTTTCATGTAGCTGTGTAATCCCATGTAATGTATATAATTAATTAGACGTAGGCTATCGCATATTTGTTCTGATTAATCGTATTCCTGCACCATGTTTCGTGTTAAAAGTATGATTTAAAAGAATATCCTGATGTCTTCATTTATCGGTTGTTCTAGCGTTAAATTGAATACATACAAACTGATGTTCTGCAAATTTTCAACATCATTTATCATAGCATGATTTCAGGACACCTCCTATACAGAACAAACAATTCCACCAAGCACACTGAAATTCATTTTTTTACCATATTTATGCTAGGTTTATATCCCCTTAGCCTTCAAAACACAAAAAGGCCGTTCCCGGTAATCCGGTAACGGCCGCTTCTTTCGGCTCTTGTAAGGATATTTTCGATCAGTAAGGAGCTTCCATAGAGAAACGCCCCATCTTGCCTGCTCGTAATTCGCGCAGAAACGCTCGTGATGCTTTCTCCAGATCAATCCGTCCACCACTGATGACACAACCGCGAATTCGGCCAACCTGCTCCATAATGGCAATAACACTGTCCGAATCGTCCGCATCTTTGGAGAACTCCTGAAGACCATATCTCTCTTCCAGCGCATCCCAATAATAACGCATCAGATAACTGATTCCGAAAAATGCGATATCTTCTGCATTCAGTATTTCCTCTTTGATCGCACCCGTCACAGCAAGCCGGTAACCCACATTCTGATCTTCAAATTTCGGCCACAGAATACCTGGGGTGTCCAGCAGTTCCATTTCCTTGCCTACTTTAATCCATTGCTGGCCTTTGGTTACACCTGGGCGATCTCCAGTTGCAGCAATGCTCCGTCCAGCCAAACGATTGATCAATGTGGATTTTCCTACGTTAGGAATACCGACAATCAAACCCCGAACAGCTCGGGGATTAATGCCTTTTGCCAGTTGACGATCAATCTTCTCCTTTAGAAGAAGTCTTGCCTGAGCAGGAATATCTTTGACATTGGTACCTGTTGAAGCATCCACAGGGAACGCTGTAATGCCTTCTTTTTTAAAATACTCTATCCACTCTTGCGTCACTTTGGCATCCGCCAAATCCGACTTATTGAGCAAAATCATGCGGGGTTTATCCATCAAAATCTCGTCAATCATCGGATTACGGCTGGAGACAGGCAGACGGGCATCCAATAGTTCGATGACCACGTCAATGAGCTTCAACTTGTCCTGAATCTGGCGTCTGGCTCGGGTCATATGACCTGGAAACCATTGTATCGTCACCTTGTCTTCACCTCATTTAATACATACTTTAAGTTTTTTAGTGGTTAATCCACTTAATTTCTCCAATAGGCCAGAAAATAACATCAGCACGGCCAATAATATCTTTCAGCGATACATAACCGATCATTCGGCTATCTGTACTGTTTGGTCGATTATCCCCCATAACAAACACATGACCCGCTGGCACCTTGCCGTCTGGGAACTGTTCGTTCGGGAAATCCTTCACGTTATACGTTCCACCACTCGCTTCAGCCGCATCAATAGCACCCTGGATGTAGGTCTCATTCACCTTTTGTCCATTTACCGTTACGGTGTCTCCCTGAACCTGAACCGTATCTCCCGCAACTGCGATAACACGTTTGATGAAATCCCGTCCTTCGGAAGGTACATGGAAGACGATCACTTCACCACGTTTTGGCTCGCGGATATCGTACAGTATCTCATTGACAATGACACGTTCTCCTGTCGAGAAATTCGGTTGCATGGATGGCCCGTCCACCACAAACGGTTTAAAAAGTAACCAGCGAATCAGAATAACCAACACGAGTGCAATGACAATGGCCTTCAGCCACTCGACTATTTCATTTTTCGCTTTTTTGGATCGATTATTTTTTTCTTCCGCAGGTAAGCTCTGGTCCTGTTGAACTTCTTGTTCCATTCAAGATCTTCCTCTCTTCACAGTACATGATTATAGCAGTATACATTCAGCTTTTTGCTTCCTCCCTATATAAAACTAGAGAAAACAAATTATTCAACTCAGTTATGTAATTCTTGCAGCCAAGCATTACAACCGTACATTGAACCACAATTCAAATGCCTTGGATAACTGATGTCACAATCCTCCCGGACTTTACGCCGCATATCCGCCATACCATTTTACTCGGAAGTGTACCTCCGGTTCAACTTTTCCCGGACAAAAACGAAAAGGGCTTGTCTCCAAGCCCTTCCCGGTATCCGTTATATTAACGAATTTCTTTAATTCTCGCTGCTTTACCGCGTAGTTCACGAAGATAATAAAGCTTCGCACGACGCACTTTACCACGGCGAGCCACTTCGATTCTATCGATTTTAGGGGAATGAAGCGGGAAAGCTCTTTCCACACCTACACCGTAAGAAATTTTACGAACTGTAAAAGTCTCACTGATTCCACCACCACGGCGTTTAATCACAACACCTTCGAACAATTGGATACGCTCACGAGTTCCCTCGATTACCTTAACGTGCACTTTCAAAGTGTCACCAGGACGAAAACTCGGAATATCTTTGCGAAGTTGTTCTTGTGTAATCGCTTGAACGATATTCATCTATGACTCCCTCCTTCCGTACAGGCGTTCATACTTCTTCCAGAGATCACCTTGTCTCTTTCATTATCCATAGAGGACCGCCGTATTCCACATAACAGAACTATTGTATCACGTGGCACATTAAAACACAAGCTAAATAACCAAATTTATAATAGATCGTCTTACATCCATCTGTGTTTTTTATTAACAATCCATAATTCGCAATTCTCGTATCCATTTCTTCTCTTAATTAGTAAATAGGTGAAAAGTTTTGGTCCGTTTTTAAAAAGTCAACCACTCTCGTGGATAAAATAATGTAACTTTCCGACATAGAAGATCGTCTATCATATACTTAAAAGCTCATTACACGAGCAGCGTAACGAATTTTAAGAAATAGATGAATCCTAAAGGAGAACCAGGAGAGACATGAAACACATCAAAAAATTATTGCTAGCCTCACTTGCCTTGCTCACATGCACCGTTACATTATACGCTTATGCTGTTAATCATCCTACCAACGCGTTATCCCACAAGGCCTGCTCGTCTTGGAATATCGTACAACGTAAATTCTTCACATTAACTCACTCGGACTTTTCGCTGCATTCCAAGCTGGATCGCTCTAACTTTGTTATCAAACAAGGCACGGCTACAAAAGTTCCTGTTCTCATGTATCATTATGTTACACCAAAAGTTGACAATCACGAGCCAAAGAATAAATCCATCATTGACCTGGATGTGTTCGAGCAGAATATGAAATATTTACACGAAAATGGGTACCGAACCGTTACTCTGGCTCAGCTTGAACAATACGTTAACGGTGAAATCTCGCTACCTGAGAAATCATTTGTCATTACCTTTGATGACGGATATCAAAACAATTATACGCTGGCTTATCCCATACTCAAAAAATATCATTTCCATGCTTCCCTTTTTGTCATAGGTAGCCGGATTCAGTCCACACCAGTCGCTTTTAACCCTAGTAAAAAAAGCGATATCTCCAAGCAAGAGATGGCCGCAGGAAGCGATGTATTTGAGTATAATAGCCACACCTTTAACCTGCATCACAAAGGATATATGGTATGTGGAGACGATCTGCCCGTTACGCTGGATACCAGCCTGCTGGATCACGATATTGAGCAGATCAAACATATCGGTATCAATACGCCATATATCGCCTACCCTTATGGATATTTCAGTGAACAAATGATTTACAAACTCCATCAGCATGGATATCGCATGGGATTCACGGTTAGACCCGGATTTGTTCACCCTGGGGATTCACCCATGGTTTTACCTCGCTTAACCGTTACAAATGATACCGATCTCCCTACCCTGCTACAAACGGGTTCCAATATACTCAGTGAGCGGTTCTAGATTAGTAATACTTTCAAACGAATAATTCAATTCTGCCTTGATTAAATCAAAAAAGCCGATGGATGCAGTCTAAGCTGTCCACTCGGCTTTATCTTTACCTATTTCTTATCTTGTTCAGCCCGGTATTGCTCCAGCCATCTCCGTTCCTTTTCCGTCAGATCTGCCGACTCCAACAGTTCAGGTCTGCGCTCCAACGTACGAATCAGCGATTGTTCTCTACGCCAAGCCTCGATATTCAGATGGTGTCCAGACAAGAGCATATCCGGCACTTTCATGCCTCTAAATTCAGGCGGGCGAGTATAGTGAGGATACTCCAGCAACCCCGTACTGAATGAATCCGTCACTGCACTTGTCTCGTTACCGAGCACCCCCGGAATCAGCCGTACAATGCTATCAATGGCCACCATAGCAGGTAGTTCTCCGCCAGTCAGAACATAGTCACCAATAGATAGTTCATCGGTCACCAGAAATTCGCGGATTCGTTCATCATATCCCTCATAATGACCGCAGATAAAGATCAGATGATCTTCTTGAACCAGTTCTTCTGCCTTTTTCTGTGTAAATGTCTCACCTTGCGGACACATCAGAATAATCCGGGGCGCTTTCATTGTGGCGGCAGCTTCTCCGCGCTGTTGCAAAACATCCTCTACGGCAGCAAAAATCGGATCAGGTTTGAGCACCATACCTCCACCGCCGCCATATGGTGCGTCATCCACAGTGTTATGTTTATTCGTTGCGTAATTTCGGAAATTGGTCGCCCCAAGCGAGACAAGCCCCTTGGCCTGCGCTTTACCCAGAATGCTTGTGCCAAACACACCATCGAACATTTCCGGGAATAACGTTAATACATCCACCTTCATGTTACAGCAGTCCTTCCATCAGGTGAATCTTGACCTGCTTCTGCTCTACATCCACATCCAGAACAACATCGTCAATCACCGGAATTAGCACTTCTTTTCCCGCCGGTGTTTTGACTACCCACACATCATTCGCACCTGGGGTCAGAATCTCCGAAATCGTCCCGAGTGACTCTCCCTCTTCCGTAATGACAGCGCATCCTACGATTTGATGGAAGTAATACTCCCCTTCTTCAAGTTCAGCAAGGTTTTCTTTGGATACTTTGGCTATCCCCCCCTTGAACTTCTCCACTTCGTTAATGTTGCCGTATTCTTTCAGACGAACGATATACATATTTTTATGCAGACGCGCAGATTCCACTGTAACTGGCACCGGATGATTATCCGGAGTAAACAAAAACAATTCAGCATTTTTGGCGAAACGTACTTCTGGAAAATCAGTCAAAGGCATGATCTTTAACTCGCCGCGAATTCCATGCGTATTCACAACTTTCCCTACATTCATAAACTCTGCCATACAATCCTCCTACGAAATTCAATCAAAATGATAAGCGATTACCCGCACACTCCACGGTCAGAAACATCTTCCGATCGCTGTTATCCCCGGATATTTTGAATAAGTTATCAAAAGGTTGATATCCGGTGCTAAAGGCGAACACTTCGTTTCTTCAGATTTTTTCTGCCCGCTCTGTTAAAGTGTAATCTCCAAATTAATTTTAATCCTAAATTCCCTTAAACAATTAAATGATAAGTTCAGCATGCACGAAAAGGGGCTAGGACATGCATCCTAACCCCCTTTCGTATATCTTTAAGATATGATATCAACGGTAACCCGTTTATCCATCTTAACTGCTGCTGATGTGACGACCGTACGAAGAGATTTTGCGATTCGTCCCTGTTTTCCGATCACCTTTCCGACATCGTCGGGATGCACCGTCAACTCATAAACGACAAGCCGGTCTTTCTCAATCGTCCGAACCGCCACATCATCCGGATGATCGACCAAAGCCTTAGCAATTATGCTTACTAATTCTTCCATAGATGACCCTCCGAATCAGCACCTTATTTAGATAATTTGGACTCGTGGAATTTCTTCATCACGCCCGCTTTGCTCAGCAAGTTGCGGACAGTGTCGGATGCTTGCGCACCGTTTTGAAGCCATTGCAATGCTTTATCCTCATCGATCTTAACAACAGCCGGTTGTTCAACCGGGTTGTAGTAACCGATCTCCTCGATAAAACGACCGTCACGTGGGGAACGGGAATCCGATACCACTACGCGGTAGAAAGGAGCTTTGTGAGCACCCATACGTTTCAGACGAATACGAACTGCCATTTGAAAATTCACCTCCTTCAATGAAATCTGGTTCTCATATAAACGCTGTTCAATCAACGGAAAGGAAACTTCATTCCTTTACCGAGACCTTTCAACTGTTTCATTGCTTTATTCTTTCCACCCTTAGGACCCATCATATCCGAGAATTGCTTCATCATACGGCGCATCTCATCAAACTGCTTGATCAGACGATTCACCTCTGCGAGTGACGTTCCACTTCCGGTAGCAATCCGCTTCCGGCGGCTATGGTTAATCATATCCGGGTTACGCTTCTCTTCCGTTGTCATTGAATAGACAATCGCTTCGATTCGGCCCATCTGTTTATCATCGACCTTCAGGTCCTTCGCTTGTTTCATCTTGCCCATACCCGGAATCATATCCATGATCTGGTCAATTGGTCCAAGCTTTTTCACCTGATCCATCTGCTCCAGGAAATCCTCGAACGTGAATTCTGCATTCCGCATCTTGCGTTCCATTTCCTTCGCTTTCTCGGTATCGATATTGGACTGTGCCTTTTCAATCAAGGACAACATGTCACCCATACCAAGAATACGTGAAGCCATACGTTCCGGATGGAATGGCTCCAGTGCATCAAGCTTCTCCCCCAGAGAGGCAAACTTGATCGGGCAACCTGTAACTGCTTTAACAGACAGTGCCGCACCACCACGTGTATCGCCATCCAGTTTGGTCAGTACAACCCCGGTCAGAGCAAGTTGCTGATTAAAGTGTTCCGCCACATTAACGGCATCCTGACCTGTCATACTGTCGACAACGAGTAATACTTCATCCGGGTTCACTACACTGTGAATCTGACGCAACTCTTCCATCAGTTCTTCATCAACATGCAAACGTCCGGCTGTATCCACGATCACATAATCATGTCCGTTATCTTTTGCGTGTTGCAAACCTTGGCGAGCAATCTCCACCGGGCTTGTCTGATCACCAAGGGTGAACACTGGCGCCTTCAACTGCTCTCCCAGTACTTGTAACTGCTTGATCGCAGCCGGACGGTAAATGTCGCCCGCAACCAGCAAAGGTCTGCTATTTTGCTTTTGCAACATTTTTGCCAGTTTACCGGAAGTCGTCGTTTTACCCGCACCCTGTAAACCAACCATCATGATCACTGTAGGTGGTTTATTCGACTTCGCCAGCTTAGCTTGACTTCCACCCATTAACTCTGTTAATTCTTTGTTAACAATGTCAATGATGACCATTCCGGGTGTAAAGCTGTCCATTACTTCTTTGCCAACAGCCTTCTCTTTCACTTTGGCGATGAATTCCTTGACCACTTTGAAGTTTACATCCGCTTCAAGCAATGCCAGACGTACTTCGCGCATCGCTTCGGCTACGTCTTCGTCAGACACCTTGCCTTTGCCGCGCAGCTTGCTGAACACATTCTGCAATCGGGTCGTTAATCCTTCAAATGCCATGATCCCACCTCCTTCATGCTTCATTCCATTTTAAGACCGATTCGTCTCACTTCACTGCAGACAATGGTTATTCTCCCAGTAAAGCAACGAGATCGTGTATTGGTTTGTTGTTATCCACGGTAACGCCAGCGCGTTCCAGTGCTTGTTGTAAATCTTCAAGGCAGCGGCTGCGTCTTTCATACTTCTCAAGCAAGCCAAGCTTGCTTTCATAGTTCTCAAGCACTTGTTCAGCACGCTTGATATGTTCGTATACCGCCTGGCGGCTGATCTCAAACTCGGCTGCAATTTCACCAAGTGAAAAATCATCATGAAAGTAATATTTCAGAAATGTTTGCTGCTTCTCTGTCAACAATGATTCGTAAAAGGCAAACAGCAAGTTAATCCGGTTTGTTTTCTCAAGCCGATTTTCTTGACTCATATCGGGGCACTCCCTTCGTCAAGGAAAAACACTTTACACTCTTGCAACGTTCCTAATAATACCTAAAACAAATCAGGATGTCAAGCAAAAATACTTGTCACAATAAAAAGAGACGCTACGCCTGCCATGTACAGTTTAAAACTGCCATCTCTAGGCGTTATAAAGCCTCATTTTCTGTCCATTCAATAAAGCAAACTAGAAGTCTTTCAAGTCAGAACCAAAAAGAAAAACGAAACATCCCTAAAGAAGAGACGATTCGTTTAACGCTTCTAACGAAGTGGTGTCAGATAGATTAAGACCGCGAAGAAATGCAGAATACTGCCTGCCAGTACAAACAGATGCCAGATCGCGTGGTGAAACGGGAAACCTCTCCATACATAGAACAAGGTCCCCAGCGTATACATCAGGCCTCCTGCAACCAATAGTACAATCCCACCTGTGGGAATTGCTGACACAAGCGGTTGCCAAGCAATTACGATCAGCCACCCCATCGCAATATAGAAGATCGTCGACATAAACAGAAACTTCTTGGTGAAAAAGGCTTTGAAGATCACTCCGGCCAGTGCAATGCCCCAGATGACACCGAATAGCGTCCACCCCAGCGTTCCGCGAACTGCGACGAATAAAAACGGCGTATATGTGCCTGCAATAAACAGATAGATGGAAGAGTGGTCAAAAAACTCAAACAAGTCTTTGGCCTTCCCCTCTTTGAGCGCGTGCACCAACGTTGAATTCGTATAGAGCATCAGCATGGTAATACCATAGATTGTAAAACTAACAACATGCCAGGCCGTACCTTTCATACTGGAAAATACAATTAACAACACTAACGCAGCTACACTAAGCGCAGCACCGATTCCATGTGTCACGGCATTGGCGACCTCTTCACGACGGGAATAGGTATAGGTATTGGCCATATCAACCTTCCTTTCTAACCCATTACAATATCAGTTACCTTTCATTATACACGTATTGCCGATGACATTACACGTGAGCTCTCACATGATGCAGCGGCAATACGGTGAACATGATTATTCATTTACGACCCAAGATCAGGATTGTGTATTCTCTTCTTCGGCATTCTCTGCCGGTTGCTCCTGAATTAATCCTGCGAACAACGCGTGAACAAACTGCTCAGAATCAAATTCCTGCAGATCATCAATTTTCTCCCCAAGACCAACGAGCTTCACAGGCAGGTCCAGCTCCTGACGGATTGCCACTACAATACCACCTTTAGCTGTTCCATCAAGCTTGGTCAACACAAGACCCGTTACTCCACTTTTCTCTCCGAAAAGTTTGGCCTGATTCAGCGCATTTTGTCCCGTCGTCGCATCCAGCACCATCAACACTTCATGCGGCGCACTTGGAATCTCACGCTGAATGACACGATAGATTTTGTTCAGCTCGTCCATCAGGTTACTTTTATTTTGCAAGCGGCCTGCCGTATCACATAACAACACATCGGCTCCGCGCTGTTTCGCGGCCTGCACCGCATCGTACATCACAGCAGCTGGATCAGAACCGGATTGCTGTTTGATCACATCAACGCCTGCACGCTGTCCCCATACTTCAAGCTGCTCGATCGCTCCGGCGCGGAACGTATCTCCAGCGGCCATAATTACTTTTTTCCCTTGCTGCTTGAAACGGTGAGCCAGCTTGCCAATCGTCGTTGTTTTACCAACACCGTTCACACCAACAAATAAAATAACCGTAATGCCATCCGGATTCATTTTCAGTTCATTGTTTTGTTCCCCACGAAGCAAATCTGTCAGTTTCTCGGACAACACAGGCTGTAACTCAGCCGCATCCTCAATTTTGCGTTTCTTCACTTCTGCGCGCAGGTCTTCGATCAGATTCATGACCGTATTGACGCCTACGTCTGCCCCGATCAGAATTTCTTCAAGTTCCTCGTAAAATTCCTCATCAATTTTTTTGCGGCGAATGACCAAATCGGTTACTTTTTCCACAAGCCCTTTGCGTGTCTTTTCCAGGCCATCCTTAAACTGTTTAGTAACCGACTCCGTTTTACTTGCAATGCTGTCCCGTAGCTTTTTAAAGAAACTCATAAAGCCCCTCCATCGTGTAGATAATTAAATCGTAAATGGTATGATTTTGTAAAATTAAATGAATCCTATTTGAAGCACACAGCAATCTCCATGCAATTAGGCGATGTCTGCTTCCTCATCATCCAGTTTAACCGAAACGAGCTTGGATACTCCGCCCTCTTCCATCGTAACTCCGTATAGGACATCTGCCTCTTCCATCGTGCCTTTCCGGTGCGTAACCACAATAAATTGGGTTTGCTCAGAGAACTCACGCAAGTATTGGGCGAAACGAACGACGTTCGCCTCATCCAGGGCAGCCTCAACTTCGTCCAATACGCAGAATGGCACAGGTTTCACGTGCAGAATGGCAAAGAGCAACGCCATCGCCGTTAAGGCCCGTTCTCCCCCCGACAACAGTTGCAGATTTTGCAGTTTCTTACCCGGTGGCTGGGCTACGATATCAATGCCTGTTTCAAGGAGTCGCTCAGGGTCCATCAGAACCAGATCAGCACGTCCACCGCCAAACAGCTTCGTAAAGACGGTACCAAATTCACGACGGATCGCGTCAAATGTAAATTTGAAACGCTTCGCCATTTCATCTTCCATTTCCTTGATAACCTGATACAATGTCGTTTTGGCTTCCACCAGATCATTCTTCTGTTCGTTCAGGAACTCATACCGCTCATTCACCCGCTGGAACTCCTCGATTGCACCGAGATTCACATCGCCAAGAGCGGATATTGCACGTTTTAACTTCTGTACCTCAGCTTGTGTGCTCTCCACATCTTCAGGCACTGGATAACGTTCTTTGGCAAGCTCATAGCCTAACTCATATTCATCTGTCAGCTTACGCAAAATATTTTCCAGCTCAACATCCAGACGGTTCACGGAAATTTCAGTCTGACGCATCTGCTCTTCCACCGCTTTGAGCTGTGTGCGCTGCTCCTTCGTTTCACTCTCGGCCAGCTCCAGCTTTTTCGACAGTTCACTGCGCGCGGCACGTTTGAAGTCCAATTCTTGAGATGCCTGTGCCTTTTTAAGCTTGTACTCGTTTAAATCTTCAATCTGTTTTACACTTTCACTCTGTGTTTTCTTAAAATCAGCTTCCATCGAAGCGAGCAACGTACGATTCTGTCGCAGATCTTTGACTAGTGAATCAACCTCTCGCTCCAATCTCCGCAATTGCTCTTCATTTGAGAAGCGTTCCTGATCCAGCTTACCTTCCCGGACTTTCAGTTCGGTCAGCTGTGTTTGCAACTCTTCTTTTGCAGACTCATTGGCCTTCCGGGCAAACTCTGCTGCATGAATAGCGCGATGAGTTGCTTTCTCCTCTTCCTCAAGTTGCTCAAGTTTTTTCTCCGCTTCAACCCGGGATTTGTCCAGTTCCTTAATTTCTTCCGTAAAGCCGTTCTTTTCCTGACCTGCCACAGCGACCTGCTCCAATACATGGCGCAGTTCATGCTCAACCTGCTTCATCTCCATCGAGGCCTGTTGCTCTGCATTTCGGGTATCGTCACCAGACTGACGTAGCTGATCCAGCTTGTCCTGACACTGCTCCAGCTGAGCTTTGACATCTTCCACACTGCGATGCAGTTTCACAATCTGCTGCTCGGTATCCACAATATCTTGATCCAGCTGATCCAGTTGCCGCTTGCGGCTGAGCAGACTGCCATTTTTTTTGTGCTGACTGCCGCCAGTCATGGAACCGCCAGCGTTGACGACATCCCCTTCGAGGGTTACAACGCGGAAACGATACTGACAACGTGCCGCAATTTTATTCGCAAACTCCAACGTTTCTGCAATGATGACATTTCCGAGCAAGCTACCGATGATCGAGGCATATCTTGAATCATACTGTACAAGTTCAGCACCGATGCCAACAAAACCGTCCATACCCTCAACCATCGAGCGTTCACCTGCACCGATTGAACGAGGACGAATAACGTCCAGCGGAAGAAAGGTTGCACGTCCCAACTGACGTTGCTTCAAGAAAGCAATAGCCTGTCTGGATACGGCCTCGTTCTCCATGACGATATGCTGCAGCGCAGCCCCCATCGCTGTTTCTACCGCAAGCTCGATCTTTTCGGGAACTTTAACGAGTTCTGCCACAGCACCATGTACTCCGTTTAGCGTCCCCTTTCGAGAAGCTTTGAGCACTTCTTTTACGCCCAGCATGAAGCCGTCAAAATCATCTTGCATTTCTTTCATCGTATCCCGGCGGGACACTTGTGCTTCGCGCTTTTGCTCCCATTTACGTACAGTACCACGGCTCTCTTCCAGGAGTTTTTGCAAAGACTGCAGCCGTTCGCTTTCCGAAATATAACCCCCGCGCAGTTCACTGATTTCCTTACCTAACCGAACCACTTTTTTCTGAATCTCTGCTTTACGGCCTTCTAACGTCTCTTTCTGTTCTTCCCATTTGCCGGATTCTTCTGATGCACGGTTCATTCTGCGCTCCAGCGTTTCTTTTTGCTGGTCCACATACCGTATTTCGTTTCGTGCCTGCGCCATCTGATTCATCAGTTCCAGCAAGTTCCCTTTGAGGCTCTCCTCCTGCTGCTGACTGATTCCACCCGTAACACCGATAAGCTTAGCTTCTTCTTCAGACAAACGATTTTTTACATCAGCCAGTTCCAGTTCAAGCTTGCCAAACTTCTCTCGCAAGGCAATCAGCTCAGCTTCACGTTCCTGATGTCTCTGCTCGCTCACCGCCAGCGTTTCCCTCAGTTGCTCCTGATTCGCTTGCAGATTCCGCGAACGTTCCCGAAGAAGTTCTCCATGCCCTTCACTTTTCTCTGTTGCCTCACTAAATTGCAACAAAGCAGCCTGAAGTTCTTCTGTCTCCGTTTCCAGCAGACGCAGTGCATTGCGATCATTCTCCAGCTTCGCATCATGTGTGGATACAATCGCCGCCAATCCAACCTCTTCGTGTTTAAGTGATTCCAGACGTTCGCTCGCTTTGCTCCAGGAAGCATGAATCTGTTCAATCTGATACACATACATCGAAATTTCCTTTGATTTGAGTTCGGAACGAAGTTGCTTGTAATGCATGGCTTTCTCGGATTGTTCTTTCAGCGGGCCAATCTGATCTTCCAGTTCGGTTACAAGATCGTGAATACGTAGCAGATTTTGCTCTGTCTCATCCAGCTTGCGCGTTGCATCTCGTTTGCGGGATTTATATTTAACGATTCCTGAAGCCTCTTCAAAAATACCGCGACGATCCTCTGAACGAGTACTCAAGATCTCCTCAATACGTCCTTGTCCAATAATCGAGTAAGCCTCTTTACCGATCCCCGTATCCATGAACAGTTCTGTGATATCTTTCAAGCGACAGGATTGTTTATTGATAAAATACTCACTGTCCCCGCTGCGATGAACACGACGGGTCACGGTTACTTCACCGAAATCCAAAGCGAGTGCATGATCCTCATTGTCCAGTGTAAGGGAAACCTCTCCGTAGTTGACAGCTTTACGCGCATCACTGCCTGCAAAAATAATATCTTCCATTTTACCGCCACGCAGTGACTTGGCACTTTGCTCCCCCAATACCCAGCGGATACCATCGGATATATTACTTTTACCGCTTCCGTTCGGACCCACAACCGCTGTAATGCCACGAACAAATTCCATTTCCGTTTTGTCGGCGAATGACTTGAATCCACCCAATTCTATTCGTTTCAGAAACATAGGGCTTCTCGTCACCTCCTCTTGCGAATTTCAAATAATGCCTTCGACACCTAGTAAAAAATCCGATAATGCCTCCCGAGTCTCTTTACAAAAAAAAGAGCAAAAAGCAGTCCGGCCGATTACTTCCGCCGGGGCGGGCCCGCGGGCTGCTCTTTGCTCTTCGTTTGTCTAAGCGCTGCCTGGTACAATTCAGGCCTCCGGAAGCTTCAATCGTTCAAGCGCCGCAGATGCTGCCTGTTGTTCCGCCTCTTTTTTGGAGCGTCCTGTACCTCGGCCAAGTCGTTCTTGGCCCATATGGACTTCCGAGACAAACTCACGTTCATGGGCTGGTCCCCGCTCTTCGACGATCCGGTACTCCAGAGCCCCCATATTGTGATGCTGTGTGAGTTCCTGCAACTCTGTTTTGTAATCACTCATTTGCAGCTTGCTGCCAACAACGATTAACGGAAACACATGCTGATCCAGAAATGCTCGCACAGGTTCAAGACCCTGATCCAGGTATAATGCACCTATAAATGACTCGAACACATCCGCCAGAAGAGCTGGACGTGTACGTCCTCCAGTTAATTCCTCACCTTTTCCAAGAAGTACATATTGTCCAAAACTAAGCGCTTCAGCAAATTTGACCAGGGAAGGTTCACAGACAATGGATGCCCGCATCTTTGTTAGTTCTCCTTCCGGACGGTTAGGATACAGATGATACAAGTACTCCGATACAGTCAACTCCAATACAGCATCGCCCAGAAACTCCAGACGTTCGTTATCCTGATGTTGACTGAATCGGTGTTCGTTTACGTAAGAAGCATGGGTAAACGCTTGTTTTAGAAGCTGCCTGTTGTCAAATTTGATTTGAAGTTTTTGTTGTAACTGCTTCAGATCTTCACTCAAACGAACTAGCCCCTTATGCTTCAAATTTTTTGAGAATAATGGTAGCGTTGTGACCGCCAAATCCAAATGAATTGGACATTGCTACATTCACTTTGGTTTGACGTGGAACGTTAGGCACGTAATCCAGATCACATTCAGGGTCCTGATCTTCCAGGTTGATCGTTGGAGCCAGTGTCTGATGTGTCAGGGACAATCCGCAGATAACTGCCTCTACCCCGCCCGCAGCGCCAAGCATATGGCCTGTCATGGACTTGGTGGAACTTACGGCAAGCTTGTACGCATGATCGCCAAACGCCTTTTTGATGGCTAACGTTTCGGAACGGTCACCTACTGGTGTTGAAGTTCCGTGTGCATTGATGTAATCCACTTCTTCCGGCTGAATGCCTGCATTGCGAAGCGCCATCGTCATACAACGTGCTGCTCCATCTGGATCTGGTTCTGTCATATGGTGTGCATCACCTGTCAGACCGTAACCGATTACTTCACCGTAGATTCGTGCGCCACGAGCCTGAGCATGTTCCAGAGATTCCAGAATCAGAATTCCGGCACCTTCACCCATAACAAATCCGTCACGACCTGTATCAAAAGGACGGCTTGCCTTCGTAGGATCGTCATTACGTGTAGACATCGCACGCATCGCGCAGAAACCTGCAAGTCCAGTTGGCCTAATGGTTGCTTCAGCACCGCCGCAGATCATCGCATCTGCATCGCCATTGGCAATCAACTTGAACGAATCTCCAATGGAGTGTGTTCCTGTTGCACAAGCGGTAACAACGTTGATGTTCGGTCCTTTGGCACCAAGTGAAATGGACATCTGTCCAGATGCCATATTCGAAATCATCATCGGAATAAAGAACGGGCTCACACGTTTAGGGCCTTTTTGCAAAAGCGCATTGTGCTGATCTTCCCAAGTTCCCAATCCACCAATACCAGAACCAATCGATACACCAAAACGTTCTGCATCAATGTTTTCGTTGATTTTCAGACCACTATCTTCCACAGCTTTGAAACCAGCTGCCACAGCGAACTGTACAAAACGATCCATCTTCCGTGCATCTTTTCGATCCATATATTCTTCCGGGTTGAAATCTTTGATCTCGGCTGCAATCTGTGTCGTGTATTCACTAACATCAAATGCCTCAATCTGAGAAATTCCGGACTTTCCTGCCATTAAACTGCCCCAGAACGTCTCTATATCTTTTCCGAGCGATGTCATTACGCCCATTCCGGTAATTACAACTCTTTGTTTCAACCGACTCACCTCTATATCGACTGCATTACGCAAGTATTTTGTGGGAATATCCGCAGACTCGAATGCAAGACGCCTCTCCAAAGATCAGCAAGCACCTTGTCTGCGGGATGTGAAAAACCAATGAATGATGAGAAGTCCCGCCTGTTCGAAAACAGGAGCGGGACTGAATTGACTTTAGGTATGAGATTGTATGTAGTTTACAACTTCACCTACGGTCGTAATTTTTTCTGCATCTTCATCAGAGATTTCCAAATCGAATTCATCTTCCAATTCCATGACCAATTCCACTACATCCAAAGAATCAGCACCCAAATCTTCTTTGAAAGATGCTTCAAGTGTAACTTCAGCTTCGTCTGCGCCCAAGCGGTCGACGACGATGCGTTTTACACGCTCCAATACATCGGACATCCGGTTCACCTCCTCCTTGGTATTATACGAGAATCGCAGGCAAAATGCCATAGAAGACATATGCGGCTCCCGGCCGGGGAACCCGGCCTTTTTCCGGCATTTCGGATCGTCCAGCGCCTGTTCCCCGACTTTGATTCAAAGCCCAGGAAATTTACATGTACATGCCGCCATCGACATGCAGTGTTTGACCTGTCATATAAGATGAAGCTTCTGATGCAAGGAATGTAACCACACCAGCAATTTCATCCGGCTGTCCCAGACGGGACAACGGAATGCCACTAAGCATACCATCGACCAGCTCTTGAGACAATTCCTTGGTCATATCGGTTTCAATGAAGCCCGGTGCAACACAGTTCACCGTAATTCCGCGAGAAGCAAGTTCTCGAGCAGAAGCCTTCGTTAAACCGATAACTCCCGCTTTGGCAGCCACGTAGTTGGCTTGACC
The DNA here is from genome assembly GCF_038002565.1 of Paenibacillus sp. FSL K6-1558. Lineage (NCBI taxonomy): Bacteria > Bacillati > Bacillota > Bacilli > Caryophanales > Paenibacillaceae > Paenibacillus > Paenibacillus sp. FSL K6-1558. The sequence continues at coordinate 6,228,843 of NZ_JBBOCV010000001.1, read as the reverse complement.
CGGATTACCCAGCACACCAACGACAGAAGAGATGTTAATAATTCTTCCTGAACGTTGTTTCATCATTGGACGTGTTACTGCCTTCAGACAGTTAAACACCCCTTTAAGATTCGTTTCGATAACTTGATCGAACTCTTCTTCTTTCATCCGCATAATGAGGTTGTCCCGTGTAATCCCCGCATTATTCACCAGAATATCGACATTGCCCCATGCTTCAAGCGTTGTTTTCACCATCTGTTCCGCTTCAACCATCTGACCTACATTCGCCTGAATCGTAATCGCCTGAACACCTTTTGCACGAATCTCTTCGGCCACTTCCTCTGCCGCAGCCTGACTGCCCGCATAGTTTACAGCAACATTCGCTCCGGCTTCAGCCAGGGCAAGTGCAATACTGCGGCCAATTCCGCGGGATGCTCCGGTTACTAATGCATTTTTACCTTCTAACGGTTTAGACATAACCATTCCTCCTCTCCCTGAATCTACATAAGTTGAACTTCGATTATTTACACAGCCACTCCGATGACAGAATAACCTTTCAATCGCTGTTATCCCCAGATTTTCTTGATTCCCTTTTCCAAAGGGAAAAATCTGGTGATAAAGGCGAAGCATATGCTTCCGATGCAGCTTTCTTTCAGAAAGCTTTCAGCTTCGCTTTCCCAGTTTTTTTCTGTCCTCTCCGTTAAAGTGTAAATAAATAGTTTTGCTTATGTGATTTAATTATTTTTTAAGATCAGCAGCGGTTGCTTCCAAGGTTTCAAGACTGTTTACATTGTATAATTTTACGGTTTTATCTGTTTTTTTAATCAAACCGGTTAATACATTGCCTGAACCAATCTCAACAAACGTATCCACACCTTGCTCAATCAGCCATGTCACACTGTCTTCCCATAAAACCGGAGAATAGACCTGGGTGGTAAGCAAGTTCTGAAATTGTCCATCTTCAGCAGGTCTTGCGGTTACGTTAGCTACCACAGGAACCTTCGCAGGTGAGAACGTCGCTGTACTCAGCTTATCGACCAGCTTATCGGCAGCGCCTTTCATCAATGAAGAGTGGAACGGACCACTTACTTCAATTGCAATTGCGCGCTTGCCACCTGCTTCCTTCACCCGTTCTGACACGGCAGCAACGCCCTCTTTTACACCCGAAATAACGATTTGTCCAGGACAGTTAATGTTGGCAAGTTCAACTGTATCTCCGCTTTCTGACACTTCACGGCAAAGCACCCCCAGCGCTTCCCGATCCGCACCCAGTACAGCAGCCATTGCTCCCTGTCCACCTGGAACAGCTTCTTCCATATACTGACCACGTGCCCGGACAATTTGCACAGCATTCTCAAAGGAAAGAACACCCGCTGCCACTAGTGCACTGTATTCGCCCAAGCTATGACCTGCAACGTAGTCTGCCTCAATTCCTTTTTCTTTGAAAGCTTCCAGCAGTGCAATACTCGCGGTGAGCAGTGCCGGCTGGGTATTGGATGTCTGTTTCAGCTCCGTGTCTGGTCCTTCAAAGATCAGGTTGCTCAGCGAGAAGCCCAGCGCCTCATCTGCTGTGCGAAAAACTTCCGTGGCTGCAGGTACAGACTCATATACATCTTTGGCCATACCTACTTTTTGTGATCCCTGTCCAGGGAATACAAAAGCGATTTTACCCATTTCATTCATCCTCCAGCTGTCTAGTTTACCATACGAGTACGGATGCGCCCCAAGTTAAACCGCCGCCGAAACCAACCATCAAAACAGTATCTCCTGCTTTCATACGGCCTTCTTCTGCAGCTTCAACCAGTGCAAGTGGAATGGATGCCGCCGACGTGTTCGCATACTTGTCTACATTGACAACCACTTTCTCCTCTGGAAGTTCAAGTCGTTGCATAGCCGATTGAATAATTCGAACATTCGCCTGATGTGGAACGAACAAATCAACATCCGTGCGATCCATGCCAGCTTTGCGAAGAACTTCAATCGTTGCTGTACCCATGACACGAACAGCAAATTTAAACACTTCACGGCCGTTCATATAGATATAATGCTTTTTGTTCTCGATCGTTTCCGCACTTGCTGGCAGACGTGAACCACCGCCTTCAATGTTAAGAAGACTGCCTCCTGCCCCTTCTGCACCGAGATCAAATGCTTTGAAACCACGGCCTTCCGGAACTTCACCAACAACGACAGCTCCTGCTCCATCACCGAAAAGAACACAAGTGTTGCGGTCTGTGTAGTCTGTAATACGTGACAAACAATCTGCACCAATAACAAGCGCGTTGTTGTACATGCCGCTTTGAATGAAACTGGTTGCCGTTGCAAGACCGTATACAAACCCGGAACAAGCAGCAGACAAATCAAATGCAGCAGCGCCCTTGGCACCCAGTTTATCTTGCAGAATGCAAGCTGTCGACGGGAAAGAGGAGTCCGGTGTAATCGTAGCAACGATAATCAGATCCAGATCACTGCCTGTCATGCCAGCAGATTCAAGCGCTTTTATTGCTGCCTCATAGGCTAGATCAGAAGTAGCTTGATCCGGTGCAGCGATATGCCGCTCCTTAATACCTGTACGACTGACAATCCACTCGTCATTCGTATCGACCATTTTTTCCAAATCACTGTTTGTCAAAATTTTCTCCGGCACATATTTACCTGTACCAATAATCCCTACTGGGCGCAAATTATTCATATCGTCACTCACTTCCCACTAATTTCCTTAGATATGCTCTCCACCAACTGGTTTTGTACTGCAATCCGTGCCTGACGCACGGCATTTTTGATCGCATTGCCGTCAGCGGAACCATGGCTTTTGACGACCAGTCCACTCAAACCTAACAATGGGGCACCACCGTGCTCCGTATAATCAAGTTTGCTCTTTAACCCACGCAATTCTGGCATGAGTACCGCCGCAGCCAATTTATTTCTGAAGGATGAAGTAAATTTTTCTTTGAGCAGACCGAATATCGCTCCTGCCGCGCCTTCCAGTGATTTCAGCAGGATGTTGCCTGCAAACCCGTCACACACCAGCACATCACAGGCACCAGTCAGTACATCACGTGCCTCTACATTCCCCACAAAACGAATCGGAAGCTGTTCTAAGAGCGGATAGGCATGTTTGGTCAGCTCATTGCCTTTGCCCGGCTCTGTGCCCACGTTGAGCAACCCCACTCTCGGGGAGGCAATGCCTTGTACTTTTTGCCGGTACAAACTGCCCATCAGCGCGTATTGTGCCAAGTGTTCCGGTTTAGCATCCATATTCGCACCGAGGTCTAACGCAAGCACACCTACATCATCCATCGTGGGAATCATGGGGGCAAGTGCAGGACGTTCAATTCCGTCCATCCGGCCTACAACAAGCAAACCAGCCGTCATTAACGCCCCTGTATTCCCTGCCGAGATCATGGCGTCGGCTTCCTTCTCTTTGACCATACGTCCGGCTACAACCATGGAAGAATCCTTTTTGCGCCTTACTGCCTTTACCGGCTCATCATCTGAACCAATCACTTCGGAAGCGTGCCGAACGCTCAAATTGGCTGGTCTTGCTCCTGACTGACTTAAAAGAGGTTCAATCTTGGTTTCATCGCCAACCAGGACGATCTGTGTATCCGCCCATTCCGTAGCTGCGGCAATAGCCCCTTCTACGGTTGACGCAGGAGCATGATCTCCTCCCATGGCATCAATGACGATTCTCATTCCATATGACCTCCTTCTTTGCTGTCTTCTCCACCTGAATGATAGATCACAAAATTACCTTGGAACACCATTTCTTCACCAACATAGGTGAACACTTCAACTTTGGCTTTCCCCTTCTGACCGGGAATTGATTTCACATAAGCTTTGGCAATACACTTTTCTCCCAAACGAACAGAGCGAACAAAACGTATATCTGCCGAAGCAGTTAACGCAATCTCATCATTAATGACAGCGACAGCAAGTGAATTCGCTTGTGCAAAGACATAGTGCCCGCGGGCAATACCTGTTCTTGAAAAAACATGTTCCTCTTTGATCTCAAATAAGGATATCCCGCTCTTGTCCAGCTGTAAATCCACAATGTCACCGATAATCTCATGCAGGGGCAGTGATCGCACCTGATCATACGAGCGCTCCGCCATCAGTTTCATCCGTTCCCGAAGCTCCGGTATGCCAAGTTCCAGCCTGTCAAGACGGATCGTCTGGATACTTACCTTCAATTGACGTGTAAGCTCCTGATCGGTCACAAACGGATTCTCGTCTATCATTTTGGTTAACTGCTGTTGCCTCTGTCTCTTCGGTAAACGCTCGATGCCTGACACCCCCCGCTGTATCGTTTCCAGAACCTACCTTTAGGTCAAGTTCGTTCCTTCAAACCTTACTTCTTTATATGCTGTAGCCCTGCTTATTCAGGGAGCTTCTAAATAAAAGTGTATGATGATCTGTATGTAACGTCAAATCTTAGAACCTGGTACTAAACTATAGTATATCTCATCCTGTGTCAAAAAGAAAGGCTAGTATAACAAATTCACATCACTTCATCAAAGTGCTGATGAACATGTGTAACAAGCATACATACCCGCTTGAACAAGCTTATGCGTTCACTTTTCTTTACACAAAAAAGCAACACCTCATCGAAATGAAGTGTTGCTTGATGTGTAGCTATTATTGAGAGATGATCTCTCTTGCTTTGTACGTTCCGCACACTTTGCACACGTGGTGAGCAAGCTTCAATTCGCCGCATTGTTCACATTTCACCATGCCCGGTACAGCCAATTTAAAGTGAGTGCGACGTTTGTCGCGACGCGTCTTGGACGTTCTCCGTTGAGGTACTGCCATTATTCCCACCTCCTTATCAAAATCAACCTTTGCAGGTAGTTGTTACGTTCGATTTTCAATCATGCTCATTTAAAAAAATCCTTGAGTCCTGCAAGCCGCGGATCAATAACCTGGTTATCGCAACCGCAGTCACCTTCGTTCAGCTCATGGCCACACTTAGGACAAAGTCCTTTGCATGTCTCGCTACAGAGCGGTACAAACGGAAGATCCAGCAGAAAAGCTTCCTCGGCATAACCTTTCAGATCAACGCTATCCTCATCCACATAGAGAGTATCGTCATCTTCAGATAATTCCTCCGGTTGTTTTCCCTGCTTGAATTGCTCATGAAAATCAATATGAAAATGTTCACTTAGTGGCTTGAGACAACGGGAGCACAACATGTCCACCCCTACTGTCAGTTTGCCATGAACATCCACAACGTTCTCCTCTCTGATCTCTGCAGACAAATCTGCAGTCAGCGGAGTAACGGCTGTGATATCTTGTCGGTTAGAAACCAGATGTTTGATATCCCACTGTTCGTTAAAGCGCAGGGGGCGATCACTGGTTGCCACTTTGCGAAATGGCATTATCATGTTCTATCACTCCAAACGAAACCAATTTCATAAATAGTTGTCTAACGAATGGCGGCAGTATACAGTACAAGACGATCCTAATATGTGCGTTCATTCCTGACTGTATGTATGCTGTCTGTCACTCACAAAAGATTTATGAAACTGACTTAACAAACAAAATTCATTATACCGATTTTCCAAGAGGTTTGTCAACACTTTTAACTTTACACCCTTTCTGGAAAACAATCACTCCGATTCAGCCGTCACATCTGATCTATTATAGACCTACTCCATCATAACTACAAGTCATCTATAGGATCTATACTTACGATTCTATCCCTTACTTATATCTGATGCTCTCCACTCCTTACATCGGTCACCAATCGTTAACGAATGGTGTGATCTATGTCACACAGGTCGCTAGACCTGATGCCTATACTTGTCGTAGATTCAATCACAAAGTAACTTTCACAACCATTTTTATAACCATCCATTATTGATATTTCAAAGAAAATCGGGAGGGAAATTACATGTTAAGCCAACAAACGATTGACGTAATCAAATCTACAGTACCCGTACTTGAAGTTCATGGAGAAGCCATTACACGCCATTTCTATCAAACGATGTTTACGGCTCACCCGGAGCTATTAAACATTTTCAATCACGCAAATCAAAAACAAGGCCGTCAGCAAGCCGCACTCGCCAACATGGTTTACACCGCGGCAATGCACATCGATAACCTCGCAGCTATTTTGCCAGCCGTTCGTCAGGTTGCTCACAAACACCGTAGCCTCGGCATTGTACCTGAACAATACGCTATCGTTGGCACTTATCTGCTTCAAGCCATCAAAGATGTACTCGGTGATGCCGCAACTGATGAAATTTTAGCCGCTTGGGGCGATGCTTATCAAGGGATTGCAGATGCCTTTATAGGCATTGAGCAGGATATGTACAGCGAAGCCGCAAATCAAACGGGTGGATGGGACGGTTTCAGAACCTTCAAAGTTGCCAAAAAAGTACAAGAAAGCGAACTCATCACTTCGTTTTATTTGATACCGGAGGATGGCAAGTCTATCTCTTCATACAAGGCAGGACAATATATCAGCATTAAAATCCAGCCTGCCGGACAGGAATTCACTCAGATTCGTCAGTATACCCTTTCCGACGCACCTGGCAAACCCTATTATCGTATATCCGTGAAACGTGAGTCGGGCGGATCGGATCGCCCTGACGGTGTAATTTCCAATTATCTTCACAATCATATTACAGAGGGGAGCCTGGTCGAACTTTCCGCTCCTGCGGGTGATTTCACATTGGATATGGAAGATCCGCGTCCTGTTGTGCTGTTAAGCGGAGGTGCAGGGATAACCCCTATGGTCAGCATGCTGAATACAATGTTGGAGTCGGATGATCAGCGTTCCATTACCTTTTTACATGCTAGCCCGAACGGATTATCGCACGCGTTCCGCGATCACGTAAGTCAACTGGCTCAGGAGCATGTTAATCTCAACGCACACTATTGTTACACTTCTCCTGCCGATTCCGATCTGGAAAATGAGCTGGTTTACAAACAGGGATACATGGATGCGGCATGGCTTCGTCAAGTCATTCAAGAACCGGATGCGAACTATTATCTGTGCGGCTCTGTCACGTTTATGCGTTCGGTATATGCAGAACTTCAGTCCATTGGTGTTGCAGAAGATCGTATCCATTATGAATTTTTCGGGCCAAAAGCCAGTCTTGCTCCTGCTACGGAGAATGTGTGAGCATAAAATACAGTCGGAAAGAAAGATAATAACAACTATATTTCAGGTACAGGCTGCATCTGCGGATGCAGGTTCTGTGCCTTTTTTCATCATTTGCTCTAATGCCAGCTCTATTCTATGATGAAAGAGGTAAAATGAGCTTTGACGGTGAACAAACAAATGTATGCTATCCTATATTGTAAAAATGTCATGACCCGCGTGATTAACGACCCCATGGGAGATTTCAACGCGACAGGAAGGAGTAACGCTCATGAAAGCTGTAGGCGTTATTGTGGAATATAACCCGTTGCACAACGGACATGTGCATCATCTGAATGAATCGCGGCGGCTTAGCGCAGCAGATGCCGTTGTTGCCGTGATGAGCGGCCCTTTTCTCCAGCGTGGCGAACCCGCCATCGTTGGTAAAAGGGCACGCACCGAGATGGCGCTCCATGCTGGCGCCGATCTGGTGATTGAACTGCCGGTTGCCTATGCGGTTCAACCGGCGGAGTGGTTTGCCTTCGGTGCGGTATCATTGCTGCACCGCACCGGGGTTGTGGACTCGCTCTGCTTTGGCAGCGAGTCCGGCGACATCGACAGCCTGCAGCGCATTGCGCGCGTGCTGGCTGTGGAGCCCGCAGGGCTGCGCGAGGATATCGCGCGCCGCCTACGGGAGGGCGCCAGCTACCCCGCCGCGTACGCAGGCGCGGCGGCAGCGCTGGCGCCCGGCGGCGTCGATGCTCACGACGCCGCGGCACTGCTGGAGCAGCCCAACAATTCGCTTGGGCTACACTACCTCATCGCGCTGCAACGGCTTGGCAGCGCGATCCAGCCCTTGACGGCGGCACGTACCGGTGCCGCCTATCATCAGGCGACGCCCGGCCCGGGGGCGATCGCCAGTGCCACAGCTGTCCGCCGCCTGCTGCTGGCGGACGGGCCCAAAGCCGCCGCACCATATGTGCCGGCGGCAACCCTTGCCATTCTGCATCGCGAATGGCAAGAAGGACGCGCTCCCATGCACTGGGAGCGCTTCGCCCAGCCGCTGCTGCACATCGCGGCCACCCGCCGTGCCTCCGAGCTGGAACGTATTGCCGAAGTCACGGAAGGACTGGAGCATCGGCTCATACGTGCACTCGCCCAGCTCCCCGAGCCTTCAGTCGAGGCTCTCCTGAATGCGCTCAAAACCCGGCGTTACACGCGCACCAAACTGCAGCGCATGCTCGCCCACCTGCTCCTGAACCACACAAAAGAAGAGTGTTCACCAGAGCGATTAGCCACCGGACCCGGATATCTGCGTGTCCTCGGTTTCACTTCAACAGGCCAGAGTCTGCTCAAACAGATGAAAAAAACAGCCACCCTGTCTGTTGTAATGAAACCCTCAACGTTTGAACATGCTCAACTGGAGTTGGATATCCAGGCGCAAGCCGCCTATGCTCTTGCCCATGACCAACAGGATTCGCGCAACATATCACGCATAATGTATAGCGACTACTACGAATCACCCGTGAGAATCTGACTCATCTCGCCCTACAAACTATAGAACCAGCAAAAAATCCCCTGTGCCGAGCCTTTGGCTGTCATCACAGGGGATTTTGTCATTTCGATTTTTTAAAAGCAACGTCTTACACATGTATCCTACCAATGCACAACACTTATCGTATTATTCAACCTGACCTGGACACTTAATTTACATCCCTTTTTCTCATTGCTTTCTCGCTCTTTTTTATGAATCTCCTATAACTGTTTTTCCGAGCGTACCTTCTTATTTTAAAAGAGGTCACTGCCCAAGCTCTTCTAAGTCCAATCTTCTAGTAAGATACTCTTATTTCACTTAAGACTTCACAGACAGAGTTTTCAAGAAGGCTAACGCATCATCGAGTGTGCTTACGGGCACAAGCTTCATTGGAGTGTTGATTTCTTTTGCTTTGGCCTCAGCTTCTTTGTAGTTGTCTTTAGGTACAAAGAAAATTTCTGCCTTTTTACGGTCGGCAGCGACAATTTTATGTTGCACACCGCCAATGGCTCCTACAACACCATCTTTCGTAATCGTACCTGTACCAGCAATCCGATGTCCCTTGGTCAGATCACCAGGAGTCAACTGATTATAAATCTCCAACGTGAACATTAACCCGGCAGATGGACCTCCCACCTGCGTGCTTGAAAATGTGATTTGTTTGTTCGGGTCTTCCGGCTTCACCTTCTGCACGGCACCAATCATCACCCCAAGTCCAGTACGCATCTTGCCTGTCTTGCTGTCTTTCACCTCAACCAGCGTGATATCCCGGCTAATCGTTTCACCGCCGCGCTCCAATTGCATCTCCACCGTATCCCCGGCTTTTTTTCCTTCCAGCTGTTTGGCAAGCACCGTATTATCCGGTGTAGCTGTACCGTTCACACCCAGAATAATATCTCCGGGTTCAATATCTCCATCCGGTTTGGGATTTTCCGAAAGACCAAACACAAAGATGTTTTCAGGCACAATGGAGTATGCAATGCCCGCTTTCTCATAGGCCGCTTCCATGGCAGAGGATTGCGAATCACTCATGAACCAGACTTGTTCAGCGGAGTATTCCGCCTCGCTTTTACCACGCAGACGATCTTCCTTTTTATCCACTTGTGCATTTTTATCAAAATACGAAGTGCCTAACAAAAATAAATTGGCATACGTTGCCGACACGGTGGTCATCATGAATACGCCTTTTTCATCTTTGTCACCGTCCTTCACGGTAACCATGGGTTTAACTTCATCCGCACTGCCGGGTTTATAAATAATATACGGCGTTGGCATGTACACCGTAAGATAAACAATAAGAGCCACCGCGATCACGTAGATCGAAGCTCTGAAACCACCTGTTTTCCGGAACCGATTCATCTCATGAGCCTCCGTTCTTATCTCTATACAAGCTGAACCCACTCCACAAGAGTTGCTTTGTGTAATTCATTTAGCTCATCTTATTCCATATGATTATAATCCAAGTCTAACACCTTGTTGTTCCTGCATACAATGGTACAGGCCGGATAGGCCGCAGGATGATTCGCCGTCTATCCGGTCAAGGCCGAACCGTTTACGAACGTGATTCGGCCGTCCACTATAATCCCAATGCCCGAGGGGCGTTAATTGATATGAGGTGAAACGATGACCGTATCCAGTGAGGTTCGAAGTCCGGGTTTGGTACGAACCGTATTCCTGAGCACCAGTGCATTCATGCTGGTTGTTGCAATAGTTGCATCTCCGAAAGAAGCGTTCGACGCATCCATTCAAGGACTCGACATCTGGTGGAAAATTGTCTTTCCTGCCCTGCTGCCGTTCCTGATGTTATCCCAGATGCTGACCGCGTTTGGCTTTACCCACGCCCTGGGGGTTCTGCTAGAGCCCCTGATGAGGCGTTTGTTCAAGCTACCCGGCCATACCGGGTTCGTTCTCGCTGTGGGCATGTGTGGAGGTTTTCCAACCGCCGTAGATGCCGTATCTCGATTACTCAAGGATCAACAAATGACCGCCAGACAGGCGGTTATTATTACGGCAGCAGCTCATTTTGCCAACCCTATGATGATTCTGCTGGTTATTGGAGGTGCTTTTCTTCATAATCCTGCCGCTGGATATTTTCTCCTCATTATACACTGGATCAGTGGCTGGATTGCAGCAGCCGTTGCCATTCGTCTCATTCCTGCATCCCGCAAAAAAAATCTTGTACCAGACTCCATGTCACCTAATAATGATGTCCATTCTCTCTCTCCAGCCCAAGATCACACAGAGACAGAAAAGAAGCAGTTGCCTCCCTTAGCTCCAGATTCTCAGAAACTCCGCATCGGTTCGCGCATGTTGCGAGCCGCTAGAGAAGCACATAGCCGGGACGCACGAGGGTTTGGCAAATTACTGGGGGACACCGTATCTCAGGCCGTACAAATTCTATTATTAACTGGAGGATACATCATCGTTTTTGCTGTATTTATCCGGTTACTCTCACTCTATCTGACTCCCGGTATTTCAGCTGCAGTTTGGCCTTCTGTGCTGGAGCTTCACCTGGGGACATACCACATTAGCAAAACAGCAATAGCACCCGCCCTACTGATGGCATTCCTGGCAGGTGCGCTTGGCTGGGGAGGCGTATGCTCGCACCTACAAGTCTCGTCGATGCTAAGAACAGCCATCCCCGGACTGCATTCCATGCTCTTTTTCATTATCGTTCGATTAGGACATGGGTTAACCGCCTTTAGTCTTACCCTCTGGTTGTGGGAACCATTCAGCCGTTACAGCACAGAAGTATCGACCACATGGCAGACCACTGCGGTAGAGCGCTCAAACTCTTTATTCTATTGGCCGTTTCTGCAATTTCCAGACACCACAAGTACATGGCAACTCATCTGGAACAGCTTCCCTGTAGCAGCCCTAAGTCTCGCTTTACTTCTTGGGGTAATGATTAGTCTCTCGGGCCTTACCTTATGGATTAACCGCCTTTTTTCTCGCTGATCTTCTGACGAAGCGCAGCTTCAACTTCAGGCGATACCAGATCCGTTACATCCCCATGATAGTGGGCGATTTCTTTAACGATACTAGAACTGAGGTAGGAGTATTTCGGGTTGGTCATCATAAAAATCGTTTCTGCATCCGGGTTCAACTTGCTGTTGGTCGACGCGAGTTGCAACTCATATTCAAAATCGGTTACGGAGCGGATGCCGCGAACGATAACCTGCGCTTCCTTTTGCCGTACATAATTAGCGGTCAGATCACGGAAGCTATCCACTTCCACATTCGGCAGGTGGCTGGTTACAGTAAGAATTAACTCTTTGCGTTCCTCTACCGTGAACAGCGGATTTTTACTCATATTGTTCAATACAGCGACGATGACACGGTCAAACTGTTTAGACGCTCTCGCAATTATGTCGAGATGTCCCATCGTTACGGGATCAAAGCTTCCTGGGTATACGGCAATACGTTCCTGCCGATGAATCATTTCAGTCATGAGGAGCCTCCTCTTCTGTGATGCTGTTTTCTTCATCCTCTGCCGCACCGGGTACGTAATCGTAAATGGATACAGCTGTCTCACCGTACACCGCTTTACGCGTTTGCTCAAACGGGCCAAATTGCTCCGGGTATTCATGTTTGGATTCATACTCAAGCACGATGGTTGCACCTTGGGTAAGCAGCTCCAGTTCGTGCATCGTTAACATTAACTCGTGCCCGTTCTTCATGCGATAGGGCGGATCGAGAAACACCAGATCAAATGTTGCGTTACGTTTAGCCAGCGCTTTGAGCGCACGACCTGCGTCATTCCGATATACAGCCGCCTGATCCTCCAGCCTCGTTGCCTTCAGATTTTCGCGGATCACTTCAATACTTTTCGATTCCAGATCAACAAAAACAGCCTTGTCCATGCCGCGGCTCAGCGCCTCGATACCGAGACCTCCACTGCCTGCAAACAGATCCAATGCTGCCCCGCCCTCAAAATAAGGACCAATCATACTAAACAACGCTTCCTTCACCTTATCAGTGGTTGGACGCGTACCTGTGCCGGGAACTGCCTTCAGCGGCCTGCCCTTCGCACTTCCAGATACCACTCTCACGAATGTGTCACCTTTTCTCTCTATGTAAGTTTATTGATAAAGCTATCGTACCACAATCAGGTTCCGTTTGAAAAATACTGTTGAGCAATATGTATAAAAAGGAAACCCTTGGGCCATTCTATAATTATCGACATCACAAGTGTCGTAGACAACCGCGGAGAAGACTTACGTTTCCCCATAAGCTCTTCGTCCGGTTTCTCCTCTCCCATGAAAAAGAAGCTCTCGAAAGAGGGCTTCTTTTTGTTGAGCAATTTATCGAGAGAAAAATTGGGTTAATGTGAAAAGTACAGACCATAAAATGATCCCAACAAAGATAAAAAACAGGAAAACTTTAAAAGCATCGAAAACAGAATGAATCGTAAACCAGCCACTTAACAGCAGGATCGGATAAATGGTCACAAGCATTACAGTAAAATGGATACCGCTTTTTTTCGCCAAAGTCCAATGTTCTATGTTATAAATAACAGTTGCAGCACCGACAAAAAGAGCAATCAGACTTGCAACAAATGTGCCTTTAGCGTCAGCATATTTTCCTTGAGAATAAAGGATCAGAGCGATACCGTTCATAATCACGAAGGGTATTCCACCTCTTAATAGTGCATTCATCACCAAGATTTCCAACCTTCTTTCTCAAAAGAACTAGATAATAATCCATTTTGGATAAATTGCTGGCCATTTTCCATCTTTCTTCTTTATACGGTAATCATTCCTTACAATGATTTAATGTCCTCTTCAATTTTACGAATCGGAATCCATACTTCAGTGATGAAATCCTTCTCCCGTTCATCCACCCAGTAATATTTTTCTATACAGGGTCCTTCCACTTGTTCAAAATTCGTTGACGGGAACCACTCGGTGTAGATCCGTTTCCAAATATCCTGAATGCTTACATCAATTTCGACATCATCTGGCATCGTCCCTCGGCTGTCAAAAACAGCATAAGTTTGATCAGGTATAGGAAGGACAGTAAATTCATCCGGTACCTGAATGCCCTCTGGCACTTCTGCTCCCATCAAATACCGCCTCGAACCATTCTCAGCAAAATCATAATGATACCCATATAACAATGATCCATCCGGTTTCTCTAACAACTTGAGTATCTGACCATGGGTCCCATCTTTCCAAATGCCCTCCACAAATACGGGTATCTCTTTATACGCATCTTCATGGATGATAACGCTTTTCCCAAATACAATAGAGCCTTTTTCCTCGACAAATCGATAATTCATCTCTGATTCACCTCTAACCTGAATTTGAAAGGAGATTCGAGGAAATGCTTTAAGTTTCACATTCATTTTCTTCGCCTCAAGAGGTGTTACCCCATGCATCCTTTGGAACGCTTTTGTAAAAGCTGCTGGACTTTCATAACCATACTTAAGTGCAACATCAATAACTTTACAGTTTGTTCCTGCTAACTCCTGAGCCGCAAGTGTGAGACGTCTGTTTCTTACGTACTGGGTAACCGTTACGCCGGTTACTGCATGAAACATTCGCTGAAAGTGATACTTCGAACTCATGCCTGCCCTAGCAATATCTTCAATCTCAATTGGCAAATGAAGATGTCGTTCCACATAATCAATCGATTGGTGAAGCAGTTTAAATATTTCCAGGATCTCTCATCTCCTTTCTTTTACAGTGTAAAAGAACCCTCTGGAATCTTCTTGCTCAGAAATGCTCTGATTTGTCTATTATTAAAAGAACCGACTAATCAGTCGGCCAGATACTGCTATTTTGACACTTAACTTATTTCTTATAGGTTACTCTAAGAATGATTGAACTCACCCGTTTCTACTCATACTTCTCCTGCATCTCATTCAACTCTGCTTCCTCTTCCGTCTGCAACCATCCAATTTCTTTAAGCCACGCACCCATATCTGCAATAAATGCATCCCTATCCAGATGATCTATCTTATACTTCTTCATCTTGTCGCTCACAAACGTATAAAACGCATGGCCTAATGCATATCGCTGTTTACTTTTGCTCCAGGTCTTATAACGGTCTTCACTAACCGTCATATCGAAATAGATTACCTTTTCTGCCTTCACATGTCTGACGTTTGATTTGCACCCATATTCATCGGGAAGGCAGCGGAAGACAAAGTACAGTTCAATATCACACGAAGCATATTTTTCAGCGGCTTTGTCGAAAACAGGCTGCAATTCATCAGATAGGTCAACAACTTGTGTCAGCCCTGACGTATCGGTTGTTTTGTCCAGAATCAAAGCGCAACCTCCTTGTCTCGACAACTCAAGTACATTCTTGTTTAACACGTTCTCTTTGTTTTCGATTCGAGATTCGCATATTCATTAACGTTATAAAAAGTAGGACAGACGGCAAGAACATAGAAGATGCTCCTGATCTGATCGCATAGAAAGCAAAAAAAATCAGTGAAAGCCAAGTTATGATTTCTATGATCTCCAACTTCGTTAACGTCACTTTAAAAGCTTTTTTTGAAATGATGCGAATCAGGAGGTAAGCAATTAAACTATAGAAAGCAACCATACCCAGCAAGGAAAGAGCAACGATTAACATCATCATTCTGAATCACTCAACTCTCATACTTTTCCTTAATTTTACTACAGAAGTAGAATTATGTCTCCTGATCTATCTACGTACTATGGATCACCAGAGTACCTGTCACTTCACTTCTCTTCACTTCTCTTCCGTCACAATCGTAGCATTGTAGATCACAACCCGTTTCCCGTTCAGGTCAAACAGTACTTTATTGCCATACTCCGTATCCTGTACGTCAATCTTGCCTTCGTAAGTCTGAATCAGCTCACCCGAATTACTATATACCTTAACTACACGTTCCAAGCCGCCAGCATTATTTGATCTCATCGTTTTGAGTGCACGTTCACCTGAAGCCGTATTGAAATACCATATAAATGATCCAACAATGATGCCCAGAACGGCGATCACTGTCACCCACACCCCTGTTTTTGCTTTTCTGCTCATCCTGTCCCCTCCTCAGTATCTTTGTGCAGTACTCTACGAGAATGAAGCGAGAACGGTTTCAATAAGGGAAAGCAAAAAAACAGAGGCCCCCATCCAAGGGAACCTCTGCCTCTGATATAATCACGTTTTAATTCAAGTTACCACTACATTGACAAGGTGCCAACATCACTTGTTGTTCTTACCGTATACTTCCCTTTTACAGTGAACGAATAACGAATTCAAAGCTCAGTTCACCATTGGAAGGAATTTGATATTCCGGATGTACCGGAGCGCCCCAGCTATCGTCACCGCCAACACCCATTTGTTTACCGGCTACCGTAACGACAGTGTAATGCACTGGTGGCAACTCATACACATGCTGCGCATTCTCCAGTTCAAACGCTGTATATGGTGACACATTCAATTCAACCGGTGCACCGGAAGCTTCGATTTTGAAACCGCGTCCTGCATTGTCCGTCAACTTAGCCCAGCGTACCCCTGTACGGTTACCCGACTCTTGCGGTACAAGATATGGAGCCATCGTATCTGCAACCTTACTGCCATGGATCCCCAGACGAGCGCCAAATGCGCGATCCGAATAGTTTTCCTCTGGTCCCATTGCCAGCCATTCCACATTCTCATAATCCGGAGATGTTCTGAACGACAATGCGTGGATAGGCAGGTTTGGCAATCCTTCGGTACCTTTGTACGTGTTATGCACATGTACACTTCCATCAGCCAGCACCGTATAGGTCACTTTTACCTCTACATCGGCCGAGATGTTCAATTTATAGGTGAACTCAATCCGGTACTGATCCGATTTTTGTTCATGTTTCCATTCTACAGAACGTGGCAACAGGCTGGCAGCATACCATGCACCAAGCTCAAAGCCCATTGCTGTACCCTTATCATTGTCTGTCGTTGCACGCCAGAACAGTGGTGCAGGTGGGATCGCAATCGTTTCACGACCGGAGAATTTCAGGGAAACGAGTGTTCCAAACTGCTTGGAGAACAACACATGCGTTTGACCAACGCGAACACCAATGTTTACGTCACCTTCAACCACCTGAATATCGCTCACAACGTTTTTATCCGTTACAACAGCCGCTTCGCTACCTTCTTGTGTGAAAATAAACTGGCCAAACGCGACTTCCTCACCTTTGTCACCCCACAGCGTTGCTTCTTTCAGTACAAACGCCACGTTAACAGCATATTCGCCACCTTCAAGAGCCTTTGCATTCAAAGGAAGTTCTATCACAGTTTCACTTTCCGCAGCAACATTTACATCCAGTGTACCGCGCAATACTTCATTTCCTTCACGCTCCAGGCTGTACACCAGTTCATACGCGGAAGTATCTGTGAACAGGTTCTGGTTTACGATTTTAACGCCGTCACGGCTTGGGAACAATTTAATGTTTTGATACAGGAATTTAACCTCCTGCATTTTAGCTGTCACTTTACGATCTGCGTGCACAATCCCGTTGCCACAGAACGAATAGTCTGATGGACGATCCCCGAAGTCCCCGCCGTAAGCCAGATACTCTTTACCGTAACGGTCTTTTTTGTAGATCGATTGATCGATGTAATCCCAGATGAATCCACCTTGATACATCGGGTACTTATCTTCAAGTTCTGTGTATTTATGCATACCGCCAATGGAGTTACCCATCGCATGCATATACTCACAGCTGATATATGGTTTGGTCGGGTTATCGTTCAGGAATTCCTCGATGTCAGCCGGTTTTGCATACATCCGGGATTCCATGTCACTTGTGTCATTGAAACGGCGGTCGTGGAACACACCTTCGTAATGAACCATACGTGTTGGATCTGCCGATTTGAAGTATTGTGATACTTTGTAGATCACTTCACCACCATGGGACTCGTTACCACAAGACCAGATCAGAATGGACGGATGGTTTTTGTCACGCTCTACCATCGAAATTGCACGATCCATAACAATATCATGCCATTCCGGCTTATCGCCAGGGATTACCCATGAAGGCTCAACAGCCCCAAGCTTTTGCCAGGAACCGTGTGTTTCCAGGTTCATCTCATCAATCACATAGAGTCCGTACTCATCGCAGAGCTCATACCACAAACTTTGGTTCGGATAATGTGATGTACGAACAGCATTCATATTGTTTTGTTTGATCGTACGCACGTCCCACAGCATGTCTTCCTTCGTTACAGCACGACCACGGCGCGGATTGAACTCGTGACGGTTTACGCCTTTGAACACAATACGCTTGCCATTAATGTGCATCACTTTGTCGATCATTTCGAATTTACGGAAACCGACGGCTTGAGGAACAACTTCCACAAGGTTGCCTGCTGCATCATATACACGGATGTACAGACGATACAGATACGGAATCTCTGCACTCCAGAGGTTAACTTGGCCAATTTCTTCACGCAGTTGTACCAGCCCATTATCGACTACATTACCGCCAAAACTTTTGACTGTATTTCCGTTCTTGTCCAGAAGCTCAGCTTCGATCCGTGCACCTGTTGCCGCTTTTCCTTCCAGTTTCAGATCGAGTTCCAATGTACCGTTTGTATATGAAGCATCCAAATCGGTACGAACATGAACATCACGGATATGTGCAGCCGGAACTGTGTACAGATATACATCTCTGAAGATACCGGAGAAACGCCAGAAGTCCTGATCCTCTAACCAGCTACCTGTGCTGCGTTGGTATACTTCAACCGCCAGTTTGTTCTCTCCATCTTGAAGGAACGGTGTCAGGTCAAAGTCAGATGGTGTGAAACTATCTTCTCCGTACCCTACGAATTGTCCGTTCAACCATACATAAAATGCGGATTCCACACCTTGGAACGAAATGTATACCGGATTCGCTTCCCAGCCTGCTGGCAGATGGAATGTGCGAATGTAACTACCCACCGCGTTTTTATCCTGCGGCAGAGCTGGCGGACGGAGTTCATTCAATCCATCCCATGGATATTGCGTGTTCACATATTGAATCTGTCCGTAACCTTGAAGCTGGATATGTCCCGGTACTTCAATATCATCCCAGCCTTCGCTGGAGTACTCGGATGTATAAAATAGTTCAGGACGGCAATCCGGACGGATTGAGTAGTTGAATTTCCAAGTTCCATTCAGATCGTAACGAAGTGCCATCTCAGCGGAAGCCACAGCTTCTTCCATCGTTTGATAATAGCGGTGATCGGAATAAGCATGAAGACGGTTTACCTCAAATACACTTACGTCACCTAACCAGTTGATATCTGCCTTTGTTGCTTTCATCGGCTCTCTCTCCCTCTGTAGTACGAATTTCGTGATGAGTTTGCATCTATACAAAAAAGATAGAGGTACGCCTGTACAGGCGTCCTCCCTTCTTTCCTGCATTCGTCCAGTTGGACGTGATATGCACTTATGCTTATTTTACGGAACCAACCATACCTGCAACAAAGTGTTTTTGCATGATGAAGAACACCAGTGCAGTTGGAAGTGTTGCAATAACAACTGCTGTCATAATAACGCCGTAATCTGGAGCATAACCTGCGCCCAGGTTGGAGATCAGGAGCGGAATGGTTTGCTGATCTGGCGTTTGCAATACGATGAGTGGCCATAGATAGTTGTTCCAGCTGCTCATGAATGTAATGATCGCTGCTGCTGCGTATGTTGTTTTCATCGTAGGCATGTAGATTTTCAAGAAAATACCCAGCTCGCTCAGACCGTCAATCCGACCTGCTTCCAACAAATCTTTCGGGAACATTTTGGTGTTCTGACGGAAGAAGAAGATCAGGAACGCTGTTGTGATGGTCGGGATAATAACCGAAGCCATTGTATTAATACCGATTGCCGGTGCTGCACTCGAAATGGTTGCAAACATCCGATAGAGCGGAATCATAATCGCTGCAAACGGGATCATCATCGACATGAGCAGGATGTTAAACACGATATCGCGGGATTTTGTCCGAAATACTTCAAACCCGTAACCCGCCATGGAACCAATCAAGAGAGCAAGAATGGTTGACACGATGGAGATAATCGCTGAGTTGCTCAGTGCCTGAATCAGATTCGTAGTGTCGAGCAATTTGTTGATGTTTTCAATTAAAGCGGAGCCCGGCAGCAACGTGCCTCTAGTTACGTCTACTGATTTGTTTGTAGCGCTGACGATCATCCAGAAAAATGGGAAGATGGAAATAAAAGCGACGAGGGACAGGAAAACATATGTGAAAATGCGTTTTGCTTTTGAATTAGCCATTTTTATTATCACCTGCCACTTTGAACTGGATGATGGACAAAATAATGATCAGAATTACGATGGAATACGAAACGGTTGCTGCATAACCGAAGTCCGGTGAATATTTGAACGAAAGGTTGTAGATGTATTGTGAGATCGACATGGTCGCGTTACCTGGACCACCTTTGGTAATATTCATAATTTCATCAAAGATTTGCAATGTACCAATCGTTGATGTAATGGACGTAAAGAGAATGATCGGTTTGAGCAATGGTACAGTAATCTTGAAAAATTGAGTGAAAGCATTGGCTCCGTCAATCTTCGCTGCTTCATAGATCGATTGATCGATGTTTTGCAAGGATGACAGATAGAAAATCATGTTATATCCGGTCCAACGCCAAGTAACGGCGATTATGATCGTAATTTTAGCCCAGAACGGGTCGGTAATCCATTGAATTGGTGTGCCGATAATGTGTAAACCCAGCAAAGCTTGGTTCACCATACCATCCGGTGCAAACAAATACTTGAATACAACCGAGTAAGCAACAAGTGAAGTTACACAAGGCAAGAAAATTGCAGTACGGAAAAAGCTCCGGAAACGCAGTGTGCTGTCATTCAGCAATACGGAAATGAACAAACCGAGAATGATCATTAAAGGTACTTGAATGATTAAGTAAATGAACGTGTTTGATAATGCCGTACGGAACGTGGTATCAACGAGCAATCTTTTGTAGTTCGCTAGGCCCGAAAACTCAAGGTTGGCACCTTTGCCTGACTTGAATGATAAGAGCAGCGCTTGAATCATCGGATAGAAGTAGAATGCTACAATTCCGACAACAGCCAGCAAAACAAAAGCCCATCCAGTCAAATTATTTTTCTTTTGGAGACTGTCTCCTGTATTTATGGCTTTCACAGTATGGCTCCTCTCTCTCCATGCAACATGGTCAGAACCTACAGAGCCTCTCGCCATGTCCAGCTCGACTTGCGCCAGACAAGGGAGACGGCTCCGTTGTTTCCTAGGTTCTATAAGTTACCTTGGGATATTAGTTTAATTGTGCCTCAGCTTGTTTTTGTGCATCATTCAGAACGTCATCGATTGATTTACCGTTCAGGTATGCTTGCATTTCAACAACCAAGATATCTTCGATTGCATAAGTGTTGCTACCATAGTTTACTTTTGGAATTTCTTTAGTCCAGTTAGCGAAATCAGCGA
Source organism: Paenibacillus sp. FSL K6-1558 (assembly GCF_038002565.1). NCBI lineage: Bacteria > Bacillati > Bacillota > Bacilli > Caryophanales > Paenibacillaceae > Paenibacillus > Paenibacillus sp. FSL K6-1558. The sequence continues at coordinate 6,207,832 of NZ_JBBOCV010000001.1, read as the reverse complement.
AGATTTTTTGACCGCTGAAGAACTCGTCTGGTTTGTTGTATGCTTCACCATCAACAGCCGGCGTGTACGTACCGATTGCACCGATTTTAGTCAACAATTCTTGATACAACTCTTTGTCGGAACCAAAAGTTTTAGCCATAAAGTCAGCCGCTTGATCTGCACCAGGAACATCATTCATGATGTACCAAGAGCTACCACCCAAGTTGGATGCATGTACAGAGTTTGCTTGACCAGCCATTTTCGGCATTGGAGCTACAGCCCATTTACCGGATTGGGAAGCTTCTTGACGAACGGATGGTGAGAACCAGTTACCTGTAGGAATTGTTGCTACAGCACCGTTATTGGCATTGGCAACGAATTGGCTCCAGTCGGAATGCAATTTAACAATGTTAGCATCCATCATTTTTTTGTATGTTTCGAACGCTTCTTTCAATGCAGGGTTGTTGTTCAGATCAGGTGTTTTACCATCTTCAGCTGTGTACCATTTACCTGCAGTTTGGATCATCATCCGGATGATACCCAGGTCGTTCGGGTCAAGAGACAGAAGCTCTTTACCTGTTTTTGCTTTTACAGCTTCACCGATTTTGATGTAATCATCCCACGTGATATCTTGCAGGTCAGCAGCTTTGTAGCCTGCTTCCTCAAGCAAGTCTGTTCTGTAGTACAAACCAGCTACGCCGGAGTCAAACGGAATACCGTATTGTTTACCTTCATAAGAAGTTGGTCCAATTTTATACTCTGCAAAATCGGATGCTTTGATTGTGGAAGACAAATCTTTGAACGCATCTGGATAAGCGCTCAAGAAGCTTTGTGCACGATAGTCTTCAATCAGAACTACGTTTGGCAGACCGCTGCTTGTTCCGGAGTTCAATCCAGTGTTCAGCTTTTGAATGATCGCATCTTGAGCATTCTCAATGATGTTGATTTTCAGATCCGGGTTTTCTTTTTGATAAATGGCTTTAGCTTGCTCCAGAGCAGCAACGTTAAATGCTTTATCCCAAGCCCAGATCGTAATTTCTTTTGCTTTCTCGCCGCCACCACCGCTAGCAGCTTCTTTACCTCCACCGCCGGATGAACATGCGGACAACAGCAATACGGTTACGAGCATCAATACCCACATTTTTTTCAAAACATTCAACTCCCCTTCGACCTCTTTGTTTGTAAATTTGTTTGCGTTTTCTGAAAGCGGTTGCTTCCGATGTATTCATCTTATCATTCCCATTTCTCCATTCGTTAGTAAAAATTTTGTGCAGATTTGTCTTCTTATTGCCACAATGAAAACCTTTACAGAAAACGGTTGCACTTAATTTGGTTTTTTGTACTTTCTTTTGATTTTGTACTATTTTGAGCTGAAAATTTTACAAATATGCAGTGAGTCCGTGAATTTGCATACGAAAAACCCCTCATCTCTGGGAATCAGAAATGAAGGGTTGTTGTATTTTGAGACTTTTTATTATCTTTTTCAACTCGTAATCAACGGCAACGTTACAGTGACTCTTGTCCCCTCGCCAACGTTGCTCATAATCGTCACACCATAAGGTGAGCCGTACAACAACTCAATTCGATCATGCACGTTTCGGATACCTATGCCACTGAACAGTTGACGATTATTTTTCGGATTGGGTAGTGCTCCTTCTACATTAAGTCCTGCAATACCATCACCATTATCCATGATCTCGCACACTAATGATTCTCCCGCGCGGGAAACCATCACATGAATCGTGCCCGTTTCTTTTTTAATAAACCCATGAAAGAAGGCATTTTCGATAAAGGGTTGAATCACCAGCTTGGGAACCTGATAGTGTGTGCAATCCGGAGCTACGTAAAAGGCCGCTTTGATCCGTCCGCCATAACGCACATGGTTGATGAAGACATAATTTTTCAGGTTCTCGACCTCTTGCTCTACTGTTACCGTCTCTCTGACATCGCTAATCGTATTTTGCAACAAACCAATTAGCGCATTAATCGTTTCCGCAGCCCGATCTTTATTGCCCTGCTGTACCAGAACTTTGACAGAAGCCAGGGTGTTATACAGAAAATGAGGATTAATCTGGCTCTGAAGCGCCGCAAGCTCAGCATTACGTTGTTCCCGTTGCGTCTGTACAAGCTGATCCACGTAATCATGCAATTCATCTAGCATGTAATTGTACGCATGACCTAACTGCCTGCTCTCATAACTGCCGCTGATCGGGATATAGTTATCCAGATCACTCTTCGTAATGTTAGACATCTGTTTGACCAGTCTGCGTAGCGACTTCGTCATCTGACTCGTAATCAGGAATACCAGCAACAGAGCCGCAAACACAATCGCAGCACAGATCAATGCGACCGTCTTCATATCAATGAGCTGTCCCATCGCAGATTCCTTATCCACGATGTTTACCATATACAAACGGTAAAATGGTAAATATTCAGATAATATGATGCTATCCTGCCCCATGACTCGTGCATTGATGTTTTTGGGTGCCGTTTCATTTATGGTTTCGGCATATGATAACAGTTCAGATTGAGTCGTGCCAATCCAGTCTTCCCGGTTAGAGGATACGATCTCCCCTTTTTCATTCATAATGACGACATCATTGCCCCGGCTTGTAAAATTGGCGTAGAACTGACGGAATGACTCTTCCCTCATCGTGATATAAACCGTACCATAGATTTTGCTTCGCGTTCGATCCGTCAGCGCTTTTGTTGCAGAGATCATTCGCAATGTGCCCTCTTTGGTCTGGGCCTGGTAGTCATCGAAGATCAGACGACTCGGTGACTCGGTCGCTGCCTTTGTGATCTGATCCTGTTTTAATTCGTCGGCTGTTTTCTGGATGTATGAGGGATTGGTCGAAAAACTTCGTCCATTTACCCCCGCAATCGTAATACCCACTTCATAAAACTCAATGATGGACTGAACCCGCTTCATCGTTTCCCGCATACTGTAGTACGATTTGGACATGGTAACCGAATCCCCATCCCCATCCGATAGAAACCCTCGAATAGCCCCACTTTGGGCCACATTGTTCGTCACCGCAGCGATGGAGTCGTTAAACGCATCAAAATTCGTTTTGATCTGGCTCAGCACCTTCGAATTCGTGATGCTGAACGTTTCAGTAAACAGATTGGTTGACATATGAATTGTTGTCCACAATATAAGCACTGACACCAGGACTATACTGACAACCATAACCAAAATTAGCTTGGGGAATAATCCGAGACGCGACAAGCCATTTTTCCACTTTTTCATGAAGTAATCTCATCCATTTCTATATTAAGCCCAAAATTTACGCCGATAGCGACTTGGAGATAGTCCTGTGAATTTTTTGAACACTTTACAGAAGTAACTGTGATCTGAATACCCCACCATACTGCTAATTTCAGATATCGTGACATCATCCGATCGTAGCAATTCCTCCGCTTTCTCAATGCGAATCTTGTTCAGATATTCATTAAATCCTTCTTTTTTATGTGACGAGAAGTAACTGGATAGATACGACGGGTTAAAATGAAAATGTTTGGCCACTTCGGACAGCCCCAAGGGCTGGTCATAGTGCGCATGCATGTAATCCAGCAACATGGTCATATTCGGATCACTTCGTTTACCTCCTGAACCGGAAACACATTCCTGAACCTCCGTCATGAATTGATCCAGAACCAGCATCACTTCGGTAAGCGTCGAGGCTCCATCCACATTTTTAAAATACGTATATTTACTCTCTTCAAGCCCCGCTGACTGCACATCCATATCTGCCAGGGTAATCGTGACATTGAAGATCAAGTTACCCAGAAATGATTTGATCTCGAATACATCAGCAATATAGTCTCTCCCAAGTGTCGCGGCATGTTCATGCAAATATTCTTTGGCTGTCTCCACCCGATTGCGTTTTACATGTTGCAAAAACATATTGACGTTGAATTGATACCCTGCAGGATGCATTGGCGGAAGCTCGCCATCAATCAGAATCGCACGATTCGTATAATAGAAGCAAAACTCCATTAATTTAAGCAAACGCTCGCGATAGATGTCTCCCATCTTTTCAAAAGAAAGAAATCTCTCACTAAGCACCCACACCGGAGCATTCTGTCCTGCCCCTGCTTCCGCAGCCCATTCCCTGATCTGCTCAACCGTAGCTTCATCTTGCTCAGGTTTCATGTTCAGCAACATAACAGACAATCGGCTTTCTGCTGGTAAAATAGCACATTCAATCTCAGGCAAGCGTTCTCGAACCTCAGCTTCAATCTGATCCTGATTTTTCAAACTACTTTCAGTAATCTGAAATGCGAGCAAGCGAAAAGCGCCTAACGGGAAGTTTTCCCGAATAACAGGCATTTCGTTGTCTTCGTCCAGCGTGAATCCGGATAACATTTTCTCCATTAATTGACCAAGCCGCCAGCCATCATGGGATGGCTCGTATTGAAGCTCCGGTATTTTGCCGGCCGTACGTCTTAACACTTCCAGAAGTTCATTCGTATCCAGCTTGGGCTTCAATATGTAATCTGCCGCTCCATGCTGCAATGTAGATCGAACATATTCGAATTCACTGAAACTGCTCAGCACAATGACCTCAATATGCGGGTAACCCGCTTTGAGTGTACGAACAAAAGTTTCACCGTCCATAACAGGCATCACGATGTCGGTAATGACGATATCCGGTTTTAACAACTCCACCTGTTGCAGACCTTCTTCGCCATTGGATGCTTCCCCTACAATATTAAATCCTTCTGCTTCCCAGTTCATGTGGTGCTTAATACCCTGTCTAACCAGAAATTCATCGTCAACAATCAGCACCTTGCACAACCGGTTCATGATCGCGACCCCCCTGTCTCTTCTATCACTCTATATCTATACCGTTTAACCCTCTATATGTTGGTTATTGAAGTTGTTGTTGTTAGCGGTTACATGAACATTATAATAATCGTACATATTGTTATATCTTAAATCCTATGTTTAAGCAATAGTAACTACTTATAGTTTACACTATATTTCGACAAAACAAGAAGTCCCAAAAACGCCACGACCTACTCAGGCATTTTGAGACCTCTTGTTCATTATTATTTTCTCAATTCAATCATGAACCGAATGTTACGGCTCTATTCCCCATTCAAGTTGACCCGCAACATATCCAGTTACTTTGGACCAGTCAGCATAAGAGGTATGCGTTCCTTCAAAGGAGTAATCATCCGTTTGAGTGTAATTGGTCCAATTGTCTTTGGAAAAGCGAGTCTGGATTTCCGTGCTCTGTCCTGCGTTTAACATTCCCGCAGTTGCCTTGAATCCAACCTCTAACACATGATCCGCTCCTGGCAACGCAGGATTAATGGAACTGAACGTACCGGTAATATTGGCACTTCCCACAGCAGCCCAATCGCAGAAGAAATTTTGAGGCTGACTACCGTCAATCGTATAGTAGTACCTTATTTTCACATCAGACAAATTCAGCGGCGCAGTGCCTGTGTTGGTCAGCTTGAATTTAGGGTTGATTGAACTGTTTGTAGCTGCCGTTGTACCGTTGTACATCTCGATGCGAATCGTTCCACCCGGAATCACAACTGTTGTATCCTTGATGGTCAGATTCAGTGCTGCAGGATTGCCTGCACTGAACTGGAATGTCAACACAGCAGCACCTTTAGACAATGTGGCTAAATAATTTTTGGACAGCACAACCTGATTACCCGCAACGGTATAGTCGGTTCCGGCTACAAGTATCGCGTTTCCGTTCCGAATAGAGGTCAGTGTATTGCCATTAAGTGTTAACGTGACAGGAATATTGGCCTGATGATCCACATTCAGATCAAATTGAGCCGTTACCGGGGTGATGGTCGAATTAGGTACTGTAGGTGTGCCCCCATTGCCATTAACCGGGTCCGCATAGAGTATTCCGCGTCCGTTGGTACCTAGATATACTCTGCCATAAATACGTGGGTCACCTGTAATTGTGGTCACACGGGCGTACTGATGCTGATCATCGTTAATTCGCACCCAGCTCGTGCCACCATCATCAGAACGGAAAAATCCGCGAGTCCCATCAATCTGTGCAACGGCATACAAAACGACAACACTTTGCCCAGGAGCTGCTTTACCAAAACCGATGCTGTCCGCTTCTTCTACATTGGCGAGCTTCGTAAAAGTCGCTCCAGAATCTGTTGAGTGCCACAAGCCGTAGGGCCCTTCTTCTTCATTGCCCCCAGCAAACCACAGTTCTCCTTCCACACCTGGCACAGCGTCGAGGTCTGAATTACCTGAGGCAGGAAGCCCAGTAGCTGGAGATACAGTGAACGATGCTCCACCATTAACACTGACGTAAATTTTCCCTGCAGCGAAGCCATAAAACTTGCTCGGGTTAACTCTGTCGGAAATGACTTTGGCGCCTGCTGGTATGCCTGTACTTGCCGTCCAGGAATTACCGCCTACAGAGTGGAATACCCCGCGATCCGATGTGCTCCAGACCAGACGGTTGCCTGTCGCCGAGATGGCAACAGTTCCGCCTCCGGCAGTACCTGACGGCTCTGCACTTGCTTTGTACCACGTTTTTCCTCCGTCGCTGGATAATCCAATGGATCTCGCATTGGGATCAACCGTGTAATCTGCTTTCCCCACCCGTACCATGGTGTTTGGGCTCAATTCGGCAAAATCAATACTCTCTGTTGAAGGATAATTCGGATTCGTAAACATCGTTGCTGGAGCTTTGGTGAGATCATCATGACGGAACCCGGCAACATCACCGAGTGCACTAAGCAGATTCGCTCCGCTTGGCGGGCTAATCAAATCCATGACATTGGTTTCTTCAATGCCTTTGGCCATAACGGAAATGTTAATTTTCTTATCCTCGTCCCAATCCGTCAGATTGTTGGTTCCGTATATGGTTGCCCCCGTTCCATACATCAATCGGTCGGAATCAAACGGATCAATCTCCAGAGCAGCAATCATCCAGCCCAGCTTAGGCGAAATTTCCGGCGGTGCAGGATTCACACCGAAGGTTAACCAAGGCGCCGCGGAAATATCCTGCGTATATCTGAATTTTCGGTCAGGATACCCTTCAAAGTCCCATATTCGTGTCCAGGTATCTCCACCATCTTTACTACGGAACAGAATAGCATCAGGCCACCAGGAATTCAGCGTTGCGACCATTATCGTTCCAGGCTCCTGTGCATCAATAGCCAACCCGCCATAACCATAATAGTTATCCGAACTGCTGCTCGGAACTGGGCTGATGTTCTTCCATACTCCGGTTGCTGTGTTTAGCTTCCAGACATCCCCTTTCGTTCCGTCGTAGGGTCCCGCACCATTACTGTAGGTAATATACAAACTTCCATCTACGTCCATTTTCCCATGATGAGGCAGATAACCCGTAGGTTGTCCGGGAACAGCAGTCCAGGTCAAGCCGCCGTCGGTACTGCGATAGATGCTTTCACTTTTATCAGCTACGCCGACATAAATGGTTTGTGAAGCCTGTCCCGCAGAGCCGCTTGTTTCATCAAAAGTAATCCAGGCGAGACCTATAATGTCACTTGTGTATTCATTAGCAGGGTTCTCAACATAGTTACCCGGATTCGGAAAACTGGTCACTTCACTCCAGGTTACTCCAGAATCTGTACTTTTCCATAATCCGTTGCCACTGCGGGCTCCGAAATACAATATGCTGTTATCATTCGGGTCCACAACCAGACGCTCACCCATGGAACGTCCGGGCATGTTTCCCCCTACCTTGAAGGGTAGCTCGGTTTTCTCCCACGTATCTCCGCGATCAGTGGAACGGAAGATATATCCGTTGTCCTTCACCCATGAGTTCGTATACGTCCCTACAGCCATGTACACCCGATCTGGATCAACAGGGTCGGAGGCGAGCGCATCTACCCCGTTATTGTTCCAGTCGTCCCAGCCTACAAAGTCAGTAAGCGGAGTCCAGCTACTATCCACCGGATTCCAGCGATAAGCTCCACCTATATCAGTGCGCGCATAGATCAAGTCCTTTTCAGATTCATTAAAGATAATGCCGGGTATAAAACCTCCGCCTCCGCCAGTAACGACGCTTTTCCATTCGTAGGCCTCACTCGGCGCAGCCTCTGAAGTTCCTGCCATCCCCAGACCACCCAGTGAAGCCGTAACAATAGCCACACTTAAACTCAGGATTCGTAACTTGCTCATCCACCTTTTCATCTCAACTACTCCTCCTTTTCGCGTTTGTACATTTTGGCAATTCGCTCTATCCCCGCTGTCTCACCTGCTGATGATGGCGTATCAGACGAATCCATACCTTCTCCCTTAGAGGAGATCCACCTCCCTTCAATTTGCGGTTAAGCGCTTACAAAATTTTTCGAACGCCACCACAAAATGGATAATACTTTCAATAATAACATTCGATAGAAAACGTTTTTCCCCTCTGTGTAAATATCCACTTTTCAAAAAAAATTTGTAATCCTCTGGTAAAATAAAAAAAGATGCTGTTCACACAGCACCTTTAAACCCACTATGATTTTTCCTGCTCACTTTGCTTACGCTTTTCGTCCGTAGACATGTGTTTCCTGCCCTTTAACACCCGGCTTAACGACAAATAATGCACCTGCTTGCGGCGTTTCCTGCAAGCGCTCTTCCTTAATTCCTATACGTGCAGTAGTAATATATAAATCTTCGAGATCCGGGCCGCCAAAACAACAGGAAGTCACCTGATCTGCATGCACTTCGATCTGCTGTAACAGTTCCCCTGTCTCCGGGTTCCAGCGGGTGACTCTTCCTCCACCCCAATGGGCAACCCACAGCATACCTTCCGCATCCACAGTCATGCCATCCGGGAATCCCATGTCTTCCGGCACTGAGATGATACTCGTCCGATTGGAGATCGTACCCGAAGCCAGATCAAAATCAAAACGATCCACGGAACGTGTCGGCGTATCGATGTAATACATGAACTCACGATTCGGGCTCCAACCCAGACCGTTGGAGGTGGATACTTGCTGCACCATATTGCGTACAGGCTTCCCTTCCTCCAGACAATATAATGATCCAGCCTTTTGTTCGTTGTTCAGGCTCATCGTACCGGCCCAAAAACGTCCGTATGCATCACATTTTCCATCATTGAACCGATTGGTAGATTTGTCTTGCTCAGGGTCCGCGATCGCTTGCTTCTCACCCGTGAGCAGATGATATGTATAGAAGCCGCTTCGGAGTGCAACGATCACTTCATCCCCACGATAGGGCACCACCGCTCCGACATGTTCACCCACATCATAAGCCTGATCCTCACCTGTCTCGGGATGGTATGCATGTACTTTAAACCCTTCAATATCTACCCATAACAAACGACTATTTTCCGCATCCCAGCTTGGTCCTTCTCCCAATTGTGCTGGTGTATCCACAACTACAGTTACATGACTCATATTATCGCTCCTTCTTAGGATTTCGTATTTCTCGTCCATTCAAATCCAATCGCATCTAGAAAAGCTTTGCTAAGTACCATGTGACCCGTAGCATCCGGGTGTACTCGATCATGTGTGAGAACCGATGTATAAAAATGATCCCACAGTGGCGCAAATGCTGCCTGCGTATCTACAAACAACGCGTCATATTCCGATGCTACTCTGCGAACCGCTTCTCCGTAGATGTCCATCGTCGCCCGCATCGGATCTTCCGGGTTCGCTTCCAGATAATACGGGGTCATAAGCACAAGCCCTTTCAGATTCGGGCGCACGGATGCGACCAGTTCACGCAATGTTGCCTCGTATTCCTCCAGAAACACCTGTGAGTCAGCCAGTGGGTGATCGAACTGCCGCCACACATCGTTAATACCGATCATAATTGTGAGCCAGTCCGGTTTCAGATCAAGTACATCCTGTTGCCAGCGTTGCTTCAAGTCACGAACGGTATTCCCACTATTACCCACATTCTGCAATCTCAGCATCAGTTCGGGATAAATGGACCGCAATAAAGCATACACCTGTGCCACATACCCATGTCCCAGCCCTGAACTTCCTTCACCTACAGGATGTGCTCGTCCGCAATCGGTAATGGAATCCCCGATAAAAAGAAGTCTGTCATTCTTTTGCAATTTCATGGCGTTGTTCTCCTTTGCTGGATATTGATCGGTTAGTTCACTGGCAAAATAGAGTTTGTGCCGTTGCCGACGTCACCAACCTTGATTTTTAAGCCAAGTGAGACATAGATCAGACCACACTCGAACCGTAGCATCATGCTCCGCCAGTCCTAAACCATGTGGACCTTTTTCAAAGATGTGAAGATCATATGGAATCCCATGTGCACCCAAAGCCAAAGCATACCGTAAACTGTTCTCCACGGGTACAGCCTGGTCATCACTCGTATGCCAAATAAATGCTTCAGGAGCATCTGCTCTAACCTGTCGCTCTGCACTGAACGCTTGAACCTGTTCTTCGGTTGCATCCTCGCCTAGCAAGTTGATACGCGAGCCTTCATGTCCATAAGACTCCATTGTGATAACCGGATAACAGAGAATGACACGGTCCGGCCTAGAGCTTACCTGTTCAATCGGATCCTCATGGCCCGGTTGTCCATCATCGTACTGCGTACCCAATGTTGCTGTGAGATGGCCACCTGCCGAAAAGCCAAGTACTGCAATTTTGGACGGGTTGATCCCGTAGTGTTCCGCGTGAGCTCTTACATAACGGATTGCACGTTGCCCATCCGCCAGAGGCGCCGGATGACTGTGCGGTGCTACTCGATATTTGAGCACAAAAGCACTAATGCCAGCTCGATTGAGCAACTCAGCAACGGGCGCACCCTCATGGTCAGCGAGATGGCCATAACCGCCCCCTGGACATACAATGACAGCGCTCTCGGAACCCGGTTGAATAAAAGGAATCAGATGTGGCATTTCGTCTTCATGGCCTGTAGCCGCGTATGGGGCCGCCTGCTCCCACAAAGGAATAATTGAACTCATGATCGGACTCATCCTCTCTCATGTATATGGAATAGATTCGTTTAATCGTTTTCGATTCTAGGATTCGATACCATCATAACGGCAACAGGAAGAAGCATCAATACCCTTCTGATCTTTTTGTTCAACCTTGGCGTAATTAGTACAAGTTGCGAAACTGTTCAGGTGTGGCCCCTTCAATCCGGCGAAATGTGGCAACAAAATGACTGGCATCCCGGAACCCGGCCCGTGCCGCAGTCTCCTTGATCGTAAGTTCCATACTGCCCGTCAGCATTTCTTTGGCTTTACGTATGCGAAGCAAAATGAAGTAACTGTAGGCCGTTATGCCGAAGGATTGTTTAAACAGCGTATTCATATGCCTGGATGAGATTCCGATAATGCATGCCATTTGTTCTAACCCGATGTCCGGGTCGCCGTAATGTTCCTCCATAAAGGCAAGCAGCGGAGCAAGCCTTGCTACAGCTTGGGAGATGGAAGAGCGATTGCCAGTCATTCCGTGTTTTTTCAGCAAAATCAAGAAACGATACATGTCCGCCGAGGCTTCCAATCCGGATAAATCCTGATCACTCCCGATCGAACTCAGCACATGCTGACCATAATCGTTTAGTGGACTATCTGTTTCCCACTGGCGAATATCGGCCTCACCCAACCCAAGTGAATCTACGATGGCGGCACACTGCGAACCACCAAATGTAATATAAATGGTCTCCCACTCGTTTTGAACACGAGCATATTCATGAGGCAGGTTTGGGGGAAGCAAAATACCCGAGGTTTCGCCAACAATTGCTGAAGTCCCTGACAGCTTGAACTCTCCTGCTCCCTTGACCGTTTGCAGCCAGTGGTAATACGGATAACCCGCAGTTCTGGAGACTTTTTCCTGATTTCCGTTATATCCTATACTCTCGATATATAGTGGGAGCGGCTGATCCCGCGGTGTCATAAAAAAACGCTGATGCCCCGGTGAGATGAGCATGATAACCTCCTTAAATACAATAGAATCCAGTTCCATATTCTTATATGCATCATCACTTTTATTATATTTTAAAAGTCATATGTATCATATAGTATAGAATTATTCTTATACAAGAGGTGAGCACATTGATCAGCAGCAAATTACCCAAAATGTTTTATGGAGGCGATTACAATCCTGAACAATGGGATCATGAGACCCACCTGGAAGACCTCCGCATGTTTAAACTGGCGGGCATTGATATGGCCACGATTAACGTTTTTTCCTGGGCACTAATTCAGCCTGACGAGGTGACGTATAATTTTGAATATCTGGATCAATTGATTGATCGTTTGTACGAAAATGGGGTTTATATCTGCCTTGCCACAAGTACCGCCGCGCACCCGGCATGGATGGCCAAAAATTACCCCGATGTCCTGCGGGTAGACGCGGACGGACGCAAACGGAAATTTGGCGGACGGCATAACTCCTGCCCGAACAGTCCGACCTACCGGAAGTACTCCGAAATCATCGCAAACAAACTGGCCGAGCGATACAAAGATCATCCCGCAGTCCTTGTCTGGCATATTTCCAATGAATATGGCGGGGATTGTTATTGTGAAAACTGCGAAAAAGCATTCCGTGTATATCTCAAGAAACGTTATAAAACCATAGAACAGGTCAATAAAGCATGGAACACCAACTTCTGGGGCCATACGTTCTATGATTGGGACGAGATTGTGCTTCCAAGCAATCTGAGTGAACATTGGGGTCACAACAGTTCATCATTCCAAGGCATCTCACTGGACTACTCCCGTTTTAACTCGGACAGCATGCTCGAATGTTATCTGCTGGAGTACAATGCCATTAAAAAGCATATTCCCGATTCTGCCGTCACAACGAATTTGATGGGCTTTTTCAAACAGATCGACTATTTTAAATGGGCTAAATATATGGATATCGTGTCCTGGGACAGTTATCCCGGTCTTGCGACACCAATCAGCTATACCGCCATGGCTCATGATCTCATGCGCGGTCTCAAAGACGGTCAGCCATTTATGCTAATGGAACAGACACCCAGTCAGCAGAACTGGCAACCGTATAACTCACTGAAACGCCCTGGTGTCATGCGTCTATGGAGTTATCAGTCAGTCGCACACGGCGCGGATACCGTGATGTTCTTCCAGCTTCGCCGTTCCATCGGTGCATGCGAGAAGTACCATGGTGCCGTCATTGAACATGCAGGACACGAAAACACAAGGGTGTTCAGAGAGGTCGCACAGCTCGGCAAGGAACTGCAGATCCTCGGCGACACCACGCTTGATGCCAGAGTTCAGTCCAAGGTAGCGATTGTATTCGATTGGGATAACTGGTGGGCAATTGAAAAATCAAGCGGGCCAACGGTGGCTCTGAAATATGTCGAGCAAATTCACAAATACTACGCGGCATTTTTCCACCGCAACATTCAAGTGGACATTATAAGCGTAGACAGCGATATCAGCTCATACGATCTGCTTCTTGCGCCTGTGCTTTATATGGTCAAACCAGGCTTTGCTGCAAAATTGGAGCAGTTCGTTGCGGCCGGCGGTACCTTCCTGACCACCTTCTTTAGCGGAATTGTTAACGAGCATGATCTCGTGACCACTGGCGGTTACCCCGGTGAGCTTCGAAACCTGCTTGGCATCTGGGTCGAAGAGATTGATGCTCTCCTACCCGAACAGAAGAATAGCATCGTTCTGAAGGAAACATGGGGCGCACTTGAAGGCGTATACGAATGCGGTATGCTGTGCGATCTCCTTCACAGTGAAGGTGCAGAAGTGATTGCCGAGTACGGTGAAGACTTCTATCAAAGCATGCCTGCACTTACATGTAATACCTTTGGTCAAGGGCAAGCCTGGTACGTCGCCACTGATCCGGAAAACATTTTCCTCGAAGGTTTACTCGCAGAGCTTGCGGCCGAAAAAAATATTAAACCTTTGCTCGAAACCCCGCAAGGTGTAGAGGTAAGCGCACGTACGAAAGATGGGTTAACTTATCTTTTTGTCATGAACCACAATGCTTCCCCGCAGTCATATGATCTCGGTGATTCAAGGGTCCGTGAGTTGTTAACAGGCAAGGAATACACTGGAGAGATTAGCATTGAAGCCCGCGGAGTGCACATTTTAGAACGCACAACGTAGCGGTATAATCTATATTGTTGCACCGCTACGCGTGCATAAGACTTCGAAAAGAAAATAAAAAACAATCCGGCAGTTTATTACAACTCGCCGGATTGTTGTCTTGTTTTATTTTGCAACACGTAGATGAGGTTAGAGAATAACTCCGTCTTTGAAGATCGCGATCTCCCGGAAACCATGCTGTTCGCTAAGAGTCTGCGCACGTCCTGAAGCAATATCAATAATCTGACTGAATAATTGTTCTTTGACTTGTTCCATCGTCTGTCCTTCAAGCAGCTGACCGGCATTAAAATCAATCCAGTGCTTTTTACGGTTCGCCAGGTCCGATTGCGTTGCAATTTTGACCGTAGGTACCGGACCGCCAAACGGTGTGCCGCGTCCCGTCGTAAACAGCACGATATGCGCTCCTGCCGCAGATAAAGCTGTCACGGAAACGAGGTCATTGCCGGGTGCCTCTACAATGTTTAGACCCGTTTTGGTCACCCGTTTACCGTAACGGAGCACATCGACAACCGAGGAGCGTCCTCCCTTTTGCGTACATCCGAGTGATTTTTCTTCAAGTGTTGTAATTCCGCCTGCTTTGTTACCCGGCGAAGGATTTTCGTAGATATTTTGACCATGATTCACGAAATATTGCTTGAAACCATTCACAAGGTCTACCAAATCGTTGAAGACATGCTCATCTGCCGCACGGTTCATCAGAATGGTTTCCGCTCCAAACATCTCCGGAACCTCAGTCAGAATCGCTGTTCCACCCGCAGCAACGAGCAGATCCGCAACAGCGCCTACGAGCGGATTCGCTGTAATGCCGGATAAGCCATCCGAGCCTCCGCATTTCAATCCAATTTTCAGTTTGCTCAGTGGCAGAGGCTGACGTTTCTCTTGCTCAGCAATCTCAACCAGCTCTTCCATTAAACGCAATCCTTCTTCCAACTCGTCCTCGGTCTCTTGCGCTTTGAGGAAACGTACCTTCTCCCGATACTCCGGTGCGATGCACTCACGGAACTGATCCACCTGGTTATTCTCACAACCTAAACCAATGACCAGCACACCACCAGCGTTTGGATGCTCGACCAGTGAGGCCAGCAACTGTTGAGTATATTTCAGGTCGTCCCCCAGCTGGGAACAGCCGAAAGGATGCGGAAAATGAAACACACCGTCCACCCGACGGCCAAATTGGGACTGCCCCATCCGTGCAAGAGCTTCACACACCTTGTTAATGCATCCAACGGTATTGACGATCCAGATTTCATTGCGAATTCCCGCTTCCCCGTTCGGACGCAAATACCCATCGAATGTTCGTAAATGTTCAGGAGGCATGTCTATCGTCATCGGTTGTCCTGGCTGATATTCATATTCAAGCAAACCATGCAGACCTGTCTTCAAGTTATGGCTGTGTATCCAGCTCCCCTGTGCAATTGCTTCCTGGGCGATGCCGATGGAAAAACCATATTTCATCACATCTGCTCCCTGTGCAAGATCATGCACAGCGATTTTGTGCCCTTTAGGTACATCATCTTGCAGTGTGAACGAGTGACCATCCGGCAGATCGATACGCTCTCCCTTCACATAATCGCGAAGTGCTATGATGACATCGTCCTGAGGCTGGATCGCAATCCAGTCGTTGATTGTGCTTGTTGTACTCATTTCACTTCACCTTCCAGTTTACTGATTTCATGTACGAGTGCTGCTCGCAATCCTTCTTTTGCATCCAGATTCTCTCCCCAGATCACTTCATCGGAGAGAACCGCAGCAACTCTTTTCTCCAATTCAGCCGTTCCACTGGTCAAGTGATCGTAACCTTCCCAATGAGTAGCCAAAGCTGCCAGTACATCAGGGTCATCTCTTAGTGGAATCGTTTCTCCGCTCAAAAGCTGCGCTCTGTAGCCCTCCTGCGTCTGCAATGGGCGATATAAATAGAGGAATCCGGCAAAACCTTGTATTAGCCGCTCAGGCCAGCTTCCTTGACTCTGTTCATAGGCGAGCAGGGTTGGCAGTACACGTACTTTGAATTTACCGGCCGTATTCAGTGCAATATCCTGCAACTTGTGATCAATATATGGATTTAAGAAACGTTCAAAGACTTCTTCCGCATATGGCTCCAATCCCAGCTCAGGCATATCCAAAGCAGGCACAATCTCTTCAAGCACCGCTTGCCTAATCCAGGAACTAAACTGCGGATCTTCCATGGTTTCTCTTACATGTTGTTTACCGCGAAGCAAGCCCAGAGAAGACATCAGGGTGTGTGAGCCGTTCAGGATGCGCACTTTCCGAAGCTGATATGGCTTCAAATCTTTAACCCAGTGCACATTGAGCCCTGCTTGTTTCAATGGAAGGCGCTTGTCCAGCGACTCCTCGCCTTGAATCGCCCAGAAATGATAAGGCTCTGCCGTATTAATCAGTTGATCCTCATAACCCCAGCGTTCCGTAAGTGTATCTGCCTCTTCCTGGGTTGGCGCACCCGTCACAATACGATCTACCAGATTGTTCAGGAATTGATTGTGATGTTCGATCCAAGAGCGGAAGCTGTCCGAGAATCCGAAATCTTCACTATGACGGAGCACGCATTCTCGCAGAACATCACCATTGCCCTCAAGCAATTCACATGGCAGGTGAATGAGTCCTCTCGATGGATCTCCAGCAAAACGTACATATCTTTGATGCAAGAAAACCGTCAATTTACCAGGAAAAGATTGAACGGGCTCTCCTGGGATATAGTCTGATTGGATATATTTCAAGCCGGATTCTGTCGTATTCGAGATTACAAATTCCAGCGATGGCAGCTCCGCAAGTTCCAGAAACGTCTGCCACTCCTCGTATGGATTAATAAATTGGGAGAAGACAGAGACCATTTCCGTACGTTCCACACGCTTCCCTTCAGAGAGACCACGCGTAATCATTGTATATAATCCATCCTGATCACGAATCTGCTCCAGCTTGGCCTTGCCCCCAGGCCGAGGCTGTGTCACGGCTACAGAGCCGTGAAACTTGCCTTGCCGAGCACTCTCATGAAGCATCCAGTCTGCGAATCCCCGTAAAAAATTACCTTCCCCGATCTGCAAAACTTTGACGGGACGTTCAATCATTTCTTTGCATTTGCGCTGACTATCATTGCCGAGCAGATGCATCTTCAATCTTGGCCGCTTTGTGCTTGCAGACATGGACACTCACCTCACCGATTATTTGCGAACTCAGAATGCGAACAGCATATGCTGGCATCCTTTTATTGTAAACGCTTTAAATTCATTGTATCATCAATAAAAGGAAATTAAATTGCTTATATTGCGTTAAATATACTGTTTTTTGATCAGAATTGACATCTTATCTGAGACATTTGTCTCCCAAAGGAGTCCCAATGGAACATTCACCAGTTCGCACCACCATTCAGACCGAATCGGGCATACCGTTCCGCCTTGTCTATAGTGATACGAAATCTCCACAAAATGAATTACCGGATCATCTGCACGACTGGCATGAAATTATCTATGTCTATAGGGGACAGGGAAGTATTTTTATCGATGCAGGTCTCGAAGATATGCAGGAGGGAGATTTATTTCTTATTCCAGGCAGTACCGTGCACCGTGCATTGCCTGATGCAGGTAATCCGGTTACCTCTTCTGCACTGTTCTTCAGTCCGGGGTTACTGGCTTCAACCGCCGGAGGCATGTCCTCCTCCTTGCTACACCCATTTGAACGCTGTCGCAAACGGCGAATATACAAAAGGCATCTAAACCATGCCGAGCAGACACAAGTGTCTGCCTTCATTGATGATATTCATGCCGAGTTCCGTTCCGATCATCATCTGAGTTCTCACGCCGCACTGCTCCGATTGCAGCTCTTGCTTATTTTCCTTGAACGTCTGGATTCAGCTACCGGTCCTGCCCATGCTACAACATCACTACCTACACCGTCATGGCTGTCCTCCATTCTGTCTGACATTGATCTTAAACTGCGCAATCGATTGACTTTACCTGAACTTGCACAACAAGCTGCCGTATCTCCTGCTCATCTTAGCCGGGCATTCAAGCGTTACACCGGAATGACGCTAACGGATTATGTACTCGCTCGTAGAGTTATTATGGCGAAGGAGCATCTTCTGAATGGGGATGAAACGATGGCTGCTGTCGCAGATGCTTGCGGATTTGATAGTTTGCCTCATTTTTACAGACAGTTCAAGAAACTGACGGGCACGACACCGGCCGCATATCGCAGAACGATGGTACAACATCGCTAGGATGTGAAACGGAGATATGCACACACATATTATTCCAAGAGAGGATATGGTATGATATTCAAGGTTTGCGCAACACGATTATATTGTTACTGGAGTTGAACCTGTGATTATTAAATTTCTTATTTTTGTCCTGCTCTGGCAGATCGTTGGCAATCCGTTCATCGCCATTCTGATTTTGCTCGTCATCCTGTATTTCCTGGATCGTCGTTTTGTCGGCGTATTTCCAAGCTTCACCAAACCCCTTAAACGGTTGCGTAACATTTCCAGGTTGAAACAACAGCTAGCGCTGAACCCTAACGAAGTATCTTCCAAGCTGGAACTGGCCCGATTGCTCATTGAACGCAAACGTTACAGTGAGGCACATGCCTTTTTGCTTGAACTGGAACGCCCTTACGAACAGTCTGCTGAGTACTGGGAAGCTTTGGGCACAACTGAACTGTATCTCGGCAAAATCTCGGAAGGCGAACGTCATATCTTGCATGCACTTGAGATTAACCCCAGAGTCAAATACGGACAGCCTTATCTGAATCTGGCTACAGCCTTCAAGGATACGGATCGTGACAAAGCCCTTCATTATGTGCAGCAGTTTCAGGAAATCCATTCTTCCTCCAGTGAAGCCTTTTATCTGCTTGGCTCGGTATACCGTTCGCTAGGGCGTAATGAAGATGCCAAACAAGCATATGATCAATCCCTGAATGTGTATCGTTCCTTGCCCAAATATAAAAAACGTCAGGAACGGCGCTGGGCTGTCCGCAGTTGGTTCCGCAAACGTGCTTTGTAGATTGAACTACCTTCGTATATCAGCAAGCATCCTATAAAAGAAAGATAAGTGTGCTGGTTCTGCTCTTTTGTCCGTAGCAGAACCAGCACACTTATTTATTTGCCACGCATGTTAGTTCGTTAACAATTGACGTAATTGATTCTCATGCCGCCCCATCCAGTCCATTCGCTGTTTGAGTTTCACAATTTGCTCTGTAGCCACCTCTGGTTTATCCGTCCCTTCCAGCATCCGGCTGATAAAATGCATAACCACATCCAGACTTCGCAGCAAAATCAGCTGCGGGATTGCTTTCAGTTCGTCAGCGGTGAGTTCAACCTCTTCTCGAAAGCCCTGCACCAGATTAGCCTGCGCCTGCCACATCCATTCTTCGCTCTTGTCCATGGTCAGCATGTCAGACATCGGAACAGCCAGTTCCATGACCCGCAGATCCCAGGTGGCAAACTCAAAATCAAGAATCGCACTCATGTTGCCTTCTGGGTCTACCAGCACATTGGATGCGTTCACATCACCATGCACGATTTGATGCGGAAGTTGCTCCATTCCACGCAATGCTTTGAACAAACCTGGCAGTTCAACCAGCAACTGCTCTAACTCCTCGGCACAAGCCTTCAGCGTTTCCGGCGGCGAAGCACACATTCCCAGTAAACGTTCTGGTGTACACAGCGGATAAGCCTCGTCGATCCGGTAATATGGCGGATATACCGGCTTAAGTTCCAATTCGAGCTTGGCAAGAGCTGTTGAGAGATTTCCCGCTGCCCGTCCCAAAGGAAGCAATTGCTCGGGGGAATCCCATACCGGATTTACGCCTTCCAAATAACGAAACAGAGCCACGACTTTAAAAGTTCCCGTGATATGATCTTGTACAAGCTGGTAAGTCTGCCTATTCTCCTCATTAGAATGGTTACTTTCCTTCGATTCTTGATCCGCTGTCTTGCCGCTACTACTAGATAATGAAATGACTGGTGTTGGCGAATGAAGTTTAAAATCTGTATTGGACAGTGCGATAAGCACGCCATGTTCAAAAGCTATTTTCGCTTGATCATTATGTGTTTCGTATTGTCTCATAACATAGTCTGCATCACGGGTGTGAAGTACAAAAGTAGAATTATTCATACCTCCATTGCTGCGCTTACCTTGCCAATCCGATCTGAAGCCGTATAAGGCTAACACTTCAGAGATTAATTGTTTTTCCAATGGAAGAAGAGAATTTTGCTGTTTGTTAGACACCGATTTGAACTCCCCTGTTACGATAATTTGAATGAACTCTTTCATCATATCGGAAGTTGTAAGGCGGGTCTAGTTTTCTTCATGCTTCAAGCAAAAGGAACATAGCCCGTTCGATTCAACTGCTCCGCGATAATCCGGTACCCTCTTGCGTTTGGATGGACTCTGTCCCAGAACAGCAATTCTCGCTCACGTCCTTCAAACTTGTCGTACACCTGAGCACATGCATAGTTACCTGAACCTGCACTATTAAGATAAGAATTGTACTGTCGCACCCAGTATGCAGCTTCGGTTGATTGTGGATACGGGTTGTACAATCCAATGGAACGAACAAAGTACTTCTGATCCCCTTTTAACTGCCGAATTTGTCGCATAACCTGAGATACATGATGACGTGTTTCACCAAGCACTTGTGTCATTTTCCCGGCATTTGGAATACCTCCGCTAGCTTTAAATGTACGGATCAGATCGTTACCACCAATGGAAACCGTAATCATATCTGCTTCACGTATCGCTTGACGCACCCGAGGATGTCCGTTAATCATCTGCTGAAGTTCTGCCGATGTTAGTCCGTTCACACCCAAATTGTCCATAGATACAAATGTACGAAGGTTCATTTCCGCCATACGGCGATAGATTGGAACAAATCCGGTTCCGAGCAAAGCTCCTGTACCTACCGTCAAGGAATCCCCTATAGCTACATAACGATATACCATCCCGCCGCTCCTCTCTCTGCTGATCTCCCTGATCATTCATGAACTCCCTATATCCTATGAAGATCGATTCGACAAAGCGCGGGATAGTGTCCTTAGGCAAACACCAATCTTTGTGTCCATGATGAGTATTATAAAAAAGAAAGCCCCACCACATGATGCGGCAGAGCTTCCCTTCCATATGAAATATCAACATCAATGAGAATCACATACCAACGGTATGATTCGATTCGGAAGATTCCGACTGTTCCTTGTTGCGGAACGGCCACCAATTCGCCCGCCCGAACATCTTCACCATTACAGGTACGAAGAATGGCAGGAATAAGAGGGAATACAGAATCAGACCGCTAAGCACAACGGTAGCGATTTGCATCATCGAGAGTACCCCGGACGGATACATCGCCGCAAACGTCCCGCTTAGAATGACCGCAGCGGACAAGATGACGGTTCCCATGTTTTTCATCGCGTATAACATCGCATCCTGTACTCTCATTCCTTTGTTTTCGTTAAATCGATCCATAAGGAAAATGCTGTAATCAACGCCAAGCGCAATCAGCATAACGAATCCAAAGAATGGCGTAACCCAACTGATTCCGGCATAACCCATGATATTCACAAAGACCACTTCCGTAAGTGCCATCGATGTGAAGTACGCAAGCAGAAGTGAAATAATGAGATAAATCGGCATGATGACGGAACGAAGCAGGATTACCAAGATGATAAATGTTCCTGCGAGCATCAGCATAACGGTACGTGTGTAGTCTTTGTTCGAGATCGACTGCAAATCGGCAAACGTGCTGGTTACACCGCCTACGGCAACATCGGCTTTTTCAAGCGCACTGCCCTGAACTGCACGATGTACTGCCGCTTCGATATCTGGCACACGGTCAATCGCTTCTGTACCATACGGATTCTCAGCAAAAATAACATCCAGCGTCATCGTCTTGCGATCTTTCGATAGATACGTATCAAACACTTTTTTGAAGTCCTTATTATTCAAGGCTTCTTCAGGTACGTACCAGCCTGCGAGATCCGAATCCGGTGAATTTTGCAGTTGTGTCAAATAATCCTGAGCAGAATCCAAGCCACCTGATACTTTCTTGATTCCATCCACACTTTGGTTCAAGCCATCTGTCAATTGTGTTAATTGACCACTGAGATCCGAGAAGCCCTTCTGGATCTTCTCCTGCCCTCCCTGAAGCTGACCCAGACCATTCTGGATAGAAGGGATTTCTTTGATCACCTTACCTTGACCATCGGCAGCCTGTTTCAATCCTGTTTCCAGTTGACCAATACCTGTTACAATCTGACCCAGACCATCGGCCAAAGCCTTCTGTCCGGACGCTGCGGAAGCAAAACCTTCATTCGCTTGATTGATTCCAGCCGCCGCTGCACTCAGATTCGTCTGAATTTGGGAAAGTCCCTGCGCAAGCTGCGCTGTGCCTGAACCGGTTTGACCAATCGTGCCTTTGATGCGTTGATAGTCGGCATCTTGCTGCAATTCAGGGAATCGCTCCTCTAGAGCAGAGAAGGATGCTGTAAGACTCGTCAAAGCTGTTGAAACACCTGTCAATTGCTGCTCCAGTTCCTTCGTTCCATCGCCCAGCGCAGCAACACCTGCTCCTGCCTGACGGTAGGCTTGCAACAACTGATCATTCGCTTTGGCAAGCTGGTCTGCACTCGTTTTGGCTTGTTGAAGTCCGGCTTTGAGATCCCCTGCACCAGATGATCCATCCCGAATGCCTTTTTCAATACGCTTCAGTCCATCGCTTAGCTGTGTAATACCGGATTGCAGCTGGCTTGTTCCCTTGGTTAGCTGACCTGCTCCGTTTGCTGCCTCTTTAAGCTGTGGTTCATTTTTGCTCAATTCATTACTAGCTTTGCTAAGACCATCGCTGATTTTATCCAGACCTGTCTTGCCCTCGCCCAGACCATCCGATAGTGTACCTACCTGTTTGGTTACTTCAAAATCTTTGATCTCATCCCCCGTTGGACGTGTCATACTACGAACACCAGCAACACCGGGAACTTTTTCTACTTCGCGGCTGATCTTCTCTGCCACAGCCATATATTTGGCATTATCCATCGTTTCGTCATTTTGAATGACGATCTGACCCGGCAGGGATTCTCCTGGCCCGAAGCTATCTGAAATAATATTAAAAGCTTTGACCGAATCGTATTTGTCACCAATCTCATCCAGACTGTTGAATGATAATTTCCCGTCATATGTCAACAAAAGAGGCACCGTAACTGCGGCAACAATCAGCAGAGCTGCCCACGGACGTTTAAGTGAGAATTTGCCTGCTGCACCGTAGATTTTGCTCTCGGCATGTTCGAGCGATCCTTTGGATGGCCAGAATAACTTTCTGCCCAGCACAGCCATAAAGAACGGCACAATCGTCACGAGTGCCAGCATCATCACGGCAATCCCTACAGCGACCGCGACCGCAGAACGGTACAACAAAAACTGTGCAAAACCGATGGCCACGAATCCAACCAGCACTGCTAGAGCTGAGAAAAACACCGTTTTACCTGCGGTGCGATATGTAGCAATAATGGCATCCCATGTATTCTCATGGTGTGCTAGCTCTTCCTTGAAGCGGCTGATCAATAGAATGCAGTAGTCTGTACCGATTCCGAACATGACTGCAACCATAAAGATCTGTGTGAACGTGGAGAGCGGGAAGTTAACCCCATCGACCAGGAACGCAACAATCTGCTGGGATACGATGTAACTGATGCCCACCGTCAACAGCGGTACAAATGGAGCTACGAATGAACGGAATACGAGAAAAAGAATAAGTAAAATAAAGACAACCGTAATGTATTCCGATTTCTTGAGTCCTTCTTGGGAACTCTCAATCGTATCTTCATCAATCAAACCTTTACCTGTAATATAATGCTCAACATTCACTGGTTTCAGCGCACCATTCAGATCATTCCGCATTTCCTTTACGGTGCGGTCACCCATTTCAATCGAAAGTGAAGTCAGAATGGTTGTACCATCCTTCGAGATCATCTTATCTGACAGTTCCGGCTGTGTGAAGGGGTCCAGAACAGACAAGATGCCGAGTTTTTCTTTATCGGCCTCGAGTAACTTAACTGCCTTTTCCGCCTCTTGTTTGCCTGTTGTACCAAGACCATCCGGATTATAAAATACCAGTGCGATCGAGGTACCTTTCTGTTCTCCACTTTGAGCTGCAGCTTCATCCAGAATTGCAGCTGCTTTTGTAGAAGAGTACCCCTCAGGAACCGAAAATTGCCCTTTTTCCCGAATTAACTCACTCATGTTTGGCGCGGTAAACATCAATACAGCCGCGGCGACAATCCACAGCCCCATGATCCACCAGCGTCCTTTTAAAATTGCTCTCATTACTTCTCCAGCCCTTCTTCTTGTGTTAGTAACGCTGCAAGCTTCTCAAAAGATTCAATAAAGTTCTGGACC
Organism: Paenibacillus sp. FSL K6-1558; assembly: GCF_038002565.1. Taxonomy (NCBI): domain Bacteria; kingdom Bacillati; phylum Bacillota; class Bacilli; order Caryophanales; family Paenibacillaceae; genus Paenibacillus; species Paenibacillus sp. FSL K6-1558. The sequence continues at coordinate 6,183,417 of NZ_JBBOCV010000001.1, read as the reverse complement.
GCTTCTGGTGTAAAATGTTTCAAGTAAGGTTCAAGAACCTTCTGAATCTCCAGCTCAGTCTCCTTGTAAATCTGAAGACCGGCCTCGGTCAGAGTCAGATAGATAACACGACGATCACGTTCATCCCCTGCACGATGCACCAGATTCCGGTCAGCCAGCTTGGTTACCAGAGCCGTAATGCTGCTCTTGCCCACACACAGGAGCTCCGCAAGATCCGACGGGGTGCAGGCAGGTTTTTCATGTATGAGGCGCAGTGCACAAAACTGATCCGTTGTGACCGTTTGCCCTACCTTTTCCCGTATCTGGGTATCAAACCGCTTGTTAACCAGGAAAGACGCATCCAGATAACGATTCACCAAACTTTTGGCATCTGGGATGTTCATATATTTTTCTCCTTTCAAAACTAGTTCACATAACGAACTATTCATTAGTAAAACTATTCTATAATGAAACTATGTTGTGAAGCAATACTTTTTTCCTACTCCTTAAACAAAAAAACAGGACATCCGGCTCAGCACTTTTGCCAAGCCAAATATCCTATCTGATTTAATCGTATATGATTATACGCAAAACGTTTTAAAGCACATCCCTTGCTAAGCTTCCTGCTCATCGTCCTCTTTCTCAAGCACACAGCGGAATCTCTCCACGCCTGGATACAGTTCACCGAGACTATAGACGACAAATCCCGTGTTTCGGTAAAACTCCACCGCTTCCTGATCTGTCTCTGCGATCAAAGTATCCGGATTGTACTCTGCAAGAAGCTGTGAAATCATGCCCCGCCCATAATTTTTGAAACGGTTCTCGGGCAGAACTGCAATATGGCGAATGGTAATTTCGCTCGCTCCCGTATGTTCATAGCCAATTAGACCAACCAGCTGTTCTTCATCCTCATACCCCGTCAGAAACAGGTTACTTTGTGTCACATATTGCTGTACCGTTTCATTAACCTGATCCGGGTCTGGGAATACAGCGTAAGAGAGCAGCTCCTGGACTTCCGGCTCCTGCAATCGTGGCTTCAAATTTTTCAACAAAACAATTCCTCCAATTAAGTATTTAGTCTTTCTGCACAGCAAACCGAAGCAACTCGCAACGAAACTCTGTCGGTTCATCATACTTCTCTTCTTGGATCGTCTGGGTTACATGCTCCTGAAACAGAATGTTCCAGCCCTCGTAGGCCTGTTCCAGTAAAGCAATGACTTCGGATGTCGGCAGGTTCAATTCAATCAATGGCTCAATCTGACGGCCTGTCTGGATTTCTTTTTCTTCCACACTGGTACTCATCGTAATACAATGGATACCTCCGAGCCGGGTTCCCTCTTTTAATCGTTCCACTGTTTCAAGAAAAGCCTCTTTGCTAGATGTGTGTTCGAGACAGGAACAAGCCGCAATAAAGTCGAAAGCTTTCGGTTGAATCCGGTAATGCTCAACATCTGCTTTTTCGGCCTGAACGATGTGATCCACCTCATACTGTTTCGCATACTTGCGAAGTCCGTCTACCGCTTCATCCAACAGATCCACGCCAATAACCTCGCTGTTTGTATCTGCAAGACGTTGTGCAATCGGAATCGTATGTCTGCCCACACCACATCCCAGGTCAAGTACACGTAATTCCTGTTTATGAACAAGCAAACGTTCCAACATCTCCATCACCATAGGCATGGGTCTGGACATCCATGTTCCGTCTTCAAACAATTCATTGTTTTTATAAAAGTTAGAATGATATCCCGCTTCTGCTTGACGAGCAGCCTCAAATTGTTCTTCCCGCATTCAGTTACCTCCTGCAATGGATTTAGACCTTTACAGTAACGTTCACCTAAAAGCGAAGAAAAGAATCATATAAATTACTATCATAATTAAACTGGCCGTGACAAGTATTTTCCCCGCATCCCGTTTACTGGCATAGTCATTAAACAACAGTATTCCACCAATGGTCATCGCAATGGGCGCAAAAAATATCGTCATGATCACGAGCAGCACCATAGAATAACGATCCAATGCCGATTCTTCATACTCCGACATATATGGCTGATCTGGCTTGGCCGTTTTGGTCGTTACCATATTGCCGCACGACTTACATTTGAATTCATCTTCTCCCATAGGTTGATGACAATACGAGCATTCTCTTGAAAAACGTGGCATATCTATCTCCCTCCATCGGTGAACCGGTCTCAAAGTGGCATATGTTTCTGCAAAAAAGCTCCCAGCACCGCTTTATATTTCTCGCGATCAACCTGAAAGGCCGTTCCGTGACCTGCACGAGGAATCGTCAGCAGTTCCTTCTCTGACTTACACACTTCGTACAAGCGATACACCATTTCCGTTGGTACAAACAGGTCCGCCTCACCATGGATGAAGAGCACCGGTACGTTAACTTTGGCGAGTTGCTTCAGTGCAGATGCTTCTTTAAATGAGTATCCGGCCTTCCATCTTGTAATCAAGCTGGTCACCGGAATGAACGGAAAAGGCGGTAGCTTGTACAACTGTTTCAATTGGAATGTCAGTTCTTCCTCAACCGATGTATAGGCACAGTCCGATACAATGGCTCTGACCTGATCAGGCAGCTCTTCCCCGCCTGTCATCAGCACAGTCGCACCTCCCATCGATATGCCATGCAGAACAATATCTGTATTTAGTCCTACATGTCCCAGCACCCATCCGATCCACTGAACATAATCTTTCCGATCTAACCAGCCAAATCCGATGACCTCTCCTTCACTCTGACCATGTCCGCGATCATCCGGCATTAATACGTGATAACCCAGGGTTTCAGCGTAAAATCGGGCGAAGCCCGCCATTTCTCTGCCTTTCCCCGAGTAGCCATGAGCCAGAATAACTGTCTTTGCAGACTTGTTCTTTGAAGGAAGCCAGATGCCAGAGAGTCTCAATCCATCTTGAGACTGGATGGTCACGGTCTTGGTATCCTGAGCATCAAGCCATTGTAAATCAGCAACAGTACTGATCAGTTCATCTTCCACTTCAGTTTTAAGATTCGGATTATCCGCCAAAAATGTTTTCGGCGTACGCCGAATCGCTGTCTTGAAGAAATAAAGTCCTCCAACCCACAGCAGAGCTATGATGATGATGATGAGAGCCGCCAGCCCGTAAAATATCATGTAAAAAATCCTCCATTTCAGTCTATGAGTTAAAGCGACTCCATATTTAAATCAATTATAATGCCGTCATAACCTAGCATGCTTCAACTTTTATTAGCCTGCTGCAGCGCTCCGCAAGCAGCCTGGTACGCGGGAAGTAGCTTATCAAGCAGTGGTTCTGCTTGATGGGTTAGTTCCTGTTTCGCGTATTTCTCAATCTGGCTGAACAACGTTGAGAGATAACTAATTCCGAGGCTTAGACTTCCTGATTTCAAGTCGTGGGCAGTCTCGGCCGCCGCCTTATGATCGGCTGAAACAACATGTCTGCGCAAGTCCTCAATTTTACCTGGCGTTTCCGCCCGGTACATCTCCAGCAACATACTGAGCAACGTTTGGCTCCCATCCGTATTTAATTCAGCAATCTCACGGACAACGTCCATATTCAGAATCTGTACAGGTTTCGATGCCGAGTGCCACTTCCGAATGGTCGTATCGAGCACCTCTAAGGTAAATGGCTTACCGATAAAGTCATTCATTCCAGCCTCATAACACTTGTCCTTCTCACTTTGCATTACATTGCCTGTCATTGCAATAATCGGCGTCGATGGACGCATCTCATCCTGCTCTATTGCACGAATCTGGCGTGTTGCTTCAATCCCGTCCATAACGGGCATCATACTATCCATCAAAATCAGACTATATGTTTTATTGCGAAACGCATTCACAGCTTCTTCCCCACTGGATACACATTCGAGTTTAGTAAAACCCAGCTTTTTGAGTTGCAGTTGAACAAGCTGACGGTTAATAACATTATCATCAGCCAGTAGAATGGGCAAGGTGCGAGCATCTTGCTCAGGTGCATCCTTAGAGCTGTTCTTCGTTGCATCACCAACATTGTTTTTGGCATCATTTGTAAGGTTCGAAGTTTCGTCATCTACCGTTAACTGGGCACTCTCTTTGCTTTCCACCATGTGCAGCCCAAGTTCAAGCTCAAACCAGAAAGTGGAACCTCCCCCTTCCTTACTCCTGATTCCGATCTCTCCGTTCATTAATTGAACAAGTGACTTGCAGATCGATAAACCAAGACCTGTACCCTCATACTCTTTCGAACGTCCCTGCTCTGTCTGCATATAGGGTTCGAACAAACTTATTTGATCTTCTTCTGAAATACCAATTCCCGTATCATGCACCTCGAAGCGTACAAGCTGAGTGCGTGCCTGCTGCCTTACAAGCTTAACTTCCACCTTAACAGATCCATCGGTAGTGAATTTGTTTGCGTTCTGAATCAGGTTAATCAGTATTTGTGTAATTCGGGTAGAATCTCCTTCAAGCACGGCGGCGACTTCTGGGTCACAATCCATGATCATGCGATTTCTTTTCTTATCAATCTGGGGCTTAAGCAGACGCAAGATGTAATCCATAATCTCTTGGAGCTTTACCTCTCCTTGTTCAAGACGCAATTGACCTGCTTCAAGCTTGGAAAAATCCAGAAGATCCTGAATTAATTTAAGCAAAAGCTTGGCTGCCTCCTGGATAACAATGACTGAATCCTTCTGCTCCTCCGATAAAGGCGATAACGTTAACAACTCAGCCATCCCCAATATTCCGTTTAACGGTGTCCGAAAGTCGTGGCTGATGACCGCCATAAAAGCACTTTTGGATTCGTCAGATGCTACAGCCTTCTGACGTGCTGACTCAAGACCCGCATTGTTCTTGGAAAGTTGCCGCTGAAGCGTCACAAGCTCATTATTCATATCAGAAAATGCTGAAAGAGTGCGTTCCTCTTGCTCCTTGCTTCGAATCAGTTGGTCAGATAACTGCTCAATCGTTTTACGCAGTCTCTGTATCTCTTCATTGTCACTCGGCATCCCTTCATCCCTTTCCTATTCACTTGCCGTACTTACATTGTCAAGCGACACCGGATGATTAAGCAGACGCTCAGCGATAGCAACAGCCTCTTCTGCTCCAGGTGCATAACCATCAGCACCGACTGTTCGCCATAATTCTTTGTCTATATTAAACGGATAACCGCCAACCATCACTTTGACATGAGCCGTTTCTGCATGGTTACGAATACGTTCAATCAACTCTTTAGCCAGATGAAGATGATAAGTCATCGTCACCGAAATCGCTATTACATCACTCTCATGTCGCTTGATCGCTTCCACAATGCTTCCATTTGGAACATTGGCTCCAAGATAATACGTATCCCAGCCTTCCATTTCGAATACATCTGTAAGCATGCGTAACCCAATCTCGTGCTGTTCACTCCCCACACAGGCTGCAACCAGTTTTTTTCCCTTATTCGGTCCAATCAGCCATCTGGAGTACAAACGAGAAATAAAGGATTGTGTTGCTGCTGTGCAAAAGTGTTCCTGACCAACACTAATCTGTCCCCGTTGCCACAACCGGCCGATCTCGTATTGAACAGGCTGAAAAATGTAGCGATACATATCGCGGATCGTTGCACCATCATTCAGTTCTGACTCTACAATTTCGAAAGCTTCCTTGCGATTATTATCTAGCAAATGTTGCAAATACGTCTTTGCTTCGAGCCCGTAGGGCATGGATGCATGAATAAAGCTGGCCTGGGTATCCATATGCTTCATTACATCGATCCCCATCTCCAGATATTCCAACAGAAACTCACGGTGAGGTTGTTCGATTTCTTCATTTAACGCCTCTTTAATCAACTGAAGATTCATTTCCAGATCTTCCGCAGATACCTGATAGCCGGCAAGCAGAACTTTTAACCACGATATATAGTGAGTGAACAAACCGGGACTTTTCACAAGCACACTTTCTGCCAGATAGCTCAGACTGTACTGTGAGTCCTGCTTGGTTCTTATTTTTCCAATTGGACCGAAACGTTCCATTAAGTCGGGCTGCAACCGATACTGCATTTCGGTTATTTTCTCAGCCAAGATTTCTGCATCTTGAAGTAAACGTTCTCCGGCCTCCCGATGACTCATCGACGCATTCCTCCTTTGCCCTGCATCCTGTGCCGCATAAATCTATATCATGTATATCATTCCGTTTAGGAAACTCTACTAATCTAGTATACATGAAGAGTTCTATATCATTTCGATGATATAAAACAATCTTCCTATATTATGTAGCTATACGCAAGCCATATAGCCAGTATCCGAGGTATGTTGAAGACACAAAAAAAACGGATCCACGTTATATACGCAGGTCCGTTTTGCCTTCTGCAGCAAGCCCTAGTTTCTTAAGTAGGCGTATCGCCTCAACTTTTTCGGATGGTTCAAGCCCCTCCAGAATGTCAATAATGACTTGATGATGCTGTGGAAATATTTGCGTGAATAACTGTTTCCCTTCTTCCGTCAATTCCGCATATATAACCCGGCGATCCTCCTTGGAGGGACGCCGAAAAAGCAAATTCTTGTTTTGTAACTTGTCAACAACATACGTAATATTGCCACTAGACATCAATACTTTTTCACCGATCTTTTGCAAAGCCTGTGGTCCTTTATGATATAACAAGTCAAGTACTCCGAATTCTGTGGAATTGAGTCCATGGCTTTGGATGTCCCGATTGGAACGTGATGTCACTGAATTGTATGCGCGAATAAGAACCACAAACAATTGCAATGACAACTCCCGGTTATCCTCCGTTTTCAGCATTTCTATAATCCTCCATCAGTTATATACATTTCCGTCCGTTTCACCGGATAACTTCTGCTCCCACTCCTCGCGGAGCATGCCCATCCGAATGGAATCATAATACTCTCCAAGAACGAGCCGGCACTTCCGCATCCGCCCCTCGATTTGCAGTCCGATCTTTGTTGCAGCCTGCATCATTCGCTCATTACCAGACCACGTAGTCAGTCCAACCCTCACGATGGGCAGATTTTCAAATAAATGACCTGACCACATATAAAGTGAACGTGTACCGATCCCCCTCCCCCATCGAGAAGATTTGTAGATGATAATTCCCATCTCAAGCCACATCGATAACGGATCTTCAATATAATAACTGATCATTCCAACGATTTCTCCGTCTGCCTCAATGATTCGAAGGGATGCTGGCCGCCCTGCTTTTTGATCTGCTTCCAACCGTGCAAGTGTATGCTGCACAAAACGCTCGTATGGCTCATGCTCCAGCGGATAATAAGGTGCATCCCACTTTTTCCATTCGGGATTGTCATCCTTATAAATCAGCTCATAAAGTTCAGTAAGGTCATCTTGCTCCACGATTCGAAGAACAAGCTCATCATCTCTAAGGGGAAATTCTCTCATTCTAGATCATGACACCAACTTTCCGTCAAATTCGTTACGGACGGTGAAGTTCGTCGATAGTGCCGTCTTCTTTGGCAATGATCACAACGTCCGCCATCTTCACAAATAGTCCATTATCCACGACACCTGGTAACATATTCAGTTGTACGTTAAGTTCGGAAGCATCGGCAATGGCCCCCAGATGGCAGTCTGCAATCAGATTTCCGTTATCCGTAAGGTATTGTTTTTGCCCATCCATCCGCCACTCCGGCTGACATCCCATGTTCTCAAGCGCCTGAAAAGTCCATTCCGATGCAAAGGGTACAACCTCGACCGGTAAAGGGAATTTCCCCAGTTTTTGTACAGCCTTGCTACCGTCAGCAACAATGATCAGCTTATCGCTATTTGCTGCCACTATTTTTTCACGCAATAGAGCTCCGCCACCGCCTTTGATCAGGTTAAAATCCGGATCCACTTCATCCGCCCCATCAATCGTCAGATCTAGTCGTCCAATCTGGTCAAAAGGAATAATCGGAATACCCCATTCTCGTGCCAGCTTGTCTGAAGCCTCTGAGGTAGCTACTGCCTGAATGTTCAGACCTTCCCGAACCCGCTCCCCAATTCGACATATCGCATAATATGCGGTTGAGCCTGTGCCCAAACCAACTTTCATTCCATCTTCAACGAACGCTGCCGCATGTTCTGCTGCAATCTGCTTCAGATTCATTATTTAACCCCCGCCTGCTCATTAATTTGTATAAACCATTATGTAGTTATTATAGATAAAACCTCATCCGATGTATATCCAAGCTTCCTGAACAGATTAAGATCGGCTTTCTGATGATAAATGGTGTAATTTTTCCCGCTATGTTATAGAATACAGAATGAAACTAAAAAATGGCAATTTTTAAAAATAAACAGTACTAATTACCTATAAAAAGAAAGATATGTCCATAAATACGTAAAATATTAAAAAAGTTTTAACAAAACTATTCAAATTAACGACATTTTACACGACATAATAGATATAGATGTGTTTTAATAATTAGACACACTGGTTTCAAAAGGTACATAAGTCTTGCATAGTGACTAAGAAAACCAAGACCATTGTCGCACTTTCCCTTCAGAAGGAGATGACAGAATGAAGTAACTTTTTGCTCCAAAAGCGCATCTTACAGATTTTTAATTTACAGAAGATCAGGAGTGGAGTTTAGTGAAATCATTGAGTTGGAAAAACATGTCGTTTTTCTCTAAGAACCTATTGCTCTCATTTACCAACATCATCATTATTGGCGTGGCTCTGATTGCAAGCAGTTATTACTTCCAAAGAACGATTCTGGTTGATCAACTGCATGGACAAGTAGCGCAGATTACGAAAAAGTGGGCTCAAGATATCAATGCGGCAGATGTACAAACTGCAATTACAGAGCGCAGCTACGAAGGTACTGCTCAGACGAAACTAAGAGCTTATTTCGACGAAATGCAAAAATATTATCCTAACATTGCACAAGCCTATATCTTCGGTGTGGAGCTTGGCGGCGACAACAAACGGTTAACTTCCCTTGTTGCGATGCCAACAAACCTGAGAGAGGCTTTTCAGAGCGACAATGTAAATATTGGCGATATGTACGAACAACCTGTCGTTGTAGCCAATGCTCTGAAAGAGATGCTAAATACCGATCGTCCAACGTTCACCACCTTTTATTCCGATGACTTCGGAACCTGGACGACCATTGCTTATCCGATCAAAGACAGCAACGGCAAAATTTTTGCATACTTCGCTGTGGATGCGGATGCCAGCGCAGTTCCAAAAGGTCTGAATTCCTTGTTATTAAATGGAGTTATTATTCTGGTAGCGTTCTTGCTTCTGTTCCTCATTATTCAATATCTTGTCGTGAAAAATACCCTCTCTCCGATTCGTCATCTGATCAAAGGCATCGATGAAGTCAGCAGAGGTAATCTGGATGTCAACATCCCGACAGGAAAAGACGATCTGGGACTTGTAAACGAAAAATTCAATGTCATGGTACGCCGTATCAACGACACGATCGTTAAAGTGCAAATGACCTCCCAGGAAGTAAACCAGTCTGCGAAGGAACTCTATGAAGTCTCTGAGCGCAACAGTGAAAATGCAGACTCCATTAACAATAACGTTACTCATATTAGTACAAACATCCGTTCACAAGAACAGGCTACCCGTGATAGTGCACGCGCAATGTCCGAGATGGCTACCGTAATCCAGACCATTGCGAGTAGTTCCGCAAGTGTTGCGGACGAAGCCTATGAGATGGAGCGTCGTTCACAACAAGGTAATACTGTAGTTCGTCAGGTATCCGAGCAAATGAACCTGATTACGCAATCTGTGAAAAATACAGCTTCAGCGATCGAAGTGCTGGAGAGCCGTTCACAGGAAATCGGTGATATTCTGAACATAATCTCGGGGATCTCAAGCCAAACTAATTTGCTTGCTCTTAATGCATCCATTGAGGCGGCTCGTGTAGGTGAAGAAGGAAGAGGTTTTGCGGTAGTTGCTGGCGAAGTACGTAAGCTCGCCGAACAGTCCGAACAGGCAACCAGTCAGGTTGGCGTATTGATTCAAGAGATTCAGGCCGGTATTAAACAAGCTGTACAAGCCATGGAACAAGGTACTTCTGAAGTAGATACAGGTCTCTCCGTAGCGGATCAAACCGGTCAATTATTTGATGAAATCCTGGAAGCAGCGAAAAAGGTATCCCACCAAATCCAGGAAGTTTCAAGTGCAACCCAGGAAATTTCAGCAGGCACAGAAGAGATGACCGCAACAGCGGATGACTTGTCTGCAAGTGTAAGCAAGACAGCTGATAGCAGTGAAAAGATCTCTGTATCTGTAGACGAGCAAAAGGCTTCTCTGATTACGTTGGTAGACTCCTCTACTCGACTCAACGATATGTCTGAAGAACTACAGGAATTGATTTCTCATTTCAATGTAAGCAAACAGCAATAAAAAAATAACTAACACTCGGTTTCAACCAAGGAGGATACCTGAAGTGATTGAAAACCAATCTTTCTCCCACTCCGTGGAATCTGGCTTGCCTGTTCTTCAGATTCCGTTGGATTATGGACGTCGCCAGCAAACATTCTCTTATGAGTCTACTCATATTACATTGAAAGCGTCATTGAGTCGTGAACTTAATCAGAAGTTTGGGGAACAGATGGTGTACCCTGCATTCCTTTCAGCTTATGCAGCCTTGTTATTCCGATTGTCTGCTGAAGAGGAGCTCGCGATTGGAGTACTTGCTCCGGATCAGGCAGCTTCTTATCTTTCATTAGAGCTTCAGGGCAAGACAACTTTCAGTGAATTATTCGAACAGATTACACGGCAACTTCAGATTCCTTATACACAACAAACCGGAGGATATCCTGAGACACTGTTTATGCTAAACAGTGTCCAGTTGCCTCAGGCACCTCAGGTGATGAATTGGAACGTGCGTTATGATCAGAACGAGATGATTCTCGATCTGTTTTATGACCGTTCGTTGTTACAAGAATCAACGATATTGCGATATGCGGAGTATTTTCAAACATTACTTCTCGCTCTCTTGCGTGATGATCACAAAGCAATCGGTGCAGTAGACATACTGACTGCTTCAGACCGATTGCTCTATCGGGAAATGAATGACACCGCGGTACTTGAGCCAGCGCATCCGACCATCCATGGCTGGTTTGAAGCCGTCGCTGCGGCATACCCGAATTCTCCGGCGATTACCTCACTTTCAGCGAGTTATACGTACCGGGAATTAAATGAACGCGCGAATCAGGTTGCTCGCGTGTTAATATCCAACGGATTAAAGCAAGGTGAATTTGTAAGTATTTTTATGGATCGCAGCCTGGATACGATTATCTCGTTGCTCGGTGTTCTTAAAGCAGGCGGTGCCTACGTGCCGATTGATCCCGAACATCCGCAAGAACGGAACAGTTACATTGTCGAAGATACGGCTTCTCCGTTTGTACTGACAACAGAAGCCTCGTTCGATCAAGCTAAAGCATTGTTTTCCGGCATTTCTACGGTACGTCACATTCTTTCCGTGGACGGACGACTTGCAGGATTTGCTGCCAGCAATCCGAACTTGGATATCAAACCTGATGATCTCGCTTACGTCATCTATACTTCAGGCTCTACTGGCAGACCGAAAGGCGCACTGATCGCTCACCGGGGTGTCACCAATCTGGGCAGTGTTGTACAGCGTGACTGCGACATTCAACCTGGCGATGTATTAACGCAGTTTGCCACATACAGCTTCGATGCATCCGTATGGGATACGATCGGTGCTCTGTTCTATGGAGCCGAGCTTTATCTGTTGTCGGCGGAAGAACGAGTATCTATTGAAGAGTTTGCAAGTGCAATCCAAAGAACAGGGACGACCATTATTACGATATTGCCAACGATTTTCTTTAATCAACTGGCCTCTTATCTGTCAGATGAAGGCTTTCATAAACTGGAAAAAGTGCGTATCATCACCGTAGCTGGAGAAGCTCTCTACGGGGAGCAGGTTCGGGCTTTCCAACGCAAATTTGGCAATCAGATTGACATCGTTAATGTATATGGGCCAACAGAATGCACCGTGGCCACCACGACACACCGGATTAGTGAACAGGTCCCGGGACACGTTGTTAATATTCCGATTGGCAGACCTATTCATAATTACAAAGTATACATTGTCAACGAAGAACACCAGCTATGCCCTGTAGGCGTACCAGGCGAAGTGTATATCGCAACTCCTGCACTTGCCAAAGGGTACTTGAACCTGCCGGAGCGCACAGAGCAATCCTTTATTGATAATCCGTTTGCGATTGGTGAAAAAATCTACAAGTCCGGGGATATTGCCAAAATGCTGGATACCGGATTACTGGAATATGTGGGACGCAGTGACTCTCAGCTGAAAATTCGGGGTCACCGAATCGAAATCGGTGAAATCGAAGATCATCTGGCCAGACTGGAACAGATCCAGGATGTTGCCGTTATTGCAAAGAAGGAAGCGGACGGCCAAAACATGCTCGTGGGTTACTTTACGTCCAAAGATGGAAGCACCCTTTCCGTAACGGATATCAAAGCAACACTTTCAGAGAAACTTCCATCGTACTTCGTACCCAAATGGATTTGCCAGCTGGATGAGATGCCTATTGCCCCAACAGGGAAAATCAACCGTAAGGCCATGGTGTCCATGCCACATGCTGAACGTCATACCGATCAGCCAGACCGCGTGATGCCCGAGACAGAAACGGAATCTATACTCTTCCATGCTTGGAAGGAGATTTTACAACACGAAGAGTTTGGTGTCGAAGACAGTTTCTTCAGTATTGGTGGCGACTCCCTGCGAGTCATCCATGTACTGGTTCTTCTGAAACCACATTATCCGCAGCTGAAAATCGCTGATTTCTTTGCAGAAAAAACAATTCGTGCTCTTGCTCGCCGAGCCATACTTTTAACGGAGCAACGTGAACCAGCGAAACGGACATCCACTGCAAATGGCATCATCACGCAACTTTCCGAACATCCGGTGGAACTGTCTACACAGCTTGGATATCCGAACATTCTTCAGCCTGAGCATGTGCTATTGACGGGTGCGACCGGTTATCTGGGCTCACATGTACTGCAACAGTTAATTGTGACGTCTTCGGCACGGATCTACGCGCTTGTTCGTCGCCCAAGCGATGGCACGACAGCAATGGCACGTTTAAGCAAAGTGATGCAAGGTTATTTCGGCAAACAACTTGCTGACCAGCTTGAAGATCGTGTTGTGATTGTTGAGGGGAATTTGGAGGAAAAGAACCTGGGTCTTGACGCTGAGCAACAATCGTTGCTTGAGTCAAGGATTGACCGTATCATTCACTGCGCGGCTGATGTTCGTCATTTCGGGGAGGCGGCGCAGTTCGCTAAAACCAATGTCGAAGGCACAGTTGCTCTGTTAGACCTGATACGTAACAAAAAAGGGGCTTCGTTCCATCACATATCAACGATGGGCATACCCGAAGATCTGGCCCTCAGTGGACAATGGGAATCGACATTGCAATATGACCGTTTCCCGGAAGATTTACATGTGGACAACGTTTACTCCGACAGTAAGCTCGAAGCGGAGAAAGTACTCATGACCGCCGCAGAAGAAGGCGTGCCAGTCAGTATCTACCGTGCAGGCAACCTGACATGTGATTCTCGTACGGGTCGTTTTCAGACCAATATCGATAGCAATGCGATCTACCGCATGATCAAAGCAATGTTATTGCTGGGCAAAGCGCCTGCCGCGGACTGGCTGATGGACTTTACCCCGATCAATTATGCCAGCGAAGCAATCGTGCATCTGGCCTTACGTCAGGATACGGCTGGACGTGTGTTCCACATCTGTAATCCGGAGCCGATCCGGTATGATGCCTTAGTAGAAGCCGTGAAACGTGCAGGTTACGATGTCGAAACGATGCCGTTTGAAGACTATCACCACTGGCTGTTTGATACAACCATTGCCAAAGAGCCAGAAGCTCTGCAACTTGCGATCGCTCAGTTGGAAGGTGACGGAGCGAAGGATTCAGCATATGCGTATGCATCGCCGGTAACAACGGCTTATGTCGAACCAGCAGGAATCTTCTGCGCCAAGACCGATGAGCGATTCATTCATACCATGCTGGGCTATGCGGTTCAGATCGGTTATTTCCCAGCAGCAATTCGTCCGAATTATGGTACAACCACGGTTGCAGATTAAACGATATGTTGGATAACGATATCAATAGAAATTAATAAAGCAAAAGCCACTTTATCGCGTTACGGCGATAAGTGGCTTTTTTGCATAAAGATGAGTCAAAAATGGCTAGCCCGTCATCATAACGTTCCCCTTTATACGCTATCTTTGCATCACAAAAACTATAGCCAGCGGATTATTGCAATGATAGCAAGATGAGCCGGATAGAAATAACGCCAGATCCACCGGGGTCCTTTCAAACGGAAACCTGCTTGGTAGTACTGTGCGATGGCAATACCAGTTGTTGCAATTACGCTGTACATCTGCAGAAAACTATGGTGCAGCATCAGGTAAAAGGCATTTAATATAACATGTGCCATAACCAGCATCGGCCCTTTGAAATAACGGAATAACAGCACGAGAAGCAGGCCATACATACCATAATCCATATGTGACCATTCCATTAACCATCCCGCCCCGATCGCAATCGGGATACTAATCAGCTTCGAAGGAAGCTTATCTAGGGCCAGCAGAACAAGCAGTGCCGACCACAGGGTCCAGACCACATTTAATGAAAAATGATTAAACGCAGCCATAAACGGAACTTGGGAAATCACTGCGATCCAGAATAACCGCCATATGTATTTCTGAACATTACGTGTATGCTTGTAGCCGATAAATACGGCAAAGGCATAGATTGGAAAAGCAATACGACCGATGATTCTCAGTTCAACCACATGTGGAAAAAACACAGCTCCGATATGATCTATCAACATCGTAATCATCGCAATCCACTGCATCATATCTGGTTATCCCTCCTCATCCCGACAATACCAGATGATCTATAGCATTTTAATCAGGATTCATGTTCACGCTCGACGTTACATTCATAATACATGAAGCTCTGATCCTGTGTATATCCTTCGGATTCATATAATGCTTGTGCCTGCCGATTGCTGATCGCCGTAGAAAGTACAATACGAAGAATCTGCTGTTTCTTCGCTTGCTTCATCACGGCCTGCATCAGCTTTCGGGCTATCCCCTGCTGCCGATATGTTGAGTCCACGAACAGGTCGTTGAGAATCCAGATCAGTCCCATCGAGACGGAACTATAACTGGGATAAATCTGTACCAAACCCATGACTGTGTCTGCGACTGAACCTTCTTCTCTCCCTTCGTTACACTCAGCAACAAAAATCATTGATTCTTGCTTACTCATTCGTTCTTTAATGAAAAAGGTCGCTGCCTCTAGATCCGAATGTTGACCATAAAATATGCGGTACTCATTAAAAAGCCTCGATACTTCCGAAATATCATTTAAAGTCGCTTGTCTAATTTTAATTGTCATTCTCTTTGTATTTTCCACGTACTTTTTCCCCCTCTTTCACTTCATTCATTTGCTTACGATACACATCCATCGAATCAAATCTTCCTTAAGTTCATTGTAAAAGAAATCATACCTTTCCCCCATTCATCAACAGGAGTAAAGTTTGCATTTATGTCCCCTTTCCCGAAACATGCCAGGCATAAAGTATATTTCTACCCAATTGTTGCACACTATAGTGATCGTTGTTCACTGACAGATGCTGTTTCATCTTGCAGTCAGGAGGAAAGCTCTATGAAAGAAAACATGCTCTTGCAAGTACAGTCCAGACTTATCGGTGTATCCGATATGATGTACCAGCCACTTCAGATTGGGCCCGTTTCCTGTACCGTGCTCTACATTCAATCCATTATTGATAACCAGGTCCTACGGGAAGCGATTGTCAAACCATTGCTTGAAGCGGCTGTACGAACCGAGGTCGGCTCCGACTTAATCGGCCAGATCGTAAGCGGGACTTTTTTTTCAATCGAAAATAGGCTCGCGGATACTGCGGAACTTGTTGTGAATGACCTTGTTTCCGGGAATGTTGCACTGTGGCTGGAAGGCATGTCAAGCATGCTTGTTTTTTCTATACCTAGTTATCAAAAACGTTCTGTTCCCGAATCCACCAATGAAGTCGTTGTCGTTGGCCCGCAAGAAGCTTTTATCGAAGATATCCACGTAAACATGTCGCTGTTACGTCACAAGATCAAACACCCTGATCTCAAGATGATTCAATTCAGCATCGGAAAATATACAAAAACTGAAGTATATGTAATCTACATTCAAGGACTGTGCAAACCTGATATTTTGGAAAATGTATTGACGAGTCTAGGTGAAATCAACATGGATAGTAGTCTGGGCGTGAGTTACCTCTCTGAATTCCTTGAAGATCATCCGCTCTCTCCTTTTCCACAATATCAATATACGGAACGGCCCGACTCGGTTGCGGCCGCTTTGGTTGAAGGACGGATCGCTGTAATGCAAGATGGTACTCCCTTCTCCCTGCTTATTCCGGTTACGTTCTTCTCTCTGATGCAATCATCCGAGGACTATTATCAGCGGTTTCATTCCGCTACGTTTATTCGGCTGATTCGTTTATTGTTTGCCATCGTCGCTTTCTTGCTACCCTCAGCCTATGTGGCGGTCACGACTTTTCATCCGGAGATCATCCCCACCAACTTGTTAATTACCATTGCATCGGCTAGAGAGAATATCCCGTTCCCGGCGCTGGTTGAAGCACTTCTGATGGAAATTACGTTTGAAGGGCTGCGGGAGGCCGGAATACGTATTCCAAAGCCACTGGGGCAAACGGTGTCCATTATTGGTGGAATCGTGGTGGGACAGGCCGCTGTTCAGGCGGGCATTGTCTCTGCACCTCTAGTCATTATCGTTTCGATTACGGGCATCGCCTCGTTTATCATTCCGCATTTCGAGCTCGGGCTAGCTTTCAGGTTACTGCGTTTTCCAGTGTTACTTATGGGCGGTACCCTTGGTTTGTTCGGGGTGGTCATCTCTGTCTACCTGATCTATTGGTACATGGTGAGTCTTCGCTCGTTCGGCGTTCCCTATATGCAACCCTTTGCTCCTTTCGTCTTGCGAGATCTCAAAGATACATTTATTCGTGTCCCTTGGTTCGGCATGAAAAAAAGAACCCAGGCTTACACACCGGATAATGAACCACGGCAGGATACGACATGAGAAACATCAGGGCTGCGAAAGATACGAATATCCAGCAGTGGTCACTAAAACTTGGACTAATCTGCATGTTTTGCATCGTCTGCACCGGGTGCTGGTCCAAAGTAGAAATTAATGAACGCACCTTTATAACCACTCTTTTTGTTGATACCACAGACAATCCAGGGGAGATCGAGGTCACGCTAAGCATGCCCCTGCCCAATCGTCTGTCTCCCGAAGGAAGCGGAACAGGTAAAGCTCCTTATGCATCGGTTTCCGCAACTGCGCCCACCATTGCTGATGCTATCGAGAAAATTCAGACGGATTTAACGCGGAAAATTTCATGGGGGCATACTCGTGTAATTGTCTTTGGACAAGATTATGCACGGGAGGGAATTGATGACACGATGGCCTGGATTTCACGCCAGCCACTCTTTCATCTAAGCAGTTACGCCATGGTTGCCCAAGGCAAAGCCAAAGACATCTCCGATTTGACACCTGTTTTTGAGGAAACCCCCAGCGATGTGTTACGGGAGTTTTCCACCGAGGAAAATTTGTTAAAGACACAGATGCTGAACATCCTTGCCGCTGACAAAATGAATCAAGGATTTGCCGCCTCCATATTAGACTCCCGGATAAAACCTATGGCGAGCGAAGAAGGCGAAACTAAAAAGTGGGTCAGCCAGATTGGTGGCGCTGTTTTCAGGCAGATGCGAATGGTTGATACGCTGACAGAGCAAGAGGCTCGCGGGGTGGCCTGGGCTTCAGAGAAACTGGATACATTGACACTATCCGTGCGTACACGCAAACAAAAGGCTAGTATGTCACTGTTTGATATGAAGTCCAAGATACAAGCTGAGCTCCGGAATGGCGAGCCTTTTTTCACCATTCATCTTACAGGGAAGGCTGAATTGATCTCCGTGATTCCCGTATTAAAAGTAAAAGATGTCCTCAGTGTTAAGGATATCGAACAAGCCGTCAATGAACAGATTACTGCATACCTAACTTCTGCGTTGCATAAGGCGAAGCGTCATGGGGCGGATATCCTTTCGCTCGGATATCGGCTTGAATGGAGGCATCCTGCAACCTGGAAAAAACTTCGTCCTGTCTGGAACCAGTATGTTAAGAATGAACTGCAGTTTGATGTGCATACCGCTGTCGACATCCAGTTTGTCGGCTCAGAGTCCAGTTTCTAGAATCTAAAATGTACAGCTGTCTGGGCTCTTTCAAGGAGGTTTGATCTTGTGTTTGCTGTCTTGCTCTTCGCGGGCCTATATTTACTGGATTGGCCTGCTGTTAAAACGAGTAAAAAATCCATAAAACGATCCTATTTTGCCGTACTTACGCTGTTCCTCGCTTGGAACACACTGGCATTGATCTGGCCGACCTGGCCCAATCCCAATCAGGTACTGTTGCTGTTATTCGGATGGGTTGACCATCTCATGTTATAAAGAAAGGGGAAACAGCCGTGAATCACCTTACCTCCGGACAGGCATACCGTTTTATGTTTGTGTACCTGTACTCCGAGCCTGTGGCTTTTCTTCTGCAGCGATTGTTCAAAATGAGCGGATATCAAGGCTGGATTTCAACCATTGGTGGGTTCCTGATTAGTTTGATCCTTCTGATGTTCACGTATCGTTTGGGCTCGCTCTACCCTGACCGAGCTTGGCTCTCCTATGGTGAAGAAGTGGTCGGCAAAATGATACATCGTTTTTTCACCAGTTTAATCGCGCTGTTATGTCTGTATCTGCTCTCCATTGATGTGGAGAACTTCATTATCTTTTTGCAATCGATGTACTTGCCCCAGACACCGATCTGGCTAACGTCCTCCATTACCCTTCTGTGTATTTGTTTGACAGCACGTTCAGGACTGGTAGCGATCGTTTTTATATCTGAGGGCATATTTCTGGTTCAGCTTCTCACCTCATCCTTGTTAATGCCCTCTGTGGGAGGCGGAGGTAACCCGGAAATCTTGATAGCTATGGCAACTCATCATGACTGGTCCGAAATTTTTATGGGCTCTATCTCCACTATGCCGTGGTTCTCTGAATGGATGCTGTTTCTATTCCTTGCTCCTGCTGTCGCATTCAGGCGTCCCATGTTTACAAGCATGGTGTGGGCAGGGTGCACTGTTGTCATCTTTATTCTGTTCTTCTGGGTCTTTATCCTGATGAATTTCGGTCCTTATGTGGCAGCGAGTCTAAGGTATCCTTTACTGGAATTGGTCCGTTTTGCACGATACGGTGATTTTCTGGACAACCTTGATCCTGTTCTGATCGCCATCTGGTCAACAACGATGTTTACACGCAGCTCCTTTCTGTTATACGTCTCCTCGGTCTGTCTATCCAGCATCAGCGGTGTACGGCAACACAAGTCCCTTACGTTTATTATTGCAGGGACGGCTGCCGTCATTGTGATGCAATATGCCAGAGATGCAGCTGCCTACGAGCTTGCAATCCGTTCCTACGCCATACCGGCTTTCACCCTGCTTGTGGAATCCATGCCCATCGTATACGTCGCCGTCTACTGGCTCCGATCAGGCAAACGTAAAAAAACGACGAAAGCCTCGCCAGCTCCGTCGCCCTAAACGCATATGGATTTTAATAGGTTTCTGAATTCAGCCGCTCTTGAACATGTCCTGGTTCAGGGAAAATAACTCCCTTTTTCAAAATGAGGTTTGCATACTGAGCACGTTCACCCGTTGCCACAATGACATAAGCTTTGGCGGCACGATCATAAAAATCAAAACGATCCTCGTATTCGAGTGCTTCGCTCATATCCTCGTATTCCTCGATTAACCGCCGATAATCTTCCCAGATGATCGGAATGACCGGATCACCTTTAACCACCTGCAT
Organism: Paenibacillus sp. FSL K6-1558; assembly: GCF_038002565.1. NCBI lineage: Bacteria > Bacillati > Bacillota > Bacilli > Caryophanales > Paenibacillaceae > Paenibacillus > Paenibacillus sp. FSL K6-1558. The sequence goes on along the minus strand of NZ_JBBOCV010000001.1, from coordinate 6,163,484 downwards.
GACAGCGGCTGGTCGCTCTACATAGGTGTCTAGCGGAAATAGCTGTAATATAGCTTCCAATAGCTGCACAGTGCCTATGCCATCACAACGTACTAAACGTTCAGCATGACTGGCAGCAGGGAAGTTCGCATCCGTTAGCACAAGTTCATCCCCATGTCCCATTTCGGACATCAATTTAAGTAACTCTGGCGGAAGAATCGCAGGAATATTTTTCAGCATTATTAAACGCTCCTTACATAACAAATTTTTTATTACTTTGGAAGCCGTTTCATCCCTATTCTAGCAGGATTTTTAACGTTTTGCATCGATGTGCTCCGCTCCTGCGGCACTACCATTTCCTTTGACAAAATTACTTGTTCCACATATAGTTGTTATAACAACTATATGAATTTTAGAGACATTTTCTACGGAAGCGAGGTTCATCAATTCATGGATTATTCTTTGGAGCAGTCCGTCGGATTTATGCTCGGACTCACCCACCGCAAAACATCTGCCCTTCTAGCGGCACAATTTAAACCCTACGATATTACCACAGAGCAATTTTCTGTGCTTTTTAATGTGGTACGTAAGGAAGGCGTTAATCAGAAAGAAATGGCAGGGTTTGTGTTCAAAGACCAGCCCACCACCGCACGGATTATCGATTTACTGGAGAAAAAAGGCTGGGTCGAGCGCCGCACGAGCGACCAGGACCGTAGAGCCTATCTGCTGTATCCTACCAAAGATGGCAAAGCATTAATTGATGTGCTTGTTCCAATTGAAAGAGAAATGAATAAAAAACTTGCTGAAGGTATACCGGAAGACCAGATGGAAGCATTTAAACATACTCTTTCCCTCATTAATCACAATCTGTAACTATTACAACTCAGGGGGAATGTTTCACCATGAAAGAACAATCTGCACCTGTCCGATTATGGACGACCGATTTTATTTTGCTCATGCTGTGTAATTTTCTATTATTTCTGCAGCTACACATGATCGTTTCACCATTACCTTCCTATGTACAGGATCGATTCCATGCCAATGCATTTCAAGTCAGCCTGTTCACCTGCCTGTTTGCATTAAGTGCCATCGTAGCACGACTCTTTTCTGCGAAAGCGCTTGAGAAAGGTTTTCGTAATGCGATGATCTATATTGGCTTGTCTGTAGCCCTGCTTGCTACGCTCGGCTATTATTTTGCTGCGGGTATCGCTGTTCTGCTTCTGCTCCGCATGGTGTTTGGGGTTGGATTCGGGCTCAGCAGCACTGCATTTCCAACCATGGCATCTGATATTGTACCCGTCAAACGAATGGGCGAAGGCATGGGTTACTTTGGATTGTCCACCAGTCTGGCGATGTCCATGGGGCCGATTATCGGTGTCACTTTGCTACAAGGAGCTGGGTTTGTCACCCTTATGCTCAGTACAGCCGGAGTGATTGCTGTGATCTATCCACTCAGTTACAGCCTGACACGTAAAAAAATAGCCAAGAAAAAGACTACGCAGGCTATTTCGATGCAATCGTCACATCAAGAGCAAGCTACTCGCGATGTTGCATCTGTTTCAGGAGCAAAACCGAGTTCTAAAGAAAAGGCTCCGTTTAACCGAAAACTGATCCTTCCAAGTGTGCTGAACGGTTTGCTGTCTATTACCTACGGCGGATTGGTTGGATTTATCGTTTTGTATGGCAAAGAAGCGCATCTCGCTAACCCAGCGCTGTTTTTCCTGTTTAATGCACTGGCTGTTCTACTCGTCAGACCGTTCGCCGGTCGAATTTACGACAGTAAGGGTCCTAAAGCTTTATTGATTCCTGGGGCAATATGTATCGCACTTGGACTTGTCACGCTTTCCTGGGCAACGACGATGCCCATCTTGTTTGTCGCTGCTTTTATCTATGGTATTGGATATGGCTCTATGCAATCATCCATACAGACCTGGATGATTCAAGTCGTCGCCCCTGCTCAAAGGGGGATGGCGAACGGGATGTTTTTGAACACACTTGATTTTGGTATTGCTACGGGTGCAATTCTGCTTGGCGCTATCGCTTCCTTGACAAGTTATACGGAAATGTACCGCTACTCTGTTTTATTTATGGCATTGTTCCTGCTGATCTATCTGATTCAGGGTAAACGAAGTGGCAGTTTCCAGATCGAAACACATCCGCTGTTATCCCATACACATATCACGGCAACGGATAGCGCTGCTTCACATGATACGAGTGATGTGCAAGTAGCACCTGATAAAAGAAACTAATAGATAATTACGTTTTCCTTCATAATATGTATTTACTGAGGCCTTACCTTAACATGGGTGTTCATAAAAATATCCACACTGACAATATCACCTGTGACGTATTCAGTACAAAAAACGCGTTTACATCTGGCAAGCAGCTACGCTGCTTTCTGAGACGTAAACGCGTTTTCAGGTTTCCCTTTAAAGTAAGGGAGTATTCCATCCACCCGTCAGTAAGGACTTTTTTTGCGGCGCAGTGGCGAAGGTCTGTATCCTTGGTCGGTTTCACTTTCTTGCACACGCCTTTTGCGTAGCTTGTCTTGACCGTCTTGCTTCTCTTTATTACCGTGCTTGTCTTCTTCGTCCTGCTTCTCCTGATCATCTTGCTTCTCATCACTCCCAGAAGTAGGCTCGCCTTTTTTCTCTGGTTTAACCGCCAGTAATGTGAGCAGACCTCCGACAGCACCTGACGCAGCCAGAATGCCAAAAAGCAAAAAATGGTGAGAACCGATCAACAAAGAAACAATGGGTGGACCGAGCGATACGCCGATAAAACGCATGCTGCTGAACAGGGCTGTAATGGTACCACGTTGCTTTTTGTCTACACCTTCTGTAATCAACGTGTCGAGGCATGGCAGTGCAGCACCAATACCCGCACTCCCTAGGGTGAACAATCCCACCACAACGTAAATATTATCGAACATGCCGATGATCCCCAGCGATACCGTTACCAAGGCTAGTCCGGCAAAACCGAGCCATTTCATGCGTGATTTATTTTTACCAATCCACTTGCCTGCGAAAAACGAAGCCAGACATAACGAAGCCAAAGGGATGGCCAAAACCAGTCCTTTGACTACACCTTTGAGCGCAAACTCACTCTCCAGCGTCTCAGAAAGATAATATAGGACGCCAAAAATAAGAAACATACAAATTCCACCGATCGCAAACAAAGCGTACAACCAGCGTCCCTTTACTTTGAGAACGTCACGGATAGAAGCAACAAATTCCGAAAATGTAGGCGGTTTTTCCTTCCTCTTCGGTGTTTTCACCAAAAATACTACGAGCACAAGTGAAATGAGGCATAGTACTGGAATCGCTAAAAACGGCGAATACCACAACCACACCGCCAGCGCAGCACCTAGAATCGGACTAAGCACTTTGCCAAAGGTGTTTGAAGTTTCAATAATACCCAGACTTTTGCTAACCTCATCTTCATTCTTGAACATATCTCCAACAAGAGGGATGACAATCGGAAATGCGCCTGCTGCACCCACTCCCTGCAAAAACCTTCCCCCAAGAATCGTCCAATAGGCGATATTACCGCTCATGAACCATGCGGCAATCCCGGCCACAGCACCTCCGGCTGCTGCAATGACAAGACTGGGAATAATCACGGCTTTCCTGCCGAATCGATCCGATAAATATCCTGCCAATGGAATGAGCAAGATGGCCACTACAGCATATACCGTTATTAGCATACTGACCTTGAATGAAGATACCTTCAATTCCCGTTCAATCTGTGGCAAAATCGGTATAAGCATGGAGTTCCCCAGTGTCATAATAACAGGGATGGAAGCAAGTGCGACAAGGTCCCACTTTTTATCAGACATACCCTAACCACCTTCGCAGATTCTACACACAACAGCGTTATTGTTGGTTAATCCGGGGGCGATTATTCAGCATATGTCAAAATGGATAGGTTCCATTAGCGGAATTGTTCGATCTTCCACTTTTCCAACAAATCCAACGTACGCTCCTCAAATATTCGGCCATCTTCCGGTTGGTCTACCTGATGCTGATGAACGTAGGCGTTAAAGTATGAGGACAATAGACGATACGCAAGCCGGCGTGCTTGCCCTTCTGGTGAGGATTCAAGGGAACGGCCGTAACCTGCGTGAAATGCGGCAGAATCCGTGTTGAGGATGGCCTCGTATTCCCGATCGGCGAACATCGAGCGATCTCCGTCAATAACAGCGGCAATGCTCATTCCCCCTTGTTTACCGTGCACGAGCACATTTGCTGCCCATAGGTCATTATGGACAAGCACAGGTTGTTTAATTTGATCAAAAAGAGCTTTATTTTGCTTGAAGATTGCCGTAATCTTTTCGCCTATGCCAGGCATAAACCCTACTAGGGCCGCTTTTTTGCTTGTTTCATCTGCGATAGCTATCAAGACCTCAGACCAGTGATCCGATCCACGAATCGTGCCATCCGCCTGAGGCCAACCGAATAATGCTCCTTCGATCCGATGCATGGTGGCTGTGTACATGCCTAATTGGGTATACAAATGATTTTTATCTTTCTCTTCGATAGACGCATGATCAAGCTGCACGCTTGGGATAAACGCCATAAACATATAGGTTCGCGGAACATCCTGAGCGCTGTCATCACAAGCCAGTACTTCCGGTGCAGGAATACCTGCCTTACGGTAATGCTCATAGACGACAGGTTCCGAGGCCATCATTGTGCGTTCAAATGAAAATAAAGGATCACACTCGGTTATCGGCTTACGATTTTCGTTCGTCAGTTGCAGTGGTTGTACACCCTCCGGTGCAAGGCGCAAAATGACGTCCGTAATCGCCGTATGCTCCAGTTGGATGCGATACGTCGTGTTAAACAGACCACCCTGCAGCAGTCCGTACTGTTTTACGACAACGTGATCTCCAAAATGTCGATGTACCAGTGCATGCAAAACTTCTGCTGATATTGGGCTATGTAAGCCCGAATGTTGGTGTTGGTTCTGATTTGCATGCTGTTGGTTATCTGAGTGTTGGTGTGCCATATTGTATTGCCTCCCTCTTTCCGTTCTCTCCTTGAAGGAACTATGCATTTATTTCGTATAAATAAACGAACAGACGGCGCCTTCAGGCACCGTCCCTTTATGGTCTATTCTAACATGTTACAGCTCAATTGTAAGTTTGCTTGCACCTGCTGATACCGTTACGATGATGCCTTGCTCGCCAGCTTCTTGTGATCCGCCATCCACGTTGGATACGGAATCAATGCCCCGAAGCACGATTTTCCATGGCTTGCCTGCACCTTCAGCACGAACTTCCAGCTTCGAACCGTTACGTGTGGCGGTCACTTGCAACTCACACTCAGCACTTTGATTTACAACAACCGCTTGCGCTGTCTGCCCGTCGGCAAGTTCAAACAAATGCAATGATACGTTGTCCGCAAAATCGTAATCCGGCTTGCTGTCTATCGCACCTACCGCGATCAAACTGTTCGGTCTGATCATCATTGGCAGTGTTTTGAAGTCATGATTTTCACTGATCCAGCGCCCACCTTGAACTTTTACCCCTGTCAGATAATTGGTCCATGTACCTTCTGGCAGGTAATAACGAACGTTACCTTCTTTGTTGAAGATCGGTGCAACCAGGATAGAATCTCCGAACATGTACTGTAAGTCAAGTGTCGCACAAGTCGGATCATCTGGATATTCCAGCACCATCGCCCGCATCATTGGCAATCCTTGCACAGAGGACTCTACCGCGGAATTAAACAGGTACGGCATCAGACTAAGCTTCAGCTTCGTAAAGTCACGCACAACATCGACAGCCTCTTCATCGAACAACCAAGGCACACGATACGATTCGTTACCGTGCAGGCGGCTGTGTGAAGAGAGTAACCCGAACTGTACCCAACGTTTGTATACATCAGGCTCGGCTGTCGCTTCAAAACCGCTAATGTCATGGCTCCAGAAGCCAAACCCGGAAAGACCGAGCGACAATCCACCGCGCAGTGATTCTGCCATGGACGAATAGTTGGACGAGCAATCGCCACCCCAGTGTACGGGGAATTGTTGACCACCTACGGTTGCTGAGCGGGCAAACAGAGCGGCTTCGTTTTTACCCAGGTTTTCTTCAAGTACATCAAATACCGCTTTGTTGTATAAGAAGGTATAATAGTTGTGCATTTTCACCGGATCGGAACCGTCATAATACACAACATCGGTCGGAATTCTTTCGCCAAAGTCGGTCTTGAAGCAGTCCACGCCCTGGTCAATCAAACCTTTCAGCTTGTCTTTGTACCATGCAGTTGCCTCTGGGTTCGTGAAGTCCACCAGCCCCATGCCCGCCTGCCATTTATCCCACTGCCATACACTGCCATCGGCTGTCTTGACAAGATAACCTTTTTCCATACCTTCATCGAACAGAATGGATTTCTCGGCAATATACGGGTTAATCCACGCACAGATTTTGAGTCCCTTGTCCTTCAACCGTCTCAACATGCCTTCCGGATCAGGGAACATATCTTTGTCCCATTCAAAATCACACCATTGATATTCCTTCATCCAGAAGCAGTCGAAGTGGAATACGGATAGTGGCAGATCACGATCAGCCATGCCATCAACAAAATGATTAACGGTCGCTTCATCATAATCTGTCGTAAACGATGTTGTTAGCCACAAACCAAATGTCCATGCCGGCGGCAGAGCCGGTTTACCTGTGAGCTTAGTGTAGTTATCCAGCACCTCTTTCGGATTAGCACCGCCGATAATGAAATATTCCAGCGTCTCACCCTGAACACTGAACTGCACTTTCGATACATTCTCGGAAGCGATCTCGTAGGATACCTTCTCAGGATGATTGACGAATACACCGTATCCTTTGTTCGACAGATAAAACGGAATGTTCTTGTACGCCTGTTCACTGCTTGTACCGCCATCCTCATTCCAGATATCCACAACCTGGCCATTTTTCACAAACGGGGTGAATCGTTCACCAAGGCCATAGACATACTCGCCCACACCCAGCTCCAGTTGTTCCCGGAAGAACGTACCTTCTGATGCTGACTCAATGTACGCCGGGCCTCTCCAGCCGCTTCCTGTCAGGCGTTTTTCATTATAATGGAAGCCGATATCCCAGCCTTTTGTTTTGTTCACGGTTACACGAAGATTTCCGCTTTTCAGCTCTGCACCGTTCTCATCCTGGGCAATTTGCACATCGGTATTCAGCGTGTTCAGTGCAAACTCGGGACCTGGATTAACTTTGCCCTTATGGTGGTTCAATTGCACACGAATAACATCAGGCATCGGGGAGCTGTAGGTTGCTTTGAGCAACGTTCCGTTCAGTGTATCGCCTTTGCGCTCAATGCGTTTCGTTGCTGCATATACAGTAAAGGAATCACCCTTTTGTACAATATCTCGAATATCCGCCGGATTTTGAACATGATATCCATCACGGATCTGCCAGTAGCCATCGGTAAATTTCATCTTGGATTACCTCCTTCAGTTATACTATAATGATATTGATATTAATGACGATTTTCTTCTTGGATTTTGATCATTTATATCAGTATTTTGATATTTCAAACGTAATTCTGACGAATTCCTATAATAATTTGCAAACGATTACATCTATTTATATGCATAAGGAGGTTTCATGATGGAACGCGAGCATTTACGGGAAGATCGAATCCACGGCAATGCCATGTATCCGGTCAGTGTGTACCCCGATATTCAGCAATTAAATGGGGACAGCATTCTCGATTGCCATTGGCATGATGAGATGGAGTTTACGATGGTGACGCAAGGCTCTGCTGTGTTTCAAATTGACATGAACCGGGTTGAGGTGAAGGCCGGAGAGGCTGTTTTTATTCATCGAGGTGAGATTCATGCAGGATATCTAATGGGCGATGAGCCTTGTATATTTTCTTCCATTGTGTTTCATTCGGATCTGCTCGGTAGTCATACGTTTGATGCGGTGCAGGAGAAGTTTATTGGACCTATTTTGCGAAAAAGTATACAGCTCCCCTATCACATCACAGCTGATGAAGCTTGGGGTTCAGAAGTTCTGGCCTATCTGAAACGCATCTTCGCAGATCACGCGAGCGGGACAGACACCTGTGAGATATCCACGAAAGCCTATCTCTATCTCATGCTTGCTCGCATGTTTGAACAGCGGAAGGTGCTTCCGCTCAAAAGCGCAGTTAACGGGGGCACACCGGATAAGATGGAGCGTCTAAAATTAGTGCTCAGTTACATTCATAAGCATTATCCTGAACCGCTGAAGCTGAAAGACCTGGCGGATGAAGCCAATATGAGCGAGGGACATTTCTGTCGTTTTTTCAAAAAGTTGGTGCAGAAGAGCCCTGTCGATTACATCAATTATTATCGGGTTCAGCAGGCCTGCGCACAGCTGGAGAATACGGATCATAAGATTGTTGATATCGCTATGGATGTTGGATTTGAGCATTTGAGTTATTTCATTACTACCTTTAAGAAACACAAGAACACAACACCGTCTCAGTATCGTAAAATATTTTCCGAAAATATGACACTGGTGCCTGTTACGTTTACAGAGACTTTGCTGGTTTAAAAAAGGAATGAATCACATCGACGGTTACCATTGATGAGTTTTTGATAGAATATATGTTTACAAGGTCAACAAAAAGGTGCCTTCAGCACGTAAGCTGCAAGCACCTTTTATTTACGTTAACCTCTATGGTTTGGTGGGTTGCTCTACTTTCTTAACGTCTTCCATGAAGAATACTCATGTACAGAAAAACCATTAAAGGAAGTGTGGACACTCGCCATTTTCTCTACCAGCTTCAACTGTTCTTCCATGTAGGCGTCTCCCTCTTCGTAAAAGGTAATGAAGTCGCCTTCCTTGCTTTGCTTCGTTTCCACCGCAATCGATATTTTCTTACCTACAGAAGCCGCATCGATAAGTTCATCCTTTGCCACATTGTAGATAGCAGCAGCTGTATCCCGATAAGCCATAATCGTAATGGAATCAAATTTGCGGATCATCCAGCTGCTTACCGCCATCGTTGAACCCGGAATTTTGTAATTGTCCAGCCAGAACGGCAGATCAGCGGCCACAGGCATTTTCATACGCGCAGCACGGTCTATAATATAATTCACATTTCCCTGCCACTGCGTAATGACGCTGGCTTGATTGATCTTCCACTGCGGATGCACATGAGGTTCAATGTCCAGATGAATCCCTGCAAATTTCTCGTTAGCCAGTGCCTGTGCTTGATAAGCTTCAATCCAGTCCATAAAGGAAGCTATCTGTTCCCTGCTTTCAGTCAGTCCCCAAGCGGAACGTCCGTCCATGATATCCACAGCGATATTTTGAGCCCGTGCAAGACGGATAAAGTTCTTATATTCAGGGATTTTAATGTCCCGGTTCATCTGCAGATAGATCGTATTAATGTTGTTGGCCTTCGCAAAACTTAAAATATCCTGCGCATTATTTCTAATTTGAGTCGTATCCCACACCCACGTCCCCCGCACTGGCCGATCCAGCTTGCCATGTATTGTGGCATAACTATCCACAGGTTCTACCGAACCTACCGCATCCACTCGGGTAGAACAGGCTGTGCTTAAACACAGTACCAGACAACTCATAAGCAAAATAAAACGAAATTCTTTTTTGATTTTCATATTTGTACACTCCCTTGAAGTTATGGCAGCTCTTACGTATAAATCCGGGTAAAAGGATGTCGTTTAAGATTCATTTTTCGCACGATTACGGAAGTACGATGAATTCAAACTGCTTTTATACGCAACATCAACTTTAAGACTCACGACGAAAGAATCATATAACTTATTTCGGGAATTCACAGTTCTGAATATATAGTCCAAAAGTCACAAAATTTAATGTTATATGTAAAAAATCAGAATTTCAATTACGACTTCAGTCTATATTTCCTTTTAATACTTCGATTCTGTAGACCCAGGAAGCGTTTTCTTCTCCAAAACAAAAAACCGCCCGAAGGCGGCGAGGCTTGCAATGAAACATCGATATTTATTACTCGATATACTCTCATTTGATGCTTTACCTTTGCTTTATCTGCTTAATCCACATTCGTTTCATCAAACAAAGAGACCCGTTCAATGCCCTCTGCAGAGATGCGTACCAGTCCGATGTCAGACAAACGCAGTTCAGGAATAACCACCAGCGCGAGCAGCGATAAGGTCATAAACGCATTGTTCAACGTACATCCAGCCGATTGCAGTGCTTCACTGATTGCTGCCGATTGTTCCGCTACCACCTCGAAAGGTTCCACCGACATCAGTCCCGCGATCCGAAGAGGAAACTCGGTTACACCCGAATCTGTTACAACAGCTACACCGCCCTGCATACGAATGACACGATTACCGGCCTCTGCCATAAGTGCATCATCGTTTCCGATGATTAACAGATTGTGGCTGTCATGGGCTACCGTCATGGCTATAGCTGCTGGCGAAGTGAACCCGATCCCGCCGACCAATGCCACTGCGCGATTTCCCGTTTGTTTATGGCGTTCCAGCACGGCAATTTTGCATACCTCACCAGCAGCAGGCAGAACCACCTTGCCGCCTTGCACATTCACTTGCACATGCTTCTCCTTCGTTTCCACATGATTTTCCGTCACATGGATGATGCGTGCGCCTATAGTTCCCTCCACAACAGGTGCAGACAGTTCCAGATCCTGCGGCTGGATGTTTGCTTCCAGCTTCACCGTATTGAGCGCTTCCTCAGGATAAGTGAACGTGTCCCACACAGCTGTCATTTTACCGTTCTCGGCTACGACTTGCCCTGCAGCAATCGTTGTGCCTACACGTACATCCGCAAGGCGTCCATCTAACAAAATAATATCGGCAATGTTACCCGGAATCACCGCTCCGATATCACGCGCCACACCAAAACGTTCTGCCGTATTAATCGTAGCCATCTGGAATGCTGTTACCGGCTTCACGCCCTGAGAAATGGCAAGTCGAACGACAAAGTCCATATGACCCTCTTTCAGCAAAGATTCCGAGCTGCGATCATCCGTTACCAGCATCATTCGCCGAGTATCGAGTCCAAGCTCCGTACATGCTTTAATCGTCTCCGCGACATCATGCCATGCAGAACCCTGCCGCATCTTCGCATACATCCCCAGCCGCAAGCGCTCCACTACATCTTCTTTCGTAACACACTCATGATCTCCTGTCACACCGCTCGCCGCATAAGCAGGCAGACGCCAGTCGTCCGAGGCCCAAGTAAAATGTCCATCAGCCACTTTGCCAGCGCGCAGAGTCGCCTGAATCTCCCCAATCATGGTCTCATCCCCGTACACCACTCCCGGGAAGTTCATCACTTCACCAAGGCCGATCATGTCCGGTCCCCATGATAGTGCCTCTGCTACCTCTTCCGGCCCAATATAAGCTCCTGTAGTCTCCAGCCCTGGATGAGTTGAAGGTACACATGAAGCTACTTGCATATAGGCTGCCATCGGTGTGGTACGTGCTTCATCCAGCATGAGCCGCAGTCCTTTAAGCCCAAGCACATTGGAAATTTCATGTGGATCAAAGAATCCACCTGTCGTACCGGAAGGCAGTACAGCTCTTGCAAACTCCGATACTTTCATCTGTGTGCTCTCAATATGGCAATGACCGTCTAATAGTCCCGGAGCAATATACTTTCCATCTGCCTCAATAATGCGGGTATGTTCTCCGATCGTATGGCTTACATCTCTGCCAACATACGCAATTCGTGCCCCTTGCACAGCGACAGACATATCCGGCAAGATTTCCCCTGATATCACGTTAACCAGAGTACCGCCCCGAATCACCAAAGTTGCCTTCTTATCTCCTCGGGCTGTAGCGACCAGATCCGGTACACAATCGGCCATCAGCGGCCGCTCAAAAGCTGTTGTTTTCAAATTACCTGCCTCCTTCGTTAGATTCCCTGTTCCGTTGCCTGCTCTTAAAATTTAAGTATTTGTTACTCATACAATGAATTTTTTTCCCCATCATCATGCAACGCTCCAAAAAATAGATTGTTACGATTATATGAGCCTGAGCTTCGTGTGTAAAGAAAAATTACATCTATTGAATACATGCACAAGGAGATTCACCTTATTTATCAATAACAACTAAGATATGTCTGCTCATGTCACTATTGTTAGCAACTTTCTCTTCATAGCATACACAAAAAAAGGCCAACCAGAACATGTCTGGCTGACCTCATCTTGCAAGAGTATTCACCCCAACATATCGCTCGGAGATTAGTGCTCTTTTTACTCCACACGAGTTGCAGGAATATCTTTCATCTCGTACCACTCTTCTGACTGTGAGGTGATAAATGGACTTGGTTTTCCTAAAGAGTATACATGCAGTAAATGCATTGCCCGGGTACAGGCGGTATAGAATAGCTTACGTTCCTGCTCACGGGAATAGGCATCAGCGGAGCCATTATAGATTAAGACTGCGTCAAACTCCACACCTTTCGCCAAATAAGCAGGAATCACATGAACGCCCTGTTCAAAAGCCAGCGTTGTTTTTTTGATCAGCTTAGGGGCAGTATTCAGCTTTTGACTTAGTAGGTTGTGAACTTCCTGGCTCTCTTCTGCCGTCTTGCAGATGACCGCTACGGATTCATACCCCTCCTGCATCAGATGATGAAGATCTGCCGTAATTTGCTGCACATGCTGCTTGGGATCAGAAGTCACGATGACTTTAGGTTTCTCTCCATTTCGGTTAAACGGGATGATCTCCTCCCCACCAGGAACCATGCCGCGTGTAAATTCCACTATCTCCATCGTAGAGCGGTAACTGCGTGTCAGCACAATGACCTCCGTGTTCTCTGGCCCGTATAAGTCACTTAATGGTCCAGTGCCGCTGAGTACGGATGAATGGGCATAAATAGCCTGGTTAAAATCACCCAGAGCCGTAATTTTCGCGTGTGGAAAGAGTCTTTTCATAAATGCGAGCTGAAAGGCAGAATAATCCTGAGCTTCATCAATAATGACATGGCGGATGTTCGAATTAATATGGAATCCTAGCAACAGTTCGCGCAAATACAGGTACGGCGTAATGTCCTCATAAGCCAACTCCTGGATCTTTAATCTGCGTAACGTCATGGTCGAGATTTCTTCCCAGTGGACAGGCAAAGGTTCCCTGTCAAGCAGACGAACCATCTGCGCCTGATCCTCGAACAGGTTTGCATACAACTGACGGACATCCACAAAACGTAGTGATTTGATCCATTTACGCAAAGGCTTCAGTCGGTCACTGACCACCATTCTCGCCAGAATCTCTCTTTCTTGCTGAAAATCATCAAACGTATGTGATTTCCCCTTTTGTTTACGTTTCAAGCGTTGGTAAGCGCGCTGCAAATCTTCCGCTTCCATTAGATCAAGCTGCTGATCAACCCACGGTGCACCTAGTTCACCTTTACCAAACGTCGAAAGTTCCTTAAGCAACCAATCGCGTAATAGTTCCAGGCGGCTAACAAGTTTGACAGACGAACCGAAGCTGTAAAATTTCGCTGCCATCGCTTCCGCATCGACAATCGCCTTACCCTGAAAACGAACTGGCTTGAATTTCATGCCTCCGGTTAACATGCTTTCTTTATAACGTGTAATGACTTTCAAAAATGATGCAGAGGACTTGAATCGTATGCTAGACATTCGTGCATCGTAAGCAGGCTCCTCCGTTCCTGTCAGCACATATTCCAGCTGGATGAATGGGTCTTCAAGCTGATATTCCCGTCCCAAACGGCGTTCCAGATACTCCTGAAACGTCGTCTGCAACATATTCTCTTCCCCAAGCTCTGGAAGTACCGTAGATACATAACTGTTAAACATCGGGTTCGGTGAAAAAAGAACCATCTGATCTGCTTGCAAATGCTCGCGGTATTTATAGAGAAGATAAGCGACTCGCTGGAGAGCGGCAGAGGTTTTGCCACTTCCTGCTGCGCCCTGAACAATCAGCATACGCGTCCGGTCATTACGAATGATCCGGTTCTGTTCCTTCTGGATCGTTGCCACAATGCTCTTCATCTGTGCATCAGACGTTCGGCTCAGCACAGCCTGAAGCAACTGATCTCCGATCGTTACCCCTGTATCAAACATGAAACGGATACGCCCATCCCGAATGACGAATTGACGTTTCATTTCTATCTCTCCACTAATCTCGCCGCTTGGGGTACGGTAAGAGATCGGTCCAGGCGCACCATCATAATACAGGTTGGAGATCGGTGCACGCCAGTCGTAGATCAGGAAGGACTCCTCTTTCTCGTCCAGCAGGGATGCAATGCCCAGATAGATACGTTCCGATTCCGGATATCCATCCTCCTTGAAATCAATTCGTCCGAAATAAGGTGAATGATGCAGTCGTTTCATTTTATCCAAAGCCGCAGCTGTATTCAGATGACTTCGTTCACGATCGGACAAAACCTGCGATTGTTGCCGCATACTCGTTGACGTCTCCCCGACATCATCGGCTTCACTAAAGTTCATTGTGACTTCATCCCAGAAATCCTTACGCATCCCCACCACTTCGTCACGGAAGGAGCCTACCTCTTCTTCCAATGTAGCGATTTTGCGCTCAATCTGATCAGTTACGGTATTCACCCGCTCCTGTTCCTGGTTCCACTGTTGCTCATTACTCATATGTTATGCGCCTCTCTTTCCCCGGATTGTGTCTTCGAATATCCATTTGACAAGCCCGAAAAGGCAATGGTATAATTATTAGAAAGTAAACATTTTAACTTTATGTTAATTAATTCTAATTTTCTGAAAACCATTTTATATTGTACCAGTGACAACGTCCCGATGCAAGCGGAGACGTTATTTGTTATTTTTGCTTGTGGTCTTGTCGCTTTGTTCATTGATCTAGGAGCTTTACCGCGTCACACAGTATTACCCACATGTGCCCGTCCCTCTACTTCCTCAAGTCCTCAATGGTTGCATTCCAGCGTGCTAATGCCCCCGTTTGATCTTTTAATTGAAACGTAATACCAGACGTAATTTCTGCATATGGTGCCTGATCGATCCGAATATGAAGGATGTTACACTCATACCGATCTCGCGGGTGAATCGTGTCCCCGAGTTCAGGAAGTAAACGGACTTCAAGCCGAATATGCAATATACGCTGACCATGCACTGCAATTAACGTAGCCTTACCCGTTTCCATCATATTCATACTCGTTTGTGTCCCTTGCCAGAGCGCCAACCGAAGGCAATCAGGGCTTATAGCGATAACTTCTCCCATGCTGATCATCGCCAGATGAGGCCATTGTCCACCAGTGACGGTTAATAACTGTATCGCTTCATGCTGTTTGCTCTCCAGATCGCTTCCGCCTAACCATTCCAAGAGTTCTCCATCCAACTGCCTGATCTCCATTTCTACCCCTCAGTTCATTCATAATGGTTACCATTGATTCCTATCGATTTTCAGCGATTCAGGTCACTTGCATTCACCGATAGAACAAACAACCCGGACGCTACTGTCCGGGCTTTATATTGCCTATATTGTATCTTATTTTGCCATCTAAGGCCATTTCAGCCAGTTTAGCATGTGGTCATGCGACTCTTTATCTTCACTTGAAGTGCGCACATGGTCCGCAAGTCGATTCAACCGCTCCAGCTGATATCCGTAATCGTATATCGCTGCAGCCACAATAGATAACCTTAACATGCCGTCCTTATCGACATCAAACTGGGTAATGGCCTGTTCCATGAAATGATCATTCTCGGTTACAAACAGTGCGGCCTCTTCGCCATTTGGTTTGAGTTTGTCTTCAAATTTGAGCAAGGCATGCTCATGAAATTTAATAACCCGTTCGAGATGAGTATCAAAAAACAAATCCATTTCCGGTGTTCGCTGTGCCTGAAAGTAATGGCGTTCTACCGAATCCAGTACATCATATCCTTTTTGCAAACTTAACAGCATTTGTTTATATACAACCATCTGACGGGTTTCACTGAATTTGGCACGTTTCATCTTCTTCTGCTCTTCTTCAAACAAATGATACTTGTCAGATAAAGACTTGATCGATCCGCCTAGATTACTTTTCTCTTCCCGAAAAACAACCTCTTTGATCTCATCGGAGATCGATGTACGAAGTAGCAGTGACATCCCATTAAACACACTCTGAATCTGCTTCACAAACTGCACCTTCGGTTTAGGAGGAAACACCGAGATATTAATCAGGAAGGCGGATATAATGCCCACGAGGGTTAACAAGAAGCGATTCAGCGCAAAGTGCCAATCTCCTGAAGCTTCCATAATCGATACCACCGTGACCAGTGTTAGCCCAACCGTTTCACCCATATTTAATTTAAGACAGATCATAATAACCAGCACAATAATCAAGCCCACGGCAATGGGCTCGTTGGACAGCACCATCCCACCCAGTAGCGCTACAATTGCGCCCAGCGTGGTCGTCTGCAACTGATCAAGGAAATATTTCCATGAACGATAGATGGAAGGTTGCATGGCAAATATCGCTGCGATCGCGGCAGGCACAGGAGATTGCGGGTTCAAGAACAAACTGCTCAGATATAAAGCCAGCGTGACCGCTATACCTGTCTTAAGTACACGTGCTCCAAATGACATGGCATCTCCCTCCTCTTTCCCGACCTGTTCGTTTACGTTTGATGATGATCATGTTCATTATTACCCCATATTTCTTATTTTGCCCGAATGAGTTCAGGAGAACGATTTATTGTACCATGAGAGCTTATGGCTTTGCATCTTCATTCTCATAAGTCTTAGACACGATTTCAAATAAGTAAATTATTTATATCGCCACTACGAAGACAGAAGAAGCTTCCTTCCCGTTTCTTTTGTCCTGAACCTTGGTTATGTAAGGGTTAATCTAAGAAAGAAAGTCACCACTTAGCCTTTAAAGACCTATGGTGACCTTCTATACATTTATACGTCCGTGCCTTCCCATTCCTGCTTGAACTGCTCCACAAACTGCACCATATACTCATGACGCCGCTGCGCCAGTTCCTTGCCGTAGGATGTATTCATCAGATCTTTAAGCTTGAATAACTTTTCGTAAAAATGATTGATCGTCGTGCTGCGCCCATTGCGATATTCCTCACGGGTCATCTGTTCCCGAGGCGGTAAGGATGGATCATACATTTCACGCCCACGGGCTCCTGAAAAGGCAAACGTACGGGCAATTCCAATCGCCCCCAGCGCATCAAGCCGGTCTGCGTCCTGCACCACTTGTGCTTCCAACGATTCGACTGCAGCCCCTTGCCCACCCGCATAGGATATCGTACTGATTATGTTTACTACCACTTCCCGTGTGGAAGGCTCTAGTAGTGGCTGGTTGTCCAGCCAAGTGTTCAGCTTTGCCATACCGGCCTCCAAGCTGTCATTGAGCTTCTCATCCGGTACATCATGCAATAGTGCAGCCAGCTCGCATACAAACGGATCTGCACCCATGTGCCGTGCTAGCCTGACCGCCAGGGCAGTGACACGCTGAATATGTGTCCAGTCATGTCCGTCGGAATGTTTGGAAGCCTCATCTTGCACAAAGATACGAGCCGCTTCCAAAATGCTTTCATTAGTGGATGAATCTAATGTCATCAGGATTCTCCGCCTTCACGTGCTTGTTCACGCGGGACACGTCTCGCCACACCTGTCTTGATTGCCGCTTCAATAACACGATTGCGCATCGATTTGACAATCTTATCATTAAATACACTTGGGATAATGTAATAACGTGTACGCTCTTCATCTGAGATGGACGAGGCGATCGCTTGAGCAGCAGCCAGTTTCATCTCTTCATTAATTTCCGTCGCCCGGCAATCGAGAACAGCTCTGAACATACCTGGGAAACAAAGCACGTTGTTAATCTGGTTCGGATAATCCGAACGTCCGGTTGCCATGACCGCAACAATATCTTCAACCAAAGCCGGCATAACCTCAGGTACCGGGTTCGCCATGGCAAATACGATAGGATTGTCCGCCATTGTCTGCACATCTTCACGTGTCAATAGATTACCGCGGGACAATCCAATAAATACGTCGGCATCACGGATAACTTCGCGGAGGGAACCTGTCTCCAGATCGGGATTGGTACGTGCCGCATATTCCGTCCATACATCATTATCATAGGAATTCGTACGTACGATCGCTCCGTCGCGATCCACACCGATCAGCCGCTTCGCTCCTGCAGATAATAAGATATTACTGCAAGCTACACCCGCCGCTCCGATGCCACACACGACAATTTTCACCTCGTCGATAGACTTGCCAACCAGTTTGAGCGCATTGATCAGACCTGCATACAATACAACGGCTGTACCATGCTGATCATCATGAAATACCGGAATATCAAGCTCTTCATTTAACCGACGTTCGATCTCGAAACAGCGCGGAGAAGAAATATCCTCGAGGTTAATGCCGCCAAATGCAGGTGATATCGCTTTCACAGTGCGAATGATCTCTTCGGTATCCTGTGTATCCAGGCAGATCGGGAACGCATCCACACCTGCGAATTGTTTGAACAGCATCGCCTTTCCTTCCATTACCGGCATGGCTGCACGCGGGCCAATATTACCAAGTCCAAGCACTGCGCTACCATCAGAAACCACCGCTACGGTATTCCGTTTAATCGTTAATGAAAAAGCTTTGCCGGGCTCTTCTGATATAGCCGAACATACCCGAGCCACATCCGGTGTGTACACACGGGACAGATCTTCCCGGTTGTGAATCGGTGTCTTCGGTGTAACTTCAATCTTGCCGCCCAGATGCAGCAGGAATGTACGATCTGATACGTTAACGATGGACACGCCTTTAAGCTGGCGTACTGCTTCTATAATTTTGCTGTTATCCTGTGAATCGGTGACCGCGACAGTCAAGTCGCGCACACTGACATCCTGATTGGTCGAAATGACGTCGATGGCAATAATGTCTCCTCCAGCTTCCGAGATGGCCGAGGCCACTTCGCCAAACTTGATATCTTTCGTTGTCATTTCCAGCCGTATAATAATGCTGTTGCCGTCCAGATTTCTCTGATTCATTTCAATTCCTCCCAGACAATGAAAGTCTTAAGTTGACAAGTTACGTGTTTGTCTTCGCTACGTGGACACGATTATCCTTTATCTTGTCCAAAAAAAGCCCTCAAGTCCCATAAGAGACAAAATAAAATGGATTGTCCTGGCACCTGTTTGAAGGCTCAAGACAATCCATTTTAATATCTCTCTAGGTGTAACATTCGTTCATTTATCGGAGTGCATTCCTAAGGCTCATGTTTCCGATAAACTCCAATGCCCTATTCATATCTCCCGTTAAACTTACTTACGATTCGCCGCTCTGCGCAATACACGAATGTCGTATGGCTGTAAGTCCAGACTTGATTCAACCGCTTCTCCACTAAGTACATCTGTATACGACGGACCGTCCAACTGAACCTGTTTCTCGTGCTCGGTGTAGTTCTGAATGAACACATAATCGGAATTACCGTCGGTACGAACATGTGCAGTAGTCCCTGCAGCCAAGTCTGATTTCAGACCACGCTCCAGATCCAGTTTAGCAATCAGCTTGCCGTAAAAGTCATCATAGAACGGCGCTTTCATCCGTGCAGCCATATAATAAGCTTTCCCTGAACCAAGCTCGTTCACCGTCAAAGCTGGACGGCCAGCGTAGAAATCAGAACGATATACCGCAAGTGACCTCGCACCTTCTAGATGGATTAGATCGCAAAGCTCAATTGCATCATACTCCGAAGTGAGTCCCAATTCATTCCCCTGCGCTGGAATAATTCCATTGAGTTCACGATCATGCAATCCGTCGATCTCTTCTGACCAGATGCCGAGCGTTTTACGAAGCGGTCCCGGGAATCCACCCAGGAAACACAGATCATTCTCGTTTACAATGCCAGACCAGTAGGTTGCCACAAATGTACCGCCCTGCTCTACAAACTTCTCGATCCGTTCGCCTACTCCTTCACGAACGAGGTAAAGCATCGGTGCCACTAACACTTTGTACTTGGATAGATCAGCTTCCATATCGATGACATCAACCGCTACGCCCTTTTTCCAGAACGCTTCGTAGTGAGCTTCTACTGTCTGCTCGTATTTCACCCCGATGTTGCGTGGACCTTGGGAGTCGTTGACAGCCCAGCGGTTCTCCCAATCAAAGATAATTGCAACTTCAGCAGGAACCGTAGTTCCTACAATATCCTCCATGCTCTGCAGTGCTGTACCTACATCGGTCACATCCTGAAACACACGGGTATGCTCTGTGCCTACATGGTCTACTACCGCACCGTGTAACTTCTCACTTGATCCGCGGCTTTTTCTCCACTGGAAGTACTGAACACTATCTGATCCATGAGCTACCGCCTGTAAGGAGGACAACAGGTGCATGCCAGGACGCTTCAGCTTGCTTACATCCTGCCAGTTCGTAGAGCTTGGCGTGCTCTCCATGAGCAGGAAAGGCTGTCCGCCTTTGATTGAACGAACAATATCATGCATCATCGCAATCCGGGATGCCTGTTTCGCATCGTCCTCTGCATCATGCCATGTCGGATAACTGTCCCAAGAGAGGAAATCCAGAATATTTGCGAACTTCCAATAGTTCAAACCGCCGTAAAATTCCATCAGATTCGTCGTTACCGGCAAGTTTGGATTTTTTGCCTTAAGCGGCTTCGTTTCGTGTACGATGAAATCCGCTGTCTGATCCGTTACGAAACGACGCCAGTCCAGATTCATCGCATGAACCTGAGTTTCGCCGTGTGGTGCCGGAGACTCGACTTGACTCCAATCCGTTACCGTATGGCTCCAAAATGTTGTCCACCACGCGTGATTCAATTCATCTAGTGTTTTGTACTTGTTTTGAACCCATCCGCGGAAGGCTTGCTGACAATAGTCACAGTGACAATCCCCACCAAACTCATTTGAAATATGCCAGCCGATGACAGCCGGGTGATCCGAGTAACGTTCCGCCAGCTTGCTGTTCATCGCCGTTACTTTTTCCCGGTACACCGGAGAGGTATAACAGTGGTTATGGCGGAAACCATGCAGATTACGAACCCGATTTTCCGAGACACGCAACACTTCAGGATATTTTGCCGACATCCAGGCCGGTCTGGCACCGCTTGGTGTTGCGAGGAACGCATAGATCCCGTTCGCGGCAAAACGGTCCAGCACCTGATCCAGCCATTCAAACGTATACACGCCTTCTTCCGGCTCTAGGGATACCCAGGAGAAAATACCGATGGACATCACATTACACTTCGCCAGTTTCATTAAACGAATGTCCTCTTCAAGTACCTCTGGATAACGAAGCCACTGCTCCGGGTTGTAATCAGCACCATGAAGCATGTGCGGGGCTTTGGAACTTACGGGTGGAAATTTGTACGTCATTTATGAAAACTCCCTTGCTGTTGAATTACGATAATTTACCTATGCATATCTTTTAAACAAAAGTTGTAACATTCAATTCTTGCGTCGCAGTTAATGCTTTAAATGATTCAAGCTTGCGCCCTTTAAAATCAAACATCGTCAGATTACCCCAGTTGTTCGGGTGCCCCACAGACCATTCTTCTTTACTCGGAATCCACGCAGGCTCCCAATAATAGAATCCATGGCCCAGACCGCCGGGAACATCACGAATAATCTGTAACATATCCTTCAGATATCGGGTTTGTCCTTCTACCGTTGCAGGATAACCTGGCAGTAGCATGTCTTCCTGATTCATGATCCATTCGATGCCTTCTGGCTGTTCCAACGTCCACGGGTATGCCGTTTCAACCACGTTGATTGGTTTGCCGTAGCGTTTGGCCAGATCATTCAAGTTATCACGCAACGCGTCCAGTGTTCCATGCCACCAAGGATAATAAGACAGACCGATGACATCAAACTCTACACCTAACGCCTCGAAACGATCGTAGAACTTACGGCTTTCGGCATTGTCGCCACCGCGGTCAATATGAATCATGATTTGAATGGAGGGATCAACGGATTTAACCGCTGCAATACCATACTTCACAAGCCCTGCAAAACGTTGCCACTGTTCGTCTGTATCATGCTCTTCACCACCGACACGTCCATCATCCCATAACATGCCTGGCGTAATTTCATTACCAACCTGAACCATATCCGGCAAGGCATCGTGTTCTTTCAATGTGCGAAGCACATCCGCCGTATATGTGCATACAGCCAGTTTAAGCTGTTCGTAGGACAGGTTCTCCCATGCTTTCGGTTTCCACTGATTCGCCGGATCGGCCCAGCGATCAGAGTAATGGAAATCGAGCAGAAACTGTAATCCCTGTGCCTTGATTCGTTTGGCTACTTCTACCGTGCGCTCCAGATTACAGTATCCGCCGATGGGATCATTCCAGATGCGAAGACGGATCGCATTCGCATCATTCAGTTTGAGAATGGTCAGCAAATCTTCCTCTTTGCCATCCACATCACAATATGTTCCCCCATGCTGTTCGATCTCGTCCATAAATGACACATCCATGCCGAGAACAAATGGTTGATTGGTTGATGAATTCAAAATATCAGCCTCCAGTGATTAGGGATTGAGGCTCAGCCTTTTACTGAGCCCAGTGTCATACCTTTTACAAAGAAACGTTGCAGGAATGGATACACAATGAGAATCGGCGCACTTCCGATAAAGATTTGGGCTGCACGCACCGTCGTTTGCGAGATCGTTGCCATTTCCTGCGGATTCATCGCCATCGTGCTCATGTCACGTTTGATAATGACCGTCTGCATGAAGGTTGCCAAAGGATAATCTTTCGCATTGTTCATGTACAAGAGACCGTCAAACCACGAATTCCAGTGAAACACCATGCTGAACAGTGCAATCGTTGCAATGGAAGGCATGGAGATCGGCAGGAAGATGCTGAACAAGGTTCTGAAATGGTTCGCTCCGTCAATCAGTGCCGCCTCTTCCAGCTCTTTCGGAATGCCGCGGAAGAAGTTAAGCATCAGGATGACCAGGAACGTATTGACTGCACCCGGAAGCACCAGCACCCAGAAGGAATCCATTAGACCAATCTTTTGAATAACCATGTAGAACGGTACCAAACCGCCGTTGAAAATCATGCTGAAGACGAAAATCCAGGAGTATACCGTTCTGCCTTTGAACTCACTATTTTCCTTGGATAGCGGATATGCCGCCAGGAAAGTAATCAGGAGTGTAATACCTGTACCAATGACGGTACGAAGCAGTGAAATCCAGAGTGAGTTCAGGAAAATCGGATTATTCATTGTTTTTTTATAGGCTTCGAGGGAAAACCCTACCGGCCAGAGACTGACCAGATTTGCATCTGCCGCAGCCTTGTTACTGAACGATACAGCCAGTACATGAATCATTGGCACAATACACATGATAGCAATCAGAATAAGAAAACTGATATTGATGACATTGAAAATGCGATATGATGGTGATTTATGATACATCGTAGTCCCTTCCTTCTCTGTTCATTCGATTAGAATATGCGGTATCCGGCGTATTTCTTAGCCAGGCTGTAGGATACGAGGATCAGAACCATACTGATCACGGATTTGAACAATCCGATCGCAGTTGCAAAACCCATCTCTCCATTTTCCAGCGCCGAGCGATATACGAATGTATCGATGATGTCTCCTGATTGATATACGAGCGGATTGTACAGGTTGAAGATCTGATCGAATCCAGCGTTGAGTACGTTACCCAAAGCCAGCGTTCCAACGACCATCAACATCGGTACAAGCGAAGGAATCGTAATGTGAAGTGTTTGCTTCCAGCGGTTTGCTCCGTCGATCTCTGCCGCTTCATACAGCGCCGGGTTAATGCCCGCGAGGGCTGCCAGGAAAACAATCATGTTATACCCGAATTCCTTCCACACATCCGTCAAAATGATCGTTGGTCGGAACAAACTGTTATCTCCAAGGAAGAAGTAGGGTCCGAGGCCAAATGTGCCGAGCACCCGGTTTACAAGTCCTCCCGTCGACAACAGATCAAGCAGAATTCCGCCCAGGATAACCCAGGACAAGAAGTGAGGCAGATATACGAGCGTCTGGATCGTACGCTGAATGGCCATCTTGCGAACTTCATTGAGCAGAATGGCGAACACAAACGGGACAAACAAATTAAAAATCAGTTTGAGTACCGCGATGATGAGGGTATTCCAGATAACCTGCAAACTATCATCACGTTCAAATAAATATCTAAAGTTATCAAGCCCGACCCAATCCGAGCCGCTGATACCCATCCATGGTTTGTAGTCTTGGAATGCCATAACGATTCCGCCCATAGGCACATAACTGAAAATAATCAGAAAGATGATGGCTGGCAGCAGCATTACGTGGAATGGCCAAGTTCGTTTTAAAGTTCTCATGATTGCTCCCCCTGTAATTCTTCCTACTCAAGTACTCCTGAGTGGCTCTATAGGCAAATTATATCAACCTACCAGCACCCCAAAACAGCGCATAAAAGCAATATAAATGGCACAAAAGCAACTACTTTGGACATGTACTGGAAAGAGGGACTCTTGGAGCTGTATTCCCCCGTTTCGCAGGTTTTTTTATGCATTCTTCAAGGTTTGAAAAATGAAAAAACGCACAGACTTTTATCGTCTGTGCGTCACGTTTGGCTTTACATTTTCATCGTGTATAGCCGATTATTTTTTCACGCCGTCATACCATTCGTTCACTTCTTGAGTGATCTGATCGCCGCCACCGGATTTCCATGTTTGAACAAAGGTATCAAACGAATCGACCGGACTCTTGCCATAGATGATCTCATTAAAGGTCTGGTTCTCGATTTTGTTGAGGTAATCCAGTTTGGACTTCATCGTTTTCGTTGTAGGCCCTGTGAACATGTCTTTGAAAGAAATATCTTTCTGTTCCAGCAACACTTTCGCTGCTGCAGGCGTTTCAGGTCCGTAGTTCACCGCTACGTCTTTTTCCAGCTTCGTTTGCGGCTCTTTACCGTCTGCAAGATTCATCAATGCTTTCATCTGAGCATCCGGAATACGCGCGCCGTCACGAACAAGCAGGTAACGTACGACGTTGACATATCCACCATCGATTTCATCCGGTTTTTTCTGTTTGCCGCTCGCATCCAATTGATAGTCGTATCCATCGAACAAACCGTTATCATATTCACTTCCTGGCTTCGGATCTGCATAATTATCAAACAGGTAGTTTTGATACGTAAAGAATGCTTCTGGATGTGCCATATCTTTTTTGATCAATGTCACACCGTTAACAAACTGTGTTCCGTGACGCATCGCTTTACCATCGGGTCCAGCCGGGATAGCAATGGGCTTCCATACGGCACTTGGTACGTTCTTCACGGTATCGATCAATGGCCATCCACTCATCCAGTAAGGGCCAGGGATAATTCCTGCTGTACCTGCCACTGCCGGCTCAGCCGTTTTGTTCTCATCCCACAGCGCTGCTTCCTGAGGAATGTATCCTTTTGTCAGCCATTCATTCAGTTTTGTCAACCCTTGTTTCATGCCTGAGTTAATCGAACCATACTCCAGCTTGCCATCTGCACCTACATTCCATTGGGAAGGCAATGTACCATAAGCGCCGAAGATCCAAGATGGATCACCCATCCATGTATTCATGGATTTCTTGAAACCAATGCTCAGGGGTGTTACTTTATCCGGCGCAAGACCATCCGGATTTTTGTTTTTGAATGCATCCATAACCACTTCCAGCTCATCAATGGTTGTTGGTGCTTTCAAATTCAGCTTGTCCAGCCAGTCTTGACGAATCCAGAGCAGGTAGTCGTTGTTGTATGCGTAATCCAGTACGGGAATACCCATTCTTTTACCGTCACGGCTGTATTGATTCCATACGTTTGGATCTTGCTCCATCGCTTTTTTCCATGTGTCTGAAGCATATTTATCGAACAACGGTCCAACTTCCTGATACATACCCGAGTCGATTAAGTCTTGAGCCACCAGATTGTCCGGTTGTCCAATCGTAACGATATCAGGCATTTCCTGACCGGAAGACATCGCCAAACGCAATTTTGTTGCGAATGCACTGTTCGTATCCGTCACGGACCAAAGGGATTTGATATCAATACCAAATTTGTCCTTTGCCCATTTGGTAGCTACGTTATTTTCCATGGATTCACCGTTTTTAAATTTCAGTTCCGGGTCAATCCCCCAAGCCGTCGTGATCGTTACTGCAGGATCATACTTTTCTTTGTATTCATTTTGAGCTCCTGTGGAGCTGGGTGTTGCACTCTCTTTGCTTTCATTGCCACCTGAACATCCTGCAAGCACGACAGTCAGACACAGCGTTGTAGCGAGAAGCGACAAGAATCTCTTTTTCGTTGATTGCGCTCTCATGTTGTTCCCCCTTAAATCGTTTTGGTTACCCTTTCATTATAGGACGGGTCAGGTACATCAGCCTATGATACGAAATCAAGATTTCTGCACCTTTGCCAACCTATATGCTCGAATGATGTTGTATTTATGTCTGATCCCGGAATTCATTCGGTGTCAACCCATAATGTTTTTTGAACATTTTGCTGAAATATTGCGGATTTTGATATCCAAGTTCACTTGTGATCTCATATATTTTTTTATTCGTATTTTTAAGCAAATACAGCGCCCGCTCCATACGCATGCGAATCATATAATCTCCCAGGCCCTCGCCTGTCTCTGCTTTATATATTTTCGAAAGATATACCGGATGTAAATAGACTTTATCCGCAATCATCTTCACGGAGAGGTCTTGCCCGGTGTCTCTGGTCACCAGTTCCTGCACCTGTTTAATGACATGTCTACGACTCTGTGCTCCCTCCTGATCGGACAATTCCTCCTGCAGCTTCGCCAGCATATCCATGGCCCAGCGCCTTAGCTTCTCTGGAGATTGGATCAATTGATGAGCCAGCAACAAGTCAAACCCCGCATGGTCGATCTCGTGCACCAAGTGACCCTGTTTGTGGGCGATGTACATAAAAGCATTGGTAACCGACAAGTACATCTCATACACATACTCTCTGGACAAGCAAACCTGATCCGCCGCGTCAAAAACGGCATTCAACTTGGCGGCTGCTGTCCCCCATTGTTTGGTCTCCAGTAGCTGCGGCAGTACCGGTGGCTTGTACAACTCTTCAAGAGCCTGAGCCGCATCATTTTCGGGGCGCTTGTTGATGGTATTTTCCATATCCATATAGATGATCTTGTGTTCTTCCGGTCCAGAAAGGACAAGAGAACCCAGGCTTTTTCGATAAACGTTGGTGAGTTCTTTAAAAGGAAACGGAGGGGTCACAACGATGGATAAATCTCCTTGAAGATAACGCACCACATGCTCCCGGAAGGTCTCGGCGACATTACGTAATGGACTGTTAACCAACAGGGATTCTTCCGCCTGTTCCCTGTTCTGTAGGAACATCACCAAGCAATCATGTGGCCCGCGGCTGAACCAGACATGATAGGTCTCCCCGAGCACTTCCTCGGCGATATTTCCAACAGCAAAATCCATCAAATCAATGGACTGCTGATCCATGGATGCAAAACGTCCAGCAAGACGAATCAGCATCATCGCAGCAGGGTGTTCCGGCTCTATATGAAGCTCATATTGCTCTAATTGCTCGCGCAGCGCTTTCGACGAAACCTCTCGGCCAAGCAGCAAATCATGCATAAGGTTCTCTCTCAGAATCTTGTAATCGGATTTACGACTGTACAGGAGACGATGATATTTGTCGAACTCATCCCACTCATCCCGCAGAGAGGTAATCGCCGCTGATACCGAATTCATAAACTCATCATCATTAACAGGTTTTAAAATATAGTCAGCCGCCTGCAATTGAATTGCCTTTTTAGCATAATCAAAATCACTGTGACCTGTCAGCAGGATACAGCGCACATGAGGCCAGCGCCGGTTTACTTCCGAAATCAGATCAAGGCCTGTCATACCTGGCATGCGAATATCCGTCACGACGATGTCCACTGCATTTTCTTCCATAATCTCCAGCGCTTCCTTGCCCGATGCTGCACGCAACACCGTTGTGACTCCAAGTTCCCCCCAAGGAATCGTTAACTCCAAACTTTCTGTTACATATGTTTCATCATCCACAAGCAATATATCAATCAATGTGGTCACTCCCTAGTCCCTTATATTCACTCTTTGTCTTTCAGCAGAGGTTGCTGTTCCACTGGCCATGACAAGGTCACACGAATTCCCCCGAGCTCTGATTCCGCCAGCTCAATGCCACCCTTCCCTCCATACCTGAGTTGTAACCTCTGATTCACGTTCCACAATCCGCAGCCCATCTCCTGATCCATCGTACCTGCAAGTTTGATCAGCATCGCTTCTCGCTCTTCTTGCGTCATTCCTTGACCATCATCTTCGACAATCAAAAAAAGTGTACCGTCTCGTTGCTCACCGGACACCCGGATCTCTCCGGCTTCTGCATCCGCTTCGATACCATGGATGACCGCATTTTCAACCAGAGGTTGTACGATTAGCGGTGGCACTTCGATCCGCAACATATCTTCTGGCAGGTCCAGCGTGTAGTGGATACGTTCCATACGCATACGTTGAATTTCAAGATAGTTGGTCACAAATTCAATCTCTTCAGATAACGGAACAACATCCCGCTCCTGTCTTGTAGTGTACCTGTAATACCTCGATAGATTATGCGACATAGCCACAACGGCATCGACTCGCTTCAGCTTCGCCATACTCGTAATGAACGAAAAGCAATTATAGAAGAAATGCGGGTTAATCTGTGACTGCAATTGCTTTAAACGTGCTTCCCGGACATGGATTTGCTCAAGGTATACATGCTCAAACAACTGCTGAATCTTTTCCACCATGGAATTAAAACGTTCAGACAAAAAACTGAACTCATTACGGCCTTTGGGCTCAATACGAACCGAATAATCTTCTTGCTTCAATCGCTGGAAACCGCGAATCAGTTGCTTTACTGGTACTTGAACTTGCACATATAACAAGTACGCCGCAATACAACTCATCAGCAGCAGACAAATCATTGCAGAATAAAACAGCTGATTCGACTGGTGAATCGGTTTCAAAATATCTGAAAGCGGCATGTAATCGACCAAATACCAGCCGGTTGTACTCGATTTCACAGAATTGACCATGTATGGCTCATTTCCAATGACGATCGTGCGATTTTCTACGTCTTGCAGTGTGTGGCTAGATAATTCTTTGATTAATTGATTAGTTAACGTACGATCTGATGTCCGGTTATAGATCACCCCTGTCCCTTCGCGAAAATAGAACGGGTCATGCCTGCCGTCGCCTTTGAATTTATCGAGCATGTCACGGATATTATCGCTATCGAACTCCAGCTTGATAATCGTTTCTGCATTCTCCGCAGGATTCTCGATGCCATAAGGCGACACCGTAATCCAGCTGAATTTGAACCGATCATTTTGCCCGTCCTTAATCTTGTGCACATCCCAGCCAGAGATGAGGCTTTCTTTTAAAGCCTGCTTGTCATAAGTACGGGCATCCCTTTCCGAGATCACCCTGCCAAGCGATGGAGAGTACAGATATAATTTGGTCTCCCAGTTAGAAGAGCTTTCCTGGATACTCAGCTTGTTCTGGATTCGCTTGACGAGATTGATGGCATCCAGATCAAAATAACGGCTCTCCGCAAATATGCGCCGAAAGCTTGCAATATCGGGGTCATGAATCAGCAGGTTCGGCCAAGACGATAATAATTCAATATGGGTATTGACCTGATTCTGGAAAAATTCAAGCTGATTGCTGTTCGAACGATTAAGCTCAGTCCTTAGTACGGCTGTTGTTTTATGATTGGAATACCAGTACAGGAGCACAACGGGAATAAGCATGATCAGAATTAAAATGACCATCTTGGAAAACAGATTTGTCCGGTATGACATGGAAGTTTCATCTCGCTTTATTTGTTTTCTACTTTTACTATAGAAGTGGAACTAACGATTTTACACAATCCACTCCGATGACAGAATAACCTTCCATTCGCTGTTATCCCCAGATTTTTTGATTCCTTTTATAAAAGGGGAAATCCGGTGATAAAGGCGACCGCTTCGCTCTCCAGGTTTTTTCTGTCCTCTCCGTTAACGTGTAAAAAAGAGTTAACTTATATCGTGACATTAATTGTAATCAAATTGGTTGTAAATACAATCTATTTCTTGAACGAGGGCAAACCAAATCAATAGAGTGCCCCACTATCCATTTTAAGCGTTAAAGCCCCTATGAAAAAGGAGATAAAACCAATTTATCAGCACTAAATTCAACTTCTGTTCACGAAAAAAACCGGCATATCTGCCGGTTCCGTCCGTATAAGCCAAGCTTGTTTTTTATGTTTTCCTTCTGCAAGTGATTCATTATATATGTTATGTACTTGAAACTAGAGTCTGTTTATCACGAACTAAGGAATGTCATAATCAAAAACCGTATTTCTTCCATCGACTTCCACATCTAATACAATATCCTTCAATCTGCCCCTCACTTCGAGCGGGCTTTCCGCCACACCTGAAAATTCAAGTGTACCCGTGAATGTCTTCCTCGGCTCAATCCGAATCGGTCTCGCCTCTAGATGAACCGACTGTAATGATTCGGACAGCGGATCATCCTGATTTGAATAGCTTCCATACAAATCAGGTTTAACCATTACAGCAACCGCAGAGTTACTGTAATTTTTCAGCGTCAATTCACAGGTTGCCAAGGCATATCCATTAGATGACACATCATAGGTGCATGAGCTGTCATTCTGCATGTAAGATATGCTATTCATACCTGTTGCTCCCCATTTCACCACGTACATCAACTTGTCTGTCATAAATGAATAACAGAGTATGATAGCCAGAACAGCAATCCATAACGTTTTTGCTACAAGTGGAAACGTACACATGATCTCTTTACGCGTAAGATAATATCCACAGGCAAGCATTCCAAGTCCAAAGTACATCGTGATGTGTACACCACTTAAATAGGATGTGGTATACGGAGAAATACCAATGAATAATAACAGCGAATCCCCTACTGAGAAACCGAGATGATGTTTAAAGGTAAAGATGATGGCAAACAGCAATAATCCCCCTGAGAACACAAGCCTGGTTCTCGACACGAAAGCACCTCCTAATCAACCACCTGATTATATCATATTTTTCCTATTTTTGATTAACGATCCAGACACAAAAAAAGGAGTTATCGGTTTTTACCGATAACATCCCTTTTGGAGTCCTGCCTGATGAGATGCATTGGATGATGGAATCATGCGATCTCTCAGGACAGCTCTTTTATTATTTTTGAGCCAAAAATGCATCCAGTTGCTCTTGTTTGGCTGCGATAATCTTATCGATGCCTGCTGCTTTCAATTTTTCCAAATACTTCGGAATCATTTCATTCGGATCAACGGCACCCGAAGTCATTCCCGGCTTAAATTGTTTGTTGACGTTATTTACGGCCGCAATTTCATTTTTAACCGACTGGCTGTTAAACGTGAAACCAAGGGCAGGAGATTTTACACCTTTTGCGTTAAACTCTTTGAACTTTTCCCATTTCTGTGGATCTTCGTTATCCCACAGATAGTTCAGGAACTGGTTACCCAGTTGCCATTGTGCACCTGGATTGTAGGTACGGCTGTTTGCATCTACGCCGTCAGGCAACTTAATGATGTTCTCTTGACCTTCTACTTTTACATAGTGTTTGCCTTCAATACCGAAGTTGAGCAAATTGTTAATTTCTTTGTCAGAGTGTAACAAGTTAATGACTTGCATTGCTTTCTCCGGTTGTTCGGAAGAACGGGAGATCGCAAGCATTGCACCAGAGGCATCCCCAGTTGTAATCGTTGGACTGGTCATCTCAATTTGCGTGAGCGGATGACCTACATAACCTTCCTCTTCCTTGTCTTTACCTGGCTTCATACCATCCGTCCACATGAAGGCTTTACCGGCTTTCGCCTGATCTTTCGGGAATACATTGGACGTAGCTGCATCACTGTTGATGTAACCCGCTTGATACCATTTACGTGCAAGTTCGGCTGCTTCTTTGAATTCCGGTGTTTCCACCTCGTTCAAAACGGTAGTCTCTCCTGCGGTCTTAGAGATTACGCCAGGTACAGATGCATCACCGAGGTAATCCCAATCCAGATTTTCCAAGAGTCCATTACCATTCGTATTGGACATGTAGAACGGAGTAACAGACGGTTCGTTCTCTTTAATTGTTTTGAGCAGTGGTTCCAGATCAGCCCATGTTTTAACTGCTGTCAGGTCCAGTTTGTATTTATCAGCCAGATCCTTGCGCACCAGCACGCCACGTGTGGCAGCAAGCTCCTTGTTCGTTGGTACACCATAGTTCACGCCATCTACCTGGGAACCTTCCAGGAAAGCAGGGTCCAGATTTTTCTTGATATCCTGACCGTATTTATCAAGCAGTTCATTCAGCGGCAAGAATGCGCCCTTCGCCACGTTTACCGTGTAATTCTGCCAAGCAGCGGTAAAGATAATGTCTGCTTTTTCCCCTGATGAGATCATCAGGTTCAGCTTGTTATCCCACTGTCCCCAGTCCACAGCATTAATTTTGATGGTTGCCCCAATCTTGGGCTCCATCTTTTTATTAATTTCTGCTTCCACAAGAGCGACATCTTTCTGAGGTGTTCCCGGATAGAACAAGGAAACCTCATAAGGCTTTTCATTGTTTGTGTTCGGCGTACTGCCCTCAGCACCAGGTGTTGCAGAGTTTCCCTTGTCTGACGAACAGCCTGCAAGCACCAGTGCCAGTGCCATGGCCGCCGCCGTCATACGTGACCATACTTTTAACGATTGAACCAATTGAACCCCTCCTGTTCATATAATGGACCATTGTCTTCCACACGTTTACCGTTCTTCCCCAATTCCTCATAAACGGCAAGCTTTCTGTATATGCCCTTTCGTCTATCTTCGATTGACCATACTCCCTCCCTAACCGGCCGGAGTTATCCTTTCACAGCACCTACTGTCAGACCTTTGATGAAGTAACGCTGAAAGAACGGGTACGCCAGTACGATTGGACCGATACCGACGACAGCCATCGCCATTTGCAACGTTTTGTTTGGCAGATTGAGAAGTCCGCCCTGCGATGAGATCTGTGAAGAAACGTTAGAGTTGGTTGTTAAATATTGAATATCGAGCAGCGTCCGGTACATAAGGTACTGAAGGCTAATCGTCCGGTTATCCGAAATAAAAATCATACTAAGATACCAGTCATTCCAATAGTTCAGCGTACTGAACAGCGCCACGGTTGCCATAACCGGCAATGAAAGCGGCAGTACGATTCGCAAAAACGTTTTCAATTCACCTGCTCCATCGATACGTGCCGATTCCAGAATCGAAACGGGAATGGAGTTCGCGAAGAAAGTACGCATGACAAGTACAAAGAACGGTGATAAGAGCAACGGCAAGATCAAAGCGAGAATCGAGTTTTTCAAATCCAGCACGTTGACGTAAACCAGATACCAGGGAACAAGTCCACCGTTAAATAACATGGTGAAGAAGATGAAAAAGGCGAACCAACCTCGGTATGGCAGATCTCTCCGTGATAGTGGATAAGCATATAATGCGGTCAGCGCAACACTCGTAATCGTACCAACAACCGTTACGATGATAGAAATTCCATACGAGTGGATGATCTGATCCATATCTTTAAAGAGGAATTCATAGGCCGTGAGGCTGAATTGCTCCGGTATAAGCTTGTAGCCATTCGCAATAACCGTTGTTTCGTCCGAGAAAGAGATGGCGAAGACCAGTATGATCGGCACGATACAGGCAATGGCATAGAATAAAAACATGAAATGAATGACAGCAGCAGAACGCTTGGATACAGCTAATGGATCACGTGTTTTCACAACTGACTTGCCTCCTCTCAAAATAGTGCATTATCTTTGTCGATCCGTCTGACGATGGTGTTGGACACCAGCACCAGTACAAATCCGACAATCGCTTGATATAGACCTGCTGCAGATGACATCCCGATGTCTCCACCAATGAGGAATGTCCGATATACATACGTATCAAGAACGTTGGTTACAGGGAACAACGCACCTGATTCCAGCGGAACCTGATAGAACAAGCTGAAGTCTGCATAGAAGATCCGGCCAATCTGAAGCAATGTCATAATGACAATCAGCGGGATCAAAAACGGAATGGTGATAAAACGAATCTGATGCCACTTCGATGCACCATCCAGCACAGCCGCTTCATAATATTCTTCATCAATGCCCACAACAGCGGCCAGATAAATGACGGCATAATAACCGATATTTTTCCACGTATTCACAAGCGGCAAGATGTACGGCCAATACTTCGGTTCCGAGTACCAGTCAATTGGCTGTCCTCCGAACATTTGCAGTATGGTTGAGTTCATGAATCCCGAGTCCTTGCCGAGGAAAGCCAAAACGAGATAACTAACCACAATCATCGATAGAAAATAAGGTAACAACATCAGCGACTGATACAGTTTGGACATCGCTTTGTTTTTAACTTCGTTAAGCAAAATGGCGAGACCTACACCGACAGTAAGATTGAGTGCAATAAACACGGTGTTGTATGCAAGGGTGTTTCGCGTAATTTCCCATGCATCGCTGGTCGAGAACAGGTATTTAAAATTGTCCCACCCGCTCCACGGGCTTCCCCAGATTCCATCCGCGTAGTTTACATTTTTGAATGCGATCAGAACGCCGAACATCGGCATATAATTGTTTACCAGCAGAAACAGAATGCCTGGCAAAAACATCAGGTAAAGTACCTTGTACTTGCCAAGATTGTACAACACGGACTTGCGCTTTCGAACCGTGCCTTCCGGTATCTCCGATATCCGTACGCCCTTACCCGCTTGGGGTTGTGTCTTCATAACGTGTTCTCCCTCACTCCTCTTGAATTCTTCCTCAGGATGAAGCTCCGTGCGCCTCCTGTGGTTCAAGTATACGGCGGGGCGATCAAGTCCTCTATCTGCTGTGGTGACCTATTCAGTTATCAAATTATGACTTTGATGCCATAAAAAACAAACAAAAAGCGCAGCATGCTGCGCCTGATTACATGGTTCTGGATTGTTTGCGAAACTCCTGTGGTGTAATGCCGGTACATTTTTTGAACATTTTCGTAAAATGAGAGTAATTATAGTATCCGACCTTACCCGCAATATCCGTTACCTTGACGGTGGATTGAGATAACAACGTTTTCGCCATGGCCACTCTGCGCTGAAGGATAAACTCGGACAGAGACATTCCCTTTTCTTTACGGAACAAACGTGACAAATATGCCGGGTTAAATCCGGCAAAAGCAGCCAGTTCCTCCCGCATCAGTTCTTCTCCAATGTGGTTTTCAATATAGATACATAACTGATCTACAATCGACATCGGGTTCTGATCATCCGGGTACAATACGGGAATGACACGATCTATGAGATCCAGAGTCCATTGTTTCAACTGCGGTAATGACCTCGTGACTACGGCTTCTTCCGGCTCCCGTTCTCCGGGGTACAAGCTGCGGATGGATACATTTTTCTGATGCAGCAGCGGGTAGACAACGTGCAACATCGCATGATAATAGAGCCGTAACATCTCTGGAGATAACCCATCCTGGGCAGCAAGTAAATCAAAAATTTCATCCACACGTTCACGCAAATCTTCTACCTTGCCGGTTTCAAAAAGGATAGACAGCTCCGAGAACCACGGGATAGGCAAAAACCGATCCTCCTGATCCCGCTCATCATACACAAAAACCTCTTCGAGCTCTTTAATGTTGCGGCGCTCCATGTCCATGAGTTCATTCAACATGCCTTGCAATTCGGTTACAGCTACCGGTGCACCTACATAACAGGATAGCCGGCAGTAGAAGTATGTGCCGCACTCCTGAATGTAACGCTGACAACGTTGCTCCGCTTCACTAGCTGCAAGGATGACATCATCTTGCTCATAGGCTAGCACTATATTTAAGCCACTGTGATCCTGGAACACTTCACCCGGTTTCTCTCCGAGTAATATTTCTCTCGCTGCATTGCGTAGAGCATATTCCAGTACCTCTTCATCGCGCAGATTAAATTCACGTACCCACTCTTCAACGGAGATTACGATGGGCAGTACACGAACCTCAGGATCAATCTCTGCACCGTACAGTTCGGCAAGTTTTTGCAGCCGTTGTGGAGTAAGTGCACTTCGCTGAGATACTGCGTCCTTCCAGAAACGTTCCGTCAGGAGTGGTTTATGGGTTTTCCAGCGTTTGTATACGGTTTCGTAAACTTCGTTCGTTCGTGTGCGTTGCTCTCCGTCTCTAATCTTCTCCAATGCTCTTGTAACTACTTTGAGCAGTTGGTCTGCGGGAGCAGGTTTCAACAGATAATCAAAACTATTCAGTTTGATGGCGGTCTGGGCATAATCGAAGAGCGCATGACCTGTCAGAAAAATCGTCAGAATGCCAGGGTCATGCTTCAATACCCAGCTCTGCAGGTCGAGCCCGGTTTCCCCGGGCATCTCGATGTCGCAAATCAGAATGTCGATAGCATGGGTTCGGATGACCTGCCGGGCTTCCTCCACATCACATGCACCGAATACCTGGTCAATTCCGGCTGCATTCCAGTCCACTCCCTCCAGCATGGCTTGCAGGGCATACACTTCATCATCCACGATCAACAGGTTCCGCATGATTTCCTCCTTCTTGCTCCTCGGTCTGAGCAGGCAAATAAATGCTTACTGCAGCGCCTCCGTCTATCCTATTTTCAAACGTTAACCCGGCCTCCGGACCATACTTCACCAGTAACCGATGTGCAACATTCCATATCCCGATGTGTTGCCCCCCGGGATCTTTGGCATATTCTCCCCGTTGTAGTTGTTCTAGTAGCACGGGCTTGAACCCGACCCCGTTGTCCACAATCTGTAGCAGGAGCATACCATCTTCGGCCTGACTACTGGACGTTTCCGTCAGACGCGCGGTAATCCGAATCACAAACGACTGCATTCTGCGTTGAAAACCATGGATAATTGCATTTTCGACAAAAGGCTGAATTGTCAGCGGCGGAAGCACAACATGTCCCACTTCTGGATCGATATCCAGTTCAAAATCCAGCTTGCTCGGGAACCTTAACTTCTGAATTTCAAGATAATGTCGAATGTGCTCCATCTCTTCGTTTAGCGTGATCACTCGTTTGCCAGCCCTTAAGCTGGATCTGAAATAATCAGCCAGATGACCAGCCATCTGTTGCACCAGTTCATGTTTTTGCAAGGAAGCGAGGCTATGAATAATATTCAGGGAATTCAGATAAAAGTGAGGATTAATCTGCATCTGCAATTGCTTGAACTCCGCCTCTCGCGTACGCAGTTGCTCTTCATATACATCAATCTTCAAATGTTGAATTTCCTGAATCATCTGATTGAAGCTACGTGTCACAAACTCCAGTTCAGACGAAGACGGTGCCTCCAGCGTTACATCGAGTTCCCCTCGGCTAACCCTTCTCATTCCCCGAATAAGCGC
This sequence comes from Paenibacillus sp. FSL K6-1558, assembly GCF_038002565.1. Taxonomy (NCBI): domain Bacteria; kingdom Bacillati; phylum Bacillota; class Bacilli; order Caryophanales; family Paenibacillaceae; genus Paenibacillus; species Paenibacillus sp. FSL K6-1558. The sequence goes on along the minus strand of NZ_JBBOCV010000001.1, from coordinate 6,126,121 downwards.
ATTCATTGGACGGAACAGAAGCTGTCTTAGGAAGAAAAGTGCTGTGATCAAAATAACGGCCGCCCCGATCGGAAGTAGCCTGATGATCTGTTGGAAAAACGGCAGGTTACGCATCATATCTTCCTCTGGCAACAAGACGATATAATTCATATCCGACATGGCTGAGGGAATACCCACCATTAAATACTGACGAGCAGTACTATCCGGCTCCGAGATGACCTGATACGGACTCTCCAAATCGGTCAAATGATCGCCGACCAGCTTGATCTGCCCCTTATTTAACGTAGAATCAGATAATGCTCTGCCATCAGGTGTAACGATCACCGCTCCACCTCTGTCACCTGATTCAGCAAACTGTTGTGTGTCATTCAGCGCATTCATATCGACCAGTGCGCCAGCATAGAACTGCTGATTGATACGTACCGTTTTCACAAGTGCATTAAATGATCCTCCGCGGACGATGCTCCATTCCGGCCTTTGGATATCCCCTTCGAGCTGCCGCATCTGTGCAGGCATATTGCGCTGTACCACCGATTTTTTAATATCATAATTGCCCGCGGTTGCCAGCAACAGGTCATCATTCACCGCATCATACAAATAAAAAGAATCGATAAGATTATAGAAACCGATATCGGTCATAAACTTGTTCATGATTCGCTGCTTGGCAATGATGTAATCTCCGCTTCCGTATTCAAGAAAAAACAGCGAGATAATATCAGGGTCACGCTCACCCAAGCTGTATAAATATCGATTGGTTTCCTGTAATACACGCTCATTTTGTTCCACGTTTTTGGCCAAATGATTCATATTGGTGAGGGATACCTTATCACGTACGACCTTCATGGCATACACATTGTTATAGTACAACAGCATAAACAGCGGTAGCATGATTAACGTAAGTCCCACAATAAATTTAAAGCGTAATGAACGGATCAAGTTCATACATTAACGTCCTTTTGATTCAGGCTGGCTGAATTTTTTCTAATTTCTACCTGAAGATGGCATGTATATTGTAATCACCTCAGTTTGCCGTTGTCTATCAGGTTCGGTGACCCGCTGATGTGTGTTATCGTGACTTGCTATAGTCGTAGTCCCCTGTCGTGTGTTTGCTCGTTTCACTCATATAATTCTCTGGATGTAAAAAAAATCCTGCTCTATAAGTTGAACTAAAGACGTTTACACCGGGGCACTCCAATAACAGAATAACCTTCCAATCGCTGTTATCCCCAGATTTTTTGATTCCCTTTTATTAAAGGGAAAATCCGGTGATAAAGGCGAGCGCTCCGCTTTTCCAGGTTTTTTCTGTCCTCTCCGTTTTTGTGTAAATGAATAGTTCAATTTATAAAAGCAGGACATATCCTTAGATAATCACCACCTCCTTGAACATGCGGGTCTGACATGCATAGGATATAGCACTCCCAGGATCAATGACCAGGGAGTGCAGGAGGCTGTCATCATGATGAATATTCAACTTGTCCCGTTGCATTATGTATATTTGGCATTTATTGTCCTGATTATCGCTGTCATGGTTCGGCGCAAAGATACAACCATTATCTGTGTCGCAGGCATTATGACCATCGGACTGCTGGCAACTGAAACATTAAGTGGCTCCGTCACCGGGGTTTTTAACAGTTTTATCTATGCAACGAAGGAATTGTTAAGTACAATCTTTATCATCTCAATTATCGTAGCGATGAGCCGTGTTCTGATCCGTACAGGTATTAATGAAATCATGGTCACACCGCTCACCCGATTTATTCGCACGCCTCAAGCTGCATACTGGGGCATTGGACTTATCATGATGGTCGTATCTTTATTTTTCTGGCCATCTCCTGCAGTAGCCTTGATTGGAGCAGTACTTTTGCCGGTAGCGGTTCGTGTAGGTTTACCTCCGATTGGAGCCGCCATTGCAATGAACCTGTTTGGGCATGGCATTGCCTTGTCAGGGGATTACATTATCCAAGGTGCTCCCAAACTTACTGCAGACGCAGCAGGTATTCCAGTTACGTCAGTAATGGTTGCGAGTGTTCCTCTCGTCGTCGTCATGGGCACGGTATCTACTCTTACCGCCTTTTGGATGCTTCGCAAAGAAATGAAGACCCCCAAATGGAAGGAACAGGAGTTTGCTCCACGGCAGCAGCCGGCGTCTAAGTCACAGTCAGAACCAAATGAGTCTGCACCAGTTACCACATTGCCTCTTCGTCTGAGAAAAATATTCGCTATACTCATTCCGTTGTTATTCGCACTGGATGTCGTACTGATGTTTGTGCTGAACCTTCAGGGCGGGGATGCAACGGCACTAATCGGGGGAACCGCCGTCGTTATTCTGATTGCTGTTTCCATTGCCGCACACCGCCATAACGGATCAGAGGAAACGACTAATTATCTTATCGAAGGATTCCAGTTCGGATTCAAAGTATTTGGTCCGGTCATTCCGATTGCCGCATTCTTTTATCTCGGGGATGCTGCTATAACGGAGTTATTTATGAATCCACTTCCTGAAGGCTCACACGGGATCGTCAATGATCTTGGCGTTGCATTTGCGGGGATTGTGCCAATGAATGGAACCGTCGGGGCGATTACGATGACCGTCACTGGAGCTGTAACCGGTCTGGATGGCTCTGGTTTTTCGGGAATTTCCCTCGTAGGTTCCATTGCTGCCATGTTTGCAGGTACGACAAACTCGGCTCCGGTACTTACCGCACTGGGCCAGGTAGCCGCAATCTGGGTTGGCGGCGGAACGTTGATTCCGTGGGCATTAATTCCGGCTGCCGCAATTTGCGGGGTCAGCCCGTTTGAACTTGCGAGGCGTAATCTGAAACCGGTTATCATCGGATTAACGGTAACTACAATTGTAGCGATCTTTCTCATTTAAATGTGACGCGTGATCTGGCAAAGTCCCACAGCTCCGGTTTCTGCAGGCTGGCTAGATCTCTCATTGCTATGTAAGGATCACCCTCTAACCCTAGTACATGGGCGAAGGCAGGCTCTGTTTTCCACCCTGCTTGCTTAAGTCTGCGAATCTCGCGTTGCCCTACCTCTCCCCATAACTGCAACAAACTCCATTCGACCTGCATATGTAAGTAGGCATTCTGCTGATCGACAGGAGTTGCTTGGGCAAATATTTCAACAGGCCATAATCCCAAGCTCAGTTTACATGTGACATATACGTTCTGACCTGAGGCACTATCTCCGAACGTCCACTCTGTCCTTCCGTTCACCGCAATGCTCTCTAGTTGCCTAGCCATCTTAACTTGGAAAGCGTTCAGATCTTCTGAATAACACAGGATGTCCAGATCACTATCAGGAAGATGCACGTCAATCGGTACCGTCCCCGCAGGGAACGCAGCGTGGGCAGAAAGCATGAAAAGTAGTCCGCTCTCGTGCAACACACGGTAAGCATCTTGTTGCTGTTGATTGCCAACCGACAGGTGCGCCATTACTTTTTCGGTCGTATCCAGCCTCCCGTTCACACTCATTGCGGATGATTTCCTGCAGAAATTACTTGTTTCACTCGCCCCACTTGACCGTTTGTCAATCTCACCTTGATTCCATGAGGATGTGAAGGAGACTTGGTTAACAGATCCTTGACGATTCCTCTCGTGAGTTTGCCACTGGATTGATCCTGTTTCAGTACGATATCGACCTCTAAACCAGGTCTGATGTCAGCTCTTTTTTGTCCATTCAACTTGTTCACCTTCTCTATTAACATAATACTGTCTGATATAAAGACTTTATCTATTGTAGACGTTTCGATTGTAAAACAAAAGCCTAGAACTTATTTCCAATCAATTTGCAGCATACCCGCCAAACCGAGGTTCAATGAATAACTTCACGACAAACAGCCGCAAAGCATCATTGGTTCAGCTTGATTGCGGCTGTGATTAGCTTAGACTTACTAAAAAAATCTTACTTTCCAACACATTCTAGGTGCAGCTGATTTTACAGATGAATCTTTCAATCGCTCTCAATCGCCTGCACTACGGATGCTTTCGTGGTAATGAGGACGACACCCCGCCCTTGGCAGCTTCACGAGCTTTCACAGCCAGAAGTTCAGATACGGTAACAAATTGATAACCCTGTTCCTGCAGTTTGGGCAAAATCATTCGAAGAGCATCAATCGTATGGGATTTACTTTCCACTTTGTCATGAAACAAAACGATGTCTCCATTACGAGCATTATTTAATACTTTGTTTGTAATCGCTGATACACCAGGTAGAGCCCAGTCTCGAGTATCCTGATGCCAAGACCATAATACGATCGTATAGCCCTTCTGCTTCGCCGCCTGAATCACCATATCGTTATAATACCCCCCAGGAGGTCTGAACAACAGTGGGCGCTCCGCACCAGCATTTACAATCGAAGCTTCTGCCTCTTGCATGTCTTTCAAGTACTTGTCCGCTGTTGTTGAACGAACCGCATACGTGTGTGCAAATGTATGATTTGCGATCTCATGTCCTTCACGTTGCTCCTGCATGACGATGTCAGGAAATTTCTCTGCCCATTTGCCGAGTACAAAAAAAGTTCCCTTCGCATGATACTGTTTGAGCAAAGCTAAAATCTGCGGTGTCTGAACAGGGTCTGGTCCATCATCAAAAGTCAGAGCGATCAGTTTGTCCTGCGTGGGGACTTCCCATACGATCTCTCCCCGTTCTTCATAATACTGACGGTTCTTCTGCACTGGCTTGGCATACGCCCAACTTGTCGAACTGCCAAGGATTGTTCCAGTCAGTACGAACAATGCGATGAATCGGGTAGCTTTCAGGTTCATGTCATATCCTCACTTTGAATTTCATACGTCAAACTCTACGTTAGCATTGCCCGATTCATGCGAACTCATGAATAATCCATTAATCGTTTTTAAGAGCTGTTGCCTCTACATCATTGATATAACGACGTAATCTGGCTGCAACATCGCGTGTAATCTCTCCGTTCTCATACAGCTGTTGTATTGTATTGCGTTGCTCCTGAATAGCTACCATCTGAAGTTCCAGTTTATCCTGATTGAACGGATCTTCCGTCGTCTTATCCTGATTCCACGCACGTAACTTTGCGATCACCCGTTCATATTTGGAAATAACCGCGAGAGCCGCCACACGATTGGAGTCATTCATATGTGCCCGGATGGCTTTGATTGCTGCCTGAGAGGTGCGTAGCTTCACCTTGCGGAACAGTTCGGCATTTTCAAGCATAAAGGGCTGATCTGGTTTGCTGGAACGGTTGGTGAACAGTTGACCCAGCATTCGTCCAATCTCATTGAGCGACGCCAGCAGTTGAGTGTTCGTCCGGTTGGAGAGCATCATCTCCTTACGATCCAGCCAGTTATCACATTTGAAAGCCGCTTCAGGCCCAAGGGCATTTTCATCCATCATCACTTCAATCTCTTTGCGCTCAGCCCGGGTAGCAATTAGATTGATCGCTGTTTCCTGCTTCTGCATTGCTTTACGATTATCTGCTGTAAACTGCCCTGTCGCCTGTTTAATATATTTGGACAGGTCAGACACAACGGCCAGTGCGGCAGCTTTATTTTCATCGTTCATTTCAGACTTGACTGCTCGAATAGCGGCATTCAGCATAATGTCCTGTGCTCTGCGTTCAGATTTCTGAGGTGTATTTTCATCGGAGGATTTCCCCTCTTCCTTGGCTAACACAGGTAACAACGCGCTCGCCGCAATCAGAGAGAACAAAATAACACCAGCCGCCAGAAAAATAATTAAATCACGTTCGGGAAAAGGCGACCCGTCCTGAAGCACAAATGGAATCGAAAATGCTCCAGCCAGTGTCACTGCACCTCTTACTCCCGATAGAGAGAGAATAGTAATCTCCTTGAAGCGTGGTTTGCCAATAGCGGACTTCGCACGTAGCCATTCATTGACTTGCCAGAACAGATAAATCCACAAGAAACGTAACAACACAAGTAGAACGGAGATGATCAGTACATAACCCAGCACCTCGAAGTTATTGAATGATACGTTAACAAAGATCTTACTAAGCACATCGGGAACCTGCACGCCGAGAATGACAAACACCAGACCATTCAATATAAATAAAATAACAGACCAAGTGCTCGCAGACACCACTTGCATCTTAATCTGAACCGATTCTGCCCGGTCACGCTCAATCGCATGAATGATCCCGCCTGCAACCACGGCCAGAATGCCGGAGACCCCGATTTCTTCACTCAAGAGGTAGATGACGAATGGAGTCAGAATCTGAAGCAACATATGAATCGTTACATCTTCCATGCCCAGTCTGCGAATCCATACCCCGAGCCGAATAAACAAAAAAGACATGAGCGCACCAGCAAGCAGACCTCCTACGGCAATGATAATGAAACTGAATGTGGCTTGAGTGAGTGAGAAGACACCCGTAACCGTAGCTGCGATAGCAAATTTAAATGCAACCAGGCCCGAAGCATCATTCATTAATGCTTCTCCTTCAAGAAGTCTATGTATACTTTTGGGCAGATGTACACGTCCGGCCATAGCACCTACAGCAACTGCATCTGTCGGAGAAAGAATGGCCGCAAGCGCAAATGCGGCAGGAAGTGGAATGGTCGGAATCAGCCAGTGTATGGCATATCCGGCAACAGCAACCGTAACAAATACCAGTCCCAGTGCAAGCAAAAGAATCGGTGCTCGCAGATTCCATAGTTCGTTCCTTGGCGTTCTTTTTCCATCGTTATACAATAAGGGCGCAATAAATAGCACAAAAAACAATTCCGGATTCAATGGTAGATGTACACCTGCTGGTAGCAGGGCTACAGCTACTCCCAGTGCAATCTGAATAAGCGGAACGGGAATAAAAGGGACAAACCGGTTCAACACGTTAGATAGACCGATCAGTCCGAGGAGTGCAAGTACCGCAATGAATAGTTCCATGATGACAACCCTTTCCGCTATATAAGTCATGAATCGTTCGTGATGTCTTTATTTTAACAAAAGCATTGATGTTTATAACAAAGTTTTCATATTCATTTACCCACTTCAATCATGCTGATACACATCGTACCGAAACATTTTGATTGAGTTCATATATAAGATGTACAATATGTTAAGGACATACTCAGTCGGAAAGGAACGTTCAACTATGGCTTTTGGGATTAAACGGCAAGAACTTACAGCTTGGAAAGAACGAGTCGCTCGCGGTGAAATCGCCTATCTCACTCATTTCTGGATCGATTCCAGATTTCCCGGCATAACCAGTGTCACCAAAGTAGGCTGTGCAGACCTTGACCGCCTGGAACAATGGTGTCGTGAACACGGGTTAGACCCGCGTTATATTCACCGAAGACAGCCCTTCCCTCATTTTGACTTAATGGGCAGCCGGCAGAAAGATATTCTTATACAGGAAGGCTTCAGCGATCATGTATCTCGCTTTCATCTATAGCTCTGTTATAACACGCAAAACGCCAGTCTTCACATATTCATACCCGGTACCGGGTACAAATGCATGAGGACTGACGTCTTCAGGTGTCATATGCATTAACGATAGGTCTGCTCGAAAGATTTCATATTTTCCAGCAGCTTCATTTCTATTTTTTTGAGCATGCCCAGCATTAACTGCTGTTCTTCCTCCGTAAGCGCTTGTAACAGTTCCCATGTCATGCGGCCACGATTAGCATTCAACGTTCTGGCTAATTGCTCTCCCTCATCCGTTAAGGATAGCCAGACGATTCTGCGATCTTCCTCGCTGCGTTCACGTTGAATCAAATTTTCGCTTTCAAGTTGATTAAGTACAATCGTCGTAGCTCCAGAGGACAGACTAAGCTGACGCGCAACATCAACTGCCATGCAGCGTTTTTCACGTAAAATCATGCCCAATATATGGCTTTTTGTTGGATTCAGCTTGCAGTTCGTTTCTGACTTTTGCTGTTGATCCAATACTTTGTTTTTATATCTGAAGAAGGCCTCCAACAATTGATCAACGTTTGCCAATTGCGAGTTTCGCTCCGTATTCGGGCTCATATCCGTTCCTCCTGCCTTTCATTGTAACCTGCCTTATATTGTAACATATTTACACACATTTGGTTGTGAAAAAAAAGATTGCCTGGTGAGCAAAATGGTTGCGTCCCTTTATGTTGATAAAAAAATTGAATTTGGCCTATTGTATATAAAGAACACTTTGTTTATAATAACGTATATCTACTAGGTTACTTTTAGTTACTTAATTATTTAAATAAATTTGTTATCATAAAGTAAACTTCCGTCCACTACTAGATTTTCACTACTATATAGCAAGGGAATAATGTACATGAAATTGATGAAATCTCAGACAAACGATACACTCTACACGGATGTCTGCATTGTCGGGGCAGGGCCCGGAGGCGCCTTGCTTTCATATTTGCTTAACCAGAAAGGTATCTCTACATTACTCATTGAGCGACAGCCTCATCTGCATAAATCATTCCGTGGAGAACTGCTGAATGCAGATGGCGAAGCTATTTTGAACAAACACGGATTATATTCCCATATTCAAGAGCAGGGCTTGTTGCATCTAGAGCAGATTCAATATTGGGAAGAAGGAAACATCATCCATACCATTAACCCCGATCCAAGCAAAGGGGAGCATCATGTTGGCGTTCACGTACCACAAGATCATCTCCTCGAAGCGATTACGGCCCAGACTGAAGCGCTAAGCCCGTTATATCAGGTTCGCTTCAATACAGTCATGACCGGGTTGCTTCGGGACAAAGATGGTCATGTTGTTGGCATTAACGTGCGTCAAAACGGTGTTCCTGCCTCCATTAGAGCATCTGTCGTTATTGGAGCGGACGGTAGATATTCGGCGGTGCGCAAACATGCCGGCCTTGCACCCGAGATTCGCAAACACGGCTACGATCTGTTATGGGCTCGTATTCCTGCCCCACCAGGATGGGAACCTGCCGTTCGTATGGCAAGTATGGATGGGCAACAACTCGCGTTATTTTCACAATACGGCGGTTATGTACAGATTGGATGGAACATTCCCGAAGGAGGATATGCTAAGTTGCGTGAACAACCCTTTGCTCCTTTTGTAGGCAAGCTGGTAGCAGCTTTCCCCTGTCTTGCGGATTCTGTCGCTGCGCATATTAAGGACTGGAGTGACTTTGTGCTACTGTCTGTAGAGAGCAGTTATAGCTCCAAGTGGGCGGAGGATAATGTCGTACTCATTGGCGATGCTGCTCATACGATGACACCTACAGGAGCATTTGGCTTGAATGCTGCGCTTGAGGATGCCGATGTTCTTGCCGAACTGCTTATGCAGATGGCACAAAATAAATTCACATCTTCCGATGTGCTACAGCAACTGCAGGTCATTCGTGGCTCCAAAGTACAGCAACAACTGGCACGCCAAGTGCACATGGAGTCCTCTTTTCAGCAACGGTATGAATCCTTTCGCTGATTGCGAATCCATGAATACACAACATCAGCGTATTTCTTTTTTCGTGATATATTTTTCCGTTCAATCTAAAAAACCTCCACGCCAATGGAGGTTTTTCTGGGTTAAATCAAGCCTCGCTTGCATTCATCGCACTTACTCGCAGCTCTTTAAGTGGTAAAGCTTGCATCTCTGGATGCTGTAGCGTTACTGTGCGGCTCTCTCCTGGCAATAGATCAAAATAGTTATCACTGAATCGAACCCGGCCAACCGGCAACTCCAGCTTCACCATACGTGCAATGGCGACACTCGCATTAACGGTTACGGATTGTTCTTCCTCGTTTACATGAACGCTGAGCCGTGAGTGCGGTAACATCACATCTTTGGGATCACGCAAAAAGTAACGATTCATGGGTGCAACAAACCCTTCGGCTTGCAATTCCACCATCACTTCTTCCGCCCGTTTGGTTCCAAGCACTTCGGCTTCCTCTAAAGCTGTGATCTGCATAGATGACTGAGCGGGCACCTTCACTCCATATGCTGAAGTGTACAGTCGCTCTCCAGTCAGACCATAAACATTCAGTCGAAGTTGTCCTCCCACTTCATCCTGTGTATCATTAACTACCCATACGTTAAGCGAATGTCCTGGCTCATGCTCGAGCGACAATAGTACAGGATGAAAGAACGTTTTGGCATAATAAAAGGAAGCCTTCGGCAGCAGTTCATAATCGATCATCGACCAGCTTGTTCCCGGCCAGCTATCATTCAGCTGCCATACCAGCGCACCGCTGTTACGGTCATTGATTCGCCTGAAATGTTCTATCCCATAGCGTAGCCCCTCTGCCTGGGTCAACATGGAGAAGTTCATGTAATCCTCTACATTTTGTGGAATGCCCGTGTACCCTTCCATTAGCAAAATACCTTTCTGATGATTCGTATCCTTATTACGATAGGCCATTTCGGGACTCCCCCAGTAAAACTGGCCGGCAGGTATATTTTTCTCCAGCGTATACCGATTAGCTGAAGCATGCATGCCAAATTCACTGCTGAAGAGTGCTTGATCCTTTTTATAATTTTTGAACGTGACCCCTTCAATGCTATAGTCCAGCACAGGTACTTCTCCCTGTTTCCTCGGGTATACAGAACCGTGCCACACTTGCCAGTTGTGCCGATCTCCGGTATCCGGGTCATTCGCATCCTGTCCATGATCTGCGCCATAAGGTGAAGAAGGCCAGTACGGCCTGGACGGATCAAGCCGCTCCAATGCCTCAGGAATCAGTTCGTGGTAAATCTGTTCGCCGTAGAACGGACTTGTGATATCACCGCTAGCTGTTTTCATGTCATACAGCCAGTCGATTTCATTGTTGCCACACCAGATCGCTAGCGAAGCCCGGTTACGTAAACGAAGTACGTTATTCTCGACCTCTTGCTGTACATTTTGCATGAAGTCACGATTGAAATCCGGAAATAAAGCGTTGGCAAAGGCAAAATCCTGCCAGACAAGTACCCCTTGCCGATCACATTCGTCGTAAAAGACTTCTTTCTCATAGATGCCGCCTGCCCACACACGCAGCATGTTCATATGTGCTTCAACGGACAGTTCCACAAGCTCGCGGTACCGCGAATTCGGAATCGTTCCAATCAGCTGATCGGCAGGTATCCAGTTTGCTCCCTTGGCGTAGATTTTGACCCCGTTCAGGATAAAAGCAAACCGGCTCTCTCCCTGCTCATTATGCAAAGCTAGCTCAATCGTCCGTATGCCATATGACTGACAGTACCGATCCACTGCTATATCATCTGCATACAGCGTAACTTCAAGTGTGTACAGATAGGGTTCCCCCAGATCATGAGTCCACCATAGGCAGGGATGAGCCACATCTAACGTTACCTCTGCCTCCCCCTGTTTTACAGGCAAAGAAATAGCACTGGCTACAACCTCTCCATGCTTATCCAGAAGCCGGATATCACAAGTAGTCACAACTGGTTGTGTCCGTTCTTGCTTGCTACGCAAAGATAAAACAGATTGTACCTCTGCAGTGACTTGTACTTGAGCCTGTTCCTTGCTTACGGCGTTGGTTCGGGCATACACATGTTGCAGTTTGGCAATCGTGCTTCGCTCCAGACGGACCGCTCCCCAGATCCCTACCGTAACGATGCGCGGCCCCCAGTCCCAGCCAAAATTCATAGCCGCTTTACGCAGCCACGGGCGTTCTTTCGTATACGAAGACCAGTCAAACGTCTCCTTCTCACGATGATGAAGATGAAGCGGGTCAAAGCGTACCGCAATCGCATTCCAACCGCTTCGCACCAGACGGGTCACATCCAATGTATGAGACATCAGCATATTAGCGGTTTTTCCAACCTCATGTCCATTGACATATACCGTTGCAAACGTGTCCAAGCCTTCAAACACAAGTTCAATACGCTCCTCGGAAGATGCACCCGCGTCCAAATTAAAGGTGGTGCGATACCACCACTCCTTCTGCTCGATCCAGCGACTCTTGACATCGTTATGTCCAAAATAAATCGGATCTATAATGCCGCGCTCTGCAAGTGCCCCATGAACATCACCAGGCACGGTTGCCCCGATCCAGAATCGGTCATCCAGCGCTGCAGCGGCAACATCCATTGCTCGCTTTTCTCCAACCTCGTAATGTTGTATCTTCCACTGTCCTGATAAATCCTGACTTGTACGACAAACGTTGACCATTGTACTCCTGCTCCTCCCGTCTAGCTGCCTGAAGATTTAAATGCAAGTGCCTGCTCCCGGTATTCACTCGGTGTTTTGCCTGTATGCTTTTTGAACAGTCTGCTGAAATACTTCACATCTTCATAACCGCTAATTGCTGCGATTTCACTGACCTTTGCCGGAGACACAACGAGCATATCCATTGCCCGCCTGATCCTCATATCTGTAACAAAGTCACCAAAGGTTACACCCATTTCTTTTTTAAACAATTCACTAAGATGTCCTGGATGCAAATGAACCTGCCCGGCCACCTGCTGCAAGCTAATATCCTGTGCCAGTGCATTTTCAATATAACCTATCGCTTTCTGCACATGTGCGGCCTGCCCTTGTCCCATACGACTGTGATATGCCTGCATCACATCATATAAATGGTGGAACAATTCATCCCCGATCTCTGCCGGTTTCTTGTCGGTTTCAGGGGTCCATGGCTCAAGCCTGGAGGGTTGTTCCCTTCCAATCGCTTGAAGTGTTCGCGCTAGCCAGCGGTGTCCTGCAATGATCACCGAATGTAGACAAGCTACATATGATCCTGGTGTGACATCAGGTTCTGCAATCAACCTCGTAATCAGTTCACGTATCCATGTTGTAAGTGTGACTGGATCATTGTCCATGAGCAACGTACCGAGGGTGGTCTCCTCCTCATGTGTCAACACCGTTTTGCCACCTCGCCTGCCATTAACCTCTTGATATCGCCACACTTTGGAATCCAGCAGTCCACGGTACTGTAAAGCTAACAACGCCGTTTGATAACTACGGTGCAATTCAGAAGAGTGGTTAACAGGTTCACCAAGCACAGCGCGAAGTGAACATTTCAACCATGCCTCCATACGATCTATGCCTTCCTTGATCCTGTATACGCTTACTTCATTTTCGGAAGCCACAGGTAGAACACAGACAATATATTGTTTGTCAACCTGAGCAATCGTTCCTGGGAGCACTTCTTCAATCATATTCTGCACTGCAAACCGGAGCAGCGCATCGGAAGAGCGGCCCCAACCCTCTGCCTCAATCACAACAACTTGCCTGCTCACAGGCCGTTTGTCCTCACTAACTTGCTCTATGGATTGAACGGGGAGCGCATGTTCCTCATCAAATGCGAGAAAGGATGGGCAACTCCCCGAATTCGTATGACCTTCGATCACCCATCTGGCAAACTTCCTCTCCCGGTTCTCACGTAACAATTGTCCCTCACGGGACTTCTGTGCCCATCGTTCTGTAATTCTTCCTTTGGCCTGCAGCACCGTTTTGATGATCTCTTCCGGTTTGCTCGTTTTCAAGAGATAGTCTGTGACTCCATTACGGATCGCTTGCTGGGCGTAAGAGAAATCATCGTAACCCGATAAAATAATGACCTCCAGCTCCGGAAGCAGATGCTGTACTTCTTCCGCTAGCTCCAGCCCCGACTTGCCGTTCATTCGAATATCGGTCATCAAAATATGCGGGTGTTCCTCCGCTAGTCGAGTTAAAGCCTCCTCGGCAGAAGCAGCTGGCGGAAGAATCTCAATGCCAAGTTCATGCCAGGCGATCACACTCGCGAGCCCTGTGCGAATGATGACTTCGTCGTCCACAATCAATAATCTCATGGCGATTCCTCCAGAATTGGAATGGAGAACGAAATTCGGGTGCCCCCACCCTTTTTGCTGTGTATTTCAAGTAACGCATCCGTCCCATAGTGAAGAAACAGTCTTTCGTTTACATTACGGAGACCATACCCTCCATCGGACAACGACTGCCCCAGTTGCTTCCCTTGGGAATGACTGCCCTGCGGCAACATGTTACTCTCATCCGCGGGGATAATACTGGCCCGCAATTGCTCCAATTGTTCCAGTTCCATGCCCGCACCGTCGTCCAGTACCAAAATGTTCATGCGCTCAACCGCGGAATCCTTCTGAATCATAATCGTTATCGTGCCTTGGTTTCCTGCCTGTTGAATCCCGTGAATCATCGCATTCTCCACCAGTGGCTGTAGCAGAAGCTTTAACATCATTCGTTGCTCCAATGCAGGATCAACAATATAATGCAGCACGAATTGATCCGGAAAACGAATCGACTGTACCCGTACATAATGACGGATATGCGCAATCTCCTGGGCAACCGGGCAGTAATCCTGTCCCTTATTCAAACTGATTCGTAGAAAATCACTTAGTCCCTCTACCATATCCGCGATCCGGTTTTCTTTGGACATCAGCGCGATCCAATGAATGGAGGAGAGCGTGTTATACAGAAAATGAGGATTAATCTGAGCCTGGAGTACACGCAGATCTGCTTCTTTTTTGCGAGCTTCCCCACGAATGATCTCTTCCTTAAGCGATTCAATATGTGCACCAAGCAGATTATAACTTTCCCCAAGCTTGCCAATCTCGTCATCACTTTCTGCTCGAAATAACGGTAAGGGACGCTTCGGGTCAACTCGAGACAAATGTCTGGTTAATACAATCAGCGGCCTCGTAATCCTGCGAACCGTGAACCAGACCAAGCCACCGCTGATTAACGCTGACAAGGCAACCGCAATTGCTGTCAAAATGATAATGTAACTATTCTCTGAACGGTATTGCTCGTAAGGAACCATACCAACCAGCGTCCACCCCGTCAGTTCCTCAGGGTAATAAAGGACCGTACGTTTTCTTTCTTCCTCACCATACGTAGTCGTCCCACTATGCCCCTTCTGAATGCGCGTAATCAGTCCCGGTTCGAGATCAGATACATGTAGCCCAAGCCGGGATTTATCCATGGAGGACAGAACCTCTCCTGTGTTGCCAATCAGTTCAAGGCTACCTTCCCCTCTACCCAGTCCAAATGCTGGCCATCCTTTAGAGATCGCATTTTCATTTAAACTGATGCTAAGCCAGCCGATGGGACGATAATTGTGGATGCTGCGAATTGGCCTGATCAACGTAATAACGTTTTGAATTCCAGCATAATTGCGAACGGGATATACACCCGTCCACCTTTTATCCGCGTTTCCACTAGGGAGAGATGGGGAAAACAGACTACCTCCGTCCGGTTCATACCAAGTGGCCGTGGACAACGCAGCATCAAAGCGTCCGGGGTAAATGGCAATGTTCGCAATGTACTTTTTGGATGCAGCCAGATTGGTCATTCGTCCCACAATGTCCAGACGATCCGTCTCATGATCCTCGTCCCGGCTTAAATACTGCTGAATATCCCGTTCTCCAATGAGGAAAATCGATAAATTCTCTGCATCCTGAAGCATATAACGAAGATTCGCTTCCACTTGCTTGAGTGTATCCATCCCCGATAGCTTCGTTTTTTCCTCCGTGATCCGTGAAGAGAATAGGAAAGCAAATAGTCCAAGCGCTACAAGTGGCACAATCATCGAAGCTGTGACCACCACGGACAATTTTCGTTGCAGTGATGATGTAAGCCAGCGAACCAACTCTGTTCCTCCTTTGGATACGCTCCTCGCTTACCCTTTGACTGCGCCTGCTGTCATGCCCTTCATCACCTGTTCCTGAAAGATTAAATAGACAATGATCGTAGGAATAACCGATAAGGTCATGGCAGCAAGCGTTAGACCATAATCCGTCTGATATCCATCTGCGAAGTTTGCAATGGCAAGCGGTAACGTTTTCAATCCTGTTTTATTAATAAATACAAGGGCAAAGGAAAAGTCGTTCCACGCATGTAAAAAACTCAAAATGGTCACCGTAGACAGTGCAGGAAGCGACATGGGAAGCATGATACGGGTAAAAAGCCCCCAAAGTCCGGTTCCATCCATAAAAGCGGCCTCTTCAATATCCCGCGGAATGCTGACTAGATAAGCTGTCAACACAAAGATTGCCGTTGGCAAAGCAAACGCAGTATACGGCAGGATCAAAGCCCAATACGTATTGAGCAAGGACATCTGTTTCATCAAAATAAACAACGGAACGAGTGTACTATGGATCGGGATGAGCATGCCTACAACGAAAAACGTCATAATCAGCCCTTTCCAGCGAAACTGGAACCGCGCCAGAATGAATGAAGCCAGCGCCGCGATAAACAGCGTCAGGATCAGCGAGCCGATCGATACGGTTAGTGAATTGCCAAAGGCCGTTCCGAGCTTCGAGCTTTCCCAGGCATTTGTAAAATTGACCACATTCCAGTGTGCCGGTAGACCAAAAGGTCTGCTGTAGAAATCCTCATTTGTTTTGAACGCACTAATCACAAGCCAATAAAACGGATACAATGTTAAAATACCATAGACCGTCAGCAGCGTCCAAAAGATTCCTTTACGAATCTGCCGAATGGAATGCCCTGCATGGCCTCGTGGTGTTGATATAGTCACAGGTGTTGTTCGCATAAGCGTGCCTCCTTTCTATCCGTTTTCTTTACGCTTCCGACTGGTCACCCACTGGCTTGTTCCGATGAGTAACAAGGAAATTAGAACAATCGTTGTAGAGATCGCACTACCAAAACCATATCGGTACGTTGTAAACGTAGAGTTATACATATACGTAGCGAGCAACTCCGTTGCGTGAGCTGGCCCACCTTTTGTCATGATATAGACCAGATCAAAGGACTTCAGACTGCCTGAAATACATAAGATAATGGCAACTTGTACCGTGCCCCAAATCATCGGCAGAGAAATAGAAACCAGTTTGCGGATTCCAGATGCGCCATCTATTTTGGCTGCGTCATGGATTTCACCCGGGATGTTCTGCAAAGCGGAGATGAAAATAATCAAATACAGTCCAACAAAACTCCAGAGCAAGGGTGGCACAAGAGAAAATATCGCGATCTTTGCATCGGACAGCCATTGCAGCTTCCAGCTCTCCAGCCCTAGTGCATCCAGCAGGAAATTCAAGATACCGATCTGTGGATGATAGATATACTGCCAGATCATTCCGATGACCACGGTGGACAATACCATCGGCAGAAATACGGCCGAGCGCAGAAAGCGCTGGAGCGGGTTGCTTTTGTGTAACATAACTGCCAACATGAGTGCTAATGGAATCTGGCCAAACACCGAAGCCAGCACAAAAATGACATTATTTTTCAAAGCCCTCCAAAAGATCGCGTCATTCCAGATCTCCACATAGTTGCTGAGGCCAATATATGTCGATGCACCAATGCCAGACCAGTTAAAAAAGCCGTAATATGCAGACCACACAACAGGCACAAACACAAACAATGCATAGATAATAACTGCCGGAGCAAGCCCCAGCATAATAAAACGCCGACTTTGCAATGCGTTCAATGGCTTCACTTCCCCTCGTATTGCCTTTCTAATCTGTCCGGTAACGGACGTTAATCTCTTATCTAAAAACCCCTCCCCTGCCGGGAAGGGGAATGAACTGTACTTTACTTTATTTAGGTTAGGTTAATCAGCCTCTATAAGCAGGAAACAATCTATTGTTTCATCGCATTCGCTTGAGCTGCCTGAATTCGGCCTGCAATATCTTCCGCTTTGCCGCCCATCAGCAGCTCCTGTAACCCGTTATTAATCACTTCAACCGTAGCCGATCCCAGTTTGGAATCGTATACCGGCGTAATCTTCACTTCCTGCATTAGATCGTACAATTCTACAAACAACGGATGAGCTTTGGACTTATCCAGATCAATCTTATAGCTGACCAATGTACTGCTGTCTAGCGTAGCTTTTTGACCTTCCGGACCAGCCAGGGCGTAGAATAGCTCCATCGCGGCGTCTTTTTGAGCACCACTCAACTTTTTGCTAACACCAAGACCCGTTCCTACAACGCCTGATGTTGTTCTTGGTTCACCTTTGCCACCTTCAACTGGAGGCAAAATCGTAATATGTGTATTTTTCAGCACCTCTTCCGGTGCATTGTTAACGAGGTTGGCGAGCGCCCACCCACCGTTCATGACCATCGCCGTTTTCCCTTGAAAATATAGTTGCATCATCTGGGTTTCATCAATACTGTTGAATCCGTCCTGAAAAGCCTTCATGTTTCCAAGCTCCTGCATTTTCTTCAGCGCTTCAACAAATTGCGGATCAGTGAAACTTGCACCATCCTGAGCTACGGCTTTCAAAAACCAGTCTGTACCCGTCACCCGATCAGCCAGCGTACTGAAAATGGTAGACTGGGCAACCCAGTTCGTTTTGTTACCGAGAGCCATCGGAATGATTCCTTTTTCGTTAAACGAAGCAACCGCCTGTTCCAATTCAGCCCACGTTTCAGGAACCTTTACGTTATTCTCTTTGAAGAGTGCCTCATTGTAATAAATAAAAGAGCTGGGCGCTAGATTCATGGGAACGGAATAAATATTTCCATCTACTGTGTATCCATCCAGTGCATTCGGAATAAAATTCTCTTTCCATTCCGGCTTCGCATCCAGATCTGCGTTGATCGGCTGCAACAGATCTCCTTTAACAAACTCCTTGGTCATTGCATCCGGCCACATCACGAAGAGATCCGGCATCTCATTGGCTGCTGCAACCGTACGTAACCTTGTTTTGAGACCGTCCGTAGGCAAGCCTTCATCCACCACTTCGATATCTGGATGCGCGGTACGGAAATCTTCAATAATTTTACGCATCGCTACCGCTTTAGCGTCTTGCCCTGTCCAGTTATGCCAGATGCTCACGGTGACTTTGTCACTGCCGCTACCACCTTCGGAAGAATCACCGCTTGAGCACCCTGCCAAAATGACGGCGAATAAGGTTAGTGCCGCTATGCCTGAAAACCATTTTTTCCACATCGTTATACTCCCCCTTGAGCACTTAATATCTGTATTGTAAATGGTAACGCTACCATAACGTAAGGTGACGATCCACGGATGCAGGGGTGAATAATATCGGTTCACTGTTTACATATCAAAAAAAGCCCTCCCGGGACAATGTCATGAAGTCAAGACTAACTTCAATCCCATTGCTCTCAGGGAGAGACTTTAAAATTGGACGTATACTCCATGTGCTGAACATGTATTGCATGATTCAAAGATATAATAGCTGGATAAGTTCGTATTAAAGGATTCTACATGTTAATCGTTCGGTTATTGAAGACTGTTTTTCACCAATGCTGCAAAAGCTTCAGAACCTTCGGCGGTCAGATGCACCCCGTCTTTTTCAAAATATTCGTCATGCCCTTCACTAGCCTGATTCCAATCAATAAGAGAAACATTACTGTAACTGGAGGCTGCATCCGTCAGAGCCTTGTTCACCGTTCGCTCCCAAGGACGCGGCACACGTACCGTGACAAGATAAACCCGTGTTTTATCCTTCAATCCATCAAGTACGGACTTTAAATTTTTGGAATTAAAGGAACCGTTCGTTCCAAGCTCAAGTACCACCTGATTGCCCATTTGCTTGTTACGCTTCAGATCCCTCAGCACATCTCCAGCCTGCCACATCTGACGGCCGACATGGCCATCTACGTACACACCGGATATGCTCTGCTCCAGATAAGGCTTGGCATCCAGAATAACGGAATCTCCGATAATTGTATATTGGACTTTTCCATTCTTAGTGACAGGTGTCACAGGTTTATCCGTTGCCCCTGAATCCGTTGCATCGGTTGTGCCTTCATCTGGTTTCGAACCCGATGGGTCGGTTTCTTTGTTTCCTGAATCAGACGAATTGGAAGCAGGATTATTGTCAGGATTAGATGGTGAGTTGCCCTGATCCCGGCTATCGCTGGATGAATCGTCCGGCTTGGCCGATTTAGACCCATCTGTAGATGCAGTTCCAGGCTTGTGACTCCCATTCGTTTTCCCGTCTGACGTCGACTCCGTACCTGACTGAACAGATGGATTCTTTTCCCCGGAATCCGAAGGTTTTGTTGTAACGGGTACAACGTCCTGACCCTTTTCTTCAGCAGACTTTTCGCCATTGAACACCGTAGACAGGGACACCGAATGTGAATCTGAATTGGCTGCTACTGGCAGTACCGTCTGCGATATGGCATAACATAGTAACAGGAACGTCATCAGCAGGCCTGTTCGTTTCCACCATACCTGACGGGGAACGAAAGAGGTACGCCCTCTTCCCCACAGTTTTGACAAGGAATCCCGAAAACCGTTATAACGAATCGGGTTTTCAATATATTTTAGCGACATCGATGCAAGTACAACCGTTGCAACGACTTGTAGCAACATACGTACAGGATGTGCACCCCCTGTATTTACAACAGGACTGGTCAGAACAATAATCGGATAATGCCACAGATATATTCCATACGAACGTTCACCAATCCAGCGCAATGGCTTTGCCCCAATAATCCTTGCCAGCAAAGACGAAGGATGGGCAAGTACTGCCACCAGCAGGGTTGCGGCAATCGCTTGTATCACCATGCCCCCCTGATACAGGAACGAGTCGTATTCGCTCGTATTCAGCATCATATAGATTAGCACCGCTAGGGCAGCAATTCCTGATCCGTCCAATACGAGCCGATTCATCGCAGGCAATGTGCCAGACAGCTTCCGGCTTGGCCAGACTACAGCTAACGCTGCCCCGGCAAGCAAGGCAAATGCACGGGTATCTGTTCCATAATATACACGGCTCGGGTCCAAATCCGGGTTGTACATGATGGCCATGGCGCCAGCTGAAAGTTCAGCTGCAACGACAATGGAGACGACCAGCCATCCCTTTCTTTTGAACAAAACGATCGCTGCAATTAACAGAAGCGGCCAAAGCAGATAAAACTGCTCCTCAACAGCCAGTGACCAGAAATGTCCAAAAGGTGATGGCGGACCGAAACTTTCAAAATACGAAACATGGTGAAAGATATACCACCAATTACTTATGTACGTAACACCGGATAAGATATCCCCTTTGAGTGAAGCAAGCCGGGACGAGTCTGTACATAACAGCCAGAGCATCACAACCGCTGTCATGGTTAGCATGCCAGGCAACAAGCGCCTAAACCGCCTTAACCAGAAATCTCCAAGCGCAATGCGCCCATGTTCCCGCCACTGGGATAACAAAATATCGGTAATCAGATAGCCTGACAGAACAAAAAATATACCTACACCGAGCAGCCCGCCCGGAATGAAATCCAAATTTAAATGATAAGCAATCACGCCAAGTACCGCGATGGCTCGTAAGCCATCCAGTCCGTTCATATGCCTCTTTTTTTTCACTGATTGTGACATGCTCGCCCCTCCTTGTTACTGCGAGTCCACATCCATCGAGATCGGGGCATCCTGTTACACTGGCTCATTCTAGTTGTTATTAACATACGTATTGCACCTTCCATCTTTCATTTACAACATAAAGAAGACGAACTGCCTATAGATTTAGTTGTATTGATTGTGAATCTAACTTATATTTTCTCGTGATTTCACGATTACGTTTAGCATTATACGCCTGAAAACAACTTCATAATTGACAAGAATAGTTACAAACCCGTTTAACCGATGTAACCTTTTCTGCCAGCATAATCAGCTGTAAAATCATACTCTATATTTAATGTTTAATATAGTGCTTTTCATCGACTGGACATAATTACCTGAACTTATTCAATAGAAAAAGGCCGCCGACTTGCTCAGCAGCCACTATCCATTATAAACCTAACTCAGAGCGGATTGAAAGTTTTGCTTATAATTGCTTCTTCCTTCCTAGGACTCTAGAGGTGGAACGAGAATATCATTGCATTGAATCCAGCTTGCGTCTGTGAATCATTAAAACAAATAATCCTGCTGTAATCGCACCATATACGAGCGGTATAATTATTACCATTAGCTTCTTAAATAGACTTTGTGCATCATAATTAATTAACACATCTATAGTACTACTTAGAGGAGGCAACAGATAAATCATTGGTGTAAATCCGTCTGGCAACACCTGTTCTATACCTTTCACAGAAAGTGTAATAACAATGAGCACACTCAGCATTAAAAAAGACATGACTCGGGAACGAACAAACTTAGAACTAAACCAGCAGGCTAAAGCAATTCCCAGCCAAGATGAAACCAAATGATAAATCAGGGCCATGCCTAGCTCTTCAACACTCGGAGTTCGATCAAACTTTTGAAAAATGGCTGGGAACGAAACGGCATACAGAGCGAGTGGAATCGTAAAAAGCCAGCAATATAACAATTTCGCAACATAAAGTTTTACCAAACCGCCACTATGCAATACCGTAACCGATTCCTGATTTGTCGTTTCCATATCAATCAACGTATAACAAATAACAACAGAAATAATAAAAATAAATGTTGTTGAAAATGCATAACTAGCCATTACTGGATTCGGAACGACACTGTATACGAAAATAATCCCCATAAAAAATACAAAAGTAGCCGGACCATAGCGATAAGAACGCATGAAACAGGTATGTAAATATGACAGTAATGAAATCATTAGCCTAGCTCCTTTCTCGTTAGACTAACAATCTCTCCACCTTTATTTATAAATTCGGGTAAAAAACTACGATAATCTTTATACATAAAAGTCATGACCATATAACCATTTTCACTTCTTTTATATGTAATATCGGGGAAAAATTCAAGAAGATGATCAACAACGCTTAAATCTATGCTGCCTTCCAGCTCAAAATATACAACCTTCTGCTCAGAAGACGTATGTATACTCTCCTTACTCAGTCTTCCTTGATGAATCCAGTATGTGTTGCTTTCCAATTGACTTGCTAATAACGGATCGTGCACGGCTGCCAAAATCGATGTCCCTTCTTCCTTAATTTTGTTCAGAGAATGAAGCAAATGCCCCGTTGACTCTTCATCCAATCCTGAGAAAGGCTCATCTAATACCAGAAGGTCTGGCGGCTTAATCATAGCTTGCATTACATTTGTTTTCTGCAACATTCCTTTTGAGAAATGACTCATCTTCAACTGATCACTCTGTTCAAGACGAAACAAATCATGCAACTCCTTGATACGTTCTTTCAACTCTTTCTTAGTCATACCTGATATTCTGCCCATGTGTGTCAGATACTCCGTCGAAGTCATCCTTAGTTTCGATAATCGATCCGGGGTATATCCAATCACCAGATTCCTATGCTCAAGTAACCTTTGACCCGACGTTAATGGAATTAATCCACTCACCATTCGGAGCATCGTACTTTTCCCGGAACCGTTGTTTCCTCTTATAATAATGCAATTTCCTTGGCTAATCACAAGCGATACATCTGTTAAAATTTCTCGGCCGCCGTATTTCTTAGAAGCTTCTTTTAATGTTAATAACGCCTTCATTGTCACCTTTCCACCACCCTTTACTAACGATCCCGTTTTCTTTCTAATGTGATCCATGAATAGTAGAGCATCCAAAATAGAGGTGGAAATAGAGCTACTGCAATATATCGATGGTGATATGGGAGCGTAAAAATGGTACCTACTGAGATCGGCACGATCAGAGCAAACAAAAACAAGTACTTTTTCCAATGTTTATTCATGATAGATGCTACCTCCTTCCTTCGTCCAGAACCTGACATGAACATTCATTTAAACGGAATATGTGCCTCTTTTAACTGGATTTGTAAGAACACCGTCCTTATTTTAACATATTTAAGATTAAAGGGATGTCTAATGAATAAATAATTCAGATGAAACTAGATTCAATGTACACCGTTGACTAAAGAGACCTATCGACGTCTAGGCAGTTCGATTGAAGTCTAGCAACACAAAAAACGAAGTGCTGGTATGTCAGCACTTCGTCTGTACACTTTTTAGGTTGAACATCCTTGTTCAGGCTCATTAGAGCAACAATTCACTCCAGATTTGTTCTGGAATAGCTTAATTACACTTGCTGTATCCGCAGTTACTGCATGTTTTGCAGCCCTCCACATTGATCAAGGACGCCGAGCCGCATGAAGGACATAAGTCGATAGATTGTATAGGAGTCTTTTGCCCCTCACCTCCAGCATCGTCCAGTTGTGAGGTCGGTGTCTGCGTGTTCAGCAGAACTTCCTTTGTATTGTTGCTGCTGTTCATACGCTTAGCACTGATCGGATTCTTCACTCCAATATCCTCATTTATCTGAACATGGCTTTCCAACGCTTTCGCGACGGCATCCGCAATGGATTCCACACGATTAGCTCCAAAACCAATGGCCCCTGAACCTCCGATGCCTTTCAGATGTTTGATAAGCAACTCCACCTTATGACCATGATCGCCATATCGCAAGAATAGAGAGCACACCCGGCCCAGTGCCTCCGCCATCGCAAACACGTCGGAGCCTGCCTTGCCTACGTTGAGGAAAATCTCACCCGGTGTTCCGTCCAGATCATTAATCGTAATGTAAGCCATGCCAAACGGCGTATGCATCTTATACGTTGCTCCGCGCAATACTTGTGGACGACGTTTATATTGTTTATCCACCACACCCGTAGTCTGTTCTCCCAAGTCTGGCAAACTGGACTCTCGCTCTGCATACACCGGATTTGCTACCGAAACGGACTCAGCTACCAGACTGTTGAATTCCTCTTTATCCGCATTCTGCCCCTCAATAGCTGAGGTGTCTTCTTTCTTCGAAGTAGAAAGTACTTGAACATCTCTACTGCCGTCCCGATAGATCGTTACCCCTTTACAACCTAGATCAAAAGCTAGCTCATACAGCTCTGCCGTATCCTGCACCGTAAAATCAGCCGGACAGTTTGCCGTTTTTGAGATCGAACTGTCCACCCACTTCTGAATGGCAGCTTGCACGCGAATATGATTTTCGGCCGAAAGATCCATCGCCGTCACATAATAATCCGGTAGGGACTCACCAGGATGTTGCTCCAGCCACTCCTCAGCAATCGGCACAAACTGTTCATCATACCCAAGACGGCTCTGGCGAAAATACTTAAAAGCAAAATACGGCTCAATGCCAGTCGATGTGCCCACCATCGTTCCGGTACTTCCCGTAGGCGCCTGAGTAATCAGCGTCACGTTACGAATTCCTTTTTGACGGATCGCCTCTCCAACCTCTGGGTACGTCGCGATCATCTGTTTCATAAATCCACTTTGTAAGTAAGGTTCTGCCTCAAACGCCGGGAACGCCCCCTTCTCCGCGGCAATCTCCGCTGAAGCGAGATAGACTTCCTTTGCCATAAATCCATACAGTTTATTGAGAAAATCTAGCGATTCAAGACTGCCATAACGGATACGCAGTTTGATCATCAGCTCCGCAAGTCCCATGGTTCCTAGCCCCACCCGGCGTTCACGTTGCTGATTTAATCGATTTTCTTCAAAATGATACGGCGTCGCGTCAATCACATTGTCCAGAAATCTTGCCGAAATGCGCGTCGTTTCCGCCAGCTCTTCCCATGCCACATCGTGGTTTGTTTCATCATAGAATTTGGACAAATTGATTGCTGACAAATTACATACGCCCCAGCCTGGAAGGCCCTGTTCCCCACAAGGATTAGTACAGATGATCGGATTAAAATACCAGCTGTTCGACATCTGATTGTAATACTCCATAAATACAACACCGGGTTCGGCTGATTTCCAGGCGGATTCAATAATCGTATACCATATTTCACGTGCCTTCACTGTCCGGTATGGAATAACGTTATGGCCTGCCTCTTTCCATTTGGTCAGATCCCCATCCCACTGCGAATCATAGTCCGGGTCACTCGTATCGGGAAAAACAAGCTCCCAATCACCGTCCTGCTTCACAGCCTCCATGAACGCATTGCTTACGCAGACCGACAGATTGGCATTGGTCACTTGCCCCATCGTTTGTTTAACCGTAATAAAATCCAGCACGTCCGGGTGCCAATCGTTCATCATCAGCATCAGCGCACCCCTGCGGCTACCGCCTTGTTCGATAAGCCCCGTCGTATAACTGAACAAACCGCCCCAGGATACCGATCCGCTGGACGAGCCGTTCACACCTTTCACCACAGCCCGCCGCGGACGAAGGGATGACAGATTGATACCCACGCCACCGCCGCGAGCCATAATTTCAGTCATTTCGGTCAACGTCTTCATGATGCCGCCCCGGCTGTCTTGCGGAGAAGGAATGACATAACAGTTAAACAGCGTCAACTCATCACTGGCCCCTGCACCAGCAGCAATACGTCCACCAGGAACCAGTTTCCAGTCATCCAGCACCAAGCGAAACTTCTTCTCCCAAACAGCCTGTTGTTCAGGTGTCGATTCAACAGCTGCCATCGCTCGGGCAAGACGATCCCACATCTCTTCCGGTGTTTTCTCTATCGTAAGTGTCAACTTTTCCACATCGGTCTCAATGATCGTATCGCTACGTGTCCGCACTTTAACTAGTTGTGCCTGCCGTTCAACAATCTCACCGACTTCCTTCACCGGAAACTTGGGATCATCTTTCGTTAATACAAGTACTACATCTCCGACTTTTGCATGATTTGAATCGGCGTCCTTCCATGCGTACCGATCGAGAAATATTTTCTCGCTGAGCCCTTCCAGCTTATGTTTGTTCTCATGATGCTTCACTTGTTGGTTCGTTCCTGTATTGTTGGATGCCATCTCTGCAATCAACCTCCCCGAATAAACCGTTCATTTTAAATTCAATGCTGTCTTTGAGAATAATTTATGCCTAGATACTACATGTAGTGATTTATAACCATTATATTACACTATATGTTGATTTTCTATGTGATCTATATCATAGATCCTCTGAAACGGGTTATGAACTTGCCTTCCTTCGTCCATACTATTACCTACGAATAACACAAGAACGGAGAGGAAGCATCATGAACCGGAAACATCCGCATCATATGAATCAACCTGTAGCTGACTTACCTGTTCCTCTTGAGTTTGATCGAAGCTGGCTGGAACAGCTTGAATCTCGTTTGGACAAGGGCGGCCCATGGGGGGATTACCGACTCTTTCAACTCGGTATTCAGGCGGAAGAAACGAATCTCATTCCGAACTTTGACGAAATTCAATGTCTGAAACATTTGCAAGATCTGACCCCACTTCCTCACCAAATGGATACGGCACGCAAAGTATTATTCGAAATGTCAGGCCGAGCCATTCTCGCCGACGAAGTAGGTCTGGGCAAAACGATTGAAGCCGGCCTGATTTTGAAAGAATATATGGTTCGTGGTCTTGTATCTAAAGTGTTAATTCTTGTCCCCGCTTCTCTGGTATTGCAATGGGTACGTGAACTCAATTCCAAATTTGGCATCCCGGCAGTTGCACAGAAAAAGGCTTATTCCTGGCAAAATGACGTTGTTGTTGCTTCTATGGACACTGCCAAGAGAGACCCGCACAAAGATATGTTACTAGGTATGGACTATGACATGATCATCATTGATGAAGCACATAAACTCAAAAATAAAAAAACAACCAATTATCAATTCATGCTGCAATTACGCAAAAAATACTGCCTGCTACTCACTGCTACGCCTGTGCAGAACGACATGAGCGAGCTTTTCAATCTCATTAACCTGCTGAAGCCCGGTCAGCTTGGTCGTCAAGGCGATTTTGCCGCCAACTTTGTCGTCGATAAACGTGTGCCCAAAAATCAGGAGCAGCTCAAAGATGAGCTGTCCAAAGTCATGATCCGTAACAGGCGTGGCGAAGGCCCCGTGCAATTTACAAAACGCAACGTCTCTAACGTGGATCTGCAACTTTCGCCTGAAGAGCAAGCACTCTATGACGGGGTAACCTCGTTTGTCAAAGATCAATACCAGGAAGCAGGCGGCAACCTTAGCAGCATGCTTTCGCTCGTTACGTTGCAACGGGAAGTCTGTAGCAGTCGGGACGCTGTGTTTGTAACACTCGTCAATCTGTCCAAAAAGCTACCGCTGGATTCTCCACTGCGGGATAAAATCTGGGAACTGGTGGCTCATATCAAGGCGATTAAAGAAAATACAAAAGCCGAAAAAACGATGGAACTGATTCGAGATATGAATGAAAAAGTCATTATTTTCACGGAATACCGAGCGACGCAGGAATATCTGCTGAATTATTTTCGTAACAACGGACTAACGGCTGTTCCCTATCGGGGCGGGATGAATCGAGGCAAAAAGGACTGGATGATGGATCTTTTCCGTGGCCGTGTTCAGGCGATGATTGCAACGGAAGCTGGTGGTGAAGGCATCAACCTGCAATTCTGTCACCATATGATTAACTTTGATCTACCGTGGAACCCGATGCGGGTAGAACAGCGGATTGGCCGGGTTCATCGGCTCGGTCAGCAGAATGACGTTAACATTTTCAACCTGTCTACGAAAGGTACGATTGAGGAACATATCCTGCATCTGTTGCATGAGAAAATTAATATGTTCGAGATGGTCATCGGTGGACTGGATGTCATTCTCGAACGGCTCGAGAAAAAGGAATCGATCGAAAAGAGTCTGTACAAAATTATGCTGGAATCGCAGAACGAAGAGGATATTCGCCGTAAAATGAACTCGCTCGGACAGTCGCTGAACACAATTCAGCGCGAAGTTGCTGACGAGGTGCCTTTAATCACCAAACTTGATCTTCACAAAGGGGGTAACTGATATCCATGACAATGTCACCGCATGAGATCCAAGCTTACGTCCTAACCTATCTGGAAGCTTTGGATTGCCAGATCATGGAGCGGTCACCTGCTCATGTGACGGTTAAATTATCACCTGAAGCAGACAAGGCATTAACGAACCGTCCGTATTACTGGGGATTTGTGGAGCGTGTAGGGGTGGAGCCTGAGACCATGTCATTTACTTTTGTTTTTGACCCGGAAGCTTATCAGCAGATCACTGAGGCGGCGGAAGCCAAGGCCAAAGCGTCTCAGCCTGTTCAAACGCCACCTGAAGCGAAGCCTGATGCTCCGAAAGAAACGATACTCGGACGTTATTTTGGCATCACGCCTTCCATGCCGCAGCTTGGTCCCGGACGCATTCTGCGAGAAGATGTCGTGTATGGTAGCCGCAGATTACAGCAGATATTTGCTGCAGCACGCGAAGGTGGCGCCTTCGTAAACCTGTTTGAACAAGCCGCCAAACGCCAGATCAGGGCCACATCTCCGGCTGTGTATGAACCTTGGCTAGGGGTTTGTTTTAAAGTCGAGTTTGCTTGTGACCTGAAACGGGAGGAATTACACTTCCTTGGCATTTCACTAAGATCGGGTGAAATCATCGAAAAGTTCGGAAGCAAGCTGAGCCGGCGTGATCTCAGTCCAAGACTGGCTGAAAATATGCATGCTCAGTCACCGAAAATTTCGCTCGCTGATGCAGGGGCTGCTCTCGAATCACATCTCACCGCTCACTTAAGCAGGCTCGATTATAGCTGGGCGGAAAAAGCGAAAGAACGCCTGCAACTCGAACTCGATGTGGTGGACGCCTACTATGAAGCCGTACTGCGAGAAGACATGCCTGAGACTGAGGTTACTGAAGATGAAACGGTTCGTCCTGTTATTAATCGGGTTCGCGGCATATTAGAACCGGTCCCAGCTGACGTGGAAATGGCCGCCGAATCTACCATACAACAGACGCAAGATGATGTAGACCCTGACCAAGAAAAAGCAAAACAGGCGGTCATAGATCGTGAAGCGATGAAACTGCAGTACGAGAACAGACGAACCGAGATGATCTGGCAATATGAGCCGAAGGTGAAGGTCACTGCCATAAGTAGCGGCATGTTTCACTTAAGATAAGACGAAGACACTACTTTTCCTGCAAATGCTGGCAAAAGTAGTGTTTATTCATAACCATTGAACCGACAGGTTGCATCACCCTTTGCATCCCCTATACTTTACAATGAAGTCAGGAAGAAGGTGTTTACGATGAAAAAACGGCCCCGGTCAAAACGACGAAATATCAGGCATTGCCTATCGGTCTTCTTGAGCATGATCATCTGCTTTGCTCTTCTCTCCATCTGGCCGACGGCTCATGCAGCGGCACCAACTAACAGGTTTGCACCCGCTTCTGTAGAGCAATTCGCGCAACTGCAAGTGAACGCACTCGGTACCTCCAATCCAGATTGGCTTGTAGCGAAACTTGAATATTATCCATTAGGTCCAGGTAACCATGGCTGGTTTGTGCATGCCAGGATTCAGGACAAGCCCGTTGGATATATGATTATTTCCACAACTCCGCAAGGGCAGCTCCTTCTCAGTGAGTATGGTCAGGGAGAACAATCCCTGTATAATAACGAACTACTAGGACAGGCTCTGGAACGACAGGGTTTGGATGTAAAAACATTACAAACCTCAGGCGGAAAGCTTACACTTCTATATGCTCCTCCTCTTTTGGCTTATTGGAAAGTGGAACGTGTAAATCATCCCGCGATGTACATCGATGCATCCAATGGAGACTTGTTGCCAGTTGATCAGTTAGAACGTGTAGAGACTGGCTCTGGAACGAAATTTTTCGAGTTAAAGGAGTTGCAACAACAGATACCCATACTTGATACAACAAGATTGCAGACGAGTCCTGTTATTCTACAGCCTGCTTTTGACCCTTCATCTCAACTAACCTGGCTGACATCTGAACCTCTGCAACCCTCTCAAGTGAAGCAACAGCTCCAGCAGAACTATAGAGAAGCCCTTGTCTTCTCAGCAGAAGAATGGAATCTGTTCTACGGTGGTCCTTTGCCAGTAAGCGGATACCAGATATGGAGTATTGCAGGTTCAACGTTTGATCTTTACGTTGGTCTTGGTGGTTTTAACTCCACACAACGCTTCATTCCCTTGAACAAGCTTTTGCATGATGGACATTTCTACAAGACTAATCCTTAATACATGTACTCATAATCTTTTTTATAACTCAAAATGATTCATAAAAAGACGCATCCTAATACAGGATTGCGTCTTCTTGAATTGGCACTCGTGTTCGTCTTTTTGAAGAATCGGTTCAACTCTTCTCTGATCTTCGTTTTTTCTTGTCTACCCATAAGGATACCGCAAATGGAATCATGCCAAACCATTTCATGGACCAGGGTTCTTTCCTTCTGCTTTGTGCTCTCCGTTCCTTTCGCTCATCTTTCGGCGTGTCGATGTAATGTACTACACGTTGCGTAATATATTTAACCAGTTCATCACTTTTAGCCATATAGCAGCCTCCCTCTTCTTCCGCACCTTCGTGATCTAACGTTATCCCTATTGTGCGCAAGACGTGATTGAACTAAACATTTTTTTGTGCAAATAGCGTATGAAATGATCTAAAATGCACAGTCTAATGCCAAAGGTATCCATCCTGCCTTTTTCTCTTCAACACTTATATTTTGAAGGAGTGTATAATTCGATGTTTAAGCTACTTCTGACAACTTCTATAGCCCTGCTGATTAGTGTTTATTCTATGACCGGTTTCTCCTCTGCTTCTACACTGACTCTTCACGATCCATCTGCCTATCGGCCGTCCATCATGCCAATTACCGATGGCGATGCCTATCATTCAAGTCATCATGCTTTTGCCGCACCCGTTATCCTGCTGGATGTTGGCCACGGAGGTATTGACGGAGGAACATCCGAAGCAGGTGTTCTGGAAAAAGACATTAATTTAGCGATCAGTCAAAAGATATACTTGCTGCTTCGCGGCAAAGGTTACACCGTCATCATTAACCGTCTGGGTGATTACGCACTTAGTGATGAGAACCGTTGGTTAAACAGTCGCTCACGTCACATCAGGGATCTCGCACAGCGCAAAAGCCTTAGTGAGGAAGTCAGCACCGATATCGTCGTTAGCATTCATGCGAACTGGAGCCCTCGTTCAGCTACGCACGGTCCGGTAGTGCTTCATCAGAAAGAGGGACGCAGTTATCTGCTGGCACAATCGATCCAGGATGCCATGAACCAATTGTGCGGTACACACCGTGAAGTGGTCTGGGGCAAACCGTTTTACATGCTAAATTATGTGAAACATCCGGCAGTCATTGTGGAGACCGGGTTTTTAAGCAATCCAGCCGACCGGGCCAGAATCAGTGACCCGGCAGAGCAAAAGCGAATTGCCCAGTCGATTGCGGATGGTATTATTTATTATCTGTCGGTAGTGTAGGTGCAACCTGCCAGTGCCATACATCCCTTACCATATCACCGATTCCTACAAACTGAACTTGATTCTGCAGGCGGGAGACCGACTCCCGTATCACTGCCGAAGTATTCATGCCTGTATGACCGACATGACCAATGACAACACAGCTTTTCTTCTCAACTGCTCGCTGAGCAGCCAAATCAAGTTGCTTGCGAATATGTGCCTTTGAATTTTGATCATCCAAAAAAATGTCATTGCCCACAGGCGGCATATTTTTGGCTATGGCAAGATCGCCAACCACGGAACGAAAATTTGTACGGCTATCCACAAAGAAGAGGCCGCGTTCCAGGCATACATCCAGCACAATGGACATGATGCGTTTATCCGATGTGATTTTAGAACCCATATGGTTGTTCATGCCGATGGCATAAGGCACATCATCAATTGCCTTTTCAACCCGTTCACGAACCTGCTCATCTGTCAGATTGGATGTGATTGCCCCTGGCCCAAGCCACTCCGGCTTGCCTTTCTTGGGTTCCATCGGCATATGCACAATTACATCCATGCCTTTCTCATGTGCAGCAATCGCATCCTTCTTCGTCGTTTTCAAAAAAGGCATCACAGCTACAGTCAGCTTCACAGGCATATCAAGAATCTCCTTCGTACCCTTCATATCGTTGCCCACATCATCGATAATGATGGCCATTCGATTGAACTGAGATGATGATGAAGCCGGCTCCGGTAACATGGCTGGTCTGGCAGAAACCCCAGTTCCTCCTGCTCCAATAATAGCTATGATGAAACACAGGAAGATCCGCATTTGAAACCTCATTTTAACCGAATATCCCTGTTTCGCTTGATTTCGTATCATATCCTGCAGCCTCCTTCAAACGTGGTGTTCTCATTGTTTGATTTCAGACGCAGTTCTATGTAAGCTCCCTTTCCCAATTCATTCTAGGAACATCTGAATGTTGTTGATTGTGTTACACATATAGGAACGGTTCTTTTGCATCGATAAAATGAACCGGAATATCCCCAACGAGCAGCTGTAACCATTCCGCCATATGTTTCATTCCCCATTCTTCGCTTCGTTCATGACCAATGACTAACATAGCCTTGTTTAACCCAAGCATTGATGCATCATTAACATATGCACACAACGTCCATTCCGTAATCTCGCCGCAGATCATGACGTCCAGTTGTTGCTCTTTCATGAGTTCCATCGGCATCGATTCTTTGCCTAATCCGAGGCTTCCGCCTCCAACAAGGATTCCGATACGGGAACATGTCATATCCTGGCTGCCCACGACCTGCAATACATTTATCATTAGCTTTTCCTTTAACTCTTCGGCCAGATCGCGAAGCTGCATGGGTTCAATCTCATAAATCCACGGAAAAGCATAATCAACCTGATTTGGCTCCCAGCCCAGCTCTCGAATCAGACCGGTATAGATTCGATCCGGCTTCGCCATGTGCATATAATCGTGATATCTCCAGATCGCCATGCCGTAATCCTCAATAAGCTTGCGCTTGGCTTCATATACCGGATCTTGCTGTATCCAGTCGAGCTGATCTGCCCCGGTATAAAAGGTAGGCTCATGTGTAATAATCAGATTAGCTCCTGCTGCATGAGCCTGCCGAATAACCTCGACCGTTGCCATATACGTCGTCACAATGCCTGTCACTACAGTGTCCGCTTCTCCTGTAACAAGAACATCGCCCGTTGGTGATAGACGCTGATCTCCACAGGAATCCTGCATAACCGTCTCCATCACTTGCTGTACATTCACGTGGATTCCCCCTACATTTTAAAATGGTTATCAACCTTTAACTGCACCCACAATGATACCTTTGGTCAGGTACTTCTGAAGGAAAGGAAATACGACCAGAATAGGCAATATACCGATAATCGCCATCGCCATGCGGACTGCCGTACTTGGCAGATCAGCAGCATTGGCCCCAAGCATACTGCTGGCCTGACCTGACTTGAGAAACTGAATGTTATTCATCAGACGAATCAGCATGTTTTGTATTCCATAGTACTGGGGCTTCGTAATAAAATAAAGGGCGTTAATCCAGTCATTCCAATACGCCAGTCCCATAAACAGTCCGACTGTTGCCAGTACGGGTACAGACAGAGGTAACATCATACGGTAGAAAATACGGAGCTCTGAAGCTCCATCAATCTGAGCCGATTCGATCAGTTCAACAGGTACATTATTTTTATAAAAATTTCGAATAAGCAGTACATAAAATCCATTCGTTAATAGATTCGGGATAATCAGGGCGGCCAGTGTATCTTTGATCTGAAAGTATTTCGTCCACAGAATGTAGGAAGGTACAATTCCTCCGCTGAACAGCATCGTGAAAAATACAATGAACGCCAGCACATTGCGATATTTGAAATCCTGGCGCGACATCGGGTAAGCCAGCATGCTTGTAATTAACAACCCAAGTGCCGTTCCCAATGTAGTAACAAGAAAAGATACACCGTACGCCCGCACAAATGTAGAAGCAGAAGACCACATGTATACATAAGCATCCACGCTCATTTTTTCAGGAAAGAAACTGTAACCGTTACGAATTAACGAGGACTCTTCCGTAAAGGATGCCATGATGATCAGCATAAATGGTAGAAATGCCAGTAACGTAAACATAACCATAGCGACGATGGAAAACACATGAAAAGCGCGTTCACCTTTAGTTTGTATCACTCGTGTTTCCCCCTAAAATAATGCATTTTCAGGATTTACCTTTTTGACAATTGCATTCGCAGCCATGACCAAAATGAATCCCACAACCGATTGATACAAGCCAGCAGCGGCTGACATCCCAATATCATTGACCTGCATTAGCGCCCGGTACACATACGTATCAATGGTCTGCGTTGTGCTGTACAGCGCTCCGGCATTCATAGGCACCTGATAGAACAAGCCGAAGTCGGAGTTGAATATGCGCCCAATGGACATCAGGGTCAGTATAATAATGGTTGGCTTCAATAAAGGTAGCGTAATCATGCGAATCTGCTTGAGTTTGCCCGCCCCGTCGATCTTGGCCGCTTCATAGATACTTTTGTCAATCCCGGAGATAAAGGCGATATACACAATGGAACCGTAGCCGGCTGTTTTCCACAATTGTATAAACACGAGCAGATAGGGCCAATACTTGGCCTCGGAATACCAGTTAATCTCTGGAATACCAAGGGGTTTCAATATTGAATTGTTAATAAAACCGCTGTCTGCATTCAGGAAGGCAAACACGATATAGGACAGAACCACCATCGAAATCAGGTTAGGTAAAACAAGTCCCGACTGGAACAGCTTAGACCAAACGCTTTTTAACAATTCCGACATTAGAATTGCAATCAAGATCGACAGCATCGTCCCCAGTACGATAAACGCCAAATTGTATAACAAAGTGTTGCGAGTCATAATCCAGGCATCACTCGTCTGAAATAAAAATTTGAAATTATCAAAGCCTACCCAATCACTTCCGAATATGCCCTTGGCATAGTTCACATCTTTGAACGCGATAAAGATACCGGTCATTGGCAAATAATTGTTGATTAGAAAATATAACAGACCAGGAGCAGCGAGCAGCAGTAGCGGCAATGTTTTTCTGAGCCCTCCGGATTTGGTTTTCACAGTCATCGCTCCATTCTCATCCTTAATGCAAAGCGCTGCAATGCTTCTTAGCTATACAGCGCCCCACATTAAACGTTTATCCACGTTTTATTTCTTCTGCTGCGCGATCCACTCATCCAGCTGTTTCTGTTTGCTCGCAATAATATCCGAAGCTCCCGCATCATTTAATGCTTTTACGAATTGAGGAATCGTCGCATCAGGATCAAGAACACCCGTTACAAGCGCAGGTAAAAATTGATTGACCACATTGGTAACAGCACTCATTTGTGTCTTCACTTCACTCGGATCAAAGATAAATCCGAAGTACGGTGAGCGCTCTGTCTCCTTGTTCTCCTTCAGTTTCAACTCCACATCCGACCAATTAACGCCCTCCAGCTGGTATTGCAATGATTCCGAGCCTACAATCCCCGTGCTCAGCATCGCTGTATACGGAACGGTAGATGCATCCATGCCATCCGGGAACTTCACATGATGCTCATCTACTTTGACATAGTCCTCTCCTTCAATACCGTACAGAATCGTATTAATCAACTGCTGATCAGTATACAACATGTTCAGAAACTTGACGGAGCCTTCGGGAACCTTGGTTGTACTGGACACCATCCAGCTCACCAGATTAACTGCACCGGTATCAAAGTAGTACGGCACCAGACGTTTCATTTCGAGGTTTTTGCCCGTTTGTGCACTCAGCGCTTTAGCTGCTTCCATCCCGCTGTATCCGCCCAGGAAGGAAAAACCGCGCCCTGAAGCAATCGTATCGGAGAAAGAAATGGATGTCGTCGCGGCATCTTTCTCTAGAAACCCTTTTTCAAACCAATTTCTCATCATCTTGGTGCCCTGTTTGAATGCATCTGTGTCATAGAAATTTTGAACTTTTCCGTCATTACCTACAACCACACCAATACCGGTTGTATCTGACAGGAAATCGATCTTGTGCATCCCTTTAAGCGCCAGAACGAGATTGGTATCACTTGGATTCACATTGACTGGACCGAAGGGAATCACGTCTGGATGTTTTTGTTTGACTGCCTCAAATACAGCCGGCAGATCATCCAGTGACGTCATTTGATCCGCTGTAAGACCGGATTCCTTCAGCATGTCGGCATTGTATACGATGTTGGTTGGCAGCGACATGCCTTTATTTACCGGAACACCGTAAATATGTCCGTCCATCGTGGTTGCTTCAAGCAGATTCGGACCAAAGTCCTTTTCCAAAATCTGCGTCAACTCTTTACCATATTGCGGCAATAGTTCCTCCAGTGGGTATAACTGGTTTTTGGATGCATAGTTCGTGAATTGCCCCAACGTTGTGAACACATCCATTTGCTCACCACTTTGTAGTGCAAGATTTACTTTTTGAGCATAATCAGCCGGACCATATAGTCTGAAATCCACCTCAACCCCGATTTTCGGAACGGTAATGGCATTGATTGCGGCTGTAACTTTACTGATATCATCGGGAATACGGTTAAATGAAGGCATGGCGAACACCACTTTGTCCACCTTCTGTGAACCGTTCCCCTCTTGCGCACTTGAAGATGAAGATTCCGTCCCACATCCCGCCAGAAGAGAACCGCAAAGCACCAGTGACAGCAGGGAACCCCATAATCTCTTTGTTTTCATCTTGCTTCATGACCTCCTTATGTCGTGCTTGTATTCGTTTTCATTTTATAAAATTGGAGTGATTACAGCTTTAACAAAAACGGTCTGTTTTTTCGTAAAAACGGTTTAAATTTTGCATCAGTTCAGTTAAAACAA
Organism: Paenibacillus sp. FSL K6-1558; assembly: GCF_038002565.1. NCBI lineage: Bacteria > Bacillati > Bacillota > Bacilli > Caryophanales > Paenibacillaceae > Paenibacillus > Paenibacillus sp. FSL K6-1558. Next base: position 6,088,822 of record NZ_JBBOCV010000001.1, on the reverse strand, counting down.
AAACCCTGCTTCAAAATGAAGCAGAGTCGTACATTATGGGCAAATGTCCCTGAATTCCAAACGTTAAACTCCATTCTTCTCCCGGTCATAACTTTGTCTGGATCTGTAGGCGTTGGGCGTTTCTCCTGTAAGCTTTTTGAAAACGGTAGAAAAGTATGAAATAGTTTCGTATCCGGTTTCCATCGCAATCTGTCCGATACTCAGGCGGCTTTCAATTAACATAAGTTTTGCCGCTTTAATTCGATAGTCATTCAGATATTCCTTCATCGTTAGTCCCGTTTCTTGTTTGAATACCTTCGCAAGATAGTCCGGCGTTAGAAATACACTAGCAGCCACTTCATCACGATTTAGATCCTTGGTGTAGTTGTCGTGTATATAACGCATCGCTTTATCGACAATACCTTCCGAACGTTGACTTTCCTTAATCGTTTCGACTGTACGTTCTGTGACAAGGTGAGCCCATTTCATAAAATCAAAAAGGCTGTGCTCCGATTTAACATACAACTGCTGCGCAAGCTGATCCGTAAACAGCTGATGTGCCTGTACGTTTTTCTTAGCCAAAATCGCATAAACCACTTGAAGGAAATCCTCACGTATCACTTGCAACGTTTCAGCATGCAGCTGGTTTTTGGCAACGAGTTGTTCCAAATCTTTTTTCAGCCGGTTCACAATCTGGGCTTTCTCCCGCTCGATAAACAAGCTGGTATACAACTCTGTATCCAGATCGTATCGTTCCGGTTGTTCTCGTTGAAATACGGTATGCTGTCCATGAACTTTGCCTCGAAACATCACATTTGAATGATCCATGCGTTCCAGTTCTGTCTTTACACCAGACAGCTCGTTAATCGGTTTCGCCTCGCTAATATAACAGGTTCCCATACATTTCAAGTATTCATTCATCAATTGAATCAGCAATGCAGCTCGTTCTTCTAGTTGAACCTGGCTAGTATCATCTTCGTCCAAAATAACAGCAACATACAACATGCTATTTTTCTGATAAGAAACAATCCGGTCATACTCAAGTCGCAACAGCATAATTTCGGAACTGAGATTGGCAAATGCATATCGAAACGTACTTTCATTCCATTTTTCATCGATCTCGGATAAAAATACACTTGCAAGCACCAGCACATACGACTGCTCTGTCTTGATCGTCAGCTCCCGTTTAAGAATCTCCCCCTGAATCAGATCGAGCCGGGGCGAGATGGTAGCCATCAGAATATCGGTCCAGAAGCTGGCCTCGACCAGTCCTTTATTTTTCAGCCACGCCATGCCGAATTTCTGATACTCTCCCATCTGCCTTCTCCACTTCAATCCACCCACCGCCTTCATGACAGCTGCCTCAAGCTTCTCCTGATTCAAGGGTTTGAGCAGATAAGAGTCCGCATTAAATGAAATCGCAGTGGAAGCAAAGTCAAAACTCTCGTGACACGTAAAAAATATAAATGCACAGTCATATCCTTGTTCCCTGATCCACTGAATCATCTCAATTCCGGAACCTCTCGGCATCTCAATGTCACAAATGACCAAATCGGGAATACCTGCGTCAAACAACGTCTGTGCATCCTGAACACAGTGAGCCTGTGATACTTCGTTAAAACCATATGCTGTCCAAGGGATAAGTTCTGTTAACACCTGAACCGTAGGGATATCGTCGTCAATCAACATGCACTTCATCAATTTTCCCCCACTCTAATGCTAGACTCAGAAATGGACACCGGAATCGTTTCGTTTGAAACAGGTATCCGTATTTCGATTTTGGCTCCTGAAGATTCCCCTCCGCTCGACAGCACCAGCAAATTATCCTGTTTGTATAATAACTGCAATGTTTTATGAATATTTGCGATGCCTACGTGCTCACCTTCATCCCCTGCCCTTATGGATGTTTGGAATTGTTGAAGCCACGCTTGCGGGAATCCTTCACCGTTGTCCTCAATCACGATCTGAACATAAGCCCCATCATCTGCTGTCCGCTCCATGTGTACCCGGATAAAAATAGATAACATTTCTCCATACGTAAGGGCATGTTTGAAGCAATTTTCCACAAATGTCTGAATCAACAGTTGCGGAATACGAATATCACCCGCTGCCGCTTCCAGGTCCGTCATATAAAAGATCTGATCCGGGTAGCGAATTTCCTGCATACGAATGTAATTTTCAACATGCCCCATCTCTTCATCAATGCTGACAAGCATCTGTTCCGCCTTGAACATATAACGGAGATGCTGGGATAACATCTGGATCATACGCCGAATTTCTTCATTCCGGTTTTGATAGGTGAGACTGGAGATGGTAGATATGGCATTCAGATAAAAATGAGGTCTGATCTGCATCTGTAACACTTTCAACTCTGCGCGGCTCTTCTCAATTTTCTCTTCATAGGATTGAATCTTCAGATGTGTAATCTCATGAACCATCGATTGGAATGCATGGAACAGTTTCATAAATTCAAGCGAATACTCTCTGGAAGGAGGAGGGAATAACGTCTGTCCTTTTTCAACTTCTTTGGCAGCTCGGACCAATTCCAGGATCGGACGAAGCATCTCCTTGGTGATAAATCTCATGACAAGCGGCACGACGACCATGGAGACGACACCCAGCACGATGATCAGCCATTGAATTAATTTCAGTCCGGAAAATACACTTTGTTTCGCAACGATATTGGTCATATGACCGAATTCGGCAATCGGTTTGCTCACAAAAAGGTAACGACTACCCAGCTCCTGCTCGGTCGCTGCCAAATCCTTTGTTATTGTCATGACATTTCCACTGACCGTTGTCAGAATACGACCATCTTGACCACTTAACATAAATTGGCTGGCTGAATCTGCTTCCCGACTTGTGCGTGAAAGTAAATGATCAGCCTGAACAAACGTCCCAAAGCTCACTTCCCCGTACGTGATACATTTGAACAAATAAAATACGTCGTTCACTTGTACAATGCTCCACTGACCTTCCTTATGATCCTGTATCTGAATGTCCCGCCAGTTCTGGTGCTTCAAAAAGTCGGATAAAGCCAGTTTATTCGAGGAATTGATCCGATTGCCAAACAAGGTCAGCAGTCTTTCATCACGTGCAATTTGAACAAACATGCCATCGCTGGCATAATTATTCGTCATTTTGGACTTGAGCGCGTTGATCAGCCGCATTTCTTTAAAGTAGTCCCCTTCGTGACCAGAACGTATATATTGCTCCCCATAGTCCCTGGCGAAATCGGCTTGATTCTCGAATACCTCCATCAGGTCTTTGGCGTAGATATCCAGGTTATTATGAATAGATTCCGTGTAGATCGCCAGTGTGTGTTCCGAATTGCTAACGATGTGATTCTGAACCACTTGGAGCGAATAAATGTTGCTCAAAAGAAGAGCTGCGAAGAGAATAACCAAAATAACCGTGATCTGGGTGTACAGTCTGAATACGATGCTTCTGTTACGGAATAAGTGTTTTCTCTTCATGCGTTCCCTCTTCTCTTGTCTTCCGTGCTTGACCGGATAATCAACCAGCCCCTGAACAGTCGCTGATGACACACGACCCCCAGAGGCTTGGTACAGATCTATGATAATTGCTTATTCGTTAGGCCGTCTGCCCTGTCCTGCCCATTCCAGTGCAAGAGCGATATAGACATTCCAAAAATCCCAGTCATGCACCCCCGGACTCTCCGTGTAGGTCACAGGAACATGCTCACGTTGCAGGAAATCCCGAAAACGTTGATTCACATCCAATAAAAAGTCCTCAGTGCCGCAGGCCATATAAATGTCAGGGATCGACGCGCCCTTTTTCTTTAACCGCATCACCAAAGCTTCCGGATCTTTATCACTACCTTGCAGCTGGCTCAGATCCCCGAAAACCCGGCTGAAGTATTTATAATCCGCTACTCCGTCAGAGTAACCCGGCTGCGCATTCGCTATTTTGTATGGCAAAATCGCCGAGGAGAGTGCAATGATGCCACCGAAATGCTCCGCATATTTCAGACCATTCCGGATCGCACCATACCCTCCCATCGACAATCCGCCGATATATGTGTCCTCACGGCGCATAGAGAGAGGAAATAACCTGCGTGTGAATTCTACCAATTCCTTGCCTACATATTGGCCGTAAAGATCACCCTTATCTTCATTATCCAGATAAAAATGATTTTCACCTGCCGGCATAAACACAGCGAACCGGTGCCGGTCAGCAAGCTCGCGAATACGCGAGAAGGTGATCCAGTCCCACTGGCTGCCAGAGTATCCGTTCAGCAGGTATATAGACTTCAGCGGCTCCTGTTCGTTCGCTACTTCGGACTGACCCGGAATGACAGGCAAGTCTAAAGGTAGCAGAGCATTAAACGATACCTCTCTGCGCATGCTTTTTGAGAAAAAGTTCACCTGTACTGTAGCCATTTTAGCAATTTCCTTCCTGATTATGGTTTAGATCCGATAAGCTTCGAGATGCCCTGACGGGTCCGTGTAGTGTATCATGGATTGATACGTTTGGAGGTCAACCGTCAGACTGCACTGTTGCCCTTCCAGCTTCCAGTTCAGACAGAGCTGATTATCCGGCGAATCCAGAACGCTGAATTCGCCCTGAAAAGCCTGATGGCTGTTGCGGAAGCGGATCAACTTCATAAGACGCTGCACCACTTTTTTGTCCAACTGCTGCTCGATATCCTCCATTGTGTAATTCTGCCGATTAATCTCTCGACCTTCACCCGTTTCGGCTACCCGTGCCAGATCATTCTTCCCGGCGAACAGTCCGACATAATAGACCTGGGGAATGCCTGGTACAAAAAACTGAATGGCACGCGCAGCCAGATAAGCATCATCATCCTCGTTCAAAGCACTGTAATATGTGCACCTGATCTGATGCACGTTGAAACCATCCTCTGACTTATGTTTATCTGACAGAATCAAGCTAAGGTTGGCTCCCCGCTCCAGACAGATATCCACCAGCCGCTGCGCCTCATCTGTGCGTATCAGTCCATCAAGATCGGGCTTGACCGGAATGCCGTCATGACAGTCCAGCATGGTGAACTGATTGGCAGGTCTGTCCGCCAGATAATGACGTAATTCCCGGCTTGAGCGGTTGACTAACGTCTCCAGCACCCGGTATGGCAATATAAAATCATAAATCCAGCAGCCAAAATCGGCCAGTTTGTACTGTACACTGTAATGGGCGTGAACCTCCGGCAACAACTCGATCTCCAGTTCGTCCGCTAGTGACTTCACCCAGTCAAGGAAAACGTAAATATCCGGTTCAACAAAGAAACAACTGGTCCCCAGCTTCTTTATAACATAGCCAACGGCATCCAGTCTCACAATTTTGACATTGTTACTTTTGAAGTTCTCAAAAAATGAACGCAGCAGTTGCTGTGTGATCGCCGCACGTATATCCAGATCAATCTGCTCTGAGGGGTCTGTTTTGCCAAACGTTGTCCATACCTTCTCCTCTTCACCGCTCTCATGGATTTTAAACGTAGAGTAGGGTACCTCACGACGCAAAAACATCTGGTCAATATCCTTCTGCACAGGCACTCCATCCGTCCAAACCTTATCCAGAGTCAAGAAGAGATCGGCATATTCGGATGATCGGCCTTTCAGCAGAAAATCCTGAAAATAAGGCGACTGCTGTGAAATATGGTTAACCATCAGATCAACCAGTATATCCGTATGTTCGCCTATTGATCGAATGTCATCCCATGTACCGAAGGCAGGATCAATCTCCAGATAAGTTAATGGAGCGAATCCACGGTCTCCTGATGAAGGAAAAGGCGGCAGAATGTGCACGCCTCCTGTAAACAGACCAGCCAGTTCGTTCTGAAGCAAATGATTCAGTGTACTCAGATTGCCACCAAGCGAATCCGGATAGGTAATTAACTGAACCTGATTTTTAAGCAAAATGCTCCCCCTCTTCCAGTCCATACTGTTCTCTGATTGCCCCCAGAGCTGGCAGTTCTACAATCGCACCGTGATACTTCAATTTGTACGCGCTTACAGCAAAACCCGATTTTAAGGCTTCCTGAACTGTGTAACCTTTTACCAGACCTGTATAGAACCCTGACCAGAACGCGTCACCCGCTCCTGTAGTATCTACAACCTTCGTTGCACAGGTCGCAAATTCCACTGTTTCTTGGCCATTCGAAACCAGTGCTCCCTCTTCACCTAACGTCAGAATGACCAGTCGTGCCCCTAACGCTAGAAAATGTTTCAGATGTTCCTCGGCAGATGCTTCACCAAAAAGACGATCTGCATCATCCTTGGAAGGTTTAATGAAATCCACCTGCGGAATAATCGATTGCACATAAGCCGCACCATCTTCTCCCGGTTGCCAGATCATCTTATGGAAATTGGGATCAAAACCGATCAATACACCATGCTTCCTTGCTTCAACAATAACCTTTTCAATGGTTTCTCTGGCAGGTTGGCGAGATAACGGCCAGCAAGAGAAATGAACGATTTTGGAATTGCGAAGCCATTCCACGAGAGTTGCCTCAAATGATAGTTGAAAATCGGCCGCCCGATAGAAAATCGGGACAGGTGTACCCTTGCTTTTGCTAACAACAACCATGCTTGTCGCTTCATTAACGCGCCGAACCCCGCGAGTATCCATGCCCGCTTCATTCAGACGGTTCAGCAGAAAAGTGCCGAATCCGTCCTCCCCTACAGCTGAGACGATATGCGAACGGATACCCAGCCGATTGACATTAATGGCAATGTTGGAGGGGGAACCTCCAACAAAACGCGTATACCCGTCAGAACCCAGATGATCACCATATTCATTCGATATCATATCTACTAACAGTTCCCCTATGGCCAAGAGATCATTGAAGCGATCCTCCAGTTTCATCCGTTCATCCAGCCCAATCATCCTGATTCCTCCCTGAACCAATCACGGTATTCATTCAAAAAGCTGTCACCTGACTGACATGACTCCTTTATTGTAGGGCTATCTGCTGTACAATACTTTCATTAAGACGATCACTTTTTTCAAAAATCAGAGGTTGCCCTCTCCGGTTAACGTTTTAACGCCTGAGCTAAACGCTCAATATACTCCGTTCGAATCAGCTGACTACTCTCTGCCTCGGGAGCAACATGCTCTGAAGCATGATAACACCCGGGATACAAGTGAAATTCAACCTTAACTCCTGCTCTGGACAGACGAGACACATACTCTAAGATCTCATCCCGGAACAGATCCAGCTCACCCACGCAAATATACGCAGGCGGCAGGCCTGTAAGATCGGTAGCAAGGCTGGGAGAAGCATATACAGGAACTTCAATGTTAAATTGGTGTCCGAGATACATCTTCCAGGCCGCTACATTATGCGCCCGATTCCATATCGAAGGATGTGTCATCTCATAGCTGGACGATGTGCCATTCCGATGATCCAGCATCGGATATAGCGGTAGCTGAAAGCACAGTTCAGGCCCTTTGCGATCTCTTGTCAAAAGGGTGAGGGCTACCGCCAGCCCGCCTCCTGCACTGGCTCCCCCAACGGCTATACGCTTCAGATCTATGCCTCGTGCCTCGGCTTCTTCTGACATCCATTGAAGTGTGCTATAACAGTCCTCAAGTCCTGCAGGATAAGGATGTTCGGGTGCCAATCGATAATTCGGAGAGACAACGATGCAATCAGCTCGAATCGCAAAATCCGTACAGAGCTGGTCATCCCCTTCTGGACTTCCCAGAATCATTCCTCCCCCATGAATCCATAGCAGTGCCGGCCTCTCTTGTGTATTCTCATGTACAGGTGAATAAATGCGCAGTTGCAGTTCGTTTCCATCCGATCCTTGAATATACTCATTTACGATTTGAACTGCGTCTGAAGTCTGATCAACTTGTGATACATTCAGATCTGCATTTGTACGTGCTCTCATCAGGTCTTCAGGCAGCTGTATAACTTCAAGTCCTAACAGACCCGCCCTTAGCTCCGGTGCAACTCTATTAATAAAATCCATTCTGTATCCCCCTGTCTCGATCCAATGTTTAATTAATGAAGCTATAGTCATGAACGATATAAGTTGAACAATCGATATATACAAGAACATTATTACGAAAAATATAATGAACAAAGATATGCTTACACCTTATATATCAACCGGTTGACATATATAGCAAACAAGAAGAGTGCTTTCTTGAAAGCACCCCTTCTATGTCGTTTCCCGCTCAATCAGCTGGACTGGGAACAGGTTTGTACCCGAAGCAATTTCTTCTCCCTGAATCTGTTGTAGAACCAAGCCGATGATTCGTTCAGCCATCTCCTGTATTGGCTGCCGTATACTACTCAGACGTGGACTGAGCAGAGAAGCGATTTTCACATCATCATAACCGATAATTCGCATATCCTCAGGGATACGTTTTCCCGCCTGGCGAGAAGCCTGCACAGCTTCAGCAGCGATGACATCACTGCTCGCAAATATACCATCAACGGCTGGATGCTGCTCCAGGAAGCCTATGATCTCCTCTTGAATCTCCAGCTCATCCCCGGCTGAAGCATCCAGTTGCAGATGAATCGGTTCAAGTCCTGCATGCTGCATCACGGCTTCATATCCTTGTGCTCGGCCATTTGCCAGCAAAGCGACATGGTGTGGCCCTCCAATCCCTCGATAGAGAAAGGCTGGCTGGCTGCAATTTTTATCAAGGAGTAGCTGCGTAGCCAGCCTGCCCCCCATCTCGTTATCCGAAGAAACGACCGGAATGTTGTCGGCCACTTCACGATCCAATGAAACAATCGGAAGATTCAGATTCAGGTAATGCTGTACATCAAGAACAGAACTGCCTGTAATGATGGCATCCACCTTGTTTTTTTTCAACATATCAATATATTTGCTTTCTTTACTAACATCTCGATTGGAGTTGCACAATAAAAGCTTATAACCAGAATTGTCCGCATAATACTCCAGATGATAAGTCATCTCACTGAAAAAAGGGTGGGATACATCTGGAATGATCAGACCAATCATATTCGATTTTTTACGAAACAAAGCTCTGGCCATCTCGTTGGGTTGATAATCAAGCTCTTTCATTACCCGATAGACCTTTTCGCGCGTTTCTTCGCTAATGTATCCTCTATTATTTAATACGCGGGACACGGTTGTAACCGATACTCCTGCTTTTTTGGCAACATCATCAATCTTGGGCATAACCGTTAACCACCTTGCTCTTTTTAATCCATTATAAGCTTAATCGTTTTCCATTTCACTCCAGTTCACTTCTTGGTACTTCAGTGTTACTTCAGTGTTACTTCAGTGCTATTTCAGTGCCCCCTCTGTAATCCCCTTGATAATCTGTTTTTGCAGAAGCAAATACATGATCAGTACCGGAATAATCGTCATAATCAACCCAGCCATGAGCGGCGCATAATCCACTGAATAGGACGAGAAGAAATTGTACGTAGATAGTGGTAATGTTTTGTGCTCCGGCGATAACAGCACCAGGCTTGGTAGCAAGTAGTCATTCCAGATCCATAACACATCCAGCACAATTAATGTCACAAATACCGGCCTTAACAAAGGAAGCACAATCTGGAAGAACGTCCGCATACGCGAACTCCCTTCGATAAAAGCAGATTCTTCGAGTTCATAAGGGATACCCTTGATAAATCCATGGAACGTAAATACGCCAAAAGGTACACCGAAACCCAGGTACATAAACAGCAAGGTTATTTTGGAGTCGAGCAGACTCATATTGCCGTATAACATCACCAGTGGGATCATTAAAACTTGAAACGGAAGAGCAAGTGAAGCCAGCATCGCATAGAAAAGAATGCCATTCACACGCCATTTAAAACGAACAAACAGATACCCCGTCATGGATGAGAAAAAAAGAATCAGCAACACGGAGCCGACGGTAATCAGCAACGAGTTCAGAAATCCATCCAGAAAATTCATATTGTCAAATGCACTGACATAGTTGTCCAGTTGAATTCCCGTTGGCAACGATAACGGATTTTCTACGAACTGCTGGGTCGATTTGAATGAGTTCATAATAATCAACAAAAACGGCGTGAGAAAAAGAAACAGCAACACGTATAGTAGTATTTTCTTCAACGAAGGAAGGAATTGGCGGATCGACATCAGGACTCGACCTCCAATCTCTTCAGCAGATACGATTGCGTCAACGCAATAATGGCGACTACGGCGAAGAGCACCACAGCCTCCGCTTGACCGACCCCGTACTGGTTAGACAGAAATGCCTTTTGCACGATATGATAAGTCGCGAGCTCCGTAGAGTTAAACGGCCCCCCTTTGGTCAACGCAAGGTTAATATCATAGGTCAGGAACGATCGAGAAATCGAAATAAATACACAGATCACAATGGCTGGAATGGTGAGCGGTAACATGATCCGGCGTATCGTTGCCATGCGGCTTGCCCCATCGATGCTGGCAGCCTCGAGCACATCATTCGGAACCCCGGCAAAGCCGGCAATATAGATGATCATGAGATAACCAATCAACTGCCATGACGTTGTGATGACGAGCGCCCAGAAAGCTGTGTCTGTATTGGTTAACCAGGATGTTTCAAACCAAGACCAGCCATACTTTTGCCCTAAGTAAGGAAGTACTTGTGAGAACAAAGTCTGCCAAAGATATCCGAGAATGATGCCCCCAATCAGATTGGGTGTAAAAAAACCAGTGCGAAGCCATTGCTCGCCTCTCCCACCACCCGTCAGCACAAGAGCAATAAAAAAAGCAGCAGCGTTTGCGATAATGACAGTGAAAAATACATATTTAAGGGTAAACCATAATTGAGTCCAGAACACGGTATCCTGCCAAACCGCGATATAATTGGATATACCAATAAATGTGTTATCCCCGGTACGAACATCCCAATTGGTGAACGTAAGGTACAATCCAACGATGAACGGGATCACAACCACTGCGAGAAAAGCGACAACGGAAGGAGCTCCAAACAGTAAGAAGGTTCCCGCGTTTCTCATCCGTATTTTTCTATCCATGTTGACCTCCTGTGGTTCCCTTGGTAACGGCTTGATGAAAGATTTGATGAACGATTGGAATATTGGAGGATGCGCCCCCTGTATGGATGCACATCCCCTTTCGAACGTTTATAATTCTATTTTCCTGCCTGACTAGCCCAGTAAGCTTGCACTTCCTCTGCCAGTCCATTTCGATCAATTACACCAGCCAAATATTTTTGCATAGATGCACCCGTCTTCGCCCAATAATCCTGTGGTAAATAATTAATCACACTGATATTCAACACTTTACCTTGGTCTACGTAACTACTCACTGCTTCAGATAAAATGTTACTGCTTTTCACTTTGACGTCTTTGTATGGCAGTGCCAGCCCCATTTGCGCTACAATCGCATCCTGCCCCTCATCACTCGTCACCATCCACTGAATGAATGCTTTGGCCGCAGTCTGTTGCGCTTCCGTAGAACCTGAATTATCAATAGCAAAGAGTTTCGGTTCACTGTAAGCTACTTGAGTATTTTCGTAATCTTCAGGGTTGTTGCTAATCGGAACAGGGATAATGCCAAACTCTTTGTCGCGGCCTTCCAGATTACCTATAACAGCCCATGTCCAGTCACCCATGAAATAAAAAGCCGCATCTCCTTTGGCGAAATCCGTACTATCCTTGGTGTAATCTGCCACGAGTGGATCTTTACTACGTGCGTTGTATTTTTTCAGCAGATCGAAGGTATCGATTAATCCGTTAAATGCAGCATTGTCCGTGAGCTTCGCAGTTCCATTTTCCAAGTCCTTCACGAACTTACGATTGTCTTCCACGTTGCTCGATTGAAGAGAATAGGTAAGTCCCAGATAATGCGCTCCAAGTGACCAGTCTGCGCCATGAAGCATGACAGGTGCTTTGCCAGCCGCCTCTACTTTTTTGAAAACAGCTTCCAGATCGTCACGAGTTTTAATGCTGTTTGGATCAAAAGGGCCACCCATCGCCTCTTCTACAACCCGTTTATTGTATAAAAGGCCATACCCCTGTGCTGTCCAAGGGATACCCAAAAACTGACCATCCAGTAGCGCTCCATCTACCGCACCAGGCTTCGTTAACCCTTCATACGTTGACTTTTCCGAATCCAGATTGAGGAATTTGTCTTTATATTGCAAGATTGTGCCTGCATCCAGATTGGCAATTGTTGCCGGATTGCCTGAAGCAAGCAAGGATTGGAACTTCTCCAGCTGCGCTCCACCAATCGGGGTAGGAATAAGCTCAATGGTTACCTCAGGATGCAGCTCATGATACGTCTTGAACAATTTCTCAAAAACACCGTTGACTTCTGCGGATGTGTTAAAAAAGGTCAATTTCACCTCTTTTGAAGCCTCTCCAGCCTGTTTGTCAGAGCCCTTTGCTGAAGAATCCGTTGTTTTACCCGAGGAACAGGCGGTAATGACCAACATCAGTATCAATACGCCAACAAACTGTACCCACGTCTTTTTCATTTCTTAACTTCCCCCCTGATGTTTGTTATGAATGCGTTTACATTTTGAATACAGCTTTATCATAAACACTGATGATTCGATATGTCAACCGGTTGACATAAATTTTAAACAGCGCTGTTATCCTATGAAAATAGCATTCGAGTCAAAAAAACATAAAAAATTACAAACAACTGCAATATATCGGGTATTTTTTACAGGAATAATATAGTAGAATTTACAAAGCAAATCCTTTTTTTTGTAAAAAGATCTATCCCAATCGTTTCTGAGAGGATGTGATGCCTCCCTTTTCGAAGTTATGCCGAGAAATTTATTTTTCTTGTCCAGGCTTTCGCAAGTCACTTATATTGAGGAGAGTGAACACATTGAAGATGAAGTTTAAATTTAAAAAATCAGTCAACCTGTTGTTAGCCTGCTTAACTGCCCTCCCCCTAATGTTGACTCCAACCAACGTATCTGCAGCAAGTGACGCCAACATCAACTTATCCTCGGAAAAACAAGTAATCCGTGGCTTTGGTGGTATCAACCATCCGGTTTGGGTTGGTGACTTAACTGCAGCACAACGTGAAACCGCTTTCGGAAATGGTCAGAATCAGCTAGGATTCTCTGTACTCCGAATCTGGGTAGACCCGAACCCCAATAATTGGGCTCTTGAAGTTGCTACAGCCAAACGTGCGATTGAAAAGGGAGCTATCGTTTTTGCCTCGCCTTGGAACCCTCCAAGCAGCATGGTTGAGACGTTTAATCGAAATGGTGATACCAATGCTAAGCGGTTACGTTATGACAAATACGCTGCTTACGCACAACATCTGAATGACTTTGTAACATTTATGAAAAATAACGGCGTGAATCTGTATGCCATATCCGTTCAAAATGAACCGGATTATGCCCATGACTGGACCTGGTGGACTCCACAGGAAATCCTGCGTTTCATGAAAGAAAATGCAGGTAGCATCCAAGGTACCAAAGTCATGGCTCCAGAATCCTTCCAATACCTGAAAAACATATCCGACCCAATCCTGAATGATCCACAAGCACTTGCTAACATGGACATTTTGGGAGCGCATTTGTATGGAACACAGGTCAACAATTTTGCTTATCCTCTTTTCAAACAGAAAGGAGCTGGCAAAGAGCTTTGGATGACCGAAGTGTACTATCCAAACAGTGACAACAATTCCGCTGACCGCTGGCCGGAAGCCTTAGACGTCTCCTACCACATGCATAATGCCATGGTTGAAGGCGACTTCCAAGCCTATGTATGGTGGTATATCCGCAGGCAATATGGACCAATGAAGGAAGACGGTACAATCAGTAAGCGCGGATACAATATGGCCCATTTCTCCAAATTTGTTCGCCCAGGCTATGTCAGAGTAGATGCTTCCAAAAATCCGGATACAAATACTTACGTGTCCGCTTACAAAGGTGATAACAAGGTCGTCATCGTAGCCATTAACCGTAGCACTTCGGCAAAAAGTCAACGCTTTGTGTTGCAAAATGGCAATGCATCCACTGTATCTTCGTATGTAACAGACAGCAGTCGTAATCTGGCAAGTCTTGCACCAATTAACGTTTCCAATGGCGCATTCACAGCTCAACTCCCAGCACAGAGTGTAACAACATTTGTTGCTAATATTACTGGCGGCAACGGTGGCGGCAATGTAGGCACGGGCACCACATATGAGGCCGAAACAGGAACAACACTTACGGATGCAGTCATTGAAACAGCTTATCCGGGCTTCACCGGTTCTGGATATGTTAACTTCAACGCTTATACAGGCTCCGCAATCCAATGGAATGATATCAATAACACAATCACAGGCACCAAAAATGTAAAGTTTCGTTACGCTTTGGAAAGTGGTACGCGGACTCTAGATATTTATGTTAATGGCACAAAAGTACTCAGTAATGAGCCCTTTACTCAAACAGGAAGCTGGTCTACTTGGGGTGAAAAAACAATTCAAGTACCTATGAATTCAGGTACGAATACACTCCGAATCGTAACAACAGGTACAGAGGGACCCAACATTGATAACATTACGGTGACAGCAGCATCATAAGTTATCTGATTCTAAACCTTTTTCTTTTTTAGCTGGGCAAAAAGTAGCCAAGCTCCCATGTGGAATAGACCTAAGTTGCTCTACTCGTCTATTTTGAGACAATACTGTAATTAAAGACTGTTGATTGTTCTTTATATCATTAGATAGAAAAAGACCTCTTAGGCTATTGCTAAGAGGTCTTTTTCTATCTAATGCGGTCGAGAGGACTCGAACCTCCACGGGGGGTTAGCCCACACGGACCTGAACCGTGCGCGTCTGCCAATTCCGCCACGACCGCATATATTGTATCTTTCCAACTAATATCGGCGACAAGAATTAATATACCACGCGTAGTTTAACATGTCAACACATCTATTCATCACCAAATAAGTGCGAAACAGATATGTATCCGATTCGCACTTATCAGGCCTGCTTCAGATTAAGCTTATATATCCGTAAGTAGTGGACTTATTAGAAAATTGGTTAAATAAACAATTTTCTATAGCTTGGACGGCCAGTTGCCGTACCATGCATAACCGCCTCTTCTTTCCTTTTCTATATCGCTCAGCTTATATTTCACAACGCCATCACGTCCCACAAAGATCGGTTTGTCCGTACCGAGTTCATAGAAACGTGCCCAAATCGGTGATGCACTGGAATCAGCAATAATTCGGCTATCCCCATTCGCTCTCTCATACCGATATCCTGTAATTTTCACTTTATTAAACCAGGCTTCGGCACCTTTGATAGATGCAGTGATTCTTGAATTAGCCGGTCTCGTTTTCAGAAACTTCACAATGTTCACGCTTTCACCTGCCGTTAATGAAGGCACTTCATAGATTCTGGCTCCCGCAGGTCTAAGTGAACTGGAATCATGCTGTTGTCCCCAGGCCGTTAACTTCCCACCGGATACCACCTGGGTATTCAGGATAGCATCGACTCCTTTGGAAACTGCATTTTTACTGCGATTTGCAAGAGAACTGTCGATAAAGGAGAAGTTCCCCTTACGTCCTGCGACTTCATCAAGCATGTACATCACATTAATCATCGCATCATCATTATAGGTAATATGTTTATGATAGCCGGAACTTTGATAGACTTGAGGCCAACCGCCATTGGAATACTGCATATTAAGCAAAAAGTTGATGCCCTTGACCGCTGCAGCAGAGTATCGCGGATCATTTGTTTTTTTGAATTCACTTGCTAGCCTTCTGATTTCTGAGTATGTAGCTTTGTTATCGATCGTTGATTTGGCCCATTCACCTGACGTCTGACTGTAATCTTTTCTCCAGCCTCCATCAGGGCGCTGATTCTTTAAGATATCGGACATACTCGCCGTTGTACCGGAAGCATCAGCTGCCGATACGGTCGGTACAGGAAGGATAGCCATTCCCGCTACGGAGAATACCATAGAACACGCCAGTACAAATGTTACTAATTTTTTTGCTTTCACTCGACAACACTCTCCCCCATTCACAAATTTGATTACCTTTATCACATATATTCCAATGAAAACAATTTAAATACAAATTATGTATTTAATATGGTTATAATATGCAATAAATATATTTTTGTCAATATATGCAACAAACCAAAAAAATTTGTTAAACAGAATGGTTTCCTTTTTAGCTCATAACAATCTTGTTTATTATCCAAGTTCTCTCATATGAAACACAAATGACTTTTTTGTAATCTTTAACTCCCTAATTTCAACAAAATGATAACTAAAATCGATAATTCCGCTAACATTGAGGCTAAATGAACACCTTTAAACAGGTTTGACAATTACGCATTTATGCAATATAGTTTCAAATAGTTACAAAAACTTAATTATTCATTTGCCGAGTTTCAGGATTGAAAACGGGGGAACCATTTTGGGTGAATTATTCTTATACATAGGAAATATAGGGAACCTTCTACCGAACCCTTAGCTAACTCCGTAGGCATCGAAGGGAGAACATTGATTTTGAAAAAACTGATTATTTCCATTTTTGGGGCTGCTGTACTATTTACATCCGGGGCAACAAGCACAGAGGCAAGCACAATTAATACGATGGTTAACAATATGACAGGCATCCCGTACAAATGGGGCGGCACAACCATGGCTGGCTTCGATTGTTCCGGGTTTATGAGATATCTTTTCAACAAATATAGCATTGAGCTCCCTCGCACGTCGCAACAACAAGCGAAAGCCGGAACACCTGTCTCCAAAGCAAGCATTCGTACAGGAGATCTGGTCTTCTTCAACACAACAGGTAGAGGCATCTCACATACAGGAGTATACATCGGTGGAGGTCAATTCGCACATGCCTCCAGCAGCAAAGGTGTCAGCATCACCAAGTTGTCCAATCCGTATTTCAGTGATCGTTATGTAACCGCAAGACGGGTGACAGGTCAATTTATGTATAACAAAATGTTGGGTAAACTTTAATTGAATTTAAAGAACGGGGAGTAGCCTTTGGCTACCTCCTTACAGTAAAGAAAGTAAAGATGAGCTATAAAAAAACAAGGTCATACGCCTCTATTAAAGAGGTGTATGACCTTGTTAATTTTTGTTTTACTTCATTCACTAATGGAGCGCCTTCTGCACCCTCATTGCTCCCTGTGACAGAGCATGTCCGCCGCCCACTGCACCAGCAACAGCTACCGTCTCCATGATCTCCTGATCGGTCGCTCCCTTGGACCGGGCTTCCTCCACATGATAGAACGTGCACACTTCGTTATTAGCAAACAAACCGATACCTAGCGCAATTAACTGCTTGGTTTTGGCGTCAAGCACACCCGGCTGGAAGCACTCTCCCGTAAACTCATGATATGATTTCACCACATCCGGGAGAACGTCGCTTAATGCGCCAATCTGATCCTTATACGCATGAACTTTATCATTCATCAATGTCATGACTTGCAACACACCCTTTCGGCTGTAAATACAGCGAATTGTTCCACTGTACCTATCTTCTCTCGCGTGCGTCGCAAATATGCCTGATCCTGATGGTAATTCCAAACATTTGGTGTAGCAGACATTCTCTTTGAAGGAGCTTTCCGGTAACGTGAATCCGTTAAGCTAAGCACTCATGTCATTTATTCACTTAAAACACTTTGACGAGGCTCACTGAACAGCTGATAACGGTAAGACCGATCCAGCTTCACAACACGGCGATTTTGCCTGCGAATAAGTACTTGCTCATCATCCCAGGCTACCACGATGCCCGTTACATCATTAGACTCCAGTTCATCCCGCACTACTCTTACCTTCTCCCCTGACAAACGCAGGGCATCCAATTCTGTATCACTAATCATGTCATAACTCCTATACTCAAATTTCTTTACAAAAAGAGACCTAAATGAAAAGTCATTTAGGTCTCACGTGACTGTATTGGACTGTCATGTCATTCGAAAAAAATGTCCCGACTGAGAGTTACCGCTGCGCGTGCTCTTTGCTGTCGTTCTTCTCGAACCAAAAATCAAGCACTTTGGCGGACATCACACGTTCTTCAAGGTACTCTACTTGGTGCGGTGTAAATTGTTCTTTCCAAGAGAAGGACAACTCTTCACACAAGCCTACAATCGTCAGTAATTCTGACCAGGCAACATAGCGTTTGTACCAGAAAAATTGAGGATGTTCAATCATATAGGGATAAAGGTCATCGAATTCCGTATGTTTACAATCCAGGGCACGTTCAAAATGAACTTTCGATTCCGCCAGCTTATCAATAAAGAATTGTTCTGTTGCCGGTTGGTTCCCCATGGTGTTGCCTCCTCTCCCTAACATAACCCCATTATAAAGGAAATCTAAGGCCATGCAAAGTCATACTTCAAAAATTAGGCCCAATTTCCTTCAAAAAGTCACATTTCATTATCGTCGAATTGCACGGTGCCATTATTCAGTGAACGAATGCGTACAAGAGCTTCTACTGGAATCCCTTGTTCACGGATGGTGCGAGCACCAGCCTGGAAGCTCTTCTCCACCACAACACCAAATCCCACAAGTTCTGCGCCGGAACGCTCAATAATTTTAATTACGCCGCGGGCTGCATCTCCGTTTGCAATAATGTCATCAATGAACAAAATGCGGTCATTTTCATGAATGTATTCGCGAGACACCATAATATCCGTTACGATTCCTTTCGTAAAGGATGGTACACGTTCGCAGTAGGCATCAGGATCGGCCAGAAGCGTTTTTTTGCGGCGGGCAAATACCAAAGGTACTCCCAGTTCATGTGCTGCGGCAAAAGCAACCGGAATCCCTGATGATTCCACCGTAATCACCCGAGTAACTCCACTCTCGCGAAAACGAGCAGCAAACTCCCGTCCCATCTCCATCGTTAATGCAGGATCAATCTGATGGTTCAGAAGACCATCCAGTTTCAATACCTGATCCGAGATGACGACACCCTCTTGTAAAATTCGTTGTTTTAATACGTCCATGATTTGACCTCCCAAGCCTATCCTATGAGGTATAAAGTATCATATATCCAGCTACAAGTTCAAGCGAAATCAACCCTAAGTCCACAGAACCTGATAATTCAGAGTCGTTAGCCGATCCTGCAGTCATGACTTTCATTGGTCAAGCATAACTTGTACTATGGTACCCGCATGTCCAACAATCCCGGGACCTGAAAGGGGAAACACATGAAACAGGTATTCCGGGTGCTACAGATTGCATTCACATACATCGGAACTGTTGTCGGGGCCGGCTTTGCCACAGGACAGGAAATATTGCAGTTTTTTACCCAATATGGCAAGTGGGCCACAATCACCATTGCTTTGTCCACCATGCTCTTTGTCTGGCTCGGAACCAAAATGATGCTTATTGCTCATGATACCCGTTCGCGTTCCTATGAGGATCTTAACAAACATCTGTTTGGTCACAAAGCTGGCAAATGGATTACATGGATTACTCTTATTGTTCTGATCGGTGTAAACAGCGTGATGCTCGCCGGGGCGGGTTCTGTCTTTATGGAACATCTGGGTTTGCACTACCAAACAGGTTTGATCATCACTTTGATCGGTACATATCTTCTTCTGGGACGTGGAATGCAGGCCATTCTGCAAATGAACAGTATTGTGGTGCCCATGATGCTTCTGCTGTCCCTGCTTATGATTTTCAGTACGCTACATCATCCGGGTGTCTTTCGTTTTGTCACACTGACAACAGATAGCAATCCGTTTCAGGCATGGATTTCCCCATTACTTTACACCGCATTTAACCTTGCGCTCGCTCAAGCGGTACTTGTACCTGTAGGCAGTCAGATTCGTCATCGCAATACATTAAAATGGGGCGGAATTCTAGGCGGGATTGGCGTAGGTTTTATGCTGATGGCAGCCCATTTTGCAATGTCGGCCCAGATGCCAGGCATCGTACAGTTTGAAATCCCTATGGGAAGTATCGCTTTTCAACTGGGATGGATAGTGCAATCTGTATATGTCTCATTGATTTTCATGGAAATATTTACAACGTTTGTTGCCGACATCTACGGCATGACTTTGCAACTTAGACAACATATCGATGTTCATCCCCGGTTGATTACACTAGTCATCATGATGTTATGTTACTCGTTTAGCCAATTTGGATTCAGCTCCCTTTTATCCGTTCTTTATCCCATTTTCGGATGCATGGCACTCTTTTGGGCGGGTAAGCTCATTAGGGATCGCTGGGGTACATTTCGTGGTCGGAATAATATGAATTGAAGGCTTAGATATGAGATTGAAGCAGTTTAAATGGATAAAGTTATGGTACAATTTAAAGTAAACCTTAGTAAAGGATGGGTTCTGATGAAAAAAGCAGACAACTTGGCCTCCTAAATTCGTTTTAGATAAAATTTAGGAGGCTCATCTAATGAATTTTAACAAAATTGATTTTAACACTTGGAATAGAACAGACATATTTCATCACTATATGAATCAAAATACTTCATTCAGCCTAACCAATGAAATGGATGTAACTGCTGTATATCAACTCATCAAACAAAAAGAATATCGATTCTATCCTGCATTTATCTTTTTAATTTCAAGTGTGGTTAACTCAAATCGTGCTTTTAGAACGGGTTACAACAAGGATGGAGATCTGGGATATTGGGATATGCTGGAACCGCTCTATACCATCTTTGATCACTCATCTGAGTCGTTCTCTGCCATTTGGACTCGTGTTACCGATGATTTCAACACGTTTCAAGATGCCTACATTATCGATGTAGAAAAATATAAACGTTCAGGCAAATTGTTTCCCAAGACACCTATACCTGAAAATGTGTTTTCCCTTTCGATGATTCCTTGGACATCTTTTACTGGATTTAACTTAAATATCAACAATAATAACCGTTACCTTCTTCCCATCATTACGGCAGGGAGATTCATCCACAAAGGTAATTCGATATTTTTACCATTATCACTACAGGTTCATCACTCAGTTTGTGATGGTTTCCATGCCGGATTGTTCATGAATGCTGTTCAGGAATTAGCAAACAATCCAGAGGATTGGCTGTTGTAAAATACGTTATATACAAAAATGCCGCTGTATCACTACAGCGGCTTGTTTCATATATTTGCTTTCCCAGTTTTACGACTGAAATTGCAAGTACATTTTTTTCAAATCATTCACCGATCTACCCAGCGAGTAAAATGTTTTGGCTTTTTCACAAGCGGAACGAGCCAGTTCATAGCGATATGCCGGGTCCAGCATGACCTTTTCCAAGGCATCAGCCAGCGCAGTTGGATCTTCAGGCGGTACGAGCAGTCCATTTACACCATCCTCAATCTGTTCAGGGATTCCCCCCACATCGGTGCCTACAAGCGCCAGACAGCTAAGCGCCGCTTCGGCGAACACTGAACCGAAGGCTTCTGCACGCGATGGCAGTACAAACACATCAAAGAATGGCATAAACTCTTCAGGATGTAGCGTATATCCATAAAAAATCGTTTCATTATAAATTCCCAGACGCTGTGCGAGCTCTTCCAGATCAGGACGAATCGGTCCATCTCCAATAATATGAAGTACATAATCATGTCCCCTATCCTTTAACTCCGCACACGCTTTAAACAAAATATCTAGCCCCTTGGCAGGAACAAGCCGGCAGACCGTTACCAGTTGCGGGACCGCATTATCATGGGGAATCGGTTTGAACCGCTTCTCATCAAAACCATTAGGAATAATGCCGATGCGGTCTGGATGTTTCACATACGGGCTCAAATATCGACGGAACGAATCAGATACCGTTAGCAGACGCTCGGCACGATACTCAAGCTCTCCATAGATGGCCTGCAGGAATTGATGTTCCAGCCCATCAGGCTCTATACGGCCATTCAAAATAAGCTCTCTCTCATAACTGGAGTGAATGGTTTGAATGAGGGGAACCTCAGGAAATACCGACTTCATGGCAAGCCCTGCAATAGGATGATGCGCATGAATCAGATCATAGGGCTTCTGAATGCGAAGCTTGGTCCACCATAGATAGTCACGATATGTCTGAATATACTTTTGTACCACAGGACTATCCTGATAGAGGGTCCAGTCAAACGTATCAAACTGTACTTCCTCTCTCCCTTTGTTACGAATACGTTTGGGCAAGGAAAACAGGTCCATCTCCCATCTTGGGCTTGCAAACCTCTCCTGCATATAAGGAATCATAGAGGATACACCTCCGGGCTGCTCTGGAGGAAAGAATAGAGCCTGTAGCAATTTCAACGTCATTATCCCCCTTTCCAACTTCATTTCTCTTTTTCCACATTTATTTATGATATATTAGAACATATGTTCAGTAAAGCGGCTCTTGAGCCTCCAACTCCGTTCTTTACACGAAAATGTATTTTCATGCATTTTATTGCATATCATTAATGTTTATTATGACATAGAAAAGCAAGAACATCCACCGCTTTGACAACTTAATTATTGAGTCGTATATACAACATATTCAGTCAACTCCACATGCAGAAGCTTATGTTTTACATTTGTCTCTTCATCAAAGGACTAAGCTGAGTATAGAAAACTAGACGCACAAGTGTTAACAGCTTCCAGGTCCTTCCTCATGACGTTCTCAACAACTCGTCACGAATTCTTGCTACAATTCAACCGGTTTCTCGTAAATGCTGAACCCATCATGCTTACCTGCATAGCCGAATCCATTTCCTGCATAAAACGTGTTTAATGTGACATTGTCAGCCCCGCAATCCAATCGTACGAGAGACTTATTTGCGAATTGTATGCCACGACTCGACCATTCCAATATGGACTTCCCCAGACCTGTTCGAGCATATTTTCTTCGTATGGCAAGTCGATGTAGATAGAGCGCCCCATCTTCCGCGTGGGCCTGATCTCCCCACAGCTTGAGATCCCATGGACTTGGCTTCTGCATGAGAATGACCATTCCAGCAATCTGCGCTTCTTTTTTGAAAACAAAGACGTCCCCTCGGCGAATGGCCGAAGGTGTATCATGAGAATCTTCCCCTTGTAACAATGCATTCCATTGGGAAGAGCCTTTACTTTTCAACCAGGATGCCGTCTCTGCAAGCAATGAGAGCACCTCTTCCGTGTCCTCCGGCTGTGCTTGAACAGCTTCAAAGCCATCATTAATGTACTGGCTGTGAATGGTGAATGTGTGTGTCATCATGTCCCTCCTATATGCTCTAGTTTCGACTGCTCGCTTCCCTTGGTTTGGACTACGTCCAAATCCAAAAGTCGCTCCCATTCGATACCATCACAACTTCATTAATTAAAGAACTAGTCGTAATATACCGAGAAAAGTTTTTTTCGTCAAAATCAAAACCAAAAAGCATAAAGACAAAAAAAATGGATAAAAGGCTTTCGCCTCTTACCCATCCATTCTGGCTTCATCAATAATTTGATTCCTGTACAGCATGGTGAGATGTAATGAGTCGAATTCAATCTCTCTGTTTAGCTCCCTCATTAGCACTTCTACCAGGGTTTTACGCTGTTCACTTGTGCCTGGTACATCGTAATCCATATAACCTGTCAGATCGGAATGTGACGTATCGATGGTCGCTGTGCCCACGGGCAGACCTCCGCGCTCCTGAACGAAAAGATCATAGATTCTGAACTCCCGATCCTTGTTCCTGAGCATTACATAACATGCTTCTTCCGCCTCTTCTGGCTCAATCATATCTCCGATCGCATCAATGGAGTTATCTTGCTCTTCATCTTCCTCCAGCTCTTCGGAAAAATCACGATGCACCCATTCTAGCGTCTGCAACTCGTTCCCCTGATGCCATATCCGAATGGTAATCGTATCAATGATCTCCTCATCCAGTTCCCGTACAAGCAATTCTGCCGCAGCTTCCTGTACCATGTCGTCAGGTTCTTCGTACCAGTGAATCTCCCCCTGTGCATCGGCTCCATACTGTTTGAGCGTAGCCTCTGCTACCTCTTCCCCTTCAACATCATTGAATACATAGCTAGATAAGTTACGACCGGCACTGATCATCTCCATTTCCAGCAAATGTTCCTGGTCTTCATATGTAAACGATCCATCCCGAGATGCGGGAATGATATTCAGCTCGCCTGGAAAGTCATCACCATAACGGCTCTCTTCGTCATACAGGTCATCATCTTCCGTAGCCGCAGTTCCGCGATAAGACCATAACGTCTCCTCACTTCGTTCCGCTGGTTGCAGGACGGAATACAACGCGCCACAGGTCACCAAAACTTCATAGTAGGATGCCGCCACCGCATCTGCAAGCGCACGAACATAAGCATGTACCTTATCAATAATGAGCTGCTCTACTTCCTCTTCTATAGACTCCTGTTCCAGTTGAAGGCTGCCTGACAGACGCTCCCCTTCTCTGTAGATCAGTAAAAGCGAGCCTGTATATCTGCCATCTACCATAATATCCTGCACTTCACCACTTGCTGTGCGCAGATCCGCCGTTAAATCAATCTGTACCATTGACAGTCCTCCTCATTCCTAACGTATTCTCTTAGGATGCCCCTAGAGACAGTAGTTTATGAGGCACTGTACATTTTCGAACGATGATGGAGCCTTTTTCGTAGATCAAGTAAGTAAGAAGCGGAAGATTTATACGGACAAAATATACTTGTGGATCGCGTGCGCAACCCCTTCATCATTGTTGGACAAGGTCACTTCATCGGATGCGGCCTTAACCTCTTCTGGAGAGTTATCCATCGCAATCCCTTTACCGGCAAAAGTGAGCATCGTAATATCATTGAAATAGTTACCAATGGCCATGATCTCGGATGGCACAATACCTTTGGAATCAGCCAGCCTTTTAAGCGCCGTACCTTTGGAAGCTTCGGGATGCATCAGATCAATGAAAAAGTCACCGCTACGTGTCATGTAATACGGCAGATTCCAGGACGTCCACTCGCGCTGGACCATATCCATCTGCTCGATGGGGCCAAAAGCTGTAAACTTCGCCAGAGGTTCAGTCATATCTGCCCAACGGGGTAGCTTAAGCGGCTCAGCCAGGAAATTATAATACATCTGCCTTACCTGTAATTCCAAACCTTCGGGTTGATCTACATATAGACCAAAGGCGGTATTGATGTCAAAATGCACATCATTTTCACGGCAGTACATCATAATAGGTTCAAGTCCCTGGGTATCCAGAGCAAACTGATGAATAACTTCACGTGTCTCCACATGCGCAGTAACCGCACCATTATGCGTGATAACATAACCATTCAGACCCATCTGTTTCATAAAAGGAATCGTGTTGGCCGGGCCTCGGCCTGAACAAAGCACAATCTCTGCCCCTTGGCGTGAGGCCTGAATCAGTGTTTCTTGTGTCCATTCAGTCAATTCATGATCATCATTCAATAAAGTTCCGTCAACATCCAGTGCAATCAATTTGTACGTCATATGCTTCTCATCCCATCTGTGTTTAGTTGGTTGCATTGTTATTTCGCAAACAAGTCAGCTCTTCTGCAGTTAACTCGCGGTAACTCCCGATTGCCAGATCGGAATCCAGCTTAAGTTCTCCCATGGCTACACGTTTCAAATAGATGACACGTTTGTCCACAGCCTGGAACATGCGTTTGACCTGATGAAACTTCCCCTCATGGATAATAAGCGAAATAAGTGATACGATGCCTTCATCTGTTTCTTCATATCCCAGCACAGTCAGCTCCGCCGGCATGGCCTCATACCCGTCATCGAGTCTAACGCCGGCTGCGAAACGCTGCACGTCATCCACATCCACTTTCCCGAGCACCCGTGCTTCGTATGTTTTGGGTACATGTTTTCGAGGCGATAACAGATCATGGGCAAGAGGGCCATCATTTGTCAAAATAAGAAGTCCCTCCGTATCTTTGTCCAGCCTCCCTACCGGGAATGGTTGAAAGATCCGATCTTCTTTGCGCAGCAGATCCAGCACCGTTTTATCCCGAGCATCTTCCGTCGCAGATACAACACCGGGCGGTTTGTGAAGCATCAGATAGATCATTTCACGGTAAACAATCCGCTCACCATCCGCTTCAATGATGTTTATTGCCGGATCAACCTGAATGCCGCTGTCCTTTACCGCTTTGCCATCCACATGAATACGTCCCTGCTTCACCATTTTTTTAAGCTCGCTGCGTGTACCTACACCCATATGACTCAAAATTTTATCCAATCGCTGTGTTTGTTTGCCTTTCCCACTCATACCGATGTCCACCTCCATCCTGCAGGGTATTCATTTTTCAATACACCATCCAGCCATTTGCCCCAGCCGGCCGCATATCCATCCACGCATACGAGCACATACCCCTTAGGCGCTGCTCCTTCCAGAAGGTTAAGCCGTTCTTGCTCTATATTCAGCGTTTCCCCTTTCAAGTACCTTACTGCTTCTCCATCTTCAGAAGACAGATGCACACTTCGATGTGCCTCGGATGCACGCAAAGCGCACGCCAGGGGATGGGACGGAACGAATCTCCCATTTTTAACCGTGCCCATAAACCATCCGGGGCGAATCACTTTCAACCCTTCCAGACGGGCAGCACCTACCGTTGACTGGTATACACGATCCCCGTAACATACCGTTTCACCTTCAAGCGGTATAACCAGATTCTCATTTACAAACTGAGCATAGACCGCTAATGGATCAACGGAGCTGGAATCCGAAGCTCTTCCTTGCCCTCGGTCAGACTTGCGACCACCAGCCTCTTTCCCTTTCTTGCCTGGTTTCGCGGTGTGTTTACCACCGCGTGTACTTTTGTCGTTGCTTGCTCTAGATTCAACCCGTAACAAACGTTCCTTTTTACGATCGGCTTTGGTTATAGGAAGCGAAGCCGATCGTAAAAAGGAACGATCCTCACTCGGTTCATGCAACAATCTGGACTCAGGCACACGTTGTCCAGCACCACGTTTTTCTTCATGTAACTCTTTACCTAACTCTAGATTAGATTCATCAGAGTGTTTGATCACAGCAACATAATGTCCCTCTCCTTCTAACAAGTGAGGCCACAATCGGGCTGTGCCACGCGTCTGATCCAGCACTTCTTCTGTCTCGGTCGCCTGATCTGGCAACATCTCACGCACCCAATCCGGACGTCCTGGGGCAAATCCAGCGGTATCAGCAATATTAACTACAGCAAAATCACGATTTAACTTCAAAAACTCGGCAATCATCGCTTCGTTTTCCTCCGGCGCAAAGGTACAGGTCGAATAAACAATCGTTCCTCCTGGAGCCAATAACCGCGCTGCCGTTTCGAGAATATCTCGCTGCATCAACACACACTTCTCCACAGAATGATGTTCCCAGGATTTCACCATGTCTTCATCCTTACGGAACATGCCTTCGCCTGAGCACGGTGCATCGATCAACACTTTATCAAAATAATGAGGAAACGCATCCGCGATGCGCTCAGGTGACTCATTCAGCACAACGGCATTTCTTACGCCGTACAGCTCCACGTTTTTGGCAAGTGCTTTGGTACGCTCTGAATGAATGTCATTCGTGACAAGCACCCCCTTACCTTGCAACTTGGCAGCAATCTGGGTTGTTTTCCCCCCAGGAGCAGCACACAAGTCGAGCACGCGATCTCCAGGCTGGACGTTCAGTTGCTCCACGGGAGCCATTGCACTCGGTTCCTGAATATAATAGAGACCCGCGTGGTAATAAGGATGCAGGCCAGGCTTCACCCCATGAGGCACGTAAAAACCCGTTTCGCACCACGGAATAGGTCTTAAGTCAAACGGGGCAATCTCTTTAAATTGTTCCATTGATATTTTAAGCGTATTTACGCGGAGCCCGGCATGCGGGGATTGTTCATACGATTGTATAAAAGATTCAAATTCATCGCCAAGCAAACGTTTCATTCGCTCTGCGAAGTCCAAAGGCAACTGTACGGCCATAGTTCCACTCATCCTATCCTGTTAAAATGACATATTGCTCTATGTTATCATATCCTGATTTTGCTTGCCTATCCTATCATGTGTATTCCACTACAGCGTGTAATGTAGTATAATGCTAATAGATTGTTTTATCAGCAAAAATTCGGTTGTTTATGCATATTATCCCAGCCTGCATTTTTGTTGCAAATTTTATCTCGATATGAAAAATGGGGGATGAACAATGAATTCCAAGAAGAAAAAGAAAAGCGCTACAATCCTTATCTTCCTCGGCATACTAGTCGTCATGATTGCTGCGCTGGTTCTCGTGAACCAACAATCCAAGAAACAGATGGATACTGTAGAAAACGCTTATGGCATTGCAGCTTCCAAGCTTAATCCGGCTACAAGAGAGTTGCTCAAAGATCCTAACTATCAACAAATCATTCTGCCGGCTGATCTGAAAACCAGAATTGATAACAAAGATAGCTTCTTTGTTTATTTCTTTGCTTCCGACTGCTCACACTGCCGTGCAACGACACCACAATTGATGCCGCTGGTAGACAGTGAAGGAATTAAGCTTCCACAGTTTAACCTGCGCGAGTTCGAATCCGGCTGGACAGATTACAACATTGAATTCACACCTACTCTCGTTTATTACCAAGATGGCGTTGAGAAAGACCGCATGGTTGGCGGTTTGAAAGAGAACGGAAGCGACAACGGTTATACTCTGGACGACTACAAGCAATTTTTTGATAAGTATAAAGGCAGTGCAACTCCAAGTAAAAGCTAGTTCAATGAACTTTGGTAAAATTAAATTCAAAAACACCCCGATCATTCCTGTAAAGGAGTCGTCGGGGTGTCTTGTTATACAAACATAGGATGTAGGACCCTAATTATTTGCTTGATGATTAGCGTTCTCGTCGTGCTCTTGTAACTCCGTCTGCTGTAGTGCCTTCATTTTCTCTTCGTAAATTCGTCCCCGGGTTGGACTTCGCCGCTGCGGAACATTAGGTTTCAGCTCCAGCGACCTTTTCTGTATATGCTGTACAAGTGCCTTATCCTCAATAAGGATAGACAGATCACGATACTCCAGTTTTTCAGAATCATGATCTTGTAACTCGTTTACAATTCTGTGAACGTCAGCTTTCAAATCGCCCAGATGGATACCGAGAATACTGTCAGGATACGATTCCAGCAGTTCGAGAGAACTTTGCAGCATCATTCGTCCACCGCGAAAATTACGATTTCTATAGTGATACAGTCCCACCGCGATTTGCAGCAGGCCTTTGTATAGCGGGTCTCGATCTCTTTCCAACCACAATTCTTCAAGCACCTCATGACACTCGAAATAATCCCGATCCCGATTAAAATAAATCAGATAATCAATGTAGAGCGGTTCATAACTGCTCATCTGGATTTTCGCCCTTTCTGGCGTTGTTCAGAAGTTCCTTCACATCATCCAGCAGCACTTTGAGCCCCTCCATATCATTCCGTTCCCAGCAGTCATTGAATCGTCTCTGTGCTTCAATTGCCTCATGAACCAGATGATAGAAATAAAGCTGTTGAATGATACTGAGCGTTCTTGACACAATATTGGAATCATCCTCGAAAGCCTTCTGCGCTTCCAGAATCTGCAGACGGATCGCTGACATCTCATTATCGAGGACGAAAGCGGCCTCTGCTGTTTTCTTAAGTCTCGCTCGCATGTCTTCCGGCAGACTTTCCCGGTATTTATAGCTCAAAGAATGTTCAATCGTTGCCCAAAAATTCATGGCAAGTGTCCGAATCTGAATTTCGGCAAGCACTTTTTTCTGCCCCAAGGCCGTCTGTACAGGATACTCAATGATCATATGAAAACTGCGATAACCACTTTCTTTGAAGTTGGTTATATAATCTTTTTCAATCAATACGGTTAAATCTTTCCGTGCTCTGATGTACTCGGCAACACGCCTAATATCATCCACGAATTGACACATAATCCGAATACCCGCAATATCCTCTATCCCCGTCTCCACATCATCCAGTGCCACATTCAGACGTCTTGATTTTTCCAGAATACTGGAGATTTTTTTAACACGGCCCGTAACGAATTCTATCGGGGCATATTCTTCCCGTTTCTTCAATTCGGCCCGCATCGTTTTGAATTTGACCTTCAATTCCTCTACCGCTTGTTCATAAGGAAGTAAAAATGTACCCCAGTCTCTACCGTCCATCGTTAAGCCTCCTGTCTCTATAGCATCCCCTGTTCTTATCCATTATACATGATGTTTGCCGGGGGGAAGAGTCCCGATCCATTCTACACTCTCCCACGCTTCTATTATTCCGTGTTCTGGGGGTATATCGCTCTTTAACGGTGGTCTGCACCAACCGCCTCTGAAATATGATGATATCCGTCCTTACGCAGTAATTCGCGCAATCCAGCATGGATTTTACGGTTTACTTCTGGTCCTTCATAGATTAACGCAGTATAGATTTCTACCAGGCTTGCTCCGGCTTTAATTTTCTCATAAGCATCCTCACTGGTAAAAATGCCACCGGAGCCGATGATGGGGAGCTTGCCTTCAGTCTGTCTGTATACCTGACGAATGATTTCTGTTGAACGTTCACGTAGCGGCTTTCCACTGAGCCCGCCCGTTTCCTTCGCGTGCTGATGCGAGAGACCTTCGCGACTAATCGTTGTATTCGTCGCAATGATACCCGACACCCCACTCGCCGCAATCGTACCAACCATATATTCGAGTTCTTGCTCATTCACGTCAGGAGCTATTTTGACAAGTACGGATTTGGCTGCTCCACCAACCTTAGCCTGTTGGCGATTCATCTCTTCCATTACTGCAGCCAGCAGTTCTTTCAATTCATTCCCATGTTGCAGATTACGCAAATCCGGTGTATTTGGTGAACTGATATTGACCACAAACAAATCTGCATAAGTATATAACGCTTGTATACATTTCGCATAATCCAGATGAGCTTCCTCATTTGGAGTGACTTTATTTTTTCCAATATTGACCGCTACAGGGATACGACGCTCTTGAAGACGCGCAAGTTCACCCGCCATCGCTTCTGCACCGAGATTGTTGAAGCCCATCCGGTTCACCAGCGCTTCATCTGGCGGTAAACGGAATAGGCGGGGTTGATCATTGCCAGACTGTGCGAGCGGTGTCACCGTTCCAACCTCCATAAATCCGAACCCAATCGAAGAGAAACCGGTAACAGCCTGTCCGTTTTTATCCAGACCTGCGGCTAGACCAACCGGTGTAGGAAAATGACAACCGAACATGTCCACCGCCAGATCCGGGGTTTCACGCACGCCGTACATGACACGTAGTCCGGATGGAACTGGACGGACACTACCCACACCGCTTAGGCCACCAATAATCAGATGATGGGCCTGTTCAGGGTCCATTTTAAACAATAAAGGTTTAGCAAGACTTTTGTATAACAAATCACTCACTCCGTTCTGGTTCGGTACGCCATATGGCCGCTCTCCGTCTCTTATATGTAAAAAAACTCTACACACAAGTCTAGCCGTTTCTCCTTCAAAAAGAAAGTCATTTACGCATAGACAAACAAATTTCAAATCAGATGATCTAAGCATAAGAAATCGACCTACCCACTGGAAATAGCAGGCTGAATTCTTTACAATGAAAGCATAGTTACTCTAGACCATTTCGATACCTATGAAGGAGGAAAAAAGCCATGGCTCAGAAACGTAAACCACCTGCATTGCAACAAAAAAAAGAAGAGGTCAATCGCAAAGCCATCATATGGACAGCAGCCAGCGTTGGCGGTTTGATCGTTATCATTGGTGCTTTGCTTATTATTGCCAATATGTAGTTGAATCAGCATCGACTAACCGAACTTACATATAGTAATCTCTGAGCTTAAAGGGAACTTTACGATTATATCAGAGAACTGCAGGGTCAATTTAGCCAGTGATATGTTTTGTTTGGATTGTTCTGCTGAGGAACAAGTTTGTACTTATACCGCTGTTCGGCTTTTGGCACAGATGTTAGCTCTGGGAGCAGATTTTTACCAATGCGCACCGGAGTTCCTTGTGGAGCAAGAGCGAACAACTCTTCCACATCCGCTTTGCTCATCCTCACACATCCAAGGGACTCATCAAGGCCGATGCTATCAGGCTCATTAGTCCCGTGGATGGCATAATTCGTATTCGAGAGCTGCATGCCTCGAGTCCCGAACTCCCCATTAGAGTGGCCATTCGGGTTAACCACTTTATCCGTAATGACATAAGAACCCTCAGGCGTCCGCTCTCCGCCCAGACCCACTTCATACATCCGAATGATCGTATCTCCGCTGATGAGTGCCAACCTGTGGTTACTCTTGTCGATCACAATCTCAAGCGGCTCTTCAAAAAATGGCTGTCCCCCTAACGTATCAGCAAACGGTGCCTTTGTCTTCTTGGATGATGCGGTAGCCTGTTGTTTCCCGTTACCGTTAGAACTTGCCTCTTGAGCCTTGGCTTGATGAGTGGCTAACAGCTGTGGAAACATCTCACTCATTTCAGCTGAAGTTTCTCCCAAAATATTGTTAGGAAACGGCTGGGCCAGTGCTGTGACAGTCTTTGGCCAGGCTTTGTGTTGTTTATGATATGAAAGGATTGCACTTGACAACGCTGCGGCTGTCTCCTGTTTAGCTGTCCACGCGGAGGCCATACGTTTGATCTTAGAGGATACTTTAGGCGGTTCACAGTTACATTGTTCTGCATCATAACTCTGGGCCGTGAGCTTGCCTTTTTCATTGGTCTGCATAATGTATTTGACTGGCATATCCCGCTTCCAGACAGACCATTTCTCTGATGTCTGCATTCCGAGAACAGCCGTCGTATTCATTCCGGCACCTGATCCGGACCAGGCAGCAGCAAGAGCATCCCCTCCATCATTTCCATTGCCAAATCCGGCCGCTGTGAATACATTGCTCTGCTCTGTGGACGTTGGACTCACTCCTTGTTGCTCTTTAGCAAGCTCTGCAGGAGGTGTGTCGTCCTCTGACTCCAAGGCTTCAGACAGGGCATCCGTCGCCCCTTTCTGGGCACCAGGGGCATCTGCAGGCGGTAAACCCGCCAAAAGTAGTACCATTAACAGAGTCAGCCACATTTTGCGTCTGCGTTTCTTTTTCTCCTTAAGCTCAGACATCTCTACTAACTTATCCTGATAGTCCATCCATATGTCAGCAGGAGCTTTACTCCGCTCGAAAGCTTCATACACTTCGCCCGCTTGCTGAAAACAATAATTGGCCTTTCCTTCCTGTCCTTCGCCAAGGTACTCTTTGCCTAACAAATACCATGCCATTTTATTATCTGGATGTTTCTTGACATATGACCTTAGATCCGTATTTTGCATCTAATCCTCCATTATTCCGGCTTAAGCTTATAGAGTTATATATCGGCATCCAGCGTCAAAATATGCATAGGACTTCAGTACTTGGTACTAACCATTTGAATTTAACATATAAAAAAGCACACCTCCTGTCTCTGCGACAAAAAATGTGCTTTGATGTACATGAAATAAAAAAACTTAACCTTCTTTATTAAAAGGCTCGTCCGCTACTTTAATGGAGTCTGTAGGGCAACCATCGCATGCATCCTGCATATCATCGAACAAATCATCAGGGATGGCCTTGATTCCTTTGTTAGCATCGCCATCAAAGATCACTTCTGCCAAACCTTCATCATCATAATCATAGATATCTGGAGCTGTTGCTCCGCAAGCGCCACATGCAATACATGTGTCTTTTTCAACCCAAGTATATTTACTCATTGTACAATCTCTCCTCCTAGAGTTCACCACGAACCGTGTTTTTATCTAAAAACATATTAAACCAAAGTTTGAATAATTACAAATCAAATTGCAACAACCACAACTTTATATTATCCCTGTTTAGTCGAAACTTTGCAAGTTATCTTTTTGCAGTGACGTTCCCCTTACTTTGTGATTACGAAGCAATACGGAAGGGTCATCCCCCAGCATCCCTGCAGTCACTACCGCATTCTCACCGAATTTATCCCGGAGCTGATCCATAATTCGAATTAAACTTTCCTTTTTCGGCTTTTGTTCATATTCAAACAAATCCATCTGTACAGCCGACTCTTCTCGCGGAATCAATGTCTGCAACGTGATGCCAAGCATTCGTACAGGTTTTCCATTTCCCCAGTGTTTTGCAAAAAGCTTACAGGCCTCACGATAGATGACTGCCGCGTCCTCTGTAGGTATATCCATCATGCGGGACCTCGTGATCGTTTTCATATCAGGTGTACGAATCGTGATCTGTATGCCTTGACTGAGCATTTCGTGTTTGCGTAATCTTCGGGCTACCTGATCACTGATGTTGAGAAACACGCGGTGGATATCCCCCATTTCAGAGACATCGGCTGGCAGTGTTGTTGTATGCCCAATCGATTTATTCGCTTCCCGCTCCGCAACGACAGGCGAGTGATGAATGCCATTAGCCGAATTTTTGAGCCAAGTTCCATTTACACCAAACAGGTCTATCAGCATTTTTTCGTCCGACTTAGCCAGTTGGCCGATCGTATCAATGCCCAGCTTTTTAAGCTTCTCGGCCGTCTTTTTCCCGATACCAAACATCTCGTTACATGGTCTATGCCATAAAATGCGCGGCACGTCCCTCATTCGCAAAATCGATATGCCGTTCGGTTTTTTCAGATCCGAAGCCATTTTGGCAAGCAGCTTGTTCGGCGCAATCCCAATGGAACAGGGCAGGCCAAGTTCCTCCATGATTCTCTGCTGAATCTGTTCAGCGATTTCAATAGGTGTACCGAATTGTTTCGAACCCGTAATATCCAGATAACACTCATCAATTGAGGTTGCTTCCAGCAAAGGCGTATAACTATACGCAATCTGCATAAACGCTCTGGAGTATTGACGATACAGGTGGAAATCCGGTCGAATGACAATCAGATCAGGACATTTTTTCATCGCCTGTTGCACAACCATGCCGGTTGAAATCCCTCTGCTTCGGGCTGTATAAGAACAAGTGACAATAACACCCTTACGCAACTCGCTGCTACCCGCAACAGCAGTCGCTTTTCCTCTATATAACTCCGGCTCTTCTGCTTCATGTACTGAGCAATAAAAGGCGTTCATGTCGACATGCAGAATCACTCTGCCAGCCGCTGGATAATACTCGCTTACACTCATTGGAGGATTGTTGTCTGAAGACTTCACGCCCCCCACCCTTTCTCTCCTCCCGGCCGGGAGTACGCTTTATTTTCATCCAGGTCTATTTTTGTTTCTTGAATACGGCCCTCACAACCAGACCAATCACAATCAGAAGTACTACTGTAACAACTACATTCTCCCATAGTATGGTCACTATTACTCCCTACCTTTCGTTGTTAAAATTATAACATAGGTCGCCTTTTGATACCCCGGACCCTTTTTCACAATTAAATCAAAATTGTTTACGTCAACCTGCGAATTCTATGTAGCATTTGGCTATAATGATGCTATAATAATTAATTATACAAATTCACGAGTTTGGGACAAATCCATCTAACCAGTTTAACACAGTGTAGCGTTGCTACATCGAAGGATTTATCCATTAACGTTCTTGCCTTTTTTCAACCATACCATCAAAACTTATAAAAAAGCGCTTTACCTTAAGGAGGATCTTCATGTCAAAGGCCATTTCCATCTTCGATACAACATTACGCGACGGCACACAAGGAGAGGGTGTCAGCTTATCAGCAGATGACAAACTCAAAATTGCCAAAAAGCTGGATGACCTGGGTGCTCACTATATTGAAGGCGGAATTCCCGGTAGCAATACCAAAGACATTGAGTTTTTCAAAAGAGTCAAGGAATTGAAGCTGAACGCCAAAGTTGTTGCATTTGGAAGCACTCGCCGCAAAGGTAGCATCGCCAGCGAAGACACCAATCTGAAACGTATGATTCAATCCGGGGCACAGGCCGCAACCCTGGTCGGAAAATCATGGGACTTCCATGTGCATACCGCCTTGCAGACTACGCTTGAAGAAAATCTGTCGATGATCTATGATTCCATCGCGTATTTGAAACAAAATGGCATGGAAGTGATCTTTGATGCCGAGCATTTCTTTGATGGATTTAAAAACAACCCGGATTATGCACAAGCTGTCATGACCAAAGCCCACGAAGCCGGGGCGGACTGGCTCGTCATGTGTGATACTAATGGAGGAACGATGCCTCACGAAGTTCACGAGATCGTATCCACCCTGCACCGGATGTTGCCGCAAGCACATCTTGGTATCCATACCCATAATGATTGTGAGCTTGCGGTTGCAAACACGCTTAGTGCTGTACAAGCAGGGGCTCGACAGGTTCAAGGCACAATGAACGGTTATGGAGAGCGCTGCGGTAACGCTAACCTCGCTTCCATTATCCCGAACTTGCAGCTCAAACTGGGTTACGAATGTGTCTCTGAGGATTCCATGAAACAACTCACGAATGTTGCTCGTTATATCAGCGAGATTGCGAATGTGAATATGCCAATCAACCAGCCTTATGTGGGTAATGCCGCATTTGCTCATAAAGGTGGGATCCATGTGTCTGCCATCTTGCGGGATTCCCGAACCTATGAGCATATCGTGCCTGAACTTGTTGGCAACAAGCAACGTGTGCTTGTCTCCGAACTGGCTGGACAGAGCAACATTGTGTCCAAAGCACAAGAAATGGGATTGGAATTTGATCCAAGCAGCCCGAACTCCCGTCAAATCATCGAAAAAATCAAAGACCTGGAGCATCAAGGTTATCAATTCGAAGGCGCTGATGCATCACTGGAATTGTTGATTCGTGAAGCGAACGGAGATATGAAAGAACTTTTCACCTTTGAATCGTTCAAAATGCTTGTGGAGAAAACGGCAGGCAAATCCGTGGTATCCGAAGCTTTTGTCAAACTGAATGTTGCCGGAACAAGTGTGTATACCGCAGCAGAAGGAAACGGCCCGGTCAACGCACTGGATAATGCACTTCGGAAAGCTCTTGTGCAGTACTTCCCTTCTCTTGCTCATATGCACCTGTCGGACTACAAAGTTCGTGTACTGGATGAAAAGGATGCGACCGCCGCCAAAGTTCGTGTATTGATCGAATCCAAGAACACTGAGAATACTTGGAACACGGTCGGCGTATCCGAGAACGTCATCGAAGCCAGCTGGGAAGCGCTCGTACACAGCTTCCGGTATGCTCTACTCCAGGAAAATATCTCGGATGAGCCGGAATCCTTTTCGATGCCAACCCCAGGTCTAATCAATCACTAGAAGTCTAAATCAAACACTACACATGATCCTGCTTCTTATTTCCCGGAAAATAAACAAAGCTTCTGTCACCATTAACGATGGTGACAGAAGCTTTTTCAATGCAAAACGATAAGCAAAAAATCTTTTCTTTTAGTTTGCGATCAGCTTTTTAATTTTTTTCTCCAACTCTTTTTCTGGGAGGATGCCAAGAACGATCTCCTGGATTACGCCCCGGGAGTCAATAAGAACGTTCGTTGGAAATGCAACGCCATTATACTGAGCATAGACGGTTCCCTTTTCATCAAGCGGGATCGGGAATGTTAACTTGTACTCGTCCACAAACGCTTTGGCATCCTTCAATTTATCGTATGAAGTAACATTTACACCGTAAAGATCCAGCTTATCTTGGTATTTTTCAGCCAGATGGTTCAGTTCAGGTGCTTCTTGTTTACAAGGGTCACACCATGACGCCCAGAAACTGACAAAGGTTGCTTTCTCTTTCGCCCCGCCTACGCTATACGTCTTGCCATCGAGTCCAGTCAGCGAAAATGGCGGTGCCAGTAACCCTGCCTTCGGCCCCGTCTCCGTTGGCATAGGCTGTTCCTGTTTAAAAACTGCGGCAATACCACTATCCGTATTCTGAGCAAGAGCTATACCAATAAGTAGGACAGCTCCGAGCAGTATGTATATGTTACGTTTCATTACTCGCCACCCTCTTGTTCATTCAATGTGTATCCAATGGAATTACATCAATCCTTTCTCATATTGTACCCTTTTCCCTTAAAATTTTACAATCGGCACCGAATAAAATAAAATAAAAAAGGACTCCTGCATGAAGCAGGAGCCAAAAGAGAGAGGGGTGAATACAAATGGCAGCACTTCACGGGCAGCAAAATACCTTAACCCTTCCTCGCTCGGTGGAACGAGAAATGTCCAGGCACATGCATCTTTCGCTGCCGCAAGAAGCCTGCGGGGTTGTGCTGGGTGAATCCGCAGCGGGCGGCATACGAATCAGTCGGTTTCAGCCCATTCGTAACGTAGCGCCTGACCCGCTGCATCACTTCTCGCTGGATCAATCGGAATGGATTCAATGTTTTTTCTCTGATGTTACGATCGTTGGCATTTTCCACACCCATCCGTGTTCATTGCCGATTCCTTCGCAAGAGGACCTGCAAGCCCTCCCGAACTTCGCGGGAATGATGCACACATATCTGATTGGTGCACCCGATCTTTCGGTTTCAGCTTCAGAGAACTCCAGATCATCTATGCTCCTGAACGCTTATCAAATTATATCGAATGAAGCACAGCCACGTGGTGAGGCTTCGTTTCAACTATACCCCTACAGCTTAATACCATTAACGTTACGCATGACTTAATTTGGTGTAAAGGTCACCCAAGGTCTCTATATTTTTGCGTTGCATATCCTCAAGATAACAAGACCATAACTGCGCCGTCATTTTAGCATCTTCAAGCGCATGGTGCCGTCCATAGATTGGAATGCCTCTAGATTCAAGCAGTTCATCAAGCCCATATCCGGGTCTCGAAGGTTCAAGCCAGCGGGCGAGCATCATCGTATCAATTAAACGATGAGTCAACCTAACTTTGGAGGTTCGCCACAACGCTGCATTGAGAAAAGCCCGGTCATGCGCACTCGCGTGAGCTACCAGTACGTTCCCACCCACAAAGGACATGAAATCATGCAATCCTTGAAGCAGTGTAGGCGCCTTCTCTGTCATCTGTTGCGTAATCCCGGTGAGTTCGGTAATATGCTTCGGCACTGCTGTTTTTGACTGGACCAGCGTATAGAACTGTTCCTCTTCCAACACAACGCCACCTCGAAGACGCACTGCACCAAAGGACAAAATTTCATCTCCATGCTGGGGGGAAAAACCTGTTGTTTCCAGATCAAATACAACAGCATCCAGTTCGCCCAGAGGCGTATGCAACACTTCAGGTCTACGTTGCTCCCTCATCATGGAACGGATAAATGCCATATGTTGCGCCGTAGGGGCTCCCATAATGGAAGCGATGGCGGAAGGAACCCCTCCCTGACGCAGCGAATTCCAAAACCCTGTACTGCCCCTTGCCGGCTCTCTCATGGACGTCTCCTTTCTGCAAAACGCAACTGTCTTTGCAAAGCACGATGCACTCGCTTGACCAATCCCAGTGTCTCCCTCAGTTCATAATGAATTTGCTTCTGCTTCATCTGTTTCTCATCCAGAAAACCACTGCTCTGCTGTAAATCCTCACGTATAACAACCGGCGTGTTTCGACGTAGCTTCAAAGCAGACGTAAATGCACGCTGGCATGTGTCCGTTAACTGAAAAGGAATGGCCTCAAGCGAAGTCAGCCTCTCCATACGTTTTAATGTTGATGATTCCTGAATCCCATGCTGCAAAGCCAAAAATCTAGCACTGTTGA
This sequence comes from Paenibacillus sp. FSL K6-1558, assembly GCF_038002565.1. Classification (NCBI taxonomy): domain Bacteria; kingdom Bacillati; phylum Bacillota; class Bacilli; order Caryophanales; family Paenibacillaceae; genus Paenibacillus; species Paenibacillus sp. FSL K6-1558. Next base: position 6,049,430 of record NZ_JBBOCV010000001.1, on the reverse strand, counting down.
CCAGCGGGATATAAACGCCATATTTGACATCAAAGCCGCCCGCATGTTCACCAAATCGCTCTGTAACGACACGACCCATTATATTTAATGTCGCCTTATGTTTTACCGTATTACGTAATACCGCATCAGAGAGCTGTGGAACCCGGCGAAACTGTTCATAAAAGCTCGTAAGCCAAGCCTCTGCCAAATTAGGTTCCCCTGCAATAAAACGCATATCAGAAGCGATGATCAGGTTACGCACCGGTTCCCAGTTTAAGTCGGAACTCCATTCGAATAATTGCTTTTGCCAATCCGCCAGCGTTTTCCGCCAAAGAGATTCCGAGCACATCACCTTGCCCTCGCATTTGGCATAACCCAGCTCTTCCAATAAATCCGCAATACGGTTTCCCAGTTCCTTGAAATATTCTTCTTTTGTTGCATGCGGAGCATCACTGATAATCATGCCATTATCCTGATCACTCCATAATGTCGCTTCTTCCCTGCCGGAGCTTCCAAATACGATAAAGGCATAGGGGACGGGAGGCTGGCCGAAGCCCTCCTCTACCATCCCCTGAATGCATAACTCTACTGCTTTCCGTGCAATGCGGTCATGCAGTTCATTTACCATCTCGTACCATTCGACCAGCGACAAGGAAGCGGACATTGATTTCTGGAGTTCTCTCTGCAAAATAACACGTGCCTGGCGCAGTTCATGTGCAGAAGTTGCACCATCGATCCCTCGATAAGACCAGGAAAGGTTTGTTATTGAGATAGGTTCCATCATATCCAGCCTCCTTGAAGCAATTTCAATCTTGATTTACCTCAGGAGCTGAATGTACCACCTGATTTGGATTCTGCATGTTTCATTTGCTCAGGATATCCATATGTCCCGTGTTCACTAAGATCAAGCCCCATTGTCTCTTCTTCTTCCGTGACACGAATACCCATTACAGCTTTCATACCGCCGAGAATAATGAAGGACATCACGAGTACGAAGGCAAATGCGCCAGCAAGACCTAACAATTGAACACCCAGTTGGTGGAATCCACCGCCATAGAATAGACCCGCTTGACCTACGCCTACTTTCTCAGCAAGCTCAGGTGTTGCGAACAAACCGGTGGAGATGGCACCCCACATACCAGCGATACCGTGTACAGAGAACGCATAGATCGGATCATCAATACCTTTGCGATCGAAATATTGAGCAGTGAAGAATGTAATGATACCAGCGATTGCACCAATGACTAGTGCAGCCCAAGGTTCTACGAACGCACAAGCACCAGTAATCGCTACGAGTGCAGCAAGCACCCCGTTCAACATGCTAGGAATATCTGATTTTCCGAGAACTGCCCAGGAGATCAACAGTGCGGCAACACCACCCGCAGCAGCAGCCACGTTTGTAGTGAGCGCCACGTAACCGAAGAATCCTTCACCCATCGCTGACAACGTACTACCTGGGTTGAAACCGAACCAACCGATCCAGAGGATGATGACCCCGAGTACGGAATACACTTGGTTGTGACCTGGAATGATGTTAGGTTTGCCGTCTTTGTTATATTTACCGATACGAGGTTTCAGCAAGATGGTAGCTACCAACGCTGCTGTCGCACCCGTTAAGTGAACTACTGTTGAACCCGCGAAGTCTTGCATACCCAGCTCTGCGAGCCAGCCACCGCCCCATACCCAGTGAGCAACAACAGGATACATAATAATGGTATACAGTGTACCAAACACGATATATACGCTCATCTTTGCACGTTCTGCCATACCACCGCAGGCAATAGCCAGGGAGACAGCAGCAAATGCAAGGTGGAATACAAATTTAATCGTTAGTGGAACATCGGAGAAAGCGAGTGATTCAAAGGAAGCTGCCATGTTGTCTCCACTCATGAAGAAACCGGTTGTTCCGAAGAATCCGTTACCGTTACCGAAGCCTAGGCCAAAGCCAAGCCCCCAGAATGCAATAACTGAAATACCCAATGTCAGGATCGTCTTACCCGCAATGTGTCCTGCATTTTTCATTCGTGTCGAACCCGCTTCAAGGAGTGCAAACCCCCCCTGCATAAAGAACACTAGCACTACTGCCAGAAACGTAAATGCCGAGTTCAGACCGCTTTGAAGCTCAATAGTACTTGGACCCTCCGCAGCAGCGAATGCACTTACCGGAAAAGCCAGTAAAGTAAGCATTGCTAACATTGAAACCAACCATTTCTTTCTCATTTGCCCCACTCCCTCTTGTGTTATGTTTCTTTACATATCATGAAACTCTTAATGTCATTATAAGCAGAAGTAAGGAAAGTTGACAAGAGTATTTTTATCATTTCCAAAAATATTTTATGGGAATAAAGTCTTACGTCTTTTTCTTGCACTTAAGTACATATTCATACACTTTGAGTACATAGATATAGGAATAAAGCAAGCTATCTTCAAAGCATAACGTTTGACTGTACGGTTCATGATCATGTATCATACTTATTAGAAAGAAAAATTGAGCGTGTACATTGAGGCGCTTGTGGAAACTACATTTCCCTACATTTGAACTTGCAAGCGAGGTGAATATCATTGGGGATATGAAACTTTTTCGAATTGGCGAACTCGCCAAAACGGCTGGTGTAAGCGAACGGACAATTGACTATTACACAAAGCTCGGGTTAATCGCTCCTGAAGAACGAACCCAAAAAAATTATCGTCTTTATAGTCATGAAACCTTAACCAGACTTGAACGTATTGTACAGATGAAACAAGAGAAGTATAGTCTCGAAGAGATTAAACAATCTCTTGAGAAGTGGCGTCTGGTCAGTACTGAAGAACAAGTAGCCAGCAAACTGACAACACTTGAACTTCATGTTCAGCAACTTGAGCGAGAGGTCAATGAACTCAAACCATTGCTTGGAGAGATGAAACCTGTACAAGCACGTAAGATGATGGCAGGACTACTCACCAAAAGCGCGGGTACAATGGAGGCATTAAAAATCTTGCTTGAAAACACCATGATGTAGCTTATTATGAAAGCGGAGGAATGGATATGAGTTTTAATAACGGTATGTTCGTATTGATTATCATCGCCTTTTTGCTCTCGTTATGGGCGCAATTTCGCGTTAAGGGCACCTTTAGACGTTGGTCCGAAGTACCAAACCAGAACGGAATGACCGGTTACGATGCAGCCCGTCATATGCTCGATGCTAACGGCCTGCACGATGTGCCGATTGAACCGGTTCGCGGCTCACTCTCTGACCACTATGATCCGATCAATCGGGTTGTACGTTTGTCAGAACCTGTGTACTACGAAAAGTCCATCTCGGCATTATCCGTTGCATGTCACGAAGTCGGTCATGCCATTCAACACAAGGAAAGTTACCCTATGCTCGCATTGCGTCACCGGATTTTTCCGATTGTGAACTTTGCTTCTGGACTCGCACCATTCCTGTTGATTGCAGGTTTCCTCTTTAATGCGATGAACCTGGTTGGAATCGGTATTATCTTCTTCTCTGTCACTGTTGCGTTTCAGTTGATTACATTACCGGTCGAATTCAATGCCAGCAATCGAGCACGTGAAATAATGGTATCTGAAGGATATATCCGTAATGAAGAAGAAAAAGGCGTAGCCAAAGTATTGAATGCCGCAGCTTTAACTTACGTTGCCGCTGCATTGATCTCTTTACTTGAACTGATTCGTTACATCGGAATCTTTAATAGCCGGGACTAATTGCTGCAGATACTCAATGAACAAGTTAGATAAATAAAAACAATACCCCACCGTTATTCGGATGGGGTATTGTTTTGTTGTAAACCAAAATAATGAAGCAAAAATGAGCGGAAAGACTGAGCAACGAGTGGCAACTTATCATCTGCACGGTGAATCAACCCAATCGTTCGGGTTACTTTCGGCTGAGAGATCGCCACATGCGCAGGTTGCAAGGGATTCGTCTGGAATAACGCCATTTCCGGCAACAGACTGACACCCATGCCCGCCGCTACCAAACCACGAATCGTATCCGTCTCCTCGCCTTCAAAGGCAATTTTCGGTGTAAATCCAGCTTCCAGGCAGGCATGCCATACAATAGGCCGCAGGGAGTAACCTTTGCTGAACAACACAAACTTCTCATCTTTCAGCTGTTCGAGTGCAATGGTCTCTTCTCCCGCAAGCGGATGATTCGGCGGCAAGATCGCATGCAATTCCTCAGTAAGCACAATATCACCAGCAACCTGATCATGTTTTTCTGGAAATGGTGAAATAAATGCAAGATCCACTTCTGCCGACAATACATCCCGAATCAATGTCGGGTACATCCCTTGCTTAAATCTGAATTTTACATTCGGATACTTCTGACGAAAAGCCGCCACTACAGAAGGTATGAGATGAATTCCTAGACTGTGCGGAAAGCCGATCCGAATTTCCCCGTGCTCCGGGTCAAGAAATTCATGTACTTCACCTACAGCTTTGTCGAGATCCTTCAAAATACCTTCAACCCGTTTGCAAAAAAGCTGTCCTACCGCAGTTAACTGCAAATTCCGTCCTTTTTGCATAAAAAGATCCACACCAAGCTCCTCTTCAAGCTGATGAATCTGTCTGCTGACCGCAGACTGTGCCACGTGCAATTCTTCCGCCGCCTGTGTAACATGTTCCTTTTGAGCAACTTTCAGAAAATAATGCAACTGTCTTAATTCCACTTGCCTGATCGCTCCAATCTGTTATACCCTACTATATCGTTCACCGCACATTCCATCTCGAGAACGTTCTACCTATTTCCTAAAAATCCGTGGTTTCCATAAACGAATAATCAAACCATAAATAAAGAATCCACCGAGCAAACCACCTAAATGCGCCATCCAATTGATATTAGACACTGCAAAGGAGAAAATAATCCCGAACAACAACAGTGTATACATCGTTTTGCGCGAGGTTTCATCCATAATGTTACGCTGGAACAATGCCACGTAGAGAAATGCCCCGTAGACAGCATAGATTGCACCAGACGCGCCTACCGAAATCGTAATTTTGTCGATCGAATTATACCAGGCAACAGCAAGAATATTACCTACTACTCCTCCCCCAAGATACAAGACACCGTATCTCAACGATCCAAGCAAGCGTTCCATCGGCGGAGCAAATACAATTAACGCAAAACTGTTAAACAAGAGGTGACCGAACCCTGCATGCAAAAACATGGAAGTCACATAACGCCACCAATCCTGGGCAAACAATTCATAATTCGTCAGCGCCCCAAACTTGAGCAATACCATATTGTTGGTGGAACCACCATTAAACGTTAACACGATAAACATAACAACATTCGCAATTAAAAGAATCGACGTCAAAGGGAAATACTTCAAGTAATCTTTCCAATTTTCATAACGGATAAATATCATGATTTTTACTTTCACTCCACCCTGTTAAAATCAGACCTTCTCTTGAATCCATTACAATGATACACGTCCAGATTGGACAATGTCTTTCATAAAAGATTATAATGGATTTTGGCACGGATCACCAATTTATAAGGAGGAACATTATTTATGACACAAGAACGTAAAGGCGCAGCCACATTTAAAGGCAACCCTATCACATTGATCGGACCTGAATTGAAAGTGGGCGATCAAGCACCTGACTTCACCGTGAGCAAAAACTTGATTGAAGATGCATCTCTGAAAGACTTCGCAGGCAAGATTAAATTAATCAGCGTTGTTCCTTCTCTGGATACTGGCGTATGTGATGCTCAGACTCGCCGCTTCAATGTTGAGGCAGCTGAACTCGGCGAGAACGTTGTTGTTCTGACCGTCAGCGTAGACCTTCCATTCGCACAGGAGCGTTGGTGCGGTGCGGCCGGTGTTGACCGCGTGGTTACCCTTTCCGACTACAAAACACACTCTTTCGGCCAAAACTATGGCGTTCTGATCAAAGAATTCCAACTGGATATGCGCTCTATTTTTGTCTTGGATGCCGAAGACAAAATTACATATGTGGAGTACTTGCCTGAAATGACAGACTCCCCTAACTTCGAGCAAGCCATTGCTGCAGTAAAAGCTTTGCTGTAAAACAACTTTCGTAATTGCAGAATAAAAGCGAGGAAGGTATCCTTCTCTCGCTTTTTATTATTTCATCATTTATTTCACTCATTCGCCTTATACTTGCTGAGCTTTTTATCAAGTACGGAGAACAAGTGCATAATCGTACGATAGTTGGAACCGAGATCTCCCAATGAACCGCGGGAAGCAGAGTACATATCCACTGCACTTCGTACAGGACTCACCGAAATAATGGAAACCGTAATATCCATTGTACGCCCAAACGTCGTGCGTTTTTCCAGTATAATCTCGCCTACAGAGTGCACCTCATGCAGTACTTTATAACCCGGAATTTTTTTTAGTGTCGAAGATACTTCTTCCCAGGCTTTTTCTTTGGATAAATTGTAATAGCGTGTTTTTAATTTGGGATCCTTGGCTCGATCGCTGGTCCCCTCCATACTTCGGATGATACCGACGAGCGTTCTCTTTAAGGTCAAGACCCTTCCTCCTTTGAGTGTAACCGTTCCATTATGTATTCTAGTGTAACATTGTTCAAGTAGTAACAAAAGGGTAAGCATCATATTTAACAAAAATACTAGGATCAACAATAATCCGAATTAAATCATTCATCAGATCCACCCAAAAATCAACATAAAAACACCCTGGCTTCCTCGTAAAAAGGAAAAGTCAGGGTGCTGTACATGGTGAAATTAGAAACCCGCCTATGCCGTCCGGCTACATTGTCTTATGAACCTGCTTGGCAGGTGGGTGACTGCAAAAATGCATTTGAAGTCCCCATGTCGTATAGACAGGGCTTTTCAGCAACACTTTGTATTAATCTCCCGAAGACATCATCATTGGTTCAAAACAACGAATAACCGAAACGTACATCGCAGGATGTACACCTATTATATCCCTAACTGTGTAAAAAGTAAATGCCATACAGACATGTTTTATTTTTGCTGTGTAAACTCTTTATTTTCAGCAGGTTCAGAACTCTGTGCTTCATCCTGTTCTCCTGATTTTTCAGCCAAAGCAGCTGCCTCTTCTTCCTCTTTTTGCAATTGAATCTTTTGCATCTGCTCCTGCATTTTGTTGTAGGTTGCATAGAAGTTAAAGAACGCAAACCAAGCCACGATGCTCATGATGAAAAAGATAAACAGCACCGGATAACGCAATCCGAAATAGAACAACAACCCGCTTCCCAGTAATGTGGAGAACACACGGAAAGGTCGAATCAGCGTTAACAGGACTGCATTTTTAATAATAAGGCCGATCGACATATGGTAATGTACAACCATAGAAAAGAAGTTAAACAGTGATACAAACAATAGCAGCAACAACACGAGCATAATTATGCCAACCAGTTGCATATTACGGAACTGGGTCATATAAACCGTATAGTCCAGATACATGATTGCGAACAGCAGTGTGTAAAAAATGCCACCAATTAAACTTTGTTTGTAGTTTTCCTTGTAACCTGTAAAGAATGTACGGAAGATCGGCACATCCGTATCTCCCATATTCCATTTACGAACAACCGTGAACAAAGCCGAGGTCGCCGGAAACAGTGTAAGCGGTGCCACAATGGCTATAGCCCAGTTCATTTGTAATGATTCGTTCGCGAGATTCTGTTGCATGACGAGCAGCTTCATAATCATGAAAAACAAAAAAGGTGAAGAACAGATCGCCCACAAGAGATTGCTTGCGGCCAGTCTTGTGATCCATTCTGTCAGCCGGTAAAGCCCGCCCATAGCTCCTTTAAATTCCAAACATTTCTCCTCCTCCGCACCTTGCGTCTAACCTGAATTCTAATATTAATATACCTTATTATATATAGGAAAAGCCAGCACTTCCCGAAAGTAGATCACTTTAGGCAAGACTGATCGTTCTAATAAATGGAAAGTTTATGAACTTTTACAAAGTAAAAAAAGATGGAGCAGCTTCCTGCCCCATCCTCATTAAATGTTACACTTATTCGAAAGAGTTATCTCTAGCCGGACGACGTCCTTCGTTATTGCTTGGACGCGGTTTGCGATCACGGTTGTAGCCGCCTTCTCTGCTTCCACTTCCACCACTGCTGTTGCGGTCACGGTTGTAACCGCCACGTCCACCACCACTGCTGTTGCGATCACGGTTGTAACCACCACCGCCACCACTGCTACGGTTACCGCTGTAACCTGATGGTTTGCGTCCGCCAGAACGAACATCTGGTCTACGACGTTTAGCACGGATTGGATCTTCAGGAGTCAGATCAACCTGAGCATCTTTTTTGTCGCCTGTCAGGAGTTTCAAAGCTGCGGACAACAATTGTACAGAATCATATTGCTCCAGCATTTGAATGGCAATACCTTTGTATTCGTTCAACTCACCGGATTGTACAATCTCCAGGAGACGTTCAGCCGTTACGCGTTGTTTTCCTTCAACCGCTTCTGCCATCGTAGGCAACGGTTTACGCGGAATACGGTGACGTGTTACACGCTCGATGAAGTGCAAGTGATCAATCTCACGCGGAGTTACGAAAGACCATGCCGCACCTTCTTTACCCGCACGACCTGTACGGCCAATACGGTGAACATAACTTTCCGGATCTTGCGGAAGGTCAAAGTTCACAACGTGTGTTACGCCAGATACGTCGAGACCACGCGCCGCCACGTCTGTTGCAACGAGTACATCAATGCTGCCATCACGGAACTTACGCATTACCGTATCACGTTGGTTTTGAGACAGGTCACCATGCAAACCATCAGCGGAATATCCACGTTTTTGCAAAGCTTCAGCCAATTCGTCAACACGACGCTTGGTACGTCCGAACACGATTGCCAGTTCTGGGGATTCCATATCCAGCAAACGGCTAAGAGCTTCGAATTTTTGGCGCTCAGGTACTTCAATATAAGCCTGATCAATCAACGGAGCGCTGACTTGTTTAGGAATAACAGAAACGTGTTCTGGATTAGTCAAGAATTGTTGAGCCAATTTTTGAATGTTAGGAGGCATTGTTGCAGAGAACAGCATCGTTTGACGGTCGTCTGGAACTTGTTTCAGGATCGATTGAATATCCTCCATGAAACCCATGTCGAGCATTTCATCTGCTTCGTCCAATACAACAGTTTGTACATCATCAAGTTTGATTGTTTTGCGGTTGATGTGGTCAAGGAGACGTCCTGGTGTACCGATGATAATCTGTGGTTTTCTTTTCAATGCACGAATCTGGCGTACGATATCTTGTCCGCCGTAGATTGGCAGGGAGCGTAGACCTTTGAAGCGAGTAAGTTTTTCGATCTCTTCAGCGACTTGGATCGCAAGTTCACGTGTAGGTGCCATAATGAGGGCGCGGATTTTATCATCCGTTTTGGAGATTTTGCTGATCAACGGAATACCGAATGCAGCGGTTTTACCTGTACCTGTTTGAGCTTGACCGATCAAATCTCTACCTTCAAGTGCAAAAGGAATCGATTTGGATTGAATCGGTGTTGCTTCTTCAAACCCGAGCTCAGTGATGGCTTGCAGCACCAGTGGTTCAAGATTGAAATCTGTGAAATTTAAATTTGTCAAAATTATTCATACTCCTTTTATATGGTGGACATGGTGGACAATCCACTTTGTTGTCTGTATTCTTAAGTAGCGTTAATATTTATAGGGTATCCCAACGGGACGAATTATTTTCATGAACGAACATAATTCCATGAATGGGTCCCCAAGATAAGACTAAAACTACAATCATGTGTTTGAAACATTTCAAATTTTAGCTTTCGATTTGGGAAAAGTTTCCTACTCAAGAATATCCACAAATCATTATATCATAAAACTATTCAAGATTACCAGCAATCTGGTTTTAAATAAAAATGAGGTGATTAAATTGCCCAAAATAATTTGGCACTCTTTGGTGATCATTTTGGGTGCTGCAGCTATTGCTTGCGGCTTTAACTGGTTTTTGGTGCCCCACCAGCTTCTGAGCGGTGGAGTATCCGGTATTTCCATGCTTTTAGGTTATTTTACCAATTTGAATCTTAGTATAATGTATTTTGTTCTTAACATCCCTCTGCTCATTGCAGGTTGGTTTATTCTTGGACGACGTTTCATTATATTGAGCATTGTGTCGGTAGCAGCCACTTCCTGGTTTATTGGACTGCTGCCTGTTTCTGCTGTAGCGACCGATCCAATTCTAAGCTGTGTGTTTGGCGGCGTGCTGGTTGGAATAGGTACCGGTGTTTCCTTTAGAGTGGGCGGCTCTACTGGAGGCTTGGATATTGTCGGTTCCATTTTCACCAGAAATCGTGATTTCCCGATCGGCACCGTCATGGCGGGTATGAATGGAGCGATCATTTTACTAGCTGGTTATCTGAATAATAACTGGAATACCGCTCTGGCCTCCATGGTTTCAATCTATGTTACAGGTAAAGTGCTGGATCTCATCCATATCAGTCACGTCAAGGTTACGCTCTACATCATCACCAATGAAACCGAAGCGATGCTGAAAAAACTTCTGACTCGTCCACGCGGCGTCACAAAAATTAAAACCCAAGGGGCATACACTGACATTGAAAAGGATATGTTAATGACTGTGACTACCCGTTACGAACTGGTTGAGATCAAACGCATTATCAAAGAGACCGATCCAAAAGCATTTGTTAACATCGTGGAAACCGTAGGCGTGATGGGCTCATTCCGCCGCAGTTAGTTATCTGCCCGTTAACAATTCGCAAGTTTGTGGTATAATAATGGTGCACCGCTCTTAAATATGTTGTAAGCAGGTTCTAACCTTTACTTTTCACAAAGCCATATGCTTTCCCGATTCGCGCCGAATGACTTACCATTTTGGAATTCGAGTAGGAAAGGGTGATTATTGTGGATACGGAAACGGTAAAACTGTTTGAAATTGTCAACAAATGGTGCCCGGAAATGCTCCCTTTCTTAAAACCGAATGAACTCGACTCTTTGATTGTTCTCCGGGATGGGCTGGGCATCCTGGAACAGGGAGATGCAATGGAAATCATTCAGTACAGTATTTGTGAGCATCAGAATGATGTGTATATTCAATAATATTTTTCAGATCGATTACGCCGCTTCTTGACGAGGTATTCCTCAGTCAGGGAGCGGTTTTCATTTTTTCCACATGTTTCATAAAAGGATTAATATGGTTAAAAGCACGGAGGCTTTGTTGTATAATCAAGTATGGAATGTACATAAAGGGAGTGAAAAAGTATGAACATACTGTGGGCTTTGTTCGCAATGGCCTTGGGAGGTTTCGGAGGAACGTCGGTAGCTCCGGATCTGGGTCATAGCAATAATAGTCAATTACCCTCGTTAAGCAACAGTTTTAACACAGCCATTATTCAATCACAAAAAGAACAAGTCGTCATTGATGCTGACAATCCCCCTGCCAAGGTCGATCCGCAACCTGATGCTCCTGTTGTTAAAGGCATATATGTCACAGCGTACAGTGCTGGTGGCGCAAGAATGGCACAACTGCTCGAACTAACCGATCAGACAGAACTAAATGCTATGGTTATTGATATCAAGGATGATCTCGGGTATATCACATACCCGTCCAAAAACAAGGCCGTGAAAACTATGGGCGAAGCAAAATCTTTTATTCGAGATATCAATGCCTTGATGAAACGATTAGAGAAACACAAGGTGTATCCTATCGCACGAGTTGTTGTATTCAAGGACACCATTCTAGCGAAGAAGAACCCCGAACTATCCTTTCGTAATAAGGACGGCTCTGTATGGGCCAACGGTAAAGGAGACAGTTTCGTGAATCCTTACAGCAAAGAGGTATGGGATTATAATATTGAAATTGCCAAAGAAGCGGCGAAGCTCGGTTTCAAAGAAATTCAGTTTGACTACGTTCGCTTTCCCGAGGGATTTGAAACACGCGCAGATACACTAAAGTACACACAGACCGATCAATCACGTGTTGACGTTGTCGCCGAATTTGTGCAATACGCACGTAAAGAGCTTGCACCTCTTGGTGTCCGAGTTTCGGTAGATATTTTTGGATATGCAGCCTCTGTGCCGGCAGCTGAAGGTATTGGTCAGGATTTTGTGAAAATATCAGAAAACGTGGATGTCATCTCACCTATGGTCTATCCAAGTCATTATTCCACCGGCTGGTATGGTGTGAAAGACCCTGACAAAGACCCCTACACAACGATTAAAGGTTCTATGAAGGATACACATAAGAAGCTCGACCCTACCAAAGAACTCAAACCAATCATTCGGCCATGGATTCAAGACTTCACCGCAAGTTGGCTGGGTAGCGGACATTATATCAAATACGGTAAGAAACAGGTCGAAGATCAGATTAAAGCGATGAAAGAAATGAATGTGGATGAATATTTGCTATGGAATGCATCCAATCGCTATACTCCTGGCGTACAGTACAAATAACTTAATTAGCACTTATAAAATTTTACTCGTTTAACCGCAGATTTGATTATGAACTCCATAATCTCGAGCCTCGTCCCGTTTATCGCGGGAGCGAGGTTTTTTATATTTTAACATCCTGAATATTTGTTAAGGCACTCTGTTCCTGCTTCAAGCCCCTTTCTCCTGTTGCACTATCCAAATTCGTAAAAATCCTCTACAATTAATAGCTGTCTGATATGACATCAGCATGATAACTATATAGATCGTGAGGCACCTTAAGTGAATATGAACACATCGAGCTTTCCACAAAAGATCAAACAGTTCCTGATTATATTTTTGCCCATCTTCACCACTCAAATTGCGCTTTCGGCCATGTCGTTCTTTGATACGAATATGTCCGGCAAATTTTCTCCAGCTGATCTCGCAGGAGTCGCTATAGGTACAAGCCTATGGATGCCCGTGCAGACCGGACTTAGCGGGATTTTAATGGGAATAACCCCTGTTGTCTCTCACCTGCTCGGCTCCAGGCAACATGATCAGATTGGACGGAGCGTCATTCAGGCGCTCTACCTGGGCATTGCTGTAGGTCTTATTGTGCTAGGAGCAGGCGCTTTATTGTTGAGTCCCATTTTAAACGCGATGCCCCTCGAGCCGCATGTTGCAAATGTAGCGTTTTATTTTCTGTGTGCGCTAGCTTTTGGCATTATGCCCCTATTCGGATATACAGTACTTCGCAGTTTTATGGATGCACTTGGACAGACACGTGTTACCATGCTCATCACACTCGTCTCGCTCCCCGTTAATATTTTGCTCAACTATCTGCTCATTTTTGGGCGGTGGGGTTTCCCTCAATTAGGCGGTGTTGGTGCAGGTGTGGCCACAGCATGTACATATTGGCTTATTTTTTTGATTAGCCTGTTTTTCGCCCATCGTATCGAGCCATTCGCCAAGTATTCTATTTTCCGTCAATGGTCACGGATCTCGTTTAGCAAATGGAAGGAACTTCTGGTCATTGGGGTCCCGATTGGATTTGCAACCTTTTTTGAAACGTCTATCTTCGCTGCGGTCACCTTGCTGATGAGCCGATTCGATACGGTCACGATAGCCGCCCATCAGGCAGCACTGAACTTCGCTTCTACACTCTATATGTTACCTGTGAGCATCTGTATGGCACTCACCATTCTGGTTGGCTTTGAAAATGGTGCAGGCCGGCTGAAAGACGCCAGACAGTATAGTCTGCTAGGAATCGGGGGAGCTATTGGCCTTTCCTTGATTACAGCGATTATTTTGCTGGTTTTCGGAGAGCCCATTGCGAGAATTTATTCCAACGAACAGGAAGTAATTACACTAACGCAGCATTTTCTAATCTACGCAATTTTCTTCCAAATTTCCGATGCCATTGCTACGCCGACACAAGGAGCACTACGGGGGTACAAAGATGTCAATCCGGCGTTAATCATTACCTTTGTCGCTTATTGGATTATCGGTCTGCCCGTTGGTTATTTTACGGCAACTTACACTTCACTTGGGGCATTTGGATACTGGATTGGTCTTATTGCAGGACTCGCAGTGGGGGCAACTGCGCTGTTGTGGAGACTGTTCCGGGTTCAGAAGAAAGCTTCCCTTCGCGCGTAAGCAAACTGCGTTCTCCTCGCATGCTTTTCTTCTTTCTTCACACAGAAGAAAGAGAATACACCGAATACAAAAAGAAGAGCACAGCTCCGAATCATACGGAGTGTGCTCTTTTTTTGTTGAAAGGAATTATTGAGACAAGCGTTGTGCAAGCTCATACGTTTCCATATCAAATGCTTTTTTCGTATTTACGACTTTATCGATGTCCGTAAGAACCAGCTCACCTTTGACAAGTCCACAGCCTTTATCCGTCTCGCCCGCAATCAGACTACGAACAGCGAAGTCACCAAGACGGCTAGCGAGGTTACGGTCAAATGGCGTTGGTGTACCACCGCGCTGGATGTGTCCAAGAACGGTAACACGCGGCTCATATGTCGGGCAGCGTTCCATCAGTTCTTTGGCCACGTCTTCGCCTTTACCTACACCTTCAGCTACGATGATAATACTGTGGCGTTTGCCGTGTGCAAAGTTTGCTTTCATACGTTCAGCCACTTCGTCCATGTCAAAGGGTACTTCCGGCACCAGAATGGTTTCTGCTCCCGAAGCAAGTCCGGCATGGAGCGCAATATCTCCGCAGTGACGGCCCATAACCTCAACGATGGAAGAACGTTCATGCGAAGACATCGTGTCACGCAATTTGTTCACCGCATCAACCACAACACTTACGGATGTATCAAATCCGATCGTGTAATCCGTAAATGATATGTCATTATCAATCGTACCTGGCAAACCCATCGTGTTAATGCCAAGCTTGCTCAATTTGTTTGCACCATGATATGAACCGTCTCCGCCAATAACAATAAGACCATCAATACCGCGTGCGCGCAAAATATCTGCTCCTTTTTGCTGGCCTTCCGCGGTATAGAACTCTTTACAACGTGCAGATTGCAGAACGGTTCCCCCGCGCTGAATAATATCCCCAACACTGCGCAGATCCATCGGGAAAATATCATTGTTCAAAAGCCCTTGGTATCCGCGCTGAATACCGAACACTTCCAATCCGTGAAATAGTCCGCTGCGAACAACCGCACGAACAGCCGCGTTCATCCCCTGTGAATCGCCACCGCTCGTTAGCACTGCGATTTTCTTTACTGCTGTCATGATGTTTCTTCCTCCTCTAGTTTCACTTCAGGCTCCGCAACAATACACCTGACTTACATATGCTTCCGTATCCACCGACTGAAAATGAAGAAAAACACACGTGTCATTGGACTGTTCTTCATCAAGCGTTTGGACACGACGCGAACTTCATGCTGTTCGCTGACTTTGGGATCAGACAGGTAAATGGCTATCAGTCCTTCAATAATCATCCGGTGAAAAGAAGTTCCCGGAATCTTCTGCACATCACTGCGAGCCATCTCCACAATAAAAGCAATTCGATCCAGCATCATCTCTACATTCTCATAATAATTGCAGAAGTTGAGATCCCCACCGACACGATCCTCATCCTGATCGATCAAATAATCGAGCATGATGTGTAATGCGCATACGTGCGGGAAATAGGCAGTGTGGATCGATACCGCCTGCTCTTCGGTCAGCTGATCGTCACTTGCAGCGAGAAACAGCATAAATACACCCAGAGTAGAGCCCGTAGCAGCGGCAAATTCGTTCCAGCGAAACTGAGGTGTGCGGTGGCGATGCTCCGACCACCATTCGAGCAAAGCCGTTTCTCTCAGTTCCGGTTTGATATGCTTATATACCTGCAGGTCCGTGTATAGGCCTGCCAGATCCTGTATTTGGGGCTTGGCTGACGCATATCCTGGTAGCTGACGAGTGAGCTCCTGACATGTCGTCACCAGATTCCGTAGGTATCCACCGTCATCCTGATCCTCACGGAGCGCATAATAATTGACAGGTGTTGCCTCGGGATCTACCGCATCAAGCATAGATTGATGGAGCAAGCGAAAATCAGCCGGGTCCATCGAGGTGCTGCGGTCACACAGATTGTCCAAATAATCACTTATGGTTTGATACGAAACGATTAGCGGAATAAGAATATGTCTATTGGACATGTCCGCTAATGCATAGACAGTTCCACCTTCACAGTGAAATTGCTTATCCCTTAGACTGGCAAGTGCTTGAGTACGTAATTCCTCATTTGGAATGGTCTCTGCCTGAGCACGCCATCCATCCAATGCCTTACGCGTTTCCGGAATGGTGTATTTGTACACCCCTCTCATCAATGCCAGCGGTCCTCGCGGGTACTGATGACGTTTTCGATTTGATTGGCTCAAAATAAATGTGCCTCCACTTTGGTTGAATACGTATTAGAGCGATTTTAACCATTCCTATTATAATATGATCCCCTTAATTGTACAAATGATCTACCGCATAAACCGCGTAAAAAATCGCATCCCCGTTCAAAGCTTTATGATATACTATCCATATTTCTATCCATCAAAGGAGTCGTTGACATGTCGTCAGGTGAACCACTTTCGTGGAGACGGTTATTTTCTTTTTTTGTGCCACTTGGCATCTCCGCCTCTCTAGTTACGATATCACACGTAATCATTAACAGCACACTTGCACGCTCTGCTCATCCAGAGACTGTTATTGCAAGTTATGCCATTGCGGGAAGTTTGCTGACACTCACGGAGCGTCCCTCCACTTTGCTGCGTCAAACCTGTTCCGCCCTGGTGCGTGACCGCCTCTCCTTTCAGGCTCTTACGTTTGTGACCAAAATATTTCTGGCTTGCGTGCTACTCATCGGATTTCTTATTGTGTACTCACCCATTGGTACCGGTGTGTTCAAATATTTATTCGGCGTCAGCCCGGATCTACTAAGCAAAGTGATCGACGTATACGAGATCCTGATGTACGTCAGTATTTTTTCTGTCATCCGTAATATCTATCAAGGCATAATCATCACAAATAACCGAACCAAATGGCTCACGATCGGCATGGTATTCAGGTTAGCGGGTATGTATGGGTTATCCCTGTACTTCATCTACACAGACTCTATTAACAGCGGTCGTGTAGGCGCTATCATCTTTGCTGCGGGAATGATGATTGAAGCTCTGGTTAGCTACTTGGAAGGCAGAAACATTATGAGAAAAATGCCTGCCAAGCTGGAGGATCATCCCGTTGAGAGCAAGGGGGATGTGTATCGTTTTTACAAACCACTGCTTTTATCCAGTTTTGTAGCCCTGTTTATAGGTCCTGTCATTAACATTGTGCTCGGTAAAACAACCGGAATCGCGCTGGCTATCTCCTCTTTTGCTGTAGCGAGCAGTCTGATGCAGCTCATGTTAAGCTTTTTTACCTACATTCATCAGATCGTGCTCAACTTCTATCTGATCGATGCCAAACTCGTTAAGAAATTTGCGCTCGTTACCGGTTTTATACCGTTCGCGATGACTGTCTCCATTGCGTATACGCCTTTAGGTCCATGGGTACTCGAAAATATCATGAGCGTTCAGGGCCAGCTACTGGAGCAAAGTCTCTGGACACTTCGCGCCTTTGTGTTATTTCCGCTGATCTCTCCTTTTCTGGACTTCAGCAATGGTCTTATTCTGCTTCGCGGTCAGACCAAAACGATGTTTCGTTCACAGAGCGCCAATGCCATTTGCACAATTATAGTATTGCTTATTCTGGTAAGCATTTTCCCCGCTTGGAACGGTATGATCGGGGCAGCCGCCCAATCACTTGGTTTGCTTGCTGAGCTTGTTATTGTCTGGCTGGTCATCCGGCGCACGCAAAAAGAACCAACGATGTCCATACCGCCATCTCGCGGCTCTTCATCCTTGAAAGGCTAGTCCATTTTGGAACACATTCATATCATATGATCTATGAAACAAATTATCAGAAGTCTAAATCATGAAATAATCTGAATTTAGATTTAAGAACGGAGTCTCTCATCATGAAATCAAGTCATACGGCCCGGCCAGATCAGAACTGGCTCCGGGCACTGATGTTCACCATCTTTGGTTCTACCGCACTCGTAGTATCCTATTTCCAGCTTTACTTTAGCCACCTTGGCTTTAGCCCCGCCGAGATTGGTTACTTGTACGGTATTGGCCCGCTCATCTCGGTATTCTCTAATATGTTTTGGAGCATGGCTAGCGACAAATACAAGACCGTACGGAAAGTTATGATCCTACTGCTCGGCGGCCAGCTAATCACTGGAATTCTGCTTGCCAATGCATCAAGCTTTGGCGAAGTGTTTGTCCTTGTAACTCTATTTTACTTTTTCTATTATCCGGTCTACCCACTGTCGGATACGATGGCAATTACAACGGCGAATAAATATGGTCGAAATTTCACGTCCATTCGAGTGTTCGGTTCCATCGGATATGCTTTTTTTGCCCTCAGCATCGGTTATGTCCTCGGCTCTTTTGGTTCCGAATGGACGATGTGGATCTGCATTAGCCTTGCAGCTGTGACCTTACTGATCAGCTTCCAGTTACGGGACCAGCCTGCTGGTAGCAGTAGCAAAATGGATTTATCCGGATTGTGGGCTATCCTGAAACGCCGAGATGTTCTTGCTTTTTTCGGCTGTGTATTTCTGCTGGCTATGGGTCATCGGATGAACGAAGCCTTTCTGACGATCACACTCAAAGATTTGGGTGCCAGTGAAGGATTAATCGGCTGGTCCCTGCTCATCTCCTCTGTGAGTGAGATTCCTATATTTTTGCTACTAAGCAAATACGGGAACAAATATAAGGAACTCCCACTTCTCACCTTAGCGGCCTTGATGTATACCATTCGATTATTATTCATGTCTGTCTCGCATACACCAGCAGCCGTTGTTTTTATTCAAACGATGCATAGCGTTACATTCGGTATCTTTTATGTCACTGCGGTTCGTTATATAACCCGACTCGTTCCCGATCATTTTCGAGCAACGGGCATGGCTTTATTTACGATTGTGTGGTCTAGCGCTTCTGGACTTTTAAGTGGAACCTTGGGTGGCTTGTTATTAGAGCTTACAGGACGTCAGACGTTCTATCTTACCGCAATGTCCTTTGCACTAGCTTCATTGATTGGTTTCGGCTTTCAATTGTTACGCACAACAACGCATCGTTCCACATGAGCGCTGAAAACCAAAAAAAGCACAGTCTCCAAATGGGGACTGTGCTTGTGTTTGTGATGTTCAGCTATAATCGATCATTTATAAGAAGTCCGTGAATGACGGAAAAATCTTACAATTTAGTTACGTTAGCTGCTTGAGGACCACGGTTTCCATCAGTGATTTCGAATTCTACCGCTTGACCTTCTTCCAATGTTTTAAAGCCGTCGCCTTGGATTGCGGAGAAATGTACGAATACGTCCTCGCCGCCTTCAACTGAAATAAAGCCATAGCCTTTTTCTGCGTTAAACCATTTAACTGTACCTTTCAAATGAACAACCTCCTAAAAATATCGCCATCTATGGCGAATATCCTTATTATACTGTATGGGCTTCCATTTTGCAATTTATCTTTTCCATAATTGATGAAAAAATTTGCTTTGCATCGTAGTGTACGGTATCATTTTACCAAAACCGTTAGTTTGGAGACTACCTATGATAAAAAAACATGAAATATACAAAACAGACAAGTGGAATATGATGACTGTAGAAGTACAAGGCAAGTATCTCGTTCTACGGGAAATATCAGAAGAATGGGGCGAAGAATGCCACACATTCCTTAGCCGTCCTGCATTAATGCATTGGGCCGAGCGTCGTTTCCCGAAAGAGGATTTCGAAAATCGTGAAGAGGAATGGCGTGCGCTAATGGCTGCCTTCAAGGGAGTTTAATCGATGCAGCTTGATTCAGGCAATGTCGTTATCTTCATTATCCTTGCCTTCGCGCTCGGGTTCGCACTGATCCTGGGACGTAATTCCGTCCCGGATCGTCTAAGAAGAGGAATGGCGCTAATCGCTACATTGCTCGTATGTTTTGCCTTTTTCCTCATCGTGTATTACCTCGTTAACATGGGAGCCTGATACAGAATTCTGAACGTGTTTACACGGGATTCAAGGCGCTCAAATATTTCGGCTGTGCCCAGGTCATACTATACGAAGTTATTAGGGACGAGTGATTCGTATGGTAAGGAGGAAGGCCGTTGAAATATCAGAAATCGTTATCTGTTCTTCTGGCTCTTAGTCTTATTCCTTCGTCTCCTGCTGCACTTGCACAGGAGACGAAGGCGGCTATGCCCGTATTTTCAGCACATAATCAAAGGAGGATTCCCATGAGTAAACTATTGAAACGTTCCGAGGTGCCAGCCGAGCATACATGGAAACTGGAAGATTTATTTGCCGATCAGAAGGCTTGGGATCAGGAGTATGAAGAAGTATCTTCTATGATGAAAAAAGCCTCCGAATTTCAAGGCAAATTAAATCAGCCTGACGTCCTTAAAGCCAGCTTCGAATTCGAAGACGAAATCGGGCTCAAGCTTGAACGGCTTTTCGTATATGCTCGCATGCACCAAGATGAAGACACAGCTAATCCTACATATCAAAGCCTGTCCCAAAAAGCTCAGAAACTCGGAGTACGGGTAGGCGAAGCACTTTCCTTTGTCACACCTGAGATTCTTTCTTTACCGGATTCAGAGCTTGACGCTCTTATTAAGAATGAGAGTCTCTCCGCATATACGTTTACCTTGGAAGAGATGAAACGGGAAAAGGCACATGTATTAAGCCAGGCGGAAGAAGCACTGCTCGCACAGGTCGGCAATCTGTCCCAAGCACCGCAGACCATCTTCAGCATGCTGAACAATGCGGATCTCAAGTTTCCACGGATTAAAGATGAGAATGGCAAAGAAGTCGAATTGACTCACGGCAGCTATATTCAGTTTCTTGAAAACCCAAACCGTGAAGTTCGGGAGCGTGCTTTCAAAGCGGTATATGAAACCTACGCAAAACAGAAAAATACGATCGCCGCAGCACTGAATGCCAACGTAACCAAAAATATGTTTTATGCCAACGTGCGGAAGTACCCTTCTGTCATGGAAATGAACCTATATGGTGACAACATCCCAACGGATGTGTATAACAACCTGGTAGACACGATTCATGAAAGTCTTCCGCTCTTGCACCGTTATATGGATCTCCGTAAAAAACTGCTGAGTGTGGATCAACTGCATATGTATGATCTGTTCGCCCCGCTTGTAGATGAGTACAAAATGGACATCACCTATGAAGAAGCTAAAAAGACGGTCAAGGAAGGTCTGGCGCCGCTCGGTAAGGAGTATGCAGAAGCTCTTCAAGCTGGTTATGATAACCGCTGGATTGATGTATACGAAAATGAGAACAAACGCTCAGGTGCGTATGCTTGGGGTGCCTATGGCACTCACCCGTATGTACTGCTCAACCATAAGGACAATCTGAACAGCATGTTCACGTTGGCACATGAAATGGGTCATGCGCTTCATTCCCATTATTCGGATACAACCCTTTCGTATCGTGATGCACAGTATACGATTTTCCTTGCAGAAGTAGCTTCAACGACAAACGAGGCACTGCTCATGGACTACATGTTGAATAAATCAACAGATCCGAAGGAAAAACTGTATTTACTTACGTATTATGCAGATCAGTTCCGGACTACGGTATTCCGTCAAACCATGTTCGCAGAGTTCGAGAAAATTATTCATGAACGCGCTGAACAAGGCGAAGCTCTTACACCACAGTTACTGTCAGAAATTTATTACGATCTCAATGTACAGTACCATGGCAAAAATATGGTCGTTGACAAAGATATCGAGATGGAATGGGCACGTATCCCCCACTTCTATAACAGCTTCTATGTATATAAATACGCTACAGGTTTCTCGGCAGCGACCAGCTTTTCGAAGCAAATTCTGGAAGAGGGCCAGCCTGCAGTCGATCGTTATCTCGGATTCCTGAAGAGCGGTGGAAGTGATTACTCCATCAATATTTTGAAAAAAGCGGGTGTGGATATGTCAACACCGCAGCCTATCCGCGAAGCGATGAGTGTATTCAAGGAATTAATCGAGCAAATGGAACAGTTAACCAAATAAGGTTGCGATCCCCTGTAATCTATATCCCTTGCCCCGGGCGGGCAAGGGATTTTATAATCAAGCGAGATGCAGTACTCTTGAAAAAGGGTAATGCATTCTAGTTCGCATTTGGTTCACAACAAGGAGGCAACATCATGAAAATGCAATGGGCACTTATCGCAGGTCTTGTTTTTGCGCTGCTGACAGGAATTTTTGCAGTCATCAATGTAGATTCTGTTCAGGTTAACCTGCTGTTCAATACGGTTCGGGTTCCATTGATTTTGCTGATTTTAGGCTGTACTTTAATTGGGGGTATCATTGTAGGTTCTTACGGAATTTACCGTCAATATCGACTGCAACGGGAGAATAAACGCCTGCATCTGCGTGTAGCTGAATTGGAAGCTTCTGCAGCCAGCGCTACTACACCCGTTTCTTACGATAACATGGATTCCACCCGCTCAACCGAACCTGAACACGATCACCAGCTGCACAACGATTCAATCCAGACTCAGCAAAAAGGCAACAATACAGGTACGTTGTAGAAATCAATCAGAAACAGCCTGCTGGTAGATCGGAATGGACATGCATTCCCCCAGACAGGCTGTATTCTATTTGACCTGTACCTGCAAGACAAAGGAGGAAAATATTGATGAGTTTTACTATTGATGAATCTTACGTTCTGTCTTTTTTGAAAAAATTACTGGATACACCCAGTCCAAGCGGATACACCCACCACATTATAGAGATGATTCGCAAGGAAGCGAGTTCCCTGAACATCTCCTGTGAACTGAACAACAAAGGTGGAGCTATGCTCACACTGCCCGGTGAAGATCCTTCCAGAACCATTGCTTTAAGTGCGCATGTAGACACGCTCGGTGCCATGGTGCGGTCCATCACCTCTTACGGCACGTTAAAACTGACCTCTGTTGGCGGGTTTACGATGCATAGCATCGAGAACGAGTATTGCTCCATTCACACTAGAGACGGCAAGGTATATACGGGAACGATTCTTTCTCTGCATCCATCCGTGCACGTATACCCTGATGCTCGTACGTTTGAACGCTCGGAAAATCATATGGAAGTCCGGATTGATGAAGTGGTATCGTCCAAGGAGGATGTATTAAAGCTTGGTATTGGTGTAGGTGACTTTATCTCTTTTGATGCCCGGGCTGTCATTACACCAAGCGGTTACATCAAATCTCGCCATCTCGACGATAAAGCCAGTGTAGCGGCCCTGTTTGGTATTCTTGAATCCGCTCATCGTGAAGGCTGGAAGCCTGTACATAACGTTTCTCTGCTCATCTCAAACTATGAAGAAGTTGGACACGGAGCGGCATATATTCCGGCAGAGATCAGCGAAATGATTGCTGTGGATATGGGTGCCATGGGTGATGATCTTAGCTGTAAAGAAACGGATGTATCCATCTGTGCAAAAGACTCTTCCGGTCCTTATGACTACGATATGACAAGTCGTCTAATTGAACTAGCCAAACAGGATGGCATGGACTACGTAGTAGACATTTATCCTCAATACGGCTCTGATGGCAGTGCTGCCTTGCGCGGAGGAAACAATATTCGTGCTGCCCTGATTGGCCCAGGCGTTCACGCTTCTCATTCTATGGAGCGCACACACAAAAGCGCGGTAATCAATACAGCCAAGCTACTTGCTGCATACATCACTACGAAGTAAGGAATGACGGTAGATTAGGTTACTTCTTAATTCACAATTACTTTGTTTATTGCTTTGATTCAGTTCATTCAGTTAATTTGAGCTTTTCTCAATATTAAAAAGGACACATTCTTTCACCGCATGAACGGCGTGGAAGTTGTGTCCTTTATTATTTAAACCAAGTAGGCACAATAGTACATCTCATGATCAGGCCTGTTCCACGTACTCTCGATACCGGCGTTCCTGAACCTGAAGCCGGGCTTCGTGATCCTTAATCTCTCCATGTAAAACCTGTATTGTCTGTCGTACCATGCTAAGTCCATGTTTCACCTGTTTCTCGGCACTACGAATTTTATCTTGAATCATCCAATCCACAAAGAAGTTATCAAAGAAATAGTCCGCAAAGGACAGCAGACCGCCCAAATTTAAATCGGCGTTTACCGCCATCTCTACATCTTCTAATTCCTTCTGAAAACGACGCAGACGCTTACCCGCATCCATAATAGCCACTTGTGCATCATTCATACGACTGCGCTTGATATGTGTGGAGATTGCACCTCCACCCATCATGTCATATATCCCCCAATTTCCTGCTGATTCTAAAGCTTTCTCTGCACGTTCAAGCGCATATACCAAGTAATCCCCTTCTCTGAGAGCTTCGTTAAGCTCCTGAAGTTCGCTCGCCAGATGTTCCTGATCTTCGGCCAATTGTTGCAGTTCTTCATCCTGCTTAAGCAGGCTTTGTTCTTTTTTCCCCCATAAAACTAGGTAGTCACTCTCCCATAACTTATACTGCGATTGTCTTTGAAGCTCTTGCTCAACTTGAATCCGTTGCTCTTGTACATCCTGTAACATTCGGCAAGCTGTATCATAAGCTGACTTGCTCTCCAGCAGCTCAAGCTCTTCTTTCTCCAAACGTTCCGTCTTCTTGCCGATCAGATCATAGAAAAATGAGGCCAAGCTCATGCCGTTCAGCCGATCCACGTCCTTCTGTTCTTTCTGAAGAGCTACGGTGCAATGTTCCACTTTCGCTTCCCACTGCTTCTCCTCCTCTTGGAGCTTATGGAGTCTTTTCGTCCATTTTTTGTATATTCTTCCTTTTTCCTTAAGCATGGCGAGTTGTTCATTGATTTCATTATTGATCAATTTCACGCTCTCTCCCTTCTATGGAATTCATTACTAATAAAACGTAACAAACAAGGGTAACGTTTCATCTTTTATGTTCAATGTTTGGATTCATCTATGTTATTTAAAGCAAAAATGCCTCCTCCAAAGCGGCACTAAGCCGCCTGATGAAGAAAGGCATTGGTATGGTATAGTATGGTTTGTTTGCTTACGTCAACCAAATTAAGATTTGTTTTGCTCAATCTGCTCTGCTAGCTCGTTAAGTACAGTCCAGCGCTCCATCAATTCGTCCAAGTGACGCTCTGCCTCAGCCTGTTCTGCCATTAACTCTTGCAGACGCGCTGAATCGCTAAAGGCAGCTTCCATCTCCTTGTTAATCCGGGCGAGGTTTGCTTCAGCCTTTTCGATATTTTCGTCAATTTGATCGTATTCGCGCTGTTCCTTGAAGCTAAATTTCAATTTAGGTTTTGCCTGCGTTGTAACTGGAGTCGAAGCTTCAACGCTTTTCTCAGTGACCTGTTTCTTGGCTGCACTCGCACCGCTCTCTTGATTCCCGGCGGCATTTTTGAGCATCCATTCCGCATATTCACTATAATCACCTACGTGCACACGTACAGCGCCGTTCCCCTCAAACGCCAGCACTTTGTCCACTGTACGATCAAGGAAGTAACGATCATGGGATACAACAAACACAACCCCCGGAAAATCATCCAGATAATCTTCAAGCACAGCAAGTGTCTGAATATCCAAATCATTAGTCGGCTCATCCAGTAGCAGTACATTCGGAGCAGCCATTAAAATGCGAAGCAGATACAAACGACGTTTCTCTCCGCCCGACAACCTGGCAATCGGTGTCCATTGGGAGGTTGGGTTGAATAAAAAGCGTTCAAGCATCTGTGAAGCGGTGATCAATGAACCATCTGCTGTTTTTATATTTTCAGCCACTTCCTTGATGTATTCGATCACGCGCAACGTTTCATCCATCTCCTGATGTTCTTGAGTAAAATAACCCAGATTCACGGTTGGCCCCAGAACAACTTCTCCAGCGTCCGGTTGCAATCGACCTGAAATCATCTGTAGTAAAGTAGACTTACCGCTACCATTCGGACCTACAATGCCTACGCGGTCGCCAGGAACAGCAATATAGCTGAGATCGTTGATCAGCTTGCGGTTATCAACAGATTTGGAGAGATGTTCAATCTCCAGTATCTTTTTCCCCAGACGCGTAGAACCCACAGACACTTCCAGAGAGCCCGAGCGTTGGACACCCTGCTGATCTTTCAGTTGTTCGAAGCGATCAATTCTCGCTTTTTGTTTTGTAGTCCGTGCTTTAGCTCCGCGGCGAATCCACGCAAGTTCGGTTCGTAACAGATTCTTGCGCTTTTGTTCTGAGGCCGACTCCCGTTCTTCCCGTTCAGCCTTCAGCTCCAGAAACCGCGTATAATTCGCCTCATATCGGAACAAACGCCCGTGATCAAGCTCCAGCATAACATTGGCCACACGATCCAGGAAGTAGCGATCATGCGTGATCATAAGTAATGCGCCACGGCGTTTCTGCAAATACTGCTCCAGCCATACGACAGAATCATTATCGATATGGTTCGTAGGCTCATCGAGAATGAGCAATTCACAAGGATGGATTAACGCGGAAGCAAGCGCAACCCTTTTTCGTTGTCCACCTGACAATGTCCCCATAAGTGCATCGAACTGCTGTATACCCAGCTTGGATAAAATGCTCTTCGCTTCACTCTCCATCTGCCAAAGCTGAAGTTGCTCCATTTGTTGGTTCAGGCGCATCAGACGTTCATTCAAAGCCGTATCTGATGGATTCAATTCGAGTAATTCCATCGTTTCCGTGTACTCACGCACGGTTCTCATCTCGGCACTGTCACCTTCAAACACTTGTTGCAATACGGTGTTGTTCGAATTAAAATCCGGATTCTGCGCCAGAAACTGCACGCGTACGTCATTACCGATGGAAATCTGTCCCTCATCCGCAGGCTCCATACCTGCAATCACGCGCAAAAACGTCGATTTACCAGTGCCGTTTACACCAACAACACCGATTTTATCCTGATCCGCCATACCGAATGAAGCATCCTTAAACAGGATTTTCTCGCCATAACTTTTTGCAATCTGCTCTACCGTCATTATATTCATTGCACGTTACCCACACTTCTCTATAATTTGAATGCTCTACCCTCTATCAGCTATCCTCAACTACACGATCTTGCATACCAGCTTATACTCGCAGAAAGGAACGGCATCCGTCCAAAAACAGCGCCGCTGCAAAAGCAATTCGTTTGTTCAGATCTTGTTCATTAAACTCTGGATTCAGCATAATATCCATCTTCAGCCGATCCAGAATGCCGATATACGCTTCAGCCAGTAACACAGGCTCAGGTACACCCGCGCTTTCCAGAACCCTGCATACCATGCTCATATACTCGTTCATAAAAGCTTTCATAAACTTCATCAAATCCGGATCATTATTCGGTGCCATAAAAAATAACTTCGTATGATTGCGCCGTTCATAATAATACGTCAGATGTGTCTTGGCGATCGCGCCAAGCTTGTCACCCGTGTTCTCGTGCGCTTGTAATGCATATTCCAGGCGGCTGATAAAACTGTTACAATCCCGCTTGGATACAGCAACAAACAGTTGTTCCTTGCTTTTAAAATATAAATAAATCGTGCCTTTGGCAATGCCAGCTTCATCGGCAATATCGGACATTTTAGTCTCATAGAATCCTTTTGATCCAAATATGCCGTAGGCCGCATCCAAAATCGCCTCCGATTTGTCTCCCTGCACCGTATTCAATCTGTATCCCCTCCCTACAACGCCAAAAGGCTACCTAATCCTATAGCTATACATGCACCAATCACAGAACTGAGCACATTGACCAGATCATTACTCATCCAGGTCCAGCCCCGAGCCTGTATTGTTGGCTGACCACAATGTTCATGAACTTCAACCTCTCGGCCACATACTGTGCAAAGATACATCTTTTGCACGGTTGCACCGAGATAGGAATCAGCGAACGCTCCCGCTAGCCCACCGATCAGTCCAACCAGAATCCAGCCAAACCAGGCTGTTTGCTCCAATCCGCTAATCGACGCAAAAGCAAATGCCCCTGTACCAATTACAATACCGCCGAGCGCAGCCGCTGAACTCCCTAACATAGAAACGCCTCCCGAGGCTCCGGGGGTTAACACCTTCCATGTGAGTATAGAGCGAGGGGGCTTGCGACTGAGACTTCCGATTTCGGTTGCCCATGTATCCGAGGTGACCGTTGCCATAACTCCGATAAAAGCATACAACCACGCTGGATGCGGCATGATCCAGTTGGCCAGACATAACAGCATACCTATACCGCCATTGGCCATCACTTGCCCGGCATCCCGATTACCTGTCTTGGCATAAGATTTCTCCATCTCCTGCTTGCGATCTTTGCGAAACCTGGAAAGCAGTGTTGACGTGATAAAAAATAACAGCAGTGTGCCAAACCAGAACAGATTGCCTGCCCCGTAATATATCGTACCCATCAGAATTGCAGCAAGGCATCCAGACAGGGTTAGCGATTTCTTTGCATAAGCGGCCCCCGCTACCAGAGAAGCGCACACAGCGCCAATAATCCAATCCATAAGCTCTCCTGCATGTGACATCAATACCGTGCACATGACGTTTATATATTTTTGAAAGTTAATTATACCACGGTTTTACGCCAAAGCAGAAACTGAACATGCGGCTAGACAAAACCTTATTTATTTTTAAGTTTTACTTCAGGTTTCCGAGTTACAATTGATCTAGCTCAAACAACAAGATTAACTGAACTACTTCGATTCAGTTCATACACAACAACACAAAACAAGGAGCATAATAACGATGAATATGAAGAGAGTTTTTATTCTAGGCACAATGATTGTTACAATGTCTTTCGCTGGTTCTGCATGGAGTAAATCTACCATCTCCCCCATTCCCGAACCCAAATGGTCTATTGTCGATCTGGAGAACAGCAATGAGAATGAAGATGATGATTTGCTTAGTGCACTGAACCAGACTTCAGAAGAGGAGCTGGCGGAGAAACTGTATCAGGGACATTCACTACGAACAATTGCAGAGGGTAGCGGAGGCGATTTTGCTAAGGCCATTGCCATTCAGATTAAACAGCTTCAGTCACAGCTGGATGAGCGCCTTGCTAGCGGAAGTATCAGTTCTGAGCAGCACGCTCTTCAGTCCCTGGAAATTTCAGAATTGCTCACAGAGAGTGCTAACAAAACATATATCTAGTTCCCGTTTCATTTCAATCTATAAAAACTTCAAGGCAGCGCAACGCAAAAAAAGGAGCGCATAATCACGCTCCTCCTGTTAACACGAATCTATTTTGATTCTGTTTGCGCTCGGTGGCATAAACCTTATGGATTATAGCGTTGATTCAATTACTCCGCTGCCTTGATCGTACATGCTCCTAATGATTCATCCGCCCACGCCAGCTCAAGCACATCTCCAGGCTGCGCAGCACCTACTCCCTCAGGTGTACCTGTAAAAATAATATCTCCCGGCCCCAGGCCATAATGATGACCTACATAATCTACAATATCTTGTAAACTGAAGATCATGTTGACGATATTGCCGCGCTGAACCTGAACGCCGTTCTTCGTCAAGGAGAAATCTTTTTCGAGAAGTGCTACTGCTCCAGGAAATGTCTGAAAGGGTGTGATGGGTGCGGAGTTTTTAAACCCTTTGGCGGCCGTCCACGGGTGTCCTTTTTTCTTAATCACGGTCTGCACATCACGCAACGTAAAATCAATACCAAATGCATAGGCATCGACCAGTTCATCGACACGCACTCCCGGCTTGTAATCCTGACCAATGCGAATGACCAATTCAGCCTCATAATGAACTTCGCCTTTAGAAGCTGGCAATTCTAAACTTTCTCCATTCAATGGCACAACCGCATGAGAAGGCTTCATAAAAATCATCGGTTCATCTGGAACGGCATTACCCAGTTCCTCCGCATGAAGCTTATAATTTCGTCCTACACAATACACATTGCGAATATTCGTCAACATAGAGTTGCAACCACCTTTACTGGATTAATTACTTCGTTCATTGCTTCGTGTATTAGTTCGATTACAGCCTTACAATTAAGGTCTGAAAAAGCGGCTACTCGTCTCCTGAAATGCATCTTCCCAAACATCAGGACGATTCGTACATATCATCACATCCGGGTCGATGGTAGCCAGCTTTTTCATACTTGCCTTGTCATCCACTGTCCACGCCATCACTCGAATGCCGGCAGCATTCATCTCATTCATTAACGCTTTGTCTACATTGTTGTACCCGATGGAGAGGAACGTGCAATGCATTTGTTTCAATGCTACAAGCAGATCGCCGGGTTTGGCATCAATGATGAGACCCGTTTCTAATTCAGGCGCGAGCTTTTTTACTTCAACCAGTGCGGCTGGCTCAAACGATGTGATGACAACATCATGCTGCATATGTCTTTTTCTAATTTCGTGAATCACCGCTGCAGGCAAGCCTGGATACATGTCTCCTTGTGTTTTCAATTCAATGTTTAATCGGACTTTGCCACAGGAACGATCCAAGAGTTCACTCAAGGAAGGTATACGCTCTCCCTTGTAGTTCTTACCTTTCCATGATCCTGCATCCAGTTGTTTCAAGACAGACCAATCGGTATCCTTTACTCGACCTTTACCATTCGTCGTACGCTCCAATGTGAAATCATGGATCACCACAGGCACGCCGTCCCGGGATAGTTGCACATCCAGTTCCATCCACTGGACTTCCGGTCTTTCCATCGCCATATTAAATGCGGCCATCGTGTTCTCCGGTGCAATGGAAGAAAATCCACGATGGGCTACACACAGATTGTTCATCATCATCTCTCCTCAGCAAAACGCTACTTAGTTGGGCACTACAGTTCCATCTGCGTTGACTCGAACGCCTGATGACATCTTAGCCATCTGCTCCAGCAGAAGTCGGTTCACCTCATCAAGCATTGGAACAGCCTGCCCAAGAGCAGCCTCATATGGAATCACCTTCATACTACACACCGCTTCGCGACTGCAACGCGCCTGAAAGACAGCTGTTTTCCACGTTTCTTCATTCGTCGATTTCGTAAAAATAAAATTCCCCGTACTATATGCAATCCATTTGCCTTTATAGTACTCAAGCCCCTGTAAAACATGAGGATGTCCGCCAATAATCAGATCGGCTCCCGCATCCACAAATTCGTGCGCAAGCCTCGTTTGATCGGCATTCGGGGTACTTACACGCTCTTCCCCCCAATGCGCAACGACGATAACCAGATCAGCCTTCTTACGGGCCGACTGAATCGCTGCGATCGCTCTTGTGGAGTCATACGCTTCCGCTACGCCTGCCCGATTCCCGTCTGCCTTCCAGCTAGCCACAGGAACAACCCGACTGAACCCAAGCAAGGCAATTTTCATGCCTTTGCGCTCAAAATAGGCAGGTTCATAAGCCTCGGTACCATTCATACCCGCGCCAGCATGTGCGATACCGTAATCATTAAGATACGTTAACGTATCGACCAGCCCTTCCACACCTTGATCCAGAATGTGATTGTTTGCCAGATTAACGGCGTCAAACCCCGCTGCAGACATCGCCTGCAACGCTTTAGGGGAGGATTTGTAAACATAGGTTTTATCCGCAGCGCCCGTACCACCATGGGTCACCGGGGTCTCCAAATTACCAATCGTTAGATCGTCATTCTGAAACATAGAGCCAAGCTTGGCAAAGGGGTAATCATATCCGTTCTTTTCCAGCAATTCTGCAACTTTTCCGGAAAATTGAATATCGCCGACAAAATGAATGGTGACATCCTTAGATGAATCAGATGTTGAGGTTCCCTTATTGCTATCTGCCTTATCCGAGGCTCCTTTTCCAGTAGTGGCAGGTTTTGTTCCCGTTGTCGGCTTATCACCGCCTGCCCCTGAAGTTTCATTGATACCAGATCCCGAGTTATCTACAGCATCATCTGGCTCTGCATTTGGCTTCCCCTCTACCGAAGCTGCATCTTTATCCGGTACTTCAACTGAATCAGCATCAGACTCGGGCTGGTTCAATGCATCCCCACCCTTATCGTCCGCTCCTGAAGGTGGCTCCTGTTGCACGACCTCTGAATTAGCAGGCTGGGATGGTTGTTGTTCACGTGTGTTTAAGAGGTAATATAAGGCGATAAGACCAATGGCTACAATTAATATTACATTTACAATCCTGATTTTTGTATTACGGGTACGTCTTACTTTTTTCTTTTCTGAGCTTCGCTGTGATCTTGGGGGATACATAAGCAACTCCTCTTCTTAACAATAAATCCATATGCATACCATTATATCAAGCATATTCTGGATGTACATCCTATAAAAAAAAGGCCGTCCCTTCTGTAGATGTTGCTACATTGGAGACGGCGGATCTATAATTCATACTTTTAGTTCGTTGAAGTCAGCTGTGCCGAGGCCTGTATGGACATTTCTTTCGCTTGTCTGATACAGTCCGGTAACCCCACACCCTCATAACCAGCCCCTGCAATATAAACACCCGGAATTTTTTCTCCAAGCTCTTTACGAAGGTTAGTGAGATGCTGAAGATGGCCGACAGGATACTGTGGCATCGATTTACGCAATCTAGTAATCTCGGAGAAGATCGGAGTTGCTTCAATACCCATCGTTTCTCTCAGATCTTTCATGACTAGCTCCGTAAGTGCCTCATCGGGAAGCTCCACATTCTGTTCGTCTCCAGAGCGGCCAACATAACAACGAAGCAAGACTTTGTCGTCCGGGCTGGTATGAAGCCACTTGGTAGATGTCCACGTGCAGGCCGTAATATTACGTCCTTCTTTTCGTGGCACCAGGAACCCTGAACCGTCGAAGAC
Organism: Paenibacillus sp. FSL K6-1558; assembly: GCF_038002565.1. Lineage (NCBI taxonomy): Bacteria > Bacillati > Bacillota > Bacilli > Caryophanales > Paenibacillaceae > Paenibacillus > Paenibacillus sp. FSL K6-1558. The sequence continues at coordinate 6,016,785 of NZ_JBBOCV010000001.1, read as the reverse complement.
ATGTTCCACTTCTTTTTTCTCAAAAGCCAGAACGACGTTAGCAACAGATACATAATTGATTGCATCCAGCGCCGATGTGTCCACATGCGGTTTTAGAAGCCCAGAAGCCACATAGGTCGGCACGGTGATTACAACGTCATCGGCTTCCAGAAATTGTCCGTTATCGAGTTCAACCCGATATCTGGCGTTCTGTGCATCCACACGCTCCAAGGATTGGGCGGCTGTATTCAAACGCTGATCCACATCATGAAGCTCATGGACAAGCGCATGCACAAGACTTTGCAACCCCTGACGGAAGTTCAGAAACGCACTCCGTTTGGTGCCTGTATGTGTCTCGGTCGGCTTGCGTCCTGTCATCATGCCTCGGATTAAGCTGCCATAATCCCGCTCCACCTCTCCGAACTGCGGGAAGGTTGCTTGTAGGCTGAGCTTTCGCATATCTCCTGCATATATGCCCGCCAGAAGCGGCTCAGTCAGGTTTTCCAGCACTTCCGGGCCAAGCCTGCGCTCAATCATATAACCGAGAGATTCATCCTCTGTTGTACGTTTAGGCGGAATTATAAAATCCATCAGTGCTCGCAACTTGCCTGCCGGAGAGACCAGCCCACTTCTCAGAAAAGGTTTCAGTTCTGTCGGGATGCCTAACACCAGACCGGCTGGCATGGGATGAAGCTTACCACGCTGCATAATATATGTTTTCTTCGACTCCGGGTTTTGGCTGACGAGTTCATGATCCATCTCCAGTTCCTTTGCCAGATCAATCATCGCTGTTTTGCGAGCCAGGAAAGAGTCAGGACCTTTCTCGATTACAAATCCGTCCCGATGCAACGTTTCGATCATGCCGCCCATAGACGAACTCTTCTCAAGCAAGGTAATCGCAGGTTCAAAACCAGCTTCCCTGTAATGCTTGCGGATATAAAATGCCGCGCTGAGGCCCGTCAGGCCCCCGCCGACAATAACAATACGTCTTTTCTTGTCTTCCATTAGTTATCAGACCTTTGCTGCCATCGGCTAATAATAGAGTCGCTCAATGTCTCCATATACAACGGGTCACTATTAAGCGAATCGATGCGCATCAATCGCATGTCCATTTCTTTAGCAATCGCTTTGGCTTCAATGTCGAGATCATACAACACTTCCAGATGATCTGAAACAAAGCCAATTGGAGCCACAAGTACATCTTCCACTTGTTCGCGCGAAAGCTCCTGGAGTGTGTCCAGGATGTCTGGGCCGAGCCAAGGCTCAGCAGTTCGTCCAGCGCTTTGCCAAGTGAACTGCCAGTTCGCAATCCCCACTCGAGAAGCGATGGCCTCGGAAGTTTCCAGCAATTGATTCGGATAAGGATCTCCCATGTCAACAATGCGGGCAGGCAGACTGTGAGCACTGAATAGCACTTTCACATCTCCACGCTTCGCACCCGCTTCCTCAAATGCATCAAGCTTGGCACTTACTCGCGCGGAAAGAGCCTGAATGAGCTTCGGATGCAAATGATAACTTTCGATGAAGGACATCTGGATACCAAGTTCTTCGGCTTTTTCTCGTGCACGTTTGATGTAACTGCCCACACTCATCGTGGAGAAATGAGGTGCAAGCACAATGCCAATGGCCTTATGAATTCCATCTTTCGCCATCTGTTCCACCCCATCCTCAATAAAAGGATAAGCGTGTTTCAATCCTTGATAACAGCGGAATTCAACCTCGCCGCGACGCTCATCCTTTTGCAACGTCTCCTGAAGGTTTTTCACCTGGTTATCCGTGTTCTCACGTAGCGGGAAAACACCGCCAACAATTGCTTCATAGCGATCTGTCAGCTCTTTCAGTTGTTCCGGCTCAGGCGGACGCCCTCTGCGGATATGCGTGTAATACGCCTCAACACTTTCCATATTTTCAGGTGTGCCATATGACATCACCAGTACGCCTACAGTATTAGTCATTACTTACCGTCACTCCCGTCTTCAAAGCTTCTGTTGAATATTCATGAATATATGCTGTCAGTTCTTTTAATTTATCAAGAGAAGCTTCAGGGAACAAACCATGTCCCAGATTGAAAATATAACCCGGGTCCTTGATCCCTTCATCTATGATGACTTTCGCCTGTTCTTTAATTAACTCCATTGGCGCAGTCAGAATGTACGGATCCAGATTACCCTGCACCGCAAATTTACCGCCCAAGCGCCTACGTCCTTCGGATATGGAAACTCTCCAGTCCAGTCCGATGACATTCGCCTGCAAATCCTGCAAGGTTGGTAGCAACTCACCTGAGGCCACTCCAGGGAAATAGATTTTCGGTACATTCAAATCGGATAATTCGGTAAAGATACGAGTAATCGTTGGCAGCACATACGTTTTGAAATCTTTGGGAGAGAGTGCCCCTACCCAGCTGTCAAACAACTGAAATGCCTTACCGCCATTCGCGATATGAGCACGAATATATGTAATGACCATATCGCCAAGCTTCTGCATCAGTTTGTGCCACACTTCCGGCTCACTGTACATCATCGTTTTGGTTCGAATATATCCTTTGGAAGGTTGACCTTCGATCAGATAACTTGCAATCGTAAACGGAGCCCCTGCAAATGTAATTAGCGGAACGTCAAGTTCCTTGTCCAGAATGCGAATGGTTTCCAGAATGTGAGACAAGTCCCCTTCCACGTCAATGGGACGCAGACGATCTACATCGGCAGCCGAACGAATGGGGTTATCAATCACCGGACCTATATTTTTCACAATGTCAAAATCAATGCCAAGTGAAGCAACCGGATTCATAATATCGGAATACAAAATAGCCGCATCCACACCCAGTTTACGTACAGGCATGAGTGTAACTTCAGCCGCCAGCTCAGGTTGCTGACATATTTCAAGCAAGGAGTACTTTTCTTTAATTTTGCGATATTCAGGATCGTAACGTCCAGCCTGACGCATATACCATACCGGCACACGGTCAACCTGCTGTTTGAAACTTGCCCGAATCAGTCGATCATTATAGCTCATGTAAGAAGCCTCCAATAGTTTTTGGACTCATAACTACCATTATGCCCTTTTTAAACAGCCGTAACAACCATATGGGGATGTGTTCCAAGTGACAATACTATGACATTCGTTACACCCCTCATGGATATGCCATTTGTGATATACTAAAAGAATCGCTTTTTTTGAGAGTTACAGAAAAATCTTTGAAAGGAAGTGAAAGCACTTTGAAAACGTGGAAAGTCAACCTCATTGTGCTTTGGTTTGGACAATTTCTGGTCAATGCAGGCATGACCATGATTACGCCTTTTCTATCGCTGTTCCTTGCCAGAGATCTGGGCGTTGTAGGTGAGCACGAAATTGGAATATGGGCCGGATTTATTTTTGCAGCCAATTTCCTCACCTCTTTTTTGTTTCAGCCGCTCTGGGGCAAGTTGTCGGATAAATACGGACGTAAAATTATGTTGCTTCGCTCCGGTTTCGGTATGGCTGTTGTTATCGCATTGATGGGTCTCGCGCAAAACCCTTGGCAACTTCTCTTATTACGGTTGCTGAACGGAACCATCTCCGGCTTCAACCCTGCAGCTGTTGCTCTGATCTCAGGCACAACGCCGAAGGATCGTATGGGATTTGCGATGGGGATCAGCCAGTCCGGTCAGGTGGCAGGTACGATTTTGGGTCCACTTATTGGCGGATTGCTTGCAGATGCGGTGGGGTTCCGTCCTATTTTCTACATTACAGGCGGGCTCATCTTTGCAGCTTCCATGCTTGCAATGTTCCTCGTAAGAGAGACGTTCGACCGTGAAAAAGCTGCAAAATTGCCAGATCAATCGGTATTATCCGGATTGAAGGAGCTTAGCAAATCACCTCAGCTGCCGGCACTGTTCGCTGTGACGTTCCTGTTGCAATTTGCGATGATCAGTCCGATGTCGCTCTTGCCTATATATGTACAAAAACTGCATGGAACCGCAGTCGACGTGGCCTTCTGGGCAGGTATGGTTGGAGCAGTTACAGGGATATCCAATATGGCAATGTCTCCGGTACTCGGAAAACTCAGTGACCGGATCGGATCACACCGCGTCCTCACTTTTTCACTGATCGGAACCGGACTCATGCTTATTCCGCAAGCTTTTGTGCAAACGGTGTGGCAACTCATCCTTGTTCGCTTTATGATGGGGATATTTATGGGCGGCTTGCTTCCAAGCGTAAATGCGCTAATTAGGGGGTATTCGCCAGATAGCATGATCAGCCGGGCATTCAGCTTTAACACAAGCACACTTGCTCTCGGTAATATGCTGGGCGCAGTCATTGGCGGATTCCTCGCTGGTTTCATCGGTATCGAGGGCCTGTTTATCGTATCCGGCGGCCTACTATTACTCAATATGGTATGGGTTCGATTCAAATTGTACAAAACACCTGTCCGCATTAAAGAATCGAAGACAACTTAAATTTTAAAACGGAAATAAACAGCAAAAGCCGCTTCAGTGCCATGTCTGGCCTGAAAGCGGCTTTTCTATTACACTCGTCGTTCGTTGAATTGAATCGGATATTCCTTCACACCAAATACAAAAGCGCTTTGAATCGGCTCCAAGGTCGTTTCAGGAACTAGCTGTATCTGCTCCATACGCTGGAGAAGCGTGTGAAGAACAACTCTCGCTTCCAAACGTGCCAGCGGCGCACCCAAGCAGAAATGAATTCCGAACCCGAATCCCATATGTCGGTTCGGCTTACGATCGGATACGAATTGATCTGCCTGTTCAAACTGGGCACCGTCACGATTGGCAGCCCCCACCCAGGATATAACCTGTTGACCTGCCTTGATCGCCTTGCCTCCTAGTTCTATATCTTCCCTCGCAACACGTCCAATGGCTACAATCGGCGGATAATAACGTAATGTCTCTTCTACGGCACTGGCCACCTTGTCCGGATGCTCAAGCAACTCCTCCTGTAGTTCGGGTTGTTCAGAGAGAATGCGCACTGCATTTGCAATCAAATTGGTCGTTGTCTCATTCCCTGCAGCCAGCAGGAGAATGCAAAAATTGACCACTTCTTCCTCCGTTAACTTCTCACCCTCAATCTCCGCATCTAGTAGCAAAGAGATAAGATCGTCCTGAGGCTTTAAACGACGCTGGTCCATAATGTCTGTGAAATAGGCATATAACTCCTGGATATTCTTCAGCTTTTCCTTCTCCAACTCTTGAAAAGCTTCTTCACTATCATCACGTGCACCCTTCACTAGCACATCAGACCACTCTTTGAATTCACGTCGATCTGTAGCCGGAACACCAATCAGTTCTGCAATAACGATGACGGGTAGTGGCGTTGCAAGATCATCAATCAGGTTCATCCTTCCACCCGACAAGTGTGGAGCCAGCAACTCATCCGCAATGTCCTGAATCCGTGGTGCAAGAGCTTCTATCGCCTTGGGCGTAAACGCCTGATTGACCAAATCGCGAAGTTGCTTGTGCTTCGGTGGATCTGTCGTTAACATGCTGGTACCGGCACGGTTACGTTCAGAAGAGAACAGCTTCGGATTTTTTAACACATACTGCACATCTTCGTACCGAAACACATCCCAGCATTCACGATGCTCATCATATCGGACTGGAGTGTTCTCACGAAGTTCTGCATACACCTGGAAGGGAGATAATTGTCGCTCCTTGTTGTGCAATTCCCGAATAGGAATGTAGTTGGCATATTTTCGGGGTGCTTGTTTCATCGTGTTTCCTCCAATCAATAATATATATTTATTTACATATAAGGTTCACATCCATTATAACCACAACTGGATAGCGATTCCAACTATTTCAGCATAAATAAGCCTCTCGTCCCAACGTATGCTACCAACTACCCTTGTAGTGTCGAAAGATAGTTATGTTAATTAAAATAACATTAAAATAATGTTATCCCTTCAATTTTCTCATTACCTCCCTTTCAACTAAAATTTAAATTCAGCCATTTTTTCTATTAAACATCTATTTATCTAGCAAAAACAATGATTGTAAGCGTTATTCCTGTACAATACAACATTTGTTATATTACCTAACATTAAATAATATTATCTCAATCTACTTACATAAAAAAAGAGAATACCTCACACAAAAACCACTTGAAGGAGTGTTTCAGCATGAAAAAACCATCTAACCTTCGCCCTTGGGCCGTATGGAGTACCGCCGCATTTACCGCATTAACTCTATCCCTGTCCCCGATCGGAACTTATGCCGCTCAGGCAGCTACAGTAGAGGTAAAAGGCACGGTCGGCACGGTTCAGAGCTCCCCAGCAACGCCTACACGTAATACCACCATCCCCGCAGTATCTGAAGCTTCCAAACAATCCACACTTCCTAATGTGCTTGTGATCGGTACAGGCGGAACGATTGCAGGACAATCGGAAGACGCAACCAGCTTCCAGAACTATAAGGCTGGTACACTTCTTATTGCTGATATGGTCAAAGATTTGCCGGACAAACAGAAAATTGCGGATGTGAGCACACTCCAATTCGGCAATTCCGGTTCAGGCTCCTATACGATGTCTGACTTGTACGACTTGTCTCAAACGGTAGATAAGGCGTTAGCTCAGTATGACAGCGTCGTGGTAACAACAGGTACAGATACGATGGAGGAAATTGCTTACTTCCTTGATATGACCGTACAAAGCGACAAACCCGTTATTATCACGGGATCGATGCGACCATGGACAGTAATCGGCTCTGATGCCCAAGCGAATCTGTACAATGCCATTAAACTGGCTGGCAGCGGTCGCACGAAATCTTTCGGTACCGTCCTGATGCTGAATGATACCATCCAGCTTGCACGCGGGGTAACCAAGACCAATGACTACCGTACAGATACCTTTGAAACACCAATGCTCGGAGCTGTGGGTTATATTGATGAAGAGAATATCCGGATCTACCGGGCTCCTGCTCGCGCGATGAAACCGGAAGGCACAGCGAAACCTGCATTTGATCTTAGCAAAATTACCAAAGCCGATCTTGCCAAAGTTGAGATCGCCATCTCGTATCAAGAAGCGGGCGGTGGAGCGATTGAAGGATTTGTGAAGAGTGGAGTGAAAGGCATTGTCACCTCAGGTACAGGGGCAGGTGGAATCTCCAGGGCAATGGGGCAGGCCCGTACGAAGGCTATTGAGGAAGGCGTTATTTTCGTCACAACAACCCGAACTGGTTCAGGCAGCGTGTATGGAGGTGGCAAAGGTATTATCGCCGGGGATAACCTCAGTCCACAGCAAGCACGGATTTTTTTAATGCTCGGACTGTCTTTCAGCGATGATTTTGATACGATTAAAAAATGGTTTGAAACATACGGCACCCCTGAAGTATAAGTCAGTGAAAAATAATTGCCAGATGTAATTGAAAAGGCCAAAGCAGAGGTTCATCCTGCTTTGGCCTTTTTTCCCGTCCTACTAGCCTTTATAATGAATAATAGCTTACATTCGGAAAGGAACATAACACGTATGAATTACTATTTTCTCGAATCTCAGTATCCCCGCACCGGATTCATCAGTGGCGGCACAACCTTCACTCCCGAAATGGATACCAATTATTCGGCTATAGATTATCCGTTGCCTGATGATACAAAGGCCGAGGTCGAACTTTTTTCATCGGTACGTAGCTTGAAGGTAGACTATTTCGAAACCGTTACAGGTACCCGTGTTGTATCGAACGCTTTCAAAACGCTGTTGGAAGAAACCGGAACGAACGTGCAGTTTATTCCCGCCGTTGTCCGTTATCATAATGACCGCCCAGTTGAAAAGACATACTGGATCGCACATCTCCTGAAACAAGTGGATTGCTTCGATTATGAAAGGTCGGAATACGGACGAAAAGCGGTCATTGCCGCTTCGGTGCACCAGCCACCACGTAAACTTGTCAAAGTGATTTCAAAACTTGTTCTTGATCCGGGCAAAATCGGCGGGCACCATTTCTTCATGCTGGCACATGTACAACTACTGAAACCGATCATCTCAAGTGAATTGTACGACACATGCAAAAAGCATAAATTAAAACTACATGTCACTACGGTATAGTTTGACATTTAACTTAGCTTTCAACGGAGTTTCGAATGACCTATTTCACCCAAGCCAGTGCCAAACCGTCATAGTCCGGAAGCATGGTTGTAACCAGACGTGGGTCATTTGCCATCTGCTCGTTGAAACGACGCACAGCAAGCACGGCCGGGCCTTGCTTGTCCGGATTAAGCGTGCGACCGCGCAGGAAACAGTTGTCACCTACAATGACTGCACCCGGACGCGCAAGGCGAATTGCATAATCCAGATAAACCGGATAGTTTTCCTTATCTGCGTCAATAAAGAAGAAATCAAAGGTACGTCCTTCCTGTGCCAGTTGCTCCAGGCTATCTGCCGCAGGCCCGATCCGGTACTCGACTTGACTGCCGAACCCACTTTCCTCCAAATGTCCGCGAGCCATATCCGCGTATTCTTCTTTCAGCTCAAGGGAAGTCAGACTCCCCCCTTCGCTCAGCCCACGAGCAAGGCAGATGCCGCTGTAACCGCCGAGCACACCGATTTCGAGCACAGCTTCAGCTTTAGAGGTTTTGGCCAGAAAGGTGAGCAAGCGTCCATACGCCGCAGCCACCGAAACCTCCGGCATGCCATTTGCCCGAATGGCCTCTTTTACTTTTAACAAGAGCTCATCCTCTTGAAATAATTGATTTACATATTCGTCCGGGGTCAGATTCACCACGAAGTTCCTCCTTGCACATTTGGACTACTTTCCATATCAATGCCCCCAGGTAGCTTTCTTTATAAATACCCTGGATAGCTTTTCATATGGATGCCAATGTTTTATAATGAATGTTTGTTATCCAACACAGACTATTGAACGTTGCATTACCTGCATTGAAGTTTTTGCGGTTAAGCCGCATTACTCATTGTAAGTTTTTTCACGGGAAGCGGCAAGGCCGCACCGTTACTATATTGGCCGCGAGAGGCTTAAGCCAGCTGCGGCTCGAAATGGAGTTGAATGAATTCATATGGCTCGATTGCAATTAATTGCAACCTCCGCGATGGGACTTGAGGCTGTTGTAGCCCGCGAACTGAAACAGTTGGGGTATGAGGATGCCAAGGTCGATAATGGCCGCGTATTTTTCACAGGAGATTACATTGATATTTGTCGCTGTAACCTGTGGCTGAGAAGTTCGGACCGCGTGCTGGTCAACATGGGGGAATTCCCCGCAACTACATTTGACGAATTGTTTGAGGGTACCAAAGCATTGCCCTGGGAAGAATGGATTCCGGCAGATGGTGAATTCCCGGTTGAAGGACGATCACAGAAATCACAACTAAGTAGCGTGCCAGCTTCACAAGGTATTGTCAAAAAGGCAATTGTTGAAAAATTGAAGCTGACGCATCACACCGAATGGTTCCCTGAAGATGGAGCCCGTTATGTGGTCGAAGTCATTCTCTTGAATGACCGCGCTCTGATTACACTGGACACAACAGGCCCAGGACTCCATAAACGCGGATACCGCAAACTAGTTACAGAAGCGCCACTGAAAGAAACACTGGCAGCTGCTCTGATTCAGCTTAGTCGCTGGAATGTTTCCCGCCCGTTCTACGATCCATGCTGCGGTTCTGGCACCATGCTGATTGAAGCAGCCATGATTGGATGGAATATCGCACCGGGACTTCGCCGTACTTTTAACTCCGAGAACTGGGACGTAATTCCTGCTGAACTGTGGGAACAGGCACGTGAGGAGGCATTTGATGCCGTGCGTGATGATGTGCCTCTGCAGATTTCAGGAAGCGACATCGACCCTGAAGCGATTGAGGTTGCGCAAGCGGCGATCAAAAGTGCGGGCTTTGCCAAAGATATCGAAGTCAGCGTGCTGCCAGCACACCGAGCCAGACCTCAAGGAGAATATGGAGTTATTATTACCAACCCACCATATGGCGAACGTCTGAGTGAAGAAAAAGAAGTACAGAAGCTACTTCGTTCCCTCGGTCGCTCTTATCTGGATATGCCAACGTGGTCGTTTTTTGCCATAACCTCCACCAAAGCATTTGAAGAGTATTTCGGACACAAAGCGGACAAGCGTCGCAAATTGTTCAACGGACGGATTGAAACTCAGTACTATCAATATTTGGGGCCATTGCCGCCACGCAACAAAACACCGCAAGCTTAAAGACACTTATGGTTAAGAAACGCTCTGACCTTTACGGTTGGAGCGTTTTTCTTTTGTTTGATCACTAACCAGCCAACAAAAGCAGGACTTCATACCTTATCAGAAGGGCTTGTATGACATGCGAGTATGAAGATGAGCATAGTTGAAATGCGAAGCGGTCACGCTATAATATATGAAGCCCTGTTTTTACATTCCGTTAACAAAATAAACGACATATTTAATCCATAGCTTCTCGAATCATGAACAACTACATAAACAAGGGGGAAACATTATGGTTTTCACTCAGCCTATGCGAAGTTCCAGAACGCCCATGCTTCTGCGTCACCCATTGACGCTATATGTTATTTTCACGATACTGATCCTGCTTAAGCTGATGTTCCTGCATCACAATCTGAACGCGTATAACATTACCATGGGACTGCTTGACAAAGTGATTGCGGTTGGATCATTGTTGCTTCTGTCCTTCTGGGTCTGGTGGCTACCACGTAGAGGCATGATTGTTGCACTTGCTGTCCTTCACTTGTTTCTTACTGCACTCATCTATGCGGATATGGTCTATTATCGCTACTTCCAGGATTTCCTTACCATTCCTGTCCTCTTACAGGCACGACAGGTAGACGCACTTGGTGATAGCATTGCCACTTTAATCTATGCCCGCGATATATGGTTTTTTGCCGATTTGTTCATTGTTATTCCGTGTGCAGCCTTAATGCTGTTCAGCAGACGTTATCGCTCAGGTCAACCGTCAGGGATGCACACAAGCAGTTCTAACGGTAGTTATAGCGGTTACTCCTTCACTTCTTCCATATCTCATAAAAAGCGTCTCCGTCGCCGTCTATTGGCAGGTGTCACAGCGCTCATTCTGGGATTGGGTCTTGGCGCCGGCCCTATATATTATTACAGCAAAACCTGGGCTAAGGGGCTGTTTGATAACAATTGGTGGAATGTATCCATGTACAACGTAACCGGATTGCTCGCTTTTCACGGCTATGATACGTACTCTTATGTCAAAAATAACATGGGTTCCGGCCCCGAAGCCGATCCGGCCGATATCCAGCAAGTTAAAGCTTATTTTGATGATCGACAAAAGTCGAATGCAGGACAGCTCAACCAGCCTTTATACGGAAAATATAAAGATAGCAACGTCATTATCGTGCAAGGTGAAGCTTTTATGAATTTTATGATTGGACAAAGCATTGGCGGGCAGGAAATCACACCCCACTTCAATGAACTGATGAAAGAAAGCCAGTATTACAGCCACTTTTATCACCAGACTGGACAGGGAAGAACGTCAGATGCCGACTTCGGCGCCAACATCTCTCTGCACCCTCTTCCTGTAGGTTCAGCGTTTGTGCGATACGCAGATCATATGTACGATTCGTTACCTTCCATTTTGAAGGAGCATGGCTATAGCACCAACGTATTCCACGCCTACGAGAGCGGGTTCTGGAACCGATATACGATGTATCAGAATATGAAATACGACAAGTTCTACAGCAAAAATGATTTCATAGAAGATGACCCGCTTGGCTGGTCTTTGTCGGATGTATCTTTTTTCCGGCAGTCCGTGGAGAAAATGAGTAATGAGGTGAAGGAACCCTTTTATTCATTCCTCATCACACTTAGCAGCCATCATCCCTACGCCTCTCTGCCTAAAGAGAAACAGCAGCTGGATGTGGGTGAATTCCAGGGCACCATGTTCGGAAATTATCTGCAGTCTGTTCACTATGTGGATGCCGCACTCGGTGGTATGGTGGAGGATCTGAAGAATCGTGGACTATGGGACAAGACTATCTTCATGTTCTACGGTGACCATGACAGCTCGATTAACGACAAAGCTCAATATGAGAAGTTTCTAGGCCGTGGGCTGAACGATCTTGATATGGCACAGATCATGAACGAAGTTCCACTGCTGGTACATTTACCTGACGGAGCTGAAGCCGGTACCTTTGATAAACCTTCAGGGCAGCTGGATATTACACCATCGGTGCTACATTTGCTCGGGATATCGGATGAATCCTATTATCATATGGGAAACAATGTGTACAACGACACGGAACGCACGGTAGTGCTACGTAACGGTTCATTCACAGACGGTAAAGTTTTCTATATTCCCTCGGACGATTACCTTTATGCCAACGGAGCCTGTTACGATCAATCCACTCACGAAAAGACGGATATTAACGCCTGCAAGGTTGGTTTTGAAACAGCCTCAAAACGCCTGCACGTGTCTGATACGCTCATCACCTACGATCTGATACGTCAATTCCGTGAGGAGAAGGAACGACCAGCAGACGCAACCGAGAACTCTTCGAAAAAATAATCAGGTATAGAAGAACAAAATAAATGTCAGACACACTTTGTTAAAAAGGAGTATCATCTTATGTCGACTAACCTCCATTCACACGATATCGAACAAAAACTTTATGATGCTGCTACCGAGTTTGTTAAAGAGCGGTACCCTCAAGGTTGGGGCGGGGCAGGTGCTGTATACACCGACGCCGGCTCTCTGCTCATCAGCGTGGCTCCAGAGGTCATCAACGATGCGGTGCATCTTTGCATGGAAACAGGAGCTTATCTGGAAGCTCATAAATTAAATGAGCGGGTAACCCACTCTCTATGCGTAGCGCGCGATGACGAAAATACCGGATTCAAAGTACTTACACCTTGCGGAATCTGCCAGGAACGCCTTTTTTATTGGGGAGGGGACGTCAAAGCAGCTGTATACGATCCGTCCGGACAGCTTATTTTTAAAACATTAAATGAGCTTCAACCAAACCATTGGACAAAAGCTTACTCGAACGATTAATTTCGAATAACTTGCGAAAAATTGAAAGTTACTTTATAATTGTAACTATAATAGTTTCAATTAAGAACATAATGGAGGTTTTAAACCAATGAATATTGAAGTATGGTCTGATTTCATGTGCCCTTTCTGTTATATCGGCAAACGCCGTCTGGAAAACGTACTGGAAAAATTCCCTCATCGGGATGAAGTGAAGTTGCAATTTAAAAGCTTTGAGCTTGATCCTAACGCAGAATTGAACAGCGGAAAAACGAATGTAGATTATCTGACTTCCAAGTACAATATCAGTGAGGAACAAGCTCGCGGGATGAACGCACAGATGAATGCCAATGCTCGCACAGCAGGGCTCGAATATAATATTGATGCCATGATCCCAACCAACTCCTTTGCTGCTCATCGTCTGACTCACTGGGCAGATACTCAAGGTAAAGCCCTTGATCTGAGTGAGCGTTTGTTCCACGCCATCTTTATTGAAGGCAAACACGTTGGTGATCCTCAAGTGCTCGCTGATCTCGCCCAAGAGGTTGGTTTGGATCGCGAAGCTGCGGTTGCCGTTCTGTCTAGCGACCAATATACCGAGAACGTACGCGCTGACCAGGCAGAAGGCGCACAGCTCGGCATCCGAGGAGTTCCATTCTTCGTTCTCGATCGTAAATTTGCCGTTTCCGGAGCACAGCCCGACGATGTCTTCCTGGATGCTCTCCAAAAAGCATGGGATGAACGTTCCCCGTTCACCATTGTTGAATCGAACGACGCCGCATCAGATCGTAACGGTGTATGCACAGAAGAAGGTTGCGAGGTTCCTCAGAACAAACCTTCCAACTAACATAAAAAGCAGCAGATCATGGCAATGCTCATGACCTTGCTGCTTTTTTTATGTTTACTGCAAGCGTCTCCCTCTACACACTAACAAACAACCTAATCAGAACAAAACGGAGAAGCGAAGCCCTCCGTTTTGTCACTGCCCTTGCCCTCCGAAGCTCTTTTTCCAAGTGACTCTCTTATCCAACGTTGCTGCGGAGGGGACGAAATCGATTCTGTAGAAGCGGAGGTTCGCCTTTGTTTTCGAATTTCAAACCTTTAAAAATTTCAATCAAAGAAATTCGAAAACAACAGCGATCAAAAGAACGATTCGTCACCGGAGCTTCCACCACCGTCTACATCATGAATGATTCGTCACCGGAGCTTCCACCAACGTTCATACTTATTTAACTGGAAAATGAGCTTCGCCCTCAATCCCAGAATAGCTGATCCGGATGTGGTCCTGTGCGTTTGTCCGCATCGAGCGCATCAATCTGTCTCAACTCATCTGGTGTCAGTTCAAAATCAAAGATATCCGCGTTCTCGCGAATCCGCTCAGGTGTCACCGATTTGGGAATCGTCACAATCTGATTCTGGATATCCCAGCGTAGAATAATCTGAGCCGGTGTTTTTCCATACTTTTGAGCCAATCCCTTCAAGGTAGATTCCTGATTTAACTTCCCTTTCATGATGGGACTCCATGCCTCAAGTTGAATGCCTTGGGCCCCGCAGAAGTCCTGCAGTTCCTGCTGAATCAGTCCCGGATGTAGTTCCACCTGATTCACCGCAGGCACCGTACCACCTTCATCTATAAGATCGCGCAGATGATGCACCTGAAAATTACTTACACCGATCGCACGCACACTTCCTTCGCTATACAGACGTTCAAAAGCTCTCCACGTCTCTTTATATTGATCCCGGCCTGGCCAGTGAATGAGATATAGGTCAATGACATTTAAACCAAGTTTCTTCTGGCTGGCTTCAAACGCTCTGAGCGTCGAATCATAACCTTGATCATCATTCCAGAGCTTCGTCGTTACGAATAGTTCGTTACGGGCTACACCACTACTCGCAATGGCTTGTCCCACTTCCTCCTCATTGCCATAAACAGACGCGGTATCAATGCTACGATACCCTACTTCCAGAGCGGTCTCTACCGCCTGTTGTACTTCTTTTCCCTTTGCCTTATAAGTCCCGATTCCAAGCCATGGCATTGTCACTCCGTTGTTCAGAATTGTGCAATCTGTAATATGTTTAGTCATCCTGTACCTCCCGTATTGATTTTTGCCTGCTCTCGGTCTATTAACCTTCTGACAGAATTTTAAGCGCTGGAAAAAAACCAAAAAACCTGCAGACCATCACGGCCTGCAGGTTACGGTGTAACAGGAACAGTTTATTTCTCCCCTTGCCTGTGCTGATTCTGGAGCGAGTGTAACCTCTTCTTCTCCTCAATGAACATTTCCTGCGCTAACTCGAAACCCTGTCCACCCAGAGACAACTCTGCTTGCTTCATCGCCTGCTCGGTATGAGCCAGCCGCTGCTCTGCCTGCACAATGGTCTGTGCATTCGGATGGGACATGGCCTGGGAAACAGCATAATGAAGCTTGTTCACCGCATTTTGCGCCTGAGATACCGTTGTACCCGCTTGCAAACTGGAATCATAACGCTTGGGCATGAGTTATTCCTCCTCGGAACATATTCCTGTCACCTTGTTAGCATGGATTGTATAGAGAAGACTTATTCTTTTTTTGAAAATTTGTTCAAACTTTTCACTTCCAAGATACGTTAAAAGATCAGAAGCATTTAAGATCAAAAAAGGAGGAATACCGTTTGAACACAAAGGGAATCCGTTTAGGCCTCCTAACCGTTTCATTGCTATCCGTTCTGTTACTCCTATTTTTTATTGTTTGGACGCAGCGCTTCACAAACTCCACGTATGAGATCAAAGGATACGTCTCTTCATCGTTGCATAAGGATATCCCCGTGCCTGCCAATGCTAAACTCATTGAATCCGCGGCATATTCCGATCACCCTACACAATCTCAAAGCGAAACGTATGAACTCAAACACATCGGTGGTGAACAAGGACTATACCCACCTGAAGATTATTTTCAAAAGTTACATGAGGTCGGTTGGACGGAACTGAAGGACGAGCAGATGGGCAATGTGCATATTCTTAATAAAGAAGACGTTCGCATCGCCATTGAAATTCAGGAGGACACCTTCCAAATATTTTTGCTCCATTCGGATCGGGATCGTCATCAAAACTTGGGCTAAAACAAAATGCAACGCAAAAGGAGAGGCTTCTGCCCCTCCTTTTCAGGTAGCTATTCGGTTATTTGATGAACTTGGAAACCTTCGTAAGTACTTCTTCTTCCGTTGGAGCACTGATGTATCGGCCGTTGATGAAAACAAAAGCACGCTTCGCACATGGGCCGCAATAAGATTTACAACCGATCTTGATTTCTGTGCCTGGAGCCATCTTCTCCAGCTTAGGCACAATGGATTTCAATCGGATGTGATTACATTTTTCGCATACGCGGATATCGTTAGCCATGAGTTCCCCTTCTTCGCTCCCTTAGTGGTCGCCGTGGTTGCCTTTGGATGGATTCGTGATCACAAATCCTTCTTGTGGCAAATAGAGGTAATCAATTTTCACACCATCGAGCATAGGTTGTCCATTTTCCAAAATAACGTCGATGCCCTTATCTGTAGATACTACGGTGTCATTATCTCCTGGCGTATCCAGGTCAAGACCGTAATGCGCATGGTCTCCGTGTGCATGTGTAATCACAACACGCAATAGTTTACCTTCGTTCTCCGGCTTGTCCAGTTCAAGCTTCAACACTTTCGCTGCGTTACGAGTGATTTTGCAGTTCATTCAATTCATCTCCTATATTATCATTGCTGGTTTCAACAATTTCAGCATTCATTTTAAACTCCAGCATCTATTGTAAAGAAAGTTACAGCTAATCGCAATAACATTGATGCGAAAATGACATGAAGTCATATTTTCGACACGACCTCGAGATGTTGTTTTGTCCACCAGCACTGGATATTTGCATTCAGCTCGGCTGATAAACCAACTCATCAGAATCAGGGTTATTAAGCTTGGATTTACAAAGATAAATAACGAGCGCCGCTTCAGCGCCCGTTCCGGTTATATGTCTGAACGATCTTTCGTTTCATGCCCGCTAACCCGAGGCATCTGCCTCACGCTCTCCGTGGGATAACAATTCTGCCAGTAGCATGCCCACTTCCACACAAATGTCATCAAATTGTTCCACAGGTAGCGGATTCACTCCAAGACCCACCTCTACGGTGAATCCCGGCTTGCCAAACGCTTGAATAAACCAATCTTTATAACCAGCATCACTACCACCAAGTTTTACCGCTTTATACCCGGACGCTTTAGCTAGCTTACGCGACAATGGCGCACTCTCTCTCGGCTCCAGATCCCGATAATTCCAATAGATTTCTTGACCTTGGCTATGCAGGGATACCACTGCAGCAAATGCATGTTCCTGCGTCCACTGTGCAAGCGCCTGAACCTCAGGTTCTGTTAGCGGAGCCGTGCCCGCATAATCCCTAGGACCAGGCGAAAAAACACTTCTGCGCGCAACCTCCTCGTCCCAGTGAGCCGGAAACTGATCATTAAGATCAACACCTCTGATGTTCGCTTTCCAATGTGTAAAGTGTGGTCGTCCTCCATTCCACGCAAGTAATTCAGAAGCATACTTATGATGATTCACTACACCTTCCTGAACTAGCTCTACTCCGTCCGGGTTCACCATGGGCACCGCCCATAAGGTCGTCTCTTGCATCCAGCGCTGCGGATCATAGGAGTGCCACAGCGAGTCCAAGGAATACGCCTCAGCGTATTCTTCGATAAACCTCATAAGAACTGGCGTGGTTAACCATTCATTGGCATGAACCGATGCATTCACATGGATATGGCGAGGGCCTTGCCCGATTCGCACATAAGGTAATGTTTTTCCCATTACACTTGTACCGATCTCTCCCGATTTCACGCAGGAATAGCGTGCTTCCAATCGCTGTATATCTCTGATCAATTCACGATATCCATATTCACCCTCAATGTTCACGATGGTTTTCCCACCAGCCTGAGGAATATTTATACAGCATCCACCCCAATCCTTCACCTTGGAGATTTCGGGATTACTCTCACGAAGCTGTTCTTCCGATAATGCAAAACGTTCTGCCGTTTCCTGCACCGTTTCTCCCGGTGGTACCGCATATCTGCGTCCGGTTCCAGGCATCACACGTAACATCTGACCGGCAAGTAGATAAGGCTGCGCTGTAGCTTCGGGGTTCAGCGCACACAACAATGCATTAGTCATGCGATATGCCGAAGCAATTCGCGGTAACGTGTCACCTGTTTTCACGATAATCCATTGCAGTTCCATGTTGTTCTCCCTTCCACAGGTCTGATTCTCCCAATTGATTCTCCTTTATTCGTACCTGTATTATCGTATGCAAGCCCGGTTGTCCGTCATGTGACATCGTTCGCAGACTTCTATGTTATGTTAGATATTCTAGCCACCAGAGCAGAGTTGGAGCGTGCCTAAGAAATATATAAAAGCCCGAACCTTAACAGGTCCGGGCACCGAAGCAAAATTACATAGATGAATGCAGGCTTAATCCTATTTTTATCCCATATAATGATGATTACTAATACATTCCGACAGCGATTACGACAACTGTGTGACCTGCCAGACGACAGGTGTCTTGGAAATTTGCTCTCCCAGCCATTGTTTCGTAATATTCTGGAACATACGCGGATCACCAGTACAGAAAAACTGATGCACAGGCGTTTCATCTCCGCTTGCCAGCTTGCGTTTATCATATAAAATGGTACTGATTTCTCTCGCTGTTTCATCGGCTGAGCTGATGAGCTTTACATCCTGGCCCATGACATCCTGAATCGTGTCCATCAGAAACGGATAATGCGTGCAACCAAGAATCAGACAGTCAATAGGCTCTCTTTTAATTTCTCCGAGCGCTTGATCCACCGTATACGTTGTGTGTTCGGAACGAAATTCGCCTTTCTCCACCAACGGCACCAGTGCAGGACAAGCCTGGCTGACCACATCGACATAAGGAGACAGCTGCTTGAGTGCCGACGTATACGCCCCACTTCCGATCGTACCCACAGTCCCGATCACACCGATGCGGCCTGTACGTGTTGCCATAATGGCTGCCCTTGCACCAGGATGGATCACTCCAATGACAGGAACATCCACCTTGGTCCGGATATATTCCAGTGCTGCGGCTGTCGCCGTATTGCAGGCGATCACAATCACTTTCGGATTAAACTGAATCAAAAAATCAACGATTTGCTCCGTAAATTGTTTCACTTGTTCGGACGAACGGGGTCCGTACGGTGTCCGGGCAGTGTCCCCAAAATAAATGATCTTTTCCCGCGGGAGCTGACGCATCACTTCCTTCGCAACGGTCAATCCCCCTACACCGGAGTCTAATATAGCAATAGCTTGCTGCACGAACACACCGCTTCCTTCTTCATTAAATTCATTCTGATCATCCATAGTAAAAAAGCTTTCTACCTACCCTATGATATTTCCGGCAAAAAGGTACCTACATCTTACCCGATTTCATCGCCGGGTTCAAATTTAAGTCATTGAATCCTGTTGTCATGCATAGCATGAGCACACAACAAAGCAGGCTTTCCACCGGACTGGGGAAAGCCTGCTAAACCCGCATTGCTTAGTTTTCGTCTTTGGACTCATCGGTAGTAAGCTTGACAATATCTTCGTTCCCCTGCTCTGTTGGTACCAATTTCAAGCCTTGAGTTTGTACTGAATCCTCTACTTGATCTTGAACCTGGATCTCAGGTTGGACATGCCCCTGTACTCCTTCAGCTTTATCCGCATCTGCAATTGCAGCAGAAATCCGAATCTCTTTACCGTCCGAAGAACAACGCCAGGACTGGATATCCTTAATAACTACATCCGCCGTTTCCTTCACTTTGGATACGATCTGTGAGCTTTGCTCTCCCACTTTTACAGCCAGTTCTTGACCTTTATCCGTAACTTGACGAGCACCCTCGGAAATATCCTGACGCAATTCACGTCCTGATTTTGGTGCAAGCAGCAGTGCAGTGACCGAACCAACGACGGAGCCGATTAAAGCCCCCCACAACAAGCTTTTATTCGAATCTTTCATGATCCATCTCTCCTCTTCAATGGGTTAGACATCGGTTTATGAAACAACGATAGGATCTGTTCATCTGGGCCAATGCCTACTCTGTTCATGCATTATAAGCAGGATGGGCTTGACCTGACACTCTGGAGTGAAAAAAAAACGGAACAAACGCATCTCTGGGTTAAGATACCCATCCTCATTCTTTTTTACCGAACTGTCTGAGGCGCGGGTACAGCATGCTCTTCTCCGGGGTTCAGATCTACGACGTATCTCCCTGGTGCAATTAAAGCAAACTGATGCTCACAGCGCCAGCGCTGTCCACCAGATGAGCCCAAGGTCTGACCATCCTGCAATACATCTCCCTGATCAAATATGTAGTACGCAGCACCCAGAAGTGTCTGAGCCACCGTATCGGGGTCAAGTCCAGTAAAGTGACATTGCACATCAGGTACGCCAAGCGCAGATAAACCTACGGTATCCATAACCAGTTCTCGCTGTTGCTCCGTCCCCCCCGCTTGATACATCCGCACATTCATCGCAGCATAGAGATGCTCCTCGCGTTCCTGGGATTGAATGTAAGCATCAGGTTCAACCAGTTTGTCACTGCCGTACCAGTAAAGCGCATCACAATCCAGTGTGTCCAGCACAGCCAGCACCGTTTTCTGGAACAAGTCCAGACGCTGTTTACGCGGCATGGCAGCAGTAAACATATCATGAATCCGAATGGAATAACGGGCAGAAGCTATAGCTTGTCCTGCTTCAGGCCAGTGCCATGCTTGCTGTAAAGCCCCTGCAAAACGTGTACGGTCCACAATTTCATGTACGGGTAGCAAGCAAGTCTGAGCGGGGATGCTACCTTCCTGAAAGGAAACCTTATGTTCCATATGGTAGAACACCATCATCTCCTGCGTTCCCTGTTCCTTCTCTTCCTGTTTTACATCCAGTCTCCCTTGTCCCGTTCGATGGATGAGCGCCTCCTGTAACACATGCCGATTCACATCTGGCTTTTCATTAAACAGGAACTCCAACATGTACACGGGGTGAAATCCTGATGACATTTCATCGCTTTCCCGCTTCCCTTGATCTGTCCCTTTCGAATCTTTCTCCATACAGCTTCCCTCATTCCTTACTCTCTCACTTGGCCTTCATTTCCCTGAAAAGGTCCAAGTTCTTTTTCCACATAAGTGCTTACCTGGCCGGAGAACTGTTCAAGCACATCCGGCAAGGCTGCACTAAGTGGATTCAACACGGTTCGCTGCCAGCTGTAATAATCTTGCACAAGCGGTTTACGCAACGTAACGAGTTGACGCAAAACCCCGTATGTTGATTCATCAAATACGTTCTCTTCATAATTAATCTGAATAATATCATCGTAACTGCTTGCATCTCTCATAATGAAACCATCAATGAGATAACTGCCCACATCAGTCACAATCTCAACGGCAAGATGCAAACATCGTTCTTGCACCATCCCCAATATCAGACCACCATCCCAGGCCTGTACAACCTGCCGAAGCCCTTCAGCAACTTCCGGTATCGCGTCAAGCCGGCGAGCGATCTGCTCCCTATTCACATAATACATTCATTCACTTCCCGTTCAGTGAGTTATCGGTTTCGTTTCCCTCTGCGCTTAAGCCAGAAGATCATAACAGGGCAAGCGATCAGAAACACAACAAAAATATATAGAAATTCCATAACGTCTCTTAAATCGCTCATGCAGATTCCCCTTCAAATCCAGAATAGAATGTGTAAAACCTTAGATCACATAGTCAACAGCAATGGATTGTTCTCTCACTTCGTTCATGTACTTGATGACATCCTGATGGAGTGGGTGAACCTGATACGCCTGAAGATCTTCCAGCGAAGCAAACTCCGCTGTCAGTGAAATGTCGAATGATCTGTCCGAACGCAGTACATCGATACCCACCTCAAGGGACATGAGAACATCGATTTTGCCTTCCAGATTACGCAGAACCTGGGCAGCCGCCTCAACGCTTTCTGCAGAGCGATCTTTCATTTTGAACAGGACAATATGCTTAATCATCTTGGTAAACACCTCGTTTGGATTAATAACTAGAACTATTAGCTATGTTTCGTGTATCCAAAATATATCATATCACCGTCTATTACGAAAGGATGCTTTGTATGCGTTTCCCGAACAACAATAATATTCCCCCAGGCTAATCCTTCGTTGAATCCGACTGCCGATCAGAAGACACTCCCCCATTCTCAACCCTTTTCTCCTGACCTTGAACAGTTTGAACATCTTCTTTTGATTGAACCTCTTCTTTTATTGGGGAAGGGATAGCGGAATTTGGCTTAGGCATGTTCCATTCCCGGTCAGGCAGACTGCTCTGTTCCTCCTGTTTCTTAAGTACCGCGATAGCCTGTCTGAGCTTGGCAGGTAAAGGCAATCCAATTTTGGCATAATTCTCTGTGATTGAGATCAATTCATTGACCAAGTAAAAATAAATTGCTCCTCCCTTAATAATATCGGTCCCCATAATCAGATCAATACGGTGAGCAAGCAGAACAACGGTCAGCATTAGCCCTTTTCGTGCAAGTCCCCAGAAGCCAATATTACTGTTCAATCCCGTTCCCGTTCTCACAGCTGCCGCCAGACCTGTAACATAATCAATAGCCATAGCGATCGCAAGCAGACTAAGTAGCTGATCCCACCCGCCAAAAGCGAACGTCACAACCGCTCCCGAAATAGCAGTAACCGAACTCACCGCTGGGCTCACGTTCCTCACCTCTCCCTTGTTCTTTCTTGTTTGAACACCCTACAATATATGTGAGAATGAGAGATTGTGATCGTTCATCTGTCTTGCTGAACATGCGGATTTATCATTTCAGATTTGTGCACTTTTTTGGTTTGAACACCAAAAGTAGATTTACAAATGTAGTAGGAGTTCAGGGGAAAAACAGCATGAAATCAACAAAAATAACACAAAAGTTCTAAAGACCTATGAGTGGGTAAATAGAACTAATTAATTTGTAATCTCGTACAATTCATTCCATCTTTTTTAGTGAATCATTGTAATCTAGGAATATACTAGGATGTGTTTCGCAAGAGGTCTAGTTCGTAGTTCCCTCTTTCATGTAGAATGACGCACAAGCGGTTTTCAAACCAGTAATTGCGGCACTTGAAAGTACCCCTTTATTTATTGTAGTATTTGGTTAAAAAAATCGGAGGAAATATGCCTAATCAACCAGAACAACATTCCATCCAGGCGTGGTCTCTGATCAACCGTAAATATTTGGGAAAAGGTGTCCGTGTTAAACGGTTCCGCAAACCGACACGCTGTCAAATCCGCAATCGTGTTCTTCTTGCCGTGCTGATGGCCAACGATATTAAATTGTCTCAGCTCGCTGAAGACCTCTCGATCTCCTCACGCAGTGTAAGCGCGTGGGTGTATGAAGGGCGAATACCCGGCAGTACCAATCTGGACAAAACTTGTCAGTTGCTTGGCTACCCGCGACATATTCTTTTTAATGAAGAGGTCGTGCGCAACAGTCCTGTCATCTGTCAACCCGAGCCTTCCCGCTTTATGAAGCGGACGGTAACCCGCTCTCCAGTGAGTAACCGTATTTTGACAGGCCTGTGTATGGTCCATGATTTGTCGGTGACAGATGTCAGCCACTGGATCGGGGTTCATCCCGGCACTTTCCGCAAATGGCTGCATCAGGGAACGCTGCCTTCTGCCGCGTTTCAGGAACAAGCGGAACAATTTTTCCGCATCCCGAAAACTATTCTGTTCGCAGATGTCATTCTTAAGGATCGTCGTAATCAATAAAACAGCGAACAGCCAAAAGGCTCTGCGCCCTCTCCCGGGGGCCAGAGCCTATTTTAGTTGGATACGCCAAGATGATGAACGATGCATAATTTACCTGAAAAGACCACAAAATGAAACTGTGTAGCGAGCGGATTATTGCATTACAAAAATGGACCACTCCATACTCTATTTTAGAAGCAGGTGAATACAATGAAGTCATTCAAACATCTGGGGGTCGCCTTGGGCTTTCTCGCTGGAACCACCTTTGGTAGTGGAATTGCGTTTTTGTTTCGTTTCTCGCCCGTTCAATTAATGCTCAGTGTTGCTCTATTCGGTTTAGCTGGTATCCTTTCAGGATTGCTGACCAGTAAAATTTGGTATAACCAGATTCAGGAGCATTAAGGAAAAAGCAAACGAAAAAAGGTTTGTACATTGCCCATTCGGGCAACATACAAACCTTTTTGTTATGCGGTCGAGAGGACTCGAACCTCCACGGGGGGTTAGCCCACACGGACCTGAACCGTGCGCGTCTGCCAATTCCGCCACGACCGCATATTATGTATCTCTTCATCATCGATGAAAAGTATATCCGGTGAAACAATTCCTTGTTTTACTGTAATTCAGAGTATACATGTTACATTTTTATATTGCAACAACTTTTTTAATCCCTTAGAGGGACATATGTCCTTTTCTCACTAATTCAAACCACATATGTTTATCAATAGTAATTTTATAATGACATAAAGCACATATACCAATGAAGGGGACTTTCATTTGCTGAATTCAAAACTATGTTTTATCGGAGCCGGATTCCATGCCTCCACGAATATTTACCCTGCAGCGATCGAAGCGGGTGCAACCATTCAGGCTGTGGCTACAAGGAATCTTGAACGATCTAGGGCGGCCCTGCTTCGCTTTGGCAGTTCAGGTCAAGCCTATGATCATGCCGGCCAGATGCTGAAGCAGGAAACCTGTGACGGAGTCGTCGTCGTTGCTCAGCCAGTGGATCAAACCAAACTTGTGCTGGAATGCATTGAGGCAGGTAAACATGTCTATGTGGACAAACCACTTGGCTGGACTGCAGAAGAAGCCGCTAAGGTGGCCCAAGCAGCAGATCAGGGTGCTGTTGTGGTCATGGTCGGTTTTATGAAACGATATGCTCCGATCTATCAAAAACTCAAGACACTCATTGATGAGAGAACACTCGGTAAAGTGCGCTCGTTCCAGATGAAATTTGCCGTAGATAGCACGCCTTTTTGTGAAAATGAAGAACAGTTTATGAAACTTGCTGCCATACATATGGTGGATCTCATGCGTTATTTGTTTGGCGAAGCTATGCAAGTAACAGGAACGACTGTAAGAGATGGAAAACATATTAACCAGAGTATTTCCTTGATTTTTGATGAAGGTGTCACGGGCAGTGCCTATTTTACAGGGATGAGTGCATGGTCACGTGAAAGCGAAAGTGTGCTGGTTACTTTTGAGCATGGATTCGCTCTAGCCGATGAGATCACCAAACTTACAATACATGAATCTCATAAAGGGGATCTTCTTCCATGGAAGTCTCTTGAAGAACACGATTCGTTATATACTCCTTCCGGCACCCCAATGTCTGGAGCTTATAGGGATCTTTATCTGCGTGGCTTTGTAGGTGAAATGAGACACTTTATGTCCTGTTGCCAGACGGGGGCCGTTCCACTCTCAAGCGCTCGCGATAATGTTAGCACAATGGCTTTATGTGACCGAATCCTGTCATCTTTCATATAGAAACAAACAGAAACAGACCCTGTTCATAAGGGTCTGTTCGTATTCTTCCGTTTCTCTGTTCTTCTGTGCTACTATTTTGCTTTTTCCACCGTCTGAATGATGACGGTTCGATTGCGTCCCTCTTCTTTGGCCAGATAGAGCGCATTATCTGCCAGATGAAACAATTCCGTTTCCGAGCGGGAATGCATTGGAAACTCAGCAATGCCTGCAGATATCGTAACCGTACGATCAACAGCTAATATACTTTCTTCAACTGATATCCGAATGCGTTCGGCTATCTCATACGCCTTTTTGGAGTCGTAATCCCTTAACAGTACAACAAACTCTTCACCGCCAAACCGAAAACAAACATCCTCAGGCCTTACAGACATCTGAATCAACTTCGCGATCTGTTTTAGAACCTCATCTCCGGTCGAATGACCATAGGTATCATTAATTAACTTGAAGCGGTCTATATCGAGAACAATGATCGCAAATGGATTCTCATCATGAGTCCATGCCTGAATCACTTCCTCAAAGGTTCGGCGATTATTCAAACCAGTTAATACGTCCGTTCTAGCATCATACACCAACTGATCCGTCTTGTTTCTGAAACTTGTCATTGCTCCAAGCACCGCTCGAGTAAGCAGATCGGCTTCCCTGTTCCAATGCGGCTTCACGACAGGTAACTCCACCTGCCCTTTGTCCACTTGCTGCACAAGATCAGCCAAGAATACAAACGGATGCACCAGCTTCCGGGCAACTCTTAACACAATTAGAGTCAACAATATAAAGGGTACCGCTATGTATAGCAGCAACAGTCCGATCTGACGGTTTAACTGATCATATACGATTTGGGTTGGAGATACGACAACCACTCCCCAGTTGGTTGCTGGAACTTTGTAATATCCGGCAAGCGTATTAACCCCATCCAAATTCGTATATTGCTCTTGTCCCGTCTGATTTTTGATCAGTTTCTGCACCACTGTATTGGCTCTAATATCTCTGCCAATTCGGCTGACGTTGGGATGAAAAAGCAGCGTTCCCTTATGGTCAACTATAAAAAAGTATGTTCCGTTGTCGGTTTTAAGTTGACTCCCAAACGACAAATCGAGTATATTATTTTCCTGCAAATAGATACTCCCACTAATCATGCCTTTGTATTTTCCCATTGGATCAACAATTGGTTCACTGAGAAAAACAATTCTACGATTCGTTCGCGGTGTCACGTAAGCATCTGATATGTATGAGGCTTTGGATTTGATCGCCGCTTTGGCCGCCTCGGAGCTCACATGTGTACCAATACTGGCCTGAGAATACGGTGACCTCGACAGCACAAGCCCCATCTGGTCTGCCAAGACTACAGCGTTAAAATAATCACTGCTATTATGGATGAGATCCAGCGTAGTGTTCAGTTTCTCCTTATCATTGAAATCGACATTTTTAAAATGTGCGGCTCCATACTTTAAGCTTTTTTTCATGGATTCAAATAAGGAGTTTAACGTTTGACTCATCTGTACAGCACTCGCATAGTTAACAGAAAGAGTATTGTTAATAAGAGACTGTTTCTGCGTGGTATACGAGGTAATCACCATAATGGTTAGCGTCATCAATACGGAGATTGTAACGAATCCACCAAGTAATGCGGTCAGACTGACTTTTTTGAACTTCTTTACTTTTCTGCGTAATCTGGATTTTTTTTTATTTGCAATCATTTTGCTTCCCCCGGATTTTCATAAAAAAGCATACCTACATCATCATATAATAAAGTTGTTAAGAAACAATGAAGAAATGACGTATATTAACTTTGAATTTATAGGATTGACGAATTTATGACAAAATAACGCATCCGGGGAATAAGCGAATTCTCTTCATCTATTTACCCTTCAATGACATAACCCTCTTCCAGGTTTTGCTCCACAAAGCCCGCCATATACCGCACCTGAACATCAATTGGGCGAAGACTTCCCATCAATATGCGATTCTGAACGTCATTAGGCTCGGCCGGAAGTGCAAAGGCACGTACATAAGGGAATTCTATTCCAAGCGTTGTGTAGATTGCGTTGACAAGCTGATCGTTACCACAACGTCCAAACACATTAAGCAGCACAGCACCACCTGCATACAGTTTGTCTTTTGCCATGTTAAAAAAAGAACGGTTCGTAAACTGCTCTGGTGTGCCCGTTGCCGTAAATGCATCTATAACGATATAATCATACGTCCCAGCCTGTTCCCGTTCCAGCAGTTCCCGACCATCCCCCACCAGGACAGGGGACCCTTTGTATCCAAAAAAGTGCTGACTGATTTCCACAACCTCCGCATCCAACTCCGCTACCTTAACTTGTCGATCAGACAAATAAGAAGGGATTGTGCCAATACCCTGCCCCACGACGAATACGCGATTGTAATGCGGGTTATTTCGCTCCATCAGATGTAGCATAGCCCTCGGGTACTCTAGAACAATCCTGGAAGGTTGCTCTACATCGATCGCCCCCTGCACGGCATCATTAGAGAACTGCAATACACGAAAATGTCCTTTTTCCCCGTAAAGCCTTTTCGTCTCGTACACCGTCAGCTCATGTTGCTCACTTTTATTCCGGTATAATACTCTCAACTTCCTGCTCCCTTCAGATGAACCTTTGAACCTATAAAATCCATATTACAAAGACCCTGTGACTCAATCTTGCAAACCAATTGCTTCGTGTAATGCCTGCACATAAGCCACGCCGAGATTGGAAAGTGACGTGCTTTTATGAGAAATCCACCCGACATTAATGGACTCTTCACATTCGAGGGGAACCGGAATGATCTCGTTGCCGTTCAGATCGGCGCTAAGCACTCCAGTCGAGATCGTATACCCATTTAGACCGATAAGCAGATTAAATAAAGTCGCCCGGTCGTTGACCTGAATGCTTTTGGGATGAGATAACGTACTCAGAATTTCTTCGGAAAAATGAAAAGAATTATACTCCCCCTGGTCAAAGGACAGGTAAGGATAATCCTGAAGCTGTTCAATGGCCACAGACTCCTGCTTCGCAAGCGGATTGTTCACACTGATGAAAATATGCGGTTTCGCTGTAAACAGGCTTGTAAACACAAGTCCGGCATCTTTCAACAATTTATTGATAACTTTGGCGTTGAATTCGTTCAGATAAAGGATGCCAATCTCACTCCGAAGACTTTTTACATCCTGAATGATCTCATACGTTTTAGTCTCGCGCAGTGCGAGTTCATACTCATCATGACCGTGCTGCTGAACAAGCTTTACAAATGCATTCACCGCAAAAGCGTAGTGCTGGGTGGATACCGAAAAGTGTTGCGGAGACGGCTTCGCATTCAGATAACGATTCTCCAGCAGTTCGGCCTGTTCGACGACCTGACGAGCATAACTTAGAAACTCCACCCCTTCTTTGGAAAGAGTAATGCCTTTATTGGTCCGTTCAAAAATGGTAATACGAAGCTCCTGTTCCAGATCGCGAATCGCGTTTGATAAGCTCGGCTGGGAGATAAACAACCGTTTGGCTGCTTCGTTCATCGATCCGTGTGTGGCAACCTCGATTACATATTTAAGTTGTTGTAATGTCATGACTTGACTCCTTTTCCTATATCCCTCGTATATCTTATATTCCATCAAGAGAAAGTTTTCTTTTGGGCGATCCCTGTCACTAGATTCTCTGCTTCCAGCGAACAACGTTCAGGAAACATACTACGTTGCTCCAGCTTATCCTGAATAAAATCAACGACCTGTTGCAGCGAGGCGATCTGATCTTCTACTTTTTTCTGATAATTGACCAGCATCTCCCGTTCCTCCGGAAAATCGTTCAAATCCGACTCCAGCGACATCTGTAGAAATGGCTTCATATCCTCAAGTGACATGCCTGTTTTCTTCAGACAAGTAATTAGGCTCATCGTCTGGATGTCCTGTTCCGAATAGACCCTGTGGCTACTTGCTTTACGCTCCGCACGGGGGAGTAGACCAATTTTCTCATAATAACGAATGGTATCTTTGGATAACCCCGACCGCTCCGATATTTCATGAATGGAGAACGTACTTTGCTCACTCATCATTAGCCCTCCCATACCCATACTTCTCTCTATCATATAACTTGGAGCTGGCTCCAAGTCAAGCCTCAAATCTACTCTTGACTTGGAGTCAGCTCCAAATTGTAGAATGACTCGAATACATGAGGAGGTCATTTTAATGAACCCAGTAAATCCGCTTCGCACAGCCGTAATAACCGGCTCATCTTCAGGAATTGGACTGGAACTAACAAGACAGCTTCTAAAGGATCAGTGGAAGATTATCGCTCTTAACCGCTCCGCGTTCCCGGCAGATGATCGTGTAATTCAGTCCGCATTAAGCTCAGGTCAATTACGATCCATTCAAGCCAATTTCACGAATTATGCCAGCCTTCGCTCAGCGCTGGACCAGATTCGATCACAGACGGATTCCATTGACGTCCTGTTCAACAATGCAGGCGGAAGCACCTCTACCCTCCAATACTCCGACCAGGGGCGTGAGTTGCATTTTGAGCTTCAGACGGTGGTTCCTTATATCATTTATCGGGAGCTGTATGAGTCGCTCCGCCAAGGGAGGATGAAAACCGTTGTGAACACCTCCTCGACTGCTTTTCGCATGCTAAAAGCGTTCGACCTTGATACGTTGGAGCGGCCAGCTTCCTTCAAAAAGCTTTTTGGTCCTTACGCTGCGTCCAAGCTCGCCCTCTCATTGTGGACAGCTGAGGCTGCATCCAAAGCTATGGCGGATGGCATTCGACTTCTTAGTGTTGATCCGGGTGGAAACAACACGCTAAGAAGCAACAAAACATCCGGTTTGCCCTTCTATATCAAACCTGTTATGAAATTATTCTTTTCTCATCCAAGTCGAGGTGCATCACTGCTTCATAACGCAGTGCTCGGGAGCGTGAAGCATGATTCTGGTGCGTTTCTGGTTAATAATAAGGCAGCACGCCTTCGTTTTCATGAGCAAGGATCTACCATACTTCAACGTGTGCATGAAATCTATGAGCAAAATTATCTGAATACCTAATTCATGCTTGAAATTTACCGCTCTCGCCCTGAAGAAGTCTGATTCCAGACTTGACCGAATAAGGTCAGGTCTTTTTATCTTTGTCCTTCATATTTTCCAAGCCTTCGTTCATAGGTGTAAGCATGGTGAGTAAACCACATGACGCGGATTGCAGCGGATATCGGAAGGAGACATCAGAATGAGTAAAGAAAAACAACCCAGTGCTCAGCCGTATATTATCCCCCAACCTATTCGAAGCGACGGTGCAGGCGGCCCGGATTATGGACCAAGAGATGTGTTAAGAGACAAGCAAAATCCCGATATGCTTGTCCCCCCTAAGACAGATAATGGCTTGTTACCTAACCTCAGGATGTCCTTCTCCGACACCCATATGCAGCTCAATCACGGCGGCTGGTCACGTGAAATTACGGTACGTGACCTGCCTGTTGCCACTACGCTCGCCGGCGTGAATATGAGCCTGACTCCAGGCGGCGTCCGCGAACTGCATTGGCATCAGCAATCTGAATGGGCTTATATGATCTGGGGTACTGCGCGCATCACTTCTGTGGATCAGAACGGACGGAATTTTATCGCTGATGTGGGTCCCGGTGATCTTTGGTTTTTCCCAAAAGGACTTCCTCATTCGATTCAAGGGTTGGAGAACGGGTGTGAATTTTTATTGGTATTCGATGATGGAAGCTTCTCTGATCTGAATACATTGTCCATCTCAGACTGGTTTGCCCATACGCCACCAGAGGTACTATCCTTGAATTTTGGCGTTCCTGAATCAGCCTTCCAATCGATGCCCAAGGAACAGGTTTATATTTTTCAAGATGATGTACCTGGTTCACTTGAAAGCCAGCGCGTTCAATCCCCCTACGGAACCGTTCCTCTTCCGTTTACCTATCGTTTGCTTGCACAGGAACCTTTGATCACACCTGGAGGAAGTGTGCGCATCGTTGATTCCACCAACTTTCCGATCTCCACTACAGTCGCTGCAGCGCTAGTCGAGATCAAACCTGGGGCGATGCGTGAGCTACACTGGCACCCCAATGCCGATGAATGGCAGTACTATTTGACGGGTGAAGGCAGAATGACCGTCTTTGGTGGCAATGGGATCGCACGCACCTTTGATTACCGGGCCGGAGATGTAGGGTATGTTCCCGTTGCCATGGGGCACTATATACAAAATACCGGAAAAGACACATTATGGTTTTTGGAAATATTCCGAAGTGACCGTTTTGAGGATGTCTCTCTCAATCAATGGATGGCTCTAACACCGCGTGATCTGGTTCGAGACAATCTGAATGCTCCTCCAGAACTGCTGGATGCATTACGGAAAGTGAAGTGGCCTGTCGTATAAAATAGTATAAACCTATATCATATGCACGAAAATGGGGTAAAAGGAAGAGAACCCCACATAGACCAAGGAGGAATATGAAGATGAAAGCCGTTACGTTTCAGGGCATCAAGGACATTCAGGTGAAACAGGTCGAAGATCCGGCACTGCAACAGCATGATGACATTATCGTTCGTATTACTTCAACGGCGATCTGTGGATCGGATTTGCATATCTATCAAGGCGCGCTACCTGCTGCAAAAGACTATGTGATCGGTCATGAACCGATGGGCATTGTGGAAGAGGTCGGACCTGAGGTTACGCGAGTCAAAAAAGGGGATCGAGTCGTCCTGCCTTTTAACATCGCTTGCGGTCAATGCTTCTACTGTAACCACGATATGGAGAGTCAATGTGACAAATCCAATGGAAATCCTGATATTCATACCGGGGGGTACTTCGGGTTCACCGAGCGATATGGTGGTCATCCGGGCGGTCAGGCTGAACTGCTACGAGTGCCTTACGGCAACTTCACTCCATTTGTCATTCCCGAATCCTGTGAGCTGGAAGACGAGGCATTATTGTTCCTTTCCGACGTGTTGCCGACGGCATACTGGAGTGTTGAAAATGCTGGCGTCAAGCCTGGGGATACCGTCACTGTACTCGGCAGTGGCCCTATTGGGCTAATGACGCAAAAGTTTGCCTGGATGAAAGGAGCCAAGCGGGTTATTGCCGTGGATCGTCTGCCTTATCGACTAGATAAGGCTAAACGTATGAATGACGTAGAGGTTTTTAATTTTGAAGAGCATGATGATATGGGTGAGCATATCCGCGAGATCACTCAGGGTGGAACAGATGTTGTTATTGACTGTGTTGGCATGGATGGCAAAAAGTCCATGCTGGAAGAGATCGGTCAGAAGCTAAAACTCCATGGCGGGGCGCTGAGTGCCATCGAAATCGGCATGAAAGCCGTGCGCAAGTTTGGAACACTACAGCTTACAGGCGTATATGGCTCCTCCTATAATATGTTTCCTTTGGGAAACCTGTTTGAGCGTAACATCAACATTAAAATGGGACAAGCTCCTGTTATTCATTATATGCCCGAACTATTCCGTAAAATTACAGCCGGTGAATTTGATCCAACTGAGATTATCTCACACCGTGTATCACTGGATAACGCGAGCGAGGCTTACCGGATATTTAATGACCACGAAGATGAATGCACCAAGGTCATTTTAAAACCCTGAATGAACGAAGGAAAGCTTTGGTAATGGATACTACATTACAGGCTCATTCTTTTGGCAATACAATGAAGGCAACAAGACCAGGAATAAAAATAAAAGCAGGCTTCTCTTACAAGAGAGGTCTGCTTTTTGCTTTTGAAGTTTCTTTATTCTTTAGGATATGAACCGTGCCTCTTCCCCTCTCACACTCCACGCTTGATTGCCTGGATATACACACTTTCTCCTTCAAAGCTGAGAATTTCATCCTGCTCTTTCTCCACGATATTAAAATAACTTCTCACCTTTCCCGTCGCATGTAGCATTCTTGCTTCAAGCTCCAGCCGCCCTTCTCCAAAGAGGGATGCACGTGTGCACCAATCATCAAAATGAAATTTTTTTGCAAAAGAAACCATCGTTTCAACCCGATACCCCATACGTTCCAAAAGTCCAATCCATTCTGTTTTCCGCCATGCCCGAACATGACTTGGGTCACGCCTTTTCTCTATGTCGTTGTAGAAACGATCTAGTTCATCCTGCTCGGGAGCCACATTGTCAATAAACAATAATCGGCCGCCAGGTTTGGTCACCCGATAAGCCTCGGAAACAAACGAGGATACATCCGGAAAATGATGTGCTGCAATCCGGCAGGTCACCAGATCAAAGCTATTGTCCGGAAAAGGAATATGCTCAGCATCTCCCGTTACAAAATCCACATTTTCATGACCATTGCCCTGGATAAAACGTGCAGCCACCTCTAACATTCCTTCAGTCAGATCGAGGGCTGTCACGCGACTTACCAGCGGAGCAAGCGCATTCGCGACATGTCCTCCACCCGTTGCTATATCCAGCACACTCATATGTTCTGCCGCCTGAGATGATGCAACGAGCAACGCAAGGTCCTCACCTTGTGCATGAATTTCACTTGTGACATAATGCTCGGCATTCTGAGAAAATTGCTTCCGCATCTGATTTTTGATCTGATCCTTCTCCATTTTGATTCCTCCTCTTTCTCTCGGACATATCTTACGAATATATCCTTGATTTTACTTTCCGTCATCCCCAAAGTTCCATCTAGTGAAACCGAGTTTCATTTAGTCTAGAATCATCATATCATACCCCCTATCCAAACGAAACAAAAAACACAAAAAAAACATCCCTTCAATGAAAATTTCACTGGAGGGATGCCTAGAGTTGATAATCGTTTTACCATTGGTACAGCAAGTTCACCTGAACTTAAATTAACCTATTTTATTATTTAACAAGTGTAGGTGATTTTTTCCACAATCCCAGAATGAGACCCGAGATGACAGAACCAATAACAACCGCGAGCAGGAACAATATGGTGTGGTTAGCCAAGAGAGCTACAAAGACACCACCGTGCGGAGCGGGAACATTAATGCTCCACAGCTGAGTAAGTCCACCTGCTACCGCAGAACCAATAATACAGGAGGTCAGTACACGAAGTGGGTCAGCCGCTGCAAATGGAATTGCACCTTCTGTAATAAAGGAAAGACCGAGTACATAATTTGTTAGACCGGATTTACGCTCTTGCTCCGTGAATTTGGATTTGAAGAACGTTGTTGCAAGGGCAATCGCGAGTGGAGGAGCCATACCACCTGCCATAACCGCTGCCATCCATGCCCCGTCTGTGTTTCCGCTGGATGTAAATACACCAATCGCAAAGGTATAAGCCGCTTTGTTAAACGGACCACCCATATCAATCGCCATCATACCGCCGAGCAACAAACCAAGCAATACTTTGTTACCTGTTCCCAGGTTACCCAGTGCATCTACAAGCCATGTGTTCAAAGCTCCGAAAACCGGATCAAAAATGTAATAAGCAATCGTACCAACGATCAGCAAACCAAGGACCGGATAGAGCAGGATCGGTTTCAAGCCGTCAATCGCTTTTGGAAGACCTTTTAGCGCTTTACGCAATCCAATAACAACATAACCCGCAAGGAAACCGGCAGCTAAACCACCAAGGAAACCGGCATTGGAGTTTACAGCCATCAATCCACCAACCATACCAGGCATCAGGGCTGGGCGGTCACCAATACTCATCGCAATAAATCCGGCAAGTATAGGAATCAGGAAATGGAACGCGCCTGTTCCTCCACCAATCGTTTGCAGCAATTGCACGATCGGATTGTCAGGACTTGCAAGTTGTTCAAACAAGAAGGAGATCGCAAGCAGGATACCACCGCCGACAACGAATGGCAGCATGTGTGAAATCCCGTTCATCAAATCTTTGTAAATTTTGCTTCCCACGCTTGTCTTGCTATCGCCTGCACCTTCATCGCTCGCTTTTCCACCTTGGCTACGATAGATTGGTGCATCGCCGTTAACCGCCTTGCGGATCAGTTCTTCGGATTTACGAATACCGTCACTTACCGGTCTTTGCAACACAGGTTTACCGTCAAAACGAGCCATCTCGACGTTTTTGTCAGCTGCAATGATAACCCCTTTGGCACGAGCGATCTCATCAGCTGTCAATACGTTTTGTGCGCCTTCGGAACCATTGGTCTCAACACGAATGTTGATGCCCATCTCTTGGGCTTTTTTCTTCAAAGCATCCTCAGCCATAAATGTATGGGCAATCCCCGTTGGACATGCTGTAACAGCAACAACAAATTCTTCTGTATTGGCGTTTCCAACAATGACACCGGAGTTGTTTTTCACGTTGTTAGCACCACTTTCAGTCGAAGATGCTTGAGCTACTCTCTCTGCTTTAGCCTTCTCTTTCGCAGCTTCCTTCTCCGCAGCTTCAGCTTGTTTCGCATCAAACAAAGCGCTAACTTCTTGCGGCGTATTCGTGTTCATCAGCTCAGCGATGAAATCGCTATCAACCAACAGCCTTGAAAGAGCCGCTAGTGTGCGGAGATGTGTATTGCCTGCGCCTTCTGGTGCTGCAATCATGAAGAAGATATGAGCAGGCTCGTCATCCAATGCTTCAAAGTCCAAACCCTGTTTACTTTTTGCAAAAACGACTGTTGGTTCATTGACCGCTTTGGTTTTTGCGTGTGGCATAGCAATACCGCCGCCGATGCCAGTGCTGGACTCGGCTTCTCTTTTGTAGATCATTTCTTTAAACAATGCTGGATCATTAATACGTCCACTCTGGTTAAGACTTGCAATCAGTTCGTCGATCGCCTCGTCTTTGGTTGTTGCTTGCAGATCCATAATCATCGTTTCCTGGATCATTAAGTCAGTGATTTTCATCTTGGAACACTCCCTTAAGTTCAGTCGGCCTGCACATGGCAGGCCTTATATCAGTTATTCAAGGTAATTAAGGTAATTAAGGTAATTAAAGCGTTGTAATCGTCACCTGATTACGCAATTCGTCAATAAACTCACGTGTAGCGAGGTCATCTGAGAAAGCTGTCGCACTGCCGGAAGCTACCCCTGTACGGAATGCTTCAAGCAAGTCTCCTTGCAACACATAGGTACCAACAAATCCGCCAATCATCGAATCACCAGCACCAACCGAATTTTTAACAGTCCCTTTGGGTACAGTTGCGTGATAGACATTCTTCTCGGTGATGAACAATGCTCCTTCTCCAGCCATGGAGATCAACACATGTTTGGCACCTGCTTCGAGCAATTTACGTCCGTAAGAAACCAATTCCTCACGTGTTTCGATGGTTACGCCAAACAATTCAGCTAGTTCATGATGGTTCGGCTTCACCAGCAGCGGCTGGTGAACGAGTGCTTCCATCAGAGCAGGCCCTGTTGTATCAATAACAAACTCGGCTTCTGTCTGTTTGCATACATGAATAAGCCGATCATAGAAATCTGAACCAAGTGATGGCGGAACGCTACCAGAGAGAATGACGATATCTCCTTTTTGCAAGGAAGATAGTTTATTCAGTAATTGCTCTGCCTCTTCTGTACGAATCGCTGGTCCAAGACCGTTAATTTCTGTCTCATCCCCGTGCTTCAGCTTAATGTTGATGCGAGTATCATCTGCAATGGTGACAAAATCCGTTTGAATCGCATCCTCCTGCAACTTGTCATTGATGAAACGTCCCGTGAACCCACCCAAAAATCCAATAGCTGTGTTCGCAGCACCGAGTTGATTCAGAATTCTGGAAACGTTAATGCCTTTCCCGCCAGGTAATTTCAAATCCCGATTCATGCGGTTAAGTCCGCCGAGCTTCAAATCGTGCACTTCGACGATGTAATCAATGGACGGGTTGAGTGTTATCGTATATATCATCGCTATCCCTCAATTATTTTAGTTTTCTGGGTGATTACT
The DNA here is from genome assembly GCF_038002565.1 of Paenibacillus sp. FSL K6-1558. Lineage (NCBI taxonomy): Bacteria > Bacillati > Bacillota > Bacilli > Caryophanales > Paenibacillaceae > Paenibacillus > Paenibacillus sp. FSL K6-1558. The sequence continues at coordinate 5,979,499 of NZ_JBBOCV010000001.1, read as the reverse complement.
GCACGCCAATGTTCAGGCATTCGCTCCGTAATCAAATCTGCCTCCTCCAAATCAAACAATTTGGCAAAAGTAATATCCCCGATTTTGCTGGAATCAGCCAGCACATAAGATTTCCCTGACAATTGATGTGCACGCCTCTTAATCAAGGCTTCCTCTGGATCAGGAGTTGTATACCCCATTTCCGGATCTACTCCGTTACTTCCTAGAAAACACTTGTCAAATCGGAAATTGTCCATGTTCTGTAGCGCGATACTGCCGATCACCGCTTTGGTATGAATTTTCATCATGCCACCCAGCAAGTAACTGCGAATTCGTTTGCTTACCAGCGCCTCCACATGGGATAGTCCATTGGTGACCACGGTTACATCCCTGGCTTCTATAAAAGGGATCATAGCGAGTGTTGTTGTGCCGGCATCTAGATAAATGCACTCCCCGTTCTGGATTTCCTGCGCTGCCAGACGGGCAATCACTGTCTTCTGTGGAATGTTTTTGAACGTTTTCTCCTCCATGCCTGGTTCTAATGACTTTTCATTCACCAGTGAAGCACCACCATGAATACGTTTGAGCATCTGACGGCTTTCCAGATCAATCAAATCTCTTCTAATCGTGGATTCAGAAACACCCAACACATCAACAAGCTCTTGCAACTTCACAATTCCCTGTAAATGTAAGCGCTCTACAATTGCAGCATATCGTTCTTCAGTCAGCATATGCATTCCTCCAACTGCTTCTATAGTATCATAAATCCCGTAAAAAACAATCATTTTCATTCAAAATAATTCGAAAACCTTCAAAAACTTTCACCGTTCGACTTATTTTCTTGTCCAAGTGTCCCTATCCAATAGTCCATAGTACGCATCTGATAACCTAGTCCCTACAACGGAGAGGTGATGACTTCAATGTCAGACCGTACAATCAAACGACGGAAACCCTGTGTGTTACATCCAACCAAAGAATCTTCACGCCCGCGTTCGGGCTGGATTTCCTTCAATTGGAGCGGTTACGCAAAAAGAAAAACAACTCATCCCTATCGGCGGATTTCTGCTGATTGGACTGTACCATATGTTCTTCCTTCCTCCCGCAATTCGTATTCCTCTGCATGGATTGGCATTGACGGCTTCGCAAACACAGATCTGATTCAGACGGGAACAGCCCACGATTGATACAAGGCAAACCCGTCTATTATGCCTGGTGGGAGATTCTTCCGGCAACCGAAACCATGATTCCCAACCCAGTAAGCCCAGGTGACTGCATGCGCGGTATCATTACGAAGTTAACTCGCCATTCCTGGTGCATTAGCTTGATCAACCTCACTAAAGGCTGGACTTTCCGAACCATTCAACGATATACAGGCCCTCAAAGCTCTGCCGAATGGATCGTTGAGGCTCCCTCCGTAGGTGGTTCCATTGCCTCCATGTCTCGTCTTAGTCCAGTTGCTTTCAGAAACTGTCGTCTGAACTGCCGCCCTCCTGCCTTCTATACTAGAGATAAAGGAATCCTGATTCAGGGCCAGCGTATCTTATCGATACCTGGATCTCCCAATTGTTGCAGAGATGGATTTGTAGTTCGTCGTGCTCATTAAGACTTGTCATTAAAAATCCTGCAACTATCGCCCTTCTGGTGGCAGTGCTGCAGGATTTTGACGTTTTTGTATAATACGGCTTATTTCTACAATAACTCCGCGCTTTCCACTTCCGGTTTGGGTTTGAGCCATTTTCCTTCTTCATTAATAAAAGCACCCTTGAATCTTCCCATCTCCAGTTGCTCGATTAGCTTCTCCTCATCCGTTGCCAGGATCTCAATTAACTGTTCTAGGGTGTAATATTCATCAGGGTCATAATCCATCAAGATGGGGACAGCAGTATCATATAATTCACGGATCAGATTTTCGAAAGAAAGCCGCCCAAGATTGGGCATCTGCCGATAGACCTGTAATGGTTGGGACACCATATTACGGAATGATTTGTTCTCAAGGTTCATCCACAACGTATTACAGGCCTGTACACTCATATAATTTTGCTCCACATCATAGAACTGTATTTCCTCAATTTTCATAAATTTCTCTTGAAATGCCACAATTTTAATTAGAGGTACATTGCGTATACGTGATGCCTTTTTCACATGAGCCCTGAATTGCTCATAATTCATTTGTTTTATTTGTTTCTTTTGTTCCATTTTTTATCCCTGCCTTTAACATGATCCAAACGACATTTTACAATAAATCGACACCGAGTGTAAGTCACAATGTAAAAAAACAAAAAAAACGTACAGCATCCCATCGCTGCACGAAATATATCATATGATCGCCTCAGCCAAGAACCCGGCGTTTCACCCATGTCTCCGTAAATTCCAGCTCATTGTAATCATAAAACCCACGAAGTGTCTCCTCCCGGTCATCGAGGAACAATTGATCAGCTATACCTGCAACCAGTTTGGGGATGGCACTTCTGGTGCCCGATATCGCTGAAGCAGACAATCCACAACTGGCCAGTGCAGAATAATTGAATATAAACAAGCCATGCAGTAGCGTTTTTCCCTGTTCACTTTTACTGGTCATTGCAAATCCAGGGCTTAAAAAGGGGTGTGCATCAAGTAGCACATTTCGAACTTCCAGCGGGGCTTCGTAACAATCTTGCCAGCGAGCAATGTGCTGTTCCACGAGTTGCAGTTCGGGACGAAGAGCGGGATCGCTGAGCAGACCTGTGCTTACAATAAGAAAATCAAACGTATAAATTCCATGTGCCGTTTCAACCTTTGCTCCTTGATCCGTAGCTTGCACGCTTAACCATGGTGAGTCCAGATGCAACTCGAATCCAGGCCAAGATGCGGCCCGGTTGAACGTATCATTGGTAGGTGGCTGATTATATTTGAAAAAGTGAGATATCACCTGATACTTATCAGCTATAGGTAAAGCGTGAAACCGCTCGATCATGCCGGATTGTTCCATTTGGCGAATCGGATTGACTCGTGGTAATTGTTCACGTCTGACAAAAACATGAGCTTCAGCCACACCTGAGGATAGCGCGTGGTTTGCATTATCAAAAGCTGAGGCTCCACCGCCGAGCACTGCAACCTTTTTTCCTTTTAACCGTTCAAAATCAATCATTTCTGAAGTATGGGCATACAACTCTCGCGGCAGATGATCTGAGATCAGTGAGGGTACATGCCACTCGCCGCCTCCTTGAATACCCGTTGCAAGCACAACTTTCCGAGCCAAAATGTGCTTTTCACGAATTCCTTGTTCGGTTACATGTAGACGATGAATTCCATCCTGCCCAGGTTCAATGAGGTTCAACTTAAATTCGTTCTGTACTGGAAGGTCCAGGATTTCCCGATACCAACGCAAATAATTCATCCAGTCACTGCGAGGAATTTTATCGATCTTCTGCCATCCCTCAACACCCTCCTGAGCCTCCCACCATGCACGAAACGTCAGAGAGGGAATACCCAGGTCAATGGAAGTTAGATGTTTCGGCGTCCGCAACGTTACCATCCGTGCATAAGTTTCCCATGGCCCTTCTTGCCCTGCCACATTTTCGTCGATAATCAGAATATTCGAGATCCGTTCGCGCAAAAGTCCAAATGCAGCCCCAAGGCCACTCTGTCCACCGCCTACAATAACAACATCATAGACATGCCCCTCTGCATGCTCTCTTGTACGAACCCAGCTGGTACCTCCAAAACATAAATACGCTAAATCATGCTTCACACGTTCATTCAAAGCTTCGAGGCCCATACTTCACCAACCCTTTCATGATCTATCTGGAACAGGCTCCGTTGCATTCATACATACTTATCTCTAGGTTACATTGCAATATCCGAATAGAATTAGCGTTATTATATGAGTTGAAATCCAGTAGGGGAAGCTAACAGAAACGTAATTGTCATTCAACCTAAAAAAGCTGGGGATACTTGTTTCCCTATACTAAAGAAAATTACTATGTTTAAAATTTGCGCTGAGATACTCTTTATTCTTTGAAGATCACTTGCGCTCTTGTCAGGGTATACCACTCATAAAAACAACTCTCTCTAACGCAAAAAAACAGCTACCTTCGGAGATTAAAATACACCGACTGTAACTGTATTTTTATAAAACAAATTCTTTAATCATCCGATTTCAAAAGCATGCGCCATCGCGATTCTGAATCTAGTTTTGGACAAGTGTTACAATAGCCATGGGCAGAACTGCCGCTACCCACTTGATACGCCAGACAGCAATACCTGCGGATCAGAAGCTGAGGGCCCTGCCATTCCGGATGTTCAAAACGTTGTAACCGAGTGAAAAATGTATTATCGGTTGACTCCTCTAGCCATACATGTGCATCATGCTTAATGAGCTCAAGACGCTTATCCGTCTTCCATATCGCGTGATCTTCGATCGCTCGTGTAAATAATTGTTGTACATTATGCGCCACCAGTTCATTCATAATCCTTGTGCTTGCTCCTGTTGCCGCAGCAACTGATTGGAAAATACGTCTCAAGTGTAGCTGTAAACGATCCCGTAGCATACTAATTTCTGTCCTGCGCTGAGCCAAAACCTCATTAGTTGGAGCTACATTTTCCCCAATCCCCAGCCCTGAACCATTATCTAGACTTCTTTCCATCCGGGTCTCATAGCGCATGCCGCCCGTGCCATTCAATTCGATTCGTACAACATCATCCTCGATATTTAGAACAGTATCGTATAAACTGCAAGCTGAGATTACAGCCATAACCCATACCGAATATCGTTTGGCAAAAAGGGTACCCACCGCTACACTTCCTGTGCCGCCTTGATCGAGTCCTTGTTGTATGGCTTGTTGGTGTAATATCAAGTCTCTCTTCTCATCATGCAGCAAGTCACCGGCAGCAAAAGCATAGGTGGAAGAATCATCGGCCCCACGGATACTCGTCACAAAAGACGATTCCAAAAGAGCCACCATCTCTTCACGGTCATTCCCTGAATAAAGTACCATCTATTGAATCATATCTTTAATTTCATTTAATATTTCGATTCGTCCTATAGCTCCCCATCCTTTAAACAACCAGAAGGAATCGGTTTGATAGACCTGACCAGTTACAACAGCCGGGACGTTTTTCCAAAGTGAGCTTTCTTTCATCTTACTTAAATAATCCTGGGCATTGGGATCTGCTTCAAGCACAACATAATTGGCATCGATATCTGCTATCTTCTCCATAGACAGATCCTCACGTTGTTCTGCAGGTGTCACTGCAGAAGGTTCAAACCCAAGATCATGATACAAGAGCGTGTTGGTTGGGTGACCTGTTGCCGCATAAATCTGCAGGTTCTTCTCCCTTACTCTTAGGTAAGCCAGTTTTTTCTGATCCAATTGCTCTATTTTAGCTTTAAGTTGATCGGCTTGTTGCTCTACTTCCGCGATTTTTTCTTTAGCCAAATCAACCTTATTGTACATTCCAGCAATAGTCAGTAAATCTTGAGTCCAATACTCTGTATCGCCGTTGTAATCCATCCAATCGTCACCTAATACAATCGTAGGAGCAATTTTCTCCAACTGATCATATGAATTTTCAGCTGTTCGACTCTCAATTACAATCACATCCGGATCAATCTGAACAATGGCCTCAAGGTTGGGACTATCTGCCGAACCTACCGTTGGAACCCCTTGAAGCTGATCTGCCAGATAAGGCAAGTAATCTCCACCGTAGCGTATTTCTACATTAACACCAGCAGGTTTCTCACCAATGGTAAGCATGTGATCAATATAAGCAGCAGATAACACAACCATACGCTCTATTTTTTTGGGTACAACCGAAGTACCCTTTAGGTGTTTAATTGTTTGTGTGCTCTTGTCTTCCACCGTGGTTGCCTTTTTTGAAGATGTTGCATCTGTTGCTTCCGTTGTCGACTTACCACATGCTACTAGAACGAGCATGAGCAGGGACAACAAGATCATATAGGCTGTTCTCTGTCTTAGCATTTCTTTTTAATTCCCCTTCTCTACTTAATAATAATAATCATTATCATTATGGTAGAAAAAAGCAAACAAGCTTTCCATGGATTATTCCACTCTCTTTACGTGTAAAATATCACCCTACGGTAACACCAAGCTGCTTGGCCACATACTTCATAGCTCTTACACGCCCGGTTGGACCCAGCGTTTGGAAGAACATATCCCCTGCATCATAAACATGACCTTCCTGTACAGCCTTCGATGTTATCCATCCATCAGATTTCATCAAACGTTGAAATTGAGTTCTCGCTTCTGCTGTAGGATCCACCATAACAAATAGATGATCCGCGTTGTATAGCTGTACATCATTGATGTTCATCTCCACAGCCCACTGTTCGCTTGGGTAATTCTCTGGCATATGTAATCCCATATCATCATACAGCAAGGAACCGGTCTGATTATGCAATCCATACATCCGATAGAATTCGGAGGAAACGCGGATAAACATTGCCGACTGCTTTCCCCATTCGGAGTGAATACGATTTTGAAGAACATGGCTTAAATCCGCATGCTGTTCAATCCAGCGAATAGCATATTCATTCCGTCCCATGATATTTGCCATATAAAGCAAACTTTTGCCTACTTGATTCGTGTGTTTAAGGATAGCCGTAGGAGCAATATGATGCAGAGATTCATTCGGTTCCATACGGTCACTCGTAATGATTAAATCTGGCCGCAATCCCTTCAACTTATCATAGTTCTGACCGGAACTGTCCAGAATAAGTCCTTGAGGAGAATCGGCTTGATGTGCAGGCATAAGGGTAGGATGAGTCACTCTCTGAACATAAGATAAAGCAGACACAGGTTCCAACCCGAGTGTTAGAACAACATCATCCAGTCCATAGTATAATGTTGCAATACGGTTAACTTTATTTTTCATATAAAACGTTGGAGCAACACCTTCATTTTTTTTAAATACCCGGCTGAAATAGTGCTCGTCCTTGTATCCGACCTGCTCCGCGATCATCTTGATTTTATCTGTAGAAAACAATAGCTGTTTGGCCCGAGTCATCCGTTGTTTCTGAATATAATCCATCGGTGTTATCCCAAACTGACGTTTGAATGTTCTTATAAAATGATTCACACTAAGCCCTGCAAGGCGGGCCATGTCATGCATTCGAATGTCCTTCGTATAGTGATGTGTCATATAATCTATGGCCAAGTCCATTGCAACATGAGGTTGAACAAACGATTTAACATTAGTCATCAACTGAATTAGTAGCTGGTGCAAAAGATATTTCTTGCCTATGTTATCCGATTCGGCTGCAGCAAAGTTTGTATAGATGAATTGATCCATCATTTCTTGAATATCTCGTCTATTGGTTTGAAGTTGAAGCTTACCCGTAATAGGAAAATCAAGCGGCTTCGTGTGCCAAACATTGTTTGTTCGGACAAGTTCAACACCGGAAAATAAGATTAGTTGCACTCGGACAGGGGCTTCAATATCTGTCTGTAACTCCACGTTCATGCCTGGACTAAGCACAAACCAATCGTCACGGGACAATGTATGCATTACGTTATCAATTGTCAAAGTCCCTTTGCCATCCATTACTCTGCATACGGCGAATCTTTTCCATACCCTGTGCTGGGCTTCTCCTGAAATACCGACATATTGGCAGATATGAACAGATGAAAGATATAATTGTTCCAGTCGTTTAATCCAGCCATTCCTCTCCATGATAACTCCCTTTCCATATGGTAAGCCGCTACTTCTCACCAAATTAATTATCTAATTTACTCTTCATCAGCAAAATCCGACAATTTTTTATTTTCATTATAGTTTGAATGATAATAATTCTCAATATAACTCATACCGAGTTAAATTATTCTTTTAGGGACAACCTATATTATTAACCTCTCCTTTTTATGAATATCTACGTTAAGATAGGTTCTGAAAAAATCTATTTTTTCTTTTTTTCAACCTGTTGCATTCTCATCTATGACATGTTATATTAATTGAGCCATCAATGATTGACGTATCAACTATTGATCCATCAACGATTGAGAGAGCTACAGAATCATGAAGCAATGGCATTGTATACTGGCAACTTTAATTATTTGTTAACATACGCCGTTGTTGATTGGATTCACCCGGGAGGTCTAGTCATGACACGTATGGTTTCCAAAGAAGAGCAGATCATTAATCTGCTGAATGTACTGGGGAACAAAATCAGTCCCAAGTTCGAACGCTGTACCGGGATCAGTTCCTCTCGCTTTGAAATTCTGCACGAGCTGGATCAGGTAGATGAGATCAACCAATCTATGCTCCAGAAAATCATTAACATCGACAGTGCTGCCATTACTCGCCACTTGAAACAACTTGAAGCTGACCTCATGGTTACAAGACGCAAAAATCCCGAGGATAATCGGGTAACTTTTGTTCGTCTCACGGATCATGGGCGCAAACAGATTGAAGGATATAAAGCAGAGAAAACCAACTATATTCATCAGATTCTGGATGGTTTCAGTGAAGATGAGATTCAGGCACTGGCCGATTTCTTGGAACGTATGCAAAACAATTTTTAAACCATATATAGAGGAGAGATTTCCATGTCTACAACACAAAGCAAATTCCAAAAAACAAATGATTTTAACGAAATTACGTACGGTCGTCGTTCCGTCAAATTGTATGATCCAGAAGTGAAAATCAGCCGTGAAGAAATGACTGAAATTTTGGCAGAAGCTTCTCGCGCTCCATCTTCCGTAAACATGCAACCTTGGCGTTTCCTTGTTGTTGATACACCTGAAGGCAAAGAAAAGCTCGCACCACTTGCAAAATTCAACCAAAATCAAGTGCTGACTTCTGCTGCTGTTATCGGTGTGTTTATTGATATGAAAAACGGTGAGTACTTGGAAGAGATTTTTGGTAAAGCTGTGGAGCATGGATTTATGCCAAAAGAAATCGCTGAACAACAAGTTAAAGTGGTTAAACCTTATTACGACAATATGCCTGCTTCCGATCTGCGTGACGTTAACCTGATCGATGCTGGTCTGGCTTCCATGCAATTGATGCTGGCTGCACGTGCCCACGGTTACGATACAAACCCAATTGGCGGATACGAAAAAGCTCAAATTGCTGAGACATTCGGCATGGATAAAGACCGTTATCAACCGGTTATGCTGATCTCGATTGGTAAATCTGCCAAAGAAGGTCACCCATCTTATCGTCTGCCTGTAGATACGATCACAACTTGGGCTTAAGCGAGTACAACCGCGTTTATTATAAATTGCTCAATCTGCTTCTTAAGATGAAACACATAACGTTATTGTCTTGTATTGATTAAATCTATTTGTAAACATACAACTATCTGGAGGTCACAACTATGATTATCATTCATGCACATTTGCAAGTACAAGCCGCTCAAGAGCAAGCTTTCTTGGCTGCTGCCAAAGAACTGATCGCTGCGACACGTCAAGAAGAAGGCAACATCAGCTATGATCTGGTGAAAAGCACAGAACGTGAGCAAAGCTACACGATGATCGAGCTGTGGAAAGATGAGCCAGCAACCGCTGCTCACAACTCTAGTGCTCACTTCCTGGCCTTTGTTCAACAAGCTGCGGCATTCATGGCTGCACCAATGAACGTTGAAGTGTTTGCCGGCGAAGCTGTTAAACAATAATACAACTAAAAGGAACCGTTTGGATCTCACCTAGAGGTGATTTTCAAGCGGTTCTTTTGCATGTTAAACAGCAGGAAATGTTGCAATATTTCCCATGTTCCTCCTGAAATGGTACAATGATAAAGGTGACATACATAATATATTCGGAGGTATATGCTGATGAAGATGAAAAAAGGACTGCTTTCAGGTTTCCTGGCTCTGGCTTTAACTTCCACTCTCCTCGCATCCACAAATGTAAGCGCAAACAATTCTACCGAGTCACGCACTCCTTTCTCCTACTCCCTCGTAACCAAAGGTTATGACTGGGGTCCGGGTGTTTACAAGATTATTCTGGATACAGGTGTAGCCATTCAAGGAAATACACTGACCAAAGACACCTTCAAGGTTCTTGCGGAACGTAATTATCCAATGATTAATTTTCAAACGCAGCAAAAGTATGATGGCTCAGACAGCAGTAGCAGAACGATCGAGAGAGCTTATCTTTCGGACAAAGACGGCAATAAAACCTCCCTCTCCGCAGGACAATATATTACGATTGAGATGAAAGTCCATCCCGATCTAATGACCGCAAGTCCGTTTATGTTTGATCTGCAATCGTTTACCAATAAGTATGTTGAGCTTCAATATACGATTGTTCAGCAAAAATCCCTTCAAGATACCATGGGCAATGCCGTTGAGCATTTGACCACAAGACCAGACACCCCGCATACCATGATCGAACAAGGTGTCGACGTGTTTGATACATCCGGCAAATTCAGTTACAAGGACTCCAAGTTCGGTCAGATTAATCTAACGTACGCTTCCTATATGCCGGAAACCAACAAGAAAAAACCACTGATCATCTGGCTTCATGGTGCCGGTGAAGGAGGTACGGATCCGCGAATTGCCCTGCTGGGTAATAAGGTGACCTCTTTAGCCGATGAATCGATCCAAAAGTATTTTGGAGATGCTGCTGTGTTGGTGCCCCAGACTCCAACCTTCTGGATGAATGACGGAACCGGGCAATATACCAAAGACGGAAAGAGTATGTATACGAAATCGTTAACTGCGTTGATCAAACAATATGTGAAGCAGCATGCTACGGATATTGATACAGACCGAATCTACATTGGCGGTTGCTCCAATGGCGGATTTATGACTTTGAACATGTTGCTTGCGAACCCGGATTACTTTGCAGCTGCTTATCCTTCCGCAGAAGCGTACGAGGATCGTTTGTTGAGCAAACAGGATATCGCCAAACTTAAAAATATTCCGATCTGGTTCACGGCGGCAGGAGCGGATCAGACGGTGGATACGTCCAAAACGTCAACAGCTACCTACAAACGCCTGATTGCTGCGGGAGCCAAAAATGCTCATTACTCCTATTTTGATAAGGTGCTGGATTTAAGTGGAGTATACACCAAAGGAAATGGCGATAACACCCCATACGAGTATAATGGACACTGGTCCTGGATTCCTGTTTTAAACAATGACATTTCCAAAGACTTCGATGGTAAACCTGTGAAAATCAAAGGTAAAAGCGTAACGCTTATGGAGTGGCTGGCTAACCAGAAAAAGTAACAGGCCAGGCATGTCTACATCGCTGGAGCCGCACCAAGCGGCTCCTTTTCTATTCCTTTGATATAACTACAGGCCACGTGCCGGAGGAATGCTTTGCGGGTTGTTGAACACATTTTGGGGATCGTATTTGGCTTTGACTCTGCGTAATCTCGCGTAGTTCGCCCCGTAGTACACCGGACCTGAGCGTTTGATGCCTTGATCCGGTACATTAATGTAGGAACCGACGATGTAAGGCTGTAATTTTTGGCGTGTGTTACGCACAATGGCAATATTTTTGGCTGCCTGGGACGGTTTCGTCCAGGAGCTGTTCCATTCCACATAGAACTTGGCTTTACGCCAGTAGAATGCTGTAGATGTAGGTGATTTACGACTGACAGCTCCGCCCCAGTTGAGGAAAAAGAAACCGGCGAATTCGCCTTCCACATTTTCCAGAAACGCTCGCATCGATTTGATTGCCCGATCCGGGAACGGCTTTCGTCCAAATCCGGAAGAAAATTGATTGCTGTATCTCTGAGTAAGCACAGGATCTGGAGGTAGAAGAAAAGTAACCGCCTCTGTATAAGGCACTGAACGTATGATCGTCTGGGATGGTGTGCCCGTGCTGGTCATCGGCTTTAACAAACGCAGTGCCTCGGATTTAGAACCAAGAAACAAACCTTCCATACTGACATTGCCGCCTTTTTTGGGGCCGATAGACAGCTCACTCCCGAGCCGGGTATCGACGGAAGGCGCCCACTTTTGCCACACTTTGAGTACCTTCTCGAACTGAGCCCAAGGCCAGGTGATCCGATATACTGTCGCTCTGGCTGGTGCCCGGCGTACTTTGAATTTGTAACGGGTATAGACTCCAAAGTTTCCTCCGCCACCACCTTGCGATGCCCAGAACAGATCAGCGTTACATTTTTTGTTCGCACGAATGATTTTCCCGTTTGCATCCACCATCTCGAATTCCAGCAGATTATCACTGATCAGACCGATCGTTCGTTGAAGAGGCCCGATCCCTCCCCCAAGCGTAATACCACCTATACCAACGGTTGGGCTATCCCCGAATGGAGCAATGAATCCCTGACGTGCGAGTGTATGTGCAATTCTGCCAACTCGGTTTCCCGCTCCCACAACGGCTGTTCCTGTTGTTTTGTTCAGCTTGATGGTGTTCAGATCACTGACATCAATGACAATCCCGCCGTTCACCTGTGACAGATTAACCTCAAGCGCATGTCTTCCACTTCGCGGACGAATCGGTACGTTGTTCTCACGAGCCCATTTGATGGCATTGGAGACATCTTTCGTTTTTTGAGCAAAAACGAAGACTTTAGGATACCTGTCGGTATGCGGGTCCCAGTTTTTACGTGCTGCCTCATACCCTGGATCCCCTTTAAAAATGACACGTCCGGTTAGTTTTGTTTTACTGTTGGTTTTCACATATCCCACTCCCTGCGTTTAGCATCGTTATACAGCATTTCTGCATTAGGCATTTTATACTGTATGAACGACATTCGCGGAGGGAATGGGCTGTAGAATGTCCTATACGCAAAAAAATTCCCTTAAAGCGTATAGACCGCTGTAAGGGAATTAATTTTCATTTCGTAATTTTCATCAACTATCCGGTTCGATTTTGATGAGTTTCCACGGCTCTTGTTCTTTTTCACCATACCAGACAAGCACATCAGCGAACAGATCCATGATACGAATAAAGCTTTTTTTGTCGGCTTCCGTAATCTGATCTGCGAGCTTAAATATGTCATCAAAACAAAGCTCACGAACAAATGCGGTGTACTTCGTGTATACCTCTCGACCTTTGGCAGACGGTTTGACGTAAATATCTTTGCGGTTACCACTCAGATGATATTTTTCAAGTAGTCCTTTTTCAGTCAAATTCTTCACATTTTTAGAAAAAGTACTGCGGCTAACGCCCAAACGAGCAGCCATCTCGGACATCTTCTCTTCCTGATCCTCTGCTTCCAGAATGTATTCAAGCGTCTGAATCTGGGCTGCAGAGAATGTCATATCTGTTCCGTAGCTTCGTTGCAGCTTATAGGTGTTCGAGTAGGCATTGCCGTATTTGATGATCTTCTCGACAAGCTCCCGATGGTCACCCATCCAATCTAATTTCATGCGTAATCCCTTTCGTCTTCGAATTCTCTCTCTATTACTCTACTGAAATCAGATTCGTTTTTCAATCCATGAGATCGCTTCTTCAATCACTTCATCCCGTGCTGTCTCATTAAATATTTCATGCATGAGATGTGCATAGATTTTCAGTGTTTTATCTGCCGAAGCGATATCTCCGTAGAAGTCACGGGAATCCTTTTCGCTAACAAGTCCATCATTCGCTCCATGTAACACAAGCACCGGATCAACAAATTGCTTCGCATGTTCTTTCAGCCATTCTACTCCATACCCCAGACTGTTAAACAAATCTACAGAAATCTGCTTTTCTACCAGCGGGTCATTAGCGTAAGCGGATACAACCTCAGGAACACTGCATACTCCGCTGCCGAGTTCATTCGGGAAATACGTGCCTGCTGGCAGAGCCATCGGCAGTTCTCCAGCCACTTTCGTATTAAATCGAGTAAGCGCTCCTGATAATACGATACCTTTCACTTTTCCCGGATATTTCGTTCCAAATGATGAAGAAGCAAAACCGCCCATACTATGTCCAATAATATACAGTGGCGTATCGCCGCTCTCCTCCAGTGCAACCTCCACTACAGCGTTGACATCATCAATCAGATGATGAAAATCACTATAAAATGTTCGTTGTCCTTCCGATCTTGCATGACCCCGATGGTCAAAACGGTATACGTTGAATCCACGGCCGTTCAATTTCTCTGTCAAATAATCATAGCGGCTGGCATGCTCTGCCAATCCGTGTACAATGACTATGGCGGCCTTCGCATTTTCAACTAAATTTTTGCTGAAATAAAGCTGTGTTCCGTCAAAGGATTTAAGTGTTGTTTCGATGCTGTTCATCGTGTATCCCATCCTTTTATTCATTTTTATATTCGTTATAAATAATATTGTTTCTTACAGAAACAATATATCACCCTTATGAAGCGTTTGTCCATGAATTTTTAAAGCGTTTACAATTAAGTTTTTACGGAAGTGCATCTTCTTAAGGCATGTCATACTTTGTGCTCCTAAACGGTCAAAAAAGCCTCGTTCTTCTTCTTTTCCGCTTATTATTTCTGATGAACGTAACAACAATAAAAAAAGGACAGGCACTGTTTAACAGTACCTGTCTTCTCTCTCTGTATTGCTCTGTATTTATTCTGGTTCTATTACTACTCTATATCCAGTGTAAATCCAAGACTCGCATTTAACATGAGCAAAATCATAAGCAATGATTCCGATCTTGTAGCATTGGCATTGGGTTTAAATGAACTAACTCTAGATTAATTCTAGCTTAACAACGTTTGTTGGATGATAAGCCTGCATCTTATGTTTGTTCGACGAATTCCAAAATTCTACTCACGCCCTCCACCATACCTCCCGTTTCAAAAAAACTGCTCCCCAATCTCACCGCTTCAGCTCTCATCTTCTCACTTCTCATCGTTTCAAACGTCATGTCCTTTAGATCTGAAGCAGGCATGTTCATATCACGGCCATACACACCGACTCCCAATTCTTCCAATCTCGATGCAATTGCAAATTGATCAGCCCCTTGAGGGAACAGAATCATTGGCACGCCAAATGCAAGGGCTTCGGACACACTGTTATAACCGGCATGAGAGATAAAAATATCTGCCTTGCTTAAAATCTCCAACTGAGGAACAAATGCAGATACCGTCATATTTTCGGGAATGTCTCCCAAGGATGAAATATCAATCCTTTTCCCTACTGACATAATGATTTGAGCTTCGCTGTATCTGAAAGCTTCAATACATTTCAGGTAGAAATCCGGGCGATCTGTATAGATGGAGCCAAACGAAATGTAAATCAGGGGAAGCTCATGCTCCTGTTTCGTTCTTATCCTCATGGATTGAAGCATTTCAGAGCTAACATTAGGGAACTGTGGACCTATAAACACAAAACGGTCATCAAACACATCCGAATGTGGCTGGAATACTTTTGACGTATATACTAGATTTAATTCTTCATTCCCACTAAACGCATCTACCAGGCCAAAATCTTGAATATGATGCCTTTCAGCCAGTTCTCCCGCCAAACGGTTTAGTTCGCTGGCCGTCGTGTCTGCAAATGCGTAGCCTTCTTGGATTCTGAATACCTTGTGTATGAGAAAATGATGGTCTTTCTCCAAAAGCGCCTGATTGATCGCAAACGTTAGGACATAACAGGCCACTGGCACCTCAAGCAGTTCTGCAATCAGTTTGCCCCAATGAGCGTCACTGTCCCTGACAATGTAGTCCGGTTGCTCAGCCATAACTTCTGCCAAAATCGCATGAAGAACGGCCCTGCTTTTCTGGATCACTCCAGGAACTAGATGCTCCAGCATCGTCTGCGGGTTACTCAAAAATAGGCCCGGATCATTGTCGTCCACAAACAACTCTCTCATATTCCCATAGCTTCGAAAATCCACATCATAATCGGCAAGCAACCCTCTATATTGTTCATCCGAATAATAAATCACGGTCTCTCCACGTGCCAGCAACTCTGCAACAAGGGGTAGTGTTGGTTTAACATGGCTGAAAAATGGAAGGCTAAATATCATTACCGTTGCCATAGCGGACTCCCTTCGTCATACGATTCACACGTCTTACTCATTTGTATTACCTATCAGAACTCCTTCGTCAAGATACGCAAAAATACCGTCAACGCCCAGCTTCACTCCGCCTTCCGTACGGATCTCTTCCCCGACCCTCTTGCAGGACTCAGCATAAGCCTTATCATGGAGGATACGTTCCGTCATAAACGAAATATCTGAAGGTGTGCAGTGTTGGCTATCGCCGATGCTTCCTGCCCCCAATGCCTCAATCCGGCTGGACACAGCAAACTGATCCGCTGCTTGCGGGAACACCAGCATAGGCACTCCGTGGTAGAGTGCTTCATTGGTACTGTTATGACCTCCATGTGTAATGAACACATCCACATATTGGAGCAGTCTTCGCTGAGGAACATGGGATCGAACAGTAAAATGCTCGGGAAACTCCCCCAATTCTTCAAGAGAGATTCGCTGTCCGACAGACATGATTACGTTCCACCGATGTTCCTGGAATGCTTCGATACATTTTCGATAAAAAAGAAGACAGTCGTTATATACGGTTCCCATCGATATGTAGATTACAGGCAGATCCTGTTCAACATGCGGCAGGTCTCCGCCCTCTTGTTCCTCCTCACGAATCATCGGACCCAGAAACAGATAATCCGAACCAAACGACTCTATAAATGGCTGGAAAACCCGTGAAGTAAAAACAAGATTAAGGTCGTCCGCCCCGGAAAAGGCATCGATCGCCCTATATTCTACAGAATATGGAAGAGAGAGTTGCCTTGTATATTCATTCAAATATTCGCTGAAACTGCCGGACTCGGGAAGCCACGCCATACGTCCTGTCGTATTTCCGAATACATTGGCAACAAAATAGTCATGATGAATATCCATCATCGTTTCATTCAAAGCAATGGTAGTGATATAACAAATCACCGGAATATCAAGCATAGTGCCGATCATTTTCCCCCAATAAGATTCGCAGTCCCGGATAATGTAGTCTGGATCATCCTCCATCACCTGTTCAAGGAGTAAACGGACCATCTTCTGATGTTTATTCAGTTTATGTGGAACAAGCTGGTCTAAAACTTTCAATGGGTCTGTCGTAAGAATAGGGATCTCTTCGTCCAACAGTGGAAGCACATCTCCATAACTTCGACATATCACGCCTTCCATTTGTACATATTTCATATACGCATCTGTTGTATAGTAATAGACCTGTTCCCCTCGGTTGGCCAGTTCTTGAACCAACCCCACTGTAGGATTAACATGACCAAAATACGGAAAACTGAACACAACGGTTGTGCCCATTGCTGCACCGCCCTTTCGTACATCAAGTCTGAAATCTCCGAACATCGCAACATGCCCGGAGATTTCAAGAAAGTTTTAGTGATTTGAGCTACTGCACCGTAATCATTCCTGCTGTCAGTTTCTTCTCCAGTTCTTCGGCACTCGTCTCGAATGGAAGAGCGATATGCACTTGCATGTTGCAACCGACATGTCTGACGTAGAAATAAATCCCATAATGATCAGCCGCTTCTGCAAAAGAAGGTCCCCCATCAGGTATGACGTTATCTTCTGGTTCCGCTTGTATAGCTCCAAAATAATTGAGCAGAATCCCCTTGCCTGTGCCTTGATCCTCCATATCAGTGAAACGGATCTGGTGAGCGGAAGTCGTTTGATTCAATGCTTGAATTTGCTGCAAGAGTTGCTCCGCTGGGGAATGGGTATTCAGCACCAATGGGATATAGTCCGTAAAATTACCGACAAGATGATAATAGGTATGCTCCCCATATCGTCTTCCACTGCTGACCAATTGTACAGGCAATTGCGGTAGTTCAAGATATTCCCGCCCAAAAACCGCTAGCAAACCGAGCACCTTCAGCCAGCCTTCCTCCGGGTTTCCTTCTGCAAGTTCCCATTCCAACGTGATCGATGTGCTCTTCTGGGCCGGGAACTCCGCGAGCTTGTTACTTATGCCTAGAAGAAGCTGACGATACGTTCCCAGTTCGAAGCGACGCTCCAGTTCCATAAAGCTGATTCCGATCGGCCCCTCCTCGATCCGTCGAAGGTAATCACGATATCGGGTAGGATGTTTTCCCCCGTGCAACGTGGATGCCGCCCCTGTTAATACCTCAGCAATTAAACTGCAACTTAACCCGTCGGATAAAGCATGATGAGAAGAGTACACCAAAACTTTCGCTCCGGTTCTGCTGTTCTCAATGACTACCATTCGGTACAACAAACGGTCTGGTCCATCCTCTTCAAATCTGTCATAGTACAATTCCGAAACCAATTGTTCCATTACTGCTTCGGAGCAGGTTGACTCAAGTTTGACGTGTGGTACTTTAAATCCGGCAGGATGCTCCCGCAAGCTCCAACTTTTGGCCATAGTGCCATTGTACAAACACCTCATCATTTCCTGCTCCTGCACCAATCCATGAATGGCTTGATGGATATCCTCATATGTCTTGTCGGCAGGGAAATGCATAACAACACCAACGTTTTCTGCGCGTCCGAGATGTGTGGACTGGGAAGCGGTAAGAGGCAATATGGCCAATTCCACCTCTGCGGTCAATTGTCTTCTGTATACCTCTTGTTGATCTGCAATGGTTGCACGGGCAACCATCAGTTGCTTCCGTTCCGAATCACCCAAAACCTGTTGCAATTGCTTCTGTTGTGAACCGAATGTCTTCGCTCCACCGGATATTCGTTCTGGTAAACCTTCCGATTGAAGCTGCTGATCATCTTCAGATGTAGTTTGAAGTAACCGTTTCCCTAGAGCAACAGGAGATTGATGAACTAACAAGTCTCTCACATCCAGAGCAACCCCCTGCTCTTTCAACAAAAAGCTGGCTTTCATTGCCGAGATAGAATCGCCACCCAGTTCGTGGAACAAGTCATCGGTTCCGATTCCATGAACATTCAAGACTTGTTCAAACACACGAACGATCGTTGCCTCCAGTTCATTCTCAGGCATACGGGATAGCTCCCCTGCCTCTTGCAACAGTTCCAAACGTTGAAGTGCACCATGATCTACCTTGCCATTTGACGTCACAGGGAGCCCGTCCAGCTTCACCAAGAATGATGGAAGCATATAATGAGGAAGAACAGTCGTAAGCTCGATCTTCAGTTCGCGCGATGCTGGTGCATGGTCACCCGTGTAATAGGCTACTAGTGAATTTTCATTTTCCCACAGTCTAGGCAATACAACGGCTTCACGAACACCCGTTATTTGTAGCAGTCGTGCCTCAATCTCACTTGGTTCAACACGGTATCCTCTGATCTTAAGCTGATTGTCCATTCTGCCTTGGTATATCATCCTGCCATCTGGTAACAGTTTGACTAGATCTCCCGTGCGATACATCCGTTCAAACCCTGGCATGTCTGAGGAGACGAAATGTCTCGCAGTTATTTCCGGCAGATTCAAATAACTCCGCGCAAGTCCAGTACCTGCGATGCATAGTTCTCCAGACACCCCGACAGGCAGTGGGTTCAGTTCTGCATCTACAACGCACAGTCTGCTATGAGGGATGGAGTATCCAATAGGCACAGATAACATATCGGCCTCTTGTTGATATTCCCATATCGCTGCACATACAGATGCTTCGGTTGGTCCATAAGCATTCACACAGCGCATATGCTGGCTCCATGTCGACAGCATGGCCGATGACGGCTCTGAACCAGCTGTGATCATGAGGCGAAGACCAGGTAAATGCTCAGGTTGCAAACGTGCCATGTAAGGAGGCGGAAGCGTCATAACTGTAACATTCGCCTTTTCCACGTACCGTTCGAAGTGAACCGGATCAGCAATGGTCTCTGCTGATACTAAACACAGTGTTCCTCCGGTAGTAAATGCCATGGCAAACTCCCATATTGATGCATCAAAAGAGCAAGAAGCAAATTGAAGAATGCGATCTTCGGAATGTATTCCGAGCGTAGAGATAAAGAGTGTCGAAAGATTAGCTAGTCCTGCATGTTCTAGCGCCACACCTTTAGGTCTGCCTGTAGTCCCTGAAGTATAGATAATATAAGCCAGATTGTTTCTTTGTGGTCTGTGCAATGCGTTGTTTGTGTTCACATCGGTAAATTGCATATCCTGAGGCAGATAAACAGGCATATGATTTGCGGTATGCTGTGTATCTGCCTGATCCGTAATCATTAGCACTGCTCCGCTGTCCTGAAGCATGTATGATGTGCGATCCGCCGGAAATTCCGGATCGATTGGCAGATATACCGCTCCTGCCTTGAGTACCGCCAGAAACGCAATGACAAGTTCGAAGGAACGCTCCATTCTGACCGCTACGACATCTTCCAGGCCCAGGCCCCTTGAACGTAGCCAGTTAGCCCATAGTTCTGACTGTGTGTCCAGCTGTTCGTACGTCATATGTGAATCCCCAAACAACAAAGCTTCCTTATGGGGAGATCGTTTGGCATGCAGGGCAAACTGCTCCAGTAAAGTCAGGTCAGGTGCATCATATCGATTCTTACTGTTAAGTCCCTTCCATTGTTCATGCAAAAGCTCTTGGGGTAGCAGCGTCATCTGCGATACCAGTATCTGCGGATGTTCTATAACGGTCTGCATAATATGCATAATATAGTCCACATAACGCAGTACGCTGTCCCTTTGGAAAAGACGGGTGCAGTACTCCAAGTCGAAATACAACACACCATCCCCGCCCTCAAACCCGGCTAAAGTAAGATCAAATTTGGACACAGTTTGCTCGAAGCCAACATGTGAGAAATGCAGTCCTCTAAAATCAAAACGATTCTCAGCCATATTTTGAAGGACAAACATCGTGTCGAACATCGGATTACGGCTGGGATCTGGCGTGTATCCCAAGTTCCGTGCCAAATCCTGATATTGTATCGCCTGATGCTCAAACGCACCCAGCGCCGTATGTTTTACCTGAGTCAGGAGCTCAGTGAAACGTAATTGCGGTGACACCTCGGCACGGATGGGAACCACATTTACAAACATGCCCATCGTGTGTTCCAGATCGGCCTGTGTTCTGCCGGAGACTGGCGAACCAACGACCAGTTCCTTCTGTCCGGACAGCTTGGAGAGCATGGTCTGGTACATTGTCAGGAGCAACATGAATAACGTAACGCCATTTGCGGCAGCGAGCCTCTTCAGAGACGACGTGCGAGTTGCATCAACGGTAAAGTTAATTCTGCTACCCTCCAAACCTTTAAGCTTCGGTCTAGGGTGATCATATGGCAGACTCAAAACGGGAACTCCGTTTTTGAACTGATCTGTCCAATACTGCCCCTGAGCCTGAAATGCACGATCCTCTTTCTGTTTATGTTGCCATACCGAGAAATCCTTGTAGTGAAGTTTGATCTCAGGTAATGAATCTCCATTGTAGATGCTCGCCAGTTCTGAGATGAATATGCCAATGGAGGCTCCGTCAGCTACGATATGATGAAGATCAATCAGAAGCAGATGTTTTCTCGGCCCCATCTTCGTTATTCCTGCTCGAAATAACGGCAGTCTTGCCAGATCAAATGGACGGATAAATTGTCTTATCGTTTCTTCAAGATTAGTTGAAGCCTGCTCAGAATACTCAAGTGAGACGACGTTCTCATCGTGTACTTCCTGAACAGGATCACCATTGATTGCATAAAAAGTCGTTCGAAGAATTTCGTGTCTCTTCGTCAGTTCCTCAAGCGCATACCGAAGTCGCTGATCGTCGAAATCCCCTTCGATAACAAGAGCCTCTGGCATGTTATAAGCGGTTGAATGCGGATCATTACAGAACAGCGTGTACATCTGCTCTTGCGTAAAAGATAAAGGATAATGCACCCCCGGATTTGCAGGCGAAATTGCCGGACAAGCACTGATTTCTTTTAAAGTAATCACTTCCGCTAACGCCTTGACGGTCTGCTTTTCGAAAATATGATCTACACTGATCTCCACACGGAATTCTTTCTGAATTCTGGACATCAGCATCGTCGCTTTAAGGGAATGTCCTCCTGCAGTAAAAAAATTCTCATCTGCGGATACCCTCTTCAATCCAAGAACATCAGCAAATATCTCACATAACTTCTGTTCCGTTTCATTTTCCGGCTCTCGGAATTCAACATCCAGGTTGATACAATCCATGGAAGAGATCACCTTCTTGTCCAACTTTCCGTTTTCGGACAGCGGAAGCTGATGAAGTCGATAATAGCGCGCCGGAAGCATATAGAAAGGCAACTCTCTTGCCATGTAATCACGTAATTCAACAGCCTTGATGTCGTCGGTTTGAAGATAAGCAATCAATCGGACGGGAATGCCTTCTTCTTCCTCACATATAACCGCTGCCGCTTGAACACCTGGGTAGCTCTGAAGACACTGTTCAATCTCGGGAAGCTCAATCCGATATCCTCTTAACTTCACCTGAGCATCCTTGCGCCCGAGACAACAGATCTCCCCCTCTTCCGTCCATTTGGCCAGATCTCCAGTCCGATATAGTCGCTCACCCGCAATAAACGGATTGGGTACAAAAGCTTGATCAGTAAGCTCAGGCTGGTTAAGATAACCGCGAGCCAGACCCGGACCCGACAAACAAAGTTCCCCAACGATTCCCGGCGAAACAGGCTCGTTCCAATGATCGAGAATATATGCACGCATGTTCGATATCGGACGACCAATCGTCACCTTCTCTCCCTGTTCCACATCTCTTTTACAGAGAGCGACGATACTGGATTCAGTAGGACCATACTCGTTGTATATCTTCACATCCGGAAGCCGTTCTCTGCTTTCCTGAACCAGTGCAGGAGAGACACTCTCCCCTGCAAGCGTAATAAGGTGCACACACAGTTTGTCTTCCGGTTTAATCTGTTGCAAAAGCAGGCGGTACAACGAAGGCACACATATAAAATGAGTGATCTGATATACGATAAGCAATTGCTTCAGACGTAGTGGATCTTTAACCTGAATTTCGGTAGCCATAAAGAGACTTGCTCCCGACACAAGCGGGGTCAAGAATCCCGTCATGAAGCCATCAAAGGAATAGGAAAAGAGCTGGATCGTGTTGTCCTCTACTCCCAATGCGTACTCTTCTTTTCTCCATGCGATTGAATTGACCAGTCCTCCATGAGATACGACTACTCCTTTTGGATTCCCGGTTGTTCCCGAAGTATATATAATATAAGCGGGTAGTTCAGCCGTGATGGGAACAAGGATCTCACCATCATTACTTGCTGCATCCAGGTCTTCACACGAAAGTAATCGTTCCACGTCTTGGAACAAAGAAAGACTAACATAACGGGCCTGTGTGAGCAGACGATTTACCCCGGCATCTTTCAGTATGAATCGAACTCGCTCTGCGGGCGTCTGCACATCTATTGGCAAAATACATGCCCCCGCCCTCCACACGGCTAAGATTGCAATGGCCGTCTCCAGGCTTCGGTCAAGGTAAAGTCCTACGATATCCCCTTGCTTTGTTCCGTCTTTAATCAATGCAGTAGCCCAGCGGTTTACTTTTTCCTCCAGCTCTGCATAACGTATCGAAGCATCCGATGTCACGATGGCTGTAGCCTCTGGTGTCTGCTGGACTTGCTCCGCAAACAAACCCATTACACTGGAACCATAGGTCCGGCGCGGCCCTGTTGCATATTCATTCAACAATCGGTCGCGTTCTAGTCCAGCAAGCACCCCACTGGCCTCCACCGGACGATCCGGGTTCTCTATTAATTGTTCAATGATAACCCCATACTGTTTCGCAAAACGCTCCAAATCAGCGGTGTTAAAGAAGCGGGTATTGCCGGCTAACACACCGCACAGCTTGTCCTGACTCCAATACATATGAAGCCGCATGCCCAGCGTCTCACTCTCTACATCTGTTACGTTGTACATCCCCTGAATGGAAAAACGAATATGTTGAAGAAAAGCGTAATCCCGGTCATGGACAACCTTCATATCGTCTACAAGGCGGTCCATCGAATAATCACTGTGTTTGACTGTCTCGATATATGTCGATTTAAGTTCATTTAGCCATTCCCGGAAAGTACAGCCTTTCGGGGAATGGTCGATGAGTGGAATCCAGTTTGGCTCCGGCGAACATTCGCTTGTGTCTTGTATTCTGTTCACCGGGTAAGCAACGGTAAGCGAATCACTGCTGGTATGCTTGTGAAGAAGAGTCTTTAAAGCTGTCAGTAAAATCAAAAACAGAGCTTCTTTGGATTCCCCGCTCATGGTGCGCAACCGTTCGCTTACATTCTGTGCCAACTTAAACGGGTAGGATTGAACAGCGGACTTCTCATGCTGAGGTGTAAAGGATGACGTGAACAACGTTTCCTCCGTTTTGAGTGCCAGCATTTTTTTTACCCAGTGCTTCTTTTGCAATCTTAGTTCCTGTGCGGAAACAGCCTCTTTTTGCGACGTTCGATCCATGTCACTTCATCCCCCTGGTTGTCTAGAAATGGAATTTAATTAGACTTTCTCCTTCATCTGAACTCGTTACAATTTCATCCGGGAAAAGATCTTTCAACAACACATTCGGATTTTCACTGATTTGACTGAGAACAATGAGCAGACAGTTCATCCAATCTTCCAGCTCTTCTACTCTATGTGCGGCACTATTGTAAACAAATCGAATGAGGAAGTTCTCATGCGGCTCAATGATCAGGTTAAAATCATAGCTTGTATACTCATGTAAATCGTAATCTACCATTTCCAGTCCGGAAGGAAGCTGCAGTTCCAGCGGATAATTTTCAAATACAAGGATATGATCCAGAACTACCCCGCCGCCAGACTTTTGGATTGAAGAAAGTGGAATATGGGAATAGGGTTCTTTTTCCATCTGTTCCCACTGAAGTTGTGATGCGAGTTCCAAAAAGGTACCCGAAGCTGACTTTACCCGAACAGGAATCGTATTAATGAATAGCCCCATCATGTTCTCGATATCTTGTACCTCGACACTTCTGCCCGATACAACTGCGCCAAAGATCATATCTTCAGTTTCGTTGAGATTCTGCAATACCGTCGCCCAAGCAGCCTGAAACAAAATATTTAGCGTCAAACCGTATTCGGCGGATAATTGCTTAAGTGCTTCCTGGAGCGTTTCTGGCAAGTTACGGGTTAGTTCCTCCCGCACATACGCACCACTCGATCCATGTAACCGTGGTAGCACATTTTTACTTCGGTATTCCGTTAAATACGTCCCCCAGTACGATTCAGCCACAGAAGGATCTCGCCGTTCAAGCCACCCGATATATTCCCCATAGTGCGGCGCTGAGACAAGTGATTGTATATCAGACAGATCGGCGTATAGATCGAAGACACTACTAAGAAGAAGGCCTACACTCCACCCATCAAGCAAAATATGATGAAAGCTCCAAACCAGACTATACGCGTTATCGTCTGTTCGAATAAGCGTTACTCTCAGAGGGACCTCAACAAATAGATTAAAGCGCCGTTCACGATTTTGTTGAAGATACTGTTGAAGCTTCTCGCGCTCACATCCGCCATGTTCCGCCGTCCAATCCATAAACTCAAAGGGAAGATTCCATGACTTCGCCACTGCCTGAAGCGGCCGTTCGAGCCCACGCAAGGCAAAAAATGTACGAAGAATGTCATGTTGATTAACCACCTGCTGAAAGCAGTCTCTAAGCCGTTCTGGGTTAAGGTCACCTTGCAAATGAATGACACATTGCTCTTCGTAAGCCGAGGAATCCGGAAACCGAAGGTAATGGAACAACATACTTTCCTGCATAGGTGACAGCGGATAAGCTTTGAGCATTGGAAAAGGCGCTACCTGCTCAAGGACCTCCCTTTCTGCAGAAGGTACCAGCTGAAATCCATCGTGTTCCTCTTCTGTAACTATCTCTCCCTCACCGGCATACATCATGTCTTGCAAACCATTAAGGAAACCTTGCAACATTCTCTGGATGGTTTCTGCTTGGAACTGATGTTTATTGTAATCAAACTCCACCAGCATCCGCCCGTCCGATAAGAGCACATTGCAAGTGATTGCAAATGGGCGGTCCGCATCTGGACTCTCTGTTCCGTGCATCGGAAGCTGCGAAAGCCGAAACAGATTTTGATAACGACGGTCATCCATTTCACCAAGGTAGTTGAAGCAAATCTGTGGCTCAATCTCAAATCCATGGAATGATCTGGTCACTGCTTCGGGCAGCATGTACTTCATTACGTTATATCCAGCACCCCTGTGAGGGATACGCTGCAACTCACGATGAAGCTGTGCAACATAAAGGTGTGGCATTTGGGCTACTGAAGTATCCAGATAAATCGGGTAATGCGATGTAAACCAGCCGACTGTTCGTGAATAATCTACAGCTTCACCGAAACTTTCCCGGCCGTGTCCCTCCATGTTGACCCATAGACCATCTCGAACACCCATTGCCTCCATTGCAGTACCTAAGGCAGCAAGCAACAAAGACGCGGTATCCGCCTCGTATCGCTCGGTCGCCGATTGTACGAGGGTCGTAGTGACTTTTTGTGTAAAATAAAGACTTGCCACTTCACTATCTCGAACCTGACCCTTCGTGTGTATCCCGTCCCCAATGAGCGACGAAACTGGTCGCGCCATTTCATTCTTCCAATATTGCGCTTCATGTTTCCATTCACCAGTAGCAGCATACGTATGCATTCTCTGTGCGTAATCCTTATAAGAATCGGATATAGAAGGCAGAACTGGCTGGATATTCTGTTCGAGAGCAATGTAGATATCATAAAAATCATCCAGTAAAATGCGCCAGGATATGGCGTCGATGACTAAATGGTGAATCGTAAAGATTAGTTCGTCCCGATCTGACCCCTGGATGAGGCCCGCCTGTACTAATGGTCCATGCTTCAGATCCATTGCCCGGTGCATTTCTTCCATCATTCGTTCCTTGACAGCCTTGAATTGCTCGCTATTCGTCTCCTCTATTGACTCGGCTACTTGGAATGCAAAAGCCTGCCGATCTGAATGTTGACAAGATTGCTGAATGTGGTTGCCATTTCGCTTAAATGTCATTCGCAATGCATCATGATGAACCGTGAGTAATCTGAGTGATTCTCTGACAAACAGTTCGTTGAACCTCGTAACACTAATCAGCGTCACACTGTTATTCCAATAATTCATTTCGGTAAAATTTTGCTTGAAAAACCATTGTTGAATAGGCGACAGTGGTACATCACCCTCTACAGGCCCTGAAGTTTTACGGGGGGATGTCTCTTCCAACGCTATAAGCATTGGGGCGATGTTGCTCACCGTTTTCAAACGTAAAATTTCAGCCGATTCAAGCCGATATCCACACTTTTTCATACGAGCCGCAATCTGTATCGCCTTGATCGAATCCCCGCCAAGTCGCATAAAGTGATCATCTCTGCTGGCATCAGGCGCTCTGAGTATTTCACGCCATGCCTGCAACAACTCCACCTCACCAGGGATTTCAACCAGGGATGGATGCTCGAACGGAGTCGGTTCTGCCAACGTAACAGGCAGTTTCTTGATATCCACCTTTCCATTGGCAGAAAGCGGGAGTCGATCCAAACGAATATATTCGGACGGCAACATATATGGAGGCAGATACGTCGAGAGGTACCTTTCCAGCTCCGCAATCTCCAAAATTCCTGTCGAGACATAGAACGCGCACAAACGCTTTCCGCTACTTTCCGTCTCTTTGACAATCACTGCCGCTTCTCGAATAGATGAATATGTGAGAAGCAAATTGCGAATCTCTCCCATTTCAATGCGGTGACCCCTAATTTTAACTTGTTCATCGATTCTGCCTAGATACTCCATTCCACCTGCTGGCAACCAACGCACCAGATCTCCGGTACGGTAAACTTTGCCCGGTTCATGGAATCTGTCCGATACAAACTTCTCCTCGGTCAGCTCAGGCTGGTTAACATATCCTCTGGCTACGGCAACACCGGCAATGCACAGTTCTCCGGGAAGATGTTTCGCCTGCAAATTCCCTTGTTCATCGAAAACATATAACCGCATATTGTCAATCGGCCAGCCAATAGGCACCTCGCTATATGGTTCAGCAGGGTCGTATTGATGGATCATACAGCCAACGACCGTCTCAGTAGGGCCATACTCGTTGTAAATTTCAACATGCGGACCGAACATAGAGATAATATCCGCTGCCGCGGAGCTCTCAAATGCTTCACCACCTACAATAAAACGCTTCAAGCTTGATCCTTTTGTGTTATAAAGAGACAGGAGTTTTAGATGGGAAGGCGTTAATTTAATGAGATCCGCTTCACCATCTTCACAAATCCGTTCAAGCGCAAACTCCACATCTTCCGAATAAATAATAATTTGGTTCCCCGACAATAAGGGTGTAAACATCGATGTTACCGTCAAGTCAAATGAAATGGATGAATACAACGAAAAACAAATCTTTTCCCCTCGTACATAGGTCTGATCTGCCCAACGAATGTAGTTGGTCAAACCTCGATGTTCTACCATAACGCCCTTGGGCTTGCCCGTAGAACCTGATGTATAGATGATGTAGGCCAGGTCGTCAGGCCCGGCAATCTGTTCGAGGTTCACTGGTGTTAAAGGTACGTTTCCGTGCACTTCCTCCGTCAATATTACTGAACCCGAGAAATTGCACAATTCCTCATAGGCTGCATCCGCAATGACCCACTGTGCCTTACAGTCGTCTAATATATGACGGATACGGTCCCTCGGGTACGATGGATCGATCGGCACATAACAGGCACCTGCTTTCCATATACCGAGAATGGCTGCCAGCAGATCGGGAGATCGCCTCATAACCAGGCCAACGGCCATCTCTCTCAGCACTCCCTGCTCCTTCAACACCTGAGCATATTGATTGGCTCTCATGTTAAGCTCAAGGTAGGTGAGTTGCACGCCTGCACAAGATACTGCTATTGCACCAGGTGTACGTTGAACTTGTTCTTCAAATAAAACGAAGATGGGCTGATCAAGGAGCAGCGGGTTATCCGTTTCATTAAATTCATGGAGCAACTGCTTGGTTTCCGAAGCATGGAGCATACTGATTTCCGAGATAGAAACGTCGGGTTGATGGGACACAGCTTCCAAAATGGCAATCAAGTGTCCAGCCATTGCTTCTATAGCTTCAGGGTGAAATACTGCCGTACAATATTCAAGATCGAGATACAGTTCATTTTGTTTCTCTACAACTTCCAGTGTCAGGTCAAACTTGGCCATTCTGTTTTTGTACTCGGAAGCCGTGAACTTGACACCACCACTTATTTGCGGATCGATAGAAAGAGCCTGATGTTGGTAAACATAGACCGCATCAAACAAAGGATTCCGACCCGAATCCCGCTCCTCGTTCTCGAGAGCAATCCATTGTTCCAACGGATATTCCTGATGCTCCAATGCATGCAACGCATTTACCTGCACTTCATGGACCAGCTTGGAGAACCACTGGTTGCTGGCGAGATCGCTTCGCAACGGAATGGTGTTGACGAACATACCGGGAGTTCGTTCGATATCCGAATACAACCGTCCCGATGCGGTTGTGCCAACCATGATGTGCTCCTGAACAGAATATTTAGACAACATCACCTTATATGCAGCTAGAAAATAGCTGTATAACGTGACTTTCTCAGCCGCGGCATATGCCTTGATACGTGCCAGGATTTCGTCAGGTAGCTTGAAACCGTATCTTTCTCCTTCATAACTGCGTATAGCAGGCCGCTGATGATGAATTCCCCAATCCAGCCGCGGTATTCCGTCCTTGAACTGCTGAGCCCAGTATTTCTTGCTTTCCCTCATATCTCCTGCGCCGAAGCGGCCCAACTGCCATTGGGTGAAGTCCTTCATGTGCAACGTGACTGTCGGCAAACTTTGACCGTCATACAACTGGATTAACTCTTCCAGCAGCAGATTCGCTGAAAGTCCATCTGCGATCAGATGGTGCATATCCATCAGCAAATACTGCCGTCCAGATTCCTTTTGCTCAGTCCAGTACTCCATCCGCATCAGCGGTGCTTGTTCGAGGTCAAACGGCCGAATCGTGCGCAGGATCATCTCCTCCGTCGTATCACTGTCCAGCAAATGCATGGGAATTTCCATGAATGACTCACTGAGCACACGCTGTACCGGCTCGTCTTCATCCAGATCAAAAGTGGTTCGCAAACACTCATGCCTTTTGACCAGCGAGTTGACCGCCACTTTCAAGCGCTGTAGGTCAAGCGAGCCCTCCACAGTGATCAGTCCCGTGACGTTGTAGGCCGTACCTGCTCTACCCAGTTTCTCTACAGCAAAGATCGAACGCTGAGAAGCGGACTGTGGGTAGCAATCGGCTGAACGCGCCTTCGGAATCCGAAGGGATTCAGCCGTGGGAACATCGTCCAACACCTGTGCTAACTCGGCGATCGTTGGATGGCGGAACAACAGACTTAGCGGAACGTTGATCCCTAACTCTTCCTGAAGTCGGGCCGTAATGACTGTCGCTGCAAGTGAATTACCACCCACTTCCAGGAAATGATCATGAATGCCGGCGTTTTCCAGCTTCATCATTTCAAGCCATATCCGATGAATCCTGATCTGCATTTCCGTAACCGGAGGGGTATACCCTGCAGCTCTATCGTTTACGTTTTTCCGAGCTTGCTCGGCAGTGAGATCATTTCTGTACGGATTAAGGGAAGCAGCAAGCTTCTCGGATGAAACAAACGATGGTGTCGATAACAAAGTATGTATTTTACTACACCGAGACTTTGGTTCTGCCTCTCCTTCCTTCCATACTTTGGACTCAAGCGTATCCAGTAATAAGGTGTATGTTTCAAGCCAGCCTTCGGCCTCTTCCCGTCCACATACTCCATCCCCCACATCTAATTCCAGCACCAATTCTTGATCCACCTCAAGAACATTCATGCTGATCGGGTATTTGAAGGACGATGGCGGAAACGACTCAAGCTGTACTCTCAGGTCTTCGAAGTGAAATTCAGGCGTTTTGTCAAAATTAAAAATGGTATTGATGACTGGAGGATAAACAGATCCTCCTTCCGTGACTAGCACTGTAACGATATCTACGTAAGAGCAACGTTGGTGCTCCAGTAGCTCAAGCATTTCGCTCCTTACTTGTGTCGCGTATTCGGATAGTTCTACCTTAGCTGGCAACTGGCTTGAAAAGGGCAGTAAGTTGACACATTGACCCACCAATTGTGGCAGCCCCATCTGGAGCTGACCAGCCACGGGAATACCAACCGTGATCTGATGGAGACCTGAAATTCGAGATAACAGCATGTTGTATGCCGCAAGCATAAGCATAAATAAGGAGACACCCTTTTTTTTGCCAAATGCCCTCAACTCTGCCGTGAATTCAGTATTTAAGTTCCTGTACAGACGCATTCCCGGATAGAGTGAGACAGACTCCGAAGCGAGTCTAGCAGATACAACCAACTCCGGCTTCGGAGCGGAGAGTCGTTTAGTCCAAAACGCCCTAGCATGTTGCTTCTCCTCCAGCGGCAGATTATGTTGCCACTGTGCAAATGCAGAAAACAATACAGGGTCAGGAGACTGCAACCGATTTTGCATCGTGTAGTATCCGGCAATCTCTTTCAAAATCTGAACAATGGACCAGCCATCTGCTACTAAATGATGCACTTGCATGATGAGTCTATACTGATGCTGTCCATGATGTAACAGACAAAAGCGGATCAAAGGACTGTTGGACAGATCAAATCCATTGGTCCATTTTTGTTGAATGGATCTGGGCAAACCCTTTGACTCTTCTATATCTTCCGCTTCTTCAAACATAATTTTCGAAGCTACATTCTCAAACAGCTCCGTGTAATACAACCCTTCATCGTTAGAAAAATGGGTTCGCAACATCCCGTGTCTTTGGACCACATAACGAACGGCTTCCCGTAACCTTTCGCTATCCACTGCTCCTTCCAAACGAAGTACAACAGATTCCACGTAAGCATCGCTCATATGGTCATTGGCCAGAGATGCAAACCAGAGTTGCGTCTGTTCCGATGTAAGCGGATGGGGCTCGGCTTGTCTCCCCACTTCTACGGTCAATGCTTTGCCGGCTTGCTTTCTCCCGCCTCCCGGCGAGGTCGGTGAACTCGGAGGCAGGAATCCGGCACTTTGCAATTCCTCTACGCTTGATTGCACGGCATCTACAATACGATCGATATCCGCTTCCGAATGAGCTGTGGATAAAAAGCAGTTTCGGCCTTCCCAAATATAAATTCCTTTCTCGATTAACAAGTAGTACAGAAGCTCCAGATCAGACTTTTGCACAAAACGGAACAAGGAACCAAAATGCACAATCTCAAGCGGCACCAGTTCTTCTGCAAAATAATGATTCAATCTGTCTGCCAAAGCCGCCGTTTTCCTGTTCAATTGCTCCTGAAGGGCCGGACCTTCCTCCTGCAACCGCTGCAGGACTGCCAGAGCAGCATTCATAGCCAACGGATGCTGGCAGAACGTTCCGGCTACAAATGTTCTCCGTTCTTCATGCGGAGGGAACGAGGAATCCCCAAAAGACCACATCCCTCCGTCTATGCCGTCCAAATATCGTTCTTTTCCAGCGACGATGCCAATCGGCAAACCTCCACCGACCACCTTGCCATAGACCACCATATCGGCTTCAATGCCGAACCATGCCTGTGCACCTCCAGGATGAATCCGAAATCCGGTGATGACTTCATCAAAAATCAAAGCGATGCCCTCTGTGGCGGTCAACGAACGCAGCTTTTTGAGAAAAGCGGTTGGCTGAATGTCTGGCCTACGGCTTTGTACCGGTTCTACAAGTATTGCTGCCAGCTCTCCAGCACGCTGTTCGATGATCCGCAGTGATTCGGGATGATCGTAATTCAGGACAATCAGATCATCCACCATACCTTGCAAAATCCCTGGAGCGATTGGTGTGCTACTGCCTCCAAGTCCTGCACTCATAGCCAAAACACCATCGAAAGTACCGTGATAAGAACCTGAAAAGATCACTATTTTTCTTCGGTTTGTAGCCGCTCGAGCCAAACGCATGGCAACCATGATCGCTTCTGTCCCGGAATTAAAAAACGCAGCACGTTCTACGCCAGTCAATTGATGCAAGGCAGAAGCAACCTGACCAGCCGCTGCATTGATCGGGCCAACACACATTCCTTTTTGCATAGCCTCTTGCATTGCTTCGTTAATAAAAGACACCTGATGGCCGAACAGGTTCACACCGAAGCCCATCGTCAAGTCAATATAGCGATTCCCATCGATATCCGTAATGCCAGATCCTTCGGCCTGATCAACAACGATCTGATAGACGATATCCTTCCAGTAGGGGCGATAACCTGCCACATTGCGATTATTGGCCACCAATTTACGGAATGCTTGTGTATGAAGCTGTGATCGAACTGTTTTGGCAGTATATCTGGAAATAAATTCGTCTATAAAATGCTCTTGCACAGGGCTCAATCCTGTCTTCGAATGCGTTTCAAGCTTCTGGAACGGGACGTAGGGCCGATTGGTCTGCACACGTTCTTTTGTAAGATTAGAGGGCACGCTCTGGCTATCCGTCGAATTGTCGAAATAGTCTTTTTCCACCGATTTATTCGCCTGTACCGCCGTCGCCGCCGACAAACGAATTGCAGAAGCTTCCGATCCCGCCGAACCTGCCTGTAGCATGGAAAGTTGGAGAGTCATCAAGTCCAGTTGCTTCTGTACAATGCCCTCCAGACCTGAACCTGCTACGGATAGATTACTCGATTCGCGCTCTTCCTCTGATGACGCTGCATACGGATGTACATATACATTTTGCAAAAGTACGGCATCCTGAGGCACTCCCTTATCCTCTGTTTGCCCGTTTAGAATCGGAGACTCTGGCAATTGCTGAGATTGACTGGCAATATATTTCCCTACTTCAGCGACGGTAGACATTTCTTCGAAAAACAGATGCATCGGAATATCTACGCCAAATTCATTTTTGATTGCATGTTTGACATTGACCAGCAAAATAGAATCCATGCCAAGCTCCATGAAGTTTCGATTTATCCCGATGTTTTCTGGGGAGTACCCTGAAATATTCGATATCATTTCCTGTACCGCGCTTGTGAAAAAATGAATATTTGCGCTCTGGACAACCCGATGTTCCATCGTTGAATTCTCCTTTTTATCCTCCGGTTTGTGGGGTACTCCCCCACTGCTCTCTTCCACCATCACAGGAACAATCCAGTGGCGATGTCGATCGAATGCGTATGTCGGAACTGAAACTACACGCTTGTTGCTTCCAGCATGGAGACCTTTCCAATCGATGGGTTGACCACAAACATACTGGGTAGCGATCTGATTCAAGACATTAACATTTACCAGACTTGGCTTGGCAACGTTCAAGTTCAGGTCGGAGGAAGTTGAAGAGCCATCCTGTTCAGGTCCACCGAACCAGATTCCCTCCGCCAATTCACCGTATTGTCCGGTGAAAGTCTCGTACTGCAAAAATGCCAGCTTGTCCCGTAACTCTTGATGGTGATGTGCTATTACTGCAAGTTTGTACTCATACAGGCCTCTACCAATATTCGAGGTATAACAAATGTCTGTAAAAGATTGTGGGTCAGATGTAAGAAGAAAAAGACGATATTTATCGATCAGAGACCGCAAAGAGGTTAGCGTTCTGGCAGATAAAGTAAACAAGGAAGGTCCGTTCTCTGTATTCGGCGAAAGAACAACCTTTCTTTCGCTTGCCTCTTCCAGCACAACGTGACAATTGGTGCCACTCATACCGAAAGAGCTTACTCCGCATCGGCGTACATCCGTACCTCTCTTCCAATCCGATAAGTGAGCATTGACATATACAGGAGAATTCGCAAATTCGATTTGCGGGTTGGGCTTTTCAAAATAGAGCGAAGGCGGAAGCTGTTCATGATGAAGCGCCAACGCTGATTTAATAAAACTAACAATGCCAGCGGCATGATACAAATGTCCGATATTGGGCTTAAGTGAGCCGATCGCACAGAACTGGACTTTATCGGTATACAGACGGAACGCATTATGGATAGCACGAACCTCAATCGGGTCGCCTATGGGTGTTCCTGTACCGTGCGTTTCGATATAGGACAAGGAAGACGGGTGAATACCTGCACGCTCCCAAGCACGAATAAGAAGCTGTTCTTGAGCCGACCGGTTAGGTGACGTAATGCCTATGGATTTGCCATCTTGATTGGAGACACTTGCTTTAATTACGGCGTATATAAGATCATTGTCCGCAATGGCCCTGGACAAAGGTTTAAGCAGAATAGCGCCCATGCCCTCTCCTCTTACCGTCCCGTCAGCTTCTTCATCGAACGCCCTGACTTTAGACGAAGGGGATTCAATTCCGATCTGGGGCTGTTCGGCTTGTGGATCTAGAATTAATTGAATGCCTCCAGCGATAGCCATGTCACATTCCCTGGAGAGCAGTGCCTGACAAGCTAGATGAACAGCCATTAACGATGAAGAGCAGGCCGTATCAATGACCAAACTTGGACCTTTAAGATCAAGCAAATAACTGATTCTGCTCGCTATAGCGGAGGACATGTTACCTACTGCCGCTGCCGACAACAGATCTGTATTGTAAGAAGAGATCATTTGTTTATACTCGTTTTCATGTCCTGATCCGACATAAACACCAGTCCGACTTCCTTTTATGCGATCCCCGCCATAGCCTGCATCCTCAATCGCACTCCATGCTATTTCAAGAAACAACCTTTGATACGGGTCCATTAACGTTGCCTCTTTAGGCGGGATTCGAAAGAAAAAATGATCAAACGTGTCAATCTCGGTCAAATAACCACGTCGTGGTGCCTTTATTCCCCCCTCTGACATTCTGACCTTTGGAGCTTCACGAATCCAATCTTCACCGCGACACAGATTGCTCCAGAATTGATCCAGTGAATCCGCACCAGGGACTTTGAGCGACATGCCGATCACCGCGATATCCTTACCTGACTGCTCCTCAATAACTGCAGCTGGAATATGATCTTCTTTCGTACGGCGAGGCAACAAACTTTTTTTCATCGACTCTCCCCTTCTCACTTACTGTGATACCGAAATGTTGGTAACCCTATCAACACTCAGTAGAGACTCAATGGAGTCCGCGACTGTCTGGAACAACTCTTTCATAAGAACCCCGTTCATTCTGGAAGGGTTGTAGCGGAAAAAAAGCTCTGATGTATCTTTTAAGTCCTCCCACTCCATGATCATGTCAAATACGTTATGAAGGGCATCTTCTGTATGCAACCACCCTTTTTGTGCGAACAGGCAGCGGACATATCCAGGTTCAATGCGAGTCACATGTCTTTCAATATCTCTCGTATGGTACACTTCTGCTTCACCCACTTTTTTCTTCGCACCAGCCAGGATGAGCAAATCTTCTATTCTTTCAACTTGCGCAAAATCCACGTGAAAAGGCACAATCCAGCCTTTGCCGTCCATCATGGTATGCACGGTCACTTTAGGTCCGGTCGATATTTCATAAATAGCGTTCGAAAAAAGGGCGAGCCATACCGCTTCGTCTGCAACTTGCAACTCGTGACAAAATGTCTGGAATCGATCTCGTTGCGACGAGGACATCACCATACGGTACTGATTCTCTGCTCCGCTCCACTCCGCTTCGAAGTACGGCGCTTCCAACTGGACTGCTTGGAGCGGTATCTCCTTTTTTGACAATCCATCTGAACTGGAAATCAGCTGTGCGAGCTGTTCCACAGAAGGATAGGCAAAAATATCAGTTAGTGTGATGACATCTGGATATAAAAGGTCTACTTCCTCAAGCATCTGAATAACGAGAATCGAAGTCCCACCTATCTCGAAAAAGCTGTCATGGACTCCGAAATATTTCTTGCCAAGCAGCTTGCTCCATATTTCAAACAGCGCTTGTTGCGTCGCATCTTTAGGTCTATGCACCAACGCTTCCTGTTCCCGCATTTCCTGCCACTTGCTTAGTTCGTCTTCGACTTTCTGAAATGCTCCTTCTTTATATTTTTCAATATATTTATAACGCTGTAACTTGCCGCTGGTCGTTTGATGTATCTTGGAAATCGGTAGAATAACACTTAGATGAATACCCATCACATGGTTTACATGTCTGCGAATCTGATCCGCGTGACGTCCGAACTCTTCCAGCTTGTCTCTGTACAAGACAAACAATACAACCTCTTCCGTGCCTGTAGCTTCGTTATATACTCCACAAGCAATCATTCGTTTGATTTTCAGATCCGTACATTCCTCTGCAATGCGTTCAATATCATAGGGATAATAGTTGGAGCCGTTAATGATGATGATGTCCTTGGTTCTCCCCGTAAACACCAGGTGATTATGGATTAGAAAGCCCAGATCACCTGTATGAGCCCATTCGTCCGGCGTAAAAAGTTTGTTGGTCGCTTCTTCATTGTTATAGTATCCGTCTGTAATATTCGCACCCTTGATCTGGATATATCCGATATAACCCTTGGGGAGCGTACGACCAGAATCATCACAAATTCTCACCTGGCTATTTCGTAACGGGGTTCCCGTTCCAGAGAGTGCCAGCCCTGCTTCATCCTCACTTGATAGAAAAACAGCCTGGTCCCCGACACTGAGATTATCTCTACGGACATAATACGTTGTGAACGCTTCGTTCTGCTCCTGAATACATACCGCCACACAAGCTTCAGCCATGCCATATCCCATTTTCATCGATTTCCCGTCAAGTCCGAAAACGGCCATCTCATCTAAAAATTGTCGACATGCGTCCACATCGATAGGTTCTGCACCGTTCACGATCGCTTTAATTGGAGTTAAATTCCAATCAAAAGAGCGCTGGTTCGCAGCTTTGTGATACGCGTTTAAGAAATACTTGATTCCGAAATTAGGCGAAGCGAGCATTGTTGCCTTGAAGTGGCTGGCGGTTTGCAACCAGAGAACAGGCCGTCTTATAAAAAGCCATGTTGGCATCTGATACTGATTCAACCCGGCCACGAGCGGGAGCAAATGGAACATAATCATGCCGAGGTCGTGAGTCAGTGGCATCCAATTTAGAAAAGCATCTTCTGAGGTGGCTCCCAAACGTTCTTCCAGATCATAAATGTTCGCGAGAAGTTTGCGATGAGTCAGTTTCACACCTTTGGGTTCTCCCGTTGTACCCGAAGAAAACTGAATAAAGGCAACATCGTCAGGGTTGGCAGAAATAGGTTGCTCTTGATGTTTCAGGTTCTGGTTTATCAGATCCTGGATATTGAGTAGAGCACAATTTCGATCTGGAATACGGGACAGATGCTCACGAAGTTCTTCCACATGCCGCGATTCCGCTACAATAAAGGGACGGTTCAGAACACTGGTTACACGTAACGTTTTGGCCAGCGATTCTTCATTTTTACTCACCGTCAATGGAACAGGGATGAACCCACCCAGCAGGCATGCCCAGAAAATAACGAGGAATTCACGGGTGTTATCCAACTGCAAAATCACTTCAGATCCTTCACTTACTCCGTTCTTCCTTAGAAGATGCAGGGCAGACATTGAGGACCGATAAAGCTCCGCAAAGTTGCAAAATTCGCTCTGGGATTCTCCTTCAATAAAGGTGATCCCTCGCTCTTCCAGAACAGTGTGATGATTCAGGGCCTCATTGAGTGTGCTAAACATGCCGAACCACTCCTTCTTCAGCTATATGACTGAGAATATCTCCCCGTTGTAAAGCAGGAGTCATCTTACAATCCAAAATGTGATGTAACGCTTCGAGTGCTTTAGCATTACCGCCTGCAACATCGCCTGCCCTAGCAAGTTGCTCCAGTTCCCGAAACGGCCCCGCGACCTCTTCCAGATAATCCGAAGTTCCCCCGTGAATATTGTAGTTTTTGGCGCAAAGTGCCGCCTTTAAATAACGGGCATAGGAGACTGCTCCCGTCCCCTTAGGCATCCTCTCCTTTATCAGCTTCTGCAGATTCTCCTTTGTGTCTATAGACTGGATCATACATGCATCAAGCTTCTCTCTTCGCAGCATATTACTTAACACGCTGCCTGGCCCAACCTCGATCAGGTTGTTAACCTGCCTCTCCATTAGGAATTGCACACATCCCTGCCAGCGGACTCTTTCTACCATTTGTTCCGACAAAAAAGAGGGGATGCAAGTCACAGAAGGATAAGGAAGTGCTGTAACATTGGAAAGCACGGAATAGCGCATGGAATGAAAAGGGATACGACCAAGTTCATCATACAATTGCATGGCCGCATTTTTCATGAATGGGCTGTGGAAGGCACCGCCCACTTGGAGCGATGTAACATGACCTCCTAAGTCAATAAAGCGTTCTTTCATCTTTGTAAGCGCATTCACTTGACCGGAAACGACAGTTTGGCGACTGGAATTCAGATTGGAAATGACCACCAAGCCTCGATATTCAGGCTCAAGGCATTCCTTCTCAATGACTTGAGGGGTAAGCCCATGGATAGCCATCATGGAGCCTGCTTTATTCTTCTGGGCATCTCGCATCAGCATGCCTCTAAAACGGACAAGGCGAATGGCATCTGCAAAATGTAATGCTCCCGAAGCAGTAAGCGCTGTAATTTCTCCAAGACTGTGCCCTGCCAAATAGACTGGCTCACGTTCCATTCTCTCCATTAACACACGAAAGGCAGCGATGCCAACCGTCAAAATACACGGCTGTGCGTAATCGGTCCGGGTTAACTCTGCCAGACTCCCTTGAAAACAAAGGTTCGATACGCTGTATCCCAAGATCTCCGAGGCCTCTTCAAACGTTCTTTTGGCTACTATGGAACTGGAAAACAGCTCCTGTCCCATACCTATATATTGCGATCCCTGACCTGGAAACAGCAGTGCCGTGTGCATAACATCCCCCTCAGAACCAGATATTCGACAATATTCGATGTTCAATTTACGTTGTTACATGATTTAATTATCTAATCATAATTGAAATTTAAGGATTATAATACAATTTATTTACATTTGAACACATTATATCAACACTGCCTTAAACAGATCAATTTATTTTTTTTACCCATTGCAAAATGAACTGAATGTCATTTATATTATAATAAATCGTGATTCATTTTTAAGAAAAGGAGGAATTGATCCGATGTCTCCAAAGTTATCCGATGATCAGAAGGAACTAAGGACTTTGCAAATTCTTGAAGCAGCGAAACGTGCATTTGAATACAAGGGTTATGGGGCAACAACGCTAAAAGATATCGTCGAAGAGGCCGGTATGAGCAGAGGCTGGATCTATCTATATTATCAAAGCAAAGAAGAAATCTTCGAGGCACTGCTTCATTGGCAAGATATGCGGTACAAAGAACACATCGAAACCTTGATTCACTCTTCGTCATCCATCTGGAAAATTATCCAGGATCTCTATACGCAGCAATTAGAGGATCTGCTTCGTTTCCCAAATGCGGGACTACAATCTGCTTTCTATGAATACTCTCTGATTGGCTCACGCGATGAAGAACGCCGGAACTTACTGATTGAGCGCTACAATTCGGGTGTTGCACAGTTCGCAACCTTAATTCGGATTGGCGTAGAGCGAGGAGAATTCTCAACTGACATGGACGTGATGGACATTTCCAGACTCGTTGCATCGTATCAGGAAGGAATCATGACACACTCCATCACGGTAGGTACCGAAAAGGCTAAAACAAGCATGCAGTTTGAGGCGTTGCTCGCGTATCTGAAAACACTGTTACATCCCGTAATGATTCACGAACCTGACCATTCGGAGGAAAACTAATGCAGGAACTTTTCCGTAATCCAACTTTCTTGAAACTCTTTCTGGCAACCTTCACTTCGCAGCTGGGAAATGTCGTTGGAAATATGGCGTTCGCTTATTATATGGTGGATCGTTTCAGTAACCAGCCGTCTTTGGCCAGTATGGCAGAGCTTATGTATTCCCTTCCAACCTTAGCCGTTTTCTGGATTGTTGGAGTCGTCGCAGACCGTTTTGATCGTAAACATATTGCTACATACAGTGACTGGATCAGAGCTTTGTTAACCTTGTTATTGCTACTTTTTGTTCACTATGACGTGTTGTTTATGTGCTTTCTGATTCTTTTTCTGCGTAGTTCCATTTCCAAGTTTTTCGGACCGGCCGAAATGGGACTTCTCCAAGGTAGCATCGGTCCAGATCAGTACGTTCACGCATCTGGACTTATTCAGATCATCTCAGGTGTATTTATGCTTTTTGGACTGAGTCTGGGAGCAACGGCATACCATTTCATTGGTATCGAGGGAGCTATTATCGTGGATTTGTGCAGCTTCCTGTTATCTGGTTTCCTTCTCGCCTGGGCCAAATTTCCCGAACAGGCACGCATGCCGAACGGAAAAAACCGTGTACGTGATCTGCGATTTTCTCTTGTCATCAAAGACTTCTGGCAGGGGCTTCAATATATTATACATAACCGGCTTCTGCTGATTTTAATTAGTGGATTCATGTTTTTTGGTATAGTTAACGGAGTTTTTTCCGTCCTTCCAATCTTTTCAATGAAGTACAAACTTAGCCCGGATCAGTATGTTGTCCATTCATCCCTTGTCACTGTCTTTATGGGGATTGGTTTCTTGATCGGCAGTATTTTGGGTCCCATTCTGATTCGGCGTTACACAAGAACACCCATTCTGATCACTTGTCTATTTCTAGCAAGCCTGTTCCTGGCAGGATTGGGCCTCGTACCTCGTGTGGAGCTTTATTTCGTTATTATTCTGCTGGCAGGGATCGCCATTGCTCCTATCAACATTGCACTTGGTAGCTGGCTTCCGGAACTTGTTCCGCCTCAGAATATGGGACGTGTGAATTCACTCATTGAACCCGTTATGATGCTGGGCCATTCTCTGGCACTCGGAACGATCAGCTTGGCTTTCCCTGTGTGGATCAATGTGACATGGCTTCATCTGACACTCGCTATATGCACAGTCGCCGTTAGTTTCTTCTATTTGAGATCACTTCCGGGACTTGTTCGCAAAACCACGGCACCTGCAACTGCTGAACAGGCTACACCATAATCATATTTTCCAAACCAAATCCCCCCTGCAATCCATCGGAGACACTACAGCATTCAGCATGATCTCGATGTTTATTTCAGGGGGCACTCCATTTACATCATCTCACAACCCCTTGTTCTGCCTGTTACGAATCATTGCCACAATCCATAACAACAGCGGAAGTAGAATAAAAACAACGGGCAGGTTAAACGGTACGGCTACAAGCTTCGGAAAAAGAATAGAGCTATCCACAAAGTTCCGTGGCAGCATAGATAGTATGATGGCAATTGGAGATGCGATAAAGATGAAGCTCCGCCAACGTTTAACCCCTAGCCACTGGGCAGTCCCGTAAGATGCTGCAAACAGATATAAAGACACCTTGATAAAAATCCCCATGATCCAGATCGCAACGACGATCGCATCGAGATTTTGCAGGAAACCAAAGGAAATAAAACGTACCAGATTAAGAAACGGATAGGTCTGTCTGGATGCCGTAGAATAACCAAAGATAGCAATACATTGCATCGCTGAAAGTAAGGTGAAGAGACCTGCTATAACAGAACCTAGGAGAGCGCCCTTCACGCCTTTTCGTGGATCAGCCACAAAAGGAAGAATCATCATGAGCAATATATTGTCGCCTAGGAATGAGGCTGTTGGCAAAGCTCCCTTCAGCAACACGGAAAAGGTATTGTCCATAATAATCGGCTGCAGGTTATCAAGTTGGATTTGGGAAATATTGAGGAGCAAGGGCACCATAATACCAAGCAAGATGAGAGGGCCCAGTACCTCGCTGCATCTGGCCAAGACCTCGATACCCGCATACGTTACATAAGCCGCAACAACAAGCATGCCGATAATGGGGATGATGACTGGCGTCAATTGAAGGATGGTGCCAATCATAAAATCGCCATACTGTCGCAAGATAATCCCTAGCACCGTAAACCAATATAATACATAGATCAAAATAATCACATGCCCCAGAAACTTGCCCATAATTTTAGGTGCATAGCTGATAAGAGACTCATTGGGATACATAATGCTTATACGTGTCAGCACATAGGCAAGTCCTACGGAAAACATACTGGAGAGTAATATGGAAATCCAGGCATCCTGCTTGGCAACAGCAATGGACGGATTAATCGTAAGCAGGATGGTCATACCAATCTGCATCGTGGAAATCAGCCAAAAAACCTGATTACCACTGATTTTTTCCTTGTACATGAAGACCCTCCTCTCCCTATTGCTTCTGTTGGGTATTGAACATGCCTGGACGCAAAATATCCGCTTGTGCATTTACTGTAATTTTGAGTTCTGGAAAAATAGTGTCCCATTCCTTCTCATGTTTTTTCCACAAAACGGGATATTTACGGTGAAATGCACCAGCAAAATTAAAAATATCCGCTTTATATTTGGTTTTAGCTTCAT
Organism: Paenibacillus sp. FSL K6-1558; assembly: GCF_038002565.1. Taxonomy (NCBI): domain Bacteria; kingdom Bacillati; phylum Bacillota; class Bacilli; order Caryophanales; family Paenibacillaceae; genus Paenibacillus; species Paenibacillus sp. FSL K6-1558. The sequence continues at coordinate 5,936,375 of NZ_JBBOCV010000001.1, read as the reverse complement.
GGATCGCCAGGTGAATACGCTCTTCTATATTTTCTTCCAGTTGTTTTTCAATATTCGCCAAGCTATCACTGCTCTGGTCGATGTTAATCTCCGTTGTGTTCTGAATCAACTGATTTTTGCAATCCACATCGATTCTGAGAGACCATTCCCCGTTCTTGTACATGGGTGTAATCTTGGATCGGTTCCTCAATAGTTGCACCGACAAGGTCCCCTTCGTGTGCTCTGGACGAATTGTAATGATCGCATTATTCATCTCATCTACAGCCCACAAGATACCACGAGTGATTCGGTTATCCGCTACACCTACCAACTTATGGTTGTGCATGATCGCTGTTCCGTTAATGTAACCAATGCCTTTGGATGGGTCATCTTGTCCCGGAGCTTGTAATATCTCGACCCAAGGGAGTAAAGCCGCTCTACTCTCATCCTCCAGCATCTCCATTAAATGTGCCATCGACGAGTTGATGCTCGTTTTGTTTACTGCCATCTCACGCAAAACTTCAGACGTATTCCGTTCCAGAATCGAATGTTTTTCTAATACTTCTCTGGCCTTTCCCTTGGTGACAAAAGTAAACGCGCGTTCGCGCGGCTCGGAATCCCGCATGAGGAAGTCTAAATCATCCTTTAAGCCCTGCTCTACCTTTTCTGCACCAAATAAATAGACTTCGGAATGCCCCCAGAAAATTTTGCGCGAAAACTTCATCTGCAATTGGGCCAGGGCATCTGCTATATTGACACCTTGAGCGGATTGCACAAACGTTGTGCCACTTCCACCCGTTGCTTCTCCCCCAGACTGACCGCTTTGAGTTGAACCTTGAGGGATAAAAATCTGAATACTCACTTCAATCGAGTTGTCACTTGCCTTATCAATGGCTACACCCGTTACAAGCGCAAGATCATTGATCTCCTTACGATCCCAACATCCAGCCAGCAGTGGAAAGAATAACAGAACAACCAACATTAGACAAAAATAACGCATCCACGGCTTCATGGCGAGGCTCCTTCATCCTCTTGATCCGGACGGTTATTGGAGGGTTGCCGAATTGCATTTTTTCGCCCTGTCAAACTTGGTCTCTTGAGATTAGCCCATATTGGCGACACCATGAAGCTGTCGAGCATTTCACTCCACTTCATTGGCGCAAGGGGCTGTAGATAGGGAACACCGAGCGAGCGTAAGGAACATAGATGAATAATGATGGCGATGACGCCAAGCATCAGACCGAGCAGTCCAAACATTCCTGACAGAAACATAATCGGAAAACGTAACAGACGAATAGCTATACCCGCGCTATATTGTGGCAGCAAAAAAGATGCGATACCGGTAATGGCAACCACCATAACCATTGGGGAAGAAACAAGACCAGCAGAGGTCGCTGCCTGTCCAATAACAAGCGCGCCAACGATACTGACGGCGGAACCGACCTGTTTGGGCAAACGTACGCCAGCTTCTCGCAGTGCCTCGAAGGAAACCTCCATGAGCAACGCTTCAATCAACGCAGGAAACGGAATCTCTTCCCGTGACTTCGCGATACTAAGCAACAATGAGGTGGGCACCATTTCCTGGTGAAATGTCAAAATGGCTACGTAAAGAGAAGGCAGCACCAGCGAAATAATCAGGAACAAAAATCGCAGCCAGCGAATGAAACTGCTTATGACATAACGTTGGTAATAGTCTTCCGGTGATTGTAACATCGCAAAGAAAGTCGTCGGGGCAATGAGACAGAATGGTGTGCCATCCACCATAATGCCGATTTTTCCTTCAAGGAGAGAAGCGCTGACTACATCCGGTCGCTCTGTAACTTGAATCTGCGGGAACGGAGAATAGGGGTGATCCTCGATCAATCCCTCGATATAACCACTTTCCAGCACACCGTCAATATCAATTCTCTTGATGCGGCTGTGAACCTCTTCAACTAATGCATGGCTAGCAATGCCGTCAATATGAACAACAAGGACCGACGTTTTTGTATATCGCCCAACCTGAAACGGATCTAATTTTAGAGAAGGGTCTTTAATTTTGCGGCGTAGCATCGAAGTGTTTACACTGAGTGTCTCTGTAAAACCTTCCCTTGGCCCGCGAATAATCGATTCTGCTGCTGGCTCCTCAATGCCCCTTTGCTGCCAACCAGCTACCCCAATGGCAATACCAAACGGCAGTTGATCTACAAGCAATGCGACACAACCGTTAGCGATATGGTTTAACAAATCCTCAAAGCTTGTCACGATGGTGAGCTGACTTGTGGTCACAATAGAACCTATGTATGCGAAGTCAATCTGAGATTTGTCCGTGCGGGCTTGTAAGAGCGGGGCCAAAACATGCAGATCCAGCAACGATTCATTGACCATTCCGTCAATAAACAACATAAACGCTTCTCTGCTGCCCGCAAGCGGAAATGTTCTGGTTTTGATATCTGTGGAATGGTTGTATATCGTTTGGACAATGTCCACATTCTCCGAAAGCACGGTGCTGAAGGGCATCGTTCGGTAATCCAAAACGTCGACCATCTGAACGCTCCTTAAATAGGAAAAATAGTTTATTCGTTCAATGTACAGCCTAGTAGCAAAATTCAATGTAAGGATATATTTTCCCCAATCGGATTTTTTATTCTTTTAGCGTGAAAAAACAGCAAATAAACCACTTCAAAATGAAGTGGTTTACGGATGGATTTATACCTCTAGCGTTCTATTTTCACATTGCCCACAAGATTCATTTCTTCAACAGCCGTTTTACCCGCAATTCGTCCAAACGTAAAGATGTCTGTCAGGGCATTACCGCCCAAACGGTTGCCTGCGTGAATCCCCCCTGCCACTTCTCCAGCGGCATATAGATGGGCAATCGGCTGGCCGTTTTCATTCAATACACGGGTTTCCGTATCAATCTTGATCCCGCCCATCGTATGGTGAACGGCAGGTTTTCTAGGCGTAGCGTAAAATGGCGCTTTCTCTACTTTTAAACTAAACGTATCCTTATGGAATTCGGGATCAAAGCCCGCATCCACATAAGAGTTATACTTATCAATTGTCGTTCTGAGTACCTGAGGGTCCATGCCCACTTTTACTGCCAGTTCTTCAATCGTATCCGCTTTAAACAGAGTCCCCGCTTCAACTTGCCGATCTATCTTCTCCTGGCTGGTATTCGCTGCGGTTTTCTTAATCTCGTCGTCAGCGATTAGATAAAATAAACTTCCCTGTTCGATGGCCGCTTTAGTCAAGACATCCCGTCCAGAAAATTCATTAACGAAACGCTCGCCTTTTTTGTTAACAATGACAAAGTTCTCAGGTGGTACTTGTAGTCCACTGAACAGTTCGCCAGTCTCTGGATCGGCTACAGGCATCATTTGTGTGAAACCCATGCCTGTTAATGCCGCGCCTGCACTCTTGCCAAGCGATATTCCATCCCCTGTCATCGCGTAGGAATTCGTCGTTTTGATATCATCATCGATGTGGCTCCAGTACGTGTTATATTCCTTGAGCATCTGTGTATTTGCACCAAAACCACCACTAGCAAGCACAACAGCTTTCGCATGAACGGTGATTCTCTGTCCGTTGACTCCAGTTGCAATAACACCTGCTATTTTTCCATCTTCGATGATGAGCTGTTTAACCGGACTATCTGTAATAATTTGACCGCCATTTTCTTCTACATACTTGCTAAGTGCGATGATAAAGGCAGAACCATAACTTTTGACAGGTTTATGACCACGTCGCCACAGGGCACCCACTGGAGCAAATACGATGCTCTTATCATATTCGACCCCGATATCTTCAAGCCATTGCACACTTTCCAGGGCACGGTCTGTAAGTACTTTGACCAAATCATACTGTCCATAGATCGTATTGCCATTCAAATCCGTTCGTTTGCCCCCAAAATACGTTTGCATTCTGTGAAGTAGCGGGGAATCGAATAAATAAGCCTTTTGTGTTCCGAACTTTTCCTGATATGCTGTGAATTCTTCTTTTAGTGCATGGAAATCATCTATATATTCGGGATGGATTAGGTTCTCATCCGTACTTAACAAATTCTCAATAGTCTGTCTTTCACCTGGATTTTCATTAAACTGTTGTTGCCATAGAGGATCAGCTGCATTAACAGGACCACCCGAACGGATCGTGTTGCCCCCTACGGCTGGATATTTCTCCAGAACAATCGCACTTGCGCCGTGTTGTAGAGCTGTTGCAGCAGCACTTAAACCCGCGCCGCCTCCCCCTACAACGACCACGTCACAAGTATATTCCTCATCATCTTTCATCTGGCTGCTGGCAGGTTTTGCACGTCTTTTCAGAATATCCGGATTCACGCCGGCAAGCTTAACTGCTTTAGCAACACCGTTGATGACCGCGTTGCTCGTTTCAGAAGCACCGGAGAGCGCATCCACATTGAGTGTCTGTCCTTCAATAATTTTATTCGGAATTCTCACAAAAACAACATCGGCGATACCCTCGGTTTCCCCCTTTGCATCAATATCGATACTCTCGATTCGGTTTGTACTAAAAGACACTTTCATCGGCAAATTCCCACTGTGACCAATGGCATTGACCTCATACACACCCGGTTTATAAGTAAACTCTTCTTCCTCATTCAACTGATTAGAAATTTTGGCAAAACGAAGGAAACGCAGGAAACATACTTCCAAGAAATCAATCGTTCCTTCATGATTCAGGTTTCCTGCTTCGTCAAACGCTTTATGTGCACTCCCCAGCAAAAACTCATACCCTGGCATCACATTAGCTTCAACACCCGGTGCATCCAGAATTTGACGAAGATGCAACTGGGCACGAGATGAACCTTGTGTTCCCTGTGACGCTCCAATGATCATAACGGGCTTCCCAGCCAGCGGATGGATTTCAAAGCTAAGCCATTCGAGCAAGCTCTTAAGGGATGAAGGGATGGAATGATTATATTCCGGAGTTGCAATGATGACGCCATCACTTGCGATAATTTTCTCATTAAACGATTGTATAATGGCACTGTTCGTCTGGTTATCGGATTGATTAAACATCGGCACATCTGTAATATCGAGAATTTCAATGGCTGCTCTGGACTCAAATTGTTTTTGCATGAACTGAAGCAACTTGCGATTATACGATTTCTTTGCATTAGTGCCTACGATTGCTATGATTTTCATTGTAGTCAGCCTCCTACTCTTGCCAGGAAAATTTTTTCGTTTTTTGCTTCAACGTTCTTTTGGACAACAGTTCCGTCGTGATCTCCGTAAACAAAACAAACTCCCTGAAAATCTCTTCAAGCTCCGCTACTTTTTCTGCGCTAATCAGGCTGCCACTGTGATCAAATGCACTCTGCGATTTTCCCAAAAGAAACTCGCTGCTAGGCATCATTCTCGCTCCAAGCTCAGGTGAGTCTAGAATTTGTCTAAGATGCGCTTGCGCTCTGGAAGAACCAAGTGAGCCGTGGGAAGCACCTACGATCAGAACAGGTTTGTCCTTCAAGGTTTGAGTAGTATAACTGACCCATTCCAGCGCACTTTTCAACACAGCAGGGATCGCATGGTCGTACTCCGGAGTAGCAATAATAATGCCCTTAGCTTTGGAAATCTGATCCAGTAAATCTTGCACCTTCACAGGAATGTCAACTTCAGCATCTTCTATTTCATCTTTTTCAATAAAAGCAGGTAGATCCTTAATTTCAAACAAGTCAATCTGAGCCTCATCTGCAAAATGCTTTTGCATAAATTGAAGCAGAGTACGGTTCGTTGATTCATCCGAATTGGTACCCACGATAGCTAAATAATTCATGGTAATCCCCTTTCTGTCATTCGAAAATAATGTTCGTCAAAGTCAGACTCGATCTTTCGGCATAACTCTAACATAGGAATGGAAGATTGATCTAATAGTTATTCATTGCAGTTTGATAACCAATTTGTTATAATCAGCTCAAATTCAAAGTTTGTTATTTTTTTCACAAAGGGTGAGGGACATGTCTAAATTAGAATCACAGGATATTTTGTGTTACATCGACAGCCTTTTGAAATACAGTAACTTTAGCAAAGCCGCCCAATCACTGTATATTTCTCAGCCCTACCTGACCAAGGTCATCAAAAAAGTCGAAAACCAGTTGGATTGTGAGCTGATCACTCGCAACAAGCTTCCATATCGATTAACCGAACAGGGAAAGATCTATTATCAGTATTTAACATCGCTCGAACATAGCTACGCCAAGCTCATGAAAGAAATTTCCTATGCATCGGATATCGGCAACAAAGTGTTACGAATCGGAATTCTGCCTAGCCTGGGTTCTTATTTGATACCCCTTTTTTTACCTGCATTTTTAAAGCTTCATCCTGCTTATAAGATTAATCTGGTAGAGGATCTGCCTGAAAAAAATGAAAAACGGCTGCAAAATGTTGAATTGGACTTCTGGATTGGACAAAATTCGAGTAGTATTTCTCCAAATCTAAACGCATTTAGTTGGGGCAAGCATAGCTACCGGGCTGTTATCCCGCGCGGCTGTGAACTGTATCAAAGAAATGTTGCCGTCATCCCGGAGGGTACGTTTGATATTGCTACCATTCTGAGTCAGCAGCTCGTTTTAACGTCCAAAGGCTCTGCCGTCCGTAAACAGATCGATCAATTACTTAGTGTGCACAAAATACAACCAAGCATCGTGATGGAAAGCAACGAAATTCACACAGTGTTGAAGCTTGCCAAACAAAATATGGGCCTGACGATCATTCCCGAAAGTGTCCGAATTGACGAGTCTGCTTCGGAATACAACATCTACCCAATCCCGATTGATAAGATGAGTCTGGACTATTTTATAGCACATCATAGCGAAAGAAAGCTGTCTAGTGTGGATCATGACCTTATCCATACATTTCTGAATCATGGACAACAATGTGCAGTGTAGGAGGAGATCCGCATAAATACTTTTACGAAAATGATCCCTCTCATGGGAACTAAGATTTCTCTATTTATCGAGGGGGAAGATGCAGAAGAGTTCGCGCAGGAAGCAGAGAATATGCTGTTCCGTTACGAGAAAGTGTTTAGCGCCAACAGTGATCACTCACAGCTCGCGATGTTGAAGCAAGAAGCCGCCTCCCAACCGCTTCAAGTCGACAGGGAGCTGTATGATCTCATCAAGATAGGCAAAGAACATAGCCTGGAGGAAGATTCTTTTTTAAATATTGCGATTGGCCCGTTGATCAAATTGTGGAGAATCGGTTTCCGCGAGGCACAGGTGCCAGAGGATGCAGAGATTAAGAAGGTACTGGCGCTCTTAAAGCCTGAACATATACAGCTCAATGATGAGCACCAGACCGTACATTTATTAAAAAAGGGGATGGAAATCGACCTGGGAGCCATCGCTAAAGGTTATTTTGCCGATCAGGTGATGGCCTTTTTCAAGAAAAACGGAGTAATCTCAGCTATGGTCGATATGGGCGGAAATGTGCTTGTTCATGGGGACTCCCCTTCGGGTTCGAGTCACTGGAATGTGGGAATACAGAATCCCTTTTTACCCAGAGGCAATGCAGCAGCAATCGTCAGTATCAGGGAGCAATCCGTCGTTACCTCAGGCATATACGAGCGTGTTTTAGAAAAGAAAGGACAGCAGTACCATCATATCTTTAGTAGCAAAACAGGCTATCCCATTGAAAGTAATGTCGCTTCGTTAACCATTATTGCGGATAGATCACTCGACTGTGACATCTATACGACAGAATTATTCGGATTAGATGCGGCCTCCATTATTCATAAAGTGAATCAAATGAAACATATCGAAGCCGCCGTCATCACGACAGATGGGAATCTGGCCTACACCGAAAGTCTACGGGGAAGAATCCAACCACTATCCAGTTAATGAATGAGGAGATTGTTCAGGCGATTCTCAGAGTGTTTCAATCAATTTCTGAATCTTAGATTCGGAGATTAAATATACAGGGCCTAAGATATCCATTTTGCCGTCTTTTACACGAATAGCACTCTCCTGCTCTGCCGCATACACATTCATCTGTTCAGATAGTGGAAACAGGTATCCTTTAACAAAAGCGCCATAGTCGCGCCTAGAATGAGATTCATAGGCAAAATGATCAAAGCTCAAACCCTCATAAATCGTCGTTGTTTCAGCCTTAGGGGTATCGTCACTCGAAGATATCCATTTTGCAGCCATATTTAATGCACCTGCACTTGCACCGATGATAATGGCATTACTATTCTTAATCATATCGGATAGTTCATATTCCGCCAAAAACTCATGCTGCTGAACAGGATATCCTCCACACATAAAAATGACAGACGCGTTCCGAATCAACTGATGAGCCTCTTCTTTCTGCATACGATAATCAATGAAGTGATATTCATCAAAAATCAGGTTAGCCTGAGTTAACCAGGTCCATTCCGTAATATCCTCAAAGTTCACTTGCTCTCCTTCATAATCAGACGGCTTAGCGCTGATCATTACAAGTGATTTTCTATCTGTGATATCCTCTTGCAATCGTTCGACCAGTTTCTCTGGAAAAAAATTATTAAACCAACTGAAATAATAGTGAGTACTCAAACTGTATTACCTCCATATGTATAATTGACCTATCTCTATACTTAAGAAAACTAAAAACATAACTCCATACTAGCATAGCATCGAATTAAATGATGAGAAATGGTCCTATCTCCGAAAAGAAGTATGTCCGTTGCCCTATTCAGACCTGCCCACCCTATAAGATAATATAGAGTATATATAAACTTCGAATAAGGGATGGGATGATCATGAGTACGCTACAACCAATTATCCATGTCTTGCAACATTCTTCTGATGAAGACGTCGTTGAACAATTTTTTGAGCACGAGCCATTAATCTGGATTGATTGGAGAGAAGACGAGGGGGACATCATCCAATACTTCAACGGTCAACTGCCGGAATCCGATCAGATCAAGTGTGAGATCATCGACATCGACAAGCCGAGAGGCGTTGATATTGTGTTAAGTTCGAACGATCGAAAGCATACAATTCCGTTCGCCGATGATCGGACTGATCGAGACAGCGCGATTCGGGCGATGCAGGAAATGATTGCTCCCCGATATCAGATTCGATGGTTTATGGAGTCTTTAGGCAACGACACGTTAGCATATCTCTTATTATCTACGGAACAGTGGACAGAACTGGAGAACCAGTTCAGCAAAGAAAAACTTGAATTCTACTTCCAGCCAGTAACAAATAAAAGCAATATGTTTTCTCTCGACATGGATGAAGTATTCACTTTAATTGAAACAAGGCAAAAAGCGCGTACCTCCGAATAAGGGATGAAAACTCGTTGGTACTTGTACACTACTCTAAGTTCCCCGATTTTTATATCAAAAACGCCATCACGTATTGTGATGGCGTTCCTTTTATTTGGGAGCCTAGTAGGTTAACCGCTTCGTCTTGACTCCACGTAGATACCCTATATTTAACAAGCTTACATCAAACTCCATAAATTATAGATCATCATTGCTGCTTCGTCACGGTTAGCCGTTTTCTTCGGTGCAAACTCATCGTTACCTACACCGTTTATGATGCCTGCTCCTTGTATTGTCTCTACCGCTTGCTTCGCATAGTTTGCGATGTTTGCTTTATCCTTGAAAGCTATAGCTTCACGATCTTGTAATTTTAGTTGCTTCAATTGGATCGCCTTGTATACCATAACGGCCATATCTTCACGCGTAATATTCTCATGAACTCCGAAACTTCCATCTGGTTTCCCGTTCACAATCCCCAGCTTCTGCGCGATTGCGATATTTCCATGGTACCATTCTCCTTGTTTCACATCACTAAAGCTTGCCGCCTCGCTCTCATCCGATAACTCCAACACATTCATCAGCATCGTGATGAATTCTGCTCTTGTCACCTGACCTTTCGGATTAAACTCGCCATCGCCCACACCCTTTACGACTCCTCTTGCTCCCAATGCCGAGATCGCATCTTTCGCCCAGCCTTGGGTCACATCCTGAAAGCTCGTTGCAACATACGCTACCGTATACTTACTTAGATCCGTTGGTTTGAACTCTACTTGACCTGTTCCTGCATTGTATTTACCATTCATCACAACTCTTAGCTCTCCGTTGCCCTTTACATCGTATACGATGATGTTGTTTGGATTCTCAGAAACCTTCAGCGTATATGGCAATGCAATCACGAGATCATCTCTACCATCAAACGCCGTAAGCTTCGTACCATCTATCGTTAGCTTGATATCATATACGACCTCACCATTCATCCTAGCTTGTGTGCCAGCTGGCAGTTGATTAGCCGCTATTTTCTTGATCGACAATCCTAACGTTTTCCCTGCGCTTGTTTCTGTTCCAAGCCGTTCGGTAGCCAACGTTACGACTACTGAGCCTGTGTTAATCTCGATGTGATCTACCTTAGAAGCTGCACTTGTTAAGCGGGGATCTACCGCTAACTCAACGCTTAACTCGTTCAAGCTTTGATCTCCTTCAAGTTGTACCTGTAGCTTATCACCTGTCGTTTGATCAAGTGCACGCTTCACTGTATCAGGACTTAGCTTCACTATAGAAGCACCGTTCTCATTAACAACTGGCTTAATGTTTATCTGACCGTTGCCCATCACAACCGGTTCACTTCCACCTGTAGAAGCTGGTGGTACTGTAGGTGCAGGGATGTTACCGACACTACCACTACCGCCACCATCTCCATTACCACTGCTTGGTGCATGTGGTGTTCCCGATACCACAACCCCTGCGGATTCTTGCCCCGCTACGTTTATCGTAGTAATACGGAATTCATAACGCGTGCCATTTGCAAGTCCTGTGACTTCATAACTGCTAGCCGCATGATTCAGCGTTACCGTCTTAAACTCTGTATTTCCATGACCTGTAATCTTAATAGCGACCAGATCGCTTTCTGCAGGATTACTCCATTTCAAAGTAAGCTTCTGATTACCAGCTATTACGCTTGTTCCGGTCACTTCTCCTGGCGCAGTCGGTTCAACCAGTGGTGTCACCGTTACTGTAGCGCTGGATGATATACCACCATCTACTGTAGTTACTGTAATGCTTGCTGTTCCTGGTGCCACCGCTGTTACTCGACCTGTCGCACTTACAGTCGCTACAGCTGGATTACTTGAGCTCCATTTTACTGCCTTTTTCGTTGCATTTGCCGGTGTGATCGTAGCTGTCAATTGCCCTGATTGACCTTCTACGATGGACAACGTCGTTTTGTCCAAGCTAATTCCGCTAACCGGTACCGTCTTCCCACTGAGTGCATCATACTCACTTTGTGTAATCGGAATGACCGTTCCGTGACGCGGACTAGCGGGTAAGTTGTAGTTCGAAGATAATGTCCACTCGCCTGATGCAAGATTGGTTGTCTCGAATGGAATATAACCTCTTCCACCAAACTCATCTACGAATAAATACCACTTTTCTTCTGTATTCGATTTGAAGATGGTTGGCCCCTCGACCCATTTCATGTTACCCACACCTTGATTAATCATCTTGAAGGTTGGATCTAAGATCGAGTCACCCATCTCTTGGAAAATCATCTTGCCAAATGGAGCAGTAACTCCGTTGTCTCGTTCATCCTTCGTAAAACGATACACTTTTCCATCATGTTCAATCATTGTAGTGTCAATGATGGAGTACCCATAATCCAAATATACTTTCGGTTCAGTAAACGTATAGAAATCTCTTGTCTTGCTATACATCATTTGTTGATAAGCGTTACCGGTATGAGATGCATCATCAAACATTCTTGATGCCCAAAATACGATATATTCACCTGTTGTCTTGTCGTACATGATTTCTGGTGCCCAGGTATTACCCGCTTCTTCGGGTGCAACCTCTACCATGCGTTGATCTGTCCAGTTGACGAGATCACTCGATTCCCACACCATAATGGAACGGCTACCCCACGTCTGTGCTCTGCCCCAGTTACCATTACCGTTGATTTTCAGATCGGTGGCGATCATGTAGAACTTGTCGCCTTCAGGCGAACGAATAATGAATGGATCACGTACTCCCTTCTCTCCTAAGGTAGAGGTCAGTACAGGTTTACCCTCATTCAATTCTCGCCAGCTTAACGGATCATTACCGTTACTTAGTGCAAAATAAACTTGCTCACCTGTTGAAGTACCTTCCCCAGTGAAATAGGTGAAGAAGTATCCTGCATATTTTTCATCAGCAGGCAGTTCCTTGACCTTCGCAATAAACTCCTTCGTAGCGGATGCTGAGTTTAATGTAATCGTAGCTGTAAGCTTCACGTCTACATCTCCACGACTATTTGCAGGACGTTGCACTTCCCCAGTCAACGACACGACATTTGGTTGAGCGGAAGCCCAAGTAATCGTTGTCCCATATAATCCAGATGTCGGTAAGGAGAGATGACCTCTTACATCCTGAATGTTATGCACAACTAGTGCCGCTTTTGCTTCATCTACAGCATTGGCATCGCTCGGCAATGCTTTAACCATCATCGTAAAAGTTTTGTTCGTTGTCTCTGTACCATCTGTAAATACCGCTGTTAACGTTACAACTTGATCACCAGTTGCGTTATCTGGTCTAGTCACGACACCTGTAGTTGAGATCACATTGCTCTTATCCGTTGTCCAGCTTATTGTTGTGCCATAAGCACCTGAAGTTGGCAAGGTTACATTGCTTGTAATCGCATCTTTGGATGTATTCGAAGCAAGCAGTTCATCGATTGTTAATTTCTCTGTCGCAGCCGATACAAGCATGCCCTTCATTGAAGCAATCTTCTGATCCGCACGAGCCTTAAGGACTGTAATCTCGGCCGCAGTCATAGCACCATCATAGATTTGGAAGTCTGCAATCAACCCGCCGAAGTATGGATCAGCTGTATAAAATGATTTACCGATGGTTCCACTGCTGCCTGAAGTATTTTTTATTTGTTCTAGCGTCATTCCATTCGTTGAGCCTGTTGCAACAGCAACACCGTCAATATAAATGGTTAGTGTGCCATCCTTGCCTGAAACAACCGTCGTCACTACTTTCCATTCATTATTCTTTAAGCCAGTGGTAGAAGTTGAAGACTCATTATTCCAGGCATTCGTCGCGATGCCTAAACGCGCTAGACCGTTAGCATTATATCGTGGTGTGAAATACGTATAGTGCGTATTATTATTTGGCCTTCCTAGTGCGTACAACCACTCCGCAGCGTTTTTACCGCTCCAATTCACAATCGATGAGACGGTGATATCCGTTAATCCATCGAGAACTCCTTGTGGCAGCTCTACATAGGAGTCCGCCCTGCCCCCGTTAAAGCTCAGCACACCAGCATCTTCTGTACGAATCCATTCTGCCTTAGACGGATTCATCCATTTCCCGTTGAATTTTCCGGTTTGGTCCATAACCGTCGCAGTCGCACGATCAATATCATTCATATCGTAGTGCAGAATGAGCTCAGCCCCGGATGGCTGCTCTACTGGTAGAGTAACGTCTTCTTCCGCTAATGCTGCAATCTCCTGACCAGATAATGCACGATTATAAATACGGAAGTCATCCAATTTACCATCAAACAGACGATCAGAACTATTTCTGGATTTACCAATATAATTCATCGTTGTTTCCAGTAACATTCTGGGCTCAACATTAAATGTCGAGCTGCGTTTAACCTCTTTCCCATTCACATAAAGTACTGCTTCGAATTCATCCATAGTAACGGCAACATGTTGCCAAGTCTTCGTTGGTAATAGTCCGGCATTTCGCAATGCATATTTGTAATCTGACCCGAGTTTCGTGCTGTCATTGCTAAATTTTTCTGTAAAAGGGGTTACGACAGCGAACTGCAGACTACCTGTATCACCTTGTGTACTCAGGTACATGGTATTGCGGTTAACCTGTCTACCTGTTTCGGAAGCAAAATCAAATATTCTCTGATTGGCTTGATTTTTGTCCATTTGAACCCATGTAGAGAACGTAGCCTTCTCCAGATTCAAAGATTGAATCAGGTTATCTGGCAGTTTCACATATCCTGTAGACCCATTAAGCTCTAGCGAAGCGCCCTTTTTACCGATGTGATCCTCTTCATTAATCGTTGCTCCACCTACCAGTGTTGCGTGATGGCCGTTCCCCGAAATGTCGTTCAACGTTGTACCATTCACTGTATTTGCATCGAATGAGTAATGTACAACCGGGTCTGTTGATGGTGCGGGTCCCTTCACAGCATATTTCTCTTGCAAAGCATTATACTCCGCACGTGAGATTGGGATCACCGTTCCGTGCCTTGGTCCTGGCGGAAGTGCATATTGATCACTGCTTAATACATTGTTAATATATTGCGTGCTGCTATTCAGATCTGTTGTATATCGTACATGATAAGGCCATGAATCCAGGAACAGATACCACTTGTCTTGATGAATATCCTTAAATATGGTTTGTCCTTCGTTGTTTCCATTTTTTCCGATCAAGCCAAGTTTGTTATCACGTGTACCCGGAACAGCGTCGTATTGAAGGCCATTGGCAGCAATACCGTCCTTGTCATAGTAGAAATTTGGTGCTTTCTCCACATACACTTTGGTATTGACTTCTGATTTGGTAAATCGATACAACATATCATTATGCTCAATAAACGTCGTATCAATGGTTGGAAGTGACTCATCAATCATGACCTTTGGCTCTGAAAAGTTATAGAAATCTCGTGTTGTTGCATAATACATCACATTATACTGACCTGCCGGTCTCCCGTTATAATCACCGTATGTCTCTGTATTTTTCATCGATGATGCCCAAAATACGATATACTCTCCAGTTGCAGGATCATAGATCGCTTCTGGCGCCCACGTATTTCCTCCTGTCTTGGGAGCAACCTTGACCATTCGTTGCTCACTCCAGTTGACGAGATCCTCCGACTCCCAGATCATCATGTAATGACTGCCCGTAATTTGAGCCTGGTCGAAATTCGTACTTTCACCCATTTTCAAATCGGTTGCCAGCATATAGAATTTATCACCTTCTGCTGAACGAATAACGAATGGATCACGAAGTCCCTTTTCACCCATATTCGATTGAAGGATCGACTTCCCATTGTTCAACGCTTTCCAGTACAATGGATCTTCAGCCGTAGCGAAGGAAATTTCTTCACCACCCTCATATTCACCTGTAAAGTACGCAAAGAAGTACGCATCAAGCTGTACTGGCGCAGCTGCTTTTTTAACGGTAAGATCAAACGTACGCTCTTTGGAAGCTGAGCCATTTGTAATTGTGGCTGTTAACTTAACGGGTACCTCCGTAGCTTGGCGGCTTACCCACCCTAACTGTGTAGCATTACTAGCCGCTTCAGCCGTGCCTTTAACAACGGTAGGTCTGCTAGACGTCCACGTAATCGTGGAGCCTTGTTCACCCTTAGTCACAAGACGCAAATTTCCTTTAACATTGTCTGCATTGTAGATCTCTAATTGTTCAGCATCCAGATCAACCTTTTGCTGGTCATCAAATTGCTTCAAGATCGTAACAGGGAATACAGCCGATGTAGATACGCCTTGATACGTTAATGTAGCCGTTAGCTCTGCTTGAACATCGCTTGACTGAGCATCTGGACGTTGTACAGCGCCACTGTTAGAAATAACTGTAGGCTGACTGGAACTCCATGTGATACTTACACCGTTTTTACCGCTTGTTGGTAAGGTAACATTTTTCGTTATTTTATCCGCACTCTGATCTGCCTCGTCCAAGTAACGATCTATGCTAAGTTGATTCGCTGCATCATCAACAGTAAGCTGACGTATTTTCGAGATGTGAGTTACGGCTTCTTGTTGATATAACTCGCCCACTTCTTGCTCCGTCAACGCACGGTCATATACTCGGAAATCAGCTATGCTTCCTTGAAGATATGGATCGTTCGCGAAGATGGACTTGCCGATAAATCCAGAGAACGTAGAATCTGGATTAATGATGTCTGACAGCTTGAGTCCCTTCGCATTACCTGAAGTAACCTTGACTCCATCCACAAATAATGTGATCGTGTTGCTGGCTTCAGAGAAGGACACCGTTAGATGCTTCCACTGTCCAGCGATCAGGTTTGAGTTTGCGCTACCTGTCACTAACGCTTCGTTCGGCCAGCCATTTCTAGAAATACCTGTAGCAATCATATTGCCCGCTCCGCTACCGTGACGTGGAGTTACAAAAAAATACTTGTTTGTTTCCGGTGTTAACACTGTACCCAGACCGAAAAACCAGCGATTCGTACCATCATTCGTCCAGTTCACGATGGAAGATACGGTAATCTCATTCAGACCTTGTAATAGATCTAGTCCATTGGAGCCCTTAGGAATCTCAACGTATCCACTATTCGATGTAGAGCTCCCACCATTGAAGGAAATAAAACCAACCTCACTGTTAGAAATGAATTGTCCATTATTTGCATTTTTAAATATTCCATCAAATGTAACTTGTTTGTTGGCGACATCCTTCAGTACGAGTTGACCATCTACTTCTGCAGTGGTTTTCATGTTGTAATGAAGAATCAGATCATCATTTTGCGACTTGGCTTGAACGTTAATAGCGGATACAGCTGTAAAATCTCCATCTTTCGTTTGTACCTTAATGGTGGCTGTCCCTTCACTAACCGCTGTAACGTTACCTGCCGAATCGACATTCGCTACACTGGAATTACTCGATGTCCAGGTAACTTTTTTATTGGTTGCATTCGCAGGTGAAATTGTAGCCACGAGTGTCTCGCTGTCCCCTACTGATAAACGAAGTGTAGATTCATTAAGAGATACACCTTTAACAGTAACTTGTTCAATAGAGTCATCCTTAGGCAACAAGGTGACGATAAACGCCTTCGTTGCTTGGCTCCCACCCAAAGAAATGGTTGCCGTTAACGTCACTTGTTGCTCCATTTCTCGTAAAAACACTTCCCCCGTTGGGCTAATTGCACTTTCATCACTGGAAGACCATACTATCGATGCGCCATATTTATTGACAGAAGGAAGTTCAAGAGATTCGGTAACGGCAGATAGGTCACCTAACGTCAGCTCTTTTTTGCTTTGTTGTACTTGCTTTTCATCGAGTGATTGTTGATATACTCCAGCGATATCATCACTACTTAATGCCTCTCCGTAAATTCTCAAATCTTGAAAGCTACCCGCAAAAGTAGCATCCCCCAAATAATTGGAGCGACCGATGTAAGCTTGCAAATCCGTACCAAAGCTTGCTGTTGTTTTCTCTTTGGAGACGGTGCCTATACTTACTCCGTTAATGTAACCTGTAATAGAGTCTTCTGTAATCACCGTTGTATAGTGAACCCATTGACCTTCATACTGTGACGTAGAAGGGCCTGATACGCCTACCTCCGTCGTCCAAGGCTGATCAACATTATTGCCATCTGTAAATACGGACTTAAACTCACCACTTGGATTGGATGGATTAAACAGCCAGTAATTCGTTGGCAACTTATTTTCAGCTGCTGGCGTACCGTAGAATAAGGCTGCGTAATTCCCACGTCCAGTGTTACTCTTCATCCATACAGAGATCGTTGTGTTTTCTTGATGGTCGAACAAACCCGTAGGAAGTTGCACGTAATTCGTAGTACTATCGGTCCCTCCAGGCAGAGTAAGACCATCGGCATAAGTGATATTGCCTACAGCCGTCCCATGCTTGCCATTACCTGATGTATCCAACACATCTTCAAGCAATGGATAATGCGCCAACATCGTTGGTGTAATTGGGTCAGCTGAAGCTTGATTTTTAAATGGCATACCAAAACTAAAACAGCTACTGAAGGTCAACAGTAAAACCAAAGTGATGTTTGTCATTCGCTTTCGCATAGCATTCTTCCCCTCATTGAATATTCAGAAGCACACAAAACCATAGCTCGCTTTCAAACCAAGACCCCTTCACTCAAGAAACTAGAGAACCACCCCAAAATGAATACGCTTACATTTTTTCATATTACGTGTTCCGATATTTCAATTCAATGTACTATCATGTTAATAACGTGGACTTTTTTATTTCAATTTGAAATTTGATTTGGATTGAAGCATTGTCCCTATTCCTCGAATCAATCGTTTTTATTCCAATATATACTTTACATTGAAAATAAAGGATTTAACTCTAGATAAACATAATATATATAGTTGGGCGCTTATAAACTTGATAACGCTTCCAAATACGGATGCGAGTAAACCATGAGCGCACCGGATCAAAAAATAAGGAGGATTGCATCTATGCCAAAACGATTTAGAAAAATGCTCGCGTTCCTTTGTTGCTTGGTAATGGTGACCTCGCTAATGCCTACGAGCTACGCTGCCGACAGTGACAACATTGAGAGCTCAGCAGTAACAAATGAAACAAAGGCCGCCATTTTTGGCACTCCCGAACTCGGGTCAAACGACCCACTCTGGAGCCAAACCATGGAACATCACATCAACAAAAGCACGGTGCCCACCGACCCAAGACCCCATGCCACGGGCACAGCTAGAATCCTCTGGGATCACGACTACCTGTATGCCCGTGTAGTTGTGAATGACAGTAATCTATATCAGGGAGCTGGCGGAGATCACCGGTACGACAGCCTGGAGTTTTATGTGGGTACCGGAACCAGTGGCTCTAATCAATGGCGTGTCAGCGCGACGGGTGTGTTTTCAGGGCAGGCCGCTCCTGGCAGAGCTGCATGGACCCAGATTACGGAAACTGGATATATCGTGGAGATGAGAATACCCAAAAGAAACTTGACCTTACAGGAGGGAAAGCTTACCTTTGAGGTCTACATTAATAACTCAACGGAAAACGGCGGTGACCGCTATGAAGTCGTTTCCTCTTTTGGAGTACCCGACGCGGCTTATACTAGCTCTGATTCATTTACAGACAGCCTGCAGCTTATCTCAGCCAATGAAGTGGACACTAGATTATCCATTACCGCAACTGCCGGGCCGGGCGGCTCGATCATGTCGAACCCACCCGGCGATGTGTTTAGAGTAGATCGGGGCTCTAACAAAGAAATAACGTTTACCCCCGATTCCGGTAAAGTTGTGGATACGGTAACGGTAGATGGCGAGATTGTGACTCTATCTTCTAGCTCTTATACCTTTTCGAATATTGAGGCTAACCATACCATTCATGTGACATTCAAGAACGATCCGGACGCAGGGGTACTCCCCTTTATCGTATGGAATGACAACTTTGCCAGCGGGGAGTACACAACGGCTGTCATCATTGACTTAGGCGAGGGAAAGGCGGCGTTAGGCTCCGCGCTTAATCCGGACTTGTTCGCCTTATCGGTTAGGAACACCACCCTGAATGGTGAAGCGGTTACCTTAGAAGGACCACGCAAGATCACAAGGGTATATGCTAATGATGAACCGAAGGTACGCGGCTATGTGGGGCCGGTTAGCAATTCACCAGATTATCAGGACGGACTGGCGAGCGGGCGTTACATCGTGGTTGAGTCTGAGTTTTATTCAGAAAGCGGCGGCAATACAACACTGGACGGCAGCAGTAACTCAACAAAGCAGGTTTACACCCTCAGCCCAAAGGGTGAGATCGTGCTGACAGAGGGGAATGCACTTCACAACGTGGTTTTTGAGCAAGAAAAAGTTGTAAATGCCATCCTTGATAAGTTCACAACCTTCACGGATCATTCGGTCAATCGCTCGCTCTACCTTCATAAGGATGAAGACGGTAACGTGATGAAAGGATTGCCGTTATATGTGTACACCCACGGCATGTCACGCGGCGGCACAAACGCTGCGGCGGACCAAAAAGCGGCCATGAAATCTGCCAACGGCTCCGTCGCTCTAATGAAAAAAATGGCCCAGAATCCCGAAAAATACGCCAGCCACATCCTGAATATTTCCTATAATGGCGTTTCTGTTCCCTCCACACAGAATGTTAAAAAGGTCATTGACGCCTTGATCGCTAGCGGCGAAGTAGATCCTAACCGTATTTATGCAGCAGGCTTCTCCTGGGGCGGGCAGTATACGAACAACTTAGTTAACAGCTATCCCGGCTTCTTCGCTGCTGCCGCACCGATGGCCCCGGTAAGCGGTTCACCGAACGCTAACTCCAATGAGGCACACAA
Source organism: Paenibacillus sp. FSL K6-1558 (assembly GCF_038002565.1). Classification (NCBI taxonomy): domain Bacteria; kingdom Bacillati; phylum Bacillota; class Bacilli; order Caryophanales; family Paenibacillaceae; genus Paenibacillus; species Paenibacillus sp. FSL K6-1558. The sequence goes on along the minus strand of NZ_JBBOCV010000001.1, from coordinate 5,916,388 downwards.
TAACTTGGCCTATTGGATGTTTTTAAATGCTCATAATGTTGGTGGCTACCAGACTAACCTCAATAATTACATCAATAACAATATGCCGAAAATGATTAACGCAAGGGCTTCACGCTTTGAAAGTAATGAGGTACTTACGTGGCCTTACAATCAATTTGATCAGCCTAATCTGAGACCTAATCCTGCCAACACACCTGTTCTGGCGGATTATATAGCGCATGAAGTTGAAGCGGCTGTTCTCTACAACGAGATAACGATGGGAACTTGGAGTATAGCTCCCACGGCACAATCCTCTAACTTGCCGGCCTGGAACAATGACTACACAGATGTCTTTGATTGGATGTTCGCACAAAGAAAACCGGCTGCGCCCGGTGCGCCGAGTGGACTCAAGGCGACAGTAGGTGACGGACGGGTCACCTTGAGCTGGTCTGCTCCTGCTGACAACGGTGGTAGCGCGATATTAGGCTATAAGGTATGGTATGGCAACGTACCGCCAGTCACATTGGATGCGGCGGAGACCAAATATACCTTCAATAACCTGACAAACGGCCAAAGCTACAGCTTCAAGATCATCGCGTTGAACGCGAAGGGCGATGGAGCAGAGATCAGTGTGACGGCCATGCTAACAGCGGCGACAACTCCTACCGTGCCTGGTTCTGGTGGAACTTCCGGTAATACAGGCAACATTGGTAACACAAGCAACTCCGACAGTACGGGCACCGGGACAGATAACGGAATATCAAATTCGAACTACACCCTGACTACACCGAAGGATAAACCCGCTGTCACGGACAAAAATGGAATTACCACCCTGCCCGGTGGCGGCAAGATTTCAACCAAAGGCGAGATCGAGATCACGGTACCAGAGGGTACAACGATAGACTCTAACGGTAAGGTGACTATTCCGGCGGACAAGATCGCCCAAGTGACGCTACCTAGCAGCAAAGGCACAGTGACCATTTCTGGTGGATCGACAATCGAAAACGACGGTACGGTCACTGTGGGTGGCAAAGTAGCCAACGTGAACCTGCCAAATGACAATCAATTGCATATCCATGAAGGATCAAAGATCCGGGGCGACGGTACGATATTGATTGGACCGGACGGAGCAAAAGTCGACTTAAACAGCGGCTTGTCGCTAAACATCCGTGAGGCTACGGTGCTTGCATTCAATGATGCCACCTCATTGGGCTTCCTCATACGATCGGGCAATCCTTTTAGGGATACCACCATGGATGACTGGTTCTACAGTAACGTAAATTCCGCTTACACATACAACCTTTTCAACGGCACGACTTCTACATCATTCTCACCTAGCACCGGAATGACACGTGCAATGTTCGTGCAGGTACTAGCCAATCTGGAGAACGTAAAACAAACCGACTATAGGAGTTCCCGCTATAGCGACGTGACGGACGGACAATGGTACACGGCGGCAGTCGAGTGGGCGGCAGAAAAAGGCATAGTCAACGGTTTAAACGCCAATCTGTTTGACCCTAATTCTCAGATGACTCGCGAGCAGATGTTAGTAATCCTTTACAACTACATGCAGTACAAGGGCTATCAAATACCTGAAAGCCAGTCTAAGTCCTTCACGGACGAGAGTGAGATCAGCTCATGGGCATTGGAGGCCGTTAAGGTGATGCGGAGCAACGGTATTGTATTAGGCAATTCGGACAATCTCTTTGCTCCTAAAGCCACTGCTACCCGCTCCGAAGCAGCTACTCTCTTTGTAAGGTTCATCGAACACTCGCATAATTGAAAGCGTGTACAGGATGATACGCTCCTTCTGGCTAAGCAACATACCTAAAGTCCTCCATTGTAGAGGACCATTTTAGAAAACGTCTTTTCTTTCACTTCCGATAAGAAGACAGACTTACGGAGCAATCCATCAAAAAACGCCATCACATTGAAGTGATGGCGTTTCTCTTGAACGGAGCGGTCATTGGATTGAATTCATTAACGCGTAGAAATACTGAGGTTCATGCGTTTTATTAAGACGATACCATGCGTCTAATGTTTCTGGAGAAAATACATCTAGCGCTCCTAAAACATGAACAGAAAATTCAAGTGGAGCTACTCCGGAAGCGGTGATCAGTTTTCCATCCGTAACAGCAACGTCCAATTTGTAATATTCTTCGCCTGTGTAAGACGGACAAATCATTTTAAGATACGCCAGATCATTGCTTGTATGCGAGCGGGAATCTAACATGCCTGCTTGAGCAAGTCCTATGGAAGCTCCGCAAATCGCTCCAACTACGATCCCTTCCTGTAAACACATCTCGGCAAATTTTAATATGGGCCTGTGAATATCCTCTGTCCATGTGTTTCCCCCAGGTAAAATCAATGCATCTACGCTTGTAATGTTGCACTCATCCACTGTAATATCAGGTGTTATTTTCAACCCACCCATTGTAATTACCGGAGTCTTTTCGAGCCCAACAGTAACGATTTGTACTGGAGCCAGTCCCTTTCTAAAGTATCTTCCTGAGTTCAGCTCAGCAGTTAAATAACCTATCTCCCAATCGGACATGCTGTCAAAAACATAAAGATATACTGTGTTTTTCATTTTGAATTTCTCCCCTTTTCTTATCTATCAAGGACTACAATCCATCGATAATCACTGACTATCTCATTATAAAACAGCTTCACTGACATCCGCTGTCAGTGAAGCTATTATTGTTGATAATATTCCATTAACTCTGCTGCAATAGCAACAAGCCTGTCTTTCACACTCTGGGGTTCGATGATTCGAATGGATACACCATAGGATAGAAGAAAATAAGGGACAGAATTATGAATGGATTTTTCCTCAAATAAAAAGATGGCTTGATTAGATGTTCGCTCTTGCAGATGATGGCCTAAAAACCAATGCATGCTTAGTTCGTCTAACGCTTCCGGCCTGCCTTCGATCCTTAAAGAAATTAACCCTTCCTTCCCCACAAGATCAGGTAACAGGTTTTTCATAAAAAAGTCACGGCTAGAAAAAGCTTCAGGACGCTTAAAGATTAGTTGAGTACGCTTGATCATTAAAATCCGATCTACCCGGAAACTTCGTATTTCATTTCTTCGGTGGCAAAATGCAATTGTATACCATTTATTGTTCCAGTAAACGATACCATACGGATCTATCATCCTGTTCTTTGGCTTCTCTTCATGGTTTGTACGGTAATCTATCTCTACAGTGATTTCCTTTTCAACAGCATGCTCCAATTCCGCTAATACGAGCTGACTCGAAGGGCTGGCCATGCGGTTTATCACTTCAAATCCAGATAATTGTTGGTTTAGTGCGCTCTCCTGTTGCTCATTCGAATACATTTTCAACTTGGCTGTCGCATTCTCTAATGTCTCACTCAAGGGGTATCCAGCTTCTTTTGCAAAAACAGCAGCATGAAGAAGTGTCTTTTTTTCTTCCATATCAAATAATAGAGGCGCTCTGATAAAATGATTCAGCAGACTATATCCACCATGATGGCCTGCGTCGGATATGATCGGCACCCCACTAGAACATAGTGCATCAATATACCGATAAACGGTTCTTATATTGACTTCTAGCTTTTCGGATATTTGTTTTGCAGTCAACTTCTCTCCCGAGTTCAACATCCATAGGATGGCTAACATATTATCTTTTTTGGGCATAAAACACCCCTCCCCCATATCATCATAATAGGAATTCCACATACGTCAATTGATTTTCACAAAAACAAAAGAACGGCATCTCTGCCGTTCTTTTTGTCAAACTCTTATGGAGCCTAGGGGGATCGAACCCCTGACCTCATCGCTGCCAGCGATGCGCTCTCCCAGCTGAGCTAAGGCCCCAGGATATAAAATTATATCTTGTCCAGCACTGCTGAAAACTCATTTTTACAGGCGACTTCTATATCATATAAAATCCCTTCTGGACTGTCAACAATCTTTTCTATCGCCGAAATCTTATGGAGAAGAACATTCATGTTACGGGCACACACGGCATGGCATATACCAGATGCAGCTCCGGATTGCTCTTCTCCTTTTCCCCCACTACATTAGTCCTCCAGATCTTCTTTGGACAACAGTGATTTCAGTTCTTTCATGAACATGTTAATGTCTTTGAACTGGCGGTACACCGAAGCAAATCGCACATACGCTACTTCATCGACCGGAAACAGCTGCTCCATTAAAAGCTCACCAATTTGGCGGCTCTCCACTTCAGCCTCGGCTGTGTTACGCAGTGACTTCTCCACTTCGGATACCATCATCTCCAGCGTTTCTACAGAGACCGGACGCTTCTCACACGCACGGATCAAACCACGGAGAATTTTGTCACGGCTGAACTCTTCCCGGCTGCCGTCCTTCTTAATGACAATCAACGGTGTTTCTTCGATCATTTCAAAGGTTGTAAATCTTCTCGCACACTGCTCGCATTCGCGGCGGCGGCGGATGGATTTCGATTCATTCGCTGGTCTGGAGTCCAACACTTTGGTACCTAAATAACCACAATAAGGACATTTCAACTTAGATCACTTCCCACTTTTACTTTTTACCACATATTCCCTGAGCATATCTTGTAATGAAAATCGCATTCGCGACACATAATACTTTTACCAACCCGCGAGGAGGTGAACAGCAATGGCACAAAGCAACGGTAACTCCAACAACTTGGTTGTAACTAAAGCTTCCGCAGCCCTGGAGCAAATGAAATATGAAGTAGCTCAAGAACTCGGAATCAGCATCCCACAAGATGGGTACCAAGGTAACATGACTTCTTACGAGAACGGTTCGATCGGTGGATACATCACGAAGCGTCTGGTAACAATTGCAGAACAGCAATTGGCAGGTCAATACCAATAATCATCTGCATCGTAATACGTTACACAGAGGAGCATGGGGCGGCCGGTACACTACCGGTCTGCTCCGTGCTTCTCCTTATCTTTTTCCGAGCAATCGCTTTAGAACGTATCGTAGATCTTCACATACTGATTATAATAGTAAATAACCCGTTGTACATAGTGGCGTGTCTCGCCAAAAGGAATATCCTTCACCGTTTCAAGCGTGCCATCCCATACACCATTTTTCAACCAGCTGCTGACCTTCCCCGGTCCTGCATTATAAGCGGCAATCATCACAATTTCGTTGCCACCGAACTGGTCTGACAGATTACGCAGATACCATGTCCCCAGTTGAATATTTCGCCCGGGTTCATGTTTCAATTCCTCCAGCGAAGTATCCGGAATTTTGGCTTGTTCCAGAATCCAGTTCGCCGTATCCGGCATGAGCTGCATCAGTCCGATCGCACCACGTTTGGATTCTTTACTGGTCTTGAAATTGGTCTCCACCCTGATAATCGAAGCGATCAGAAACGGATCAACCTCATAACTTTGGGATTGCGCCCGAATCTCTTCCTTATATTCAATCGGATAAAACCAGGCCATCCAGTTCGTATTTAGAAATAATACAAGTACAAAGGAAACAAACATGATCAGCAGTACACGTTTTTTACGCAATATTTTCATAATAAACCCTTATGCGTTAAAAATAATTCAAGCTGCTTCTCCGTCTGAGCCCATGATCCGCTGTTATCAATAACGATATCTGCCCGCTCTTTTTTGCGTTCAATATCCATCTGAGCCGCAATGCGTGCTTCGGCGTCAGCCTGGGTCATCTGATCCCGGTTCATCAGTCGCTCCAGTTGTACTGCTCTAGGTACATATACGACCATAACTTCCGAAAAACCTTCCTCAAGGCCCGACTCGTACAGCAAAGGAATATCCGACACCACCAGCTTGTCCGGATGTTTCAATTCGTATGCAGCCGCTCTCTCACGCATTTCCTTCCGGATCGCCGGATGAGTGATGGCCTCAAGCGCTTTACGTTCCTCAGGGTGCTGAAAAACAATACTCCCTAACTTTTTCCGATTCAGTGTTCCGTCCTCATTCAAGATAGCTTGTCCAAACCGCTGAACAGCGGCAGCCAAAACGGGATGCCCAGGCAACATAACTTCCCGGGCAATAACATCTGCATCGATGAGCAGCGCTCCCTTACTGGCCAGATAGGCGGAAACACTGCTTTTGCCTGTTGCGATTCCGCCCGTTAAGCCTATATTCATCGTCTCACCTCATAACAGCTTTATTACTCCTCAAAACAACTTGAATATTCCCATAATCATTAACAGCAGGGCCGGCAGAACTGAGAGTTTCTGCATCCAGCGCTGTGCTGCAAACCGTAATCCTACCTTCATGCCAAGTGACAGAAATGCCCCACTAAACAAAGCAATCACCAGTGCTGTCCACAGCGTAGGAAATCCAAGCAATGCCGCACCCAGACCTGCACCAAAGGCATCCAGTGACAGCGCAATTCCGAGCCACATCGCTTCCTGTGCGGAGATACTGCCTGAGTTATCCATGTCCGCCTTGGACGGGCTGCGCAAAATTTGAATAACCACACCCAGCTTGCGCAATTCAAGTGTAAATACCATGCGCTCCACCGAACCATCCGTTGGCGAAGGTTGCACTTCCAGAACCATTAATTGATTCTTGCTTCTGGATGAAAGCCCCGATTCCGTTGTTCCATTTTCTTGAAGCAATCTCTCCTGCACCAATTCACTCTCTGCTTCCTCACGTTCTTTGCCCCGCCGCCTGATCAGTTGCAAAAGCGACCACGCACCAATCACAATGAGAATGACAGCCCCCACAATTGAAGCTACTTCTGGGGACACAACATGAGATAAGAGCACACCAACCTGCATAGATAACGCGATTACCAATCCCGAACAAAGCGAAATAATAGCAATGGATAAGAGCGGAATCTTGGTCCTCCGAAGTCCATATGTAATTCCAACTCCAAAACCATCTAAACTCACTGCAAAAGCAAGCGCCAGTAATGAAATAAAATGATGCAGCACCCCGGATTCCTCCCCTGTGCGGTACGTGCCAACTGATGATGTCAGTATGGGTATATGCCCGCTTATTTCTGCCATATCAGTATATGGAGGGAGGAATCCAAGGGTGCTATGATTTCATCATTTCATTGATTCAGTTCTGGTTCGGGAGATCAAAGTCGTTGACAATTCGGGCAAAAGTGCGTCCCACGTCCGCCAACGACACTTTTTTCAATCAATGTGCCGCAGGTATGGCAAGGCTCGGCTTTACGGCCATAAATTTTCAGCTGATGCTGGAACATGCCCATCTCGCCTTGCCCATTAACATATGACTTGATTGAGGAACCTCCTGCATTCACGGCATCCTGTAGCGTAGCCACAATGGCTTCATGCAAAACCTTCAGCTGTGCTTCGGTCAGCGTCTTCGCAATCGTCTCGGGATGTATACCTGCACGGAAGAGAGCCTCGTCCACATAAATATTCCCGATGCCAACCACATATGCCTGATTGAGCAATACAGCTTTAATTTTGGTCGTACGTTTCCCCACTGCAGCGCGGAACGCGTCCACGGTAAAAGCCTCATCCAGTGGTTCCAGTCCAAGCTTCATGAGCGGTTTCGAAACCATCTCTTCACCTGCGCTGAACAGATGCATCGTCCCAAACTGACGAACATCCTTGTATCGCAATTCCGTGCCATCATTGAAGTGGAAGATGACATGAGTGTGTTTCTCCACCTCTTCGTGCTGATGATACACACCATAACGTCCCTCCATCCGCAGATGGGAGACCAGCACAAGCCCGTCCAGCAAAATCCGTAAAAACTTGCCCCGGCGCTCTACACCAATCACGGTATGTCCTGCCAGTTCCAATGCAAATGCTTCTATATCGTCAGGCCGCTGAATAATCCGCGGCAAATTAACGGTAACATGATCAATCGTTTTACCTACAATAAGTTGATTCAACGTTCTTCTGACTGTTTCGACTTCCGGTAGTTCCGGCATGATGTTCTCACCTCCCTTATATTATAACGGAAGATGACGCTCAGCGGGACCCTTTCTTATCTATTTTGCTTCATACCAGTTCTCACCAAAGCTAACCTCAGCTTTGAGCGGCACCGACAGCGGAAGCGCCTTTTCCATCACCGAAGGCACAAGCTCCTTCATCAGCTCCAGTTCATCCGCTGGCACTTCAAAAACGAGCTCATCGTGTACCTGAAGTAACATACGACTCTGTAGCTTACGTTCGCGCAGCGCCTCGTCCATCTGTACCATCGCCAGCTTAATGATATCAGCCGCAGTACCTTGGATCGGTGTGTTCATCGCGGTACGTTCCGCGAAGGAGCGTAGATTGAAATTACTCGCGTTGATTTCGGGCAGATAACGGCGGCGTTCCAGCATCGTTTTCACATAACCGTCCCGGCGTGCATCCTTCACAATATCATCCATATACCGGCGCACACCCTGGAATATTTCAAAATACTGATCGATGAACTGTGCCGCTTCTTTCCGCGTAATGTTCAAGTTTTGCGATAGACCATAATCACTGATTCCGTATACGATTCCGAAGTTAACCGCCTTCGCAGAACGACGCATGTCACTGTCCACATCCTCCGGCTTCACGCCGAATACATCGGAGGCGGTCTTCGTATGGATATCCATATCATGTACAAAAGCTTCCTTCAGACGCTCATCATCTGAAATATGTGCCAGCACACGCAGTTCAATCTGAGAGTAGTCGGCTGCGAGAATAGACCAACCCGGCTCGGACGGTACAAAGACTTTTCGAATTTTGCGTCCTTCTTCCATACGAATCGGAATGTTCTGCAAGTTCGGGAACTGGCTACTCAGTCGTCCTGTTGCTGCAATGGTTTGACGATAGAACGTATGCACCTTGCCATCCCGGTCCGATATCTCTTTCAGCAAACCTTCCACATAAGTGGATTGCAACTTGGCAAGCTGGCGATATTGCAAAATATGCTGCACCACGTCGTTATAAGGAGCCAGCTTTTCCAGCACTTCAGCGTCGGTGGAGTAGCCTGTTTTTGTTTTCTTCACGACAGGCAGGCCCAGCTTGTCAAACAAAATTTCGCCGAGTTGTCTAGGTGAGTTCAGATTAAACTCCGTACCGGACAACTTGTAGATTTCGGCCATCAGCTTGCCGATCTGTCCTTCAAATTCACGGCCAAGGGCTTGTAAGTCTTCTGTATTCGCCTTGATGCCCTGCTTTTCCATGTCGGCAAGAATACGGGATAACGGCATTTCGAGCTCATGGAACAGCGAATTCATCTCATCGCTCTCCATTGCCTGTTCCTGAAGGGGGATAATCGCGGCCAGCGCAGCGGCTTTCCGGCATAAGAAATCACCCAGAACTTCCGCCTCTGGTACTCTGTATTTAGCCCCTTTCCCCAGAACGCTATCGTCTTCAACCAGTGAAGGCAGCCCATACTTGGACGTCAGCCCGCTGATTGTCTGATTCGACTCGGTCGGGTCAAGCAAATAAGCAGCAAGCTGCACATCAAATGATGCACCTGCGAATTCAATGCCATGTGCATGCAAAGCCAAATCCACACGATGCAGATCATATCCACGCTTCGGCTGGTCGGCACTTGCAAGCCATTCCCGAACAGGAGTTGCCGCATCAGACTTTAGTAATTCCGGAGATATGAACGTATATTTCTCCCCGGCACCTACGGCAAGACCAACAAGCTTCGCCTGATGCGGATTGTCACCATGCGTTTCCACATGCAGCACATCGATCGAATCCAACATATCCATCAGATCAGCTATGTTATCTTCTGTTGCAATCGTAGATTCAACCTCAGCCGCCGGAACAGCCTCTTGCTCGGAAGCCACGCTACCGCTAAAGGACAAACGCTCCAGCAATGACTTAAACTCCAGCTTAGCCAGTGCAGGCCCTGCACTAGCTTCTTTCAATCCATCAAACTGCATATCATCCCACGTCTGTTCCAGCGGAACCTCACGGTGAATGGTCGCCAGCTGTTTGCTCATGCGTGCATCTTCGGCATGGGTTTCAATCTTTTCCTTCATCTTGCCTTTCAGTTCACCCGTACCGTTCAGCACCTCTTCCACCGATCCAAACTGGTGCAGCAGCTTCAGCGCCGTTTTCTCCCCAACACCCGGAATACCCGGAATATTATCGGAAGCATCGCCCATCAGACCTTTCAGATCGATAATCTGTAGTGGTGTCAGACCGTAACGTTCCTTAATCTGTGCCGGGTCGTACAGTTCAATCTCCGTAACCCCTTTACGCGTCAGCCCGATATGTACATGCTCGGAAGCAAGTTGCAACATATCCTTGTCACCCGATACAACGAGAACCTGTCTGCCTGCATCATCCGCGCGTTTGGTCAGCGTTCCGATAATATCATCCGCCTCGAAACCAGCCAGTTCAAACTGCGCGATCCCGAGGCCTTGCAATAGTTCTTTGAGCAAAGGAAACTGCTCGGACAACTCCGGCGGTGTTTTTTCCCGTCCACCCTTGTATTCCTGATACCCTTCATGACGGAACGTCACTTTGCCCGCATCAAACGCCACCATCACATGTGTAGGCTTGTGTTCTTCCAGCAAGCGAAGCAGCATCGTCGTAAATCCGTACACCGCATTGGTGTGCAGACCTTTCGAATTGGTCAGGGGAGGCATTGCAAAAAATGCCCGATAAATAATGCTATTTCCATCTATAAGAATAAACTTGTCCATTCCAGCACCTCGCGTATCATATGGTCAGACTGTACTTACATACCTACTCTCATGATACCATACCTGCCACCTACATCAAAAAAACTTCACACCCCTTCTCACCACATTTCTTCCGCAAAAAAAGAACCTCCTTCCCAGTCAGCCTGTGCACAGGCCAGCCGGAAGAAAGTTCTCTCATTTCGATCATCAACTCTGATCTTGTATGTGCATGTTTCATTGCTTGTGCAGCAGTGCCTGCCCAGAACAACTTATTGATTCAGGTCCGGACGCTGACCTGTGACCAGATACACCGTGCTCTCACCGATGTTGGTCGCATGATCACCAATACGTTCAATGTAACGCCCAACCATCAAGAGCAACATAGCCTGAGATGCATTCGTTGGATGTTCAGTCATTAATGTGTAGAGATCACGAATCATGTTGCTGTACAACTGATCGACTTGATCATCGGTTTGTGCCATTTTATAGGCCAGATCCGTATTTTCTTTCAAATAGGACTCTATGGACTCATCAATCATGGATTTTACCACTTCCGCCATACGCGGGATATCCACCAGCGGCTTGATCAGCTCTTGACCTTCCATACGAATCGTTACCTTCGCCACGTCGAGGGCCAGATCCCCCATACGCTCCAAGTCACTGGAGATTTTGAAGGCCACGATAATACGTCTTAAATCCTTCGCAACGGGCTGCTGTGTAATAATCAGCTTGGAGCCCAGCTCCATGATTTTGTCCTCAAGGGCATTGAGATTCGCATCATTCTTAATGATGATCTGAGCTTTCTCTACATTCAATGTCTGCAAACTCTCAATCGCACCGTCCAAGGCATTTCCTACATGTTCCCCCATTTGTTTCAGCAGGGAGCGCAGTTCTTCCAGCTCTTGATCAAATTCTTTTCTGCGAATCATAGATTTCATGTCCTCCTTCTCCATCATCTCCGGGTAAGCCGGGATCATCCTGTTCAGCTCGCCTTAACCAAACCGACCGGATATATAGTCCTCGGTCCGGGAATCTTGCGGTGTGGAGAATAACGTCTCCGTATCAGCTGCCTCCACCACTTCACCATTCAGGAAAAATACCGTTCGTCCAGATACTCGTGCTGCCTGATGCATGTTGTGAGTAACCATGACGATGGTATATTTATGATGCAACTCTTTGACCAATTCCTCGATTTTCAGCGTGGAGATCGGGTCCAGCGCCGAAGTTGCTTCGTCCATCAACAACACATCCGGCTGTACAGCCAGTGCACGTGCGATGCACAGACGTTGTTGCTGTCCGCCAGACAGGCTTAACGCCGATTTTTTCAGCACATCCTTCACTTCATCCCACAATGCCGCATGAACCAGACTCTGTTCGACGAGTTTATCCAGTTCTGCTTTTTGGGTTACGCCGTGCAGACGTGGTCCGTACGCCACATTGTCATAGATCGATTTTGGAAAAGGATTCGGCTGTTGGAATACCATTCCTACCCGTTTGCGCAGCGTCTCCACTTCAATTTCATTACTGTAAATATCCGAACCGTTCAGCATAACTTGTCCTTCCACACGAACACCCGGAATCATGTCATTCATCCGGTTCAACGTGCGGAGCAATGTCGATTTACCGCAGCCTGACGGCCCGATAAACGCTGTGACGGTTTTCTCCGGCAGATCCATCGATATATTTTTAAGCGCGTGATGCGTATCATAGTATAAATTAAGTCCATCAATGTGAATGAGGTCTTTCATGGATGCTCACTTCTCCTTCGTTGCAGGGATCATCGGATTCCCTTTACGTTGAGACCGGCGTTCATATTCTCTACCAATCAGCACAGTCATCTTTAATATCCTAACGTAACATTGTAAAAACAGTACCACCTTCATGTTAACGGAATGTAAAAACACCTGAAGAAGACCTAGTCCGTTATACAACGTCCCAGGTCTCTCTTTTTTAATCTGCGCGATTTCCGTTATACGCTGTGCCTCGGTTGTGCTTTAGTTCACAGCTCGGAATGATCCGTAATCATGGCCTTCAGCTTCAACTGGATATTCTCTGCGACCCTGCCAGCTTCCCCGCCTTCAGCAGCAATGGTCTCCACGATGCAGGACAAAGCTTTTACCGCATGATTTAACTTCCCAAACGCTGCCGCACCTTCCTGCACAACCTGCGCACTCTCATCGATTTCAGTACCACTCGCCTGAATGAGGGATACGGTCTGCTGGGTTAAACGTTCAATATCCTGAAGCAATACGGTCATGCTTCCAGCCACTTCTCGTGTCTGTTTGGCAAGTGCCCGGATCTCTCCGGCAACAATCTGGAACCCCCGGCCGTATTCTCCGGCATGCGCAGCCTCTATCGATGCATTCAGTGCTAGCAACCCACTCTGATCCGCCAGCGTTCGAATGGAACGTGCCATACCCGCACCTGTTTTGATGGATTCGAGCATCTGACTTGCGTGTTTGCCCTGATCCCCCATATGCTCATGAACCTGAAGGTAGGAAGACTCAACTTGACGCAGACGCCCTTCTCCCTCATTTGACAAGAGGATAACTTGCCCTGCTTCCTGTACGGTCTGATTCGCCGCTTGAACCAGTTTGGTTACAGCCGCATGAATGCGTGAAATTTCCTGTCCACTCTCCGTCACGGTGCATATGCGATCTGCGGATGCCTTCTGCTGAAGTTTACGAGAAAGCGACATCACATCACGGATCGTCAGTACACCAAGCAAGCAATCCTGCTCCGTTACGAGCAGGCAGTCATAGAAATGATCCTCATCCCGCCGAAGCGCGGCATCAATAATAGCTGCGGGGTCCATATGTATATCTACAATAACCGGTGATGCGTTAGCTACATTCATAATCGGTTTACGATAAAATAAGTCCGCTGCGAACCTTCCGTTCAGTAAACGATACAAGTTCTCACGCATCAATAATCCTATCGGTTTCATGTGTTCATCACAGAGCACAATACATGGATGCTCCAGTCCATCACTTAACATCGCCGCAGCCTCTCCGCAAGTAGTATCTCCCCTAGCTATAGGCACCTGACGGAAATATTCAGTCAAAGAAACGGCATGTTCCTCCTGAACTTCACTTGTTGATTCGTCCGATTCCAACTCAGGCACGAACGATGTTTCTTCCCCTTTTTGTAAACTAACATCCAGATTCTCAGGTCTAGCCTCTAACAACATGGGCATAATTACACATTCTCCTTTACGTGCTAGCTCCGCCCTAAGGTGGGTTTTTAGGTACAAAGTATCACTTGGATAACCTTATCCTACTCCCCGTAAATGAAGAAAAATCTTCCTTTGTGTAAAAAGGAGGTAAAATAAAACTCCCCGATCATTTAACTAGAATGATGGGGAGTTTTTCTTTTGACAACCAATTTATAACCTACGCCGCGGATGGAATCGATATGAACGGATTCAGGGTCAAGTTCCAGCTTTTTACGTAATGAGCTGACGTGCACATCTACGGTTCGCTGGCCTCCGATATAATCAAAACCCCAGACCGCATTCATCAGATCATCCCGGGTCAGCACCACGCCAGGTTTTTTAGCGAGATATAATAGGACTTCGAACTCCTTCGGACGTAAGCTAATCGATTGTCCTCCCAGAGTCACTTCATACTTCAACGGATAAATTTCAAGTTCACCAAGAATAATACGTGAGCCGTCTTTATCCTCAGGCTGCGGTAAATCGTCGCCATTCGAGTAACGTCTGAGTACCGCATCTACACGTGCCAAAAGCTCGGATACACCAAACGGTTTCGTAATGTAATCATCTGCACCCGATTTCAGCCCTTGCACAACCTCGGCTTCACCGTTCTTGGCGGTAAGAATAATGACAGGAGTGCTTACTCCCTGAATACGCAGTTTGTTCAAAATATCCAGACCATTCATGCCTGGCAGCATCAGATCCAGTAGAATCAAATCGAAATCCTGAGACAAGGCCCGGTCATATCCTGCTGACCCATGATCCTCTGCCGTTACGTCATAACCTTCCTGTGTCAGGTTATACGTAAGTAATCTCGATAATGTCGGTTCATCTTCAATAACCAGCAAACGCTGTGCCATGATACCCCTTCTCTCTTCATAGGTTGTCTGTTGCCACAACACTTTTTCTATCATAGCACTAATTTGTTAACGCTGTGTAAAGCAAATGGCTCATTTTACATTTTGCTTCTCTAAGCCTACCTTTTTCTTTCCAAAGTAAAACTAGACTTCTTCTTCTTGAATTAAAGGCAGGATTACCCGGAAGGTGCTTCCCATCCCTAGTTCACTTTCGACCGACAATTTACCATGATGAAGCTCCACCAGGTGTTTAACGATAGAGAGTCCAAGTCCTGTTCCTCCCGAATTCCGTGATCGGCCTTTGTCTACACGGTAGAAACGTTCAAAGATTCGCGGCAAATCCTTCTTGGGAATACCAATTCCCGTGTCGGACACCGAGAAAACTACCTGCTCTTCCTCACTCGTCTGATCCATCTTCACCTGGAGTTTCACCCTTCCACCCTCAGGTGTATAGTTAATGCCGTTGGATAACAGATTAATGAAAATCTGCTTCATTTTGTCCTCATCCGCTTCAATATACAGTTCCTCCGGTACATTCATTTCCAGACGAATCTGCTTTTTCTCCGCTACCTTGGACAAAGTTCCAAGCACCATTTCGAAGAAGGAATGCACATGCACTGGTGAACATTCCAGCGGTGCACGTTTCGATTCAATCTTGGACAACTCCAGAATATCTCCAATCAAGCGGTTTAGTCGATCACCTTCATCATAAATAATCTGCAGGAAAGAACGTTCCGTTTCCTTATCCTGTACACCGCCGCTTAGTAAGGTTTCTGCAAATCCCTTCACTGCTGCCACAGGTGTTTTGAGTTCATGAGAGACATTGGCCACAAACTCGCTACGCATGGATTCCAATCTGCGAATCGCAGTTACATCCTGTAACAGGAATAACATTCCCCGATATCCGCCATTGTCTTCTGACATCGGTACACCATCCAGCCTTATCAACCGTTCTTCAGGGTTAAATACACTTACTTCTTCGTGCATCCGTTCCTGATTAGCTACGCTCTCTTCAATCGTGCGTGTCAGCTCGTAATGCCGCTTGAGTTCCGTGTAAGGTCTTCCTGTAACCTTCACGGCCTGAATACCGAGCATACGCTCTGCTTCCCGATTAACCAGTGCAATCGATTGCGTTGCATCAATCATGACGATCCCGCCCGTCATATTCGCCAACACACTTTGAAGCAATGCTTCATTGTCCCGAATCGTTTTGAGCTGGGACTGCAGACTGTCTGCCATGCCGTTAATCGCCAGACCCAATTGGCCGATCTCGTCCCTGCGCGTTACTTTTACTCTGGCATCGTACTCCAGCTTTGTAATCCGGTGTGCCACTTTGGTAATATGCTCAATGGGCGACGTTAGACCTCTAGCTACCCGGTAACTGACAAATGCCACAATGAGAAAAAGCAGGCCCAGGGCAGCAAACATAATCATCCATCCGCGTTGGAGTCCTTGATCCACCGCTTGCAAACTCATAGACAGACGAATAAAACCGTCGAATTTGCCACTTGGCATTTCAATCATGTCACTTTGATCCGAATTAACAGGCAGCGCGACATACAGCATGTCCTGCCCTAACGTTGCACTATATCGGATGGACTGTCCAAAAGTCCCTTCCGTAGCCGTCCGGATCTCTTCGCGATTCAGGTGATTATCCATTGTCGCAGGGTCACTCTCGGAATCGCCGATGACGACACCGTCTTTATTGATAAAAGTTACTCGCGAGTCTGTTAGACGATCCAGTTCCAGCGCTCGGTCCGAGTAATATTTCCGAGTTTCCGCTGATGTCGGTTTGGAAGCATCATGAAAAGGGAATGTCGCTTTTAACAAATTAATTTCACGCACCATCGTTTGTTCCAGTGCGGCGATATGAGTAGTCTTGAAAACTCTGCCCATCGTATATCCGGCTACAATGACGGATACGCCAATGAGTACCATCATGATTAGAGCGAGGCGAATGCGAAACGGTCTCATTAATCTCTTCCTTCTGTTATATTTTGGTCCGTTGAACAACAAGACAATTTACATAACCACTCTGATGACAGAATAACCTTCCAATCCCTGTTATCTTCAGGTTTTTTCTGTCCTCACCGTTCATATGTAAATGAGTAAATTCAAATGATGAAAACAAACCATTATTTATCCATTTAGTTCGTTGCGGTCACCGCGTGTCGTTGGATGTGATATAACTAGAAATTCCACATCTTGTGCACTTCGATTTTGCATCTGATGGGGTGCTCCCGGCGGGATTTCGATGCCTTCATGTGTTTCCAGCACATAGGTCTCTCCATTCAGCTCCATACAAGCCTCACCGCTAAGAACAAAAAAGAATTGGCGACTCTTCACATGTACATGCCTTGTTTCTGTCGTGCCTGCGGGCATTCGCTCATGAATCACACTAAGTGTCTCTCCCTGAACCAGATGCCAACCATCACACTGAGTCCCCCATATATAATGCGCTGCCTCTTGTTTGCTAATCTTCATATGAGTGCCTCCCGAATATGTTATCCGGTTTATCATATCACATCTAATGAGATATCTTTCCATGTAAAATGAGCAATAAATCTGCCTTCTTCCCCTCTGACTCACCCCATTGCTTTAAAGTCAGACCTGTACAAGGTATCATAAATATATCAACGCAGATACAGACTTTTGTAAATCACATCTTACAATAGATAGGACTTCAACCTGCCTCCCCTGTTCGGAACCCTCTTCTTATTTGAAAAAAATATATAAAGAAAGACGGGACGCCACTATGCTTTAGCGTCCCGTCTTTCTCTTCTCAATACAGCAACTATCCTCGCCCGTTCCGCAATGCCATTTGCACGGTGCATCACCTAGCCGTTAACGACTTCGCCGCCGTTCACATGCATCACCTGTCCGCTGACATAAGAAGAGTCATCAGAAGCGAGGTACACATAAGCTGGTGCCAATTCATCCGGCTGTCCTGGACGTTTCATCGGTTGCGTGGCTCCGAATTCACTTACTTTTTTCTCATCAAATGTCGAAGGAATCAAGGGTGTCCAGATCGGACCAGGAGCTACGGCGTTCACACGAATCCCCTTTTCAATCAGATTCATCGACAATGAACGGGTGAAGGATGTAATTGCCCCTTTGGTTGACGAATAATCCAGTAACGTCGGGCTTCCCCGATAAGCGGTTATCGATGTTGTGTTAATGACGGTGCTACCTTGTTTCAGATGTGGCATAGCCGCCTGTGTAACATAAAACATTCCAAAGATGTTGGTACGGAATGTTTTTTCCAGTTGCTCTGGCGTAATATCCTCCAGGTTTTGTTGCGGATGTTGCTCAGCCGCATTGTTAACCACAATGTCGAGTTTGCCAAGTTCATCGACCGTTTGTTGAACACTTTTCTTCGCAAAATTCACATCACCGATGTCACCTGCGATAAGCACACACTTGCGCCCTTCCTGCTCCACCTGACGTTTCGTTTCCTTGGCGTCCTCATGCTCACTCAGATATACAATCGCCACATCGGCGCCTTCCTTGGCATACGTAACAGCAACAGCCCGTCCAATTCCGCTGTCTCCTCCCGTAATCAAAGCCACTTTGTCCAATAGTTTGCCTGCTGCCTTATACTGCGCCCTCTCGAATTCAGGCTTGGGATTCATCTTGGATTCAATTCCCGGACGCTGATCCTGATGTTGTGCAGGCATCGTTTGTTGTTTTTGCTGGGTAGTACTTGACATTGTACCTTCTCCTTTCAAAATGAACATGTTTGATTTTAAGAAGACTTGGACACAAATAACATGCTTCCTTGTCTCTCATTCGTCATAACTCTCATTAGTCTCATTCTGTAGGATGGCATGAACCGACCAGATTATTCTTCTACTGGACAGCAATGCGAACCCTCATAATTACTGTCATTCCTTATTTACCACATATATGGAAATCCAAACTTTGTATTTCGTCACCATCTGCATTTGTGAATATTCGAAATTTTTTCGAAATTGACCTGTTTCATCATACAAATGGTGTTCCTAAGCAGATAGGGCTGATGTACAATGTACAGTGTGGAGATTATATTCATCTTTTTTTAAGTCACCTAGCGTGATTAGCAGCATCATCTCATTTGCTTCAATACGACAACAATCTAATTTGACATGGAGATCTGAACATGGAATCGCATATTACTACTTACATTACACTTGTGACCACGTCAGCCGTGCTGAATCTGTTTCTGTGTATGTATACGTACTTCAGAAGAGCCCATTTTCCAAATGCCAACATCTTTATCCTGTACACGGCTTCCCTGTCCGTATATACCTTCGGATATGCCATTGGTCTCGCCAGTAATACACTGGAACAGATGAAGTTCTGGAATATCGTCCAATATATTGGTATGCCGATCTCTGCACCGCTTGGCCTGCTTCTCATGATTCATTACACTGGAAAAAAGTTGTCTAAATGGCTGACGTCAGCCTTATTCATCATTCCTTCCATTACCGTCTTTCTGGTTGCTACGAATGATTGGCATCATCTCTATTACAAAAGAGTATGGTTACGTGAGGATAGCACAGTCCCCGTCATGGCGATGGATATTGGTCAATGGTATGTTGTCCATGGTGCATTTACGTTCTCCTGCCTTTTATGTGCTGGCCTTATCTTAATTGGGCAATGGCGTCACACCAAAAAGATGTACCGTCGTCAACTGCTTACGTTAATTGTGTCGCAGATTATTCCGATGGTTGCTGCATTTGTGTACTTACTTGGCGTGACTCCGTTTGGCCTCGACCCAGTTCCCGTTCTGATGTGTGTTACATCGGCTATGTATATCTGGGCTATTCTGTCCTCCAGACTGTTAACCATTGTACCGATCGCCAAAGAAAGTATTTTTGAAAGTATGCGCGAAGGGGTTCTTGTGCTGGATAGTTCCTATCGTCTTGTCGATTTCAACAGATCCCTAAGACTGATGTTACCTGACATTGAAACATCGATGGTTGGGCAACCCTTGAATGACATCTGGCTTCGTCTTGCAGGAGAGACCTTTCCCGTTGAATATGAAAGAGAAGGGCTGCAAACCGACTTGTACTGGCAATTAAACGGAGAAACCGTCTGTTACCAAGTCAGGACGTCTTATGTATTTAACAAAAATCCTCAAGTTGTCGGTATTCTCATTATGCTAATCGACATTACCGAACAACGTTTTTTACAAGAACAATTGAAACAACTAGCTTATTTCGATGGTTTAACCAAAATATACAATCGGACTCAATTTTTAAACAAAGGAAGAGAATGGCTTCAAGAAGCCCGGCTTAATTTTCACCCCGTCTCTTTTATCTTGTTTGACATTGACCATTTCAAGCGTATCAACGACACGTACGGTCATGATGCGGGTGACCAAGCCATCGTTCATGTTGTATCCGTGTGCAATCGTTATTTAAACAGTGAAATGTTATTCGCCCGTTACGGCGGAGAGGAATTCGTTATCGCTTTGCCGAACATGGTACTCCAGGAAGCATATACTCTTGCAGAGCAGTTGCGAATGGCTTTGTTAAATCAACCGCTCAACCTAGAGGGCAAGTCCATTCCGGTCACCGCCAGCTTTGGTGTCTCCCAAACGGTTGGCGAGTCGGATACCCTGGAATCTTTGCTACGTGACGCCGATCACGCCTTGTATGAGTCCAAACGGAATGGCCGAAATGCAGTACGAGTTTATGGTGCCGGTGTTAGCTAATGATGAGTAGCGAGGTATTCAGGTTCCCGGCAGTCATTGTATAAAAGATCACAAATCAAACAGACAGCCTTTGCAGGCTGTCTGTTTGTTTGTATAACTGTGCGGTTTAATTCAATAGAACCCGGCGTTACTAACGCCACATGGTTAAAAGTGTACATGTTTCATTAGCAATAGCTTTTAGCGCTACCACTTGCCCTGAACATGTGCAAACGCTTCACCTTATACTCATAGTTATCGTTTGAGAATCAACATTAGACGCTGAAGACTCTTATTCTTCTATTAGAAAATGGATCTGTCCACCATCAGGTACACCATGATGAGCAAGAACACGGCAAGCAACGTGCTAAACGTACGAATTTTGCCTTGGTATGGTGTTACATCCTTATTACTTTTCACGCCTTCTGCGGCAAGACGTAACGGTTTACCCATAATTCCGCCAATGGCTGCAATTGCGAGAAGAAGTACCACTACTACAGCCATCCAGATGTGGGAATAATCTCCCTTGGTCATCAGATAACCACCTGTAAGAAGCTGAATAACAAGCGCATACTGTGCAACTTTGTTTAAGGAACGAAGTGACGCGAATGCTCCCTCCTGTGCTGGCAAGCTCAATGTGCGAATTTTACCTACCACGAATGGCAAAATCAGATAAAATCCCATGGCCAGTGCTCCGACGATATGGAGCAAATACATAATCATTGTCAAAATTTTCATCCTCCTCAACATATTCGCTGTGCTGTATATCACATTTTATTATACTGGGGAACTTATCCAAAGAAAAGAAAACCTCCGTATTTACGGAGGTTTTCTCACTTTTCATGTTCAAAAAGTCTTCAAAACTTAAATATTAACGATTGAAATGACGTTACGCACCGAATCTGCAGACGTATCAAGCGCTGCTTTTTCTTCGGCTGTCAACTCCAGTTCGAAAATCTTCTCAATTCCGTTGCCTCCCAGAACGGTTGGCACACCGAGGAAGAGATCCTGATATCCATACTCACCTTCAAGATAAGCAATAACCGGAATAATGCGTTTTTTGTCCTTCAAAATGGCCTCCGTCATCTGGACCAGTGAAGCTGCCGGAGCATAGTATGCACTGCCATTACCCAGCAGGTTAACAATCTCACCGCCGCCTACACGGGTACGTTGCACAATCGCATCAATGCGATCTGCTGGAATCAGGGTATCGATTGGAATACCGCCTACACTCGAATAACGAACGAGCGGTACCATATCGTCACCATGACCACCAAGCACAAAGCCACGTACATCCTCTACGGATACATTTAACTCCTGCGCAATGAACGTACAGTATCGGGCAGTGTCGAGAACACCCGACTGTCCGATCACGCGGTTTTTCGGAAAACCGAGTGTCTGATACGCTGCATACGTCATTGCATCTACCGGGTTGCTCAGAATAATGACAATGGACTCAGGGCAATATGTTTTCACATTTTCACACACGGACTTCACGATACCTGCATTCGTATTCACCAGATCGTCACGGCTCATGCCCGGTTTGCGGGCAATTCCGGCTGTAATGATCACAATGTCTGAACCAGCTGTATCCTCGTAGTTGGAAGTTCCCACGATATGACTGTCGAACCCTTGCACAGGGCTAGCCTCCAGCAGATCGAGCGCTTTACCCTTGGTCGGATTCTCCAGTTGAGGAATATCAACCAGAACAACATCCCCGAGTTCCTTCTGGGCAAGCATCAGTGCAGTTGTAGCACCGGTAAAACCGGCACCAACGACTGTGATTTTTTTGCGCTGAATAGTCACGATTCACATCTCCCCTTACAGGTTTTTGTTACAGGTTGCTAATGATTTGATCAGCGAATTCGGAACATTTCACTTCTGTTGCGCCGTCCATCAGACGTGCAAAGTCATACGTTACCGTTTTATTGTTGATGGATGTTTCCATGCCTTTGTAGATCAGGTTAGCCGCTTCTTGCCAGCCCAGGTGCTCAAGCAACATTACGCCGGAGAGGATTACGGAACCAGGGTTCACGACATCTTTATCTGCGTATTTAGGTGCAGTACCGTGTGTTGCTTCGAAGATAGCATGTCCAGTTACATAGTTGATGTTCGCACCAGGTGCGATACCAATTCCGCCAACTTGCGCTGCCAGAGCATCGGACAGATAGTCACCGTTCAGGTTCAATGTAGCGATCACGTCGAATTCACCCGGACGAGTCAATACTTGTTGCAAAGCGATATCAGCAATAGCATCTTTAACGATGATTTTGCCAGCATCTTCTGCTGCTTTTTGCGCTGCATTAGCTGCATCTGTACCGTCTTTTTCTTTGATCACATCGTATTGTGCCCAAGTGAATACTTTGTCGCCAAATTCTGCTTCAGCCACTTCGTAACCCCAGTTTTTGAAGGCACCTTCAGTGAATTTCATGATATTACCTTTGTGTACCAAAGTAACGGTTTTGCGGTTATGGTCAACAGCATATTGTACCGCTGCACGAACCAAACGTTTCGAACCTTCCTCAGATACAGGTTTGATACCGATACCGGAAGTTTCTGGGAAACGAATTTTGTTAACACCCATCTCCTGTTGCAAGAACTGGATCATTTTTTTCACTTCTGCAGAACCTTCAGCGTACTCGATACCTGCATAGATGTCCTCTGTGTTTTCACGGAAAATAACCATGTCAACCAGCTCAGGACGTTTAACCGGGGAAGGTACACCATTGAAATAACGTACAGGACGCAGGCAAGTGTACAGGTCAAGCTCTTGACGAAGTGCCACATTCAGGGAACGGATACCACCGCCGATTGGCGTAGTCAGAGGTCCTTTGATGGCTACGATGTACTCACGAATCGCTTCGAGCGTATCGTTCGGCAACCACTCTCCGTATGTATTGAATGCTTTCTCACCAGCAAACACTTCATACCAAGCAATTTTTTTAGTACCGTTATATGCTTTTTCTACTGCTGCATCCAGAACACGTACAGAAGCTTTCCAGATGTCACGGCCTGTACCGTCACCTTCGATGAATGGAATGATTGGATTATTAGGTACTTGAAGCGTACCGTTGTCAATTTGAATTTTTTCGCCTTCAGTTGGGAGTGCAAATTTTTCCAATTTCATAATTACAATTCCTCCTAAGTTTTGGTTTCACAGTATGAAGCATACCACATTTTTGCAGGAAGGAAGGGCTGTCTCTACTCGGCAGTATAGCCTCATATTCACAAGCCCCTCGCCTCATCTATATGATTATACTGTTTTTGCTAAAGTTTAGCGAAGATCGATGGAAACGTATTTCTGATCTGTTGGGCCCGTGTACTCGGCACGCGGACGGATAATACGGTTATCTGCAAGTTGCTCCAGAATATGCGCTGTCCAACCGGACACGCGGCTGATCGCAAAGATCGGTGTGAACAATTCCTGATCAATCTTCAGTTGAGTGTATACGGAAGCGGAATAGAAATCGACATTTGGCTTCAAACCTTTTTGGCCTGTCACGATTTCTTCAATCTTCACGGACATCTCATACAAACGGGTATCGTTGTTCATCTCACCCAGTTCTTTGGACATCTTCTGCAAATGCTTTGCACGTGGGTCACCATTTTTGTATACGCGGTGTCCAAAGCCCATGATCTTCTCGCGGTTATTCAGTTTTTCCTGAATAGCTGCTTCCAGACGATCCGGTGTACCGATCTCGTCCAGCATTTTCATAACAGCTTCGTTTGCACCACCATGCAAAGGCCCTTTGAGTGCACCGATCGCAGAAGTTACGCCTGAGTAAATATCAGACAGGGTCGCTACCGTAACGCGGGCAGCAAATGTTGAAGCATTCAGCTCGTGATCTGCATGCAGAACAAGTGCCTGATCAAGTGCTTTTACCGCGGTTTCGGACGGCTCTTCTCCCGTCATCATGTATAAAAAGTTCTCAGCGATGGAAGCGCCTTCTTTTGGAGCCACAGGCTCTTGCCCTTTACGAATACGTGAGATTGCCGCTACAATGGTTGGCAATTGCGCTTGCAACTTCACTGCTTTGTTTTCGTTCGCAGCTTCTGTCATCTCGTCGGCTTGCTCATCATAGAGCGCAAGCGCGGAGACTGCAGAGCGTAGAGCTGCCATCGTGCTGATGTGTTTTGGATACAACTTGATTTGGGCGATCAATTCGCTTGGAATCGGCGCGTAATCGCTCAGACTTTTACGAAGTGACTTCAGTTCATCTGCTGTTGGCAACTTGCCAAACCAGAGTAGATAAGCAACTTCTTCAAAACTTGCATGTTCAGCCAAATCATCGATATCGTATCCACGGTATGTAAGCACACCGTCTACAATAGAGCTGATCGAAGAGGTTGTTGCAACGATGCCTTCCAGACCTTTGGTAGCTGTCATATTACATCTCTCCTTTAATAAGCGAAATCAGAAATCATTCTAAGTCATATCAGTGCCAAAGTGCACCTAACCTCTTTTGTAAACCGTTTCATTTTAAAAATGACCTAAGTTGTCAAAATTCGGTTTTCTTATCTGTCAATCGGTATTTACTTATATCATCATACTGGATTTTGTCGTTTATGTGAACATGATGAGAGTTCATTCGCACATCAAACATATTTATCGGAGTGATAAAGCATTTTTGAAAACCTTTACACAAGCAGGGTTGGGATTTAATGTGTACTGAACAATTTATGTCATTAGAGAAATCAAACCAAAATATAGTCACAAAATCTATTGCTATAATTTGTAAACCTCAGGCATACTTTAGGCAGACGATGTGCTAAGCAGGATTCCGGCACACGGTTGCAGACTGTTCTTTTTGGCGTTTCAAAAGCTGACGATTGCTCTATATTAATAAGATAAGCTCTTGACTGAATAAAGGGGAGTTGAACCTTGGATCGAATCATTCTCAAACGTCTGCTTCGCGGTCTGTGGGTTATTGTAGCTACCTTTCTGATCGCCGTAGCCGTATATCTGTTGTTCCCGCTGTTATATCCTTTTGTTATTGCCTGGATTATTGCCTACGCGATGAATCCGCTCGTAAAGTTGCTCCAGAACAGGCTCCGTTTTCCACGCTGGCTCGCGGTTACCTTATCACTTCTATTGTATTTTGGGGCAATCGCTGTAATTTTATCTGCGGCTGTTACTCGTATGGTTAAAGAAGTCATTTCACTAACCACCAGTTTCGATCTGCATGTGGACGAAATCAAAGAAACGTTTGTACGCTGGACGCAGAACGATACGATCCAAAGTTTGATAGCGCAGATTAACGATTTTTACAAAGAAAACCCGAATTATCAAGAAACCATTAACAGTAACATCAGCAAAACAACAGAGACCGTCGGAACAGCGGTAAGTGACCTTGTTACTGGGTTTTTCAACCTGATTTTAAACCTGCTGACCTCGCTACCTAATATGGGTGCAGTTCTCATTGTGGTGTTGCTATCTACCTTCTTCATTAGCAAAGGCTGGACGCGTCATAGCATTACCGTCTCTGGTTGGGTTCCGTCTGCAGTTCGCAAACCGATCTCTGATATCTGGAATGATCTCAAAAAAGCCCTCTTTGGTTATGTACGCGCACAGCTGATCATGATCTCGATTACAGCGCTGTTCGTCATGATTGGGTTGCTTATCCTTCAAGTCAAGTCAGCGTTCACGATCGCTCTGCTGATTGGTCTGGTCGACCTGCTCCCCTATCTTGGTGTCGGTCTGGTCATGGTACCTTGGGCGGCGTATTTGTTCATGAACGGGGATATCTATCTTGGCATCGGTATTAGTGTGATCTATCTTATCTTGCTTATTGCCCGGCAGATCATTGAACCGAAAGTTCTTGCCAGTAGTGTGGGGCTAGACCCACTCGCAACGTTAGTAGGCATGTTTGTTGGCTTGAAGCTATTTGGTGTGCTAGGCCTCATTATCGGTCCGGTGAGTCTTGTGATTCTCGATGCCTTTAACCGTGCCAATGTACTTCGTGACCTCAGGACCTATATCATTAATGGCAGAGTCCGATGAGTCTGATTGAAGAGCATTAATCACAATCCTTTTCCAGTTAAACTAATGCAAAAAAAGTCTCCGTTCCAAGCAGAAGGTGCCTGCAGAACGGAGACTTTTGGTTTAAACGAGATAGATGCTCTCCTATTTCGGACGGCGATAAAATGTAATGCTGCCGTTTCTCATCTTTTTCTCCAACCAGCCCAGGAAGAATAACCGATATACTGGACGTGTTAACGGAAATACTAACGTAAAACCGATGAGATCGGTCACAAAACCAGGGATCAGCAGCAAGAATCCGCCGACAAAAACGAAAAGACCATCGACCATTTTCCGCCCAGGCACCTTGCCGCGTTCCATCTCCTGTTTGGCGTCCATCAATACCTTACGCCCTTCAAACTGCAACATGGCTATACCAATCAAGGACGTGAGAATCATAAGAAGCAATGTTTTTCCGGCCCCGATCCAATCACTCATCAGAATGAAACCAAACAGCTCAATTACCGGAATTAATAAAAGTAAAGCCCACATCCATTTTCGCATTGATATGTTACTCCTTTCCTGAGAACCACACCTTTTCAAGCGCGCTGTATAGCTCTGAAGCGACCTTATCCAGTCTAACCGGCTTCCAGTCTGTATTCACCCACACATGCTGGGTAGATCCCGTCACCAATCGTTCACCTGGGAGTGATTCATCATGTGCCCACACCCGCTCACCGACAGCGAGTGAAGCATCATCTTCCTCAGACATACGTCTTATGTCGTACTCGTAATTCAGGCGCAAGCCGCTAAAAGCAGTGATTCGAGTGAAAATGATGATCTCGTCATCGTACCGCGCCGGTTTATGATACTTCACATCCAGACCGGTTACAGGAAGCAACAGTGCCTGTTCTTCCATTTTACGATATGTATACCCCATTTGGCGAATCATCTCGGTACGGCCGATCTCGAACCAGTTCAGGTAGTTCGCATGATAGACAACCCCCATCTGGTCGCTCTCCTGATAACGTACACGAAGACGAGCTGTATACCAGTTACCATTACTTTCTTTTCGCACGTTCTCAGCCTCCTTGGCTCTACCATTCATACGCTTCAAATCACAGAATCGTGTCATGAAGATGGAAAAAAAGCAACGGGACATAAGGGCCCATTGCTTCTTTCATGTTACTTACCGAATCATACGCTACAATTAAGCGTTGTTTGGAATTTGGCTAACTTTGATCAGGTTAGTAGAACCGGAGCGGCCCAGAGGTACACCTGCTGTAATGACAACCAGGTCTCCTTCTTTAACCAGTCCTGATTTTACGCCACCTTCAATTGCATTTTCGAACAAAGCATCCGTAGAATCAACCAATCTACCTTTAACAGGAGTTACACCCCATGCCAGTGCCAAACGACGGGAAGTTCTGTCTTCTGTCGTTACAGCGATGATTGGAGCTTCTGGACGATATTTAGAGATCATACGTGCGGTATGTCCGGATTCTGTCGAAGTGATGATCGCTTTTGCGTTCAAATCTTGAGCGGACAGAGCAACGGATTGACTGATCGCTTCAGTAACCGTTGTTTGTTGTGCAACACGTTGTTTCAGATACAACTCTTGGTAAGGCAGAGCAGATTCTGCTTTTTCTGCAATACGGGACATTGTCAGCACGGACTCTACCGGATATTTACCGGCAGCTGTCTCACCAGACAACATGATTGCATCTGTACCGTCAAAGATTGCGTTGGCTACGTCACTTGCTTCCGCACGAGTCGGACGCGGGTTACGTTGCATCGAATCCAGCATTTGTGTAGCTGTAATAACCGGTTTACCCGCAACATTACATTTTTCGATCATGCGTTTTTGTACCAGTGGTACTTCTTCAGCAGGGATTTCCACACCTAGGTCTCCACGAGCAACCATCAGGCCGTCAGACACTTCAAGGATTTCGTCCAGGTTGTCTACACCTTGTTGGTTTTCGATTTTGGAGATAATTTGAATGTGACCTGCATTATGTTTCTCAAGCAATTCACGAATTTCAAGCACGTCGCTTGCTTTACGAACGAAAGAAGCTGCGATGAAATCGATACCTTGTTCGATACCAAACACGATATCGTTAGCATCTTTTTCAGTGATACCCGGCAGGGAAATCGCGACGCCTGGAACGTTAACACCTTTTTTGCTTTTGATTGTACCGCCGTTAACGATACGGCATTTGATCTCGGTGCCTTGTACTTCCACCACAGTCAGTCCGATCAGACCGTCGTCGATCAGAATTGTAGATCCAGCTTCAACATCCTTAGGAAGATCTGCATACGTAATGGAAAGACGATCTTTGGTTCCCAGAATTTCTTCTGTCGTCAAAGTGATGTACTCGTCCTGAACCAATTCAATTGGCTCAACTTCAAGTTTACCTGTACGAATTTCCGGTCCTTTGGTGTCCAGCAGGATTGCTACAGTTTTGTTCAGCTCTTCACATGCTTGGCGAATCGCTACGATCCGTCCGCCGTGCTCATCGAAATCACCGTGGGAGAAGTTCAGACGGGCTACGTTCATGCCAGCCATAATCAGTTTCTTGGTATTCTCCAGGGATTCACTGGATGGGCCAATCGTACATACAATTTTCGTTTTGCGCATTTTGGGTTTCCTCCGATTTTAAAGGTCTAACTTTATATCTCTATTTTTCTTTTTCCAACTATTAAATTTACTATACTTTCGATCATTTGTATAGGAAATTCGTCACATCATTCTGCATTTCCCGACAAATTTTTCACAGGTTCTGCTTCTAACGGCTGTTCCGATGCTTCCACTTGGACAGATTCTGCCTCGGAATTTGCTTCAACTTCACCCGCAGGCTCTCTTTCTTTAGTAGGTTCTACCGCAGAGGCTGGTGCTTCAAAAGTCACTGAGCCGATTTTGCGGAATTTTTCATAGCGATCCTGCTTTAATTGCTCCGCACTCCATCCTTTCATCTCATCCAGATGACGAACTAGAGCTTCGGAGATCGCTGTTGCAGCTGTATCATAGTCCTGGTGAGCTCCGCCGCGCGGTTCAGTGATAATCTCTTCGATCACTTCCATCTCGAGCAGGTCTTTCGCCGTAATTTTCATCGCTTCAGCGGCCTGATCTGCTTTGGATGCATCCTTCCATAGAATCGATGCCGCACCATTAGGAGAAATTGCAGAATAGATGGCATGCTCGAGCATGAGCACACGGTTACCTACAGCCATAGCTAGAGCACCGCCGCTTCCACCTTCGCCGATGACAACAACAATAACAGGAACCGAGAGTTTAGCCATCTCCAGCAAATTACGGGCAATCGCTTCCGATTGACCTCTCTCTTCTGCAGTATTACCCGGATACGCTCCTTTAGTATCAACAAACGTAATAATCGGGCGACCAAATTTGTCAGCCTGCTTCATCAAGCGAAGTCCTTTACGGAAACCTTCCGGGTGAGCACTTCCAAAAAAGCGGGCGATGTTGTCCTTCGTATCCTTTCCACGCTGTTGGCCAAGTACCGTTACGGTTTGTCCATTCAGCTTGGCGAGTCCACCAACAACCGCAAGGTCGTCACCAAACATACGGTCACCATGCAGTTCGGTAAAATCAGTAAAAATGAGCTGAATCAGATCCAGTGCTGTTGGACGCTGCTGGTGACGAGCCAAATGCATCTTCTGAGCCGGTGTTATGCTGGTGTAAATCTCTTCTTCAAGTCTATGATAACGTTCTTCGAGACGGGCTATTTCTTCGGTAAAATCAATCCCTTTTTCCTGCCCAAACTGAACGAGTTCTTCAATTTTTTTGCGCATCTCAATCAGAGGCGCTTCATATGGCAAACTACCCGCCATTTAGACCCCTCCCTTTTCACTGTGCATATCGAGAAGCTTGCCAAGGGTTGCCCGAAGTTCTTTCCGGTGAACAACCATGTCCAGTTGACCATGCTGGAGGTTGAATTCTGCGGTCTGGAAATCATCCGGCAGCTTCTGACGGATCGTTTGCTCAATTACTATTCTGCCTGCAAAACCAAATACAGCGCCAGGTTCAGCGATAATAATATCGCCAAGGCTCGCGAAACTAGCCGATACCCCACCGGTTGTCGGATCGGTGATCACCGAAATATAGAGCCCGCCTTGCTCGTCCAAACGAGCTAAAGCCGCACTTGTTTTAGCCATCTGCATCAGACTCAGAATACTCTCCTGCATCCGTGCACCGCCTGAAGTAGAGAAAATAATTAAAGGAAGCTTCTTCTCAATGGCATGTTCAACAGCACGGGTAATTTTCTCTCCGACTACAGAGCCCATACTGCCTGTGAAGAAATCAAAGCTCATTACAGCAACAACAACAGGAAGACCTTCAATGGTCCCTTCTCCTGTTATAACGGCTTCCTTCAAACCCGATTTCAGACGTTGCTGCTCCAGCTTACTGCTGTACCCCGGGAATCCGAGTGGATCAACCGAAACCATATCTGCATCATGCTCAACAAAACCTTCTTCATCCAGTACCATTGCAATACGTTCCATAGCGTTAAGACGCATATGGTAGCCGCAGGCAGGACATACTTTCAGGTTTTTCTCCAGTTCCTTGCTATATTGAATGGTGCCGCATTTGCTGCACTTGTTCATAAGCCCTTCAGGTATTTCACGTTTCGGGCGCTCGACGGCTTCTTGACGTTCACCTGGAATTGCACGCTCGGAAGGTATGGTAGCGTACTTCCGTTTCTTTTGGAATATATCTTTGAACACAACTACACCTCTCCAGCCAATAATTTGATGGCCGCAGGCCACAGTCCGCTGTAACAATCAGCTTGATCTGCATGCTGCGGTGAACCGCTTACGCTTATAACTCATGTTAAGACTTATACCTTACTAGCATTCAGAACAAAATTCCTCCGATACAAGGCAAACCTCAACGGCTACTCTCCGCACAATTGAGGTTACCTGCTATAACCGATTAACAAAAAAAGAAGGAAGGACAGTAGCATTATACTCATGCAAGTCGATTCCTCTTTCCGCTTCCGCGGTCAGTCCCTTATGTACCAGTGGTACTTTTTGTTATCTGCCAAGGCACTTCAATATCGAGAATCAAGAATGAAGAATGGAATTCAACACTTCCTGAACCTCTTCCAATTCCCCAGAAGGGACGCGAATCTCATATTGTTGCTTGGATAAACTGATGGGACGGGTCTGTACCAGAAAACCTTCTTCCGAAAGCTTGGTCTTGATCTTGTCCGCAACCTTTGCTGTCGGCGCAATGTAAATCACCGTCCACATGCCATGTCCGCCCCCTAAGCTAATGTTCAGAGCCCGTATATTGGACTAATGATACCATACCTCCGTTTTTTTCTGCAAGGAAGGGTTGAAGACCTTTCAGGAGAAAATCGGATGATTCGGGACATTGTCCCCTGCTTGGCAAGCCAAATGGTCATAGTCATGTGATATAATTCGCTGACTTTTACTAAGAGGCAAAAACCTTACAGGGCAGCCATAGCCGCCCTTAATGCTATTGGACAGATTGAGATGGTAACCACAGGTTTCTGTTGGTATTAATAGATCTTACAGGTCTGAAAGGTATTTCTTGGCTTTAATATTCTTGTGTGCAATCCGCGCGGAGGCGGCTGCAGCAAGACCTGCAACCAGATCATCCAGGAACACGTGAACGGCCGATTTTTGTTCATTCAAATCATGAATCACACCTATTTTTTCCTTGTCCAGATAGCCAAAACTGGTTAAACCAATCATGCCATACACATGTGTTATCCCTAAAGCCAGAGTCTCGTCCACTCCATAGAGTGACTCATCCGCTTCCATTATCGCTTGCAGCGGTTGGGGTAGAAGCTTTTTTTCAGCCAGTTCGTCAAGCGCAATGCCGGTGTACAGTGTGTACTGTACCTCTCTTTTTTGCAACACGGATTTTACGCTGGTTACACAGTCGTCCATGGTCAATTCCGGGTGGTACCCTTTCTGCAAACGATACACAATCTCTGCGATAGCATCAATGTGTACACCTCGCCGGGCCAGCATAGCTTCCGCGATCTCATATGACATATCTCGACCTCCCGCATCAATCCCCCGAGAACCTCCAAGTTCTTCGGTGTTCTCAAGTGTATGCAGTGAACTTCCAAAATGTTCATAAATTGTGCGAATGTACACGCTCAAGCTGACATTACGCCATACCGATCTTCTGTTGGCTAGCATGTGCAAGTACAGCTGGCGTTTATTGGCTAAAATTTCAAAGAGGGTATTTTCCTCATCATTCATTCATAGAGAGAGCCTTGTAATTCAAGACGGAGATCATGGTAAACGGAACAGACACAATTCCGCATAAAATAGAATTTCCCGGCGTATTTTGCTGTTTTTCACCGGAATAACCGTTCTTGTGATCATTACCACTGGCAATGTGTACATTCGCGCAAGGACTTCTGGTGAACGATAACACTGAGCCGAAGGGATACATCATTGACGGAACTTTTATAAAAAAAGGATGCCCACCGTTCTTGATCTTGCAAACGGTGGACATCCCCCGCTGAAGGTGGTGAAAACCTGCTTCAGCTTTATTTGATTTTGACTGTCCCTTCACCAAGCATTTTCTCCATTTCGGAGAACAGTGCCGGTGAAGGTTTGATCCGGTAGGCGTCGCTCAAGGCGAGCAGCTTCTGCTGCTGCTCGTAGAAAAGTACGGTCGCTACCGGGCCAGGATGCTGCTGGAGCAGCTCTTTGAGGCGCGCCAGCAGCTCGGGCTTCTCGGCCTGCGGGGTGAGCTTCACGAACACCCGTTGCTCGGCCCCACGCGGCGCGCGGCCCTGCTCCGCCGCGCCAGCCGCAGGCGTCGCACTGCCCGCGCGTGCGCTGGCTGCGGCGCCTGTGCCTGCCTCGCTGCGCGCCGAGGCAGGGTTGCGGCTTCCGCTTGCACGCGCAGGGAAGCGTCACCGCCTGCCGCTGCGCGGCGCGGCGCGGCTCCCGCGCCCGCCGGTCGGCGCGGCGAAGCCGCCTGCGCCGGGCGCGAAGCGCTGCCGCTGCCGGGCTTGCCGCGGCGGTCGCGGCTGCGCAGCTGCTGTTCCAGTGCCGCCGGTGTCAGCGGCGACACCTCCTCGGCCAGCAGCTTAAAGCCCTCGTCCTGCTGCTGCACCTTGGCACGCACGACGAGCAGTTCACCTTTCCCGACATGTTGCTGGCTTCGCCGCCATACCTCGGGAAAGAGAACCACTTCGCAGCGTTCGACTTGGTCTTCCAGCTCCATGAACGCCATGGCCTTGCCCTGTTTCGTCGTAATCGACTTCACGGACACCACCATACCTGCGGCGACGGCCATCGTATCGTCAGCCGCTTCCGTCAATTCCATGATCCGGTCAGCCCCGCTCGATGCGAGCACATCTTCGTAGTCATCCAGTGGATGACCGGACAGATACAGACCAAGCAATTCACGTTCCAGTTCCAGCTGCTGACTTGCCGAGAACGGCGGAATTTCCGGATATTCAATCTCCCAGTTTGGTGTCTCCACAAAGTCAAACAGCTGAATCTGCAGATCCTCACGCTCTTTACGCCATTTCAGAGCCGCTTCAACAGTCTCGTCTAACATTGCCAGCAGTTGCGCACGATGTCCTGGCAGGCTGTCAAATGCTCCGGCCTGAATCAGTGATTCAATGACACGTTTGTTGCACACTCTCAGATCAACACGGCGACAAAAATCGAGCAAACTGTCGAACGGTTTTTCCTGTCTGACTGCCATAATGCTTTCCATCGCTTGTGTACCTACATTTTTCACTGCAGCCAGCCCGAAACGAATGGCTCCTGAGGACCATATCGTTACTACTCCACTATCCTTATTGCTTAATTCTGATGCCTTCTCCTGAATCCGTCCATGCGCATGATCGGGATTCTGGTTGTGCGTCACATCCTCAGACTGAGCATGCTCGGCACCCTGCATCCTATCATGATCCCGCATTTCCTGCTGATCATGAACCTGTTCCGATCCAAGCACAGTGTCCGATACAGATATTCTCACCAGACCCGGGTCTAACTTACGGCCCGACTCTTTCGAATCTGACTTAGCAGATACAGCCTGCCAACCTTCGTTGTATCCACTTCTCTCCATTTCCGTTAAGTGTTCGTTATCGTCCGGCATAGGCCCAGGATCATCCGGTAACGGCACCTCTCCGTAATCCCCATGTTCCTCATAGTTATCATAAGAAGCATCTTCGCGGGCTTCGGGAGCTTCACGTCTTGGTGGTTGTCCACCTGTTTCCCTTGATTCATCCATCTCCTTCACAGCAGACGAAGCAAACACAGGTGTGAACAAAATGCCACTTTCATTTACATCTGGCGGGAGCACATTAATCTGCATGTGACGGCATTCCACTACATACTCTGCAACCTTACGATGGCTCCCCATAACAGCGGTTAGCATAGAAGCCATGAAATGCACGGGATAGTGCGCCTTCAAGTAAGCCGTTTGGAATGCAAGCACACCATACGCTGCTGCGTGAGCACGTGGAAAACCGTAGTTGGCAAATTTGACAATCATATCGTAAACGAGGTCTGCTTCTGCTTCGCTATATCCCTGTTTCAGACTGCCCTGAACAAAGTGGCCTCGTTCCAGATCGAGCACTTCCCGTTTTTTCTTGGAAACAGCTCGGCGAAGCAAATCCGCTTCTCCCAAGGAAAAGCCCGCCATACGGGATGCAATCTGCATGATCTGCTCCTGATAGACAATGATGCCGTACGTATCTTTCAGAATCGACTCCAGATCATCATGTGGATATTCCACTTCAATCTGACCATGCTTACCCTGAATGTATTTGGAGATAAACTCCATCGGACCTGGACGGTACAACGCCAATACGGAGATAATATCTTCGAACACACTCGGCTTCATTTCCTTCAAAACACGACGTACTCCGGCAGATTCCAGCTGAAATATACCCATCGTATCGCCGCGTCCCAGCATCTCATACGTAAGTGGGTCGTCGTCAGCAATCCGTGTAAAATCAGGAACTTCCGCACGCTCCCCAATCCAGCGCAGACAACGTTCTATAATGGAGAGGGTTCGTAAGCCGAGAAAATCCATCTTAAGCAGCCCTATCGATTCCAGATTTTCCATGGAATACTGTGTCAGGGCTGTTCCTTCGCTTCCTTCCTGCAATGGAACGGCATCCGTCAGCGGATCTCGTGAGATGACGACACCCGCAGCATGCGTGGAAGCATGACGAGGCATTCCTTCCACCTTCATTGCCATATCGAGCAGCTCACGTGTCTTGGGTTTCGTCTCATACAACGCCTTCAGCTCCGGCGTAGCTTCCATTGCTCGTTCAATGTTAATGCCGAGCTGTGCAGGAATCAGTTTCGCAGCCTTGTCCACTTCGCCATATGGCACGTTCAGCGCCCGCCCAACATCACGGACTGCAGCTCGGGCTGCCATGGTTCCAAACGTAATAATCTGGGCAACATGGGCTTTGCCGTATTTCTGTGCCACATAATCAATGACCTCGTCACGACGTTCATCACTGAAATCGATATCGATATCGGGCATGGATATCCGCTCAGGATTGAGAAAACGCTCGAAGAGCAGGTTATATTTCATCGGATCGACATCCGTAATACGAAGTGTATAAGCCACCAGGCTTCCTGCCGATGAACCCCGACCCGGTCCGGTGACAATTCCCTGCTTGTGCGCATAAGCGATGAAATCCCACACGATCAGGAAATAATCCGAGAATCCCATGCTGTCAATAACCCGCAACTCATAGTCCAGCCGTTGCTCCAGCTCTGTACGAAGCGCCATATCGTTCCACCGATTGGAGTCTGCATACCGGGTATTCAAACCCTCTTCACACAACTGACGAAGATATGCAGACGGACTCAAACCTTCAGGGAGCGGACGGTATTCCGGTAAAATGGATTTGCCAAATTCCAGCTCCAGTTCGCAAGAATCGGCGATGCGGACTGTATTAGCGATGGCCTCCGGCACATGAGGGAACAGACGAGCCATCTGCTTGCCGCTCTTCAAATACAATTGGTTCGTTCCGATCCGCAAACGAGTCTCATCCTCTACCGTTTTACCTGTCCCGATACAGATCAGGACATCTTGCAGTTCTGCATCCTCTTCGGACAGATAATGAGCATCATTCGTTGCCACAAGCTGGATTTCCAATTCAGCAGCGAGTTTGATCAGCTGCGGATTGACTCTTTTTTGCTCAGCCAGTCCGTGATCCTGTAGTTCCAGATAAAAGTCGGAGCCAAAGATGTTTTTGTAACGTAGCGCGGCACGGCGCGCCTCTTCTTCACGCCCATGCAACAAATGCTGAGGAACTTCGCCGCCGAGACAAGCGCTGAGACAAATAATTCCTTCATGATGTGCCGCCAAACTCTCCATGTCGATACGCGGTTTATAGTGGAAACCCTCCAGATGTCCAATGGAACACAGCTTCATCAGGTTCCGATAACCGGTCATATTTTTCGCCAGCAAAATCAAATGATAGATCGGTTGATCCTTCCGGCTTCCCCGTTCTTTGCGAGAACCTGCCGTCATATATGCTTCACAGCCGATAATCGGTTTGATTCCCCGCTGGGCGCAGGCTTTATAAAATGGGATAGCCCCATACATGACGCCATGATCGGTCAGCGCAAGTGTCGTCATCCCCAGATCTGCGGCTTTATCCACGAGATCCGGAATACGCGCAGCGCCGTCCAGCAAACTATATTCACTGTGAACATGCAAATGCACAAAAGAACTCATGTCTTTTTACTTCCTTTCCCCGCTTACAGTGGCAGCTCTCATCATTGATGCTGTGTGCCGCCGTAGTGTACTTTATAATGCGCAAAATCCGAATCGTCGAAATCCGCGTAAATATGCACTTATATGAATGTTACCGTTAAAATTGAATTCTCTATCTAAATAAAAGAGTTTATTATTCTATTTTATCATAACGTCAGGGGGCTCGCCCATACAATAGAAGTACAAGCTGCTCCCCTGTTGTACAAACCTAAAACAGGCGGGATGCTGCTGGTCTGAAAGGGGTGTTGTGGGTGAGCACTTTTTTATCCAAAGCCATTCTTGATTTCTTTATTGCATTCGGGATCGTGCTGGGCGGCGCGATGATTGGAGGTATAGGTGCTGTCATTTCCCTTCAGCCTCCCACACAAACCATGCTCGATATTTCTGGCAAAATAAAAATCTGGGCACTCGCTGCCGCTGTGGGTGGTACGATCGATCCGATGCGAGTCATTGAGAGTAATTTTCTGGATGGCAACCTGTCACCAGCAGTGAAACAAATCCTATACCTGATCTCAGCCTTTATGGGGGCACATATGGGAACGGAACTGGTGAAATGGGTGTGCGGCGGAGGTCGGGGTTAGATGACCCGTGATGACCCTGTATGAGACTTCCCCCCTTCTCCCGCTACCGCCCGTTGATGCGTATGACTGCCGTATTTGTACTCGGAATGATCGCTGGATGTGTTGTGTATAACGGCGTGTTTCATCTCAGTTACAACAAACTGTGGCTAAACAATCAGGAGCTGCAACTTCAACTACACCAGAACGAGGAGGATATAAAAACTCTGAAAAAATACAGCAAGCGCCAAACGGTGATCAAAGAGATCAAAGTTCGCGCCGAAGAATCCGATAAAGGCCCTGACGAGGCCTCACTAAAACTAATGTTACAGAAACTCGGGGATGAGCTTGAAGTTTTGCGTGGAAGAGATGTGTATAACATCGACGAATATAGCAAAATGACACGCATCATGCTTAACCAGAAAATATATAAAGTCAGGGAAAAAGAATATTCCGTTCAGGTCAAAACGATGCTTGTCATGGAGGGCGTTTTACAAGTCTGGGTACAGATTCGCATTCACGTTCCAGCATAATCTCCGAAAAATGCAAAAAACTGCCCTGGTCTGCATGGTCACATGCTACAATAAGGGCAGTCTATGTTTTTCAAAAAAGGAGTTGCTTCTGCGTGTTGATCGAAGTATTAAAGTATATCCTGATCGCCCTCTTCGCCATCGCTATGATCTGTTCTGCCATGAACAGCATTCGTTCACGCCGGACAACTGACCAACATGTTGCCGGTTTGTATCGCTCCTGGACGAATATCTGGATGGGCTGCATGCTTATCATTCTCGCACTGATCTTGATGTTTGTTTTTACCGGTTCTACGTTATCTGTCATTGTGGAAGCGCTTTTCCTGATCATGGGAGCTTACAATGTGTTTGC
The DNA here is from genome assembly GCF_038002565.1 of Paenibacillus sp. FSL K6-1558. Lineage (NCBI taxonomy): Bacteria > Bacillati > Bacillota > Bacilli > Caryophanales > Paenibacillaceae > Paenibacillus > Paenibacillus sp. FSL K6-1558. The sequence continues at coordinate 5,877,923 of NZ_JBBOCV010000001.1, read as the reverse complement.
CGGTCTCCGTAATCGCAGTTACTACGCCAGACTTAAACAGCATTCCAGCAATACAACCGCTTAGAGTTAAACATTGCACATGCCGAAGCGTTTCGCTACAAGTCAGGTTTGGACAACATATCAGCAAAAAAAAGAGAGCACTCCCGAACAATCTTGAGGTGAATCGAGTAAGCCGTATGCACTTTGCTGCATTGCTGTGATCGTACATGCTGATCCGTACATATCAAAGTGCACATGCCGCATAGCAGAATCCATGGTTCACGTCTTCCACTGACGGGCAATCGCTCTCTTTTTATGTGCCTGGATATGTTTCCAGACAATCGCTTTCGATTACGTATTATGCATTTATTCTAAGCATGGTCTATGGACTGCAACGTCATGACTGCCTTGCACACCACACTGCCCTCACGGGTAATGACAATATCCATTTTGCATGTCCTGCGGCTCGTTTCCAGAATCATGGGGCGCACCATAATCTGATCCTCAATCTGCACCGGGCGGACAAAATATGTCGTTACGTTATCAACCACATGGTCATTACCTGTGACGTCCCACGCTGCTCTTCGGGCAGCTTGTGTCATAACATTCAGTAACACACCTTCCGAGATCGTCCCCAAATCCGTGGCCATCTGGGGAATAATGAAGCCGTGGAACAAGAGTTCGTTCTGTTCCCCACGTTCTTCTGCGAATCCGTTCCAGATCAGATGATCAAAGGTCTCGCCAAGCTGGGGTTGCTTCTGCGCATCACGCATGGCTTGCAGTACTTCCTTACGTGTAACGGAAGCAATAAGCTTACGGTTACGATCAACGATGGGTAGGAAATCAATGCCTTCCCAGGTCATTATCTGCGCAGCAGAAGCAAGGGAGGTCTGTAACGATGCTGTAATCGGACGGCGAACGACACACTTTTCAATGCTTTGATCCGGTTGCAGTTCACTGACATCCTTCAGACTCACAATACCGATGACCCGGTTCCATTCATCTACAACCGGAAAGCGGTGCTCCCCTGTCTCCGACACCAGCGAATGGAAATCCGCGGCCGAACTCGTCACCTTGAGCACTTGCAGACGGGGTTTCTGGCCGATAATATCCTCCACCAGCATGATTTTTTTCTTGATCAGCCTGTCAAAGATCGCACGGTTAATCATAGAGGCCACGGTAAAGGTATCATGTCTGGAGGAGATAATCGGCAGTCCCAGTTCATCTGCCATAATTCTTACATCCCTGCTTGTACCAAAGCCACCCGTAATCAATACGCCAGCTCCTTGTTCCAATGCCAAAGAATGAGCATCTTCCCTGTTACCGACAATAAGCAGACTGCCAGCATCGATGTACCGCGCCATCGCCTGCTCCTTCATCGCACCAATCACATACTTGTGCAATGGCTTGGCTAGTCCTTCATTACCGCCAAGCACATGTCCCTCCACAATCGTGACCACGTCGGCAAAGGTCAGTTGCTCCGACATGCCCCGAGGTCTTTTTTCGATCCGCACCGTTCCGATTCTCTCTTTCGTCACGACCAGTCCGAAGTTCTCCGCCTCTTTAACAGCACGATAAGCGGTTCCCTCACTTACCCCCAGTTCACGTGCAAGCCCGCGCACCGAGATTTTGCTGCCCACCTTCAATTGTTCAATATGCTGTAGAAGCTGTTCATGCTTCGTGACGTTTTCTTCTTGTCCGTCCAACTGTACCACCCCCGAGGTTGCATCTGTACTATACTGTATCTATTATAACACGACCTTAGGGAAATAACCCCATCTGACATAGAGTCCTGACCTACAAAAAAACTTCTCAATGTTATCCTACATGGTCTGATCCTATATACTTTGCTTGAACACACAAATAAGACCGAAACCCCACACACTTCAGGATTCCGGTCTATCTAAAACTCATTTATACGGATTCGCTACGCTCCTGCTTGTCCAGCAGTTTCATCTCCCACTGCCGTAACTTCGCCCGGCGTACAGCCTCCAGCGCACGTTTCTTCTCCTCATCTACGCCAAGAATGAAATGCAGGTGTGCGCCTACAATTAACAGCGAGAACAGCACCCACACGATACCGAAAATATTAACCCAGTCCATTCCGCCAGCAAAGGAAATGCGCGGAAGCGCGATAACCAGCATTGACAATGCAATCAGCAGATAGATGACATGTTTTGTTTTTTTCAACCTCTTCACTATTCACAGCTCCTTCGTTCCATATATAGCTAGTCTATGAACGGTTCAGAGGGAATATGAGAGGATCAGAGAAAAAAACAGACAAGTGTGTCTTATTGAGCTTATAGCTTAAGCTTCTGCTCCGCCGTACAGATGAGCAAGGCTATCTGCAATAATTTTGTTTACATCCTCGATAATTACACTAAGGCGACGCTCTGCATCGAACAGGCGGCGGATGTTCAGGTTCAGACTCAATACTTCAAAGAGTTTCTCCATCTTTTCCATCTCATCCGGTGCTGGCATATCTCCACTCATCATGCGTTGTTGCAATTCCATCTGTTGGTTACGGAAGTTGTCCAGCATCGCTTTGGCCTCTGGATCAGCTTCAATCAATTTCATCGCAGAGGTAATCTCCTCAACCTCGCTACTTTCTCTTAGTGCTTTTGCCAAATCATTGGCTTTGTCATAAATATTCATTATAATTCCTCCTCTAAATTGGTTGTTCATCCGTGTAAGAACACGCATTCTATGCTCTCAAATAAAGGTTCTGGATCAGGCCGCCCAAAAACGCCCCAAATCAAACACATTTAAATCCGGCTGGGTCAATCACCAAGGGGTATATGTCCTCATATGATGAAGCACATGCCATGTTCAGATGCCGTTCAACTTCAAGATCAGACATCAAGCTGCCGCCCGGAAGGAGATCCGTGATGTCCACTAAAAAAGTAACGATACAGGTTACCGGCTCGGGCATCCTGCAGGACGACGTCATCATGCTGGGCGAAGGGGTTCTCAAAGCACTCAAGATTCCTTCGGGAAGACCTCTTCAACTGCAATTCGGTTCGTACCGCCGTGAAGTTACAGTTATTCCGGTTCCCCGGTATGACGGATTAAGACTCAATCAGACGGTAGCCAGCAAAACCGGCCTTGTGCCCCGTTCAGTCCTGAGGGTATCTTACCGTGCTTCCAGCCATACGCTTCGCCTGGGACCCTACATCAGCGTTATGGTCAGTCAGGATTACCCCGATCAACCTGATCGGCCCTTTGGCTCGATTACGATGTTCTGCCAGGAATTAGTGCATGCCTGCCGAAAGCAGGGCGCCTATGTATCCTTTTTCACACCGGAGGACATCGGAGCAGTAACTGGTCACATGCAAGGCTGGGTATATGATGACGGCTGGAAAAAGACCGTTCTGCCTGTGGCAGATGTGGTCAATAACCGGCTGACGTCCCGCAAACTCGAGAACAAACCTAGCGTACAGCATTTTATGAAAGAAGTAAAATCGCTATACGGTACACACACCTTTAACGAAAAGTTCTTGGACAAAAATGAGGTGTTTGACGCACTTAAGTCGATTCCGACACTCAAACGGGTGCTGCCCGAGTCCCATTTACTCAAAACATCAGCGACTCTCAAAGCAATGTGCCAACGTTATCCGGTCATCTTTCTGAAGCCGGTCCGTGGTTCACTGGGCAAAGGCATTATCCGGGTCTCCCGTCAGCCAGAAGGAGGATATCTAACTCTGGCGACAAGTGTCGGAGGTACCCGCAAACAATCTTATGCTTCTCTGGATAAACTCTATGCCAGTATGTCCGGAAAAATGAAAACAACGCGTTATCAGATTCAGCAGGGACTGACCTTGATTGACAACAGCGGCAGGCCTGTTGATTTCCGCGCACTCGTACAGAAAAACAAGACAGGAAAGTGGAGTGTAACTTCCATCGTTGCCCGTATTGCAGGGGGCAGTCATTACGTCTCCAATCTGGCGAGAGGCGGAAGCCTCAGTACCGTCAAAGAAGCCGTAGCCAAAACGCAGCTGTCCAGTTCTGCCAAAGCCTCGGCCTATGCCGGACTGCATACAGCAGCACTCGATATCGCCAAAGGGATTGAGAGTGCGATCCCCGCCCATTTTGGTGAGCTAGGTATCGATCTCGCGCTAGATACAAGTGGACGCGTATGGCTACTTGAGGTGAATTCGAAACCATCCAAAAACGATAATACCCCGCTGAGCGAGAGCAAAATTCGCCCGTCGGTCAAAGCCATGCTTGAATACTCCACATATCTTGCCGGATTCTGAAGTTTGATCTCATGAAGGAGGTGTAGCAACATGTTTACATCGCCGCAAAACAATACCATGGCTATACTCGTCCGTGAAGCAGAAGGCTCACCTCCTTTTGCAGATGAACGCTTCTGCCGCAGGCTTTGCGTGGAAAGTTTCAGGTACGGGTTACGAATTATCGTCATCCCGATTCCTGCCCAATATACCGAAGGCATTCTTCAGAGAGCATACACTTATCATCAAAAGAAATGGAAAGCTATTCGTATGCCTATGATCGATCTGGTGATGAACCGATGCCTGAATCCACTTTCCAGAAATACCAGGCAGCAGTTGGAACAATATCTACCTCATACCTCCAGTCTTCGTCAGCGTTCTTGGTCAAGTGCACTTCCTGGCAAATGGGAAGTTCATCGTGCTCTATCGAAGTCAACCACCCTTCGAGGACTACTTGCTCCAACCACTCGGGTTAGGTCGACTATTCCCTGGGAAATATGGCTTGCCCGCTGGCCCAAAGGTTTATTTTTCAAACCCGCCTCAGGAACTCATGGCAAAAACACCTTCCGCTTATCCACAGGAGAATTGCCATTCCCCTGGATTGTGGAGGGTCGTAATAGAGGCAACGAACACTATGTCAAGTCATTTTATCAAGCAACGGATGTATCTTCCTGGCTGGAATCACATCAGGCTGTACAAAACATGATTGTGCAGCCTTATCTGGAGCTTAGCCATCACGGAAGAGCATTTGATATAAGGGCACTGGTACAAAAAAACGGGCAAGGGCGCTGGACGCTGACGGGTTGTATGATTCGGGAAGGAGCTGAAGGCTCTCTGACCTCGAATCTTCACGGCGGGGGTAACGCTTATCCTGCTGATGCATACCTTACAGAGCGATATGGCAAAGACAAAGCTTCATCGTTGTTGCTACAGATCAAACATGTTGCCGCTCTCATTCCTTCGACGCTGGAGAGCCGTTTCGGCCGACTTGCGGAACTTGGTCTTGATTTTGGAGCTGATGTAGACGGCAGGCTGTGGTTGATTGAAGTAAATTCAAAACCAGGCCGCGCCTCATTTGCGGAATCAGATGACAAACACATGCATGCCCTGACGTATACACAACCACTTGCTTATGCCCGTTATCTGCTGCAACAACATGTTCTCGCGGACGTCTCACGTCCAATGAAAATGCCGAATTCATCCAGCAAAGCTGGCCTGAAACGCATCCCGATTCCAGGTAGCTGAGGCCTGTAATGCCTGCTTGCCATGGAGCACAAGGATCTTTTTCAGGATAGGAGGATAAATCATGAGTTTGACCTTTTGCAATCTGCATTTCACCCAAAAACCCGAAAAAGTGGTGTACGTATCTAATGCTTTAATGAAAAGCCTTAATCTGTCCGGCAAAAAAACGATACATCTGCGGTTCGGGCGTGATCGCGTGCCAGCCACCATCAAACCGATTCGCAAAGCGGGGAAACATCTGTATCTGGCATCAGGCATCCGCAACTTAATGAACGTTCCCAAACGTGGCAGCATTTATCTTCGCAACCTCCAGAATGATGAAGTGCAGCTGGGACCGCTCATCGGGGTGCTGTCCGACGGTTCTTCTTCAAGCTCGAATCCGTTCGGCTCACGTACTGGTTTCATCAAGCAGTTGCTCCGTGAAGGAAGCCGTAAATCGTATATCTATGCCTTCACTCCGCGAGATATCAACTGGCAGAACGAGACCGTTTCCGGGTACTTTCTCAATGAGAGCGGAAGCTTCTTCCGCAGGACGGTGCCTCTGCCCGATGTGGTTTACAATCGTTTGCCGAGCCGCCGCTCCGACTTCTCACCAGCGATCAATCAGCTGCGGGAACGATTTATCCGCCGTAAAATTCCTTTTTTCAACTGGAGCTTCTTCAATAAGTCGGATATTTACAAGTTGCTGGAGAACGAACCCACCGCAGGACGTTATATCCCGGAATCCATCACCAATCCTACAATTGACCAGATGAGGGAAATGCTTGAGCGGCATCAGTTCGTTTATTACAAACCCACCGCTGGCAGCCTTGGCAACGGGATCTACCGCTTAACCTACTCACCTAAACGTGGATATTTTGCACGTTATCGCAAAAAAGGAGGTAACGCCCTGTTGCGCTTTGGTTCATTTAATAGCCTGATGCGCATGCTTCAAGGCAGACATGGCAAGCAGTTACGCGGCTATGTCGTTCAACAGGGAATACGGCTGATTGAGATTGACGAATGCCCTATTGACTTTCGTTTCCACATGCATAAGAACGGGAACAATCAGTGGGTTGTTGTTGGCATTGGTGCCAAAAAAGCCGGACGTGGAAGTGTAACAACTCACATCAAAAATGGCGGCTCTCTAATGACCCCTGAACAGGCGCTCAGTCGCAATTTCGGGGAACGTGCGGGCGAGGTTCTGCAACAGGCGAAATCCGTCGCTATTACACTGGCCCAGGCGATTGAATCCCAGCACCAGCATCTGATTGGTGAGATTGGCTTTGATCTGGGCATTGATCAGGAGGAACATGTATGGATGTTCGAAGCGAACGCCAAACCCGGGCGCTCCATCTTCCGTCACCCTTCACTCCGGGTGGAGGGCAAATCGTCGGTGGAACACATTTTGGAGCATTGCCTGTATTTGAGCAAATTCCGGAAGAAGGACAGCATTTGATGAGCCTTCATGATGATTTCAAACCTGTGATCGCTGTACTCACCATGCATGATCAACAGCGGATGTTCAGAGGGAATCATCAAAATTTTCAGGATATTTTGCAAACAGGTGAAAGCATGGGCTACGTCGTTTATATCGTGACAGTCCGCGATCTTAATATGACTGGACCTACCGTGAAAGGATATACGTACAACAAAGGGAGCGGCAAATGGACTTCAAAGCCGTTCCCTCTCCCTCATGTGCTCTATAACCGTATTCCTAACCGGGAAGATGAACGCAAACCCTCGGTTCAACGTAAAATTGAAGAATGTCTGCAATCCGGTATTGAACTGTATAACCCGTATTTTTTCAATAAATGGAATCTGTTCGAATGGCTCAAAAAATCCAAGTCCACGCAGCAATTGATTCCTCATACCCGGCGGATGCGCAGCGCATCTTCACTTGGTACGGTACTTCGCACCTATCCTTATTTGTACCTGAAACCGGAGAGCGGCAAAGCTGGCAAAGGCATCATGATGCTCAAATTTCAAGAAAAAGAAAAGCTGCCTTACCGACTTAAAATACAAAACACTCGAAAAAGTATGACATACAAGGCAGCCACGTTATCCAAGTTATGGGCCCGAATTCGCAAAGAAACCGGACATACGCCCTATATCATGCAACAAGGCATCGAGCTCGCTTCTTCTCACAAACGACCTTTCGACCTTCGTGTGCTTGTGCAGAAAAATGGCAAAGGGCAATGGAGTGTGACTGGCATCGGTGCACGACTGGCAGGCTCACGCAGCATTACAACTCACGTGCCTCGAGGCGGAAGTGTAGAAGACCCGGAGAAGCTGCTCACCGAGCTATTTGGGGAAGAAATGACTACAACTCTAATGAAACGGGTAAAGTCTACCTCCTTAATGATTGCCAGGCAGGTTGAGCGCGGTTCGGGACATACACTTGGTGAAATGTCGATGGATCTTGGCGTGGATGATCTGGGGGAGATCTGGTTTTTTGAAGCCAATGCAAAACCGATGAAATTTGATGAACCACAGATCAGGCGGCGTTCTCTGGAACGCATTTTCCAGTACAGCGCCTATCTTGCCCGTCAGTCTGTACGATGAATGGCAGGAATACTGCATACAAAGAAGGTGATTGTTTGTGTCCTCACCTGTTCTGGGCATTATGACATTGTATCTGAATGAACACCGCGCTCTGGAAGAACGAAGCATCTACCGCCGAATGATTCTGGAGGGGCGCAAACGGGGACTTGATATTTATGTATTCACACCTGCTGATGTCCATTCCGGCGGCAGGCAGATCGAAGCGATGGTGTATGACGAAAAGAATGGCTGGTCCAGGGAATGGCGCGCATTCCCGGATCTGATTTTTGATCGGTGTCGCATTCAGCGAAACCATCGTTTCCAGCAGCTCCTTGCCTTTCGTGAAAAATACGGACATCTGCTCTTTCTGAATCGACCTTTACGCAATAAATGGACCATTCATCAAACCCTGTCCGAGCAATCCGCCTTCCGGCAGCATTTGCCGGAAACGATTTTATTTCAGGACATGTCCGATGTAAACCGAATGCTCAAGGTGTCCCCGCTGATCTATCTGAAACCGATCAACGGCACAGGCGGACGGGGCATTTTGCGCGTAGAACGTAGCAGCAAGGAACCCAGTACAGTACTCGTTCAAGGCCGCGATCAGAAGCGCCGCATCATTACACCGCGCAAGGTTCATCTATCCAGGCTCGGCCCCCTGCTCCAGCACTGGAACATGAAAGATAAATATCTGGTGCAAAAAGGGATTCAGCTCCAGCTTCCTAACGGCAGAGTACATGACTACCGTATGCTGGTTCAGAAAAACGGAGAAGGCGAATGGGAACTCACAGGATGCGCAGGGCGCATGGGCGCTGAGAAAAGTGTAACCTCGAACCTTCATGGAGGCGGGCAGGCCATAGCCATGCAGCGTTTGATGAAACAATGGATTCCCGAAGAAGAACTGCGAGAAGAAGTGACAGCAACGGCAGCAAAATTTGGCATTGATGTAGCTTCGTTCCTTGAGGATACGTATGGCGATCTATGTGAGCTTGCACTGGATTTGGCGATAGACAAAAGTGGGCAAATCTACCTGCTTGAGGTCAACCCCAAACCTGCCCGTGAAGTCTTTGCCCGAATTGGTGAACGAAGCATTTATTATAAAGCGATCACACAGCCGCTGGAATATGCTTTGTGGGTATACCGCAACCGCCCTACTCAAACGGTTAAAAAACCTCCCTCTCCCAGGCCCGTTACTTCTAAAGCAACGAGAGTGAAGCGGGGCCGGAGAGTGAAGTAACCAGCTAGCTGATCATACATCGTAACACTAGGCTGGGCAAAGTAAAAAGGATTGCAGGTTCAGTAATAAGCTGAGCCTGCAATCCTTTTACGGTTCCACACCATCCATCCTATCTAGCTGTAAGCATGGAGCTTATCATTTTATAAATTTCAGCATATGCACACAGGTTCTAACTACTTCCAGTCCACCTGATGTTCGTCGATCACAATCCGCGCTTCCTGACCGCGGTACTCGTAATCTAGCGTGAACCTCATTTGTTCCGGCTCCAGTGCACATCCTGTCACTTTCACAGCTTCTTCTGATTCGTCAGCCGGTAGGCCTATGGCTACAACGCCCACTTTGCCAGAAAATTCAGCTTTGCCTTGAATAACAGCCGTTTCCGATTTCGAGCCGTAGATTTCAGATACCCAGCCCACCTGTTCTGTCAACTCAAACGTTTCACTGCCATCCCCCGCCATCAAAAATTTAATGCACAGCTTCGTGGAGGAATCGTCAAATCGAATGCCTGCTCGCTGTTTCGCTTGATCTTCCTTGCGTAATACAAGCAGTGCATCCGGATGCAAATGGAACCGTTGCTCCAACGAGTGTGTCTTTTCAGCATCCAGCCAGTCCACCACCAGAAGCAGAGGTACGCTTTTTCCTGCAAGCACCCACCGACGATGGCTAACCGGATCGGGAAGATGTGTATATCCATCTTGTGAAGCATCCATAAAGTGATAGCTGCCTTGACTCTCATAGCGATGTGTTGTCACTTCTGCCTCAGGCTCACCCCATTGCTGAGTGGATACATAAGGTGTCTGATCTGTCCCGTCTATGGTAATCGTATTATGTGCCCGCGTGCTTTTGAAATAATGACGCCACTGCCCTTCTTCATACGTATAACGTCCCGTATCCGTAAAGAACAGCCGGTTATTCCACATCCATTCGATGTTCAAAGCATCTGCATGACCGTGAGCACCACCCATCGGAGCTGCATCAAAGAACAAATATTGTTGCTCATCCCTCATCACATAATATCCGGTCTGTGGAAAAATGCGGCTCGTCAATGAACGGGATGCACCAGCCTGCAGCCTAACACACTGCTCGTATTTTGCCACACCCACCAGCCATAGGCATTCTGAACTGTCGGTTCCGCGAGCCATGAGATCCTCGTCTCCCAGAATTGCACCTAACAGTGTCAACCGTTGTCGTCCATCACTAAGCCAGTCCGAATCTCCAATGCCCGTCGATTGATGATCCGGTCTGATCATCGCTTCGGTGAACGCGGCCATATTCCGTAAACATTCCCCATACCACGCCGAGAACGGATGTCCCGAAATACCTGCCAGCAGATACGGTGTACCAAACATCTCAATACTCGCGTTATGATAGTGGGTGTTCAATTCGACCTGGATTCCCTCTTCATTCAACTGATGCAGCAGACACAGCTCCAGCCGTTCGGTAGCCACTTGACGCCAGAATGGACTGCGTGGATGCTCCTTGTAAAAAGCCGCAATCATAAACAAACCCTGCATATGCATAATGGCATGATTAATTTCCGTACTGCCAAGATAATGCGTCAGGAATTCCGCATGCTCCTCCAGCCCTTGCAGAAATTCGGCCCGAAAGGCATCGTCCAATTGCCGACTGGATTCCATATATTTGTACGCGGCAATCCAGGATTGCACACGCAGACCTGTTTCAAGCAAACGCCAAGGACCTGGTTTCTGAAAAAAAACTGCTTCATCATATGCCAGATGAACTGGCACCGGATTCTGTGCTCTCCATGTACGATAGTGATCGATAAAGGTAGTCACATATAACGGGTTGCCTTTCATCAGATAAGCTTTACCCAAATCAAGCATATGCCAGTGCCTGTTAATGCCCCACGTGAACTCCAGATCATTGGTCGGATTGTGAAGCCAGTCCACCGGCGTCCCCAGTGGAATCCAGTTGGTTAGATCGTTCGTATATGGCACAATAAATTCGTTCAGAATAGCACGGTTGGCAATCGTCACTGAATTGCGGGCTTCCTCTGGAAAATGCTCCTGGTAATATAGCGCTGCCTGCTGCAGTTCGTCTGCTGAAAGGTAAAAATCACTCATTGGTCTGCCTCAAGAAAATCCTGACGGAATGGCGTAAACACATCCAGTATAATCGCATCTTCCAGCGCTTTTACCCCGTGCGGCACATTCAAGCCTGCATAGAAACTGTCTCCCGCTTTGAGAACCTTGGTCTCTTCGCCTACTTGAACCTCAAAGCTACCCTTTACAATATAACTGACTTGCTCGTGCGCATCATGGGAGTGAACTTCGCCGATCCCACCTTTGGCAAAGGTAACTTCGACCATCATGAGTGTTCCACCCATCCCCAAAATTTTGCGCGAACTTGTTTCGTTAATGATATGTGGTTTTACGGAATTCTGGTCAATAATCATTGGATATTCCCCTCTCCAAGGCAAGATAATTTTGAAAGTTTCAGTAAAGTGAAGCGACCGAAGTATGAATACAACGGCCGCCATGTTTAGATTTTACTCTTCTTTGGACAGTTTACCTTGAAGCTTGGATGAATCAAACGATGGATCTGCCGCAATTTTAGTCAGGCCTGCCGCTTTGCTTTTCTCAAGTGCTGCATTATACCGTGTGTTCAGATCCTTGATCACGCCATCCAAATCACCACCAGTGAATACGTAAGCTGAGAAAGCTTCAGCCCATTTCATGCCTTCCAGCGAGCTCTCTGTAATCACACTTGGATTGGCAGGGAAGATCGCGTCATACTTCTTAGGTAAGAAACCTTCGATACCTGGAATGCTAGGTTTTTTATCGGAGCTGAGTACAGCAGGAATCAGAGAGATACCGTAACCTTTTTCATAATATTCACTTTGCAGATCCGTGCTGTATACGTACTCCATGAACTTCCAAGCTGCTTCTTTGTTTTTCGAGTCAGCATTGATGCCGATATAGGAACCACCAATAACTTGCGAAGCCCCTTTAATCGTACCATCATCTGTTGGCACAGGAGCAGCACCCCAATTTTCTTTGGTCGGGAATTGATCTTTGTAGACACCTGGCTCACCGGAGTGATTGATGTACATCCCGATTTTGCCTTGTGCAAATTGTGCTCTCAGTGGGTCAATATCCAAGCTTTCCACACCCGGAAGCATGCTGCCATCTTGATTCATCTGACGAAGTGCCTGGGCAATCGACTTGTACATGTTGAAGTCAAACTGACCTGTCTTGTAGTTAAAGCCGTCGATACCTTCGTTCGTGCTTGCACCGGCAATGGTGTTCGCCGCTCTCCAGAAACCGCTACCACTTTTGAATGGGCTGGCGAAGCCATAGATACCTTCACTTTTACCTGCTTCGGTAATTTTCTTTGCGTCTGCTACCATCTCAGCAATGGTTTTAGGCGGAGAAGCAATGCCTGCTTTTTGGAAAATATCTTTATTGTACACCAGTCTCCAGATCTGGCCTGTATTCGGAAGGGTATAGACTTTTCCATCAATCGTATTTTTATTTTCGATCAGGCTGTCCTTGAACGTTGCCTTCATGGCATCGCTCATATATCCGTCGATTGGAGCAAGGTACCCCTTTTGATAGTACGTTTGGAAATCGTCGATTTGAAACACATCAGGAGCTTGTTTACTCGCAAATGCGATATCAACGGCCTGCGGATAATTATCACCCATGACGGTCATTTCTACTTCAATGTTGTCTTTGTTGGTCTGGTTGAACTGCTCAATCTTGGATTTCATAAAATCAGCATCGTGTCGATCCGGAGTCCAATAGACCACTTTCGTTTTGCCACTACTCTGTTCTCCGCCGCCAGCAGCAGCCCCGCTGCCCTTTGTCGTTCCACTGTCTGTCGAACAACCAGCTACCGTTAATGCAAGCACAGCACTTAGTGTAGTCATCATCCACTTCTTAACCATTGAAATGCCCCCTTATGCTTGTCTGGACAACCTGTTTGGTTCCCCGTTAACGTAATGATAAACGTTCCACTTATGTCGAAGTGAGGGACATTCTGACTATGCAAGGTGGGAAAAATGACGATCTCTGTCTTAGCCGTTCTCATACATCTGCCGAAAATGTGTAGGGGTCATGCCACAATACTTTTTGAAAAGGCCACTGAAATACGGTCTGTCCTCATACCCCAGCATCTGGCATATTTCCTGTACCTGTACACCCGCAACCAGCAGTTCCTTCGCCTTTTCCATTCTTAACTTCGTAATATATTGAATAAGCGTCATGCCCGTTTCCTTCTTGAACGCATTCGCAAAATAACTTGGACTTAAGTGGACCGACTGGGCACAAGTCTGCAATGTGAGATTTTCGGACAAATTCATGCTGATAAACTCTTGGGATTTGCTAATCGCCTGTTTGACATCCGTAAGCCTTTTCTTATCCATGATCTCGCATCCCATACTGCTGAAATGCTTGATGTAGGCTCCCCAGCCCTCAAACGTCAACGAGCGCATCGCTTCAAGCACGGTCAAGTCTGCTTCCAGACGAAGCCGTTCTTCTTCTGTGATCTCATCACAGAACGCCCGGTAGATCGCAAATGCGAGTCCTGACAACAGACGGATCATCGTCAGTGGTTCGGGAAAACCTTTGGCGTTCTGCCAGACTTCCAAAATATCATCGATAATTCGGTGACAAGAGCTTTCATTGCCACATTTCAATGCGTAAAATAACTCCTTTTCCTTTTCCAAAGGATAGACGGGAGCAACCACATCCTGATTCTCCAGTTCTGCATACTGGAAGATGCAGTTTCCTTCACTGTAAAAACGATAAGATATCGCCTTGTCCGCATTGGCATAAGATATCCAGATTTCTTGTGGTCTGCGAGCGATCGTTCCGACTCCAATGGATATAGTCTTTTTGCTATATTGCTCCACATTGTGGCGGCATTGCTCCATAAGATCGGATAAATCAATCTGTTCGGATGTATTAAATATAGCGGCCAGGCGGTAACGATTTTCACGCAGTACAACACTTCTCGTATACCGATTCAATGTCTCGCTGACGATATTCTGAACCGCAAACGGAACGATCTCTGCATCCAGGTGCATCGTTGATCCGTACCGTGTATAACCATCCACCTCAATGACCATGACATTAAGATTGGAAGAATCGAGCTCAATGTCAAGCTCGTCCCACCGGCTTTCATTCAGAAATCCGCCAATCTCATGCCGAAGCAGACCTAGAAGATAACTGTGACGTTCGTACTCACTGCTGCTAACCGCTTTCTGTTTCAGCTTTTGAAGTTGCTGCGACTTCGCTTGTTCACTCTCAATAACCTGTCTCACTTTTAGCACCGCACCCAAAATCTCCTCAGGCGTAAACGGTTTGAGCAGATAATCGAAGGCTCCGAGCTTGATCGCTTCCTGGGCGTATTGAAAATCGGAGTATCCGCTAATAAAAATAAACTTGGAGCGCAGTCCAGCATCCATTGCCCGCTTCATGAGTTCGAGTCCGCTGAGCCGAGGCATTTTGATATCCGTAATGACAATGTCAGGCTGCTGTTCAGTCAGAAGCGACCAGCCTTGCTCTCCATTGTTCGCTGTGCCGACAATCCGCACCTCATGATCCTCCCACGGAATGGTGGAAACGATGCCCTTGACCACAGCCTGAATATCATCCATAACACACATCGTCAGTTGCTCCATACGTACGCTCCCTCCTAGCTAATCGGAATGGTGATGACTACCGTAGTCCCCACGTTTATTTCACTACGGAACACAAGCGAGGCTTGCTCACCGTACTGTAGATTTAATCGATCAACCAGATTGGATATAGCATATCCTTTCCGGTTCCCCTCTATTGTTTCTTCCGCATTCATTTTCGCTACATCCATGCCGCATCCATTGTCCTTGACCTCCAAACGGAGCGTATCTTCAAGACGATGAATCCGGATCAGAATGCGTCCTAAATCTTCCTTATCATTAAAACCATGCAGGATCGAATTTTCCACCAGAGGCTGAAGCAAAATTTTTAGAATTTCGATTCCTTTGCAAGATTCCTCTGCCTCAATCCGGTATTCAAACAAGTCTTCGTAACATTGCTGCTGTAACTGCATATACTGCTCGACGTGTTTGATCTCTTGCTTTACGGTGGTCATGTCTTTTCCATCATTTAACCCGAGTCTGAACAGCAGAGAAAGAGAGACAATCATGGCGCTGACATCCTTCTTCTCCCCACTCTCGCTTTTCCAGAACATCGTATTTAACGTATTGTATAGAAAATGAGGATCAACCTGAGCTTGAAGCGCCTTCACTTCCAGCCGCCGCTTGTCCTGTTCCGTTGCTCGCACCTCTTCAAACAAAACCTGAATCTGATCGAGCATCCGATTAAATCGATGTCCTACGGCACTGACCTCATCGTCATATTTGCTGCGAAAGCGTACGTCCAAGTCGTTGTACTCCACCTCGACCATGAGCCGCCGCAATTTGTTCAGCGGTTTCAGCAGCGCAGAGGATAATAGGTCGGACAACGCGAGCGCCAGCAGGATGCAGAACAGCATAATCAGGATGACCAGCCAGCGAATCTTCTTCAGTGGAGATAATAAATCGGCCTTGGACTGAACACTGACCATAACCCAGTCCTCATTCATCGATAGAGCCGAGTAATTCACCAACATATCTTGTCCCTGTCCGTTGGTATACGTGAAATCACCTGACCCGCGATCTAATCGTTGTGCAAATCCAGGCTCTGTTACCAGATCAAAAGTGCCTGCTCCCGGACGAATGACCTCACTTCCATTTTTATGAAGTAAAAACAATTGTACCTGACTGTTCATCAGATCCTGATTTAAAATATCTCGCATGGCTGCTTCCCTCATGTTAACGACCATGTATACCTCCGAAAAGGTATGGTTATCGATCACAATGGGTTTAAGCAACAGTGACAGCACATTACCCCGGGATTGGAATAATTCGCTGGGATGTGAACCAAACCACATCGTATTCCAGCCGGGCCGTTTGACAACTTCTCCATATTCCTTGTCAAACGCATTGCTTTGATTCGGGAAGTCTTTTGTCGAGAAAAAATTGCCGATCGGTGTCTTCAAATATGCGGTATCAATCAGCGGCTCTACCAGCTTCAACTGGGCAAATGTGGTCTGAAGCAGAGAGAGATTCTGATAATAACGCCCATCATTGTGATTACGCACATCCTTCATCACCTGTGTGAACGTGTCACTCAGCATGAACGAATAAGATGAAACGACAATATGACGCAGATGCTCGTCCATGACCTGTACGGACTTGTTCAGAATGCTCTTCTTTAATTCAAGCGCGTTCCGCTCTATACTTTTGGCAGCGAAGAGATAAGAGAAAATGCCCGTCACACTGATACACAAAACAACGAGAAAAATGTAGATGAGCTGTATCCGTTTTTTCAGAGACATTTTGTAGAAAGTTGACTTCATAGGCGGTCGCTCCTTGAACAAGGGCTGGCCCTGTCCGCTGTAATTAAAAAGAGTATAGCACAGCGGAATCTGCACGGAATACCGTTCCCCGAAATCTCTTCCTCAGCTTTACCGCCCTAACCTTTGACAGCACCCAGCGTAACTTGCATGAATGATTTATTTGCAAAAATGTATACAACCAGCAGTGGCAAAATCGACAGACAAGCTCCAGCCATCATTAATTGCACCTCAGCTGCAGCCCCGATGCCGTAGCGAAGGTTCGCCAGACCAACCGGCAAGGTTTGCAACTTGGGATTGCTCATCGTGAATACGAACGGAAGAATATATTCATTCCATGAGTTCTGGAAAACACCCAGTCCCGCAACAGCCAGACCCGGACGCAAGAGTGGCAGAATAATCCGCCAGTAGGTGGTAAAGAAGTTACAGCCATCAATCATCGCAGCCTCGTCCAATTCACGGGGGATACTCTTAAAGAACCCAACGAGAATAAAATAGGTTGCCGCATGGGCACTGATTAATATGATGATGACACCCCACAGCGAATTATTCAGACCCAGCTTGACCATGAGATCAAATTGTGGTCTAAGTACCACAGCACCGATCGAAATAAACAGTGTGGATGCCATGAGCAGCGTATACGCTTTTTTACCTTTAAAATTCACCCGATCCACCGCATAAGCAGCCATGGACGATACCAGCAGTGTTCCTACCGTTGTGGCAATACTTACAAAAATGCTGTTAATCGTAAATCCGGAAAAATTTGCTGTCTTCCAAGCCTGGCTGTAGTTCGTGAACTGCCATATCTTCGGCCAGATTGTTGCTCCTCCGGTAAGTTCCTGGTTGGTTTTGAACGATCCTAGTAACACGAGGATGATCGGGAACAGGGACAAGATCGCAATGATCAGCAAAAATATAAAGAGAATGGTTCGCTTCGTCCAGCGAGTCCAGCGGAATGAACTTGAATTCGAAGATGCAGGTGCAAGAACGGTTTGAGTCATCATCGTTCCCTCCTAATCATGATTAGTAGACATCATTAAGCTTTTTGGAAATCTGGAAGTAAATGAGCGTCACTGCCCCTACAATAAGAGCTGTTGTGAATCCAACTGCACTTCCGTAACCAAGCTGTTGCAAAGATTGTGTGTCCGCCGAAACAGGGAACAACAGTTTGAACAGGTACAGATACATAACCTCTGTTTTGCCATAAGGCCCACCCTCGGTTAAGACCATAATGCTTTCGTACCCCTTAAGTGCTGTCGTGATCGCTAGCATAATGATCATCTGCATTACTGGTCCGAGTAGCGGAATCGTTACATTGCGTAATTTTTGGAATTCGCTTGCTCCATCCAGTGATGCTGCCTCATACAGCTCCTCCGGAATGCTTTGCAGACCCGCAATGAACAACAACATATAGTTTCCGACAGCACCCCAGATCGCAATAATGATCGTTGTCAGCATCGCATGATTCGCATCCAGCCAACCAATTGGCGAGGATATGATGTGATACTTCATCAGCAGCTGATTCAAAATGCCGTTATATGAATTGAAAATGATGAAAAAAACAATCGCCATGACAGATGCACTAAAAATGGTTGGAAGATAGAAAACCGCTCTGAACAAAGAGCGGCCACGCCACTTGCGATTCAGGATAATCGCCAGAATCAGAGATAGCGGAATGGTGATGACGAGTTTACCAAGTGCATATATCCCCGTATTTTTTACCGAATCCCAGAACTGTCCATCACGAATAATCCGTGCAAAGTTATCAAGTCCGATGAAGATCGGCTTCCCGATGCCCTGATAATCATAGAACATGTAGCGCAGAGCCCATAACAACGGATAGATTCCGAATACCAGTGTGAGAAAGAGACTTGGGATGATGAAGATGTAGGCGTTCAGTTTGGATGGTTTCATCAGAATCAGACCCCCTATAGCTTTTGAATGAAAGTATAGAGGGATTTACATCATATGCGGGATAGGGAAATCAACTTTCTACAGGGGAGAATGTGACTGCGTGCAAAAACGCAAAAAACCTGCATAGGCGCAAAAAGGCCCATACAGGTGTGTGATAAAAAGCTGTAAATCGTTGATAAGGCTGTTGCTCATGTGCTGTTTATTGATAACCAGACATACCCTACGGAGGCCAGGTAGCTTTGAGTTTGTCAGGGGGTGTTGTCATGATCATGCAGTGTTAAAACACTTATTCTGCTTCTTCATATAGACGGAGCAAATCAGTGAAATCCGAGATCAGTGCATCGGAACCGGCAAGTTCTTCATCCCTCCCGAATCCGGCATAAGCACAGCCGATAACGGTCTGGTTATTCATTTTGCCCGCTTCGACGTCCGAAGAACGATCACCTACCATCCAGGCATCCTGAATCCGGTGTTTCTGCAGCAAAATCTGTACCAAGTTAATTTTGGAAGGTGTCTTGTACTGACCTGCACTATATACCCCTTCAAATAGCGGCATGATTTCGTGTGCGAACGCAACCCCCTTGACATAATCCTCAAGCCCATTGCTGGCAACAAACAGACGAATACCTTGGGCTTTCAGTGCTGTCAATGTTTCTTTGACACCGGGATACAGTTTGGAGTCGCCTCCATCGAGTCCTTCGATCTCAAGTTGCAGCAATAATTCATCGGCACGACGATGAGCTGCTTCGGATGCTTCAGGCATAACGACTTTCCAGATATCTTCAAGCAACATGCCCAGACTTCCGAGCATCCGCTCTTCCGGCGGGGTTTCTCCTTCATAATGCCCCTCTGCACGCAACGTATCAAATAACTGATGATACGCAGGCAAAAGCAAGGTCTCTGTCTGAAACAACGTGCCATCCATATCAAAAATCATCGCTTCCGGTTTACGTAAACCCGATATATTGGTCATATGCAAAATTCCTTTCGGAGTGAAATTGGTTAATTTGTAGATGAATTACTGTTCCGAAGCGCTTCAAGCACCTGTTGCGCCTCGTACCCATCGTGGAACGTATAAATCCTGCCCGGTTTTTCCTGAATACGGGCAATGACATGTTTCAACACAGGCAGTTCGCTGGAAGATTCCAGCACTTCCACGGGGGACAACGGCTGTCCGATCTTGCCACTCATCAATTCCTCCCAATTTTCCAGCGCAATGGTGCCCTCGGTGCCATATACAACCATGGACACACGCTCCTCGCCAGCAAAATGAGAAATCCCCTGCAGATGAACCCGAGTTCCGTCCTGTACTTCAAGTACAGCCTGCACTTCCTGTTCACAAGCATCAGGTTGATCGGCAGGATAAGTTACTTGAGCATTCAGTACACGTAGACGCCCGAATACATTTTGGATCATATGAATCCAGTGAATGCCAACTTCGAGGATAAAACCTCCCTGATCCCGGCTTGTGATCCATTCATTCTGCTGCCATGAGCGCGGCCACTGCGGGAACTGCAGAATCAGGTCAATTTTGCGAATGTCACCCACTGCCTGTTGTTTAACCATCTCTTGCAACTTCAACACAGCTGACTCATGCGGCATCGAAAAATGAACGGCGTGAACCACACCAGCTTGCTCAGCAGCTTCGACCATTTTGCGCGCTTCTTCTAAACTGTTAGCGAGCGGCTTTTCACAGAACACATGAATTCGACGGTCCAGAGCGTCCATAACCACCGGATAATGATATTTCGGCGGTACAGCAATGTAGACGAGGTCAATCTGCTGTTCATCCAGTAGCTGTTTATAATCACGATATGTTTTCACCGCTGGACGGGTTGCTGCAAATTCCTGTAAGCTTTGCTCATTCGCATCACAGACCGCAGTAATCTCAACGGAGATATCCATTTGAGTATTTTCCGCTTGATGAATCATATGTAAACCCATCTTACCCAGGCCGATTACAGCCATTTTCAATGATGTCATTGCATTCCCTCCAATTCAATTTCAGTATAGCAGAAATCGTGGATTAGAACCGTTGATCATGCATTGCGTTATCCCGATATCGCTTCATCGCGTCAATATGTATAGGTAAATAGCCTCGGGTCATTGGAATCAGGAAAAGGATTGACAAAAAACCACAAAAAAAGATACCATTTCTAGTACCAAGTAATTCTTCTTCTTACAACCTTAGACAAATACCAACATGCACAATTGGATAAGCCGCCTGGTTCTTAAAACCTACTACTTTGAAACGAGGTGTCCACGCGTGAGAACTGTTGCGGACTACTTAGCAGAAACGCTACGCAATCTGGGTGTCACTCATGTATTTGGTATTATCGGAAAATCCATCTGTCCCGCTCTTCTGAAAATGGTAGATTACGGTTTGGAATTTATCCCTGGTCGTCACGAAGCCAGTTCAGGCTTTGCCGCATCGGGTTATGCATTGCAGACAGGCCGTTTGGGCGTAGCCTTCGCCACCTCTGGCCCTGGAGGATCTAATCTGCTCACCGCAGCGGCCCATGCCAAAGCGAATAATCTTCCCGTTTTATTTCTTACCGGCCATCAATCTATTCAGGAACTGGGCATCCCCCAGTGTCAGGACTCCTCTTCGTATTTGGCTGATCTGGCCGAAATGTTCAAACCTGCTACACTATTCAGCAAACTGGTCGAACGTGGAGATCACTTCGGAACCATCTTGAATCATGCTCTTTCTATTGCACTTGGCCCAAACAAAGGTCCTGTCCATCTCTGCCTGCCTTTTGACGTGCAAACAGAGCAACTTCCAATATGTCGTATTGTTATTCCAGAACCTGAGCCGTTGCTCAGCATCTCAAGTTTGAATCGAATCCTGCCTTTACTGCATCAAGCAGAACGCCCATTAATCATTGCAGGTAAAGGTGTAACTCGTGCCGGGGCGCATGAGGAACTAAAGCAATTAGCCGAAACATTTAATATTCCAGTCGTGACAACTCCTGGGGGGAAAGGAGCCATAACATGGGATCACCCCTTATATCATGGCCCCTGTGGTGTTGGCGGATTCCCACACGGGGACGAGATGTTGAATCAAAGTGATCTGTATATTGTCCTCGGCTCCAGACTGAGTGATATGACGCTCTGTAATCTCAAGCCGCATAATCATCCGGCACAGCTGATTCAAATCGATACCGATCCAACTTTCGTAGGCAAAATCCTTCAATCTCAGACCTTACATATCACAGGGGATATCAAAGACAATCTGCAATATCTGCTCAGCACCTTGCCATCTTCTCTTACATCTGCTTCTACAGGTGCCTTCGAGTCCTTTGAATATCAAACTCCATTACCAGATCTGTCGCATCTGTCACTTGCTGCCGTACTCGATCAGATGAGCGAACTGCTTCCCTATGACCACAAACTGTTTGTTGATGATGGAAGCCACGGCTTTCATGCCGTCCAGCGTTACAAAGTGAAGAAACCCGGTAGTTTCATATTTGATGCCTACTTTGCCTGCATGGGGAATGCCATCGGCATGGCTATTGGTGCCAAAGCGGCTTCACCTGAAGAAACGGTTTTATGTATCACCGGAGACGGATGTTTTATGATGCTGGGCACAGAAATCAATACAGCCGTATGCAAGGATCTTCCTGTCATTTTTATCGTTGTCAACAACAAACAGCTGGATATGGCCTTGAAAGGCATGGAAAAAACGACGGGACGCATCGATGGCACACTTTTCGAGGTTCCCATGGATGCAGTCAAGTTTGCCGAGTCTCTTGGAGCTAAGGCTTTCCGTGCAGAAACGTTACCGCAGTTCTCAACCGCACTGGAAGCCGCTTTGGAATTAAATCAAGTTGCTGTCATCGAGCTGTTGACCGACCGGGACGAGATCCCACCAACGGCTCATCGGGTTGTCAATCTAGATTAGGAGGTACGAGTCATGAGTGACCAAGTGACCCAAGGGTTAGATCGTTTTGCCAAGCTTTCCGGGGAATATGGTGCGAAGGCACTTGCTCCGATTAAGGAGCATTTTCCCGAACTGTCCGAATTTATAATGGGAACGGCATATGGTGATATCTTTCAGCGGACAACCATTACAGATCAGTGGAAAGAAATCGCCATTATTTCGTCATTAATTACACAGGGACAATTCGAACAGCTTGGTGTGCATTATGCCATGGCCTTAAGTGTGGGTATTACCGTTGATGAACTTAAGGGAGTATTGCTTCATCTGGCACCGTGTGTCGGTGCTCCACGTATTATCAGTGCATTTAATGTATTGCTTGCCACGCTTGAGGAAATCCAGTAATTCAACGTTCTACATTTTTATACATTATTCGACCTTTTTATTGATCTTTTTACATTATTACCTTTATAATATGGGTAAATTATCCTCCCAGCCTTACAACCTGGTACCGCTCACTTTAGGGGCTATTGGACTGCTCCATTCATTCCATAGAGGATAGTTTTCACTCATTTTTTACAAAGGAGAGAGAACGCGCAATGGGAAAGTTTAATCTACAAACGGATGCTTCAAACAAGGTGTTGCACATTGAATTGGAAGGTTCTTTTTCTCAAGAGGATGGTCTTCGTTCGATCTCGGCTTATCAGGATACGATATCTGCCATCAACACCAAGGAGTTTAACCTGGATATTGACTGCAAAAAGTTGAATGTTACTGCTCCCGAGATTGTACCTCTTCTGGAGGGATGCCTGGCCATGTTTAAAAAGGACGAATACAAAAAAGTGGTGTTAACCTTGGAGAACAATGCCATTCTGAAAATGCAGCTTGCCAGACTTGGTCGGACGGTAGGGCTGGACAATCTCGAAATTATTTCGGCGTAGCTCCCTGATTTGTATGATGCTTTAATGACAGCTCTGCCTTTCCACTTAAGAGGAGGATGACGATGGCTGGAATTCGTATTGTAGATATCGATATGTATCACCCTGAAACCAAGGTGCACAATGATTTTTATATTGAACATTTTGATGCCAGAGGGGTCGATATTCGTGGTTTGTTAAAAGCACTCGGGCGTGAGTCACGTTACAAAATTGATCAGGAGGACGAAAACTCACTGACCATGGCCTTCGAGGCCACCCGAAAGCTACTCGCTAAAACCGGTTTAACCGGACAAGATATCGACTTGATTGCGTATGCAAGCCAAACACCGGAATATATTTTTCCTACGAATTCCTTAATGATTCATCATCTGATTAGCGGAGCAGCCCACACCATCTGTATTGATAGCAATGCCAACTGTGCAGGCATGACCGCAGCTTTTGAACAGGTCAGTCGGCAGATGCTTGGTAATCCAAGAATCAAGCGTGCGCTGATCATCGGCTCAGACTATGTTGCTCCTCATGCCAGTCCGGATGATCCGGTTTATTTTGCGAATTTCGGAGATGCGGCCGCAGCTGTAATTGTAGAACGGGATGAACATGCCGTTGGGTTTATCGATTCAATCTACCAGACGGATACCTGCGTATATCAAAATTCACTCTTTCCAGCCGAAGGACTCGCGAAGCTCGGAAGCACGGGTGTTGATGCAGGAGCTTTTCATGTGAAATTCACACCGTTTGACGATTCAATCTGTGTCGATGCAGCTTCAGAGTCCATTCGTACGTTGCTGACACGGAATGAAATCAAGCCGGATGAGATTAAAGCCGCCTGTTTCTCTCAGCTGTCCATTGCTAACATTCGTGCAGTGTCCGAAAACATCGGCATTGCTGATGACATTGCTGTATATATTGGCGACGAATTTGGTTACACCTCGACAAGCAGCCCGTTTATAGCCATGCATCGAGCCATTAGCTCCGGAGAGCTGCAGCGCGGTGACAAAGTGTTGTTCTGGACCGTTGGAGCCGGGTGGCAAAATGTTGCCATGGTCGTGGAATACTAAGGGCAAAAGCACTTCTACAAACTTATATGTTCAATCTGCAGGACGACCTTGAGGAACAACTCTTCATTCATCGTCCTTTTTTTGATCTTATTTTTTCAATCTATATAAGTTCAACTAAAAATTTTACACAGTCCACTCCGATAACAGAAGAACCTTCCATTCGCTGTTATCCCCAGATTTTTTTGAATTCCCTTTTCCAAAGGGAAAAATCCGGTGATAAAGGCGACCGCTTCGCTTTTCCAGGTTTTTTCTGTCCTCTCCGTTAACGTGTAAAAGAACAGTTCAACTTATATTATTGTACCTGAATATAAAAAGCAGCCCACCTGGACTGCCCTTTATCCCTTACGCTACATCTGTTGCTGATTGGCTCATCGTCAAAATATTTTCTTCGTTTCCCGATCATCCTTCAGAATTTCAACGGCCTCCCGGAACCGCAGTGAGTGCACAATCTCGCGTTCCCGCAAAAATTTCAGACTGTCCTGCAAATCCACGTCATCCGTTAAATCAATTAACCATTGATATGTAGCCCGAGCTTTCTCTTCGGCTGCGATATCTTCGTACAAATCCGCGATCGGATCACCCTTCGCTTGAATATAGGTGGCGGTAAAGGGTACTCCAGCAGCGTTATTGTAAAAGAGTGCTCTGTCATGTGCCGCATAATGGGCATCCAACCCAGCCAGCTCCAATTGCTCAATCGTGGCATCCTTGGTGAGTTTGTAAATCATCGTTGCAATCATCTCCAAGTGAGAAAATTCCTCCGTTGCGATGTCATTCAATAGACCGATGATTTTGTCAGGAATCGTATAACGTTGATTCAGGTATCGCAAGGCTGCTGCCAGTTCTCCGTCTGCACCGCCATATTGTTCCATCAACAGCTTCGCCATATGCGGATCACATTTACTCACCCGAACTGGATATTGCAATTTTTTTTCATATACCCACATGCACAGGACGCCTCCTTCGATTTTATACTTGCCAAGGCCAAGGTGTCTGGGACCACTCCCACGGATATTTGGAAAAGGCATGACCAAAATTCGTCAGCGGACCGTATAACTGCTGAAATTCATGTGCAACGCGCATCCGTTCCTGGCTGAACTTGTTATACTGTTCGATGCTTTGAAAATCTCCCGGATGTGTATCCAAATACAAATTCAGCTCAACCAGAACAAAATCCAGCGCCTGAAGTTCCTCCAGCAGTTCGTAATATTTGGCGTCACAGGCTTTCGGCTGTTCCTTCTCCATCGTTCACCACCGCCCTTTCCTTCGTTTTCTTCGAGGTATACGGACTGTACAGCGCCGGCCACAATGTGCCGAGCCTTAAAGCTTCAGCCGGACTGTATTGCGGCCACCCCATCGGCTGAAAAGGAATAAATAATTGCGGTGGAACCAGATACGTACGAATACCTAGAGGTTTACACGGATCAAATGGACCCACAAAAGGAACATAAGCCCGAACCTGAGGATCTTTCAGAGGATCTTTCAATCGAAACGCCTCCTTTATCATGCAATCACTTGCATTCTGCATTCTGGGCATTACTTCACAAGGCATACAGTACATCCCCATCATTTCCTGTCCTTATAACCATATGTCGAGATGATCAAGATAATCCCTTTTTACAGAAACTATAAGACGGATTTTGCCATTGCAGAGCAAGCTCACTTATTCCCGACATGCAAAAAAAGACCTTTGAAAGGTGTCATAACACCAGCTCAAAGGTCTTACTTAAAAATCTTGTTTATCCGCTATTGTTCACATCGATTATCATCCGGAGACAATAGAAGATCACTGCTCATCTTCCGAGATTTCATCTTGTTCTTTTACTTGCTTGTACACTTTGACCCGGTTAATTCGTAGACGTGTAGACTCTTCGACTTCAAAAACATAGCCGTTCCGTTCACGTGTTCTCCCCTTAGCCGGACTGCCTTCCAGTTCTTTGAAGAGCCAGCCGCCAATGGTATCTACCTCTTCATCCTCAATGATCGCTCCGGTCCATTCATGAACTTCCTCAATCAACGAACGTCCGTCAATCGAGAAAGCCTCACCGATTCGTTCCATATGTGGCCGCTCATCCTCGAATTCATCATACAGATCCCCAACGATCTCTTCCAAAATCTCTTCAGCCGTCAGCAAGCCTGCAGTCCCTCCATATTCATCGACAACGAGCGTCATCTGGGAGTGCTTTTTCTGCATTAAACGTAACACATGACTGATCTCCATCGACTCGGGAACGTTCAGAATCGGACGCACCATTGAAGCCAGATTCTGTTGTTGTTCCGGTTCTGCCAGAAGCAAGTCCGTAATATGAATAAATCCGATAATCTCGTCCTTATCTTCTACGGCAACCGGGTAACGGGAATGCTTCGTTGCGTTGATGATCTTTAGATTTTCCTCCAGGGACAGATGGGTATACAAACAGTCCATATCTGTACGAGGCAACATAACTTCACGAGCCAGCATATCGGAGAAATCAAAGATATTATCCATCAGTTTGATCTCATCCTTGTCGATAACTCCGCTTTTGGCACTCTGTTTCATCAGGATGCGGAGCTCATCTTCGGAATGGGCCTCGCTTTCACTCGCGGGTTCAATACCAGCCAAACGTAATAAAGCATTCGCTGATGCGTTAAGAACCCAGATGAACGGAAAGAAAATTTTATAAAATATTAGTAACGGTGCCGATAAAAGCAACGCCACTCCATCTGTTTTTTGAATCGCCAGCGACTTTGGGGCCAGCTCGCCAAGTACAATGTGCAGAAACGTAATGATACAGAATCCGATAATAACGGATACCGTTGTAATCAGACCTGTATCGGAAACGCCAAGCTTAAACATCAGCGGTTCCACAAGCAGTTTGGAGATCGCAGGTTCCCCCAACCATCCCAGTCCGAGAGATGTCAGTGTAATCCCGAACTGCGTTGCCGACAGATAGGCATCCAGTTTACCGTTCACCTTCAGGGCGTAACCAGCCAGACGGTTTCCCTCACTCTGCAATTGTGTCAGGCGTGTCTGTCTTACTTTGACGAGAGAGAACTCTGCTGCGACAAATACACCATTCAAAAATACGAGCAAAAAGACACAGACCAGATTAAATACCAGCTGTCCAAGATGAAATTCGGTATGAATGCCCAAGATGTAACTCCCCTTCTCTGTCTATTTCAGGAATGCACCTGGAATATTAACGTAAAATAGCTTTTCTAGATTTGAAGTCCACGCCTTTATAATACATATCGGCCACAAGAAGATTTGGCCCGCAACACGATGCAGCATCACAATGGCAATTTACGGTCTGATTGAGCGGATGCTCAGCAGACCATTCATGGAATACATCATCCAGCTTCCGATCATGGATATTGCCGAATGCAGGGATATCGGCAAAATCAGTCACGTACACGTTGCCAGTAAACATGTTGACGTTAACACGGTTGCGTCCGTCCGGATCATTACGAACCGTTACATTCGGTTCGCTGTACAAGCGATTAATAAGCTCACGATCCTGCTCAGCTGCACTGCATGCAAAGAACGGTAGTGTTCCAAAAAGCATCCACATGTCTTTGTCACGGACATCAAGCAAGCGATGAATGGCATTCCTCATGTGATCCAGTGATAATACTGGAAGAGAGGATGCAAAGTTAGAGTTGTACATCGGATGTACTTCGTGCCGTACACAACCCATTTCCCGAATCAATTGGTGAATGCCGTCCAGTTTATCATGCGTCCGATAATTAATCATCGACTCAGCGGAAATAAACATTCCGGCCTCACTTAGCTTGCGGGAGTTTTCCATCATCTTTTCATACATTTTCACGGCGACTTCACGTTTTACCGGTCTACCGCTGTTGGCAAATCCCACCTGATGGAAATCATCTGCATTCAAATAATTGAAGGAGATGTGCATCACATCCAGATACGGGAGAAGTTTTTCATAACGGCTGATATCCAGTGTCAGATTAGAATTGATCTGGGAGCGAATTCCGCGTTCCTTCGCATATTTAAGCAGAGGAATGATCATCTCATCCACCGTCTTTTGGCTAAAGCTGGGTTCACCACCTGTCAAACTGATAGTCTGCAGATGCTCCACCTCATCAAGTCGTTTCAACATTAGTGAGAGTGGCAGTGCAGGTGCCTCTTGCATCGTAAGCATATCCCCCACGGCACAATGCTCACATCGCATATTGCACAGATGTGTCACTGTCATTTCTACACTGGTCAGCACATGCCGGCCATATGCACGCAGAGAGCCAATCGGATCCCACGGATCATTCGTTGGCGATAATGGCATCGGTTGTACCGATCCTGAGTTTAGCATGGTCATTGTTCTTCACCTTATTCCTTTTATTAACCTAAAAAGTTTTATTTACATCATATCCGAGATTACTTTTTTGGGAGTTATCTTTTATCATAGCACAATTATGAATCTTCCTGCACAGCCAAACCCTGACCATTACATGACAAAAAACGCTCATGAATCATCGGAAATTCAGCCTAGCTTCACGTTCCCGATATGACCACTGAGCGCCTGCTCTATACTTCGTTAGCTTAACTATTCAGCTGTTCATGCTTCGTAAGTGTAGCAGAATCTTCCGCACCCTCCACCCCTGTAATCATGACGGATAGCTTCGTAGCAAGATTTATTTCGTAGGGGGCTGCAAGAACCTGTCCTTCTGCATCCTTGATCACACGAATCAATGGCCGTTGTGGCACGCGGGGTTGAATGGCAGCGACAACGCCAACTTCTCCAGTGCTCAGTTTTACGGATATACCTACGGGATAGATCGCTACACAATCCCTAAACTTTTCAAGCATCCACTGTTCATAAAGCGTTCCAGAACCTGTATACAGTACCTCTACGGCTTGATGCGGCAATAAAGCTTGACGATAAACCCGATTGGTCGTCATGGCATCATACGAATCGGCAAGAGCAATCCACTTCGCATATTCATGGATTTCATTGCCTTTCAAACCAAAAGGGTAGCCACTGCCATCAATTCGCTCATGATGCTGCAGTGCACAGTGTGCTGCGAGCAGAGGGATGCCGGGTTCATCCTTGAGAATGCGGTGTCCATACGTGGTATGCTGTTGAATAACCTTGTATTCCTCATCACTCAGACGTGAAGGTTTATGTAAAATGTCGGAGGGAATCTGCGTTTTCCCAATATCATGGAGCAGAGCGCCTAGACCAATCTCCATAAGTTGCTGACGTGTATAACCTGATGCCACACCGAGAACAAGAGTATATACACAAACATTCAGTGAGTGAGTATACAGGTCAAAATCGCTGGAGTTCATGTCCATTAACATGATCATCGCTTCCTTTTGACCACCAATGTCCTCAAGAATGCTGTTCATTACACCACTAAGCGCTTTACCAAAATGTGTGATCTGGTTTTTACTTTTGAAGCCGGACATATGTTGAAATTGCTGTTTGATCTCCACAAGTGCTCTTCGCTTGGTCTCTTCCTGTAACATATCGGGCACGATAATGTCTTCTGTCGCAGCATCCTGAATATATACATATCCAATCCCAAGATCTTTCAACCGTCCGATTAAACGACTCGTCAGTTCTACATCCTCACTGAGTAAAACCAGACCTTCCTCACTAAAAATTCGTTTCCCCAGCTTCATGCCAGGCTGCAATAAGTTTATATGTACTAAACGCACAGCCTATCCTCTCCCGCTCCATAGATGTAATGAACACTAGCCGCCGCATCAGCAGAAGGCAGTCTCGTTCTAGCTTCTAGCTTTTAGCTTGATAACCAGCGGTTACGCAGGCACTCCTCCAGCGCCCCTGGTCGTTTTAATTCTTCTTCCAGCAAATCCCGTATAAATTCCGGAAGGTGATATTGTATATTGCTTCCTTGAGCCAAAGAAGGATATCCCACATTAAACGTAAACATATCAAGCGTTCCAATCACATATTCACGCTTCCCATCCATAGGTATACCGTTCACATAAATGGATTGGATCTTATCATACGCTGGCGCACTAGGGTCGTAAAGAACCTCTATTCCATCTACACATAACGTCCCGAGAATACGTCCCCGAAAGCCAAATCCCACGATGGGTTTAGAGAAGAATTCCTCCAACAGTGACTGTTCAAGCGCTTCACGAATCTGATCACCATTCAAACATATTGTACAAGCATTTATTGGAGATGGACATAGGGAATGTAACATTCCTTTCGTAATGTCGCCTTGTGGCAGGTTTCCGAGTAACTGACCCGCATTCACAAGCGATATTTCCGCTTTTGTAAAATGGCGTACAGCTTGCGCAAGCAAGCTAGCAAAAGGAGATTCCCGCTCGTAATAAACGGGCAAGGTTCGATCCGTGATCACGGCCGTCTGATCCAGCAATCGTTCAGCTTCCTTACGGTTCTTAGCAATTGCCAGAGACACCTGCTCTTCCAGCATGTTACTGTGTACTGGCACACAACCGCTGCTCACCAGTTGCACAGGCTCTGCTTGGCCTGCTCTTTCCAGCACAACTCTACCGAGCCATTGTCCGAATTTACCTGCCGCTCCCAGCACGGTATTGCCAATCAGCAAGGGTTCCTCCAGCACATGATGGGTGTGTCCGCCCAGGACAACATCAATGCCCTCAACCTGTTCCGCCAGTCTTTTGTCCGTTGAAAGACCCAGATGAGATAAAACAACGATCACGTCCACTTGCTCACGCAGTACCTCAACCTGATCTCTTAAAGTTTCTACTGGGTCCGTCACTTGCCAGCCTAACAGTTCATAGAAGGTGCTAAACGGGGCTGTTGCTCCTAGCAGACCAATGCGAAATGGTCCTTTTTCGACAATAATCCAAGGTTTCATCCAGGCTGGAGGACGCCCTGTATCCTGTTCTACCACATTGCCGCACACAATCGGACATAGGAGTCCCGTATAGGACTGAGCGAGTTGGTCTGGCGTAAAGGTTAGTCCCTCATTATTTCCAATCGTAATGGCATCATAACCTGTCAGATTGAGCACATCTACGTTGGCCATTCCGAGTGTGCCTTCCGTTTCAACAGCCATTCGATCCATATGGTCTCCAATATCGAGGACAAGCAGATGTCCACCTTGGGCACGTTCTTCATTGATCATAGCAGCGATCGCACTCATAGAGCCGAAATGACTGTGTATATCATTGGTGTGCAGAATGGTTAATGTTTGCTTCTCGCTGCTGCGCATTACACTGCCTCCCCTGCCGTTCATTAAACGTACATTCTTCTAATGGATAAGCATAACATTTTCTACGTCGTTATGATATATTTATAGGGTTTAGAGATCAAAAAGGAGAGATTCATTCCATGAAATTGACAATTCAACTATTTGCAGGTATTGCAGAACGTTTAAATACATCCCAACTTGAATTTGAGTATGATGGTGATACGCTTACTGCTGCTATGCTTAAAGAACAATTGAGCCAGGCTTATCCTGAGGCTGCCACACAGATTCGTTCATCATTTTTAGCAGTTAACCAGAGATACGCTCCTGCCGATACATTACTTAAGACGGATGATGAATTGGCTTTGATCCCTCCTGTATCTGGAGGTGACGGTTCGACGAACCAAGACGAGGATCACCCTTATACACAAGAGCATCGCACTGAAGACGGCCTGTTTCTGATTACCAATGCGCCCTTGTCCGTGGAGGCAACGACCGACATGGTCATTACGGCTAATCATGGCGCTGCGTTAACTTTTGTAGGCACGACACGGGAAATGACTGGTGAACAGCGTACGGTTCATCTGGAATACGAGGCATACGTCCCCATGGCGCTGTCCCATATGGCTGCGATCGGCAAGGAGATAGCAGAACGCTGGCCAGGTGTACTTTGTGCGATAAGTCATCGAATCGGCAAAGTTGACGTTGCCGAAATCAGTGTCGTTATCGCGGTATCCTCGCCTCATCGCAGCGATTGTTATGATGCAAGCCGTTACGCTATTGAAAGACTGAAGCAAACCGTACCAATCTGGAAAAAAGAAATTTGGGAAGACGGATCAGAATGGAAAGGCCATCAACTAGGACCCTGGAACCCCATGGACGAGAAAAAATGAGTCTATTCGCTGTTTACAGAGGCGCATAAACAGTAAATAAGTCGTTGTCAACCCATTTTTTTCTTGTTATTATAATGATATGTGTCGATATTAGTCGAGGAAAAGGTGGTTTATACGTGAGAGTGCATGTTACAGATCTTAAACCCGGCGACCTGCTAAAAAATGATATCTACAATACTTCAGGTCTCCACATGCTGATGAAAGGTTCCGTTCTCAGCGAAGATGATATATCTAAGCTGCTGCAGCATGGAATTGATTTCGCAGATGTAGAACAATCATCCGACCTTCACTCTAATGAACAAAACTTGCCTTCCGATCAGACCCGTCTGTTAACCAATCTGTTTAACGACACGATCAAAGGCACAGAATCTCTGTTCGAACAAGCCATAGAAAAAGGCTTTATTGATGAATCACAGGTTGACGAAATATTAGGCACCTTAACGGGACAGCTTGAAAAACAAAAGGATGTTGTCTCCCTGTTACTTATGCTGGATGGAGACATTGACTACACCTACAATCATTCCTTACAGGTTGGCATGCTCGCTTTTTATATCGCTGGGTGGATGGGTTATAGCCCGGATGAATGTATTACGGTAGCCAAGGCAGGATATCTTCATGATATTGGCAAGTCCAAAATTCCTTCTGAAATTTTACATAAACCAGGCAAACTAACGACAGAAGAATTCGCAGAAATGAAAAAACATACCTTTTATGGTTACGATATTATCAAAGCTTCAACAGAGGACGAAATCATCGCCATGGTTGCTCTTCAACATCATGAGCGTGAGGATGGCAGTGGTTATCCGCATGGTTTGCGAGGAGATGAGATTCACCCCTATGCTCGTATAACTGCTGTAGCCGACGTTTACAGCGCTATGACAACAAATCGGGTGTATCAGACCAAACAGGAGCTAATTTCTGTTCTATGCGAGCTATACAGCCTCAGTTTTGGTCAGTTGAATGGCGAAGCCACCCAAGAGCTGATCAAACATATGCTTCCGAATTTTATTGGTAAAAAAGTACTGCTCACAACAGGACAAACTGGTGTCATTGTAATGAACAATCCAGCTGACTACTTCCGCCCACTCGTTCAGACCTCTACGGCCTTTATCGATTTAGCGAAAGAAAGAGATATTGCCATTGTTGAAATTTACGTCCAATAAATACGATTGAAGAGAAAAGAGGGATCAAAGGAAGCTCGATCGAGCTTCCTTTGATCCCTCTTGCTTATATTCGGTCGATGGAGTTACACACAGAATGCTTTTGTGATGATAACCAACAGGATGAACAGTACCAAGATCGCGCCAACCGAAGTACATGGATTGTATCCACCTACACCGCCTACACCACCAACGTTGCCTTTACAGCCGTAACCTACTTCGCTCATGTGATTGCCTCCTCTTTATCAGGTATACCCTAACATATGACGCTTCCCTGCCAGAGGAACTGGGCGAAACGGCATTCTTCGCAATTTGGTTCATAGCCCATAAGATATGAGTGGTATGCACTTATACTGGCCTTCGCTCCTATAATGGCCTTCGCTCCTATAATGGCCTTCGCTCTAATACCAACCTTGCTCTTCAAGTTTCAATCCTCTTTTGGCACCAGTATTCCCGTTTCCTTCCGATACATGATCACAAGTATTCTCCAAAAGTCATAACTTCCTGTGTCATCCTGAATATAGGGACGATAATAAGCCAGTGCCTCCTGCGCCCAGTCAGGGCAACTCATGTTGGATAATCGCTTTTGTTCTTGAATCCAGCTTCCTTGAAGCTCTAATTGCTTCTGCATAAGCGTGAACAACTGCTTTTCCTGACTTGTCATTGGCGGACCCTCCTCCTGAGAGATCGTTCCGTATTCGTTTAACAAATACGCCGTTGGTTCCACAACACCATCTTCACTTGCAGTATACCCGTACGAAGGCGAGCTTGTTTTTCGAATCTCATAATGCACATGGGGCCCCGTGCTCTGTCCTGTACTGCCTTGGTAACCGATTAGTTGTCCTTTCCTCACTCGCTGACCAACCTTAACGGCAATTCGAGAGAGATGGGCGTAACAATGCAAGTATCCACGATGATCCTCCAGCGCCACAGTAAGCCCGTAACCGCCAAAACCGGAGCCTGTGCGTCCTTCCGTTGCAAAACGTACCGTTCCTTCAAGAAAAGCAGATACAGGCCCATTCCAAGGCTCGGTGACCAGGTCTACCCCTCGATGAAACGTCTGGCCTCCATGTATAGGATGAATTCGATAGCCGAATGAACTAGTAATCCGATACCCTTCGAAAGGGTTTGCATTCATAGACTCACATCCTTTTTCTACCATTAAATGCTTAACTCTATGAATTGGCTTGTGCTATTAGTCTTATTTTTACATGTTCAATCAAAGATTACTCTCTTTATGGCATAAGAAAAAAGACGAACCATGACGGTTCGTCTTTTTTCAGTACATATGTCTTAACCGATGGAACCTTCCATCTCAAATTTGATGAGACGATTCATCTCAACCGCGTACTCCATTGGCAATTCTTTCGTGAACGGCTCAATGAAGCCCATGATGATCATCTGTGTAGCTTCAGCTTCAGTCAGCCCACGGCTCATCAGGTAGAAGAGTTGATCTTCGGACACTTTGGAAACCGTTGCTTCATGCTCCAGCATGATGTTATCATTCATGATTTCGTTGTAAGGAATTGTATCCGATGTGGACTCATTATCGAGAATGAGGGTATCACATTTGATGTTGGATTTCGCGCCCTCAGCTTGGCGTCCAAAGGAAGCCAGACCACGGTACGTTACTTTACCACCATGTTTACTAATCGATTTGGATACAATCGTTGAAGTTGTATCCGGAGCCAAGTGAATCATTTTCGCGCCTGCATCCTGGTGCTGGTTTTTACCTGCAACAGCGATGGACAGAACGGAACCTTTAGCTCCACGGCCTTTCAGTACAACTGCAGGATATTTCATCGTCAGTTTGGAACCGATGTTACCATCGACCCATTCCATCGTTGCGTTCTCTTCAGCAACCGCACGTTTGGTAACGAGATTGTAGATGTTTGGTGCCCAGTTTTGGATCGTTGTGTAACGAACGCGGGCATTTTTCTTACAGATGATCTCAACTACCGCACTGTGCAGGGAATTTGTGCTGTAAATTGGAGCAGTACAACCCTCTACGTAGTGAACGAAGCTGTCTTCGTCTGCAATGATCAATGTACGCTCGAATTGGCCCATATTTTCGGAGTTAATCCGGAAATATGCTTGCAGAGGCACTTCACATTTTACGCCTTTCGGTACGTAGATGAAGCTTCCTCCAGACCATACCGCACTGTTCAGCGCAGCAAATTTGTTATCTGCTGGCGGAATAACAGTAGCAAAATATTCACGCAGAATTTCCGGGTGCTCTCTCAGAGCCGTATCGGTATCCATGAAGATTACGCCTTGGTCTTCCAGTTCCTTCTGCATATTGTGGTACACAACCTCGGACTCATACTGAGCCGATACCCCAGCAAGGAACTTTTGCTCCGCTTCTGGAATACCCAGTTTATCAAATGTTTCTTTGATTTCGGAAGGAACTTCTTCCCATGTTTTTCCTTGCTTTTCCGAAGGACGAACATAGTATTGAATATCATTGAAATCCAGTCCATCCAGATCGCCGCCCCATTTAGGCATGGCCATCTTCTCGAACTGTTTCAAGGATTTCAAACGGAATTCCAGCATCCACTCCGGTTCGTTTTTGATTTTAGAAATTTCCGTTACAACTTCCGCTGTCAGACCTTTGCCGGTTTGAAAGATGGATTTATGCTCATCGCGAAAACCATATTTATACTCTTCCATTTCTGGTGCTTTTTTAGCCATCTTGCTCGACCTCCCTATCGTTATTGTACATTGTCCTCTTCGTCAATTCCTTTGCGTAATGCATTCCAGGCCAGAGTGGCACATTTGATGCGTGCAGGGAACTTGTTCACACCGGATAGGGCTTCGAGATCTTCATAATCATCGAAATCGACTTCTTCCCCTTGCATCAATGAGGAGAAACGGTTAGCCAGATCGAGCGCCTGTTCAATCGTCTTGCCTTTGACAGCCTCGGTCATCATCGATGCCGAAGACATGCTGATTGAACAGCCTTCTCCCGTATACTTGGCTTCCTGAACGATTCCGTCATTCAGCATCAGCTGCAGTGAAATCCGGTCGCCGCACGTTGGATTGTTCAAATTCACCGTGACGACGTCATTGTCAAACGTTCCGCGGTTACGCGGGTTTTTGTAATGGTCCATTATAACACGACGGTACAGATCATCAAGTTGCATCGCCAAAATACTCCTTTGTCTGGATTAAGGCGCTGACAAGCCGATCTACATCTTGTTCGTTATTGTATAGATAAAAGCTCGCACGAGCCGTTGAGCTTACTTCAAGCCAGCGCATCAGCGGTTGGCAGCAGTGGTGTCCTGCACGAATCGCTATACCGCTCGCATCCAGCACGGTAGCGACATCATGTGGATGTACATCTCCCAGATTAAAGGTTACTACGCCAACATGACGTTTAGCTGGTCCATAGATGCTGAGTCCATCAATCTCTGACAGGCGTTCCGTTGCGTAAGCGGCCAGTACACCTTCATGATGAGCAATTTCATCCATGCCGATCTGCTCAAGGAAATCAAT
Organism: Paenibacillus sp. FSL K6-1558; assembly: GCF_038002565.1. Classification (NCBI taxonomy): domain Bacteria; kingdom Bacillati; phylum Bacillota; class Bacilli; order Caryophanales; family Paenibacillaceae; genus Paenibacillus; species Paenibacillus sp. FSL K6-1558. Next base: position 5,840,819 of record NZ_JBBOCV010000001.1, on the reverse strand, counting down.
GGCAGCACCCAATCCTACTGCTCCCGCAATAATCGGGGTTCCGCCTTCAAATTTCCACGGCAGTTCTTTCCAATTGGAATCGTACAACCCCACATCATTAATCATCTCACCGCCGAACTCAATTGGTTCCATGGACTCCAGCAGCGCCTTTTTGCCGTAGAGTGCACCGATACCGGTCGGTCCGCACATTTTGTGACCAGACAGCGCATAGAAATCACAGTCCAGATCTTGCACATCCACCTTCATATGCGGTGTGCTTTGTGCGCCATCCACAACAATAACTGCACCATTGCGATGGGCGATTTCAGCGATCTGTTTAACGGGATGCACGAGTCCCATCACATTAGATACATAGGCAATCGCGACAACTTTAGTTTTGTTCGTGATTGTTTGCTCCACATCAGACAACTCAATATGGCCGTCTGGCTGTAGCGGAATGTATTTCAATGTGGCCCCTGTCTCCTTGGCGACTTGTTGCCAAGGGATCAGGTTACTGTGATGCTCCATCTGTGTAAGAACAATTTCATCGCCTTCTTTACAGTTGGCACGAGCATAAGACGAAGCCACCAAATTCAGGGCTGTCGTTGTACCGCGTGTGAAGATGATCTCCTGCGTGCGACGAGCATTGATAAACTTGGCAACCTTCTCACGAGCGCCTTCATAAGCGTCCGTTGCCCGGCTTCCGAGTGTATGCACACCGCGATGCACATTGGAGTTCTCATATTCATAATAATGTTTAACCGCGTCAATCACAGCACGAGGCTTTTGCGAAGTCGCAGCACTGTCTAGATATACGAGCGGGTGTCCATTGATTTCCTGGTGGAGGATCGGGAACTGCTCGCGAATGGATGGGTTCATTGTCCCAGCTTCTTCTCAATCAGGGACTGCAATTGGGTACGCAGTGCTTCCAAAGGAATATCCGCCACCACCGGAGCAAGGAAGCCATAAATGATCAGGCGCTCCGCATCCGTACGGTTAATCCCGCGAGACATCAAGTAATGGATTTGCTCCGCATTCACTTGACCTACAGAAGCCGCGTGACCTGCTGTTACATCATCCTCATCAATCAGAAGGATCGGGTTGGCGTCTCCACGTGCTTTAGGACTCAGCATCAATACTTTCTCGGTTTGCTGTCCGTCGGCTCTTGTAGCGCCTTTCTCGATTTTCGTGATACCGTTGATGATTGCCGAAGCCTCTTCACGCATAACCGCACGTGTGATCATTTGGCTTGGCGTATTTTTACCGAAGTGACGTGCTTCAGTTGTGTAGTTAATCTTCTGTGAACCGGAACCCACAGCAATCACTTTGGAATCCGAAGTGGACCCATTCCCCTTCAAAACACTCATCGTGTTGCTTGCCGTATCACCATTGTTCATTTCACCAACGATCCATTCAATGGAGCTGTCATTTTCCAGAACAGCACGGCGGAAGGATACATCCGTTACGTTAACGTTCAGTTGGTGAACCGTTGCAAAGCGCACTTTTGCACCCGATTTTACGAATACTTCCACAACTCCGTTATGGAATACCGGTGCAGAGAGCTCACCAGACACGTAGTTGTCCACGTAAGTAACCGAGCTGTTTGCTTCGGCAACAACGAGTACGTGAGGCGCAAATGTTGCGGAAGCATCGTCTGTAAGCAATACTGCTTGCAGTGGAACTTCAATGTTCACGTTTTTCGGAACGTACAGGAACACCCCGCCATTCCACAACGCTGCATGCAATGCGGCAATGGAATGTTCATCGGCTTTGACCGCTGTGTTCAGATAAGGCTTGACTAGATCAGCATGTTCACGAACAGCAGTAGCCAAATCCGTGAAGATGACACCTTGTGCTGCCAGATCAGCAGACAATTTGGAATATACTGCACCAGAGTTACGTTGGATTACCAGGCTTCCTTCAGCTTGATCCTTAACCAGCTCTTTGATGGATGAAGGTACTTCTTCCAGGGAAGAAATTGCTGCGTCTGCTTTATATGTGCCGTACTCGCTGATACTCCAGCGTTCAATTTTTTGTTTTTCCAGTTTGGGAAGCGCCAGCTCACTCGCAAGCTTCAAAGCTTCGAGCCGCTGCTCAGTCAACCAGCCGGGTTCATTGTTACTTTCCGACAAGGCGCGAAGCGCTTCAGATTCAACCGGAAGAATTGTTTGTGTAGTCATTTATTATCCTCCTCCGTTTTGTCCTTACGCTTCTTGACCTACAGTTTCGTCTGTAATTCCCAGTTCCGCTTTTACCCAATCATAACCTTCAGCCTCGAGACGTTGAGCCAGCTCAGGTCCACCGGATTTCACGATGCGACCTTGCATCATTACGTGTACGTAGTCTGGAGTGATGTAGTTAAGCAGGCGTTGATAGTGCGTGATGATCAAGAAGCCGCGATCTTCGCTCTTCATTGCATTTACACCTTCTGCAACAATCTTCAAAGCATCGATGTCCAGACCGGAGTCGATCTCGTCAAGTACGACGATTTTAGGATCAAGCAACATCATTTGCAGAATTTCATTCCGTTTTTTCTCACCACCGGAGAAACCTTCATTCAGGTAACGATGTGCAAACTCAGGGTTCATATCGAGTTCTTTCATTTTACCTTCCATTTGACGGATGAACTTGATCAGGGAAATTTCGTTTCCTTCACCGCGACGAGCGTTGATTGCACTGCGCAAGAAGTCGGAGTTAGTTACACCCGCGATTTCGCTCGGGTATTGCATAGCCAGGAACAGACCAGCACGTGCGCGCTCATCTACAGCCATATCCAGTACATCTTCACCATCGAGAGTGACTGTACCGTCTGTTACTTCATATTTAGGGTGTCCCATCAAGGCAGAAGCCAACGTGGATTTACCTGTTCCGTTCGGTCCCATGATCGCGTGGATTTCTCCACCTTTCATTTCCAAGTTGATGCCTTTCAGGATTTCTTTACCTTCAATGGTCGCTTTCAGACCTTCAATGACGAAATTCGTAGTCATGTGTATTGTTTCCCTCCATTGATTAAATTGATGTTTACTGTCGAAAACGAAAAAGCGCCTATTATATCTGAACAGGGCTTCCCCTGACTTTCTCTGTTTCATCATACATCTGTAAAGCAATTTCTTCTTGCCACTCTCAGGCATACTTTCTTCACATGCTGTAGAGCAACAATCACTTTAGAATAATTCTAAACTGATTCTCAATGATTATCAAGTCATTTCCTATTAATTCTTGTCCTTCTCAGGAAACTTCATTCCTTATGATTCTATAATAAATGACTGTTTGAATCAAATTAGAAAACAACTTTTCATTTGCGGGACAGTGATATAAATCACAAATTTCACAGTTTGTTCAGCTTGCACACCAAAATGAAAAAGGACTTATCCATTTCCGGACAAGTCCTTTACACTTTATTTACACAAGTTTTTGCACATAAAAAAGATTACATTCTGAGTGTCTCGTTAATCTTCTGTACCTGGTCGGCAAAATCCGCAACGTTCAGCACCGGCGTCATTTCGCGCGGCACCAAACCATTCGGAATGGAAATCCATGAACGGCAACCGTTATATTCTGGCAATACGGGAATTTCCATCGGTTCCTGCAAACGGTACACACGTAAAATCAACACGTGGAGCGGATCTTTCTTTTTCCACTTCAAACGGGATTCAGCAAAATCCGCTGTCCACATATGATATTCCAGAAGTCGATCCAGCATCTCCTGATCTCGAATCTCCAAATCCTGCGTTACTTCAGCATACGATGTAATGCGGACGGTTGAAGCTTCAGGCGCCCATTCGGCCAGCGACTCTTCAACATAGGATTGATCCGAGGACTTGATCAGTTCTTTACGCTGATGCTCATAAGTCGGATACAGGTAAAACGCTGGACTTTTCAACTCAAAATGTTTCGTTTCCTCCACAATCCCGCCTTTTCGCATCACCATGATCTGGCGACCGTTTTCCAGAGCTTGGATTGCAGAAGCCCATTCTTTTAATGCCGGTATCGCTCCTGTGTCTAACATTGTGTTCGCCCTCCCCTGTCACTCTTGACAGCAGTATAGACGCTTCACACTTATCTGACAACTTTTAGCAGGCAACACTGAACACTTTACGGATGAACTCTTCAACCACGAATGGGTTACAGACAGACGGATCTCAGTCCGTCCTGAAACGGTTTAGCCCAGGTATGCACGAAGCATCCACATATGTTTCTCCAGATCCGCTTTGAAGCCTGTCAGCATATCAGCAGTAGGTTGATCCTCAGCCGCATCGGCCAGATCAATACCTTCCTGATACTCATTGGAAAGTGTAGCGAAGTCTTCAATCAGGTTCTGTACCATAGCGTTCGCATCTTCTTTGCCGGAAGCTTCCTGGATCGAAGCCATCTCGAGATATTCTTTCATCGTTGCTGCAGGGCTGCCTTTCAGTGTAAGCAAACGCTCAGCAATTTCATCCATTTGCACTGTAATTTCGTTATAGAACTCTTCAAATTTCACATGCAGTGTGAAAAAGTTCGGGCCTTTTACATACCAGTGATAGTTATGGATTTTGACATACAGTACGTTCAGGTTAGCCACCTGACGATTAAGTACTTGTTCAACGGATTTTGCTTGATCTGTTTTGTTTTTTGTAGCCATATTCAATCCCATCCTTTAATTTAAAATGTAGTCTGTCCACGTTATCTCAGGTTCCCCTGTACGCAAGACAGAGAGTTCAAGTTCAGAACCCGCTAATTTCGCGGAAGTGTTATGGGGCGCGGTTTTATTCAACCGTCCAGCCTATTCATTTTTACCCGTGAGCCTGATCTTCGAATCACCACAACCCAGACTTGTCTCAAAAAAAAGTTCAAAAAACATGCTTTATCCGATATACTGTCATAAACCAAGCAAAGAAGTAGGTTTTCCTGTTTCTTCATATATATGGAGGTGGCACCTTTGACTCAATATCATCCTTTAACCCCACAAGAAGCGATCGTATTAGCCAAAACTTTACCGGGTCCATTTACGGCAGATGCGAATCTGGATTGTCGTGAGATCGGTGACGGCAACCTGAATCTCGTTTTCCATATCACGGATCAGAACTCCGATAAAAGTATCATTATCAAACAGGCGCTTCCTTATGCGAAAGTGGTTGGCGAATCCTGGCCGCTTTCCCTCGTACGTGCTCGCATTGAACGTGAAATTTTGCAGGAAGAATATCGTCTGTGCCCTGGAATGGTGCCCGACGTGTATCATTATGACGATGATCTCGCATTAACGGTCATGGAGGACTTAAGTGACCATGTTATTATGCGCAAGGGTCTGATTGACGGAGCTTCCTATCCTCTTTTCGCCCAGCATATTGGGGAGTTTATGGCGAGAACCCTCTTCTTCACTTCAGACCTCGGTATGAACCAACAACAGAAGAAAGAACAGCAGGGACGATTCGTCAACCCTGACCAATGCAAAATAACAGAAGACCTGATCTTTGATGAACCGTATCGGATTGCACAAAATAACAACTATGAAACAGCGATTGAAGATGAAGCCGAAGCTCTTCGTACCGACGAAGCACTGCATTTGGAGATCGCCCTGCTCAGGGAAAAATTCCTGACCCATGGACAAGCCCTTCTTCACGGGGACTTGCATACAGGCAGTATTTTTGTAACTTCCGAGTCGACCAAAGTCATTGATCCGGAGTTTGCTTTCTATGGGCCGATGGGTTTTGACGTAGGCGCCGTGCTGGCGAACCTGCTTCTTCATTATGTTTCGCTGTCCGGCCGTTATCAGGATCAGTCTACACGGAATGAACGTGCAACAGAGTTACTGGACATGGTACGTGATGTCTGGACTGAATTCGATACTCGTTTCCGCGCACTGTGGACTACCGCTCTCGTTGACCCAATGGCTAAAACGCCAGGTTATCAAGACCTGTATGTACAGCAGCTATTTCGAGATACGATCGGTTTTGCCGGGGCTAAAATGGTACGTCGCATCGTAGGACTTGCCCACGTCGCTGATATCGATACCATTACGGATGCTACTGAACGTGAACATGCACAGCGCAAAGCACTGGCCGTTGGTAAAGCCTTGATTAAGAACAATCGGCACGTAAATACAATCGGTGAGGTTCTAGATCTGGTATCTTCTGCCCTCGCAACGGTTAAAGTCTAACATTATTGAACGGAGGAACATTCATGACAACCCCTGAACATCAGCCTCTGTCTTCGCTCAATTGGAAAAAGGACAAGCTTGAAATGCTCGATCAGCGTCTGCTGCCCGAAACGATTCTGATGCTGAAACTGTACACCCCTGAGGAAGTATGGGAATCCATCCATTCCATGAAAGTACGCGGTGCACCTGCCATTGGTATTGCAGCGGCCTTCGGCGTAGTGCTCGGAGCCAAAGCTTATGATGGCATCGCTATTCAAGGCTGGCTGGATCATGTCAAATCCGTCTGTGCACATTTGGCAACATCACGTCCAACAGCGGTTAATCTGTTTTGGGCATTAGATCGCATGATGCAAAAGGCTAACCAAGTCGTAGAAGCTGGTCTAAGTCTGGATGAAAGCACAGATGCGCTTGAAGCAGAAGCGTTGTTAATTCAGAAGGAAGACGAAGAAGTATGCCGCATGATCGGTGAACATGCCCTGCCTTTATTTGAGGATGGAATGGGTGTACTTACACACTGTAACGCAGGAGGTCTGGCGACAGCGAAATACGGTACGGCAACCGCCCCGATGTATCTCGCTCAAGAGCGTGGCATTCATCTGAAGGTATTTGCTGACGAGACACGTCCCGTTCTTCAAGGCGCCCGTTTAACTGCATTTGAGCTACAACAGGCCGGAATTGACGTAACGTTACTCTGTGACAACATGGCGGGTATGGTCATGTCCAAAGGCTGGGTACAAGCTGTCATTGTGGGTACGGATCGGGTCGCAGCAAACGGGGATGTCGCCAACAAAATTGGTACATACAGCCTGGCTGTACTGGCCAAAGCGCATAATATTCCTTTTTATGTAGCAAGTCCACTATCAACCATCGACTTGTCCACAACGTCCGGGGATCTGATTCCAATCGAAGAGCGTGCTGCTGAAGAAGTGACTGAAGGATTTGGCAAGCGTACTGCACCGCAGGGCGTTAAGGTGTTTAATCCAGCCTTTGACGTAACCCCGAATGAATATGTTACCGCAATTATTACGGAAAAAGGTATTGTTCGTGCGCCTTTCCAGGAGAACCTCGCGGCTTTATTTGCAGAATAAAAATATTTATAAGACAACCCACTTAGCATGCATTGCTGTGGGTCTGTGAGGAGGGGGACAAGCCGGATGCATCCGGCTCCGTCCCTTTTTTTCTGTTCTATCTCTATAGCGCCGAATGAAAACGACACGTGCTTCAGATCATTTTTAACAATGCTTCTACACCTGTCATACCCACTGTAATCCCCATAGCCTCTGCCTCAGTCGTCACCGATTCCATTGGTGCATGAAGCAGTTGCTCCAGTGTTCGCACACCTACAGCCCGTGCGGCCACAATCTTGCGATCGCCCAGCTTCTCATTCAATAATCCCACATCAAGGGCGCCGCACATGATATACCCTTTGGATGTATTAATCGTTAACAGTGTCGTTTTGGGAAGTTTCACTTCTACCCCAACGAGCACATGCTCTCCCACCACAATCGGCTCCATCGTCACCATAATCTCACGATCCACCTCCTCTTCAACAGATCACGATAATTGTATGCCTTTTGGTGAATCGTCGTGTGGACACCTGCCGTGAAAAGAGAAAAGTTATGCTGAACTGTCGTCTTCAAGGCTTTGACGCGTCGGAGTTCATGTTGAATCTCTATCCGCTGCTCTTCCATTCTTTTCTGTGAACGCAACTGATCAATGAATCGAAACACCTGATGGTTTCCAATTGCTGCTAGTTCTCCGTTTATCGAGGCGTCATGGTACGTTAAATTCAGATGATAATTCGCTTTGCGGATTCGTGACGAAGTGACCTTATATACGTATCTCAATCGATTCTGATATGAAATGTTCATGCCCTATTCCCCCTGCTTCTTCCTGTCCTGATTACTAAATTATAGTTGTAGGTCAGGTTCATGAAGCATGCAAAAGGTTTGATCACGGGATGAAAAAAGAAGAATATATGAGGAAAACAAAGGATCATTCTGAGTTCTAAAATTAACCGATTTCTAAGTCTTTGGTACTATGATTTCCATCATATTAGTGCTATAGTATATTAGAGTACATACGTGCTTACACATTATTTAACGGGGCTGGGATGAATGAAACAAACCTTATCCAATCAAGATGACGTCGGCTATTTATTTAATGTCGATATACTTATTAAGAGCCGTTCAAATGCATTGGCACTGCAGTCCCTGATCGAGTTCATAAACAAAGAAGAACAAATTGCGGACTTTCGGATTCACTCCGGAATTGTGCTTGGTCAAATCATTGAAGCTATGACTCAGGCTAAAACAGGTTCTACTGACTCTAATCAAAATTTCCTTGATTCACCACAATTTTCCAACGCACAGTTAAACTCCAACAAGTCAGACCATATCGTTGATTCGGTTTCGTCCAAATCACAACCACAAGAACCAGTTGCCAAGGAATCAAATTCAAAAGTTGACAAGAAAAAGTCTACTGCAGACACTTCCCATGTCGCTGATTCGAATTCGTTCGATGCCTGGATTGAATCCTTAATTAAAGAAAATCGTCTCACCCGAATTGTCGTAAACAACAAACATGGCAAGCATCAGAGCATTCCTTGTCGAATACTTAATTTTGATCGGGATAACAATGTGGTTAGCATTTATCATGTGGATGAAAAACAAGTTTACACATTCAGAACAAACGAAATAGATGAGTTCTTACTGTAGCCTTAAAGATTCAAACAAAAAAAGCAACCTGATCTGGAATGCGGTAAACATTCGGGCACAGGTTGCTTTTGTTATACGATTATTCTTTAACAAAGACTGCTACAGACTGGTCTTGCCCCGTTGCCAGACATCCATTGCAAACAGCAGCCAGCCAGCAATAAAAGCTACGCCACCGATCGGTGTGACCGCTCCTAAAATTTTGATACCCGAGATGCTAAGTACATAGAGGCTTCCTGAAAAAATGATGATACCCGCGAAAAGCAAACGCGCTGCCCATTTCAGCTTCGTTGATGCTCCGAGCTGCCCAGCAGTTAATCCTACAATTAGCAAAGCAAGCGCATGAATCATGTGGTATTGTACCCCTGTTTCGTAGGTAGCAATTGCACTTGCACCAATTTTGTCCTTAAGCATATGTGCACCGAATGCACCAATAGCCACCGACAGCATCGTTAATATGGCTCCAAGCATCATCCATCTCCGTTGCATATCCACTCTCTCCCTTGATTCGTTTCGAACGCCATTACTCCATATATTGTAGCGAATTCAAGCTCTAAAGTAAAAGAAATGCCTTATGCATATCTAATCTAGAATCGCTGGACACTATACAGGGTAATAAACATTCAGTATTCTATACAAATCATGATATCTTTTAAGGAGGTAGCGTGCCCTAATGAATAATTACAATTCACCAAACTCAGATGACTATACACTCCCGCCAGAATCAGCAGAAATCAATGGAATACCTCTCAAACATTCAGGGCCGGGGATCGCAAGTTTTGTTATTGGACTGGTTGGTTTTCTAGGGCATCTCGTAACATTTGTGTTGATGTCTCTTGTACTGAATAACTCCATTGAACTCCTCGGATCGTCAATCAGCCGGGAAGAACTCGCTATTCATCCGGCATTCGTTCTAGGTTCTTTGGCTTTTCTTGTCTGCCTGGTTTTTAATCTCATCGGCCTCATTCTTGGGATTATTGGATTAGCGCTCAAAAATCGCAAGAAAGTCTTTGCCGTTATTGGCACGATTCTGAGTGGACTACTTATTTTGTTTTTCACAGTGCTTGTACTTGGCGGTATATACTTGACGTAATGCTTTCCTTGAGAGCCCCGGTTCTTTATAATTAAGCTAGGTGGCTTAACCTTTGCCCCGTTATACTTAACATATGAATGACCAAATATTTGAATTCAAAAGGAGATTGACATGCCACGAATTAAAATTTTTGCGGACAGCACCAGTGATCTGGCTCCGGAGTGGATCCAGCAGTACGAAATCGGCATCATTCCTTTGTATGTGGTGTTTGGTGAAGAATCCCTGAAGGACGGACAAGAGATCAAACCAGAGCAATTGTACGAACGTGTAAGTCGCCATGGTTCTCTGCCCAAAACAGCAGCACCTTCACCCGCTGATTTCATGACCGCATTTCAACCTTACATAGAACAAGGCGACGATATTTTTTACATCTCCTTATCTTCTGAGCTTTCTTCAACCTATCAGAACGCTCTGCTCGCCAGTTCTGAATTTCCAGAGGGGCGCATCTCTGTAGTGGATTCCAAAAATCTCTCCTCAGGCATTGGCTTGATGGTAATGAAAGCTGTGTATGCAGCAGAACAAGGAAAAACGCTGGCCGAGATTACGCAGCAGATTGAAGCCATGAAACCAACGGTGCGTACAGAGTTTGTTATCGATACTCTGGAATACTTGTATAAAGGCGGACGTTGCTCCGGTATGCAAAATCTGATTGGTAGCCTACTTAAAATCCGTCCCGTCATTCGGGTAACCGATGGTAAGATGTCCCCCGCCTACAAAGTACGCGGTAAACGAGAAAAGGCGCTGGAACAAATGTTGCAAAATACGCTCAGCAATAAAGAACAGATTGATCGGGATTTAGTGATCGTTGTTCATACCATGGCTGAGGAAGATGCGTTAAACCTGAAAAAGACGCTGCAGGAGCAAACCGGAGCGCGCGTAGAATTAACTACGGCAGGTTGCGTCGTTTGCAGTCATTGCGGACCCAAAACGACCGGAATAATCTATAACACGATTCATTAGGACGAATGGTAACAACAAATAAAGGGCATGCTCAGCAGATTGCTAGGCATGTCCTTTATTGGGTTGGGGATGACAACTAAATAAGCTTATTTTCTTTGATACCCAGACCTCAACTAAAACTAACTTAATCCATGCTCGTCTTGCCCGCTTGATTTGATCGTTAATAGGTTCTGGTCTTCAGATCGTCCAGACTTTTGAATCCATAACCTTGCTTGCGTGCCTCATCAATGATTGCTCCAAGTGCCTCCGTATTGTCTTTCGAAACGGAATGTAGCAAGATGACAGCCCCCGGATGAAGCTGTTTCAGCACCTGTTGATGAGCATACTGTGCACCACGCTGTACATTCGTGTCCCAATCCTTATAGGCTACAGACCAAAACACATTGACATATCCCTGAGCATAACTCTCAGCAAGTGTACGATTGTTGAAAATACCGCGAGGTGGCCGCAAAAATGTAGCCTGTTGCCCCGTGAGACGGTGCACTTCAGATTTCACTTTTTCCAGTTCCTCTTTAATTTGTGTATTGGAAATTCGAGTCATGTCCGGATGACTCCAGGAATGGTTCCCGACAATGTGCCCTTCGGCAGCCATACGTTTGACAAGATCCGGCTGATCCTTCAAATAATGTCCTGTAACAAAGAAAGCTGCCGGTACCTTCTTCGCTCGCAACACATCCAGTATTGCAGGTGTGAACCCATTCTCATACCCATTATCGAAAGTCAGATACAGTTCCTTTTGTTTGGTATCCCCCAAGAAAATGGCATGATTATGCTCCAAAATAGACTTGAAACCTTCCTGATCAATGGAAGGCAGTTCGCCATTCTGACTTTTTTTAAAGCCAAAGTGGTATGCTCCATTAATGGGAGATGCTTCTGCCTGCGATGCCAGCATGCTAATGGTGAACAAGCCGAGCAGCAGATATAGCACCGTTCGCTTCATGTTATCCGCTCCTGTCCCTGAAATTTCAGTTTGTTTAATGGTCACAAACACCTTCAGGTAATATGCCGCAAGAGCGTCTATATTATGTAATCATTAGCGTTATATCCGTTTATTCTCGCGTGAGGACTGCGTTGGTTGATGGAAAAGCTCAAGTAAAGTCTGAGGTTTACCGCTAGTAGCCAGCCAATCTTTTACCGTCTGGATTGCACGAGTCTGACCGTCCCCTTGATCCCTCCAGGTTAGAAGCTCTATCACTTTGATGATGAGTGCTGACATGTTATGATTGTCCTTTTCAGAGCGTTCTGCACGTAATTTATGATATAGAGCCTCCTGCTCCCAATCCAGCAAAATTTCATCTCCGATCGTCGGTTTCATGAGTGTATAAGCCCGATTGCAGCCTTCGCAGCGAACTGTGTTCACTTGTTGCTGCACAAAATAGGTGTTCACTTCCTGCCCGCAATCAGGGCAGTTGAACCCTACCTGAATATTTTGAATGTTGTCACTCATGATCTTGTCCTCCTGCTCTCTGTGTATAACATCTATACCCGATATACAGACGGTTCACGCTTCTTTGACGGATAATTTTCATGGTCTATAATCTAGCAAATATGTTAAAATATTATACATAGGATTAGTTGAAAAGAGGTGGGATAACATGTCGAAGGAAGATCGTCATATTACTTGGCAAGCATCGAGTCTAAATCGACAGGATCGGGAGAATAACAACGGACATCGCAGTCGCACGATATGGTTTACAGGTTTATCCGGAGCGGGCAAATCCTCCATTGCCTTTGCACTGGAGAGAACCCTGCATGAACAAGGTGTTCGCTGTTATGTGCTTGATGGTGACAATGTACGGCATGGATTGAATCGGGATCTCGGTTTCACCGCTGCAGATCGCCAGGAAAACCTGCGTCGCATCGGAGAAGTAAGCAAGTTGATGGTAGATGCGGGACTACTTGTGCTTTCGGCATTTATTTCTCCCCACGCACAGGATCGGGAGATGGTCAGGCAGCTTTTTGAACCGGAGGATTTCATCGAGGTTTATGTTCGTTGTTCTATTGAAGAATGTGAACGGCGTGATCCCAAGGGACTCTACAAAAAAGCTCGCAAAGGTGAAATCCCTCATTTTACTGGTATATCTGCTCCCTACGATATCCCAACCTCTCCTTCATTCGTCATTGATACCGAACAATGCAACATTGAGGAAGCTGTTCAAGAAATTGTGCAACATCTGCAACGAATCGGTGCCTTACATCTTCCTGTACAGACCAACTCATCTCTGACTTATTAATTCAATTCAAGAAATAATAAAGATATGAAAGGCGTCCCTCTGCGGCACGCCTTTTTTCATTCTAGTAACACTCGCTTCTCTTTAATTCGTTAATAAGAATACAATTTATGGTTTACTGTCCAGCAGCACCAGCTTGCATATGAAGCAGTTTGCTGAAACTGCCTGACGAATCCATAGATAATTGCTGATATCCGCCTTCTTGGATGACCCGCCCTTCTTCCAAAACGATGACACGGTCTGCTGTTCGGATCGTGGAGAGTCGATGTGCAATGACGATAATTGTGACGTGTCCCTTTAATCGTTCGATCGCTTCATGGATATGCTGTTCATTTTCACTGTCCAGTGCACTTGTGGCTTCATCCAGTACCAGTACAGAAGGGTTACGAAGCATGGTCCGAGCCAGTACAAGACGCTGACGCTCTCCACCGGACAGGCGTATGCCACGATCACCTATAATGGTATCCAGACCTTGCGGAAGCTTGCGAACAAATGAAGCGGAAGAAGAAAATTGGAGTGCCCGCCACATCTGTTCTTCACTTGCATCCGGATCAACCAGACGTAAGTTCTCACGAATGCTGGTATGGAACAAAAAAGGATCTTGTGAGACATACCCGATCGAACTTCTCCAGTTCAATAACTGTTCCTCAGTCAAGGGTTTTCCATCAATCAGGATACGACCACTCTCAGGCTTCACCAGACCCATGATCAGATCAACAAATGTACTTTTACCAGCCCCCGACTTCCCAACAATAGCAGTCATACCTTGAGCAGGAATATATGCTTGCACATTCTTTAATGCATACGTGTCACTTCCCTCATAACGGTAATCCACATCCTCACACACGATGCTTTTTACCAGATCGATTGGAGCAATAGGCTGGGAAGCAGAAATACCTGTCTCTTTCCTTGATTCACGGATCTCACAGTTCTTCTCCGTTTGATCCTTCAACTCTCTCACGATCCGAAATGCCGGCAACATTGAACTGATGTACTCCAGATTAGACTGAATCGCTGTAAACCTTGGCCATAATCGTGAAAAAATCAAAATAATTAATAACAGGTTGGCTGGTGGCACCGACATCACCTGTAAAGAAAGGTAAATAAACGCCGCGATGATTATCGCCGCTGACACCCGATGAATGAGCTGTGTACCTGTATTTAACTGACTAAACTGCACCACATTACGTTCAATTTGGCTGCATATGCGATCAAACCAGCGGATATGCGAACTTTCCAGCATATTGCTCTTAATATCCTTAATTCCGTTGAAATGCTCCGTGATCCCGTAGTAGTAGCTCTGCGAGAATTCGGAAGTCTGATCTCCAATCTGTTTGGCACGCCTAACAAACTTTCTTAGTAATACAAATAACAACAAACCACTGACAAGTACAAGCGTTGTGAGCTTTGCGGATAACCAGAAAGCCAGCCCAATCTGAATCGCTGTAAAAATCAGCGAGGCTGCCATCTGCAGGACTAGACTTGTTCCCTGACTTACCCTGGCAAGTTCTGTGGTTAATATATGGTTGAAATCGGATTTTCGTTTTTGGAGAAAAAAAGACCACCGTGCCCGAAGTAGTGCACTGTAGGTTTCCAGGCGCAGCGTTCGTATGAATTGCTGCTGAATACGGGTATTGCGAATCGTCTGAAGACGCTGCATCCATGCCTGTCCTGAGAGGATAAATACAAAAGCCAGTAAAACAAGTAGCAATTGACCATTTTCCGAGAATCGGTGGAGTAGCTCCGTTAACCAGGGGATATGTATACCAGAAGAGCCCATCTCAAAAACACCAATTAAACTTAACATAGGAACAAGCATGTAGATGCCGATTCCTTCCATTAAACCAATCAAGATCATAGCTAGCAGATTCCAATATAAAATAGGCCCAGAAATATGATGCAGTTTTCGCATGAAATAATTTAACTCGGCGATCATACCTTTCCCCTCTCTGCCATCGTGCTTTTTTTGAAGCGCCGCCAGAACCAGAGAAATGGACGTAACGGAAAATACAGAAAAAACAGAGAACGTGGTAGCGGGAATTGATGCACATCCCAAGTACTTGGATATAACCGCTCAATAAAGAAAAACCATTTTTGCCTCGTACTACGAAGAGAGAATAAATAAGTTGAATAGTTGTGTAGCTCTTCTGGACTGTCTAACATTTCGTTCATAAACAGCGCGCCTTCTCTCGCCAGTCGCTTTCCCATACGCTCACGCGTAGCCATAATCGATAAATACGGATCGCCCAGCGGGGTATGCAACAGATCCGAAACGAGATGTAATGTCTGGGAACCGATGGCTAGACGTCCTTCTGCTTTCAAACGACGCTCTACCTTTTTCATATCGAGCGGCATCGAACGAATCATCTGATCGATATCCAGTAACCACCGCAGTCTGAACCAACCGTGTCTTGCACCATGCGTCACTAAATAAACCCATAAATCCTCTCTTTCAAGCATACGTACAGGTGTCTGGGTGTACGAACTGAATCGGCTTCGTTTCCACAACAGTTCAAACTCCGTTTCCCGGCCAGAATCAGGGTTAAGCCGCCAATGGATCTCCACTTGAGTACGTTTGACCGGATGAACATAACAGATATGATGCTCCCGCCACTTCCAGCTACGAACAGTAAGCGCCCTTTCCCCTTCTTTGCACTGGTAACCAAGGTTGACAAGAATACGCCCTGCTTCCTCCACATTCTGAACTGGAATTAAAATATCCAGGTCTTTCGAAGTCCGCATGGACACATCTCCGTACAAATCATGAGCCAGAGCAGGCCCTTTCAGTGTAATCGTGCGAATGCCACGCTCCCGAAATGCGCCACACACTTGCTCCATCTCGGCTGTTAAATGTAACATACGGAAAGTATTAATCGTATACTGCTGTTTCAAACTCCCTAAAACTGCTTCGGGAATAAACCGCAGATCCAGCATTTTTAATTTCATATAAATAACAGAATACAGACGATGATGGACCACAAGTTGTAAAAAAAGTGGCCAATCCATCTCGTGCAGTCGGCCCTTGATCTCCTCGGAAGTCAGATCTGCCAGATCATCTCTAAGCAGGCTCAAGATTAGCTTGAGCTCCTTCGGAAACCCTGTGGAATACAGTTCAGTTTCATGCGTCATAGACAATCTCTCCAGATCCCTTCTCAGGACATCGTTTGCCAAACACGCCGACGACCGTATATTGATCCATCGTATCTGCTCCAGTTACGATCAGTTTTCCACTTCGTAGCCAGGCGTGTGCCATCAGTTGTCCTTGCTTATTCCTTGCGGTACCCATATATAATGTACTCGCGATATTACGCCGTTCCAGCATTTTCATTGCAGCTATCGCCATAACAAGACATTGGCTTTCCCAAAACGTATATTTACTAGCAATCATAACGGCTTTCGATATGTTTCTTATTTCCGCCACTTGAGTCCGATTCAATCCAGTAACAGGTGTTTCGATCATAGGTGTACCAAGCCTCGGAGCAATTTTGGCAAACGGCCTTGTCTTTTGCACTCTAGCCCATCCTAGCAGGATATAAGCTTCCCATACCAAACGCCTTATCGTACCTGGAAGCGAGAAATAGGACTTCACTTTACGATACATGTTCCTACACTCCGCGCGAAATGTTGATTAAACCTTCACGTGAGAGGTGTTCCAAAAAAGCCACAACCTGATCACGGCATTGTTCTGCCTGAATGTCATATTCTGTAGCAAGCGTCTCAATCAATTCATTCAGCGTTCTCTCTTCTGCAATCAGTTCCCAGATTCGTCCGCCTGTACTTCCCAGATTGTAATATTTCCCGGAACTGATGCTCATCATCACCTTTTCGCCACCCATATCACTGACCAAGTTGCCATCCTTCTGGATTACGACGTCATTCGCATCGATAGGTGTAATTGCTGTCATATTTCTATCTGCACTCCTTTGCGTATATGATTAATGATCCGATCCACCATTTCAAATGCTGTAAAATGGTGCCCCGTTCTGCTAATTCTGTTAATCTCCACACTGGCTGAAAGTCTTGAAGCTGTTTCAAACAACCATTGAGCGAGTCCTTGGCGATTCACCAGTCCACCGCGAAAGGTATGAGAGCAGAGCAAGTGCAGACGTTCCAGACCACTTACCTCCTGCAAATACACAGAACCAGATTCCTGGTCCGGCTCAGGTACAAGTTCGTAGATTCCCCCAAGTGGAACAGCCCTCTCGTGAAAATAGTGCTGAACCGGTATGGCGTATTTCGTAATTTCAGCATGCACCGTTGCATAATCCTGCTGCTTCATTCCGAAGCCTTCCAGACTAGGCTGCCATAATTTCTGCTGGGGATATCCGGGGGATACGATCGCTCTGCCTCCAGCATCCCAGGTCAAGGCAACCACATCATCGGTGAGAAGAGGATATCCGCGTGAGGCCAGTGCCGCTGACAAGGTAGACTTTCCCGCGCCAGAATGCCCAACGAACGCGTAGGCCCAACCATCAATCACAACTGCGCTTCCGTGCAGAGGAAGAATACCACGCTGCATCATAATCACGGACATGCATGTCCCGAGGATAAACAGCCTGACTTTTTTCGGATCGGCACCAGATACTTGAGAGACAACGATTCGTTTGCCATGCTCCATGAAAAAAAGACCCGTATCTTCGATTCTGAAAAAAAGACAACCGTCTCGCGCCACAAAGTTGTCGCTACCAACATCCCATTTCTCCCATAACCCTGCCAGATCAAAAGACTCGATCTGTACATCAGCGACATCCTGCTGCGTTTCAGCAGTCAGAGTTGCGCGCTGCAACTCAGGCATCGGAATCTGACTCAACCAGCGTAAACCATAAGCTTCATAGTACAAAGGCAACAATAAAGGCGCCTCCTTCATTTATAGATATGAAAAAAGCCCTGATATTCACAAGCTCAATATTAGGGCGGAGGCGAAAAAGCTGGATTGGTTGCATTTCCGCCCTTTAAGTATGAACTAGCTGGGGAAACTACTAAATTAGGACGTTGGATCGTACATGTCGGCATCGTGAACAGTGATCCAGTCGATTTGTCTGTATCCTACCCCTGCCATCGTTTCATTCACATCCAACACTTCAAGAACGGGTGCTTGCCATTCCTTTTTTTCGTTTTGCATCGTTTTCACCTCCTTTCAAGAGCGTATACGTTTGCCTTGGATCAAAACTTCTGAATAAAGCGGTATACAATTAAACTGTGCATCATCAAACGCAAATCCGGATGGGATGCCAGTTCGGGCCTGGGACTTGGAAAATTAGCCAGAGCTGATTTAATCCGATCCGTGTTTAATATGCCGGCAACCTGACTGTCAGAACACAAGGTTTGCAGTTCCGAGGTAAACGTCTGCCAGTCAGGCAAAATACGGTGTAGCCAGTCCGCAGGTTGTACGCCCCGTACACGCTGATTAAGCCTCACTTTGTCCGGCAATTCCGGTGATGTAGCTCGGCGAATGAGGGAACGATCCGTTCCCTGTCTTACATATTGCTCAATCGGTACGGAGAGACAAAATCGGATCACTCTTGGATCACTTGTGGGATCGCGTTCCCATGCGCGGTAACGAAGGGAACATTTGGTGGCGACGGCCCCATTTTTATTTGCAATCGCTAGATTGTTGAACTTGTCGGCTCGCACCTGTAGTGCATCGGCTCGGGCTCCGCCCTGGAGTACAAGGATGGATTTAAGTCGCTCCAGCACGCCTGTTCTCCGGGCCAGATCTGGATGAATCAGCTGTGCTCCTGCAGGCTGAGCTGTCCCCTTGTTATTTCCTTTGAACCAGTCTGGGAACGCTTTACGGCCTGTAATACGGGCGATGCGTGAGAATGCCATCCCTGTTCGTTCGCTGTACTGTTGCATCTCACGGAACCAGCGGAAGTATCGGCCACTTTTCAGTAGACTAGCGTAATAATCAAGTGCAGGTCCCCATGAGATCGTAAAATTGCCACGTGCGCCTGTCAGCAAAATACCGGCATCCTGCTCACTCGCTTTTTCATAAAATCCACGGATCCAGAATGAATTTTCAAAGTATTTATAAGGCATCTCCATCATGTTCAGCCACGTATCCACTTCACTGAGCGGACTGCGTCCTTCAAAATCGAGATAGTTCTCCGAGATATTGCCTACGTGATTAATGGTGGAACGAATAAATGGTCGCTCGTCTGCTAGCAACGTTTTCGACGTGTAATCCGTAAAATCCGGAACAGGCACGTAGCTATAAGCTTGTAGCTGCTTCCCCTGACTCCGGAGCGTTCCGGAAGCAAAACCCGCAACAGCTCCTGAATCCAGTCCACCACTTAATGCCGCTGCAACCTGTCTATGCGTTCGTAAGCGCGAACCTACGGCTTGGCTAAACACCTCACGAAAAGCTTCTACATAGTCTTCATCCGATTTGAGTCGAAGCGGTTCGACATCATCCCAGCGATGATATTGCCTGAGTTCGATCCTCCCGTTTCGAAACGTCAGCGTATGCGCAGAGGGCAACTGGTTCACTCCGCGATACACCGTGGAATGAATATCAGCCGAATCGTGCATGTCAGGGATGGCCAGAAATTCGGATAACCAGTTTTCGTCAAGTGCCTTCTGCACCCCTCCAAGCTCAAGCAATGGCTTCATTAACGTACAGAAGGCAAATCGCGAACCGTCATGTCGGTAATAAAATGCCCGCATGCCCGTAATATCCCTCGCAGCAAACAACATGCGGCGGCGTTCATCCCAGATCGCAAATACAAAGTCCCCTAGTAGATGACCAGCTACATCTTCTCCAAAACGCTGGTATGCACGGAGAATCAGTTCGCTGTCCGCCAGTCCAGCCAGCTCTGCTCGTGAAATCTGCAACTGATCGGCCAGTTGCTCACGGTTATCCAAAATGGCATCTGAAGTAATGGTCAATTGACTTTCTTCATCATAGAGAGGTAATTTCTCGTTTACGGACTCCAGCGTAATCCACTGAGCATGGCAACTAAGAAACGCTTCATCTCCTTTCCATACCCCCGTTGTATCTGCCGGGATATGTCCAAGACTTGCGTAGAGCCGCCAGCTGTCCTCCCATAGTGCTTGCTGACCTTCTGTATGTACGATTCCGGCTATGGCGCTCATGACTTTCCTCCCCGAACGATCTTGCGCTGGGATGCCCATGCGCTAATTCGATGACCAAATGGTATCCATGATTTGATTCGTTGTAATTTGCTATGGGCAGCATGAAGCTGTTTCTTCAAACGTTCCCGCTCCGTATACCCACGTTCCAGCCGCTGATCCGCTGCGCGAAGAGCTGCCTGCAATTGTCTGATCGTGGCCATAGCGGCTAGTGACGGGTCAATCTTGGGGCTTTCCTTCTCCTCACTGCCGCTGTGGATCGGAGACCGATCCTTGGCTCCATTCATCGGCGCATCCATGCGGTAATTTGGCTGCCAACGACACTCCGTTGCGAGTACTAGCTGTTGCTTGAGCCGCTCCAATACCTCCGTATCCGGCTCTGCCTGAAACTGGACTCCCGTCCAATCTTCAGCTTCTTGTAGCTGTTCACTGTACCCCATCCGGTGGAACAGGTTCGCACCGAGTACACGGCAATACAGTTCAACTTCTTGCCGCTCGAGTATGTTTTTCCAGTTGTTAACAGAACCTTGATGTGCCTCCTGATGTGAAGAGAGGAAGGGGTCCCCGACGCCCATACTATAGAACATGTCAGATTTCGTACTATCCACAAACTGACCATATCGCTCCATGCCTTGTTCATAAGTAATGCCTAGAAAAGCACATAACTTCTCCAGTTCTTCCTGAGGTTTTATAACGAGCTGTTCATATTTTAATTCGTAGGCCAAAGGATGAGCCTCTGCAAAATAATCATTCAATCGAGTTAGACCAAGTGTCAGGTCTACGGCTTTCATATTGAGTTTTGAATGATTCAGACTCTGAATCAGATCAAAAACTTCGCCGGTATGGCGATTTACTTTTTTAAAGGATGCCGCTACAGAAAGGGGGTTACGCTGAAGATGAATGCGTCTGGACTGCGGAAACAATCGATCCAGCCATTCAAGCATATAATAATAACGCGGAGATTTATCAACGATGAAGTCTGCTCCGCTCCCTTCCAGAAATCCATTATATATTTCAAGAGCAAAGCTTCTGCACGCCTTTTCGAAAATATCTTCGGACACCATCGCTTGATAAAATTGACGGATGATGGAACTGCCACCGTAAGCGCGAGAGTCGGCTTTGGACAAATCGACGAGATTCATCAGAAACCACATCTCCTGCGTGGCAAATATGCGACTATGATTTTGCAGCATAACGGTAGATAACGAACTGCCACTGCGGGGAATGCATAATAAAAAGACAAGTCCGTTTCCTTGCGTATCTATCAATGGCAGCCTCTCCTCTGTAAATTTATAAAATTATGCCGTGGGATCGGATCGACCGGATGATCATTACCTTGGAAATGACAGGGAATTTCGACACTCTAAGATACAATATGTATTTATACCTTTACTCTATGATACAAAATGTATCATGTCAATCTTTTATTTTCACCTTTTCATAATTTATTCACTTGCCAATGATCTAAGTACGCAACAATGCAAAAAAGCCTCCAGTTCCTGTTATGAGATAAACAGAATCCGGAGACCGAGATAATCAATAACCGATACGACACAATGACCATATCCATCTTATCTAAACCAAGCTGACCTAATCTAACCTAACCAATTGAAACCAGACTAAACTTATCCGGTAAAGGTAACATCCTTCCCTTTTCCAGCCATACCTAGGCCTTGCATACGTTCCAACTCTTCCTGGTCGGCTGACTGAGCATCCTGCATTCCTTTCTGTACCTTCACGGTTAATAATACCGCAATGCCTGCTACAAAAAAGAAGATCAGTGACAGAATGCCCCAGCGGGTAGAACCTGTAATCTGTCCCACGTAACCAAATACAAATGGCCCAAAGATCGAAGCGAACTTCCCTGTAATGTTAACAAATCCAAAATACTCACCCGTTCGTGCAGCCGGCATCAGATTGCTAAACAAGGAACGTGCCGTCGATTGACTAATCCCTTGCACAACGCCAACCAACCCTGCGAGCACATAAAAGTGCAGAGCTTGGGTCATAAAGTAGCCAAGTATAACGATACAAATATAAATACTTAAACTTACCAATAACACCTGCTTTGCTCCCCACCGCTGCGCCCAAGCACCTAGAAGCAGTGTACACGGGAAACCGATGAATTGCGTAATTAGTAGCGCCAACATCAAATCCGATGTACCAATGCCAATGCTTGTCCCATAGATTGTGGCCATCAGAATAATGGTATTAATCCCGTCATTGAAAAACCAGAATGCGACCAACATCCGAAGCAACTGCGGAAAACGCCGGATCTGACCGAAGGTTTGCCGTAATCTGCGTACGCCAACCTTTGCATAACCTGTTACGGATGCAGGCAACTCAGGCGAGGCTGGCCTTCTAGGTGCATAGCGGAAGATGGGAAGGGAGAACAGTAGCCACCACATCGAAACTGAAATGAATGCAAGTCGCGTACCTGCAAGTGTACTCGGCATGCCGAACCAGCCCGGCTGCTGAATCATTAACAGATTGATTGCAAGTAGTAACCCCCCGCCGATATAACCATAGGCATAACCTTTGGAGGACACCATGTCTCTTCGTTCTACAGGAACTAAATCCGGTAACATGGCATCATAGAATGTATTCCCCCCGGCAAAACCAATCGTAGACAACACGAGCAGGGTAGACGCAAGCAACCAGTCTCCTTCTCCGATCACGCTGAATCCCAGCGTTGACACAATTCCTGTTATCGCGAAAACTCGCAGGAAGTCCCCTTTTCGTCCCGATAGATCAGCCAGTGTTCCTAGCAGCGGAGTTAACAGCGCCACACACAACATTCCAATAGAGTGTGTATAAGCAAGGTAAGAAGCTGCCGTATCCTTATCCAATGTTGCCGCAGCAACAGAAGCATAGAATACAGGTAGCACCGCCGCAAGCACGGTTGTAGCATAAGCCGAATTGGCCCAGTCATACGTAATCCAGGCTTTTACTGCACGTTTATCCACACTTAATCCTTCCTTTACATGCATCAGGGCTCGATGCTCAGAATCAGACCTTTTTCTCTATTGTAAAGGAAAGATATCACATATGATCATGATTTTTGTAAAATTTAAACATGTACCTCGCTCCAGCCTATCCTAAGGCAATTGCAGCGTATTTCATTCATTTTAGTTGAGATCGCATCACATATCGTCCCCGCCCGTGAATATACTTAATTACCGACAGGCCAAACTGTGCCGCGTAATCAATGGGGGGTGCCTACATGTCAAATTCACACCAGCCTTACTCGTTCGTCGTATCCCGGGAAGATTGGTCGCTTCACCGCAAAGGGTACCAGGACCAGCAGCGCCATCAGCAAAAGGTGAAAGATGTCATTAAGCAGAATCTGCCCGATCTGATCACCGAAGAAAATATTATCATGTCCGATGGAAAACAAATCATCAAGGTACCCATTCGCAGTCTGGATGAGTACCGTTTCGTGTATAACTACCAAAAGCAAAAACATGTCGGTCAGGGGGACGGTGACAGTCAGGTTGGCGATGTCATTGGCCGTGATCCTGCGTCCCAGAAGCCGGGCAAGGGCGAGAAAGCTGGCGATCAACCAGGTCATGACATAGTGGAAGCTGAGGTCAGCATTGAGGAATTGGAAGATATTCTTTTTGCCGAACTGGAATTGCCGGATCTGAAACAAAAGGATAAAGATTTGATCGAGACACATACCGTGGTCTTCAACGATATTCGCAAAAAAGGCATGCAGTCTAACATCGATAAGAAACGAACCATACTGGAGAACCTGCGCCGCAATGCAACCACGGGCAATCCGGGCATTCATCACATCAGTCCGGATGATCTCCGCTACAAAACGTGGGAAGACAAAATCATCCCTCAGTCCAATGCCGTCATCATCGCCATGATGGATACATCCGGGTCGATGGGATCATTTGAAAAATATTGCGCCCGCAGTTTTTTCTTCTGGATGACTCGTTTTCTTCGTCGTCAGTATGAGAAAGTCGAAATTGTGTTTCTGGCTCACCACACGGAAGCCAAAGAAGTGACGGAAGAGGAATTTTTCACTCGTGGCGAGAGCGGCGGTACGATCTGCTCCTCTGTATATATGAAGGCACTGGATATTATCGATAAACGTTACCCGCCTACCAGTTACAACATCTACCCGTTCCATTTCTCGGATGGCGATAACCTCACCTCGGATAATGAGCGCTGTGTGAAGCTGATCGGGGAATTAATGAAGCGCAGCAACATGTTTGGTTACGGTGAAGTGAACCAATATAACCGCAGCAGTACACTCATGTCTGCTTACCGCCATATTAAGATGGATCAGTTTATGTATTACGTCATCAAGGAAAAAGGCGAGGTGTACAAAGCGCTCCGCAGCTTTTTTCAAAAAAGAGAAGGAGGCAGCCTAGGATGACCGATGAAATCCGCGAACTGGAATACGCGATTGCTGAAATTATGGAGATTGCCGATGGATTCGGCCTCGACTATTACCCGATGCGCTACGAAATCTGCCCGTCGGATATCATCTACACCTTTGGTGCTTACGGCATGCCAACAAGGTTCAGCCACTGGAGCTTTGGCAAAACGTTTCACAAGATGAAAATGCAATATGATTTTGGCCTGAGCAAAATTTATGAACTCGTTATTAACTCCAACCCTTGCTACGCCTTTCTGCTGGATGGCAACTCTTTGATTCAGAATAAATTAATCGTCGCCCACGTACTCGCACACTGCGACTTTTTCAAAAACAATGCCCGCTTCTCCAAATCCAACCGCAATATGGTTGAAAGCATGGCCGCCACGGCGGATCGAATCAGCAATTATGAGATGGAATATGGCACGGAGGCGGTTGAAGCCTTCATCGATGCGGTAATTGCCATTCAAGAACATGTGGACCCACAGCTCATTAAACCGCGGCACCTAGACAAACAGCGTTATATGGAGATGAAAATTCGCGAACAACGTGGTGATAAAGCCCCTAAACCGGAAGGTCAATATGACGACCTGTGGTCGCTCGACAATCTGCAAACTGAGGAAAAGTCCACGGATAGTCTGCAAGTGCATCATTTTCCACCAGAGCCGGAGAAAGACATTATGTGGTTCATCCAAGAGTTCTCCGAGGTGCTCACCGATTGGCAACGGGATATTATGAGTATGATGCGTGAGGAGATGCTCTATTTCTGGCCTCAGATGGAAACGAAAATCATGAACGAAGGCTGGGCTTCGTACTGGCATCAACGTATTATACGCGAACTCGATCTGAGCAGTGAGGATACCATCGAATTTGCCAAGCTGAATTCTTCCGTTGTGCAACCGTCCAAGCAGAGTTTGAATCCATATTACCTGGGACTGAAAATCTTTGAAGATATCGAGCGGCGCTGGGATCATCCGACACGCGAGGAACAGGAACGTTGGGGACGTCAGCCTGGGCAAGGCCGGGCCAAAATGTTCGAAGTGCGCGAGTTCGACTCCGATACCTCGTTCATCCGTAACTACATGACCAAAAAGTTAACCGAGGACCTCGACCTCTACGTGTTTGAGAAAAAAGGACCCGACTGGAAAATTACCGACAAGTCTTGGGAAAACATCCGTGACCAGCTTGTATTTTCCCGCATTAACGGCGGCTCTCCGTATCTAGTCGTACAGGATGCAGACTATCTGCGTACAGGCGAACTCGTGTTGAAACATCAGTATGAGGGCATCGAGTTGGATCTGAAATACATGGAGCGCACGCTTCCGTATCTGTACCGTCTCTGGGGACGCACAGTGCATGTAGAGACCCGTGTGGAAGATAAACCGATCTGGTTCACCTATGACGGCAAAAAGCACCATCGCAAGTTTTTATAGGCGGGAGTGACGAAATTCGGATATATCATGAAAAACGAAAAAAGAGGCAAGTTCCAGATACTACTCAGGAACTTGCCTCTTGACCGTTTATACGGAATGAAACACCGTGTTACGTTCCCCCAGCAAACGCAGGGGTACAAAGAAATTATTTTCCACTTCATTGGCGGGTAGTGGCCTGCTGAAGTAGTAACCCTGGATCTCCCGACAGTCATTTTGCATCAAAATATCGAGCTGGCCTTTGGTCTCGATCCCTTCTGCAATCACTTCCATCTTAAGATTCTGGGCCATCGAGATAATTGTGGCTACGATAGCCTGATCGCTATGGCTTTCGGTGATATCCGTGACAAACGAGCGGTCGATCTTGAGTTTGTGGATCGGAAAATGCTTCAGATAACTCAGTGAGCTGTATCCCGTGCCAAAGTCGTCCAGACTGATCTTCACACCCAGAGCGGATAGCTCGTTTAGAATTGCCGTGGATACCGCTGCATCCATCATCATGCTCTCTGTGATTTCCAGTTCCAGATATTTGGCTTCCAGACCTGTCTCAGTTAAAGCATTCTGCACCTGCTCCACCAGGTTGGACTGGTGAAACTGCTGGCTGGACAAGTTCACAGACACCGGTATGAGTGGCCCGCCGCTAGCGTGCCACAGCTTCATCTGTCTACAGGCTTCACGAATCGTCCAGTTACCAATATCGTAGATCATGCCGGTCTCCTCGGCCAGAGGGATAAATACATCGGGTGCAAGCAGCCCTTTAAGCGGGTGTTGCCAGCGAATCAGAGCCTCTACCCCGATCATTCGGCTGTCCAGCGTACGAATCTGCGGCTGATAGTACAGCACCATCTCATTACGCTCCAGTGCTTTCCTTAGATAACCTTCGAGCTCAATCCGTTCATAAAGTTCAGAGTCGAGCTGAGCCGTATAGAACTGGTAACCGTTCTTGCCATTTTTCTTCACCTCATACATTGCGGAGTCGGCATGTTTAATCAAAGCATCCGTTCCAACCCCATGTTCAGGGTACATGGCAATACCGATACTGGCTGTAACGTAAAAATCATTTTCCTTCAAACGATAAGGTTGCTTAATCGCTTCCACAATTTCTTCTGCAAGTCGAACCACCTGTTTTTCATCCGCTTGTTCTCCTGTGACTACCATGGTAAACTCATCCCCGCCCATTCGGGCTAGCGTAACATTAGAGGTTGCCTGAGGATGAGAAGCTTCAATTACGGTTATAATCCGGTTGCTCACTTCTTTCAGAAACACATCCCCGATGGAATGCCCCAGAGAGTCATTAATCATCTTAAACCGGTCTATGTCCATGACCATTACAGCAAACTTATGCTGTTTTTGTTGTTCACAGACATTTATCGTAGTAGCCAGCACTTCATCCAACTTGCGTCGGTTAGGCAACCCTGTAAGTGGATCATGCAGAGCCTGATGCCGAATATTTTGCTGTGCCTGGGTCTCTTCTGTAATATCTTTAATCAAGATATGGCTCCCAACATGGGTGTGATCAATGATGACTGGAATGACCGCAATACTCAGATCAAGGAGTTCATTTTGTGTATTTCTCATTTTGGCCATGTAATGCCGCTGTTGCAATTCCTGGTTGTCCCACGTGTGAGCGTTATCCTTACTCGAACACTGTACACTGATCTGCTCAATAATCTGGTTAATCGGGCGGTCAATCACCCTCTTTTCAGGATATCCAGTAATTGTAGTGACTACAGCGTTAATGCCTTTAATGATACCTTCGCGATCTACGGAAACGATGGCATCCGAATGATTATGGTACAGTGCATGATACCACTGTTCATTTTCATGAATACGTTGATCTTTCTGAATCATCCGTTGATTGATAAAATTACCGAATAACGTGAGACCAATGGCCACAATCGTTCCCGCCGCAATAAGGTAAGCAAGAACCTCCGACTCCACCTGTCTGCTTAGACTCTCAGGGATGACTTGCACTTGATGAAATTGAGCTGCTGCCATTCCGGTGTAGTGCATGCCTGTAATGGCCAAACCCATAATGAGTCCACTGCCTATTTTATAGACCCAATGATGTTTAGATTCCGGACGATTGAAAAAAAACATCAGCCACAGCGCTGCATAGGAAGCCAGTGCCGCGATCAGAACGGATAACACCACAAGGCCCGGCTTGTACGTAATCGGAATAGACATCGCTGCCATGCCTACATAATGCATAGAGGTGATGCCTGCAGTCAGCAACAATCCGGCAAACACAAGTTTGCTAATCCGGTTGGACGGGCGACCTGCAAATTCCAATGCTACCCCCGACGCGATAATAGCTAACAAAACGGACAAGATCACCTTGTCCATGGAATAGGAAACGTGCATAGGGAGCACAAAAGCGATCATGCCAACAAAGTGCATCGACCAGATACCCAGTCCCATAGAGATTGCCCCGCAAGCAACCCACCAGTGACGCGCCTTTCCACTCGTCAAAGATACACGGCCTGCAAGATCAAGTGCTGCATAAGAGGCTAACGACGCAATGAAATAGGATAAAATAACAAGTTGTAGATTGTACGTGCCATGTATGTGCTCCACTCACTCTGTCCTTTCAGCCGGGTAATGCTCATATGTATGTTAAATGTAAAAAAAGAAGCGAGTGCGCTGCCTGGGCGACAGGCACTCCCTCCGTAGCATTTGACTTTGCGACTAGCGACTTAGTCATAAACCGATTGGCATACAATGAAACCCGCTAATGATGAATGTTTATAGTCTAAACGTCCCAGCCCTGAAAATCAACACTTATTTCCAGAAGCACAGCGCATTTCACCCTAGTCACTCATTTGTTACACTTCATTAAACATCCTCATCCAAAGCATGGTCAGTAATTCTACTTCTTTACCAATAACAGACTACCGAATCCGGAAGTATCGCGGTACGAGTTGCCTGAAGGATCACTCCACATGAAGACACTGCTACGTTTTCCATCTCCAGCACCATCATCATTCACCTGCAGATCGAACCCGATCCATTTACTTTGCTTGGCGTTAACATTCTCCAGCGGAATAGCTGCCTCTACCACATATCCATCCTTCGTCAGACGTGTACTTGATTTGAACAGCTCTTTACGGGCATTACCACCAAACGAAGTTTCATTATCGAAATTAACTCGATACTGGGCATCATCGTCCTCATAACTGCTCGTTTGATTTTTATTCAGATCAATGAATAGCTCAATGGAATCTTGTTCATGTGCGTTAGCACTTTTTTTACTGAGCAAAGGGTCTTTGACATCAGCAAGTACGTAAAGATACTTTTCATCCCACAGCAACTTCGCCTTGGCCTTAGCACCGGCATTTCCGGCAACCTTAACATCCGTTGTGATGGTCACTGCTTTTTTCCACAACTTATCTTCCTTACCATCAACAACAGGAGTTCCATATGAAACTTTGACTTGTTTTAATGCAGGGCCTAACTTAAGCTTGCCCCGACTTTCCTTTTTCTGCGGTTGCTGATTATTGGTATCATTCCAGACAATAATGGAAGTTTTATTGTTAGGCTGTTTATCCGTAATGCGGAAATCCAGAGATAACACCTTGCTTTCCGCTAGATCAGCTGCGGAGAACGGCAATGATGCATAGACAATATATCCCGATTTATCCTCCTTCACTTGGTACAGCTTCTGATCTTTGCCTTTGCCGCCATCCCGATGAAAGACGTATTGTCCATCTTTCGGTGTCGTGTTTTTCTTGCTGGTTGCCATATCATCCGGGCTGACAAAGACCTCTACCTGGTCGCCTTTCTGACGTGTGGCGTCTTTGACTTCAATGCGCAGGTTCAGTTTTTTCCCATCCCATAATGTCTTCACTTGACCTGTAGTACCTGCTGTGCCTTCGATGACATGTGAAACCGGTTTGGCCTGAACAGCTCCCCAGAGAATATCTTCCTGCCCTTTACGGTCTGGCAAGGATACTTTGGCTTGTGCGGCTGTCCATTCATTTCGATATACAGGCAAGGATGCCGGATCAACTAACGCCCAGTATGCCGGTTTGGCTTTCAGTTTACGGTCAAACAGCAGCGGTGCATCCTTTCTGCCTTTGACAGGAAAATCATCCAGCCATGTGCCGTCATCAGCAAGTCCCCATAACGTCACGCTGTCCATAACACCACGATCATCAAACTCCTTGAACAGATCAAAGAGCGCACGGTAACGATAAGCCTGCTCCAGCATCATCTCATCGGTCACAGGTTTCTCCTGCTCCGAGTTCCCCGAATAGATCGACATATCCAGTTCCGTTACTTGAATGTGAACCCCCAAAGCAACCGCCCGGTTGAACGCTTCACGAATTTGTTTTACATCCGGTCCGTACATCGACACATGCATTTGAAAGCCGATAGCATCAATCGGTGTACCTTTAGCCAGCAGTTTCTCCACCAGTTTGACCATGTCGTTCATTTTGCTAACACTGCCTTCGATACCGTAATCATTGATCACCAGTACCGCGTCAGGATCAGCCTCGCGTGCATAACGGAAAGCCAGTTCAATGTAGTCACTGTCATCTCCGTCACCGTCTACATCGCCAATGATATCCCGCCATTTCGAATTGCTCGCCTGATCACGCAGACCTCCGCCGTCCGAGATGACTTCATTAACAACATCCCACGTATGCACTTTACCTTTGTAACGGCTCACAATCGTTTGGATATGTGTTTTCATACGCTTCAGAAGTTGCTCACGTGTAGCTGGTTTCGATGGATCATTAGGATCGGTAAAGAACCAGTCCGGTACTTGACTGTGCCATAGTAGCGTATGGCCTCTGACCTCCATATTGTTCGCTGCAGCAAAGTTAACCAGCCGATCTGCCTCAGACCAGACAAAATTGCCCTCCGTCGGCTGCATGGCATCCATTTTCATGAAGTTGCCCGCAGTAATACTTTTAAAATGTTTTTTAAGCAGATCCGAGTGCGGATCTTGTGGATCTAGAGCCGTTTGGTCAATCGCTGCGCCAAGAGCATAAGATGTCCCCAGCGTTTTGGCCAAATCCGGGATATCCTTCTCAATTGCGATCGCTTCCGTCGCTGTAATCTGAACATCATCAATGTAGAACGGAATCGTGTCTGTCTCCGTCACTTCAGAAGACTGCTTCCACGGTGTCTCGGCATACATCCGCAATCCGCTTACACCCGTGCTTTCTGCCGGAACGATGACATCTGCTTCGATCTTCTTCCATTGGCCTTTATTCAGTGTAGTGGAAGCAAAGGTTGCATATTCCAGCTTAGCTGCATCACCATTAAATTCCTTCTCCAATGAGCCGTTGATTACCTGGGTTGCAGGCCCTTCATCATACATCGCCCAGAAGGAGACATGAACTGTACTTCCCTTTTGCAAGTAAGGCAACACCTCTACCAACGGTCCATGATAAGTTTCCGTTCGGGAGGAGGTTTTCAAACTGCGGTTACTATTGTGTCCGATGCCGCTGACTACCTCCAGCTTTTCAGTACCGCGAGGTTTCCATTTTCCGATATTCCCATCTTCAAAATCAGCGTTAAACAAAGCTTTGCCCGGTTCTCCCGGCTCACCTGGATTCTCTGGAGCAGGTTTAACAAGCCGGATTTGGAACTCGTCTAACAAATAAGCAGCGGTTGCATCCGTGCTCTCCAGATACAGTTGCAGGCCACTGCCTTGTTCATAACTATATTGTCCTTGCAGCTTCACCCATTTCTGATCGGTTACTTGCTCGGCTGCGTTAACCTGATCATATTGCGCATCCCCGTTGCCATCGCGGCGTTCCACGGTAAATTTCAGATTAGCCGGTGCTGAACCTGCAACCAGTTTCACGTAACCAGATATTTCAACGACAGCATTCTTGTCTACCACATCCGACAATGACAATGAAGGTCCATTCCAGGCCTCTGTGCGACCTGTTGTTTTCAGAGAACGTGTACCTTGGTAAGCTTGATCTCCAGTCACGCCAACCGTTACTCCACCCCGGGCTGTCCAGCCTTGGGTCGTGCCATCCTCGAACGAATGAGACAACAAAATGTCACCTGCATTTGCTGCGCTTGCCTTCTGTTCTCCTGCTCCGATCCCTGGCAACAAACTAAAGATCAGAGTTGCTGCCAAGCATAACCTCAACCATTTTCCCCGCACGTCAATTCCTCCTTGTGAATTTCGTCATCCATCCTGTAACGCGGTCAAACATCGGGCATTTCACAACACACTTCTGCATGCATGGATTTCCTCTGCTGGTCTGTTAACTGGCAACATATTACGTCGCACGGATGGAGTCAGGAACTTCAATGCACGGTTCTTAACCTCCTCAAGTGAGCCGGATTACGCCCTTGGGAACCTGCTTAACTCCCTAAGTAAGCGGTTACATTATCAAATTTATGTCATCATACCTTTTACTGTAAATATGGAAATTTAGTGTCCATCCCCCTCTTTTTATACTTATGATCGCCGCCCATGCCATTCACACTTCAATATTAACGTATCATTCGGTAACAAAAAAAAGCACAGCCTATGGCTGTGCAGGTAGTTCCGGATACGTTTCATTTACAGGCGCTGTCGTCTGGCGAACAATTAAATTCGATGGTTCCGTCACGACAGGGGGTGTATACGAGGGATTCTCAATCATCGCAATCAGATATTCAATGGCTCGAATACCAATGGTGTAGATATTCTGATTCACCGTTGTTAATCCTGGCTTAAACACCTCGGCATAATACGTATTGTCGAATCCAACCACTGAGATATCCTCTGGCACACTGAAACCATGTTTTTCAATCTCATGAATCGCGCCAAAAGCAGACATATCCGAGGCACAGATGATGCCTGTAGGTTGCTCCCTAAGAGCCAGCAAACGCCGAGCTGCCTTGGCACCGCCATCAAATGAATAGTCACAGACTTCCAGATAAATCGTCGCATAAGGAATACCGCATAAACGAAGCCCTTCCTTGTACCCGTCTAAACGAAGGTTAGCAACAGCAGGTCCCAGTGTACCTGAGATGTAGGCAATCTTGCGATGCCCAAGTTCATACAGATGCTTCACTGCCATAGCAACACCATTAACATTATCTGTCGTAATGTAACCTGCACGTTTGCCAAACAGATCGGTATCTATGAACATGGTTGGAATCTCTGCCGTGACCAGTTCCTGAATGCTTTTGTTTTCCCGTCCTTCCCCGAAAACAACAACGCCATCCACATTTCGGCTACGGCAGTGCTTGATGAAAGAATATGTAGGGTCATCAAATCGAGTTGATAATCGAACAAGATCATAACCGCTATTTTCCAAGGCCGTTTTGATCCCTTCAAGTAACTCGGATACAAACGGATTCGTAAACGGAACGGTAAGCAGTACCCCCACTGTCCATGAACGGCGTTTAACCAGTCCACGAGCGACTACATTGGGTTGATATTTTAATAGTTCGATAGCTATATTCACTTTTTTACGTGTTTTTTCACTAACGTCCGGATAGTCGTTCAATACTTTGGAAACGGTTGCAACAGATACTCCCGCTTCTTTGGCCACATCATGGATAGAAGCCATCTAATCACCTCGACCTCTTTTTAAATCGCCTGTCTCCGGCTATATTATCTATAACAACAGCAGGTTTGTCTACCCATTATAGCTTATTACAACCGGAAACGGTATGGAAGGTTCCTGGTGCTTCGGGGTCCACATTACTGCTACAGTTTCCTCAAATCCGTTGCAAGCTTCTCCATTGCTGTCGCAAAAACGGCAAGCTCGGATGAACGTGAAGCCTGACTGCGCGCCCCGTTCGAAGTACGCTCAGACTCCTGCTGCACTCTTTTTAATATTTCCATGATCTGATCCAGATTGGATTGAATTTTGCTTTGCGCGTCTCTGGAGCTTGCCGCCAGCTTGCGTACTTCGCTTGCAACCACTTCGAATCCGCGTCCGAACTCTCCGGCATGTGCCGCTTCAATTGCAGCGTTCAAGCCGACAAGGTGACTTTGATCGGAAATTTCACGAATCAGCTCACCCATTTTTTCGATCTGTTGCATTCCTCCGGTTAACTCTTCAAGGAGCACATGCGCCTGATCCTGGGAAACAACCGTTTCCTTCGCTACAGCGGAGATGGATAACGCATTTTCATTTAATTCCGTAATCATACCAGTAAGTTCCTGCGTAATTTGTGTGATCGCTTGCAGTGTACCATCCTGATCCGAAGCGAGCTGGTGAAGCTGCTCTTTTTCTTTTTTTTCATAAGCTTCCAGAACAAGCTGTGAATCCAGATTGAACATTTTGCTTAGTGCATGTATGACGTAGTGCCACGAATCGGGGATAAGCTGTTTAAATATGGTGGTAGCGATATCCAGATAGGCCATGTAAGCACCGAGATAATAGTTCGTTGTCAGTCCGATACGCGAATGAACTAATCCAATGGTGATCCGCTGTTCAATATAAGCATCGTCCACAATGCCGTCTGTCATGGATAACCAATACATCCGTTGTGTTTCCTTCAATCGTTCAATATTGGAAAAGCGGGCGATCAATTCTATTAATTCAGGATACTTCCCGACATGTTTGTAGAAATGATCCACCACTTCTTCAACAACCTTTTTGAAGACAGGCCGATGATCAGCAAGTAGTTTCAAATCCTGTGCAGTTAACCCCACATAATCCAGTTGTTTTTGCCTTTCTGCCGAAATACTACTCATATCCGATCGGATCAACTCCTCCATAACTTTTTCAACCAAAATTAAAACAATTTTAATTGATTATAGACTAAACTACCTAAACACACATACACCCTAAGAACTATTTAATGTGGGATTGATTATATTAAATTGTAAATTATTGATGAATAATGATTTAATTCAATATAAAAAGGCCCTGAATCTGTTGCGAAGGAGCCTCACAACAAATCTTCAGGACCTAATTCGGAATGGTGCTACAGGTTAACGGTTAAGCAAACTTCCTACGTATCTTAGCAATTCATTTGCACTTGCAGCTGTGTATCCATGCTCTTCGATGAGACGTTTGATGACCTCATTCATGCGCTTCAATTGTGTGGCATCCGGTGTTTTCGTAGAAGTCGTAATCTTGACGATATCCTTGAGATCAGCGAACAGCTTTTTCTCAATGGCTTCCCGCAGACGATCATGACTACTGTATTCAAATTTGCGTTCCTTTCGGGAGTATGCCGAGATCCGGATCAGAATCTCTTCCCTGAACGCTTTCTTCGCATTCTCGGAGATCCCAATCTGCTCCTCAATGGAACGCATCAGCCGCTCATCCGGGTCCATCTCCTCATCTGTCAGCGGATCACGTATTTTAGACCAGTTGCAGAACGCTTCAATGTTATCCAGATAATTTTCAAACAACGTTTTGGCTGACTCTTCGAACGAATACACAAATGCTTTCTGCACTTCTTTCTTCGCAAGTTCATCATACTCTTTACGTGCCAGAGCAATAAAGTTCAAATACCGCTCGCGTTCTTCCTTGGTGATCGAAGCATGTTGATCCAGTCCATCCTTAATGGCACGCAGGATATCCAGCGCGTTAATGCACTGAAGGTTTTGCTTAATCAAAGCGCTGGATATCCGGTTAATAACGTACCGCGGATCGATACCGGACATGCCCTCGTCCAAATATTCATTTTGCATTTCTCGCAGATCGGCTTCTTTATACCCTTCAACCTCTTCGCCATCGTACATCCGCATTTTTTTCACCAGATCCATGCCTTGTTTCTTCGTTTCCTTCAATCGTGTAAGTATGGAAAAGATCGCCGCTGTACGCAGCGCATGCGGTGCAATGTGCACATGTTTCATATCACTTTGCTGAATCAGCTTGGCGTAAATTTTCTCTTCTTCCGACACCTTCAGGTTATACGGGATCGGCATCACAATCATCCGTGACTGCAAAGCCTCATTTTTCTTGTTTGAAATAAAAGACTTATACTCGGATTCGTTCGTATGTGCCACAATCATCTCATCTGCACTGATTAGGGCGAACCGGCCTGCTTTAAAATTGCCTTCCTGCGTCAGGGATAACAGGTTCCACAGAAACTTCTCGTCACATTTCAGCATCTCTTGAAACTCCATCAAACCCCGGTTAGCCTTATTCAGTTCCCCGTCAAAACGATACGCCCGCGGATCAGATTCCGATCCAAATTCGGTAATCGTGGAGAAGTCGATGCTGCCTGTAAGGTCAGCAATATCCTGAGATTTCGGGTCTGATGGACTGAATGTACCAATTCCCACCCGGTTATCTTCAGAGATGATGACCCGTTCCACCGGAACCTTGCTGATGTCCCCACCAAATTCGGTGCGAAGTCTCATCTGGCAGGAAGGGCACAGATTGCCCTCAATGCGCACACCGATCTCTTTCTCTACATCGGGCCGAAGCTCCAGCGGAATGAGATGTAGCGGTTCCTCATGCATCGGGCATCCCTCAATGGCGTAAACGGCCCCTTTTTCCGTACGTGAAAATTGCTCCAATCCCCTTTTTAGCAGGGTCACCAACGTGGATTTACCCCCACTGACCGGTCCCATTAGAAGCAAGATCCGTTTGCGTACATCCAAGCGGCGCGCAGCCGAATGAAAATACTCTTCCACCAGTTTTTCAATCGAACGATCCAGCCCGAAGATTTCCTGCTCGAAAAATTTGTAACGCTTGTGTCCCGAGGCCTCTTCTACCCCAAACGATTCAATCATCTGATACACTCGTGCGTGAGCCGTCATTGCCGGAGTCGGGTCCTCTCTCAGCAGTGCAATATAATCTTCAAATGTTCCGTTCCAAGACAAACGGTCACTCTCTGCCCGATATTCCGCAACGCGTTCAAAAATATTCATGCTTGGTACCTCCCATGGCTCCTTTAGTGTGATTGTCAACCATTCCGAATGGTATGAAGAAATCAATAGAATTGCAGCTCCTGCTTGAATACCCTTCTGCGGTCCGGCTTAGTCCCGCTTCCTTTGTTACAATGGTCTTGTATGGATGTGAAAAGTGTATTACATACCTATGCGGCAACTTGGATAAGTTGACCTCTTTTTTTCAAACCTTGACCCTGAATTTTACGTATGTGCTGTTCTATCAGACATCTTGTGGCCTCAGAAAAAAAAGCATGAATATGCTATAATGAAGGTTCTAATGATGGAAACCGGACAATGCGGCGAAGGCAGGCAGAGCACTTCGGGAGAGGAGTAAAGAGCATGGCTATACAATATGAAACGGAGCTGTATTCCCCTGTCAAAACTTTTTTTGAACAGCGCGGCTTCGATATCAAAGCAGAAGTTAAGCACTGTGACCTGGTCGGCATGAAGGCAGATCAGACGGACCCCCTTATTGTCGAGATGAAAAAAACGTTTAACCTGTCTTTGCTATTGCAAGGTTTGCAACGCCTGAAAATCAGCCCACTCGTATATCTGGCTGTGGAGCGTAACCGAAGTAAACGCGGAGCGGTCAATCAGCGCTGGAGTGAGCTAACAGCACTGTGCAGGCAGCTCGGCCTGGGGCTGTTAACCGTCACTTTTTACAAAACCAAAGCACCTCTAATTGATGTATTATGCGAACCCACGGTGATATCAGGTACTGTGCGATCCCTCCCGGTAGCTCGCAAGAGCGGGATACGTCGCCAGCGCCTGCTGAAGGAATTCGATGAACGAAGCGGAGACTATAATACAGGAGGCAGTACAGGCCGCCAGCTGATGACGGCTTATCGGGAAAAGGCTATACGTGTCGCCGCCGCGCTAAGTTCCAGTGGTGAATCTTCACCTGCGGCACTTGCCCGTCAGACAGGTGTAGGCTCAGCGGCAACCATTTTGCAGAAAAACTATTACAGCTGGTTTGAACGTGTTTCCCGTGGTAAATATATGCTCACCGTTAAAGGTGTGGAGGCATTAACGGAACATGCACTTATGATGCAAGACCAGGGACTGACGGCCGGGGAAATAGACGCATGGACTAAGCATGATCAATTGAACACATTCAATGTGAACTCGACTTCATCCGAAGATTGGGCACAGGAAGATCCTGTTCAGGTTGCCGAAATTACCGAACGTTATCTCCTGAACCCAACCAAAAACTGAACGATACGATGAACGATAAGCTCGCCAAAAACATACAAAAAACGCCCGTTATCTCCTTCCGGAGACGACGGGCGTTTTCCATATGGAATTGGATTAGAAGCTTGCTGCAACTTCTTTAGCCAATTTCAAGCCAGCTTCCACGATCTCTTGGGAACGATCAGGAGAAGCATTGTGACCTTCTACAACAACAACCTCAGGGTTTTGGATGCCCCAGAAGCCAAGTACGTTCGTTACATAACGAACGGACATTTCAGCAGATGCCATAGGCTCTACGGAATATACGCTACCACGTGCGTTAAGCAATGCTACTTTTTTGTCGCCTACAAGACCTACTGGGCCTTCAGCAGTGTATTTAAACATTTTGCCTGCTTGGCTCAGGTAAGAGATGTAGTTAACCAGTGGTGCTGGAACAGTGAAGTTCCACAGTGGGAATGCAAATACCACTTTATCAGCAGCAAGGAATTGATCTTGCAATTGCGCAGCCAGTGTTGCTGCTTTTTGCTCTTCTGGAGTTGCTTCGATACCGTTAGCTGCTTTGTAACCACCAGTGATTACAGTGTTGCCGTAGTAAGGAAGATCTGTATTGTAGAGGTCCAGCTCAGTGATGGTATCACCTGGATGGGACTCTTTGTATGCGCTCAGGAATGCATCGTACAATTGAACACTAACTGCTTGATCCGCAGGACGGTCATTAGCTTTAATAAAAAGAACGTTAGACATGTTAAAATTTCCCCCAATGATTAAAATGTATGAGTGTGTCCCCCTAACTCGCAACGGTTGTTGCATCGTATTAAAGAAGCCGATCACTCATTAATTCATATTATATATAAAAATGTTAGTGGATGCAATAAGGTAATCTAGATGATTTGTAAACTAATCTGAAATTCTTTGGATGAAATCGCTCACCTTTAGCTACGAGCGGTAAATTCTGAGATAGCTTCGTTAATCAAATTCATGCCAAGCAACAACTCATCCCGGCCGGGACGGCTGAAGTTTAACCGAATATATTGTTGATCAAGTGTTCCTGTGGAGCATAACGTTCCAGGCAGAAAAGAGACACCCTTCAATAAAGCTGCCTTAAGCAGTGCTTCACTGTTCAGTCCTTCCGGCAATCGCACCCATAGATACATTCCACCCTGAGGAATGTTATAGCTACATCCCTTCCAGCCGGGTCTCTTCAACAACTCAAGCATTAATTTAAGTCTTGTTTTATATTCCCTGTTCAGCATGGATAAGTGATCGCTCCATCGAAAAGGTGACTGGGCGAGCAATTGGTACAGTAGTCGCTGATTCATTGGACTGGATTGTCCATCCGCAATTCGTTTGACGGAGGCCATTGCCTGAATCAGTGATGGATGTCCCGCAGCCCACCCTGTGCGGAGTGCAGGTGCAACTGTTTTGCTGAAGGACCCGATGTAGAGGACATGTCCACCTTGATCTGCAGTGTCCAATGCGAAGAGTGAAGGATACTTGCGATAGAAGGTAGCTGGCTCCAAGCCGTCAAAATGCAACTCACCATAGGAATCATCCTCAACAAGCAACACCCCGTAACGCGCACACAGATCAAGAACAGCTTCTCGTCGTTCCAGGCTCCACAAAATCCCCGTGGGATTGGAAAAGCTGGGTGCAGCAAAAAGCAGCTTCGGTCTCACCTGCTGCATGTGCTGTTCCAATAAATCTGGTAAAATTCCATCCTGATCTCCCATAACAGGTACAATTGTGGCTCCTTGCATTTCGAGTACTTCAAGACAACCGGGAGAAGTCGGATGTTCAACAAGTACAGAGTCTCCCGGCTCCAGTAACAGACGCATCACGAGATCGATTGCCTGTTGGGTGCCTGTAGTCAGCAAAATCTGATTGGAGACAGTCCGGATACCCTTGCGCTTATTCCAATCATTATTCAACCATTCTCTTAATGGAGCATATCCACCTGGCTCACCATACTGCAATGCAGAAGGTCCTGAACTAAATACGGACAACGCCGCTTCCTCCAAAAGTTTAAAAGGAAACAGTTCCTCCGCTGGCAATTCTTCAGCGAGAGAAATGAAATACTCCTTGCCAGACATCTCACGTATATCCCTCAGTGGTGAAGACAAAAGCCTGTTGGTACGGGAAGCAAAGAAATATTTCATGGATAGATCCCCCTTCATCCCTATTCCGAAACTGTTCTCGCAGCCGCCCTACAACCTATTCCGACTGGGCACCAAATATAACTGAACGAATACCTGAATTATCTCATGAAGTGAGGCAATCTGACTTTGACCTCTAGGAGCAATTTTATTATGACCAGCTAGGACCAGCGGAGACAATAATTAAGACACCGTCTTGGATTGTCTTGCATGCAAGGCATAACGTTCAATGGCCTGTGCTCTGCTGCTCACTTCCAGCTTCACATAGATTTTACGCAAGTAATTGTCTATCGAGCGCCTACTCACATTGATCTCACTCGCTATTTTATCATAGGTTACCCCTTGAACAATTCTTTCCATAATAAAAGTTTCTGTCTCGGTTAGTTCAATTATACCTTCTTCAGACTGTGAATCGGCAGGTTGCCCCCAATCCTCACTGTTTAACCAAGACATGGGTATTGAAACGTAGCCTTCTCTTAGTCCGGAGATTAGATGAATCAATTGGCTCGGCGAAGCCTGTTTGGATAACATGCCGCTTGCACCGAGGCTCATCAGGTAACGAAACAACTTTACGTTATCTTCATCTGTCAGAATAATAATATGTGTCTCATTCGATAGCCCTTTGATTTGAGCGATGTACTGATCTGCCTGCCCTTCTGGCAAACGATAATCCATGAGAATCAAATCAGGCTTGTGCGCACTCACCAGTTCAAGACCCTCCGTTCCGGTCGAAGTCATACCACGTACCGTCAGATCCTGTTGCTCTTCCAAGATTAATTTTGTTCCCAGCATGCTGGTGGGGTGGATATCTACGATGACCACCTGCCATACTTTTTTCATTGTGGTTCCCCCTGTTATGTATTGGACAATTGACTTCTGTTTTCCATCTATATCCTTTATGCGACAGTCCGAGTATAGATGAAGCTAAGGTCGGATTATGTCGAATAAAAGGAAAATACAGGACTCAGCGCTCAAAAACTCTGTTTTCTGACTGTATTCTACTGTAGAAAAGGCAAGATGGGCCCCATTCCATGCATGAAATGATCAAAACCTAGTATAAAATTCCTGCATTTCTATCTAAAAAAGTCGAAAAACCTGCCCAAAGTTCCTACTTATTGCATCTATAAGAAATTGTATCCTAGGACTTCCTTCCGATGCAATCTCTTTTTGATCTATTATTTAAAGAATTTCATTTTTGCGTAATCAATAGCACCATGATAGAATGAGGATTGGAATTTTTTAATCTAATATATAGAACCAGGAGTGATGTTATGAAACCATCCGACCCGTCTTCTGACATCCATCACACCCGGAGCGCCAAAGGCAAGATCAGATCATCCGTTAAATGGTTTCTGGTCATGTGGATCGTTCTCATTGCACTAGGAGTCACTGGAACCTACTATTATAGTAATCACCTCCAGCAACAGATGATCAACCAGCTTCAGGTCCATACTGAGCATCAGATTGACGCATTGAAAAGCGATTATGAAAAGCAACTAACAACGATCTCTTCAGAAGTTGCAGCATTGCAAGGACAGGTTCAGTCCTTCAATGAACTGCTTACGTTCACCAAGGACAATGCAAGCAACAAAACAGACAACAGCAACAAATTGTATACGCAATTGAGCGAAGTGAAGAAACAACTGGAAGCTCTCCAGAAAAAGATGGACTTGCTCAAATGATTACACCCGTGAAACAGGTTAATCGTGTTTTTATGCTTTCACTCGCTCCTTTTATAGGATTGATCATATGTTTGTTGCTATTTCGTCCTGAATTAGAAGTAGGAGCTATCATGCCTACAAGCTTGCCAGAAGATCAGGTAACCTCTCAGACCCAAACAATCAGTAAGGAACTTGCGGGAGCAAAAGAGGCTGCTGTTCAAACTTCTTCTTCTATTAAAAGAACGACCCTGCTTTACAATAAAACGACCAGTACGATGTCTACCATTGTACAAAAGGCTAAAGTTCAAGCCGCCCGTCCGGAAACAATTTACAATAAGCGCATTACGTCCAAACTGGGCGTTCCTTTTGATCGTGTAGACAGCGATCGGATCACCATTG
The DNA here is from genome assembly GCF_038002565.1 of Paenibacillus sp. FSL K6-1558. Lineage (NCBI taxonomy): Bacteria > Bacillati > Bacillota > Bacilli > Caryophanales > Paenibacillaceae > Paenibacillus > Paenibacillus sp. FSL K6-1558. Next base: position 5,798,562 of record NZ_JBBOCV010000001.1, on the reverse strand, counting down.
AACTCTATCGGGTAAACCCAGGCAGCTACAAGGGATATGCCATGAAGATCAAGCTGAAAGATCACAATGCGATGAAGATGGCCTTGAATAGTGAGCTAGGGCGATCAGAAACGACAATGCAGGCCGTGAAACGGAGCGGAGCGATTGCCGGGATTAATGCTGGCGGATTTGCTGACAGCGGCGGCAAGCGTTACCCCCTCAGCACTACCGTCATGGATGGGAAGTATATCAACGGTTTTCAGGCTAGCTTCAAAGACCTGTTCTTTGTCGGGCTAAACGATGATGGTAAACTGGTAGGAGGGAAGTTTTTCGATAAAAGCTCCCTGGATCGCCTACACCCGCAATTTGGAGCGACATTTGTACCTATCCTTATGAAAAATGGACAGAAAACGATTATTCCGGACAAATGGAAGGTGTCACCGAAGCGTGCTCCACGAACCGTCATTGGTAACTACAAAGATGATCAATTACTGATTATGGTTGTCGATGGTTATAACGAGAGCGGAAGTTCAGGTGCTACCCTCGAAGAGATGCAAGGTCGACTTCTTAAACTTGGCGTGGTGGACGCTTATAATCTCGATGGCGGTGGCTCCTCATCGCTAATTCTGAATAATCGAGTCATCAATAACCCTTCGGATGGCAATCTGAGACCTGTTCCTACCCACTTTTTATTTTACAAATGATGGGACAAGGCATTCCTTTTCTAACGAATATGGTTATAATAGAAGTAAATGAGCTTGTGCAGGAGGTGCGAAGTGTATGTCGTTTTCGCTGACATTCTGGATTATTGCAGTTGTATTAACACTATTCATCACAGGTATCCTCACTTCATCCTACAACCAAGACAAAACAAAAGGCCTGTAACTGTAGGGCCAAGTCTCTCTTCGGAGAGGCTTTTTTCATGTTTCTGCATACAGCAAAAGACAAGTTTTAAAAGGATGTTCTCTCCCTCCAAAGCTTGTCTCTTGCTATAACAATTGAATTCACCTAACAAACTCTCGGCGGTGACACGAAAAACTTGTTTAGTAACTGACTGCACGTTCGTTTGCATTCGGCATGTTCAACCTGACTTGAGCCGAATTCGGTCCGGTTACGGACTCCCCTTCCACCAACGTGACATATATGCGCTCGTGATCCACAGGTTCTCCAGCTATAATTTTAATTAACTGTTCAGCTGCAAGCGCCCCCCACTTTCGTTTCGAATAATCGATGCTTGCCAGTTTGGGCTGCACATAGTTGGTAAGCTCAATATGATCGAAGCCAATGACATCAATCTGATTGCCAATCTCGAGTTCACTACCCGCAAGACGATCACATAAACCTATAGCCATCTCATCATTAAGACAAAAGACAGCAGCCGGTCCGTTATACGTCCGTATAATGTGGTCTGCAGCTCGTTCCCCACCGCTTTTCTCGAAATCTCCCACGATTTCAATCCATTCCACATCCGCCTGACGCTCTGTAACCTGTCTTACAGCCTTCAACCTTTGTACAGAGTCAAACGAACCTTCAGGACCTGTAACCACGTAGATCTTTTTGTGCCCGTGTTCAATCAAATATTCCATCGCCAGTGTGGCCCCAGCCTTGTTATCGAGCAGTACCTGATTAATATTAGGATGTTTCAACTCACGGTCAAGCACTACAATTTTATGTCCTCGATCCGCATACTGCATAAGTTCCTCACTTGAGAACGTATGATCGAGAATAATGGCCCCGTCAATCATTCGCTCCGGCAACATCCGATGAGACTGTTTACCGCTACATACAATAAGATCATATCCCTGGGCATTACATATCGCCTTCATACCCGTTAACAAGTCTCCGTATACATCACCGCTGAAATCCGTGAGAAAAACACCTAGAATCCGTGACTCTCTCTTTTTCAAGGTTCTGGCAGCCGCGTTGGGAACATAGTTCAGCTCTTTGGCGATGACCAAAATTTTAGAACGGGTCTCATCGGTGACTTTATTGCTTCCATTCAGCGCGTACGATACGGTCGAGATGGAAACTCCCGCCTTTTTGGCGATATCCTTGATACTGACCATATTCTTCGCTCCTCTGTTATGTTGATCAGGCCTTTCCTAATGAAAGACCTGAACTTAAAATAAGAAGTAACAGACATCTCGTTACAGCATAAAACGATTCAGACAAGTCTGAATGTTTGGCTCTGTGTATCTCTGCTATTTGATCCAACCATCACACGAAACTCTCCACGATCACTGCGATAGCTGAGATCAGCATGATGATAACGCAATTGTTCTTTATTTAATGTAAACTTAGCCGTACCCGCTTCCCCCGGTGCAAGGGAAAGCTTCACATAATCTTTCAACTCACGCATCGGACGAACCACTTCGCCGCTTACATCCCGAACGTATAGTTGCACAGTCTCTACACCAGCATGATCCCCTGTATTGGTTACACGCACCTGAACCGTCAGAGAATCATTTGCAGTCATCTCCTGTCCCGACACTTCAACCTCTCCATAAGCAAATGTCGTATAGGAAAGACCGTATCCAAACGGGAACAACGGTTCATTCGGACTGTCAATATATTGGGAAACATAACGATTCTCGGTATTATCCGGGTTGATTGGGCGCCCTGTATTGAAATGGTTGTAATATACCGGGACTTGTCCAACCGATTGCGGGAAGGACATCGTAAGTCGAGCGGACGGATTCACTGCTCCTGTGAGAATATCCGCAATCGCTGCTCCTCCTTCACTCCCTGGGAACCAAGCTTCGAGTACAGCATCTGATTCGCTAATAAACCCGTTCAGATCAAGTGGACGTCCATTGAAAATGACACTGGCAATTGGTTTGCCTGCCGTTTTGAGCGCCTGTACCAATTGTAACTGCGCTGCCGGCAAACGAATATCTGTCCGCGAGCCGCCTTCTCCACTCATCTCGGAATCTTCACCCAGTGCAAGCACGATGATATCAGACTGACTTGCTGTTTCCAGCGCTGCGGCAATCTGCTCATCCGTGATAGTATGCACACCGCTGCCTTGAGCCACAAGAACCTTACCTTGTGGGAGGCGCTCCTGTAACGCTGTTCCCAGCTTCACCGCATCCGCTTTGACACCTTCACAAGACCACCAGCCGAGGATGTCTTCGCTTTGAGCGAAAGGTCCAATTAATGCAACTCTCGCATCAGGTTGTAGCGGAAGGGTCTGTCCGTCATTTTTGAGCAGCACCGCAGACTTCGCAGCAAGTTCTCGTGATACCTCACGATGTTCCTTGGAGAAAACGATCTCGCGCTCACGCTCCGGATCAGCAGCTCGGAACGGGTTATCGAACAGACCCAGCTTGTCTTTGAGCTGCAAAATACGCAAAACCGCTTCATCAACAAGGTGCTCTTGCACTTCACCCTTTTGAACCAGTTCAGGCAAATGGTTGACGTAACATGGCGTCATCATCTCCATATCTACACCCGCACGAATCGCACGGTATGCCGCCTCCCGGTCATCCTCGGCCGCACCATGGGCAATCATCTCACGAATGGAAGCCCAGTCCGAGATTAGCACGCCATCAAAGCCCCATTCTTCGCGCAAAATATTACGCATTAACTTCTCATTCCCGCTGGCTGGAATACCATCAACGGTATTGAATGAAGTCATGACCATCTCCACACCAGCATCCAGTGCCGCCTTATATGCTGGCAGATAATATTCACGGAGCTGACGCTCTGACATATCTACCGTATTGTAATCACGCCCACCCTCCGCTGCACCATACGCAGCAAAGTGTTTTACACAGGCTGCAAGACGATCCAGCTCATCCGTCAGGTTATCACCCTGATAACCACGTACAAAAGCAGCAGCAAATAAACTATTTAGATACGGGTCTTCACCCGTTGTTTCCATCACACGCCCCCAGCGCGGATCACGAACCAGATCGACCATCGGTGCAAAAGTGACATGCAAACCGGATACTGCGGATTCACGCGCCGCAATCTCGGCACTCTTCTCCGCAAGTTCCAGATCCCATGAGCAGCCAATGGCCAGCGGGATCGGGAAGATCGTTTTATAACCATGCACCACGTCTGCCATGAATAATAGCGGGATGCCGAGACGGCTTTTTTCCATATAAGCCCGTTGTACATCCATTATCGCTTGTGCACCGGATAAGCCAAGAATGGAGCCGCTCGCTCTAACGGATTGCTCTGTAATGCCCATCTCTTCCATCGGCCCTGTAATCTGTCCCTGCGTATCTGTTCCTTCATAGAAGTTGGCAGTCAGCTGTAACAGCTGTGCCACTTTCTCCTCCAACGTCATCTGATTCACTAAATCCATCAACTGCTGATTATTCACGTAACCATCCTCCACTACCTTTTAATTGAAAGAAAGAACCCGGCTGCGTTCGGGGAGAGACCGCGCACCGGGTTCAATCGGACGGAGAGACAGAACGCTCCTGTTATCTCCTTGTTGTTGTTCATTTCATTACGTTTATTTGAACTTTTCGTTCAATTCGTCCAGATAAGGCTGAACCAGAGACATTTTGCTATTAACCCACTCTTTCCAGTTAGCTTCCAAGTCTCCGCCTTTGAGGATCAAGTTCGCATATTCGTTTTGATAATCGAAAGATGCTTGGCTCTTCGCTTTGGAGTCGTACAGGTTAACATCCCAATCGTAAGGTGCAAGTGATTTACTTTCAGTACCAAGCTTTGCTTTCTCCTGGAACAATTCTACTGCTCTATCACGATAATCTTTTTTGATTGCAGGGTTTACTACACTGAAGTCATCGCCAAGAAGATAAAGTCCTTCAAAACGTGCAGGGTATTTGTCTTCCAAGACAGTTCCCTCTGGCAACAAGCTTACCAATTCTTTGTTCTCATCGTATTTCCAATCTTTGTTTTCAAAGCCCATGTTGATCAGCAATTGTCCTTCTTTGGTTGCGGAGTAATCGATCAAGTCCATGATACGTTCAAATTTCTCATCACTGATGTTCGGGTTAAAAATCAGAGCAGACCAGAAATTCGCTTGCTCCATGTTGCGGTATTTACCATCATCACCAAGAACGATCGCTGTGTGAACGAGATCATCACTGTTGACGCCAAGATTTTTTCTCATATCAGAATCCAGACCTTGTCTGTAAGAAGCAAGTCCACCAAGACTGGTTACTGCCGCAGTACCTTTTACTTTGAAGTTGTTTTGTCCTTCATTGTTTTTCCAAGTGTAGAACTCTGGATTAAGCAGTCCATCCTTGTACGCTTTTTGCATCAATTTCAGACCCGTCAGCGTTTCTGGATCTGCAGGACCCCAATGGAACTGACCATCTTCACCTTTATAAAATGGAACATCTGTCATCGCATGCACACTGTTAGGCATGATGATGTTAGTCATTGCATCAGCAGCATTGTAAGACAATGGCACCAGTTTATTACCCACCTTACCTGGGTCCTTTTCTTTTACCAGTTCAGCAAACTGATTCAATTCGGAAGTTGTATACGCATCTTTCAGTTCAAACCCAACCGCCTTTGCCCAGTCTTTACGAAGAGCAATAACACCAATTTGGTTCGTCAGCGGGTCAGCCGGTTTGTTTTCGAAATAGATAGGTCTAGGAAGCACATACGTGCCGCCTGTCAGTTCTTCCAGCTTGTCACCCAGTCCTGTCAGCTTGTAAGCCGCAGCAACATTAGGCCATCTTTCTTTCCAATCATCCGGGAACTTATAGAACAAGCCTTGATCGATGTTGTTGATGGCATCGCCGTGTACATAATTCCATACGGCTACATCGGGCAGGTCACCAGAGTTAATCCAGAGACGAAGCTTCTCCCCCCATGAATCCCAGTCAATGTAGTTGTAATCCCATTTGATGTTAAACTTGTCTTCCCAGAATTTATGGAACTCATTGTCCATATTTCCGTTTTTCACTTCGGTCAGATTCGCTACAGAAATGGTCAGGTTATCTTTGTAATTTCCTTCCGCATCCTTTTCGTTGCCACCATCTGAGCCTTTGCTACTGTTAGAACAAGCGGATACTACCAGTACCATGAGACAGAGTGTGATCGCAAATAACGATTTGACTGACAACTTTTTGCCCTTTTTCATGCTTTTACCCCCATGTTTTTAGTCGAATTGCTGAAGCATTGAAATCTTATGTGTATATCAGGTCTTGATAGCCCCTGTTAATACCCCTTTGGCAAAGTGCTTTTGCAGCATTGGGAAGAAACACATAATAGGTACCATCGTGACAAATACCGCTGCCATTTTCATCCCCATGGAGAAACCGCTCAGCTTTACTGCATCCACACTAGATGCGTTGGATGCATTCGTTGTAGAAGTTACAATGATGTTCCTTAACACGTTCTGCAATGGTAACTGATCCGCTTTTCGCAGGAAGATCATCGCATCATACCAGCTGTTCCAGTAAGCTACACCGTAGAAGAGCGTGATAGTTGCCATAATAGGCGTGGCCAGTGGAAGCACCACGGAGAAAAGAATTCTCCACTCCCCTGCACCATCAAGTCTCGCGGATTCCATCAGCGATTCAGGCAAGGTATAGAAGTAGTTCATCATCAGAATCATGTTAAAGGCACTGAAGCTTCCTGCGAGAATGACAGACCATAACGTGCCTGTCAGATGCAGTGATTTCATAATCAGATACAGAGGAACGACCCCCCCGTTAAAGATCATGGTGAACAGTACCAGGAAAAAGAGAAACTTTTTAAATGGGAAATTACTGCGGCTCAGTCCGTAAGCCATGCTTGTTGTCAGGAACAAGCTCAGCGGTAAACCAATAATTAGCAAGATCAATGTATTTTTGTAACCCGACAGGATTCTTCCGTCAGCGAACAGTGCTTTATATGAATCCAGCGTGAACTCTTTCGGGAACATCAGGAACGGATTATCAGCATACTCTTTTTGGGTTGCAAATGAGATCATAATGACATTCCAGAACGGAATCAGAATCATCAGTGCAAGTACCAGTAAAACGGCGAATATCAAGTAATCCAGAAAGGTCATTCGTTCGGTGCCAATCTTAGGTTTTCTTCCAGCTTTGCTCATCTCACTTCTCCTCCTCTCTTATCGGAATAAACCGTCTCCACCAAGCCACTTGGCAAATCTGTCGGCCAGAAGCAGCAGCGCCATATTCACCAGGGAACGGAACAAGCTGACCGCTGTCGAGAATGAAAAGTCGGTTGATGACTGGAACGTAATCCGATAGATATATACATCGAGTACTTCAGATACATTTTTCGTCGCGGCATTCGCCAAGTTGAAAATCTGGTCGAAACCGGAGGACATCAATCCGCCCACCGACAAAATAAACATAACCATGATCGTTGGCATGATGTTTGGCAACGTAATACGAAACATCTGTTGCATCCGGGATGCTCCATCGATCTGTGCAGATTCATATTGATCCTGATCGATACCGGAGATTGCTGCTAGGAAGATAATTGCGCCCCAGCCGCTCGATTTCCAGATGTCAGTCAGCAACAACATCGGAACAAAGTTGGATTCCGAACCCAAGAAATTAATCGTCGGCAAACCAAGTAATCCAAGTGCACTGTTTACAAGTCCGTCATAGGCAAGCACGTTAATGACTACACCGGATACGATGATCCAGGACAGGAAGTGCGGAAATGTCAGGACGGTCTGGAACCACTTCTTCCCTCTGCGCATCCGCAACTCATTCAACAGCAGTGCCAGAATAATCGGAAACGGGAACTGAATAATCAGCTTCAAAATGTTAATGTAAAGCGTCCGCCATACGGCATCAATAAAGGTCGGATCGCGGAAGACGTATTTGAAGTTTTCAAATCCGCTCCACGGACTTCCCCAGATTCCAAGGTTAGCCTTGTAGTCTTTGAACGCCAGTGACAGGCCGCCCATCGGCATATAGGCAAACAGGATCAACCAGACCATCCCTGGAATAAGCAGGGTATACGTCATTCGGTGTTTCCAGATTTCAGTCCAAAGGGACTTACCTCTCAGGTTTGCCTTCAGCTTTTTGTTAGGTCCTTCGGCTGCAGGTTTCAATTTGCATCTCCTCACTCTACTATGGTGTTGTCGTTGTAAAGAAAATCAAACATCGTTTTCAGATGCTGTTCCCAAAATCGCCATTCATGCGTGCCAGGTGTTTCTACATACCGAAAATCAAATGCAGTTCCCTGCATATACTCGGCGTAGTCCCGATTCATGTCCACGAAAGGATCATGGTCCCCGCAACAACTCAATATCTTCGGCAAGGCTCCTCCCTGCTCCAGCAGTCTGGCTGACAATGCGTAAATATCCTGATCAGCCTTTACCTGTAACCGTTCCCCAAAAACCGCTTTCATTTCCTTGATCATACCTTCGGGCATATGGGGATCACGAAGCCGCGCCTGAATATTCGTTACACCGGATAAAGACACCACTTTGCTGTACTGCTCAGGATAGGTCAACCCACATTTCAACGCTCCATATCCGCCCATGGACAAACCGGCAACATAAGTTTTGGCTGGGTCGGAATTCAGCTTCAGTAGCCTTTCACATAGTTCAGGCAGTTCCTTCGTGATGTAGTGGAAGTAATTCAGGCCGTATTCCATATCCGTGTAATAACTGCGATTGGCTTCAGGCATGATGACGGTGCAACCATACTGGGCTGCATACATCTCAATGGTGGTCAGACGTTGCCAGGTACTCGCATTGTCTCCTGCCCCGTGAAGCAGATATAGTGTACCGCCTGAAGTCTCTCCGGAGTCACTGGATACCACGTGTATGCTTGTATTCATGCATAATGTGGGCGATCCGGTTTCGATCGTAATATGCGCCATTGATCGTAACCCCTTTCATCTTTGTTGCTTTTAACTGCGGTTTGCTTTTTCTCTTTCTTTGCTTGCTGTTACTTCCCCCAACATGCTCACCTTTACCGGCTTTGGTTATCGAAACGATTCTCTCGAATCGTTTCAAAAACAATCAACATTGATTTACTTGGAGTTTAAATATCAACATTTTATTTGGAAGCGATTTCTTCGAATCGTTTCGAATAAATCATAATCCCGTTGACTAAACCCTGTCAATAACCTTTTTACAATTTTCGCGTTTTTTTATCAAAAAAGTGACCTGATTGTTCCAATTTTGATTCAAAAGGCACTTTTATAACGAGTATTTTCGGATTTAATCATTCATTATTACACTGGAATTGACATCAAACCGAGAATATACTAACATGAGTTCTAATTTTGCAATCAGATTACGGAAACGTTTCACCAGACTGAATTCATTCAGGTAAACGCTTGGAACTGGAGGGTTATCATGGCAGAACAACTTAAAGGATTTATTGACACAATCACAGAAGAGAAGCTTGTTGTGCACTCTGTGCGTGTACTACAAAATGGGCGACTTCTGGATGAATGGCATTCGGACGGAGATCGCAGGCGTGTGCAACATTCTGTAAGTAAATCCTTTACCTGCATGGCGGTTGGACTTGCCGTTGAAGAAGGACTTATTCAGTTGGATGACACTTTGGGCGATTACTTCCCTTATGACCAAGCACAGCGCCCCCCCTCACAACTGCCCTCTCCGCGAGAGCTCACATTGAGGGATCTGCTTCGCATGTCATCAGGTCACGATGACCCACCCCTCTGGGCTGACGAACGAGCTTCTTTAGAGGAAAAGGACTGGGTCAAACACTACATGTCTCTATCATTGGATCGAATGCCAGGAGAACATTTTACTTACAGTAGTGGTGATACGTTTATGATCTCGGCCATGTTGCAAGAGGCTATTGGTCTGACAGTAAAGGATTACCTCATTCCACGTCTTTTTGAACCACTAGGCATGGTTGATATCCAATGGGAGACTTCTCCACTCGGAGTTACCTTGGGATGTGCGGGCCTTTGGCTGAGTAATGAAGAACTAAGCCGATTTGGACAGTTTCTACTCCAGGAAGGTCGCTGGAACGGTAAACAACTGGTTCCAGCAGATTGGATCAGAGTCGTTACACGTAAACAGATCGAAACGAATGGCGATGGAGATTGGGGAAAAGGCTATGGCTATCAGTTCTGGATGTGTTCGCATGACGCTTACCGAGCAGATGGAGCTTATGGTCAATTCTGCATTGTCCTGCCTTCCAAAGAGGCTGTCATCAGTATCAACAGTGAAGAGGAGAATATGCAAGGCATCCTGAACGCTGTATGGGATAAGATTTTGCCAGCGCTAAATCAGTCGAACTAAGGATGATTTATTAGTTTACATAGACACTGGATGCAAGAACGAGCTTCCAAGTCGCTGTGTCATCTTATACAACGTTAAACATTAAAAAACAAAAACACCATGGAGTTTGTATGCTCCATAGTGTTTTTTGCTTGCTTTTATGAAAGCTGAGTCATTTCTTCTAAGCATTGTGCGCATATGTAACGCTCTTTAAAGTCATTGACATCTTCCATTGATCCGCAGAAAATACATTTCGGACGGTATCTTTCCAAGATAATGTGATCCCCTTGAACTAAAATTTCTACAGGATCTCCTTCATTCATTTGATACCTTTTGCGCAAAGATTTAGGCAATACGATCCTACCCAATTGGTCAACTTTGCGAACTACTCCAGCTGGCTTCATAGCTACGGCACACCTCTCCTATCTTACTCTGAATTTCTAGGTACATTAGTACTATATCTATAGATTCGCCAAAATTTTGTCGAATCCTGCTGGAAATAAACATTTTTTGTCCTTTTTTTTGAAAAATGTTTTTTTAGCGAATTCTAACCGTCTTTTCGGATACCATTCACTAATCCAGTCCTGGGAAATTTAGCTGACGCAGTGCTTCATATACAATAATTGCTGCTGAATTGGAAAGGTTTAATGAGCGAACATCACCACTCATCGGCATCTTCATGCAAGTTTCTGGATTAGCAGCAATTAGTTCAGGTGGGAGCCCTTTCGTTTCTTTACCAAACACGAGAAAATCTCCATCCTGAAATTCGAAATCGGAATACCGGTTTTTCGCTTTCGTTGTTGCGTAGAAAAACCGTCCGTTCGGATACTTCTGCTGAACCTCGTCAAAAGAATCATGATATTCAATATGAACGGCATGCCAATAGTCTAGCCCGGCACGTTTTAAAGTTGCATCATCTGTCCGAAATCCTAAAGGACGCACGAGATGTAAGTGGGTGCCAGTCGCCGCACAAGTCCGCGAGATATTTCCCGTGTTAGCCGGAATCTCTGGTTCAACCAGAACGATGTGTAAAGCCATATGTGTTTAATCTCCTTTTATTTCATGTTCATGTATACAACAATCCTCTAATTTTAAAGAAAAGCCCTCCACACGTCAATGTGGAAGGCTTTGCCACAACAGTAGGATAGTTTATCGAAGCTTCACTACTGCCATATTTGGTCATACGTTCGTTTCTCAGGGATTATCCGTTCGCCTGTTGGAAGTGGTTCATAAAGTCGGTAAGGGCCTTAACACTCTCATATGGAGCCGCGTTATAGATCGAAGCACGAAGTCCTCCTACACTGCGATGCCCCTTCAGACCTACAAAACCTTCTTGCTCCGAAGCTTTAATGAATTTCTTCTCCAGTTCCTCAGATGCGAGTCTGAACGTCACATTCATCAACGAGCGGTCTTCTGCTGCAACGCAACCACGATAGAAATCCCCTGAGGAATCAATTGTATTGTAGAGCAGCTCCGCTTTCTTGATATTTTTTTGTTCCACACCAGCCAGACCGCCTTGTTCCTCGATCCATTTTAACACTTCGTTCACCATATATACCGAGAAGGATGGCGGCGTATTATACAGGGAATTGTTATCTACATGCGTGCTGTAACGGAACATGGTTGGAATGGTTTTCGGAGATTCACTCACCAATTCCTCGCGTGCAATAACAACGGTAATTCCCGAAGGACCGAGGTTCTTCTGTGCACCTGCATAGATCATGCCAAACTGATTCAGATCAAACGGTTTGCAGAAAATATCACTGGACATATCTGCGATGAGCGGTACCGATCCGGTATCAGGGAAAGCCTTGAATTGTGTACCTTCAATTGTCTCATTTGAAGTTACATGCACATAAGCCGTACGTTCAGGCAAACTCAGATTCGAAACATCCGGTAATTTCATAAATTTATCGGATTCTGAAGAAGCTACGATCTGTGTCTCACCAATTAACTTCGCTTCAGACAGAGCCTTTTTGGCCCAGCTGCCTGTCATGATGTAACTAGCTGTCTGACCCGCCCCAAGCAGGTTCATAGGCAACATCGCGAATTGTGTGCTTGCACCGCCTTGCAAGAAAAGAACTTTATACCCTTTCGGATTGCCTAGCAACGACAGCAATCGCTCCTGAGCTTCATTATGTACAGACTCGTACACGGCCCCACGGTGAGACATCTCCATAATCGACATGCCTGTATTACGAAAATCTACAAATTCCGCCTGAGCACGCTCCAATACTTCTAGTGGCAACGCTGCTGGTCCTGCATTAAAGTTATACGCTCTCTTTGTCACAAAATCCCCCGCCCTTTCCATCCTTAACTGACATATGAAGTAAATATTATCGCTATGATATCAGTATTCCCTGAACGCTTCAAGGGGAATATGCACTGAAAACTCGTTAAAAGCCATCAAATTCCTTTATCACCCTAAAAAGTTAAAGCGCTATACTGTTTGTTTCAAGGAAAAGCCTCCGAGAAGCATCCCGGAGGCTTTGATTTGGAACAATTTCGGTTCTGACTCCAACCGATTAGCAGTCGAAGTAGAGACTGTACTCATGCGGATGAATGCGGATTGCAACAGCTTTAGCTTCATCGCGTTTGAGGTTGATGTAATTATCGATGAATTCTTTGGTGAACACGCCACCTTCAGTCAAGAACTCGTTATCAGCTGCCAGTGCATCCAGTGCTTCTTCGAGGGAAGCCGGTACACTGCGGATGTTTTCTTTATCTGCATCAGAAAGGTCGTAGATATTTTTATCGAGTGGACCATATCCGAGCTCAGTTGGGTTGATTTTGCGTTTGATTCCGTCCAGACCAGCCATCAGCATTGCGGAGAATGCCAAGTAAGGGTTAGCAGTGGAGTCAGGTGTACGGAACTCGATACGACAACCTTTAGGTGTTACCGCTGCTACCGGGATACGTACAGCTGCAGAACGGTTACCTTTGGAGTATACCAAGTTAACCGGTGCTTCATAACCAGGAACCAAACGTTTGAACGAGTTCGTGCTTGGGTTCGTCAAAGCGATCAGTGCTGGAGCGTGGTACAAGATACCTCCGATGTAGTGCAGAGCCATTTCGCTCAGGTTAGCATAACCGCCTTTGTCATAGAACAATGGGGAATCGCCATCGAAGATCGATTGGTGAACGTGCATTCCGCTTCCGTTATCACCAAACAATGGTTTTGGCATGAATGTTGCTACTTTACCATATTGACGTGCCGTATTGTGCACGATGTATTTGTATACAAGCAGGTTATCTGCTGTTTTCTTCAACGTATCAAAACGGAAGTTGATTTCAGCTTGGCCCGCAGTCGCTACTTCATGGTGATGACGCTCGATGGACAAACCAGCTTCCTCCAACAAACGACACATTTCGCTACGGATATCTTGTTGGGTATCCACTGGAGCTACTGGAACATATCCACCTTTAGTGCGAACTTTAAAGCCCAGGTTGCCGCCTTCTTCTTTGCGGTTTGTGTTCCATGATGCTTCTTCGGAATCAACGAAGTAAGAAGAGCTGTTCGTGCCGCTCTCATAACGAACATCGTCAAAGATGAAGAACTCGGACTCTGGTGCGAAGAACGCTGCAGTACCTACGCCGCTTTCTTTCAGGAAAGCTTCAGCTTTAACTGCGATACTGCGTGGGTCACGCTCATAACGCTCGCCATCCGGTGTGAAAATGTCACACATAACATTCAATGTAGGGTGTGCAGTGAACGGATCGACATAAGTCGCTTCAGGGTCAGGCATCATAACCATATCGGACTCTTCAATACCACGGAAACCTTGGATAGAAGAACCATCAAACGCTACTCCATTTACGAACGTGTCTGCATCAACAGCCGAAGCTGGCAAAGAGATATGATGCGCACGACCAGCCAAATCTACAAAACGAAAATCTACCCACTCGATGTTGTTCTCTTGAATTGATTTCAATACGTTTTCAACCGACATGTATTCGTCCTCCCAAATATTCCGAACATTAAACAACCCCACGAAGAAAATGTCTATATATTCGAATTTTTTTCTGTCGTCATTATAAATTCTGAAACATAACATCGTCAATACTTATGTAAGGTATTTTTTGCGAGCATGTTAGGTATACTTACATTTTATAATATTCAAAAATGCATATAACAAAGCAAATAGTTTATATTTGACCGATTTAATGCGGTGAAGCGACCCCAAAAACACCCTAAATCATGGAAAAACGTGACATCATAAATGTTTCTTATCACCTTTGATTAATAAATATGTTCATCTGTGCAAAACAGACGAAAAACCGGACATCTACCCAAATTGTTCACAAGGAACAAATCTGAACAGAAGTCCGGTTTTGACTCTTCAAATCTCTATAACCGTGTTAATTATACGCCTACACGTGCCGGGAAAAATGCAGCAGGCTGTTTAGCTGTGTTAAATGTTTTCCCAACAATCGGGGCTAGTTTCTCCAGATCTTGTAACAGGTTCGCAAACTGATCAGGGAACAGAGACTGCACACCGTCTCCAGTCATGGAGTTATCGGGATCTGTGTGCATCTCAATAATCAAGCCGTTAGCTCCAGCAGCTACCGAAGCTTTGGTCATCGGTTCTACCAGTTCACGACGTCCCGTACCATGGCTCGGGTCAGAGATGACTGGTAGATGGCTCAAAGACTGCAAGACAGGGATTGCCGACAGATCCAGCGTATTACGAGTGTATTGTTCAAACGTACGGATACCTCGTTCACATAACATCACATTTGGATTGCCACCAGCGAGGATGTACTCCGCCGCATTAAGCAATTCATCGTATGTCGCACTGAATCCGCGCTTCAACAATACCGGTTTGCCGCACTCACCTAACTTGCGCAACAAGTCGAAGTTCTGCATGTTACGTGTACCCACCTGCAGAATATCCGCATACTCTGCGCAAATATCTACGTATTCAGGCGTCATGACTTCGGTAATCGTCAATAGATTATGCTTCTGGCCTGCTTCCGCCATCATGATCAGACCTTCTACACCTGTTCCTTGGAAGCTATACGGTCCTGTACGTGGTTTGAAGGCACCACCACGAAGAACTTGACCACCCGCAGCTTTCACAAGGCCAGCAATCTCATCAATCTGTGCTGCAGATTCAACCGCACAAGGTCCGCCCATAACGACAAGTTCTTTCCCGCCGATATCTACACCTTTGATCGAAATTACGGTATCTTCTGGATGGAAGTCACGACTTGCCAATTTGTAAGATTTCGAAATCTTCACCACGTTCTCGACGCCCTTCATTTGGCGCAAGTGTTCTTGCATTTTAGGTTCAACTTTACCAATTAATCCAATGATGGTGCGATCCTCTCCACGGGATACATGTGCCTGCAACCCTTCCTTTTCAATCACACTAACGATATCTTGAATTTGGTCCTCCGAGGTAGCTTTGCCTGCGATTACGATCATAAATTGTCCCATCCTTCCTTGTATAAGAGCACTCGTTTATCGTGCGTCTAATTATCTTGTGGTCCGTATCCCAAAAACTCTGTCACGCTTAAACGCTTGTTCGCTTTTAAGCTTTTAATCACTAAAGCAAATATAACACAGTTTCTTCCCATCGTCAAGAAGTGATCACTATATCCGGTATTTTCTACAGGTAAAATATAAACTGTATGGACAAAAAAACATCCCGCTATGTCACGTCCCAATGAAACGAGGATCTGCACAGCAGGATGTTTCCTATTCACTTTTGAAATTATGTGGTACGCGTCTTCTCTCGAACCGGAGGCAATAGCTTGCTCATATTAACGGTACGTACAATTTCCCACGTTTCCGGCTGATCATGCTCATACTGCTCCAGATATTGAATAACTTCCTTGGTGATTGGTGTTGGAGTTGAAGCGCCTGATGTCACAGCCACTTTCTGCACACCTTTCAACCAGTCTTGTTGAATTTCAGATACGTCGGATATACGATATGCCGTCACGCCCGCAATCTCCTCGGACACTTGTGCCAAACGATTGGAGTTATTGCTACGTGGATCACCTACAACAATAACAAGATCGGCCTGCCCAGCTTGCTCTGCTACCGCTTCTTGACGTACTTGCGTAGCGAGACATATTTCGTTATGAATCTCAGCTCCTGGGAATTTCTCCAGCAACCGGCTCATAATGTGTTTGATGTCCCATTGACTCATTGTCGTCTGATTGGTAATCAAAATTTTCCCCGCAGGCACGATCAGATCTTCAATCTCTTCTTCCTTCTCAATCAGATGAACACGGTCTGGTGCAACACCAATCGCACCTTCCGGTTCCGGATGATTCTTCTTACCGATGTAGATAATATCATAACCTTCAGCCGTCTTCTCCCGGATCAGATCATGAGTCTTCGTAACATCTGGACAGGTTGCATCTACTGTGGTCAGCCCCTTCTCCCGAGCCAGCTTACGTACCTCCGGCGAGACACCGTGAGCCGTAAAAATAATCGTTCCACTCTCCACCTGATTCAGAATCTCCATCCGATTAGGACCGTCTAGAGTAATAATGCCCTCATCTTCAAAAGAATCAGTCACATGTTTGTTATGCACAATCATACCTAATATATAAATAGGCCGTGGTAAATCCAGGTTGCGTGCCGCCTGACGAGCAAGCACCATGGCATCTACAACTCCATAACAGTATCCCCGCGGCGAAATTCGCAGTACTTCCACTTGGTTGCCACCCGCTTTCTTTTCGGCTGTATAGGCCGATGTAATTGCAGTCTTCATCCTATTATACCTTTATTCGATAGGCGGGGCAAAGACCACAGGCAACCAGATGATAAAAGTGGTTCCTTCTCCTCGTCTCGTTACCACTTCAACCGACCCGTTATGCTCCTCAATGATCCATTTAGCAATGGATAATCCAAGTCCGATACCCGGCGTCGCCCCACGAGATTCATCTGCCCGGTAGAACCGGTCAAAAATAAACGGTACCTGATCCCGTTCCATACCGATTCCCGTGTCACTGATCCGCAGTCCGACCTGCCCTTTATACAACAGAGCATCCAGCGTAACCGAACCCTCCGGTGTGTACTTAAAGGCATTTTCGATAAAAATAAACAAGACTTGTTGCAGATAATCTTTGCTTCCGTTTACGTAAATACCGTTCAGAATCGACAAATCCCCAGGAAGCCAGTCTGCTTGTCGATCCAGGAACTGGGCTCTACGCGCTACTTCCTGCACCAGAATCTGCAACGGAATGGGATTGAGCTCGATTTTCTGACCTGTATCCGCTCTGGCAAGGGATAACATATCGCTGATCAGACGGCTCATACGTTTGCCCTCATCAGCCATATCCTCAATTGCCTCAAGAGACATCTGCCTAATCGTTTCTTCATCCAGATTCGGGCGGTCTCCACCCTCCTGATCCCACAGCTTTTTCAGGAAATCCACATTTCCTCGAATGGTAGTCAGCGGTGTACGCAACTCGTGGGAAGCATCGGATACGAATCGGCGCTGTGCCGTATTCGTCTCTTCCAGCCCACGGAAAGACAGCTCGGTTCGCTCCAGCATGTTATTCACCGTTTCAATCAGACGACCGATCTCATCCTTCGGTCCCGAATACTGAATACGTACACTAAGATCGTCTCCAGACTGAATCTGATTAGCGGCATCAATCACATTAACCAGTGGTCGCATGGACTTACGGGCCAGAATCAAACCGGATGTAATGGCAAGCGCCATAGCTACAAGCCATCCGAACACCAGGATATTCCTTAATGCCTCAAGCAAACGCTCCTGTGAATTCACAACCGTTCCCACTTGAAGAACACCTTTAACGCTAGTTACGCCATTCATTTTAATCATAATAGGATCCTGATTTACCATAAACGGTGTTCCGTTTATATAGATTTTTGTCAATCCCGGTTCTCTAAGCAAGCGTTCCGAACTCATCACTGGGAATTGCAAACCTACTTTTTCCATATTGTTGGATCGGTTACTATTACCCGTCTCATAATCGGATAGCTGAATATAAATTTGGGAACCTTGCAATTCAATCTCAGTAAATGGATCCAGATTTAGATTCAGTTGGTTGAGAAAATTCAGATTAATCTGACTTAAAATCTTATTACTTTTCTCCGCAAGCTGATGCTCGACTTCTTGATATGAATTAAAATACACAAAAGCATAAATGACCACACCCCAAAAAATCAGCACGGCTGCAAGAATCCCCGAATACCATGCGGTTAGTCTTAACCGAATGGACATGTTACGAGTCACCTCTCAAAATATAGCCGGCTCCCCGGATCGTCTGAATGAGACGTTTGCCACCATGCTCTTCTGTTTTCTGTCTAAGCATCGCGATATAGACCTCTAGCACATTGGACTCGCCGCTATAATCGTATCCCCATATTTTATCCATAATGAGGTCACGAGACAGTACCCTTCTCGGATTTTGCATAAACAGATTAAGCAATTCAAACTCTTTTGCTGTCAGTTCAAGACGTTTGCCATCTCGGAGCACTTCGCGTGAATCGTTATCCAGAATGATATCTTCATATACCAGGCGATTGTCTACCACGTTGGAGATATCCGCTTTGCGACGCAGCAAAGCACGGACACGTGCGAGCAATTCTTCCAGTGCGAACGGCTTCACCAAATAATCGTCAGCACCAGTATCCAGTCCGGTCACCCGGCTCTGAACCTCATCCTTTGCAGTAAGCATCAGCACAGGAACTTTACTACCTGCTTCTCTCAATCTGCGGCATACCTCAAAGCCATCGATCTGCGGCATCATCACATCGAGCACTACGATATCCGGCTCCTTATCCATCAGCTTGCTTAGGCCTTCTGCTCCGTTAGAAGCTGTCTGAACCTCATATCCTTCAAATGCCAGGCCTCGGCGCAGCATAGACACAATTTTCTCGTCGTCATCTACAATTAAAATCGTTGAGCGCATGGTCTTTCTCCTTTACCCTATCGTTGTATCCCCATTGTAACAGGCCAAAGCCCGATTCGCATCTTCTCCATAATCCATAATAGAGAAACTATGCAAAAACAGAACAGAAACATCGTGCAAAAAAACGGAAGGGCCTTAAACCCTTCCGTTCTTACCTTCATATACTTCAACCTGGTTGCAACTATTGTTGCTGTGTTTGTGTTGTATCGTAATCATACTTGTTGCCAATTTTCACTTTCACATCAATCTTTTTGCCGTCACGTACAACATTAAGCGTAATCTCTCCGCCGACTTTCTGAGTCTTGATAAAGTCGATCAAATCCTGACTTGTTGCTTTTGAAGTACCATTTACGCCGGTAATGATATCATACGGTCTCAGATCAGACTGGTAAGCTGGAGATTGGTACACCGTGCTTGCAACAACTGAACCTTCCGTAATATTTGTTCCCATTTGTTTGGCCACTTCCGGGGTGAGATTCATCAGAGAAGCACCGATAAACGGTACAGGTTCTTTGGGAACATCTTTGTTCTCTTTCAAGTATTTCACCGCTTCAGAGATTACACTGGACGGGATTGCAAAACCGATACCTTGAGCATCCGCACTTACAGCAACGTTCATACCGATAACTTCTCCATTCAGATTCAGCAGCGGACCACCCGAGTTACCCGGGTTAATCGAAGCATCTGTTTGCAACAAGTGGCTGTATTCACGTGTTTTACCTGTTTCTTGATCCGGAATGCTGATCGTACGTTCTTTGGCACTAAGAACACCTGCAGTGACTGTATGTTCAAAACCTTCAGGGTTACCAATCGCTACAAGCCATTCACCAACTTGTGTGCTATTTGAGTTGCCTAGCGGTGCTACAGGGAAATCTTTATCTCCGCTATTTTTCTCAATTTTCAACACGGCAAGGTCAAGATCAAAACTGCTTCCGAGCAATTTAGCTTCATATGGCTTGCTATTGTTCTCAAGTGTTACCTGAATGACATCTGCACCTTGAACAACGTGCTGGTTCGTCAGTATATAACCTTCTTTGTCAAAAATAAATCCGGAGCCGATCCCCATGGGTACGAGTTGATTGCTCGCTTGAGGTTGAGGCTGTTGCCCTTGTTCTTGTTGTTGTTGATTTCCGTTAGGTCCACCAAGTCCGCCACCAAAGAAGTATTGATACAACGGATCGTTTGTATTTGCTCCACCTTGTCCAGAACCACGTGTGGACTGTTTAGCCAGCGTTTCAATTTTAACAACAGCCGGGCTCGCCTGTTTCACCACAGAGGATACATCCTCTTTACCTGTCGGTAGCAAGGACGCCGTCACGTTGTTACCTCCACCTGTATTACTCGGTGTTTCCTGAGCAGATTCCGTTCCGTTATTCGTCAGCGCGGCTTGGGGTGTGAACATGTTCGTTCTGTCGGCTGTGTACATCAACACAGTGATGACTAACATACCTGCGATAAAGGAGAACAGAAGTGATCTTACAGAAGACCTTGGTCTACGGTTGTTATAGTTCCAGTTACCATTGTTATTTCCATTTCCTTGACCTCCGCCATGACCCGAACCGCCGCCAGACATTCTGCCCGTTTGACCAGAGGAGTCATTATTATGGTAAGAAGGTACAGGTTTTATTGGATCTGGTCTTGTAATCTCCACATTTCCTTCTTGCCTTGGCCCATTGCCACTAGCTGTATCTTCCTGACTCACAGACTGGAATGGTCCGTAAGAATAATAATACGAGGAGTCATCATTTCCGGCAGGATTGCGATTTTCAGTTTGATTCGTTTCTTTTTCCTCATCTTGTCGATTTGATCTATAATTACGTTCGTCCATGCCTCTCTACCTCCCAATCTCTTATTTGCAAGAGATATTCTTTAACTGTTCTTATTTTGTACTTTGAACCTTAATCGTACCTTAAAAACAATTAAAAAGGAGATAAAAGCATGCAATATTTGCTGATTTTTCCCGTCATAGCAACATTTTCAGCCTTGCTTCTTCACCCATCCTTGCCGATGTGCATAAATCGCCAGTTGTGTCCGATCATCCATCTCACATTTCATCAGCAAATTACTTACATGTGTTTTAACGGTTTTAATACTGATATGTAATTCTTCTCCGATATCTTTATTGGTTTTCCCTTCAGCAATAAGTAGAAGTACTTCCTTCTCCCGATCCGTAAGTCCAGATTCACTGTCCCTCGCCGTCCGCTGCCGGATGCCTCGCGTTAACGCCTGTGAGACATCTCCTGTCATCACGGGCATGCCTCGGTTAGCACCTTGAAGAGCATAGATCAGTTCTTCGGCGGATACCGTTTTGAGCACATAACTTACTGCTCCTGCCTCAATCGCTTGAACAACGAGATCATCTTCCAGAAAACTGGTCAGCATGACAATCTTCATATTCGGAAATTCAGACATGATGGCTTGCGTAGCCTCAGCTCCGTTCATCACCGGCATCATCAGATCCATCAGAATCAGGTCCGGCATTTCCGAATCCTTCATCTGACGTAGCTGATCGAGTGCATGTTGCCCGTTACCTGCTTCCGCCATCACATGGAACGTAGGCTCCAGCATGAGGTAAGTCTTCAAGCCCATTCGTACCATATCGTGGTCATCCACAATCATTACGTTTACTTTGCCATTCATTCTGATTCCTCCTCGGACACGTTATCAAATTTCGGGATGAGCACTCGTACCGTCGTACCCGCCCCAGGCTTGGATATAATCTGCACCTGACCGCCCAGCTTCTCGGCACGTTCTCGCATCGTGGACAACCCATATGAGCCTGGTCGCTCCGTCTGTTGCAAGAAACCTTGCCCGTCATCACTAATGCTCATGCTGATCTGATGCTCCGATTCCCGGATAGCCAGACTAACGAGTCCAGCTTCAGCATGTTTAACAACATTGGCTACAGCCTCCTGAATAATGAGAAACAGCTGGTGCTCAATGGCATCAGAGACTCCGCCATCCAACTCCAGCTCTTTCACGCCTTTTAAACCATTTTGCCGACAATAATCAGGGAACCAGCTGTCGAGTGCTGCAGTTAGGTCGCGTCCCTCCAATTCAATCGGCCTGAGTTGCGCGATCAATCCACGCATCTGGCGCTGTGCAATATGAGACATCTGAATTAACTGGTCGAGCACATTGCGACCATGCTCCGGATTCATCTCTAGCAGACGGGGAAGGGATGAAGCAGACATGTGCATGGCGAATAGTTGTTGACTCACTGTGTCATGCAGATCCCTTGCCATTCGTTTACGTTCTTCGATAACGGCACGCTCAGAAGCCTGTTCCTTTTCAATTACCTCTTGCTCACCAAGCCGCTGGAGTAACCTCATTTTTTTCTCAATGGACTCCATCATCACATTAAATTCCTGATAGACCCGTCCAAAAGAAGCATCTTCCGCATCAGGCATGCGAACCGCAAGATTTCCTTTAGATACTTTCAACATATTGAGATCGAGCAAATCAATTTTGCGCTGAAGCCGCAATGCGGCGATATATCCGGTGACCACAGTTCCTACAACGACAACTCCGATATACGTCCATGCCCGATTGCGATTATCCCCTGTAAGCACATCCCCATATAACAGATAGAATCCGCCCAGTGTGATCAATCCGGTTAACACGAAATACGTCATCAGTTCCCACTTGTTTGCCTTAAGAATCGTTCGAATCATAGGTTAATCCACCTTGTTTACTTTGACATCGCCAATAAAAACACTGACAATAATGCGGAGCTTCTTACCGGCTTCTTGGTAGTGCGGAGTTTCCTCCTGCGCATTTCCCAAAAAACCTCCACGTTTTGTACCCAGAAGCTTCATGTCTCCCAGAAAAGAGCTGCTGGTGAGTGAAATGCCCAGATCCATGTCTTCTGGAACAAAAATCTTAACATCGCCAATAAAATGTGAAATGACAATTTTGGTCTCTCCATATGGAATCTGTGCCTTGGTCAAATCAATAACGGTATCCCCAATAAATGAGGAGATATTCATCGGTTTCAGCGTAAACACTTCTTTACCCATATGAAAATCACCAATGAAAGTGGATTTATTGATTGTTTTGCCATAGCCTTCTTCATATCCATACTTATAGTTATGAGAATTAGCGTGGCCAAAGCCTCCAAATTTTGGATCATCCGAATGTGAATGGTACTTCTGATGTGACTGTCCGAACTTTTCACTGTCTTTTTTCAGGTTCGGCCCCTCTTCGGAATGAAAGGATTGATGCTTACTCGAGGGTTGCTCTTGCTTTGGTTTGCCAAAGGTCTTCTCGAACTCTTCATCGAATGATGAGGGCATCTCCAAATCTTGAGGGGACAATGGCTTATAAGGCTGCTCAGGCGGTGGAGGCGGTGTTTTGCTTCCATTTCCATGAGGTTTCCGATCCCGATGACCTGGTCCAATTAGTACATATAACCCTCCGCCGATCAGCAGAATTGGAACTAGATAACGAATGAATTCTCCTAGGGAATAACCAATCACGCCCAAGTTACGCGCAAGGAAGAATCCACCTATGGAAAGCACGACAACGGGCCCAATAGCAGCATATCCCCCGTTACGGCGAATTTCCGTCAAACCTTTCACTCCCCACCAGATCAAAAACACCGGCCAGTATGTTCTAAATATATATCCTACATCAATGTCATATCCCAATTGTCTGAGCAAGATCATTGCACCTATAGCGATAAGAGGTATGCCAACCCACAAACGGTCTAGCGTAGATCGTTTCATCACTCATGTCTCCTTTGTCTTTATTCTATATCCAGTGTACCTTAGACATGCTAAGGTTAACAGCGCCGACAGGTGGAATTTGTCTCGGTCTCGAGACTGAGGGCTGAGGAGAATTATGTAAATTTTAATCATTTTAGAAAAGGAACATGAAATCGGGAATATGAAAATGAAAACACCCCGGAGCAACCGCTCCAGGGTGTACAAATCATCATCGATTCTTTATTCATTTTGCATAGTTTAATGCTTGAACCGTGGCAACTTACTTTTTCATTTTTCCTGCACGGCCGGTTTGACCTGTGTTTTCTACACCAAACTCGGCATTATATTTTTCATCAGGTGTTTGGAAATTGTCTTGTACTTTGTTTTGAGCGGATTGCTTCACTTTAGACGCGGCGCTTCCATTCTCCTGTCCAAATTCAGCATCATACTTCTCGTTCGGCGTTTGGTACCCTTGGGATTTCTTTGCCACAACGAATCACCTCTCTCTTCATATTTACACTGCCTGTTGCAGTGCGGGGTTCGTCCCCAGTCAATATTATGTGAAGAGAGCCATTTTGTTATTCAGGCATAACATTCCATTCTCAGATAGCTTTGTCCAGCCAGGAATCCGGTACAGTTTTATAGACATCGATCGCTTTGGACAACTCCGCCAGCATCTGCTCCGTACATTTCCCTGCACCCTGCTTGATAACCTGTACTTCAACATCCTTTTTACCCCATTCTTTGTACACCTGCTTGGTCGTCGGAAAATACAGATCGATTTTGTTGCCTTTAATGGCCGAGCCTGTATCCGCAACGATACCGTAACCATAACCAGGTATATACAATATGGAACCCATCGGAAATAACTTCGGATCTGCTGCAATGGTAGATACGGTTTCCTTGTCCCGTCGAACCTTTACCCCAGAATACGTTATACCGTATTGCGGATGTTTTGGCGTTTTACCAGTGGATTCGACTCCTGCTGTATATCCTGTTGCCGTCACCTTCTGGGTTTCCAAAATTTGTTCTGAACGCGGTGCCAGCACTGGCATGGCCGGGTCAGCAGGATCAATCACCCGTTTGGCTGGTAATTCAGGTTTTGGCAACACCATTGGCTGTGGAGACCACATAAAAGCCATGTACACGAGTGTAGTCAATTGAGCCTCGTCCGTGTATACAGGTTCGAGTTGATTTTGCTCTCCTGTCTGCTCGACTTTTAAATCACGAGCTACATCTTGTTTGTTATTATTGTTCATTTCCTGGACATGCATGATCGTGCTTTCCTCTTCAAATATATAGGCCTTGGCCTCATTGAAACTCATCAAAATCCCGGCAAATATGAAGCAGCACATGATGATGAACTTGTGGTTTTCATTGAATTTTAAAAAATGCTTTTTCATGGTATAACCTCCCCCTCACTTGCAAAGGGTTACCAAAAAGCATCTATCTTATACCTTTTGTCAGAGTATAGATACAAAAAGAAACACAAAAACCGTCTGAAAACGATGGGTTCAGCCATGTTCTCAGACGGTTTCGTTAGATTTATTTTACAACACAGGATTCTAAACTAGACTTGTCTTGAAGCAATTTCTTCTTTCAACTGAGCCACAATCTCATCCACCAGCTTCATGCCCAGATCGCCCTCTCCGCGTTTACGTACGGATACCGATGCAGCATTTTTCTCGTTCTCGCCCACAACGAACATGTAAGGCATTTTTTCTAGCTGCGCTTCACGGATTTTGTAACCCAGTTTCTCGTTGCGAAGATCTGCTTCTGCCGCGATTCCTGCACGTTTCAGCTTCGCTTCTACTTCACGCGCATACTCATCGTAATTTCCGGATACCGGAATGACTTTGGCTTGTACTGGAGACAACCAAAGCGGGAATGCACCTGCGAAGTTCTCCAGCAAAAATGCAGTGAAACGTTCCATTGTACTAATTACGCCCCGGTGGATAACGACCGGACGATGCTTCTGCCCATCATCACCAACATATTCAAGCTCAAAGCGCTCAGGGAGCAAGAAGTCCAGTTGAACGGTAGAAAGTGTTTCTTCTTTGCCAAGTGCAGTCTTGATCTGTACATCCAGCTTCGGACCGTAGAACGCCGCTTCGCCTTCAGCTTCATAGAACGGAAGATCAAGTTCTTCCACAACTTCACGCAGCATGCGTTGAGACATTTCCCACATCTCATCGTTCTGGAAGTATTTCTCGGTGTCTTGCGGATCACGGTAAGATAGACGGAAACGATATTCGTGAATGCCAAAGTCTTTATATACCGTTTGGATCAATTCGATAACACGAGCAAACTCTTCTTTGATCTGATCCGGACGTGCAAAGATGTGAGAGTCATTCAGTGTCATCGCACGTACACGGTGCAGACCTGTCAACGCACCTGACATTTCATAGCGATGCATCATACCAAGTTCGGCAATACGGATCGGAAGATCACGGTAGCTGTGCATATTGGATTTGTACACCATCATGTGGTGAGGACAGTTCATCGGACGAAGAACCAGTTCTTCATTGTCCATGATCATTTTCGGGAACATGTCTTCCTGGTAGTGCTCCCAGTGACCGGAAGTTTTGTACAGCTCTACGTTCCCCAATACAGGAGTGTAAACGTGCTGATAACCAAGGCTTTCTTCCAGATCAACGATATATCGTTCCAGTGTACGGCGCAATTTTGCACCGTTAGGCAACCAGATTGGCAGACCTTGACCTACGAGTTGCGAGAACGTGAACATTTCAAGTTCTTTACCCAGTTTACGGTGATCACGCTTGCGCGCTTCCTCCAGGAAATGCAAGTGCTCGTCCAGCTGTGCTTTTTTCACAAAAGCAGTACCGTACACCCGTTGCAACATTTTGTTCTTGCTGTCCCCGCGCCAGTATGCACCCGCTACGTTCATCAGTTTGAACACTTTAATCTTGCTTGTAGATGGAACGTGTGGTCCACGACACAAGTCGAAAAATTCGCCTTGTTCATAGATCGTAATTACGCTATCTTCCGGTAAAGCATTGATTAATTCAAGTTTGTATGGGTCGCCGACTTCATTGAAAATCTTGATGGCTTCCGCACGGCTAACTTCTTTGCGCACGATAGGCAGATTTTCATTGACGATGCGTTCCATTTCCTTCTCGATCTTCTGTAAATCTTCCGGGTTAAGCGGATGTTCGAGATCCATGTCATAGTAGAAGCCATCTTCGATGACTGGTCCTACGCCCAGATGAACTTCTTTGTTACCGTACAGACGTTTTACCGCCTGAGCCAGCAAGTGAGCTGTACTGTGGCGCATCACTTCAAGACCTTCAGGGGAATCCAACGTTACGATCTCCACCAAAGCCCCTTCATGAATTGGAGTGGACAGATCCACCACGATGCCATCCAGTTTTCCTGCTGCGGCATTTTTGCGAAGCCCACTGCTAATTGAAGCGGCTACATCCTCAATACTGCTCCCATCTGCGTACTCACGTACGGAACCATCCGGTAGTTTAATGTTTACTGCCATTTGTCTCATTCCTCCTGTAAAATATACATCATTCATTTTCATTGTCATGCAATGGACTGATCATCTATTGCGTATTTCCAGTTCGCCCTTAGATCAACGAAAAAGAACGCAAAAAACACCCGTCCCGGTCAAGGGACGAGTGTTATATCTCGTGGTTCCACCCTAATTCAGCTGATTGTTCCTCATATTAGGAAAACAGCCCTCATTGGCATGTCGGTAACGGGCATGACCCGGCAAATCCTTACTCACAAAACCGCCATCCTTCAAATGGTTGGGTAACCGGTTTTATTTTCAAAATTGCAGCTCCAAAGGGGTAAACCATACGCGATATCCGGAGGAAATTTCAGCCCAGGTTCCTCTCTCTGCACCGATCTAACGTGTGGCTCTTGTCTTTGTCAACGCTTTTGTATCAACAGTTATTATAATTGCCCAGATCGCCTGCGTCAAGACTTGTCAGCAATCCAGAACGAAGCACTTCGCATTCGGGACATTGATGGCATATCTGCACCTTATCTTCGAAAATTTGGCATATCGTCGAGATGATGGGCAACTCGGGAGTGCTGGTGTGCAGCATGACCTTTTCCGGTGATATGGAAATAAGCGTACTCACGATCATATCCTCGATATCCATCTCCAGTTCCAGTCCTGGCATCTCCACAACCACTTGCTCATCTTTCTGCACAGGCAACAGATTAAGTCCCGCATCAAGCACCTGAAATTCATGTTTGCCCTTGTGAATCAGATGGATTAAAGGAACTTTAGCCTCCTGAAAAAATACAAAATACTTCAACAGTCCCATGAACTCTTCATATTGACGATCCATCCAGAACTCATCGAGTGCATATTCCACGAGCTCCTGCAATTCCTGCTTGTAGGCACGTATACGGAAATTCAGGATTCCTTCGAGATGGAAAAAATGGATGTCCTCCAAATCCTGCCTTAAACCTCTCGCTAATGTTGCACGGCGGCGCTCCCGCAGGCCCGGTTGATGCAAGTCACTATTCACGAGCAACGGCATGCAGATGCGGTGAACCTTCTCAACTTCGTGTTCATCCATTACCGAGCATGATTTGGCAATAATATTCTCTACCATGCTTCGTTCCTGTGTTTCCATTATATAATCCGCAATACCCAGGGAAAGCAAATCACTGATTCGTGGCAACCACTGCTGGAAATCTTCGTGATTCTCATTGCCTCTGCACGTCCAGACTGCTCTGCCATCCTTATGTTTGAAGGTGAGCCGGAAGCCTCTTTTACTTATATGTAAACCTTTGGTTTTTTCCTTAATGCATTGTTGAAAAAGGGCTGCCTCCTCTTGCCCAGACACATCGGTCCATACTGTAAACAGTTCCATAAGAATCACTCCTTTCCTTTCTCTTCAAAGTATATGGCAAGGCCCAAAGGGATATACGAAGCGGTTTGATGGAAAGGGTGTCATGATTTCTCAGCATAAAACGCGAGCAAAAGTTTTTTGGCAAAAAGAATAATAGAAGGTTTCGTGAACTATGAATGAATGGTTTGGAGATCACGCAAAAATGTGTTATTATTTTTATAACAGTATCTTCACGGAAGGGGGGAAGCCGAAAATGAGACAACATCCTAGACTGCTCCATCACATGATTATCATCATTTTATGCGTTTTTCAGGCGCTGTGCTTCCCGATTCCAATGCAGACAGAGTCTGCCGTTGGTGTATCCGTCGATGCCACTTCGAATAAAGAAGGGCTTGAAGTGCTGTCTCAAATACCCGAGTCTCAGCAGAAACCTGCCATTCGCAAAAATCCGCAAGTAATGTCTAAGCTGGCTGTTAAGCAAACCAAGCCTGTATTTCTTGTCCTCGCATTATTAATCGTGCTGCGAATTCCTACAGCAGGTCTGTCTTTTAAACCGTGGTATTGTCTGTTCAAGCGCAGATTATTTCTGTTGCCAATTAAATACACCAGTATGTATTTATCCCTCTCCCCAATGGCACCGAGATACGCCTGAGCTCGTTAAGAGCCTGTTTGCCGTATTCGTCAGGTTGCCAGAGCATGGAGCCACCTCTTGTTATAGACGGTGTTCTCATGCATAACTTATAACCCATTATGTAAACGTTACTTTTGAAACAACTGATTTGAACTTTATATGTGTTCGTTTATTTGTTGAGCTTTATTTCACAAAACTGATTTTGATTACACATCATATATTCGGCTGTGTCAGGAATTACTGGCTCTGTTTCCCTGCACCATTTGATGTTCCGCCTGAGCAGCAGATCAATTGATTACGGGAAGAAAGGCCTTCCTTCTATGGCCAGCCTCAATTACTAAGGAGGCATACTATCCATGGATGTACGCGAAACAGACTTGCCGGGAATCGGCAAAAAATTTCAAATTGAAACGAGCAGCGGTGATAAAATCGTCATTATTATTCACGATGATGGACGCCGTGAAATGTATCATTTTGAATATGATGACCCGGATCAAAGCATCTCTATGATTACACTTGACGACAATGAGGCAAGACAGATTGCCGCGATCGTTGGCGGATTAACTTACAAACCGAAGCAACTTGAAAATATTGAAGTTACCTTTGATGATCTGATTATCGAATGGTATAAAATCGAAGCTTCATTTGGATGCATTGGCAAATCCATTGGTGAATTGAATGTACGTCAAAACTCTGGTGCAACGGTCATTGCCGTTGTGGAGAAAAATCATAAAAAACACATCAGCCCAGGTCCGGAGGTTGTGATTAGCGCAGAATCTACGGTAGTCGCCGTTGGCGAACGCAACCAGCAGAAGCTTTTCAAGTCCCTCCTCCTGACGGGAAGGGGGTAACTCGATGGACCATTTGATTTTTGAAGTGGGGCTCGCGCTGGTGCTTATTGCAGCAGCCGGCCTTTTATCCGCAAAACTGAGATTTTCGGTTGTTCCGTTCTATATTCTGATCGGGATGGCCGTGGGACCACATGCCATGCAAATCTGGCATTTGGACTTCCGATTTATTGAAAGCCAGCCGTTCATCGACTTTATGGGTCGAATCGGTATTCTATTCCTTTTGTTCTATCTGGGATTGGAGTTTTCTGTAGGTCGTTTAGTCAAATCGGGTCGCTCCATCGTTGTTGGCGGCTCGATCTATATCGGGATTAACTTCACACTCGGATTAGTATTCGGTTTTGCTTCCGGTTTCCCGGCAGCTGAGGCACTCATCATTGCAGGCATAACAACGATCTCGTCTAGTGCCATTGTTGCCAAGGTGCTTGTTGATTTGAAACGAACAGCCAATCCGGAGACCGAGATGATTCTGGGTATCATTATGTTTGAGGACGTATTCCTCGCCGTATATATTTCCATCCTGTCCGGACTTGTACTCAGTGATTCATCCTCCATCGGAGGCGTAATCATGTCCGCACTGATTGCTCTCGGCTTCATGCTTGTAGTCATCATTCTCGGACGTAAAGCTACACCGCTACTGAATAAATTGCTGAAAATTCGTTCCAATGAATTATTCTCACTTGTTGTTTTCGGGGCATTGTTCCTTGTCGCTGGTTTCTCCGAAACGATCCATGTTGCTGAAGCCATCGGTGCGTTGCTCGTTGGTCTTGTGCTTGCGGAAACGGAACATGCTAAACGGATCGAACATCTGATTCTGCCGTTCCGAGATTTCTTTGGAGCTATCTTTTTCTTCAGCTTCGGACTATCTATTGATCCGTTGTCCCTTGGTGGTGAAGCCGTTTGGCTCGCTTTGATTGCTGTAGTGATTACACTGTTTGGTAACTTCCTCGCAGGTATGCTGGCTGGACGCAGTGCAGGACTTTCACCAAAAGCATCTGCTAATATCGGATTAACCATTGTATCTCGTGGTGAGTTCTCCATTATTATGGCCAATATGGGTAAAGCCGGTGGACTGTTACCATTGCTTCAACCATTTGCCGCGCTGTATGTATTAATCCTTGCTATTCTGGGGCCGCTATTAACCAAAGAGTCCAAACACGTATTCCGTATTTTGGATAAAATATTCAAGTTCAAAGATCCTCGCAAGAAAAAAGAAGAACCTAAAGTTCTGCAGAAAGAAGGCTAAGTAACATGTCTGTGCAGAGCAGACCTATGTTTGTATTAAGCAACTGAGCGGCTACATGCTGACCTTTCTGTGAAGAACCCAGGGAGAATGGCTCGAAGCCGCACTGAAGGAGGATGGACATGTGAAAACACCTCTGATATCGGCTAATCCGGTGCCACGTACTACGAAGAGTAGCATAGCGCCCTCCCGCCGCTGGCTGAATCTGTTTCTGGTCATCATTGGCGGAATACTGGCCTCCGTGGGACTTGAGTTGTTTCTGCACCCCAATAAAATTATTATTGGTGGCATAACAGGAATCTCTTCCCTGTTCGCACACTGGACGGAGCTACGAATCGGCTTATTCCTGTTTTTATTCAATGTTCCGTTTATATTTTTATCCTACAGGATCGTGAAGAAAAAGTTTGTACTTGTAACTGTTCTGGGTTTGGTTGTCTTTTCGATCGGTGCCATCGTGCTACATCCCATGCCGCCGCTCGTCGAGCATCCCTTGGCTGCTGCCATGTTTGGCGGGTTATGCCTAGGGCTCGGAATCGGGCTTGTTGTTCGGTATGGTGGGACACTGGATACGCTGGAAATCGGTGATCCGTCCTCCCGGCCGCCTGAACGTGTGTTTAGCGGGAAACGGATGCTTATCGAAAAAATAATCATGCTGCTTAACTTGATCATACTGACAGCTGCTGGTGTTGTTTTTGGCTGGGATCAGGCCATGTATTCTATCATCGCTTATCTGATTGCCTATGAAATGGTGTACCTTGCATTCCGGGGATTCTCCTCCAAACGCAAAATATGCATTCTGACCACGCAACGTGCTCAAGTTGAAAAAGCTGTACGAAACCGCCTGCGCAGGGAACCAGGGAAGCTAAGTGCAACACTTGAGTCTTCCCCGATCGCTGACGCGGAGGTCTGGATCAAACAGATTCCAGGAACACTTTATTACGAAGTACATTTCCTGGAAATGATCTGGTTAAAATCCATTGTTCGGCACATTGACCCTCACGCAGGTATTATCTCGAATCCAGAAAAATGAAATAGCTAGCGAAAATAACGATATAACAAAACGCTCTCTTCCCATGAACTAATGGATCGTTCTCCATTGCTCATTAACCGGGAAGAGAGCATTTCTTCGTACACATCTTCAAATTGTGAAAATTTATAATTCTACGATTGCTTTAACCACTTGAGATTCGGGTAACAGCCAAGTGTCCATTGCGGTTGGCAGCTCTTCAAAAGGTGCTCGATGTGTGATATAACCATCCATCGTTAATTTTTTGTCACGCAACGTCGATAACACCTGTTCAAAATCCTCGCGTGTTGCATTCCGGCTGCCCAGCATACTCATCTCACGCTTGTGAAATTCCGGGTCATGGAACGTAATATCCGCCTTCACCAGCCCAACAAAAATCAACTGTCCACCGTGAGCCACATAAGGTATCGCGCCATTCATGGAATGTACGTTACCTGTCGCATCAAATACAGCCGTGGCATAATCACCGCCAGTAATCTCGAATACCCGCTGCAGAGCCTGTTCATCCGCCTGCACGATCTCATCCACCCCGGCCCAGGTTCGGCTCAATTCCAGCCTGTCCAGATTTCGATCCACAGCAATAACGTATGCACCTGCTTGTTTGGCAAAGGCCATGACTCCCAGCCCGATAGGTCCGGCTCCAATAACAACGACACGCTCTCCTGGTTGAAGTGCAGCTCTGCGCACAGCATGAGCCCCAATGCTAAGTGGTTCAACCATAGCTGTTTCATCTAATGTTAACCCCTCTGCTCTCAGCAGATGGGAAACAGGCACTGTAATCCGTTCTCTCATCCCACCGTCCACATGTACACCCATCACTTGCATGGATGCACAACAATTGGTTTTGCCTGAACGACAAGCAATACAATGTCCACAATGCAGATAAGGAATAATGCTTACCTGGTCTCCCGGTTGTAATCCTGCCTCGTTCGGACCAATCTCTTCGATAACGCCTGCAAGTTCATGACCAAGTATACGAGGATACGTAAAAAACGGCTGATTGCCTTTGTACGCATGCAAATCTGTACCACAGATACCAATTCGCTGGATAGCGACCAGTGCTTCTCCCTCACCTCTTTCGGGCTGCGGCAGTTCCTTCAGCACCAAACGATCAATTTCATCACATACGATAGCTCTCATTACTGTTCCCCCTCAGATCCATTCGACGATATATTTAACTATCCGTTATATTCAGCACGACCACTCGGCCAAGTTTCATTGTTTAATGGAGCCAGAATACGTAATACCTCTTCCAGAAGTTGCTTATCTATAGGTTCTTCAACCCAGGCCGCGTTGTTGACAATGTTTTGCTGGCTCGCGCTACTAACGAGAGTTGTTGGGATTTGTTCATTTGCTGTAGAAAATTGTACTGCCAGCTTGGCGATATTACTGCCTTGTTCCTCGCAGAAGCGGGCAGCTGTCAAACAAAGCTCTTTTACCCGTTCACCCGCTGGATGCCAAGCCGGTGTTCCGCGCGTGCTAAGCAATCCCATTGAAAGTGGGGAAGCGTTTACAAGTCCAACTCCTTTTTCCTCGAGTAACGGCAGTAGCGATAACAATGACGTATCATTTAGAGCATAATGACAATAGGAGATAATGGCATCCGCATCAAGCTGCGGCAACATTTTTTCGAATAAAGGTAACGGCAAACCGCAGATTCCGGCGTAACGAATCACGCCTTTCTCTTTCAGTTCTAACAATGTTGGAAAAGCTTCTTCAATGATGATCTCAGGAGCCACAAACTCGATATCATGTAAAAATAAAATATCAAGATAATCCGTATGCAACCTTGCCAGACTCTCTTGTACACTCTCCAAAATACGCTTGCGAGAAAAATCAAACTCGTTCTCACCATACCGTCCAGCTTTGGTTGATAACGTATAAGAGCTACGCGGCAAACTATGGATTGCTTCACCGAGTACCGTCTCCGCCTTGGTTAAACCGTAGTACGGCGACACGTCTATATAATTCATACCTGCATCGATCGCTGCATGAACGGTACGAATCCCTTCATCCCGGTCAATATCACGAAATACAGAGCCCAGTGATGATGCGCCAAAGCTCAAAACAGGTACGTCTAATGCTGTCTTTCCCAATTTTCTTGTTTTCATCGATTCGTTCCTCCCAGCAGGTTTGACTACACAACTGTCCCTCCATTGTATCAGTTAAAAATCTATATAACATATCGTCAAATGCGTAATATGTACTGTTTAATGATCTCGATTCCTGGATAAAAGGAGAACTGTACCTGAATCAGGTACGCACAACGAAAAGGGCCAAAGCAGGTTTAACCTACTTTGGCCCTTTTAAGCGGAACGAGTTTCTATTTACTTCACATGATGTGACATAAATTAAAAACCATATTGCTTTTCTATAAATGTAGGGATTAGTTCTGCATTACGAAATCTTTAGGCACAATGCTTTCTTCATCAAACATACGCAGAATATCATAACGGGTGTTGCGCTGTGCCGGAATATAACCAGACTCCCGAATCAGACGCAGAATGGATTCAATGTTCACTTTGTATGTTGCTCCTGCGGAGGATACAACATTCTCTTCAATCATCGTGCTGCCGAAGTCATTACAGCCGAATTCGAGTGATTTCTTACCGATTTCAGGTCCCATTGTGACCCAGGAAGATTGGATGTTTTTAATGTTATCTAACACCAGACGGCTAATCGCTACCGTTTTCAGGTACTCCTGTGGAGTCTGACGCTCCAGCTTAAGGTTCGTATTATCTGGCTGGAATGTCCACGGAATAAAAGCGAGGAAGCCTTCAGAATCATACTTATTGGCAATACACTCATCCTGCGCTTCACGTACACGCATCAGATGCAGCGCACGCTCTTCCATGGATTCACCCAGACCAATAACCATCGTAGCGGTTGTATTCATACCGATTCGGTGAGCAGTCTGCATCACATCCATCCAGTCGCGCCATGAACCTTTCAGACGGCTGATTTTGCGGCGTGTACGGTCATCAAGAATCTCGGCTCCGCCACCTGGCAAGGAGTCAAGTCCCGCCTCGTGAATGGCACGCACTACCTCTTCCAGCGTAAGACCATCGGATACTTCAACCATTTTCATAATCTCAGCTGGTGAGAAAGAGTGCATCGTAATATTCGGGAAACGTTCCTTGATCGCTTTCAACAAGTCCGTATAATAGCTGAAAGGCAGATTTGGATTCGTTCCACCTTGCATCAGAATTTCGGTTCCGTTGACATCTTCAGTTTCCTTGATTTTCTGGAAAATCACTTCATCCGGAAGCACATAACCTTCTTCTGAACCAGGTCTGCGGTAAAAAGCACAAAAACGGCAGTATACGTCGCACACATTCGTGTAATTGACGTTACGCCCAATAACAAATGTTCTGTATGGTTCAGGGTGCATACGTTTCATGATTACATTGGCAGCTGCCCCGATTTTGTCCACTTCGTCTGATTCAAATAACTGAATTGTGTCTTCCAAGTCTAAACGTTCGCCCCGAAGGGCTTTATCTAAGATACGGTCTACCGTACTCATCGTAAAAAAGCCTCCCTCGTAAAGAGAAAATAATACGACGATCACTCCCGGCTTGTTAGCAAAAAGCAAGTCGTGGCTGTAATATCGCATTTTTGTACTCTACATATCGTAACACAGGTTACATGTGAAAAAAAGCACCTTATGAAAAGGTGCTTATAAAATAAGTTAAAATTTTGACATATGAAAACCGTTTGAATGCTAGCTGCATCCGATTTTACAGTGCACCTATTTAGTCGTTCAATTTATTGCGTGGCTTGCAACGCTTGCTCGAGATCAGCAATCAGATCATCAATATCCTCAAGCCCTACAGAGAAACGCAGCAACCCATCGGTAATTCCACGCTCATGTCGAACTTCCGCAGGCATAGCTGCATGAGACATCATCGTTGGGTATGAAAGAATGCTCTCCACTGCTCCCAGACTTACAGCTACAATGGGTAGTTTCACCTGATTCAGGACAGCTTTTGCACGATCACCTGAACCGACGTCAAACGATACTACGGCTCCGTAACCTGTCGACTGACGCTCATGCGCTTCACGGCCCGGATGATCCTCAAGTCCAGGGTAATACACAGCTGTTATATCCTGACGCCCTTTGAGCCATGCGGCCAGTTTGGCAGTACTCTGTTCACTGTGAGCCATCCGCGCACCCAGGGTCTTCATCCCGCGCATCAGAAGCCAAGATTCCTGAGCTCCGAGAACGGTACCTAGTCCGTTTTGCAACTGTTTCAATTGTCTGCCCAGCTCGTCTGTACGCGCAACAGCCAGACCAGCCAGCACATCACTGTGACCACCGAGAAACTTCGTAGCACTATGTACAACGATATCTACGCCGAGCTCAATAGGACGCTGATAGTACGGTGTCATAAACGTATTATCCAGAATGGTAATCAGATCATGCTCCTTGGACCAGGACGTCACTGCGGCAATATCCGTAATCTTCAAGGTCGGATTGGATGGTGTTTCCATGTATACGGCCTTCGTGTTAGGCTTGATTGCTGCTTTGACTTGTTCAATGTCGGTCATGTCAACAAAAGTAGTCTCAATCTGCATCCGACTTAGTATCGTTGTGAGTAGACGATATGTCCCACCGTATACATCTTCCGTTACGATGATATGATCCCCTGCGGAGAACATCATGAACACACTGGAGATTGCAGACATCCCTGACGAGTATGCAAATCCGCGTACCCCGCCCTCAAGCAACACGATGTAATCTTCCAGAGCCTGGCGAGTCGGATTACCTGAACGGCTATAATCATGTTGCGGCGGATTAAAGATATCAAAGTGATGGAACGTGGAAGCTTGATAAATCGGTACACTTGAGGCACCTGTTGTTTTATCAATTTCATCTCCAAAGTGAAGCAGCTTGGTGTCAAACTTCAGCTCCGACGTACTGGGCTTATGGTTACTCGATTCACTCATGAGGTTACGCCTCCTTCAACTTCCTTCTGTGCTGCCAGCAATGCTTCATTCAGATCCGCGATCAAATCTTCTGCATGTTCGATGCCTACCGAGAAGCGAAGCAGACGATCGTCCACACCTACAGCGTCACGAATTTCAAGCGGAATATCCGCATGGGTTTGCACCGCAGGATACGTCATGAGTGATTCTACACCACCGAGACTTTCTGCAAATGCAATTAATTGGATATGACGCAGCAATGGCTCAACATAGCGTGCATCCTTCACTTTAAACGAAAAAATGCCTGTATTGCCGGAAGACTGCTTACGCTGAACTTCATATCCAGGGTGATCGGACAAACCAGGATGGAATACTTCAGCTACAGCCGGATGTTCCAAGAGGAACTTCGCAATGGTAAGTGCGTTATATTCATGACGCTCCATGCGAAGAGCCAGTGTTTTCATACCTTTCATCAATTGATATGAATCACTCGGTGATAACACAGCTCCAATAGAATTATGAAGGAACGCCATCTCGGCAGACAAGGCCTCACCTTTGGTGATGATCAATCCAGCGAGCACATCATTATGTCCACCCAGATATTTAGTCGCACTATGGATAATAATATCGGCGCCAAGTTCAATCGGACGCTGGAAGAATGGAGTCAGTAGCGTATTATCTACAATGGTTAATAGATTGTGTTTTTTCGCCCAAGAAGCAACAGCTTGAATGTCCGTAATCATCATGAGCGGATTAGTTGGTGTCTCGATGAAAACAGCCTTCGTATTCGGCTGACGGATGTTCTCTAATGCTTCCAGATCGTTCGTATCTACATAACTTGCGGTTACACCGAACCGGGATAAAATCCGTTCCAACAGGCGATATGTACCGCCATACAGGTCAAGAGAAACGATCAGGTGATCCCCTTGGCCGAACATCGCAAAGATCGTTTGCAGTGCTGCCATGCCCGAGCTACAAGCAAAACCTGCATCACCGGACTCTAGAGCAGCTGCTGCTTCCTCTAACACTTTGCGCGTTGGGTTTGTTGTACGGATGTAATCAAACCCCGTGCTTTGTCCCAGCTTCGGGTGACGAAACGCAGTGGATTGATAGATCGGAAAGTTAACAGCACCTGTTACGGGTTCATTGATGGACCCAATTTGAGCTAAACGGCTTTCAATTTTCAACTTGTTATCTTCCATTACTGCATCCTCCTGTAATCTGGATTAGATTTGTGGGCCAATATCGTAAGGGGTTTCCTGA
Source organism: Paenibacillus sp. FSL K6-1558 (assembly GCF_038002565.1). Taxonomy (NCBI): domain Bacteria; kingdom Bacillati; phylum Bacillota; class Bacilli; order Caryophanales; family Paenibacillaceae; genus Paenibacillus; species Paenibacillus sp. FSL K6-1558. The sequence continues at coordinate 5,760,035 of NZ_JBBOCV010000001.1, read as the reverse complement.
TACACATAGTAATTGAGCCAGTTAGAGAATAATAAGTTAGCGTGTGCACGCCATGTAGCCGGAGGTATCCGAGAAGGATCGTCCTTTGGATAGTAGTACTTCGGCAGCGCGATGTCCAATCCCTTGGCAACATCGCGGTCATATTCCCATTTCAATGAAAACGGATCATACTCGGCATGTCCTGTGGCAAAAATTTGCTTCCCGTCCTTGGTGGCAACCAGGAATACTCCTGCTTCTTCGGACTCTGCCAAAATTTCGAGTTTATCATTTTTCTCAATATCCTCACGTCTTACCTCCGTGTGACGGGAGTGTGGAACGTTGAACACTTCATCAAATCCACGCAGTATCGGAACATGAGGTTTGTTGATCGTATGCGGGAATACGCCAAAACACTTTTCATCCAGCGGAACTTTGGGTACATCAAAATGGTGGTATAGACCTGCTTGAGAAGCCCAACATATATGCATCGTCGAAGTTACATTCGTTTTGGTCCATTCAAAGATTTCCTGAATCTCTTCCCAATAATTCACGTCCTCAAAATCCATTTGCTCTACCGGTGCACCGGTAATGATCATCCCGTCAAAACGGCGATGCTGGATCTCATCAAATGTTTTATAAAACAGATCCAGGTATTCTTGAGATGTGTTCTTGGAAGTGTGGGATTTGGGGTGTACCAGCACAACATCCACTTGAATCGGTGTATTACCTACCAGACGAAGCAATTGCGTTTCCGTCGTTTCCTTCGTAGGCATCAGATTCAGTATGGCGATCCGGAGTGGACGAATATCCTGCTTGTATGCAGATGATTCGTCCATGACGAAAATATTCTCGCTCTCAAGCACTTCTTTGGCTGGTAATGTGTCTGGAATTTTAATTGGCATAGTGAGTTGACTCCTCCTTTTTCATGGGTCGCATCTGGTGCGAAAATCACGCTCTGAGAAGCTCTGCATATGACAAAGACCTCTCTCGGATTCCGAGAAAGGTCATATGTAAACAGATATGCGCCTCTCTCATCTCTCAGTTACAACAGCATCACAAGGATGCTTGGTCGCTGCAAGAATTAGCACCGTGCGTTATATCGCCGGTTGCCGGGTTTCATCGGGCTGGTCCCTCCACCTACTCTTGATAAGATTTCGCTGTATTCAATTTTAATTCAGATATATTAACTTTTACTTTAAAACATTACTGCCCTCACGTCAAGAACCAGTTGATTGGTTTTGAACCTAAACTCGGAACCGTTCATCATCCGTTGTCATACACTGCCTCAGAGCGTGAAATAGACACATTTTTGCGCTTGAAAGCACCCTAGACCAGCGGTATACTAGACAAGTGTTTATAAGCCCTTATGTGAGAGGTGACATATTAAATGGATGGCGACCCGAGGCCCAACTGGCAGTCGAATTCCGAACAACTGCATAGAGAATTGACATCAGCATGTCGGCAGCGGGACGTTTCTTCCGTTTGATTATAGATTGACAACGCAGTACAGTCCTGATAACAGGCTCCGCTGCCGACCGGCTGATCTGTTCTTTTGCGCCCATATTAACGATGAAATCCGCCAAGACGGCGGGTGCAGAAGGAGTAGATAACATGAAAATCCGGTTGGTTAACAACGGTGTATTTATCCCGGTGGATGACATTCAGCAAGCGCTGACTCCACCAGCAGAAGGATTCTACTGGATTGATGCGGACGTGGACGATTTGGCTGTACTTCAGCCGCTGTTCTCCATGCATGATCTGGCTGTTGAGGATTGCTTGAGTGATGAAGAACAGCGTCCGAAGATTGAAATTTATGAGAACCATTATTTTATCGTGATTAATAGCATTCGTTTCGATGATGAAGAGATCTTCCTGCGTGCAGTCAATCTCTTTCTCGGTAGACATTTTATCATTACGGTTACCAAACAAAAGATCAGCGAACTACGTACATTGAAGCCGATTCTCTGGGAACAGGAAATCAGCAGTCCAGATCGTCTCCTCTACTTGCTTGTTGACTTGATTGTGGACAATTACTTCACCGTTGGTGATCGAATTGAAGCGCGAATTGAGAAACTTGAGGAAGACATTCTGATGCATACCAAAAAGTCACATCTGAATGAGATTATCGGTCTGCGAAGCGAGATTTTGTGGCTTAAGAAAGTACTGGGACCTCAAAAGGAGGTCATCAATACACTCAACAAAAAAGATCTGCGTCTCATTGATGATCAGCTGCAAAAATATTTCAGCGACATTTACGAGAACGCCGTAAAAATATCGGAAACCTTTGAAACGTACCGCGATCTGATGGGCAACTTGCGAGAAGCCTACCAGTCCAGTATCGCTAACCGCGCGAATGAGATCATGCGTGTGTTTACCGCCATCACCACCGTGTTCATGCCTCTGACCGTTATCACCGGTATTTATGGAATGAACTTTGACAACATGCCCGAATTACACTGGAAATACGGGTATTATGCTGTTATCGGCCTGATGATTACACTCGGCCTGACGATGTTCTTTATTTTCCGTAAAAAAGACTGGATCTGAAACGACCGCTCTATCCGCTATATCATACCATTTAAAGAATAAGACGAAGCGCTCCTTCACAGGGACGACTTCGTCTTTTTTAATATCACCGCCTCACGGCGTATTTTAGCTAACCAACATTACGCTCTGTTTCAGTATGTCTCCGAAAACGGATGCGAATCATCCGTAACCGTTCATACACTTGCTCCAAGCTTCCTCCTTCAGGGCGCTCTCCTCCGTAAACTTTATGTAACACAGGCTTCAGAAATGTATCTCCTAACTCCTCATATGCGTTCCATACCGCCTCTTGTTCAGTCTCAGGCATAACGGCCAGTTCTACATCCAGCAATGAATCCGTGTCATACCCTTCCAGATCCAATGTTTCGAGCAGTTCGATTAATTCACGCCGGGATAGACCAGATCGATTCACGATCTCTTCTAAGGTTTGTCCCTCTTTCATGCCTTCCAGCACGTGCTTACGCGTAATGAATTTATCCAGTTCCTGCTTGTACTTCTGCTCTTTCTGCTTATATAACCAACTTTCGTACTCTTCTTCTTGCAATACGATGTACACCCAGTCTAACGGAAAAGGTCTCGATTGTTCGATTCCACTCATCATTTCAAGCCATTCCAGCCCATATTCTGCTGCTTTGCTCTCACCAACACCCGGCAGTTGCATCAGCTCATCCATCGTATGTGGAACAAACGCACTGATCAGCCGCAACAAACGATTCGTCGCTATAAAATAAGGAGCCTTCCGATCCGAAGCCGCTTTTTGCCTGCGCCATGTGCATAAATCCTCATACAATTGTTCATTTCCGTATAATTCACTAAAACAATGCAGACGCTGGCCTGCATAACTACGTAGCTTCAGATCCTCATTCTCATTGTACAACCCATGCATCAATGGACGATACCCTTCGCTCATCTGCATGGCAAGTTGATGACGATATATGTGCATCAGCTCTTCCCACGAATGACCTTCATACCAGATCGTATCTTCCCGATCCCCTGCTTCATAACGACTCCATCCCAAGTGCCAAGTATTCTCCTCCTCGCCAATCCATAACTGGGCAATCTGTTCATGCTGATCAAACACTCTGGATAATTTGTTCATGAAAATGACTTCCATTACTTGTTCCCTCCTTTGGACGATACAGCCTGTTCGATTAACGAAGGTATTCTCTGTCTCTGTCTCCAGACAACACAAAAAAGCACCTCTCCCGCAGATCGCTGCAAGAGAGGTGCTTCCTCATTAACCGTACTATGCTGTTGCTCACATCATACCATACTGGTAAATTTCGTCAATCCCTAAATGCGTTTATTTGACAAGGCCAGTTTCGCCAGTGCCAGCGAACCACACAAGCCAGCATTATCTCCCAGACCTGGTGGAACAACATACGCCTCAATTCCAGCATGAAGTGACGGATGCTGCACATAGCCTGCCAGCAATTCCTGTAGTTTGCTACGAACCATCGGGAATAGGTGCTCCTGCTTCATCACACCTCCGCCCATCACTATTTTCTGAGGCGAAAGAATCAGCACATAATTCATTAGAGCATGTGCAAGATAATGCGCTTCAATCTCCCAGGCTTTGTGATCTGCTGGCAATTCATAAGCAGGTTGTTCCCAGCGCTTGTTCAGGGCCGGCCCCGCCGCAAGCCCTTCCAGACAGTCTCCATGGTATGGGCAAAATCCTGCATATGAATCTTCGGGATGTCTCCGCACGATAATATGGCCCATCTCGGGATGAGACAGTCCGTGCACCATTTTTCCGCCAACGACAGCTCCTGCACCGATGCCTGTACCTACCGTAATATACAGACAGCTATCCAGCCCCTGCGCAGCTCCCCAAGTGGCTTCACCCAAAGCTGCTCCATTCACATCGGTGTCAAACGTCATCGGTACATCAAAGTGTTCTTTGAGTTTGCCAATCATGTTGTACTGTCCCCAATGCGGCTTCGGTGTTGTCGTAATATAACCATAGGTTGGACTTCCTTCAATGGGATCAATTGGCCCGAAAGAACCTACCCCCATTGCTTCAATACCTTTGCCCTCAAAAAAAGAGATGACCTGAGCCATCGTTTCTTCCGGCGTGGTTGTAGGGAAACTAACTCGTTCCAGGACCTCTCCGTGTTCTGTACCAAGGCCACATACAAATTTGGTTCCGCCTGCTTCAATCGCACCTAAAACTGTCATGTTGATCTCACTCCTACGTTGGTTTGTAATAGGAACACTGCCGTATCCATATAGCGGTTCGGACTATTCAGCAGGGCTCAGTTACGCTCAAGCTTGTTCAACCGTTTAAGCAATGTCTGTTTCCAACTATCCGAGAGCACAGGAATAGAGAGTAGAGCCTGCATCCCTTCCACGTCCTGTTTCCCCTGATGCATGATCCGGTTAGCTTCAAGAATCGTCATGTATGAAGTATCTGTTCGAACTCTTCTGAAACGTGATGCAGGGCCAACTTCTCCCTCTTGCAATACTCGAAAATAAAAACCGGTATGCCCGCTTTCCTGAAAATATACAGGCAACTCCTTGTAATCATATCTTATCCCCAGCTTGAAACATGGTTGTCTCGGCTGACTGACTTGCACCTGCGCATCACCGAGTTCAAATACATCACCAATGCGAACCTCTTCCTCAGCGCATCCTGTAACGGTCAGATTCTCTCCGAATGCCCCCCACTCCAGCTTACGCTCCATCAGACGCTCAATCGCAGAATAGCGACTATGATCGTATACACAAACAGCTTTATCTGGACCACCGTGGTGCACCAGATCCGCTTGAGCATCCCCTGTCATTCCAGTGAATGACAGGAAAACCGGGGCGGAGACAGGATGTTTCACAATACCACTCAACACTTCATTTTTCTGGCCAGGCAATGGCTTAGGTTGCCCTATATTAATCGCCAGAACTGCCGTGCTTGCCTCTTCTGTTATCGAATCGGGTACAGGTGTCATGCCACATCATACCTCCATGATTACTTTTTATCGAACAGAACCACCAAATACTAATGTATTACTTAACAGCCGCCCTGGAGAAGTCAGCATTTTGCCACCTGCATACATCCCAGAGGATGCACCGCCATCCAAGTTCATCGCCTGTTTAGCTCCCAGCTTTTGCATCACAGCTGCCCATTCTTTTATTGTAGCACCAGAAACGGTAGCAAGCATCACCGAACCGTCGGCCATAATCGCAATTCCGCTTCTCGCTCCGGATGCATTCAGAATTTTGGGATCTTTGAACCCCTCACTTGCCGGATTTACCGATACCTTGCCATCCTTCACCAGACGCGGGCCAGCCCCCACAGCTGTGACCACCTCCTGCCACGGAATTTCCTGACCGGCTGCGTTCGTATATCTGTAATTCATCTCTACGGTGGAGCCTACCGTAAATCGGTCAGCTGTGGACTTCTCTCGACCCGTGAAGACAAGAACAGAACCGTTTTTGGGAATCGCTACGTTTGTATTCGGTACTTTTTTGGTCACAACACCCTTTTCCATAATCACTGCCGTTCCGCCCTTGAAACCAACATTGGCTCCACGTTCTGGGGTGTACAGCATCGAGATGCTTGCATCTGCTGAAGGTGTCCGGTTAACAAATGTTGCATACCAGCCGCTTGATTTTCCTTTCGTATCTGTGACCGTGCCCGTTAAGCTCACTTGAAGCGAATCCATTATCGCCGACCCATCTGCCTTAAAACCGATGGATGTGCCATATCTTCCTATATGTATAACTTTACCATTTGCTATTAACATCCCGTAGGGATCTGGTGCTCCATGATATGCTTCAAAAAAAGCTCCGTTGATTGCTGCTTGTGCGCCGTACGCTTTTACAATAGACGGCAATGTAGCGGTTTGACCAACCTGTTTCTTAGCAAGTCCTACGGTTACTGGTGTTCCTTTTGGAATCGAAACGGTCTGTACACTAAAACTACGTCCTGCTGCCTTCACTTTCTGTACTTTAACGCTAATGGCTGCTTTGGCATCCGCTGTCTGCGGTGCACTTACTGCCCCCGACAGCAATACCGGAAGTGCGAGGACGAGGGCCATTGCCCCAGTCCACCACTTTTTACTCGTTTTTTTCATCGTCACGTTGCTCACCCTATCGCCACTCCCATCCAAGAACCTAGGCTCTTCATCTCAAGTTGTTCAAACTTGTCCATCACCGTATCCGGGTCCAGACGCAATTCACAGCCTTCCAGCGTACAAGCCACCGGAACTGCACAGTGAATCTCTGCCAGCCTGCGAGACAGATGCAACATATCGAGATCACTCTCGATTTTTTTACGTACCGAAGGGGTAAGTTGATCCAGATTGCTTAAAATCCCTTCAATCGATCCATACTCTTGCACAAGCTTCAAAGCCGTTTTCTCGCCAATTCCGCGTACCCCGGGATAATTGTCGCTGGCATCTCCCATCAAACCCTTCATGTCAATAACCTGACGTGGTGTCAATTGTTTCTCAGCCATCAACGTTTCGGGATTATACACCATGTAGTTGCCGTGACCTTTTTTCATAATAATGATACTTGTGCGGTCATTAATCAGCTGTAACATATCATGGTCTCCGGTCAGTACCATCACATTCATATCGGTTTCTTCAGTGTAATATTTGGCAAGTGTTCCGATACAATCGTCAGCCTCATACCCTTCTGCACCAATATTCGGAATGTTTAGACTATCCATCACTTCACGAATCAGAGTAAACTGAGGAATAAGGTCATCTGGTGCTTCAGCACGATTACCTTTGTATGCTGCGTACTCCTCACCGCGAAACGTCTTGCCTCCCATATCCCAACAGCAGATGACATGGCTTGGTCCAAACGTCTGAACCGCATCCCAAAAATAACGGATAAACCCATAGACTGCGTTGGTCGGAAGCCCTGCCTTTGTACGTCTGATATATCCGCTTGCAGAAGTTGCATAGAATGCCCGGAACAACACTGCCATACCGTCTACCAGTAACAAAGTAGGTTCATTACGTTGATTCACTTGAATTTGTTCTCTCCTTGATCTATGAAAGCTGGAACAACAATTGATTCCAACTTCAATAGCATATTAAATATCGAAACTCATTCTATCATTATAACATAGTTACGCCAACCCTCATGGAGCATAAATATGCCACTACCTCGTCCAACCAAAAAAGCCCTGAATTGCGAACAATTCAAGGCTTAGCTCTGGTGAATGTCTTAGGCGTTGTTCCATTCCTGCTCATACGTATCTTCCTTGAAACCCACGGTGACTTTGTCTCCATCGGTTACGATCGGACGTTTGATCAGACGACCATTGGAAGCCAGTAACGCAATCTGCTCTTCCTCGGACATCCCTGGCAGTTTGTCTTTGAGCTTTTGCTCTTTATAGACTTCTCCACTGGTGTTGAAAAACTTTTTCACTTCAAGTCCGCTTTTTTGAATAAGCTCTGTCAATTCGTCTTTCGATGGTGGTGTATCAAAAATAGGGATTAGCTCCAGTTCATGCCCTTTCGCTTCCAACCATTTCACAGCCTTACGGCACGTACCACATTTTGCATATTGGTATACTTTCAGTTTTGTCATGGATGTTCCTCCCACTCGGGTTTTGGTCTATCGCTTCCCTTGGTTTGCTCCGCAAATCCAAAAGTCGCTCCATCCCAATACCCTCGCTCAGCAATTTTTTTAGTCGAATGCGGGCTTATCGCCCCTCATTACGACGTGATTTTTCAACATTTATTCCAACATTTCTAGAGCTAGAGATTTTACGAACTCAAGCTTAACTACCTTAAAGCCTGAAGAATCTTAAAAGCTCTAAAACCTCTCTAGCCCTCGGCATGCTGTTCAGCTGCGCTACTCGCTGAACTGTAAGGCTCAAATACCTTAAAAGCTCAAAACCTCTCTAGCCTTCGGCATGCTGTTCAGCTGCGCTGCTCTCTGAACTCTAAGGCTCAAATATCTTAAAAGCTCTAAAACCTCTCTAGCCCTCGGCATGCTGTTCAGCTGCGCTACTCGCTGAACTGTAAGGCTCAAATACCTTAAAAGCTCAAAACCTCTCTAGCCTTCGGCATGCTGTTCAGCTGCGCTGCTCTCTGAACTCTAAGGCTCAAATACCTTAAAAGCTCAAAACCTCTCTAGCCCTCGGCATGCTGTTCAGCTGCGCTACTCGCTGAACTGTAAGGCTCAAATACCTTAAAAGCTCAAAACCTCTCTAGCCTTCGGCATGCTGTTCAGCTGCGCTGCTCTCTGAACTCTAAGGCTCAAATACCTTAAAAGCTCAAAACCTCTCTAGCCCTCGGCATGCTGTTCAGCTGCGCTGCTTTCTGAACTGTATACACTTTTATTTTCGAACATGCAGCTGCGTCCTAAATCCGAGGTTACTTTTCCGCTTGGGTTTGTCCCTCTGCTTCCTGAAGCATTACTCTCGGGGCCGCCTCGGTATCCAAACGTTTTTCCAACGCGGCCATATCTGGCGGCAGTGGAGCCTGGAATGTCATACGTTCCCGGAGGATCGGATGTTCGAATATCAGTTCACACGCATGTAGCGATTGGCGTTCAATCCACGTATCCCGTTCCTCACGAACAGCCATTGTCTGCTCATCCACGTTATGCACTGGCAACGTCTTATACATCTGATCACCGATCAACGGGCAACCGATAGACGTCATATGTACCCGGATCTGATGGGTTCGTCCACTCTCCAGCTTCAAACTTACAGCACTGGCACTTCCATCATCCCAGCGAGACAACGTTGTGTAGAGCGTTCTGGCCGCATATCCGTCTGGTGTAACGATACGGCGATGCGGTTCCTCGGGATCGCGATCAATTGGCCCGTCAACTGCCCCCTGTTCGGGAACAGGGCTGCCATGCACCAGTGCGATATATTTTTTATCCACAGTGCCGGCGATCATCTGCTCTGATACATGCTGGTGCACATACGGGTTTTTGGCAATCGCCAGCACGCCGGATGTTTCCTGATCTAATCGGTGGATTGGACGGAAGCGGAATTTCTGGCCTTTTTGTTGCCAATAATGCACCACACCATTAGCTAAAGTACCTGTATAGTGCCCATGGGTTGGATGCACGATAATTCCGGCATCTTTATTCACGATCAGCAGATGTTCGTCTTCATACAACACAGCGAATGGAATATCCTCTGGTAAAATATCATCGGATTCCTCTCGCTCCATCCGAATCTCCACCAGATCACCTGCACTCACTTTGACACTGATATATACCCGTTCACCATTCAGCATAACACCTTGTTCGGTGAGTTTGATTTTGGATAAAAGCTTACGCGAAACCTGAAGCCGCTTTTGAAGCACGGTTTTTAGCAGCCAGCCGTCCTCTACTTCGGTCACCGTGTAGGCAATCGGTGCATAATATTGGCTCATTCTTTGCGGCGGAATACTTTTTTGCTCCGCACATATTCAATGTCCGCAACTTGTTGTCTTGCATTGGCTGTCCGTGCAACAACAAAGAAGTAATCCGAAAGACGGTTCAGATACCGGCGCACCGACGGATTAATATCCGTATGCTGTCCCAGCGTAACGGTACGGCGCTCTGCCCGGCGGCACACTGTGCGGCACACATGTAGAGCAGATGAGAGTTGACTTCCGCCAGGGATAATAAAACGTTCCACTTTAGGATTTTCAGCATCATATTGATCGATCCACTGCTCCAGACGTGTGACCATCTCATCCCGTACTTTGTACTTTGTCTCACTTATTCGCACAAAAGCCAGATCTGATCCACAGTCAAAGAGCTCCTGTTGCACTTCAAGCAAATGTTCGCGCAAATCCTCAAATTCTCTGTTAGCAGAGTCAATCAAACTGATTGCTTGACCCACAAAGCAATTTAATTCATCAATCGTGCCATAAGCCTCTACCCGATCATCATCTTTGATAACTCGGCCTCCAATGACTGAAGTCTGGCCTTCATCACCGGTTCGTGTATATATCCCCATCATAATCCCTCCAATTGTGCATCAATCATTTATCAAACGCTGAAATATCTTACCCGATTACCCAAAGCTCGTCTATCCTTCATCTTCATAACGCAAATGCAGAGCTTTCAGATCAATCGCAAGTCCAGACACCAGCATAAACATCTGTTTTGCATTAGACTGCAGAATCCGGTTCACCGAAGCCATTCTCGCCGCAAAAATACGTTCCTCTTCTGACGGATGTAAGCTACCTTGCATCTCATTTGTAATGATAAGTATTTTCCCCTGATAGGATAGCAGTGCATCTAGTAACCGTTGTGTTTCCACACGTTGCAGATCCAGATCGGTTGCTTCCCTGAAACTCGCTGCCATCCAGGACGTCAGGCTATCCACAATCAACATGCGTTGATCCGCCAGAAAAAGATTGGATTCCCGATTAATCTGGTTCACCACTTCAGCAAGCTTCGGGCCGTTCCCCACCTGAATGGCACGATAATGAGCGGATGGCAATTCGGGAATTACGGAATCATGATCACCAGTGGACAAATATACACCTTCCCGGCTCATTTGAGCCGCATATTTCAGCGCAAAGCGCGTTTTTCCGCTGCCCATACCGCCTGTGACCGTAATCAGCAATCCGTTCCCTCCTCCCATACCTGTTCTAGATAGATGTTATTCTGTCAGCGCCTTGAGCACTTTTTTCGACTCTTCAATGTTAGCCGCTGACAATGGAATGGTAGCGAACAGATTGCTTGGGGCATAGTTTACATCCTTGAACATCTGCATATTCTCCAGCGGAATACCGTACAAGTGGGTTTCTTTTTTCATATCAGATCCATCGTCGCCCTTCCCTTTTTCAACCAATACAGATCCCTCAAATACACCACGTTCATATTTCTTGGGATCAAATGTATCATCTAGCGGGACATTCGAGCCGTTCTGACCATACTGTTTCATATCATTTTCAGGCAAGATAAAGATATCATGGCTGCCAGCGGCATATTCAACCAATATTTTTTGAACATCATACATCGCACTTGTAATGATTTCTACTTTTGGTTCTTCACCAAGCTTTTGCTGCAGATTTGTTTGTAACTGTTCCGAAATACCCGATGGATTACCCTGGTTATCAATAATAAACACCGTAAAACCATCTTTACCGCCACATCCGGCTAATATAAAGATTAATGAAATTATTGCGGTCAGTCCCCAAAATCTCCTCATTCCAGTTCCCCCTTTAGTCTCCTAACTCCAATATATCACAATTGTTCCACGCAAAAAAATAACCCGTATTCGACATTACATTAAAGTACATAACAAAAAGGAGACCCTTTCGGACCTCCTCTCTGCCGTGTTACAAATTATATCATTCTACATGTTCCTAGCATATATCCATCAACCCGATATTTACTTCGGTTTGACCGGATTAGCCTTCATGTATTCGTTAATTTTCAAGTCCAGCAAACTGCTGATTTCAATCACAATGTCGGATGTAAATGATTTCTCTTCCAGAAAAATCTGTTCCATCTTGCTGCGAAGCATGCGGATCTCATCTTCCAAGGAAATGTTATGCAAGGATGCGTCATCAGGGTTCACCGACCATCGGTCGCCATGATCGCTTTCTGCCAGAACGTGTCCACGATTTGTCGGTAAATCATATTCAACACAAAACAAAGCTAACCCCTCCTCAGAAAATAATTTTCCAAATATATGAAATCCTATTTCAAATTGAAATTATATCATAATATTTTGTAAAAGAAAGTATTTTTTTGGAAAAGTACCAAATGCCTTATTTATACTGTAGTTCTTCTTTGTATTAACCCTCTTTTTGAACTTTGTAAACAAAATTTCCGATACGTTCCAAAGCTTCGTTTAACTGGGATACTGAGGTCGCATAAGAGCAACGTAAAAATCCTTCTCCTTGCGGCCCAAACACGTTACCTGGCACCGCAGCCACCTTGTTCTCCGTTAACAATCGTTCAGCAAACAGATCGGAGCTGAGGCCTGTCTTCTGAATACTCGGAAAAGCATAAAACGCTCCCTGCGGTTCATGGCAATCCAGTCCAATATCACGGAACCCCTGTACGATCAAACGTCTGCGCTGGTTATAGGATTCGACCATTCGGTCTTTCTCACCCAGGCCATTTGTCAATGCTTCGAGAGCTGCTACCTGACCCATTGCCGGCGCACACATTACCGTGTACTGATGGATTTTGAGCATTGCTGCAATGAGTTCAGGATGTCCACACATATATCCAATCCGCCATCCCGTCATCGCAAACGCCTTGGAGAAACCGCTCACCAAAATCGTGCGATCTTTCATATCGGGAATTGAAGCGAAGCTAACATGTTTTTGATTATAAGTCAACTCAGCATATATTTCGTCAGCAATGACGATCAAATCATGTTTTTTGATGACCTCTGCAATCGGCAGCCAGTCTTCGTAGGTCATGATCGCCCCTGTTGGGTTGCTTGGATAACATAAAATAACAACCTTCGATTTCGGTGTAATGCTAGCTTCCAGCGCTTCAGCCGTTACCTTGAACTGATCCTTTGCATATGTCTCTACCCCGACAGGGATACCTCCACCGATGGAAGCAATAGGAGAGTATGCGACATAAGATGGCTCAGGGATAAGAATTTCATCTCCGGGCACGATCAATGCACGCAAAGCAAGGTCAATTGCTTCACTTCCACCTACGGTGACAATAATCTCATCTTTCGGATCATACTTGGTATCAAACTGCGTATCCAGATAACTGCTGATTGCCTCACGCAACTTCGGCATACCTGCATTCGATGTATAACTGGTCATGCCTCTCTCGAGGGAGTATACACAAGCTTCACGCATGTGCCACGGTGTTACGAAATCCGGCTCGCCTACACCAAGCGTGATGATATCTTTATTGTCGCCCACCAGATCAAAAAACTTGCGGATGCCGGATGGCGGGATCTGTTTCACGAGCGGAGCCAAATATGAGGACATTGTTTTGTTATTCCCGGTTGTCTGTTCATTCACTATCATGACACATCTTCCTTTACGGCGAGATCATGAGACGGTTGTCTTCCTGATGGTCTTCAAAAATAATCCCGTCCTGCTTATATTTTTTAAGAATAAAATTCGTCTTGGTTGACAGTACTGAATCAATCGGAGACAGCTTCTCCGATACAAAGTTAGCCACTTCACGCAGATTACCACCCTCTACTTCAACAAGCAGATCGTATGCTCCTGACATGAGGTAAACCGACTTTACTTGCGGATAAAGATAGATTCTTTCCGCAATCCCTTCAAAGCCACGCCCACGCTCAGGTGTAATCTGAACTTCAATTAGGGCCGTCACTTTCTCATCATCAATTTTGCTCCAGTTCACTACCGTTGCATATTTTACGATGACGTGTTCTTGTTCAAGCTGCGCTACAGCAGCTTTGATTTTATCTTCCGACTCCCCCAGCAGCGTTGACAGCAGTGCGGGAGTCCTTCTCGCGTCTTCCTTCAACAGATCCAGAACTTTAAGTTGCAGATCGTTCAACTCTTTCATCGTTTTCCCTCCAGCGTCATCCAGGTTCCTAAAATGAATTAATACTTATATTACATGAATTCAACGTTGGTGCATAGACAAAAGACCGCCTGCCTTCAATTCAGGCAAGCGGTGGTATGGTCTTTAAGCAAATGCTTCAAAACCCTTATCTACAGGTTACATGTAATAAGGGTTGCCGTAATTCGGTTGACGCGGAGATACATTTGGCACTTGACCATAAGAGCTAGTTTGTACAGTTTTTTCTTGCACGAATTGCTGACATTTCTGCTGTGCTTGGTGTGCAGACTGAATCTGCTTGTCCAAGTCCTGACGCGGTGCTTTAGCAGAAGCGGAGTACATGTTGTTCTGCTGCATCAGGTTAAACAGTTCTCCTTGCAGGCGAAGTGTATCATTCGTCAAATCATTGAACATAGTGCGAACCATCGGACAGGAAGATTCTGTTGTAGCCGTTGTGTATTCGCGCGAAGTTCGTCTCAGGTCTGCAAGAATGGTTTTTAACAAATCCTGTTCTTGCATAAAAGTTCCGGTTTGATTATACATGTGTGTTTTCCTCCTATGTGCTGATTTATTGCTGTGGGTTGCTTGTTGATGTGAATTATTGTGATTGGGAAGGTGCAAGAGATTGATGCTGATGCAATGTTTGAATCAATGTGTTCATATGTTGCTCATGAGAGCGAACATATTGATTCAATGCCTGTTGAATAGCCGGATGTGTAGATATGGAAGCTGTAGCTGCACATTGCTTGATCAGCATCTCCTCGTTGGAGATGGAATCGGCAATATAGTTCAATTCTTTTGGACTCAGGGCTTGCATTTGTGAATGTTGCATGTACGTCGTACCTCCTAGATCTATAGTTTATGCGAGTTTATTGTTACCTTGAAATACAAAACTATACCAATGTGAAGACAAAGGAGCTGGTTCAATTGGATCTTGTATATGGCACACCTTACTGGCCTTCAACTTATAAATCGGATGTGGATTATCCCTCTTTAAATGGCGACATCTCTTGTGACTGCTTGATTATTGGTGGCGGTATGGGAGGTGCACTGACTTCAAGGCTGCTTGCAGAGCGTGGATTCGATACGGTTGTCATTGACAAGCGAAAAATAGCACATGGAAGCAGTTCAGCCAACACCGGCCTGCTACAATATACCAATGACAAAACGTTGACATCGTGCATCAACACATTTGGAGAAGCAAAAGGGGTACGCTTTTATCAGCTGTGCCGTGAAGCCATGCAGCAGCTTTCCGAAATTGCCGGGAGTCTGAAGACCGATCCGTGGTTTATTCCGCGAAACAGCTTTTGTTTTGCCAGCAGCGAAGAAGATGTTTCTTTGCTAGAGGAAGAATATCAGACCTTACAAAAGCATGGATTCGAAGCAGAGCTATGGAACGCAGACCAAATCAAAAGCCATTTTCCTTTTGTGAAACCAGCCGCCTTATACACCAGAGGAGATGCGGAAGTAAATCCGTATCGGTTTGTGCAAGGGCTGTTTGAGTCGGCCGTTCAACATGGGGCACGTATCTACGAACAAACAGAAATGATTCACTGTGAATATGACGATGAAGGGGTCTTGTGTTATACTCCCCATGGCAAAATTCGAGCTAAGCAGATCGTTTATGCAGCCGGTTATGAAACGCAAGAGATCAAAAAAGACCGGGGAGCGTATTTGAAAGCAACGTATGCTATAACAACCAAACCTCTGTCTGATCTGAGCTCTTGGCATGAGCAAGCTATGATCTGGGAAACGGCTCGCCCTTATCTATATATGCGTACCACGCCAGACAACCGCATTATCGTGGGTGGACTTGATGAAGAAACACCGGACAAGGATCAGCGCGAGCTCCGTTCCAAAAATCAAGGCGATGTTCTGCTAGATGAGCTCAAAACATATTTCCCGCTTGATCAGCTAGAGGTGGATTATGCTTGGGGTGCTGTATTTGGTAATACACATGATGGCCTTCCCATCATTGGTACGCATCCGGATTACCCACATTCATACTTTGTCGAAGGGTACGGTGGGAACGGAACGGTGTACAGCATGATTGCGGCCTCACTGATCGCAGATGCCATTAGCGGCGTTCAGAATGAAGATATGAAGCTTTTCTCCCTAACAAGAACGAGCAAACCATCTCCAGCCTAAACGCAAAAACACATTGGATGACATACGGTTTCGTCGTATGAAAAACAACAAAAGGGTACGGCTAAGGGATAACTTCCATTCCCTCGCTGCACCCTTTTTTTTAGTTATAAACTTTTATGAATCACGAGCTGTCGTGTTGATCAAAAGTTTCCTCATAAACATCCAGCCAATGAGCGGAAAAGCCCCAAGGATGATAATGAGCCAGATTAACACTTTAGTTGATGGCGAGTTTAACACAGTAATCATAAATACGGTCAAGCCAAAAAGCCGCCCGCACATCAGACTGAGTTCCCTCAATACGACAAGTTCAACCCTTTTCTCCACATTTTCGCCGCTTGTGCCCATCATGTCGAAACCTGCGGAGATCATCGGCAAAATATATAGCGGCATCGCTATAGCGCTTCCGATTCCCATAAAAAGCAGTGTCCCATATGTCACTTTCCAGAGTAGTGGTAACAACACCAGAAGTAACAACACGGAACCTGTAAACATCCCTTTAGATCGATAATGAGGTTTAAACCATTTTCCTGCTGCCCAGTAACTGGCGAGCGCAACAGCTGAAGTAATAAGAGAGAATTGTCCAAGCTTGTACTCCTGGCTTGTCGCCAGATAAACCAGCAGTGCAATCAAAAAGGCAAATACCCCTTCCCGAACGCCTTGGGCAAACAGCCCCATGGAAAGCGGCCTCCACGGACTCTTTGGGGTGGACAACTGCCGGATGGGTTCTAACCAGCAGTATGTCCCGCTAACTTTTCGTTTTTTCAGAAAAAAACTGAAAATCACTGCAATAATATAAATAACAAGAGATACGGTGAATATAAGCCGATATCCTGTATTATCTGCCATACGTGAAATAATGAGGCCCGAAAACCACGGCCCAACAATGCCTGTCATAGAGCCTAACAAACCAACCCAGCCATTAAACAAGTCCCTATTTTCCCGATCCGTCACTTCGAAATAGACGACATTAAAGGCAATCCAGAATAGCCCCAATGCACATCCTAGGAGCAAACCTAACGGCCAGATCCAATCCACAGCGCTCTTGCCAGTCCACAGAACAAGCATATAGAACATACCAGATAATGCTGTCCCAAGCCTCAATGCACTCATTTTATTATGTTCCTTGACCCACTTCCCCGCGAGCCAAAACGTGATGCCAATAGCCAGTTGCTGACTGATGGTAAACCAGCCGAGCATGGCGTAATCCGGACGGCTTTTCCATAGAAACACGTTCAAAAACGTACCGGACAAGGCTCCGGCTAACGCAAACAATCCATTCACGCCTAAAAGCAGAATGGATTGTCTTCCCAAAGTAATCTTCATCTGCCCCTCCTCCATGACCTGAATCCAACTTAACTTGAACAGGTGGCTCTTAAGGCTTAACGTACCCCAAGCCGGAGGAAAACATGATGAATCTTTGGTGTTGTATAAAATTAGTTTTCAAACCAATGTGATCTATTCGTGTGCACTCAGGTTCTGAATCAAACGCAGACGGTCATCCTCTGATAAACTGTATTGAACCTGGAAGCAACCAGAGCACACGTAAGTCAATACCGTAAATGGAGATGACAAGACAACACCTTTCCCAGAAGCAGCATTGGCCACTGGTGTGAATGTATCCTGACTCGCTGTCTGCGTACCAGCTAGAATCATGAATTCCCGACAATTCGGACACTCTGGTACTTCCTCTTGCTGATCCAGTTGCTTTTCTACACCTTGTTCATATTGAATCAGATCGTTGCCCTCATCTGCATATTTATTCAATGTCCGAAGTTCTGGCAACTTCAGTTCCACTTCATCACCCCAAAGCGAAGTCAGGTCCGAGATTTGCTCTTTATCGTTTGAAATGTCCTTCATGTCGAACTCTTCTTCGCTATCATCATTCTCTTCATCACCAATGTTAATGTTCAGTGTACGGTAACCCTTTAATTCATTATGACAATACGGACACTCTTCTTCCGGACCCAGTTCCTCATCCCAAACAATCTCTGTTTGACACCAAGGACATACCGTTGTTTCCATCATGTATCAACCTTTCTCTTTCATATAATTACGTATTTAACACATAGATCACACCGATGGCAAAAAACACAATCGACGCCGCAAACAAAATCCGTATCAATATTTTCATCATCGATCCCCCTAGACAATGCTTGCGCCAATAACAAAGGACAGTGAGACAGAAATGATCATGGATATTAATCCAACTGCACGGTTATCTGCTTCAATCTCCCGGTCAATTGAAAACACTGGCGTCAGGAACTCGAACAAAAAATAAGCAATGAGCAACAAAACAAACCCGACAAATGACCATGTCATCGCTTCATATACTGAAGATTTTGCTTGAATGCAAAAACGGAGTACGTTGCAAATCCCAAAGATTTTCCCGCCTGTAGCCATAGCCACAGCCACATTGCCTTTTTTGATCTCCGTCCAGCATTTATATTTGGTCACCAGTTCGAAGCATGCCAGAAAAACAAGCAACTCCATAATGGCAACCGAGAAGAAACCGAGGACCATCCCGAGCGGATGAGACAGCAGTCCGTCAATCGCTTCTTTCACTCCCATTCTCCTTCCGAACCTGCTATCCACCTTGACTGAACAGCAGGCATTGTTTATTCATCTTGAGGCTATTCCAGTTCAGCGACGGTTACACCGTTTCCTCCCTCTCCGTAATTGCCTAGACGATAACTTTTAATATGTTTATGCTTCCGCAGGTAATCCTGAATACCCGTACGCAAAATTCCTGTACCTTTGCCATGGATAATATACACTTGACCCAAGTTGGCAAGGAATGCTTCATCGATGAAACGATCTGCTTCCATCAGCGCCTCTTCCAGGTTAGCCCCCCGCAGATCCAGCTCACTCTTCACGTTATCATCTCGAGTACGCTTCATGCCTGTGACTGGTTTTTGCTTTGGCTGTTTTGCTGCTGGTGCTGTCTGTTGCAACTCCAAATCATCCAGCGACACTTTCATTTTCATAATGCCGAGCTGTACCACAGCATCCTTGTTGCCTGCCATCTCCACGACATGCCCCTTCTGATTCAGACTATAAACCAGAACTTCATCACCTGGGCCAATTGCACGTGCTTTCGGAGCAGCTGTCTTTTTCACCGTTTTTTTACGTTTTTCCGGTTCTGCTTCATCCAGCTGCTTACGAGCAGCGATCAATTTATGCTCCTTGACAGAAGCCCCCTCTTCCAGGGCCAGCTGACGAAGATCCGCAATAATTTTCTCTGCTTCTGCACGGGCCTTATCAACAATGCTGCGTGCATCTTCCTCCGCTTTTTCAATCCGGCGGTCACGCTGTTGTTCCAGCTTTTCCAGCTCGGCTTGATGGCGGCTGCGCAATTTCTCCATATCCTGACGAAGCGTTTCCGCTTTCTGGCGCTCTTGTTCAGCTGTTAGACGGTTCTCTTCGAGCGAAGCGATCATGTGTTCAATCCGCTGATCTTCTTCTTTCACTTCACCGCGTGCATAATCCAGAATGTAACCCGGAAGCCCCAAGCGCTCTGCAATCGCAAAAGCGTTACTGCGTCCCGGTACACCGACAAGCAAACGGTATGTTGGACTCAGTGTATTAATATCAAATTCCATACTGGCGTTAATAACGCCTTTACGCTCGTACGCATAAGCTTTCAACTCACTATAGTGAGTCGTTGCCACCATGCGGCAACCTGTCTGGTGCATATGCTCCAGCATGGAGATGGCGAGCGCAGAACCTTCTGCCGGATCTGTTCCTGCTCCAAGTTCATCCAACAGGATGAGACTTTTCGGCGTCATATTTTTCAAAATACGAATGATGTTGGTCATATGGCTAGAGAACGTACTCAGATTCTGCTCGATACTCTGCTCATCACCAATGTCGGCATAGATCGCATCAAAGACACATAGCTGACTGCCGTCTTCGGCTGGAACAAACAATCCCGACATCGCCATTAAACTTAATAGACCGATGGTTTTCAACGTTACCGTTTTACCACCCGTATTCGGTCCAGTCACGATAATAGAGGTGTAGTCGTTGCCCAGCTCTACATCAATTGGAACGACATGTTCAATCGGAATCAGCGGATGACGTCCTTTTTTCAGCTTCAGGAAACCCCGATCATTCATCCGAGGCAGGGTTGCTTTCAGTTCACGGGCTAAACGTGCTTTGGCAAAAATAAAATCAAGCGATGCCAGCAAATCGACATCATATAACAGCCACTCACCCTGCTCACTGACATGGGCCGTCAATTTTTGCAAAATAACCTCAATCTCACGTTCTTCCCGAATCCGGGTTTCGCGTAATTTATTGTTCATAGCCACGATGGATTCCGGCTCAATAAATAGAGTCGCTCCTGAACCAGACTGATCATGAACAATGCCGCCGAAATAAGAGCGGTACTCTGCTTTGACCGGAATCACAAATCGATCTCCACGAATCGTAATAAGCTGATCTTGAAGCATTTTGGATACCGTAGATGAACGAATCATTGAATCCAGCTTTTCCCGAATCCGTGCTTCTCCCCCGCGCAGTTCACGGCGAATCTGTGCCAGCGTTACACTCGCACTATCTGCAACCTCCGCATTATCATCAATACAGATACGGATCGCATCTTCAAGCTCCTTCTGCTCGGACAACTGGTCACTGATATAGAAGAGCGACGCTATCGGCTCGTCCTCATGCAGCGTTGCAATCTGACGTTTCAATCGTCTGGCCGCATGTGTCGTTGTGGAAATACCCAGCAGTTCATGCGGGTTCAGGGTGCCTCCAATCTCAGCACGTTTTACAGAAGCCGTGATGTCTACAATCCCGCCAAATGATGGGGAACCTTTGAGACGCTCAAAGGTGAAAGCTTCATCCGTTTGTTGAAGTAAACGTTTTACTTCTTCAAGATCACTATTCGGTTCAAGTTGCTCCGCTTTTTTCTTGCCCATTGACGTTTGAGCAAAGCCAATCAATGTATTTAGAATTTTGCGATATTCTAATGTGTGTAATATTTTCGTGTCCAAGTGTACAACTCCTTCCAAACTATACCTGTATTATAACGAAAGAAACTTTGTTGCGCTATTTAACGAATCCTTCCACACATAACTTGGGGTATGACGCCACAAACTACATGTGTCAGGATTGTGCTATTCATTTTACTCCCTTAGAGTTCCCATGTTTATGCCCAATCCAATCTGAACAAAGGAGGTAACCCCTATGAATTTTCTGGGCCATGTCGTACGATTTATTATTGCAGCTATCGTCTTAATGGTTGTAAGCTGGATCGTTCCCGGTTTCGCCGTTGGTGGTTTCTGGAGCGCACTGATGCTTGCATTGGTCATTGCCTTGCTGGGCTGGATCGTTGAAGGCATCTTTGGCAAAAGAGTGAATCCTTTTGGCCGGGGAATCGTCGGCTTTATCGTAAGTGCACTGGTCATTTGGCTGGGTCAATATGTGGTTGATCACGTTGAGGTCAGCCTGCTCGGTGCCATTCTCGCCGCATTGGTCATCGGGATTATCGATCTCTTCATCCCGGTATCCACACCGTTTGATGCCGGACGTAGCTCCAAAAGCTAAAGACAGCCTGCCATGTTGGCTAACGCTCTAACAAGACACCTAAACCTCGGAAGGCCGTTGGCCTGAAGAGGTTTTTCTTTTTGCACATCAAGTGATCAGCAACTATCGATAAATTTCAATAAAACGACATACCCCACATGTACAGGCATCGCCAGATTGCGGTATGATGATTTGAGAAATCATTCAAATTTTATCCATCTCACACGTCTGAAGGAGGTACATGATGAAGAAAGGTATAACATGGCTTGCCGCGTGTATGTTAATTCTTGTTCTTGCTGCATGCGGTAGTCCCAAAGATTCAGCATCCGAGCCAGAGATTACAGCCAGCGAACAACTGGTGATCAAGGCAAGCAACTACGAATTCGATCAACCCGAATATCGACTCAAAAAAGGTGTGCCTGTGAAGATTGTTTATGAAAACGTCAACGGAAATCACGGTTTGCTCGTGCCTGAGTTCAATCTTCTGCTAGACACTCAAAAAAGTTCCAAAGTCATTGTCCCGGACAAAGTCGGAGAGTTCGAAATGTCATGTTCCGTTTCTTGTGGATCTGGACACAGTAGCATGATCTCCAAAATTATAGTAGAAGAATAACACTTCAAGACAAGAGCCCCCGTAGCGACGGGAGCTCTTTGTGTATTATAACAAATTATGCAAGAGTTTGCTGGTCAGCACATCGACGAAAAGAGTCATTCGTTACGTCTGATCCTGCTCAATCAATTCAATCCATTCGTTATATTCCGTCTGTAACTTCGTATATTCATCATGCAACTGACGATATTCCGTATTGAGTTGCTCCGCCTTTTCTTGTTCCATCTCTCGCTCAACCTGCATCAACCGAAGCTGGTTTGCCGCTAGTTCATAACGTTCACTTATTTCTCGCAGTTCATTCTCCATGATCTGCTTCTCCTCATCAGCCTCCACTTGATGCTGTTCCCGCTGTGAACGTTCCCTGAGCAACTGGTCTCGTTCTTGTACCAGTTCTTCCAGCTTCTCGGAACTCGCTGCACTCTCTCGTTGCCACGCTGTCAATTCACTCTCCAGCGCTGTCCAGCGATCCTGCCATGCCTGCTCCTGCTCCGCCCATTCGTCAGCTCGGAGCTTCCATACCTGTTCGTTCTGTTCTGCCGACTGAGTTGCCTGTTCCAACTGTGAGCGAAGCTCTTCTTCACGTGTCATTAGTTGCTCGATGCGAGAAGACAGTTCCGCCTGGTTGGCCGACAGATCCTCATGTTTAATTTGCCATTCGAGAGCTTCCTCTTCCGTCTGCGCGAGTTGATTCGCTTGCTCTGTATAACGCTTGGCAAGCTGCTCAGCGGACTGTCTTGCTTCGTTCAGCGATTGCTCCAGCGCATTCTTCTCCGCTTCGAGTTCACTCATTAGAGAACCAGCATTTTCTTCTCGTTGGAGAGCATCACTATAATCGTTACGGATCTGCTTGTATTGTTCTTGCAAACGGCTTAATTCCTCTTGGGCACTATGCAATTCATCGCGAGTATCAGCTAACTCCTCATGCTTATCATTTAGTTCACGGCGTGTGCCTTGTAATTCCTCATCCAATTGCTTGAGTTTTTCTTCCAGGACCTCGTTTTCTTTCTCATAACGAACAGCCTCTTCATTGTAGAGACGTGCTTCTTCCTTTACAACGGAAAGTTCATCATGTAAGGACTGTACACCAGCCTCCAGCGTTTCATTCTGATCGGCCGCTTCGAGAATCTGATTCTCCAGATCGCCAATATCGGCGAGTCGCTGTTCAGCAAGATCTTTCCATGATTGTTCACTCTCCGTTAGTGTTGTGATCTCATTTTGCAATGTACGTACAGCCGCATGTGCCTGCTCAAGCACCTTGTGCAATCTGCGCTGTTCTTCTTCTGACTTCGCTTCTGCTTCAAGCAAATGCTGCGCATCCTGTTCAAGCTGGGTATGCTGTTCCTGGAGTTTACGCAGTTGAGCTGTGAGCGCTGTTTCACGATCCACTGCTTCATTATACAGATCTTGCAACTGTTGCTGAGAGTCCTGTGTCTGTTTCAACGACTGCTCCGTTTCACGGAGTTTGTTCTGCAGATCATTGCTGTCTCCTCTCAATTGCTCCAATTGCTGCTGAAGCTCCGCAATTCGACGTGTCTGAGTCTCCTGATCCTGAATACGGATCTCGTGCTCCTGTTGCAATGACTCCACATGGGTACGTTCCGCTTGAAGCAACTGTTCTTGCTCAGACACCACTTCCTGCGCATGTTGAAGCTGACTCCGAACCTCTCCCAGTTGTTCATTGATCTCCGTTATGCGAGCATTTGCCTGAGCGCGTTCTTCCTGCAACTGACGAGCCAGTTTACTCCGCTCCTGCTGTAGCGTTTCTTCAGCCGCAGCCGTTGCCTCAGCTGTACGGGTAGCCGCTGCTTCCTGCTCTTCTTTCAATTGCTCTTCATAAAATGCCTCTTTCTCCATCCATTCCAGTTCGGATTGCTCGGAAAGAGCTTTAAACTCAGCCTGCAATTGCTCCAGTGTAGCCTGATGCTTCTGTTCAGCTTCAGCAATCCATGCTTCACGCTCTTGTTTCGCTTGTGCTTCGAACGCATCCGCCTGCTTCTGTGCATTCTGCTCGGCTTGCTCCAGACGTTGCTTCATTTGATTTTCAAGTTCGCTATATTGGAGGGTTGCCTCTTCCTCCACCTGTCTCAATTTGACTTCAGCCTGTTCCAGTTCAGAGAGGATCGCGGCTTCTGCCTCTTCTTTGGCCGCTTGTACCTGCTCTGCCGCCTGAACCTGCAGTTTTTGGCGCTCTGCTACTGCCTTGCTTTCGGCTTCCTTCAATTGTGCCGCAGTTCTTTCCTGCAACTCCTTGTACTCAGTTGCGGCTTTGGCCCGCACTTGCTGTAGCTCAGCTGCCGCACGGTTCTGTGCTTCTTTAAGTTGCGACGCAGATTGAGCCTGTACTTGTTTGAGTTGGCTTGCCGCTTTTTCCTCTGCTTCCTTTACACGTGTATTAGCTTTCACTTCTGCCTCTTTGAGTTGTGACGCGGCTTGCGCTTGCATCTTCTGGATCTGATCCTTCATTTGGCTGCGCTCTTGCTCCAACATCGCATTCAGTTTGGAGATTTCAGCCTGCTTGTCTGCGGTGAGCTTTTGCAAAGCCTGCTCCGCCTCAATCTTCTTCTGGCGAACCTCAGCGAGAGACTGATCTCGCTGTTGCAATTCTTTTTGGTGTTCGCTCTGAATGGCGTTTAATCGGTTCAATTCATTTCGAAGTTCTGTACGTTCTCCCGTGAGCATCTTGAGCTCATTTCGGATCTCCTGCGTCTGTAGAGACTGCTCAGCCATATGTACGGCCGCAAGTACAGCAATACGCGGCGTGTCCAAACGGGAATGACTTTTGGAGATGGCGCTCATACGCTCATCTACCAGATTAGCTACTTGTTTCATATAATCGGCACTGCTGCCGACCAGTTTATAGGAAGTCCCGTAGATCTCTACGGTGACGCGTGTACGATCAGGTGTAGTCACAGTTGTGCCCTCCTTCAAGTCTGTATGTTGATTCTAAGCTGTAATGACAAAAAAGTCACATCGATCCTCTATTGCTAAGGATTCGATGTGACTTCGAGCAATTCCTGCTAATCTTTGTTCAAAAAATTGACTTCTGTCTTATTTGCGCAGTTCTGCGTTGAATTGCTCTTCCAAACGTGTTACGACCCGCGCATGAGCTTCGGTAACTTCCTCGTCTGTCAACGTGCGTTCACGGTTTCGGTATACCAGAGCCATGGCCACACTTTTCTTGTCTTCACCCAGCTTGCTGCCTGTGAATACGTCAAATACCTGTACGTTCTGCAACAGTTCACCCGCACATTCACGGATGGTACGGAGCATGTCGCCAGCTTCGATATTCTTGTTTACCACCACGGCAATATCCCGCTCTACTGCCGGGAAGCGCGGAAGCTCACGATAACGAATATCCGCATCCGCTTCCTGATATATCGCTTCAAGAGCAATTTCAGCAACATAAACATCATTCAGATCATATTGTTGCTGTAGTTCTGGATGCAACTGACCGAGAGTACCGATCAATGTGCCTTCACTTCCATCTTTGCCATCCAGATAGATGGAGGCAGAACGCCCTGGATGGAATCCTTCCGGACTGTTCGCCACGAAGCGAATCCGCTGCTCAAGCCCCAAATAAGCAAACAAGTTCTCAAGTGCACCTTTGATGTCAAAGAAGTCCACTTTCTCTGCTCCTACATTCCATTGTTGCGCTACACGGTCACCCGTAAGCAACATGGAGAGTACCGGAATTTCATGCGGTTGCTTCGTCAGCTTCTCTTCCTCCGTGAAGAAAACACTGCCTACTTCAAACACAGCAAGCGAATCCTGCTTCCGATTCATGTTGTATACAGCAGCATCCAGCATCTGCGGCAGAATGCTCGTACGCAACACACTACGATCTTCACTCATCGGCATAGCCAGCTTAACCGCTTTGCTTCCTTGTGTCAGCGCAGGGAACAGCACTGATTTGTCCGGATGAACAAAGGAATAACTGATCATTTCCTGCCAGCCGCTACCAGACATCAACCCACGGATCGTACGACGAATGGCTTGAGGACGGGTATATGCTCCTGGTGTAGTCGGGCCCTCAATCCACGTTGTTGGAATGTTGTCGTACCCGTATAGACGGGCAACCTCTTCGAACAGATCCACATCTATCGTGATATCCCCTCTGCGAGTAGGCACTTCCACATCGAGAACACCCTGCTCCGCATCACCACATGCAAAGTGCAACCGGGCAAAGATTGTTTTCACCTCAAGCAGAGAAAGATCCGTTCCCAAATAACGATTAAGTCTGTTCAGAGACATTTGAATGACACGTTTCTCGGAAGCTTCAGCCCCAGCCTGCACAATCCCTTGATGTACTTGGCCTGATGCATAACGCTGAATGAGTTCAGCCGCACGATCCAGAGCCGTAATTACAGCACCCGGGTCTACTTCTTTTTCAAAACGCAAGCTTGCTTCGGAACGTAGCCCCAGTTGGCGCGACGTCTTCCGAACCGTTCCGCCATCAAACTTGGCGGACTCCAAGAGCAGATTCACGGTGCCTTCCGATACCTCGGAATTTTCACCACCCATAACCCCGGCGATGGCAACAGGCTTCACGCCATCGGTAATAAGCAGCATATGCGGTTCCAGCTTACGCTCCTGTCCATCCAACGTCACAATCGTTTCGCCTTCGTGTGCCATACGCACCTCAATACGGCCGTTCTCCAGCTTATCCGCATCAAACGCATGCAACGGCTGCCCGTATTCCAGCATGACATAATTGGTAATATCCACGATATTGTTAATTGGACGTACGCCTGCCGCCATGAGACGGTTCTGCATCCAGAGCGGGGAAGCCCCCAGCTTGATTCCAGTCACATAACGAGCCGCATAATGGCTACATTGCTCCTGAGCTTTGATCTCTACAGAAATATGATTAGCGGCTTCATCACCAGCTTCAACCAGTTGATCTTTCGGATTCGGCAACGTCACTTCGCGTCCCAGAATCGCACCCACTTCGTATGCCGCACCGCGCATACTCAAGGCGTCGGAACGGTTCGGCGTCAAGTCGAGCTCCAGCACATGATCATCCAGACCCAGCACCTGGCTGATTGGCGTGCCGATCTCTGTGTTTTCCGGCAGCACAAGAATACCTTCCTGTTGCTCTTTAGGTAGCAATTTGTCGTTCATGCCAAGCTCCTTGGCCGAACAGATCATACCAAGCGATACAACGCCGCGCAGCTTCGCTTTTTTAATATCCAGCCCGCCTGGAAGCTTTGCGCCAACAAGGGCTACCGCTACTTTTTGACCCGCATCCACATTTTTCGCGCCACATACGATCTGTAGCTCTTCCTCTTGTCCTGCATCAATCACACAGACATTCAGTTTATCAGCGTCCGGATGTTTCTCCTTGCTCTTCACATAACCAACAACAACCTTGTTTACCCCTTGGTTGCGGTTCTCCACAACATCAATTTCGATCCCTGCACGGGTGATTTTTTCTGCCAGCTCCTGTGGGGTTACACCTTCAAGGGCAATGTAATCAGACAGCCAATCTGTCGATACTCTCATGCACGTTCACTTCCTTAATCTTTGTATTAGTTTGACGTTCATTGACAATCAATATCATTACAGACGTCCGAATTGTTTCAGGAAAGTCTGATCACTGTTATAGAAATGACGAATATCATCTATGCCGTACTTCAGCATCGCGATCCGTTCTACACCCATACCAAAGGCAAAACCACTGTATTTCTCCGGGTCATATCCGCCCATCTCCAGCACTTTCGGGTGAACCATACCGCCGCCCAAAATTTCGAGCCAGCCTGTTTGCTTACAGACACGACATCCGCTACCACCGCATTGTACACAAGTTACATCCACTTCCGCACTTGGCTCGGTGAACGGGAAGAAGCTTGGACGCAGACGAATTTCCGTGTGAGCGCCGAACATTTCACGCACAAATTGCAGCAACGTTCCTTTCAAATCACTCATTCGAATGTTTTCACTGATTACAAGGCCTTCGACTTGATGGAACTGGAAGGAGTGTGTCGCATCGTCGTCATCACGGCGATATACTTTACCAGGGCAGATGACTTTGACAGGCACCTCACCTTTCATGCTTTGCATCGTACGAACTTGTACTGGAGAGGTGTGTGTACGCATCAACAGATCCTCAGTAACATAGAAGGAATCCTGCATATCACGCGCCGGGTGGTTCTTCGGCAGATTCAGAGCTTCGAAGTTGTAATAGTCCATCTCCACCTCAGGACCTTCTGCTACGCGGTATCCCATACCGATGAAAATATCTTCGATCTCCTGCACCACTTTGGTCAATGGATGCAATCCGCCTTGACGTCCGCGACGCCCCGGCAAGGTTACGTCAACCTTCTCGGATTGAAGACGCTTCGCAGTCTCTTCCTTTTGGAACTGCTCCTGCTTACTGTTGATCACCTCTTCAATCGCTCCACGAACCTCGTTACCGACTTGCCCAATGACTGGGCGTTCTTCGGCACTTAGTGAACCCATGCCGCGCAGAATCTCAGTCAGTGCCCCTTTTTTGCCCAAATACTTTACACGCAGATCAGCCAGCGTCTGCGGATCGTTAACGCCCGATAGCTGTTCCAGCGCTTCGATCTTTAATGCTTCCAAACGTTCTTTCATGTGTAATTGCCTCCTTTAAATGCTGTTATTGCAACAAAAAAAGGCCTTTTCTCCCCAAAAGGGACGAAAAGACCGTGGTACCACCCTTGTTAGACTCCCGTTGTCACATTGCAAAAAAGCTCTGCAACACGTTCTGTCTCACTTTGTACGGAATAACGACCGTTAACCGTTTACCCCTACTTTCGTCTCTGTGTCTGCACACATCATCAGGTTCAGGGAACCGCTCCGGAGTGAATTTCGGCAGCCTGGTTCTACAGAAACGCTCTCAATCTACGGCGCTTCCTCCCTGTCCAGAGGCACTGCTTACTTGTCTCCATCAATACGTTTGTTCAAATTAAACTAACCTTTATCGATACCAATGATCGATGATCGTTCATTATTATATGCAAAATACGGTGAAATAGCAAGCATGCCCAATTGCTAATTTGCAGATGCACCTTGATTTCTCAGCTCCTTCAACCGTTGTTGAATGACACGAATCTCGGCTGATTCCGCCTCCATCTCTGCCGCAGGCTCCGTGAGCGAAAAGCGTTCTCGTTCCGTTCCTGCAGGACTTGCGGAAGAAAGCAACTCAGACAGTCTCATCTCCAGCCGCAGACGCTCATCATCCGAATCACGTGTGCCCAGTGCAGACTCCCGTAGTTGCACCGTTTGTTCCCAATCGGCTACACCGCCTTCGAAGAGCGATGCTGTTCCATCCGGCTTTAAGTCGCACAGACGATTCGCCAAAGATCGGGTCAACATCCTGTCGTGGGATACGATAACCAGTGCGCCAGAGGCTTCTTTTAACACATTCTCCATCACTTCCTGGGTGTCGATGTCGAGATAATTCGTTGGCTCATCCAGTACAAGCAGATTAGCACCGCCGAAATACAACCGTAGAAAGGCTACACGGCATTTCTCCCCCATACTTAAATCTCCAATACGTTTAAACACATCTTCTCGTGAAAATAAAAAACATCCCAGGATGGTTCGCGCGGCACTTTGCGTCATGGAAGGAAGAACCAGCAAACTGTCCAGCAGCGTTGCATCCCCAGGCAATCCCTCCAGTTCTTGTGAAAAGTAACCGATGCTAAGCTGGGGATGACGGCTGATCTTTCCCTGTAAAGGCTGAAGCTCTCCAATTATTAATTTCAGCAACGTGCTCTTGCCCGATCCGTTTGCCCCACGCACGGCAAGCCGATCCCCACGCTCGACCGCAAGCCGCAAATCATAAAGAAATGACTGCTTTGGATCGTATGAAAAACTCACTTCTTCCAGCGCAAGAAGTTGACGTGCACCGAGTGAAGTCATTTGTAGCTCCATATTCAGTTTCGTAGCTTCCCGTGGTTTATCCACTCGCTCATTTTCGAGCCGCTCCAGTTGCTTCTGTTTGGCATGATAACGCGAAATATTTTTGTTGGCTCTGGCCTTGTAGAAGCTCTGGGTAATCTTCACCTCTTGGCCTCCTGCCGAGTCATGAGCTTTATGGAACCACTGCTGATAATTACGAATGGTCTCCTCCAGTGCTTTACGTTCCAGCTGTTGCTTGCGATAAATCGTCTCCTGTTCCTTCAGTTCCCGCTCTTTATGGCCTTTGTAATCGGTGTAACCGCCCTTATATTTGGTTAGTTTCTCTGCATTAAATTCAATTACACTGGTCGCTACCCGGTCAATAAATGTCCGGTCATGGGATACAAACAGCACCGTTCCCTCGTATGCGGATAACCAAGTCTCCAGCCAACGCATGCTCTCTTCATCCAGATGGTTCGTTGGTTCATCCAAAATCAGAAATTTGGGATTGCTGACCAGCAGTCCTGCAAGTCGTGCTTTCGTTTTCTGACCACCGCTGAGTGAGTGATAAGGCCTGCTCCAGTGTTCTGTAGTAAGCCCGAGGCGGGTTAATACCTTCTCCACCTCTGTTTCCCACATGTAACCGTTCAATTGCTCATATTCCTCCAAAAATCGGGCATACTCGTTCAGCAAAGCGTTATCTTCGGTACCATCAGCATCGCTCAATCGGCGCTCGAGTTCTTCCAGCTTCCGCTTGATTTCATCAATACGTCCACTCTCCCGCCTTACTGCATCCAATACATTTATTCCACTCGGCACCTCTGAGCGCTGACGCATGAAACCCCATTCTGACAATGGAAGTTGACGATCAATCCGTCCACCTCCATCCTCCTCGCCGAGTATAATCCGTAAAAGTGTCGTTTTACCGCATCCATTGCGGCCTAGTATGGCAAGTCGTTCGCCCTCGTTAATTTCAAGGTTCAATCCGGCAAACAATTCATTACCGTTCCATTCTTTTGATACTTCATGTAAGCGCACCAATGTCGTCATGAGTCCTCATCCTTCCTGAACAAAAAATCCAAAAAAAAACCGCTGGCATCAGCCGGCGGTTTAGCAATTTTGAATGGATTAACGCGTTCAAAATACAGATATGAGGCTACCATAGCATGAACAAAGAAACCCTGACGAGGGCCTACGCAAGCCGAAAAACTTGCTTCTTCCATACTATTCCCTATAGCTGAATTTGGACACACGAATCCCCTCATTGCTCAGCCGCTCGGCTGACTGCGTCATACAACAATCTGCAGTTAACTGGGGTTCACTTCATGTGTCTTACTTCATGGGACGTATGGTTACCTCTCATTCATGTGTAGTATCAATTCTCCGTTATTGTACCAGATCATTGAAAAAAAGCAAAGGTCAAGATGTCATTGTCTGTATCTAAATTCAAAAAAAAGAAAAACCCTTGAACATCCAAGGGTTTTCCAGGTACTGCTGTTAAGCGGGTGATGGGAATCGAACCCACGCTATTAGCTTGGAAGGCTAAAGTTCTACCATTGAACTACACCCGCAAAATGAACAATCGGGACGACACGATTTGAACATGCGACCCCCTGGTCCCAAACCAGGTGCTCTACCAAGCTGAGCTACGTCCCGTTAAATTCCAAATGGAAGTTAACAGTGATTTTACAAAACCTAATATACCACGATCCGCACTAACGTGCAAGGCATATCAACAGTTTTTTCCTAGAATTGGATACCAGAAAGGCAGGAACGCTCTCGCGACCCTGCTACTCCTTATCCCGCAGGCTTGTCAATATCTCTAAGGAACCTTTGCTCAAAGTCCGCCGCTTCAATCGGTTTACCGAAAAAATAACCTTGTGCCTCATGACAATGCTGATTGCGAAGAAACATCATCTGTTCCTCGTT
Source organism: Paenibacillus sp. FSL K6-1558 (assembly GCF_038002565.1). Lineage (NCBI taxonomy): Bacteria > Bacillati > Bacillota > Bacilli > Caryophanales > Paenibacillaceae > Paenibacillus > Paenibacillus sp. FSL K6-1558. Next base: position 5,727,991 of record NZ_JBBOCV010000001.1, on the reverse strand, counting down.
CTCAACACCTTCTGCTGTAACCTTGAGTTGTAAATGGTGTGCCATCGAAGTAATCGTGGATACAATAGCAGCGTTATTGCTGTCTTCCATTATTTCATTCACAAATGATCGGTCAATCTTGAGCCGGTCAATCGGCAGATCCTTGAGATAATGTAGTGAGCTGTATCCCGTGCCAAAGTCATCAATACTGATATGTACACCTATCTCTTTAATTTTATGAAGCTGTTCAAAGGCCCGGTCTTTGTCAAACGTCATGCTCTCCGTGATCTCCAGTTCAAGCCATGCCGGTTCAAGTCCCGTTTCTCTGAGAATACTGTTGATGCTGTCGAGCAGGTGGGAATGTCTGAACTGTCTCATCGACAGGTTAACGGACACACATAACTTGCGATATCCCGCTTCCTGCCATAGCTTGTTCTGTGCACATGCCTCTCGCAGCACCCATTCTCCAAGCGGAACAATCAGTCCACTCTCCTCGGCCAGCGGAATAAACTCTGCCGGTGACACTGAACCGCGTTGCGGATGATGCCATCGCACAAGGGCTTCCATGCCTACGATCAGTCCGCTTTGCAGATTCACCTGAGGTTGGTATACCAGATAAAACTGCCCCCGAGCCAATGCTTTGCGCAGATCATTTTCAAGTTGCAATCGTTCCTGAGCTTTCATCTGCATGGCATGTGCGTAGCGGTTGAGTTCAATTCCCTGCTCCTTCGCACTATGCAGAGCCGTATCGGCATTCTGAATAATCTCTTGGGGAGATTCTCCATCATAAGGAAAGATCGCCATACCTATGCCCAGCGTAAGATGATATTCGCTCCCATCCACCATAACGGGTTTCTCAAAAAGTTGCAGAATGGACCGTGTCCGGCGTAATGCCGTATCTGTACTATAAAAGTCCGTCATGGTCAGCGCAAATTCATCTCTACCTAGACCAAACACCTCTTCTCCCGGAAGAGATGAATGATTCAATCGCTGTCCAACCTGACGCAGAACCCGATTAGCCGCTTGTTGTCCCAGGGAGTCATTTATGGTTTTGAAACGATTAATGTTGAGTACAAGTACACCGACGAGCTTTTCCTCCACAACCGCATCATCCAGCATGAGTTGCAGGCGTTGACTTAGGCGACGGCGATTTGGAAGGCCGGTGACGTCATCATGGTGTGCGATATAGTTCATTTTGGCCTCAGCGGCCTGTTGTTGCAGGAAGGGGGTATCAACTACGGATGCATAGAGCCCCTTTTGAATGAAAAAGTAGCCCAAACAATTGCTTAGCATACCAAGCAGCAGATTGAGATCGTCCACTACACTTGCAGTCACGAAATACCCCTGACCTAGCAGAAAACAGAGTATACCGCTCAGGATAGGTGGTAGATCGGCGTTTTTTGTCTTTTTCCACTGCACATACAGAACGACAGCCCCAGTAACATACAGCAGACCTGCGACCCAATGCAGGCGAGTGAATACTTTACCAAGCAGATGACCATCAAGCATCTCAGGTAGAAAACTCCACTCTTGAATAGAACAGATGTACAAAATCAGAAAGGCACCAAGGGTAGCGCTGAACAGAAGAAATTTGCGCGGTAATGCAACTTGCTTCTCGTGTATGCTATATATAAATAACAGTCCCGCAGAACAAACCAGTGATCCCATCGTTGACATCATTAATGAAAAATCGGATTCCATCATCGCTCTGTTAGGAACTTCTTCTGCAAACGAAACGATATGCACCAGTTCAAATAGACCTAACATTAAAAAGAGTGTTGTCATTAACACTCTGCGTAGCGTCAATTTTTGAGTTTGAAATAGCCAGCTTTGATTATAAATACCGATACAGGCGGCCGTTGCAGCAAATCCACCTAAAAGTGTTATCACCGGGTAACCCGAATAATTCAGATCATAGCCTGAAGAAGAACGAAACCATTGACTTACGAGGAAAAACAATAAGCCGCCGATGGCGACCCAACCTATTTGACTCTGACCTTGCGTTTTAAACTTCATGCCATGTTTTCCTTCCCGGGATCACTATCCTGTAATACGTGTACAACTGAATTCTATTGATCTGATTCACCAAGTATATTACACATTTCGACAAAAACATATATTGACCACTGTTTAATTTAAAAATCCATATATTCTATCTGGTACATAATAACATTTAAATCCCTATTCGTGAACTAAAAAATAGTTATAAGTAGGAATATCTATTCATGGAAATGAGTAAAAACAAGGCACAAAGAACTAAAAAAACATGGACCCCGAGTAAGAGGCCATGTTTTTTCAAATTTACAACTGTATTTAAGACTATTTTTATTTATCGAAGTTTACTTCAGGCGTTGTCAACTTATCATAGAAGTCAACGACTTTGTCTTTGTTCTCCGATGAACGAAGTGCCATAGCCGACCTTGGATGCTCATCCAGCGTCCCTGTAATCATGTAAGGCAGGATATAACCCCATTCTTCTTTTTCTCTCAGTGGAACCATAAGCTGTTCCAATACTTCAAGCACTGGGCGTAAATTATACTTGGTTCCTTTCAAATGTGCTACCAGCAGTTCTGTTGGGCAGTTTCCTGCAGCGCGTCCCATACCGTATACAGAAGCATCCAACAATTCAACTCCAAGTTCAGCGGCTACGAGCGTGTTAGAGAACGCAAGTTGCATGTTGTTATGCGTGTGAACGCCAAGACGTTTGTTCGGAAGATGAGTTTTGAACTTCTCCACCAGATATTTCACATCGTTATGATCCAGACTACCGTATGAGTCTACGATATAGACAACATCAACGGAGCTCTCCTTGATCATTTCAAAAGCTTCCAGCAATTCATTCTCCATAACATTCGAGAGTGCCATAATATTCAGTGTTGTTTCATAACCGCGATCATGGAACGTTTGCACCAGTTCAAGCGCCTTGTCCACATCTTTACTGTAACAAGCGACACGAATCAGATCCAGCATGCTCTCACTGCGCGGCAAAATATCGTTCTCATCTACACGTCCTACATCCACAAGTGCAGACAGTTTGGTGTTGCCTTTTTGCGGAATGACTTTACGAAGAAAATCATCATTCAGGAAGCGCCAAGGTCCGGCATCTTCGGAGCCTTTAAGCAATTTCGGTGAATTTTTGTAGCCAATTTCCATATAATCAACGCCAGCTTCATTCAGCCCTGCATACAGCTTTTGAACAAAGTCGACGCTAAAGTCCCAATTATTCACCAATCCACCATCACGAATGGTACAATCTACAATTTTACTATGATTTGTCTTCATTAATGTCTGCTCCTTTTCTGACCAACTTGTGTATTCCTCTCATGATACTTGAACGTGACAAGAAAAGTAAAGGGATTCCGGGCTTATTTACTGTAAGATTTCCAGATTCGGTCCATCTCAATCATATCCGGGTTATGTTCATCTTTCTTCCCGTAGCGCACAGCATTATAGACTTCAGGAAGCCTCGTTGCCAACTCTTGCTCTGTGCCCTCTTTACTCTTAAGATAACTCTCCTTAATGCTTTCCGCTGTCTCTAGTGGCGTATAAGACTTCTCAACCTTTACTCCCCGATCCATCGCATTGCTTACCCATACCCGATAATAGTATCGAATACGCTCTCCAGCCTGAGTGGGGACAGGTTCCTTTTTGCGGAACCATCGTTTACGAACCTTTGTGGGCACCTCCAGCGTTTCGCTGATATCGACATAATCCGTTCTCGGTTCTTGTCTTTTTTGCCCAGGCTGTAACAATCCTTTGAAACGCTCCGCCAGTTTGTCCATGATGGTTCTGCCCAGTTTGACCAAAAGCCATAAAATCACAGCCGCCGCTGCCCCAAAAACGATCCAGCCGAGGATTTCCCAGAATAAAGAAGGATCTGAAGGTGGCTCTCTGAACTCATCCGGCAGGTTCATCGGCTCATTCGGCATCTCAGGTGTAAGTGGCGGTTCCTGAGGTGAAGAAGCTCCGAACAGACCTCTGATCCACGCAAGCAGACGATCCCGCAACGGTGCGAGCCATGCAGCAAGACTCGGAAAAGCACCGATACCTGCAATAATAATTAACATCCATAGGATCCGAAGGTGGTTTGCTCGTGTGAATTCCCGCAGTACCAATCTGCGCTTGCCATCATTAAGTACCGCACGATCCAGTTGTGCCCTGTATTGTCCCACAATCCAACATCCGAAACTGATGACTCCAGCAGCATAGATGTAGCCCGTGTACATCTGCATCGGTAGCATGAATTCAATTTGCATTGCTGCGATCGTGGATACAATGGCACTGATTACACCCACGAGTTGCAGGCGCCACAACCTGCTCGAATGAAAAGCAGAATCAAAATTCAAACCTGTGAGTGCAGCGATAAATAAACCTGCTCCAAGCGTAATGATTGCTGGGAGTGAAAGCGTCAGTAACATACCAGAAACCCATACGAACAAAATACAGATAGCAAATGCCATTACACCTCGAACGAATGAGCTTTTCTCAATAACGCTCGTAAAACGATGCTGAATCCATAGACCGAGCAGGCCTGCCATAACATATAAGCCGAACAACAGATATGGAAAATAAGCGCGGGTATACAATGATGTGATCGTAAAGATTGGAAACAAATATATGCCTATCGAAAGAACAGCCAACATGGATATGATATGCGCTCGCTTTATTGCATCATTTTCACTCATGCGCCCACCGCCCCTGTATCACGCTTCAACTGCTCTACAGGCAAAACCGTTACCCGATGCCCCTGCTCATGCAAACGTTCGATTTCATGTTCCATGGCAACCGAGACATATGATGTAATCAACAAATAACTGCGAATCTGCTTCTCTTCTTCATTCAATCGTACTTCATCTTGCAAAAACTGCTCCATCGGTACCAGACACTTTAATTCAGTTTCAGCCATAGCTTCCAGTAACATCTCCAGATGAGGTGTACCGTAATCCGGTTCAATACGAAGTACATCGCGTCCCCCGCCTACACGGTAGCCGTTATGTGCAAATCCAGCAGGCAATCCTCTTCCAATGGCCTCTACCACTGCAGTGGCTGCGTAGCGGAGTGCCTGCTCAATCAGTTCAGGCCGAGTAACCACACTCCACATCTCAGCAGAGTCCTGTATATTTACAATAATCCATGACTGGGGATCTGCCGTCCAGCCTTGCTTGTACACCTGAAGTTCTCCTGTCCGCGCACTTGCTTTCCAGTGAATACGATTCATTGGATCACCAGCCCCATAAGGCCGCACCCCCAGGATTAGAAACGGGTCTTCTACAATCCAGCGAGAAACTTCCACCTCTCCTTGCCACACTTGATAGATGGCTGGCATATCTTCCGTGTTAACCAATGAAGGATATGCAATCATCGTCATCTGCACAGGAATCGGCTTTGAGGAACGCCATACTCCAAATAGATCTCCACCGGTCATGGTAGTTGTATCCATCGTGTACACACCCCGCTTGGAGCAGACAAACGGATGAGTGCGTGTAATCCGATTATACGGTTTTAATGTGAAAACACTTTTATGGTTCTGATAAATATTACCTTGACTAATATCCATACCTGAACCTGAACGAAACACAAATGAAGCAGGCATCATTGCTTCAAGTCTAAGCCAAGGTACAGAAATTCGTTTTTCATTGGATATCGTTTCGATCATCTCCAGTTCATCACCAGCGTAACACCTTGTTTTGCTGAACTGTCTACTATACTTGAGATTTCGCAACACAGGCCGTCCAAACCATATGCCATGCAACACAATCACTAAACTCCCGACAACGACAAGCCATAGAAGTGCCATAAGCTTAACGTCCGCCTGTAGTAAGTGTCTCGGTTGGCACCTCGGTTTCGGTCAGAATCTGTTGAATGATGAGTTCCGCAAGTCCTTCTTGCTGTCTGATTCGATTACGAAACACCAGGCGGTGAGCCAGAACAGGCTCTGCCAGTAATTTAATGTCATCAGGTACAACATAATCTCTGCCGTGAAGTGCCGCCCATGCCTGACTTGCTTTTAGAAGCGCCTGAGCCCCTCGTGGACTAACCCCAAGTGACAGTTCAGAATGTTTTCTCGTTGCTTCAGTGAGTTGTACAATATAAAGCAGGAGGTCCTCGTTTATGTTAACCGTCTTATACGTTTCCTGTGCTCTCAGAAGTTGCTCGCGCGAGATAATAGAAGACAGATCATTTACTGAGCGGCTGGCCACCGTCCTTCTTAGGATCTCTACACTTTCTTCATCAGTTGGGTACCCCATGCGAATCTTCATCATAAACCGGTCCATCTGAGCTTCGGGTAACGGAAATGTTCCTTGATTATCAATAGGATTCTGAGTCGCGATAACGATAAACGGCCGCTCAAGCTGCCTTGTTGAACCATCAATGCTGATCTGGCGTTCTTCCATACATTCGAGCAAGCTGGACTGTGTACGTGGTGTTGCTCGATTGATCTCATCTGCCAGTACAAGATTCGCAAACAGCGGTCCGGGCCTGAATTCGAAATCCCCTGATTTTTGATTATAGAAATGGATACCCGTCAGATCTGATGGTAGCAAGTCAGGTGTAAACTGTATCCGCTGAAATGTGCAGTCCAGTGAAGACGCCATCGATTTGGCTAGCATTGTTTTCCCTGTACCAGGGACATCTTCCAGAAGTACGTGACCTGATGCAATGATCGCTGTCAACATCAGTTCCATTGTATGCTCTTTACCCACAATCACTTTGCCTACATGTTCCATGAATTGTCCGTTCATTTGCTCCATATCTTGAATATTCAAACAAATCCCTTCCTTCCGCGATGCTTATGTATTCGCATTCATTTCTAACTATAACCCTTATCCTGCCAACAAAAAACAAAGGAATCGGCAAAATACCGATCCCTTCAGAAAACGTTTGGTCAATTCACCAGTGGAAGCTTGATCATAAAGCTGGTGCCTTCACCCTTTTTACTATCCACAGAGATGGTACCCCCATGATTTTTAATAATACGGTAACTCACGGAAAGTCCCAAACCCGTGCCGCTTTCTTTTGTGGTGAAGAAAGGATCGAATAAGCGTACCAGCGTGTTATGATCCATACCTCTTCCATTATCCGCAATCGTAATTTGCACAAAATTATTTTCCGTAGCTGTTGTGATTCGGATCAAGCCTGTATATTCTTCACCGACTTCTTCAATGGCGTCCATTGCATTTTTGACCATATTCAGAATGACCTGTTTGATCTGTTTCACATCAATGGATACATTAAGCGGGGTGTCATCCACCTCAAGCAGAATTTCGCATCCTTTCATCAACCCTTCACTCTCGGTCAATAGAACGACCTCTTTAAGCAAAGATTCTACGGTCATGACCGTTTTCTGCGGAGCCGAAGGTTTCGAGGAGTTCAGAAATTCATAGATAATGTCATTTGCCCTGTCGATCTCGGTGAGTATGATTCTGGCATACTCGTCTTTACCCAGCTGTAGCAGGTGGGGCCGAAGCAACTGGATGAATCCGCGAATGGCTGTTAACGGGTTACGGATCTCATGAGCAATTGATGCGGAGATGCGGCCAAGCATAGCCAGTTTATCGTTTTGATAGGCCGTCTGCTCGATCTGCTTATAATCCGAAACATCCTTGACACTAAAAAGAAAATCGCCATCCATCTGATCACCATAGGTCACGGTCACAAGCCAGTGCCTTCCATACTCATCCGTCAGTTCATGATAACGCTTACGATGAAAGATCGTTTCCCGATAAATTCGTAAAATTTTCTTTTTCTTAAATCGGCTCATCTGGGGCAGACGCAACATCTGCATTAACGTGCAACCGCTTAACAGATCTCTCGGCAGCTCCAGCAGCTTAGCCATCTGAACGTTAATAAACGTCAAGACCCCATGATTATCAAATAACATAATACCGCTATCCATGTGTTCTAGTACATTTTCATACTTATTGTTATCCAGATGTACTTGAGGAATCACATCCGTTGGTTGAGGCGCTATATCCTGAAATTCACGAATCACTTCAGGTTCCTCCTTTTCACGTAAATGATAAACTTTGCCGTTCGGACATCATATCATCACAGAAACAGGAAGGGCCGATTTTTTATTGATTACCGGGTCCCTTTCATTAGGGGGCTGAGCCGAAAATAGGATGGCATGTCCGGAACTTAAGCTGGTCTAATCCGGCTCATTCAAGAATGTCCGGAAAAATCATTTACGTTTTGTTCCTTACTAACCTTTTCCAATTCCCAAACGAAAACCCTTTATTTTGCTCCGCCTCTTTTGCAAGTCTGCTTTTATCATAGACAAGTTTAGGGAATAGAGTCAATCGGAGAAAGTGTCGAATGGAAATTATTTTGCAAAAAAAAAGAAAAGATCACTCTAAAACACACAAAAAACGAAGCCTCCTCTCCATAAAGGGAGATCAGCTTCGTTTCATACTGCTTATTACAGATATAGATATTGGTCTATCCATGTCACATCTCACTGCAATCTATAGCCCAGTCTTGTTATGCTGAATTTTAAGTTTTCGTTGACTCATGACGGCAAGGCGGCGTTTCAATTCGCTCTCCCATTTCTCATCCTTCATTTCCTTGGCGAGCCGTAGCAGATCAAGTGACATATCAATCTGACGCTGAACAATCACCATTGCATCTTCACTTTCACGGTTTACGCAATTTTCGAAGATGGCATCCTCGTCTTCTGTCACATAGTCTTGAAAATCAATCTCAGAAGCCCCATCGCCATGCGCATATTCAGCAAGAATTTCATATTCATTCTCAACCTTGTAATGCACCTCAACCCGGTGACACACCGGACAAAACAGCAGGGGAACATTATGAACCTGGGTGCGGTAATGCTTCAGCGTGCCCTTCGTTCCCACCATACTTGCCCCACAACAGTAACTCATTTTTGTTCACCCTCCTTATTAGGTGCCGGGAATTTAGTCAATATACACCCGTGCACTTGAAAGACCTCCGAAAGGGAATCGTTCAAACAGTGTATCACATTCATATGCAAATTATAAATGCGGATTACCGGAATGACTTAAATTACCGGGTTTCCATACCCTATTCGCCTTACAAGCCTTCAATTCCTCTTTCTTCTATAAAAAAGAAGATCTTCTTCTATTACATTATTAACACGTCTGACAGCTTGTTCAAACACCTTTATTAAGTTAACGGTATATCTTTGAAAAAGGTTGCAAAAAGCCCTCAATCCCGAGGGGGATGAGGGCTTGAACATCAATCGTTCAAGTAAACCGGCTTACAGATTGCTGTCGCCTGGTTTCCAGTTCATTGCACACAATCCACCGGATTGAAGTGCTTGCAGTACGCGAAGTGTTTCTTCAACACTGCGGCCTACATCGTTGTGGTTAACGACTTGATATTTCAGTTCGCCTTCTGGATCGATGATGAACAGACCGCGCAATGCTACGCCTTCTTCTTCAATCAGAACGCCGTAATCTTTAGCTACTTGCTTCGTAATATCGGAAGCAAGCGGGAAGCTCAACTGACCAAGACCGTTGCTGTCTTTAGGTGTGTTGATCCATGCTTTGTGACTGTGTACGGAGTCTACGCTCACGCCAAGGATTTCTGTATCCAAAGCTTTGAATTGCTCAGAAGCATCGCTCAAAGCTGTAATTTCAGTTGGGCACACAAATGTGAAGTCCAAAGGATAAAAGAAGAATACGAGCCATTTGCCACGGTAATCGGACAGTTTAACGGATCCAAAATCTTGTCCGTCTCCTGATACTGTTTCCATTGCGAAATCTGGTGCTGGTCTACCAACCAAACGTTCTGCCATAACTAAAAATTCCTCCTTTGGGATTATGTAAGCATCCATATGGATTGCTCATCATCAGGATGCACGCAGGGCGCTTGTCCTGTCATTAAATTTGTTGATACTTGTTCTCAAGTACAAATAAAATGTTATCATCCGTACTTCTCAAAGTCAAGATTATAAACGTTATTTTTTTATAATAATTATAAATAAGAAGTTTTCGTGCCGAATTCAAGTTGTAAATGAGAAAGGAACAGCCCTTTGCATTCTCCACTATTAGAAACCAAAAGACGGTCTGCTAGGGCATCAAAGGGCTGTTTCTTATACGAACCACAGGACTGTAACCTGAGATCTGTTAATGTCTCAATAAGTGAACAAGGCTGAAACGAAACTTAAGCTTTTTTCTGAATAGCTGCAACAATCAGATCGCCCATTTCGGTCGTGCTGATCGCTTTGCTCTTATCGACAGCAATGTCACTTGTACGGTGGCCCGCATTCAGCACGTTCGCTACCGCTTCTTCAATGGCATCTGCACCTTCTGCATAGCCAAACGTTGTACGGAACATCAACGCGAGTGACAAGATGGTAGCAATCGGGTTAGCCAAGCCTTGACCGGCAATATCCGGCGCTGAGCCGTGTACCGGTTCATACAGACCGAAGCTTCCTTCACCCAGCGATGCCGAAGCGAGCATACCGATGGAACCTGTCAACATAGCCGCTTCATCACTCAGAATATCACCAAACATATTCTCTGTTACGATGACGTCAAAGCTTGCCGGACGACGCAGCAACTGCATCGCGCAATTGTCTACAAGCACATGCTCGAGTTCAACATCCGGGTAATCTGGAGCTACACGGTTAACGACTTCACGCCAGAGGCGGGATGTTTCCAGTACGTTAGCTTTGTCGACAGAAGCCAGTTTTTTACGGCGACCTTGAGCGATCTCAAATGCTTGACGAACGATGCGCTCTACTTCCGCAACATTGTAAGCACAAGTGTCCACTGCCTCTTCACCTTGGGCACTTTCACGTCTGAACTTCTCACCGAAATAAATTCCGCCCGTCAGTTCACGAACAACCATCAGGTCTGTACCTTCAAGTACTTCCGGTTTCAGCGTGGATGCGTCTTTCAAACAGTCAAACACAACGGCAGGACGCAGGTTGGAGAACAATCCAAGCGCTTTACGAATACCCAACAGTCCTGTTTCAGGACGCAACTCTTTACTGTTATTATCCCATTTCGGTCCACCTACTGCTCCAAGCAACACTGCATCTGCATTTTTACATACAGTCAATGTTTCTTCCGGAAGCGGCGTGCCCTTCTCGTCAATGGCAATACCACCAAACAGTGCGTGCTCTGTTTCAAAACGATAACCGAATACTTCCTCCGTACGTTTCAGAACTTTTTCCGCCTCGGCCACAACTTCAGGACCAATTCCGTCACCTGCGATTACTGCAATTTTTTTCACGTCTGCCATAGGTTGTCCACTCCTTCATTTTCATTCATCACTGATCCGCCCATGTTAGCGTTTCTGTGTAAACATCGTCTCATTAATAACTCTCTTCTTTGTATCATATTCTACGGTCATTTGACCAAGATATACAATCTATGACTTTAATAGTTTTTGCCTATAAGAAGATCATTACAAGCACTTCGAAGTTGTTCGCCAGTTCAGGGTAAGGTAAAATATAGCTGAAATCAAATCAGGTATGCTGGAGGGATGTTTAACATGCAATATTCGTATTTGGGTAAATCAGGCCTTAAGGTCAGCCGTATCTGTCTTGGTACGATGAATTTTGGACCAGCCACGGACGAGAAAGAAGCTTTCCGCATTATGGACGCAGCGCTGGATGCCGGCGTTAACTTTTTTGATACCGCTAACATTTATGGCTGGGGTGAAAATTCCGGTCTCACCGAAGAAATCATCGGACGTTGGTTCAAACAAGGCGGAGGCAGACGTGAAAAGGTCGTGCTTGCCACCAAAGTCTACGGTTCCATGCATGATGAAACAGATGGCCCTAACAATGAAGCCGGTCTCTCCGCCTATAAAATCAGACGTCACCTTGAAGGCTCTCTTCAGCGTCTGCAAACCGATCATATTGAATTATACCAGATGCACCATGTCGACCCTGTTATCACATGGGACGAGTTGTGGGGTGCATTTGAACATGCAGTATACCAGGGCAAAATCGGATATGTCGGTTCAAGTAATTTTGCCGCGTGGCAGATCGCCCTTGCTCAGAGCGAAGCGAAAAACCGCCACTTCCTCGGCCTTGTATCTGAGCAACATAAATACAGCCTGAACTGCCGCCTGCCTGAACTGGAGGTATTACCGGCGGCTAAAGCCCTCGGGCTTGGCGTTATTCCATGGAGCCCGCTGGATGGCGGTTTGCTCGGACGCAATGCCTTACAGAAACTTGAAGGGACTCGCAGTGGAGGCATTGCAGAACGAATTGAGAAACATCAGACGCAGCTTGAGGATTTCGCCGCACTTTGCCGTGATCTTGGTGAGCCACAGGATACAGTTGCACTTGCCTGGGTAGCTGCCAATCCAGCTGTTACTGCGCCAATCATTGGTCCGCGCACACTGGAGCAATTCGAGACCGCCTTGAAATGTCTTGACATGACGCTCGATGAATCCACTCTTAACCGTTTGGATGAAATCTTCCCTGGTCCTGGCGGACACGCCCCTAACGCATACGCTTGGTAAATTTACAATAAAAAAAGTCTGACCCTTGTTGGACTGTACTCATAGATAGACTTCATCACGTCTACACTAAAGGTACATTTGACTCCAGAAGGGTCAGACTTTTTCACATGTTCGGCTTTAGCTTTACTATACCGACTATGGCTTTACTATACCGACCTAGTTAGCAGGTTTGTAAATTTGTACTTCAAGCACACCGTGCAGTACTTCTCTACAAATTGACGTTCACACGGTTGGTGTACGTTTTACGTTTCTCAATGAGTTGGTTCAAGCCGTCAACATACGCACGAGCGCTAGCACCGAGAATATCTGTGCTCACACCGCGCCCTTGAACAGAAACTTGATTTTGGGTAAGGACAACATGTACTTCACCAAGTGCGTCTTTACCGTGTGTTACGGATTTGATGGAATAGTCCGATAGCGTTACTTCTTCTCCGCTCACGTGATCAATAGCGTTATAGATCGCATCCACCGAACCATTACCTTCTGCCTGTTTTTCCACCGTCTCCCCATCCAGCGTAGCAATACGAACTTTCGCTGTAGGCACGGATTCATCACCGTACGTAACAAAGATCGATTCCAGTTTGTACACCTCAGGTGCATCCTGTAACTTTTCTTCGATTACGGCAAGCAGGTCTTCATCGGTAACTTCTTTTTTCTTGTCTGCCAGATCTTTAAATTGTGCAAAAGCACGGTTCAATGCTTCATCATCCAGCTCATACCCAAGTTCAATCAAGCGTTCACGGAACGCGTGACGTCCGGAGTGTTTACCAAGCACTAGCTTGCTCTCTTTGAGACCGATCGTTTCTGGCGTCATGATCTCGTAGGTTGTTTTTTCCTTCAACATACCATCCTGGTGAATACCGGATTCATGAGCAAAGGCATTAGCTCCAACGATTGCTTTGTTGCCAGGAACAACCATACCGGTCAAACGGCTAACCAAGCGGCTGGTACGTGCGATCTCGGACAACTGCAGTGTCGTTTTCGCCTGGAAAAACTCCTGACGTGTTTCGAGTGCCATCGCAATTTCTTCAATCGCGGTGTTGCCTGCACGCTCTCCGATGCCGTTAATCGTACCTTCAATCTGATCAGCGCCGTTCAAAATGGCGGCAAGCGTATTCGCTGTTGCCATCCCCAGATCGTTGTGACAGTGTGCACTCAGCTGAACTTTATCGATGTTATGAACATTTTCTTTCAGATGTTTAAAAATATTCCCGTATTCATATGGGCTCAGGTAACCGACCGTATCTGGAATGTTAACGACAGAAGCACCCTCTTCAACTGCCATATTTACCATTTCCACGAGGAAATCATACTCGGTACGCCCTGCATCCTCCAGGGAAAACTCAATCTTGGAAAATGTCTTCTTCGCATAACGAATCGCAGAGCGAGCCGTGTCCAGAACCTGCCCTTTATCCATGCGCAACTTGTGCTGGCGATGGATTGGCGAAGTGGCCAGAAATACGTGAATGCACGGGTCTTCCGCACCTTTAAGCGCTTCTTTCACCGCATCAATATCCTGCTCTCTGGAGCGGGACAAGCCGATCACCGTAATATTTTTAACCGCTTTCGCTACGGCGTTAACTGCGGCCAAGTCACCCGGAGATGCTGCCGGGAAACCTGCTTCCATCCGGTCAATGCCAAGACGCTCCAGTTGATGGGCAATCTCCACCTTCTCGCGAGTGTTCAGATTGACTCCTGGAGATTGTTCTCCATCACGCAGCGTTGTGTCAAATACATAGATTTTACGCACCTTCGCACCCCCTGCATATTATTTATTTCTGTAAACCAGAATAGCGGCTCACGCATAAGCACGGCCGCTATTTCCAGTTCACGCTGTAAGTTGCTCGAATCCCTTAAGATGCTTGTTCAAAAAGTGAACGGAATCGTTGCTTACTTTTTGATCCAGTGCATCATTTCACGCAATTGTCCGCCAACCACTTCGATTGGGTGTTCAGCTTCGTTACGACGTGTTGCTGTCAAGAATGCACGGCCGGATTGGTTTTCCAAGATGAAGTCACGTGCGAATTTACCTTGTTGGATATCGGAAAGCACTTCTTTCATTGCTTTCTTCGTATCTTCAGTAACGACGCGAGGTCCAGTTACATAGTCACCATATTCCGCAGTGTTACTGATGGAATCACGCATGCTTGCAAGACCACCTTCGTACATCATGTCAACGATCAGTTTCAATTCGTGCAGACACTCGAAGTACGCCATTTCTGGAGCATATCCAGCTTCTGTCAACGTTTCGAATCCAGCTTTAACGAGGGCACTTACACCGCCACACAGAACCGCTTGCTCACCGAACAAGTCTGTTTCTGTTTCTTCACGGAAGGAAGTTTCGATAACGCCTGCACGTGTACAGCCGATTCCTTTAGCATAAGCGAGACCGATGTCTTTCGCTTTACCAGTCGCATCTTTTTCGATCGCGATCAGACCAGGAACACCGAATCCTTCTACATAGGTACGACGTACCATGTGACCAGGGGACTTAGGAGCTACCAGCAATACATCGCTGTCTTTTGGAGCAACGATTTGGCCGAAGTGAACGTTGAAACCGTGAGAGAAGAGCAATGCTGCGCCTTTTTTCAGGTTTGGTTCGATTTCGTTTTTGTATACAGAAGCTTGTGTTTCATCCGGCAGCAAGATTTGAACCACATCTGCACGGCTAGTTGCTTCAGCCGGAGACAACACTTCAAATCCATCATTTTTAGCAGCGTCAAAAGATTTACCTTCACGAAGTCCGATGACTACGTTCAATCCGCTGTCACGCAGGTTTTGTGCCTGAGCATGACCTTGGCTACCATATCCGATCACCGCGATCGTTTTTCCTTTCAATACGCTAAGCTCTGCATCCTGTTCATAATAAGTAGTTACTGGCATGTTATAAGTCCTCCTTTGTATTGTAAAGAACCCTTCATTAATGAGCGGGTGTCTCAATGGACCGGTCAACCTCACATTTTTTAAAAAATTACCTGATCAATGCTGATTATCGCCGCTTCTGATCTGATCCGATCCGTTCAGACACCCGCTCGTTAATGCGGGGGTGTGGCTCTCTTTTCAAGCGTTACATCACTAAAATGTTACTTTACAGCAGTTACTGGACTGACACATTTGGATCAGATAGCATTTATTTTACGCTAACTGAGCATTTTCACAAGTAAATCATTGTGTTCATGTATGGATCAGCCCATCTTGATTTCATTATACCTCTATACGTTGCCTCGTACCAATGCTGTTACGCCTGTACGGGACAATTCACGAATGCCATATGGCTTGAGCAGTTCGATCATCGCATCAATTTTGTCTGTATCACCAACGGCCTGTACCATCAGACTTGCTGGGCCTACATCGACAACCGATGCACGGAAAGTTTCCACTACACCCAAAATTTCTGGACGCTCAGAGGGCTCTGCCTTCACCTTAATCAGCGCGAGTTCACGAGCAACCATCGGTTTCAAGCTAAAGTCAACCACTTTGATAACATCAATGATTTTATACAGCTGTTTCTCAATCTGTTCGAGTGTTTTGTCGTCACCAATCGTAACAATGACCATTCGGGAAAGTCCTGGCTCTTCAGATTGACCTACTGTAATGCTTTCGATGTTATACCCGCGTCGACCAAACAATCCGGATACACGCTGAAGGACACCTGGCTGGTCATTAACCAATATCGAAATCGTATGTCTTATCATTCTTCAGCATCTCCCATCAGCATTTGATCGATTGTTGCTCCTTGCGGAACCATTGGATATACATTCTCATCCTTACGTACAACGAATTCTACAACGACTGGCCCTGGTGTATCCAAAGCTTCCTGCCATGCACGCTCGGCTTCTTCCTTGTTCGTTGCCCGCAGTCCCTTCACTCCATAAGCTTCAGCCAACTTCACAAAATCAGGGCTTCCTGCCAGATCAATGTGACTGTAGCGATTTTCGTAAATCAGTTCCTGCCACTGACGAACCATACCAAGTACTTCGTTGTTAATAATTACAATTTTAACTGGAATGTTATTGATCGCACAGATTGCCAGTTCCTGAGAACACATCTGCATCCCGCCGTCCCCATTAATGGAGATTACCAGTCGATCCGGATTAGCCATTTGTGCACCGATCGCAGATGGGAATCCAAAGCCCATTGTTCCAAGTCCACCTGAAGTAACCCATGAGCGCGGTTGATTAAATTTGTAGTATTGTGCTGCCCACATTTGATGTTGTCCAACGTCCGTTGTTACGATTGCTTCACCTTTTGTGGTGTCGTTCAACAATTCAACAACCCATTGCGGCTTTAACACTTCATCCGAATCCGTGTAGCTATATGGCTTTTCCTGTTTCCACTGTTTGATCTGATCTCTCCAGGCATCTGCACGTTCAGCACGTCCAACTTCCTTGTTTGCAATCTCCAGTACTGTTTTCACATCGCCTACAATTGGAATATCAGTCGCAATGTTTTTGCCGATCTCTGCAGGATCAATGTCGATATGGACAATTTTCGCGTGTGGTGCGAATCCGTCCAGCTTACCCGTTACCCGGTCATCAAATCGTGCACCGATGTTGATGAGCAAGTCCGATTGCTGAATGGCCATGTTCGACGTGTAGGTTCCGTGCATTCCCGGCATTCCAGTCCAAAGCTCATGTCCACTTGGAAAAGCTCCAAGTCCGAGAAGTGTTGTTGTGATCGGGATGCCCGTCTTCTCCACAAACTCGAAAAGCGCTTCGTGTCCGCCAGAGTAAACTACACCGCCACCTGCAATAATCATTGGTCGCTCTGCTTCCTGAATGGCCTGTGCCAAGCGATCCACCTGCAGTTTATTCGGTACCGTGCGTGGATTGTACCCTCTCAATATAACAGGTTCAGTGCTCGGTTCAAACAACGTTTTGTTTGCCGATACATCTTTTGGAATATCGATCAGTACAGGTCCTTTACGTCCGGTATTAGCAATATGGAATGCCTCATGAATGATGCCCGCCAGGTCTTTTACATCTTTCACCAGATAACTGTGTTTGGTGATCGGCATTGTAATACCAGTGATATCCGCTTCCTGGAAAGCATCCGAGCCGATTAAGCTGGAATTGACATTACCCGTAATGACAACCAGTGGTACGGAATCCATATATGCCGTTGCAATTCCTGTAACGAGGTTCGTTGCACCTGGACCGGAGGTCGCGATACATACGCCGACTTTTCCACTTGCTCGTGCATAACCGTCAGCCGCATGAATGGCACCTTGCTCGTGACGAGTTAGAACGTGTTTGAAATCTTCAAAGCCATACATCGCATCGTAAATGTACAATACCGCACCGCCCGGATAACCGAAGACACAGTCCACACCTTCAAGCAGCAAACTTCTTAGCAAAATCTCGGAACCGCTAATGACCTCCGGCTTCATCCATCTTTCACGTAATTCATCTGTCGATCGTACTTCTGGAATTTGAGCTCCCATTAGTCATCCTCCTCTCGAAATTTACACCATTCTGACATAAAAAGGTACAAAAAAACCTTCCATCCCTGCAAACAAGTTCATGCTTGCGAGGGACGAAAGGTTATCGCTTCCGTGGTACCACCCAACTTTGTCCGAAATTTCGCAATAACGGACCTTACCAGGTATAACAAAACGATGTACAAACGACGTAGTCGTCTCCCATACCTGTTGTCTGTAACGCAGACTTACGATTCCCCCTAATACGCATGGATTTGACGTTCCAATGCTTTTCAGGAAAACAGCTCCGAGGTGAGCTCGTATATAAGGGGTAATGGTGGTGGTTTCAGCAAATCCATCCACTCTCTGAGCAAAAGAGCCCTTAAAACTTCGTCCTCTTCATAGCCGATGAAATATTCTCGTTAAATGTTAGGAACATTATATGATTCCTCTAACCGATAAGTCAATACCTGTTTTTGATAAAAATATGCTAACCACATTTACACACGCTCTCCACTCTATGATTGCCTCAATGTCCGGCCTTCATGCAGTCACCTTTTATCACGCCCCAGGCATAAGATATACAGGCCGCACGACTGGCCTTGAAAGGAGGCCCCGCATGATCATTCGTCAGCGTTCATCCAAGCTGGATGACGGAGCAATTATGAAGCTGATTGACACACAGCTTGTTCCTTTATCACATATGAGCGAGAAGGAAATCCATAAAATACGCAAAGAAATACCCCTGCGAATGAACAGGGGCATGACCTTTGTAATCTCGCCGGAGCCAAATAAACCTGCTGTGGCATTCATTCATTTTCTCATGCATGGAGAACTGCTTTACGTAGATATGATGGCCGTTAGTTCGAAAGAGCAACGAAAGCGTTACGGACAGACGTTACTGCATGAAGCAGAGAACTTTGCAGCATCACGTGGTTGCAAAAAATCCAAAGTCATGGTGGATGAAGGCAATATCAAGGGGAATCAATTCTATCAAAAAAATGGATATCAAAACCTGAGATATATCCTGATCAGTCGCTGTTACGAAATGGAAAAAAGACTCTAGTCGCTTTTAGAAAAATCCAGGCGGTCTCGGTCCGGGACCATAAGGACCATATCCTGGGCCTGGGCCGTAACCCGGTCCGGGTCCATAACCAGGGCCGTACCCTGGGCAACAATCAGGTTTCGGACCTGGACCATACCCTGGTCCGAATCCCGGGCCTTGGCCATAAGCATAAGGTAAGGTCGCAATGGCCAGCAGATCAAATAATACCAAAGGCAAGATGGCCTTGGTACGTACTTTTTTTCCACCTAAACGCTTGAGAACGAGTTTGTTACCTGATACTTTTAACAGTTTCCCCGTAACCCGAGTACCGTCTTTTTTGACCGCAACTATGTTTTTGCCTATAAGTTTCATCGCTTCAGTACGCGTAACCTGTTTTCTCATACTATCCCTCCTCCTCGGATCATTCAAAACAGTGTATTCGTCCATGACCGAATTCGCCTGTTTCTTTGTCCCTACCGAAAAAGTTGGGTACTACAATGGAGCACACAAAAAAAAGACCCGCTCAAAATCGCAGGTCTTTTCTCGAAATTATGTTTTGGATACCAAATGATATCCGGTTTGCTAAAGTTACCTTTTACCAGGATCATACGGTTCGCCCAGCGCAGATGGAGCCGAAGAACGTCCAACCGCAGCCACCAGAACGATAATCGTAAGCAAATAAGGCAACATGAAAATAATTTCCTGGGGAATACTCTGTGACCATTCAAACAATTGCACATAGTTACGGATCGCTTGAGAGAATCCAAAAAATACAGCCGCGCCGAAAGCACCGATTGGATTCCATTTACCAAAGATCATCGCTGCAATCGCAATGTAACCTTGACCGGAAACGGTATTATGCGAAAACGTACCTGTTGTTGTCAATGTAATGGCTGCTCCGCCAATCGCCGCAAGCGCACCACTGATCATAACAGCAATGTAACGGTAACGACGAACTTTAACCCCGACAGTATCCGCCGCGCTTGGATGTTCACCTACAGAACGCAGACGAAGTCCAAACGGTGTTTTAAACATAATGTAATATGTCAGGAATACAAACAAAATCGCTAGGTAAGTCGTTGGATATACATTTTTGAAAAATGCTTCTCCAAGCAAAGGAATGTTTTCGAGAAACGGCACATTAAATTTGCTGAAGCCTTGTACCAAAGGTGAATCACCTGAACCTTCAAACAGCAGTTTTACCAGATACAGTGTACTTCCTGCCGCTAAAAAGTTAATGACGATACCACTGATAATCTGATCAGCTTTAAACGTAATGGATGCTACCGCGTGAATAAGTGAAACGAGTACACCAAGCACGATGGCAAGCAGTACCCCCATCCACGCCGATGTTGTCCCGCCCATACCCGCTTCTTGGGCATAGTGAGCACCAATACCGGCCGCGAACGCACCAAACACCATGAAACCTTCAAGTCCAAGGTTTGTTACCCCAGATTTTTCCGAGAATATCCCGCCAAGGGAAGCAAAAATCAATGCCGTAGCAAAGACAAGCGTCGTATTGATAATTTGCCCGATTGTCAACAAGTCCATCTACAACACCTTCTCTTTCTTGCGCTTGGAATAGAACGGTTTAAGTACCCAGCGCACGATGCCTTGTGCGGCAATGAAGAAGATAATCGAACCGATGACAATCCGAATAATCTCAGGTGGTACATCCGCAGCAAAGCTCATTCCTGCAGAACCGTAAGTAAGCGTACCGAAGAGCAACGCACCAAGTAACACTCCAAACGGATGATTTAGACCAATCAAAGCAACTGCGATCCCGTCAAACCCGGTGCCTGGAGAACCTGACATTACGGTCTGATACTGAAATACCCCGAGAACCTGGAATGCTCCGCCAAGCCCTGCGAGCATGCCACTGATAAACATCGCTTTGACGATATTCCGATTAACATGCATACCTGCATATTCCGCTGCATTCGGGTTATAACCGACGGCACGGATTTCATATCCCTGCTTTGTTTTCCACATGTAGATATAAAAGAGCACTGCCATTACAAGAGCAATCAACGTTCCCATATGAACACGTGAATTGCCCATCAATTCAGAAAGCCAAGTCAGACTGATAGAGGCCGACTCGCTGATATCAACGGAGCGGTTCTCCCCTTGCAAAAGCAAAAATTGACGCACGATCAGATTGGCTAAATATAAACCAATCCAGTTCAGCATAATACTACTGATAACTTCGTTGACCCCGCGTGCAGCTTTCAGGTAACCAGCAATTGCTGCCCAGAGCCCACCAAATACCGCACCCGCAATTAGCGCCAGTGGTGCATGAATATAAATAGGCAGACCAGTAAACTTCACACCTACAAACGTAGCTGCTGTCATCCCTACGAGAAACTGTCCTTCGCCCCCGATATTAAACAACCCGGCACGAGCCGCAAAAGCAAAAGCAAGGCCCGTCATAATGAGCGGTGTCATTTCCCGCACAGCTTCCCCGAAGTTGTACATGTCACCAAATACTTTTTTGAATAAAGCACCGTATGCTTCAAACGGGTTATATCCACCAATTAACATAACAATTCCGCCGAGAATAAGTCCCATCAGAATCGCTACAACAGGCAAAATAAACGAATCTCGGGTAAACCATTTTAACACTTTATTCATGCACAGTACCTCTCTTTTGGGTGCTGCCCGCCATCATCAAGCCAAGCTCCCTGTCATTGGTTTCTTCCGGCAGCACCTCGCCAACGATCTGTCCTTCATAGATAACCGCGATGCGGTCTGAAACGTTCATAATCTCATCGAGTTCGAACGAAATCAATAAAACAGCCTTCCCCTGATCGCGCTGAGCAATCAATTGCTTTTGCACGAACTCGATAGCCCCTACGTCCAATCCACGTGTTGGCTGGGCAGCAATCAGCAATTCAGGATTTTTATCCACTTCACGGGCTATAATGGCTTTCTGCTGGTTTCCTCCCGACAAGGAACGTGCTTTCGTCTCGATACTCGGTGTTCGCACATCGAATGCTTCTACCAGCCGCTTGGCCTGCTTTTTAATCGCATCAAAATTCAGGAAACCTTTGCGCGTATACGGCTCCTTGTAATATGATTCCAGAACGATATTTTCACTCACCGAAAAATCCAGAACAAGCCCATGCTTATGTCGATCCTCCGGAATATGAGCAACGCCCGCTTCTGAGATGTGACGAGGAGAGTGATTGGAAAGCTCTTTTCCTTGCAAACGGATCGATCCGCTATCCACTTTGCGCAAACCTGTCAAGGCTTCAATCAATTCACTTTGACCGTTACCGTCTACCCCGGCAATACCAACAATCTCTCCAGCACGCACATTTAAGTTCAGATCGTTCAGAACCGCGATACCTTCTTTATTTTTGGCCATCAGCTTGCTGACCTCAAGTACATTGGCTCCAGGTGTGGCAGGCTTCTTATCCACTTTAAACGTAACGTTTCGGCCAACCATTTTTTCTGCAAGTTCATTCGGATTGGTTTCCGAAGTTTTGACCGAATCAATGACTTTACCACGACGAATAATCGTAACCGTATCCGAAATTTCCATAATTTCTTTCAGCTTGTGCGTAATCAGAATGATCGACTTGCCTTCAGCGACAAGCTTTTTCATGATGACCATCAGCTCTTTGATTTCTTGTGGTGTCAGTACTGCTGTTGGTTCATCAAAGATCAAAATGTCCGCACCGCGATATAGCGTTTTAACAATCTCAACACGCTGCTGCATGCCGACAGAAATATCGTGAATTTTGGCGTGAGGATTTACTTTGAGTCCATATTGCTCGGACAAGCGCTGTACTTCTGCAGCTGCCTTTTTATAGTTAATGTTGAGACCCTTTGTAGGCTCGGATCCCAAAATAATGTTCTCTGTTACCGTGAACGGCTGCACAAGCTTAAAGTGCTGATGCACCATACCGATGCCAAGATCGATCGCCCGGTTTGGACTGTCAATGATGACAGGTTTGCCATTCACTTCAATGGAACCTTCATCTGGCTGATAGAGACCAAAAACAATGTTCATCAATGTTGACTTACCAGCGCCGTTTTCGCCCAGTAGAGCATGAATTTCGCCTTTCTGAAGCTGAAGGCTGATGGCGTCGTTGGCAACAATGCCTGGGAAACGCTTCGTTATCTGTTTCAACTCAACGACGGGGGTTGCTGCACCCATGTAATCACCCTTATAACTGATATAGTTTGGTTCCGCAAACGAAAGAAAAGCTCCTACTCGGAGCACTATTGCAATGGTTAGATTGTACAAATGTTATAATGCCTTGATCAAATGTTCCTGGCTTTACAATCACAAGGCCGGTCAAGACCGGCCCGGATGATTATGATACAGCAGATATCAAAATGACTACGAATTCGTATTACTCAGTAGGTACTTTGATTTCGCCGCTGATGATTTTTTCTTTGTATTCGTCAACTTTAGCCAGAACTTCTGGTGATACATTTTTACTGGAAGTGTCCGCAATGCCAACGCCGTTTTCTTTCAGCGTCAGATTCTCAGATCCACCCGCGAATGTACCGTCAACAACTTCTTTATTCACGCGTTTAACCGCTTCGTCTACTTTTTTGATCATGGAAGTCAGTGTCACTTCATCGCCAAATTCAAGGGATTGGTCTTTATCCACACCGATAACCCATACATCTTGACCTTGTTTTTTACGAGCAATCGCTTCATTGAACACGCCGTTACCTGTTGCACCGGAAGCGTGGAAAATGATGTCAACGCCTTTGTTGTACAATGTAGCTGCAGCTGCTTTACCCAAGTCAGGCTTGTCAAAAGCACCTGTGTAGTTAGAGATGAATTCAGCTTTAGGGTTTACTGCTTTAACCCCTTCTCTGAAACCAACTTCAAACTTTTTGATCAGTGGACTATCCATACCACCTACGAAACCAACTTTGTTTGTTTTAGTGCTAAGACCAGCAACAACACCAACAAGATAAGAACCTTCTTCTTCAGCGAACGTTACGGATTTCACGTTAGCTGCATCCACTACGCTGTCGATGATCGCCAGTTTAGAGTCAGGGTTTTGCTCTGCTACCGTTTTGATCGCATCAGCCAGTTGGAAACCAATACCCCAAGTGAGATCATATCCACCTTTAACAAATTCGTTCAAGTTTGGAATATATTCTTCATCGGATTTACTTTGCAGGTATTTAACTTTAGCACCTGTTTCAGTTTCGGTTGATTGCAGTGCTTCCCAAGCCGATTGGTTAAAGGATTTGTCGTTCACGCCGCCTACGTCAGTAACCATACCGATTTGAACATCGGATTTGGCTTCAGTGGAAGTTCCACCATTGTCTCCTCCGGCATTTGTTTCTTCTTTTGGTTTGCTTCCGCATCCTGCGAGCATAACCGATACTGCCAGCAACATTACCAGAGACAGGCTAAGCATCTTTTTCATTTCTCTTTTTCCCCCTTAATAATATGTCCCTTTCAAATCTCGTCTGCATTGCACGGATCAACAGATATAAAGAACAGGTTAAAAGCGAAATGTTTCGCCAATGGCTCACTAAAAGCGCATTCTTTTGCTCGATGCATCTGTTCATCTGTCGAAAAGCCGAACATTATGACCCGAAAAGAAAAATTTAGGACTGGCCTACTAGAGGTGATTATACAATCAACCAGTGTTAAAATCCAGATGTATAATCACCAAAAAGCACTTATTTTTGTATTTTTTTTATTGAAAGCGCTTAATAATTTAACGTTTTAACACACTAACGTTACAACGATGTGATGTTATATAACAAAAATATCACACCTACTTCTAAATTTTCGTAAAACCACTCTAATTCATTTGTATTATTGTACCGTTCGTGTTTTATGTAATGCCATGCTGTGTTATTCACCAACGGCGCTCGCACTCTGCTATCACTTCCAGCTTTTGCGATAAGTTTAGGTTGTTCTTCCTAAGCCGTTTTTATTCTCCAGTCCGTAAAAAAAGCCGCCATAGGTACGGCGGCTTACTTCATACAGATTTAAGCGTTGATTTTACCTTTAGCTACAGTAGCCAAAGAGTTGAACGCATTGATGTCATTAACGGCCAGATCAGCCAGCATTTTGCGGTTCATGTCTACACCAGCAAGTTTCAATCCGTGGATCAATTTGTTGTAAGACAAACCGTTCATACGTGCTGCAGCATTGATACGAACGATCCACAGTCTGCGGAAGTTACGTTTTGTGTTGCGACGGTCACGGTATGCGTATACCAGGGATTTCATTACTTGCTCATTAGCTGTTTTAAAGATACGGTGTTTGGAACCGAAATAACCTCTTGCCAGTTTCAAAACCTTTTTATGACGACGACGTACTACAAAACCGCCTTTTACTCTTGCCATATTAAAGAACCTCCCAAATAAATATAAATGTATCCGTGGTATGTGTATGGCCGAAGCCAATCCCCCGTACGGAATCTACTATTTTGAATTAACCTTTCAGGTTAGCCAAACCTTGTTTCAAACGTCTCACGTCACCAGCAGCCATTACAGGGTTGCCGTTCAGAACGCGCTTAGCACGTTTGGATTTGTGAGAAAGCAAGTGGTTTTTGTGAGCTTTGTAACGAAGGACTTTACCGGAACCGGTAATTTTGAAGCGTCCTTTCAAACTGCTGTGTGTTTTCATTTTAGGCATGTTGTGTTTCCTCCTCCAATGTTATCAGGCTTTAGGAGCCAAGATCATAATCATACTGCGGCCTTCCAGTTTCGGTTGACGTTCAACGGTACAAAGTTCTGCAACTTCTACCTTAACGCGTTCCAAAATCCGTTGACCAATAGACGCATGTGCAATCTCACGTCCGCGATAACGAACGGAGCATTTCACTTTGTCGCCTTCTTTCAAAAACTTAACTACATTACGAAGCTTCGTTTGATAATCGTGCTCCTCAATATTGGAACGGAACCATACTTCTTTAATGTCAACAATTTTCTGGTTCTTACGGGCTTCTTTTTCTTTCTTTTGTTGCTCATAGCGGAATTTGCCATAGTCCATGATGCGGCACACCGGCGGTTTAGCCTGTGGGGCCACATTAACCAGGTCCAAGTTCAGGTCAATTGCCATTTGAAGTGCTTCACGAATGGGAGTGATCCCGATTTGTTCTCCTTCAGCTCCGACAAGGCGTACTTCCTTCGCCCGAATCTCGTCATTAATCATGTGATCTTTACTAATAACCGTCCACCTCCAGGTCATTTTGAATATCCTGTTACACAAAAATAAAAGGGATGCCGGTCAAGCTACCGACATCCCTGTAATCAACACAATTCTTCATGAGTATACACTTCATAAATTATTGGGATCGTTGACCAGCCAACGTATGTTGGTCAGGTGAGAAGTCGGACTTCTGCTTGTGATTCCATTTTGCTATTTGTTTAACGCACTTGAATACTATAACATCTGCCAACAAACATTGTCAACACACAAAACACTTTTTTTCAAAACAGTGTGACAACTTTCATAGCTAGGCAGAGGTTCACCAATTAATCTATCCAAAAGTTAGCCTTGTTTGCTCTGTACTTCGTCCAGGCGTACAACCCGTGTATGTTGCGTGTGGCTCCATTGTTTGTTGTTTTGCGTAAAGAACGCATAAAACGTAATTGGATACCATGACAACAAATAAATCGGGAAAAGAATCAGATACAGATACACTTTAGCAAACTTGACTTTTTCGAGCGCCATGGACAACAGAAACGTTAACACGTTCATGCCGATCGCTATGAATCCAACCCACAATGGGAAATATCCATAAATGTTAGCGATATGTGGGCCGTCCAATACGTAAATATCAATTGACATGACAGCCGTCAACAGGAAAGTGAGCAACACCACATACACATTGGCACCATACACAGCAAGGTCAAACTTCACGAGACTTCTTTCTTTAATGGACTGCCATAACAATGGGAAGAAGTATCTTCTTGCTACCGTAAAGTGCCCTTGCATCCAGCGTAAACGTTGTCTAGCTGAAGCTTTAAATGTCAATGGTTTCTCATCGAAAACTTTGGCATCATAGTTAAACACCGGATACACATTACGCTGTACACTTCGCATCGTAAACTCCAGGTCTTCTACAAGGCTTGTAGCGCCCCAGCCAATTTCTTTCAGCAGATTGGTTTCGAAGCACATCCCTGTACCGCCGAGGAAATTCGCCATGTTCAGGTTGTGACGAGACAATTGCCACAGACGGTTGATATACCAGTACGATACACCATAAGCCGCAGTGATCCATGAATCTTCAGGATTTTTCGTATCGATGTATCCCTGAATAACGCGTGCTCCATTGCACAAGTCATTGTTCATTTCGAGCAAGAAGTTTTGCTCAACCAGATTATCAGCATCAAGCATTACAACCGCATCATACTGACGTGGCAAATCCCACAGGTATTTAAGCATCCACTCGATGGCGTGCCCTTTACCTCTCAAGTCTGGATTCGTACGTACACATGCATTCCAACCATGCTGACGAACGATTTCTGCCGTGCTGTCTGTACAGTTGTCACAGATGACAAATACATCGTACAGATCTCTCGGATAATCCAGTTCCTTCAGGTTTTCCATCAACGCACCAATAACTTGTTCCTCATTGTGTGCAGCAACCAGCACAGCAAATGATTTTGTTGCAGGATAATTTTTCTTTTTCTTTTTCTTATACAGACCGAACAGCGAAAACGTGAATTGGTACACGGCAAGCAGTGCCAAAATGACCTGCAGCGTGACGAATATAGCGTCCAACATCGTTCTCTGTTACCCCCTTTTAGATAAAACCCAGATTACTTTAGCATTTTCTCTTCCTGATTCTGCATTTTATTTTTTTTGTAATTGCAGAATATGACCCTGTGCTTTTGTGTACTACGTCAGTTATTCAGACAATGTTTCAAATCATGGCTGCGGCCAGTTGGCTGCTTTATCGATTCTGTATTCTTTTCAGCAATTTGTCAAAACCCCAATTCCACTTTCTGAAGCAGAAATGTGAACTTTAAACGCTGAATAGCCACTCCGTGATGCCACAACCTCGCATTCATGCCTGATATATCTTATTTTCAGCCGTTTTCTTGATTTTTATTTCTAAAGTCCCTTCTTTTTGATGTGGCTTACTGCAACTGAACCGCCTCTCTACATCAAATAACGTAAATGGCCACCAAAAAGTTTAATCTAAAACTCACATTTTTTTACCTCATTTCAGCCATGTTGAATCATTGTATCTTTTTTAGCAGAATGAAGTCAAAAAAGACCATTGGTTTTTCATCCACTCTTTTACATGAATTTTACGTTCTTTACATGTCTTCTTCTTGAAAAGGACAACATTTAAAAATATGATAAACATATGCCTGAAATAACCTCAAGACCTTCAAAATCGGTTATATACTTAACAGGTGGCAAACCGACACGGGTAACTTCCCGGAAATACTGCCGTCCTCGGGACGGCCTAACTGGCAGGAGGCCAATATGAGCCGTTTTTTCTTAAAGTTTCAAAAGTACGATCGTAATGTGTTTATGTGGATTAACGGCCGGCTTCATAATCGTTTTATGAATTTCTGGCTGTACTATTTCACCCATCTTGGTGGAGCAACTTCTTCCATTGCAGTATCTTTGTTAATCTGGCTACTGGCCCCGGCTCCATGGAGTACGACTGGACTTCAAGCCTGTATCGCATTAGCGGTAAGTCATATTCCTGTAGCCATTGCCAAAAAATTGTATCCTCGCATTCGACCTTATCTGGCCTTGCCTGATACAATAACGTTTCGCAACCCACTGACAGATCATTCGTTTCCGTCGGGGCATACAACCGCTATTTTTTCGGTCACAGTACCCTTTATGACTACTGAGCCGTTTCTATTGCTGACTTTGCTTCCCGTGGCCCTTATTGTCGGATTCTCTCGAATCTATCTGGGGCTACACTATCCGTCCGATGTTTTGGCAGGAGCCACAATCGGTACTTTAGTCGCACTTGCTACAGTTGCATTCTGGACTTAAAGCCGATATGTTAGACTCAGGAAAACCTAGCAGGAACAGGTGAAGCAAGCGTGGAGAAAAAAAGAATCTTACTATTATCTGAGGGCTTTGGCGCAGGGCATACCCAAGCTGCTTATGCATTGTCCAGCCACTTACGAAAACTGTCGCCGAATATCCAGACCAAAGTGCTTGAACTCGGAAGCTTTCTTAACCCGAAAGTAGCACCACTTATCCTTAATGCATACAAAAGAACGGTGACCAATCAACCCAAACTTGTTGGATACATGTACAGACAGCAATATAAAAAGCCATTGAATCGGTTAACAACTCTTGCACTGCACAAAGTGTTTTACACCCATACCCGCAGTGTGGTGCGTCAGTTGCATCCGGATGCTATTGTCTGCACGCATCCCATTCCAAGTGCGGTTATATCCAGGTTAAAGCGGTTAGGTACGAAGGTGCCTTTATGTAACGTTTTAACGGATTATGATGCACATGGTACATGGATTAGTCCTGAAGTGGATCTGTATCTCGTCTCCTCAGACGAAGTTAAATCCAAGTTGATGCAACGAGGCGTATCCGTAGAGAAAATCAAAGTAACCGGTATCCCGGTGCACCCAAACTTCTGGGAGCATCCCGTGCACGACGAGATCCGATCCAGATTTAACCTAAAAAAAATGCCTACCGTGCTTGTGATGGGCGGTGGTTGGGGAATGCTCAGTGACAAAGTTGTTCACCAATTGTTAGCACGCTGGCATGAAGATATCCAGATTATTTTCTGTCTCGGACGTAATGACAAAATTCGGATTAGCATGGAACAGGACCCACTGTTCCAACAAGAAAATATCCACATTATCGGGTATACAACGGAAATTGATAAATTAATGGAAGTCTCTGATCTACTAATTACAAAACCAGGCGGAATGACTTGCAGTGAAGGTTTGGCAAAAGGTATTCCGATGCTGTTTCATAATCCGATCCCGGGTCAGGAGGAAGAGAATGTACATTATTTTACGACCAGAGGATTGGGTGAACGAATTACCTCCCTTGATGTGGTTGTAAAGTGGATGAACAAACTGCTTCATTCCTATCCTGAGGTGCTTCAGAAGCGAAAACGCCATCTGGCCGAGATAGCCAAAGTACATCCGATGGAAAGCGCGCAGTCTATTATGAATTTGTTACAGGATATACGGCCTGTATCATCAGAGTCGACCCGTTTATAACCTTGTATAGTTAGAAAATTCCGTCCTTCTTGTCTCTTATAACGAAGAGAAAAGGTGCCTTCGAAACTGAAGGCACCTTTTTTTTCTTAAGTCTGCAGAATAACCACAGTGCTTATTGTATACCAGCAGATTTCAGATACTCCTGCCATTGCTTTGTATACTCGGACTGAATTTTGTCCAGACCGGCTTGTTTTGCTTTTTCCATAAACGTATTCAAACCGCCCTCTACATCCGCAACAAGGCCTACGTTAAGTGGATACAGATATTGCTTCTCGACTTGCTCCAAAGCCGCTTTCTCAGCTTGATAAGGTGTCCAATCCTCGGCAAAACCAGTGAAGATATCCGGTTTTTTGATCTTATCAAGGTCTTTAAACATAGCGAGAACATCATCAAAGCTCTTGTCATACAGCATAAACTCCGGATTACGCCATGCCCAGCCATTCATACCTTCACGCGGGAAACCATTGCTTTGTGCATCGCCAATCATATGATAGTATCCGTCTTTTACTTCAAAGTTTTTGCCTTCCACACCATACTCGGTCAGCCAGTTGTAACGTTTGTCGGTTACAAGCTTCTCGTAAAATTCCAGTGCTCTTTCCGGATTTTTACTGCTCCGCGGAATGGCAAAACCGTTGTGAATCGGATGCACCGGCTGTGCAAAACCTTTCGCATTCGGATATGGGAAATATCCGAGTTTCCAGTCCGGGTGAGTGGACTGAACCTTGATCACATCAGAATTGAATTTGTTCGGATTCTCACCAGCGAGAATGACAGCTGCTTTACCATTTTGCAACAGGGAATTGGATGTATCCTTCACATTCAGTACGTTTTTCGGGAAAAAGCCTTTATCCATCCAGCGTTTGTATGTTTTCAGATCTTGTAAATGCTGTGGTGAGCCCCAATAGGACGTCACTGTTGATGGTGTATCATACATAATATCCAGGCCATATGGAAGCTGACCCGCCGTATTTACCAGCTTGGAAGTCAATTGACGAACACCATGCGTATGGTTTGCATTGCTGTCTGCAATCGGAATCATGTTGGGCTCATTCGCCTTGATGCCGTCCAGGTATGCTTCGAGCGTTTCCATCGATTCCGGCTTCGGCAGATTATACTTCTCACGCAGGTCTTCACGGTATGCAATACCTTCCGTTACGTATTCAATCCACGTGGATGGAACCGTGTAGATTTTGTCATTAATCTTAACAGCATTCCACATATCATCCGGGACATGAGATTTGAGCTTTGGTGTTTTTGCCAACAGTTCATCCAGCGGCAGGAAAGCACCTTTCTTCGCATAAGACTGGTAGTTCGTCCAGTCTGCTGTAAAGATTAAGTCAATCGGCTGTCCGGAAGACAGCAACAATTTATATTTTTGATCCCAGTCCGTCCAAGACGTAAAGTTGAATTTTACATTTACATTCAGATCGGCTTCAGCCAGCTTGTTAATCTCCGACTCAATCACAGGCAGGTCTTTCGGAGCATCTCCAAGCATGTAAAATTGCAGGGTTACTTTTTCGCCTTTACTATCCGATGAGCCTCCCTGAGCATTACCTTGCGCATTCCCTCCAGAACCGCCGCCGTTACATGCGGCCAGCACGCCAGCAAATAACATCAGAACAAGTACCATAGACAGGTGCCGAATCATTTTTTTACGCATATGCATCCTCCCTTTTTGTGTTAAACCTATATGTTAGCGCAGACCCGCTATACATCAGACCATTCATATCCTCAGTAGGCTGACGTCCCCAGCGTGTGTACGTTCTAACCTTTTACAGCTCCAATGGTGAGTCCTTTGACAAAATAACGTTGAACAAACGGATACAGGAACAAAATCGGGCCTGTTACGATGATCGCCATTGCCATCTTGGTCGACTCTGTTGGAACGTCTTGACTGAGCGTTACCCCCGTACCAATCGCCATCTGGTCAATGAAGGTAATCGTATTCATCGTGTTGTACAAATAAAATTGGAGCTGGTACATATCCGGGTTGTTGATAAACAAGGAAGATGTAAACCAGTCATTCCAATAACCCAGGGCAAGAAACAGTCCAACGGTTGCAATGCCCGGCATCGCCAGTTTTAACACAATGCTGAAATAAATCCGGAAATCGTTGGCACCGTCAATCTTCGCCGATTCGATCAGTTCATCCGGCACCGCGGAGCGAATAAAGTTTTTCATCAGAATGATCAGAAATGGTGTCATTAACCCTGGGAAAATGAGTACCGTATACGTATCTGTCAGATTGAAGTAGTTCGCCAGCATAATGTACCAGGGCACAAGACCTCCGCCAAACAACGTTGTGAAGTAAATGAAAAAGGAGAACGTGTTCCGGTATTTGAAATCTTTACGCTGGAGTACAAATCCCGCCATGGTGATAAAAAACAGACCCAGTGTTGTTCCCACAACCGTTGTGAACACCGTAACGCCATACGCTTTGAGAACTTGTGTGGGGAATTTGAATACCATTTTGTAACCTTCCAGAGAGAAGTGTGTTGGAAAAAGATGATAACCATCCCGCACGATCGATTCGTTGCTGCTGAATGAACCTGACAAAATGAGCAGGAATGGCAGCAGACACATCAATGACAAAACAATGATGATACCATAGGCAATTAGCTGAAAAGCCAAGTTGAATTCCGAATCTTTGGCACGGGTCCGGGTCCGTATCCGTCTTTGGGTATGCGTTTGTGTGCTCATAGTTGTTCTCCCTTCTGCCGTATAGGCGTGCTTATTCTAGAACAAGGCGTAATCTTCGTTAATTTTGCGGATAATGTAGTTGACCGTCATGATGAGAATGAACCCGAATAATGATTGGTACAAGCCAGCTGCTGTTGCCATACCGATATCAAAGGTTACTTTCAGTGAACGATAGACATACGTATCAATGATATCTGTAGCGTTGTAGAGCACGCCGTTATTCCCGATCAATTGATAGAACAGGTCAAACTGTCCTTTCATGATGCTGCCAAGCGAGAATAACAGGAGAATGACAAACGTTGGTTTGAGCATTGGCACTGTGATGTACCAGATCCGCTGAAAGATGTTCGCTCCGTCAATGCGCGCCGCTTCATAATACTCGTCACTTATTCCCGTTATAGCGGCCAGATAGATGACCATGCTGTACCCGAGGTTTTTCCATAAGTAAAAGATAATGATCAGAAACACCCATATCCATGGTGTGTTGTAGATATCCACCGGCCCTGCCTCAAAACGTTTG
Source organism: Paenibacillus sp. FSL K6-1558 (assembly GCF_038002565.1). Lineage (NCBI taxonomy): Bacteria > Bacillati > Bacillota > Bacilli > Caryophanales > Paenibacillaceae > Paenibacillus > Paenibacillus sp. FSL K6-1558. Next base: position 5,694,697 of record NZ_JBBOCV010000001.1, on the reverse strand, counting down.
AGCACGGTATTCACAAACCCAGATTCATAGTTAAACATGTTGTAAGCGATTACACTTAATAGAACAAAAGAGATAAAGTACGGCAGGAACATGACGGACTGGGTTATTTTTTTGAACAACTTGCCCCGAATTTCACTGAGCATGATCGCACAAAAGATCGCCAGACCGTTCCCCAGTATAATGAAAGCCAGGTTATACCCTACGGTATTGGTCGTAAGTTTCAACAGCATTCCCGATTGCCAGAGAAATTTAAAGTTGTCTAACCCGACAAACGGGCTTCCGAATAATCCTCCTGCAAAATCATAACTGGTAAATGCGTAGTAAATACCGACCATCGGAAAATACGAGTTAATGAGAAAAAAGATCAGCGTGGGTAGCAGCATCAGAAACATGATTTTGTTTTTGTTCAATTCTTTGAGCATGGCTCGATCCCTCCCAAAATGTAACGGTGAAGCTCTGAATTCATTGTAGACTGACTTCTTCGTTAATGAATACTGAAGCTTCCTCCCATTGGTGAACGATACTGCGAATTAAGAAGTGAACAAAATGTACTAATTATGAAATGAACGCATGTACGTTCACAAAAGTTGATATCGTGCATAACTCCAGCCGAATGAACAATCCCGCGAAAGTTGAACTTTATCTAGGGAAAAGGAACCAAAACGCTTGTCCACCATTGATGTAAACGCATACATATTATATAATTCAAGTTACCTTGTACTTCTGTTTTGCTACATATGAAATTCAGTACTTCTTATGAAAAATACATAAGTTCACTCATATCAGAAGGTTCGAGGGGGAAAAAGAATGCGCAAACGTTCAGAGGACAGCCAGAAAGTGTTCACGCGGATTCTGATCGGTATTATTATCAGCACCGCCGCAACGCTACTTGTGGCATCAGCCATTTTATACGTTAACTACAATCGAATTGCTCTCCGTCAAGTCTATCGTACCGATGTGAATAGCCTCACCCAGACCAGCCGTGAAGTGGCCAAAATGACTGAAAGTGCCAAGTCTCTCTCCTACCAGATTTATCAGGACTACACGATCTCTTCCTTAATGCTCTACTCTAAGCCCAGTATCTATCAGATCACTTCGGCCATGGAGCAACTCGATAATTACCGTATGTCTCTTCCTTTTATTGAATCCATCTATGTATATAACTCTAAAAGCAGTGAATTTTTTATCAGTTCCGACGGGGTTCGCAATGGGCAGCAGTCTATATCCGAGATCGATGACCAGGGGATTAAACATATTCTGGATCGTTTCCATGACTATAAACCGTTTGTACCTATTCCGAGAACGTATAAGGTCGGCTCAACCGAAGCCAGTGAGGTGAACAGCTACACTTACCTGTGCTACGACACCATTAACGACAACGCCAAGCTCAATTACGCCGTTATCGTCAACATTAAGGATGACTGGCTTAGCCCCAATATGAATGCGGCAGACCAGCCTGGCAAAACCTTCATCGTGAATGAACAAGGCGACTTGTTGTCCGATTTTGGTGATCGCCCACTGCTTAACCATCTCGCAAACGAAACCTTCATGCGTCCAATTATGCAGGATACGGAGCATTCTGCTTATTTTACCGAGCAAGTGGATGGGGAAAACTCACTTATCACCTACACCGCCCCAGACAGTCTAGGATGGCGTTATGTGCGAATCACCCCCTATGACGTGATTACAGCCGATATTCGCGGTATGCGCACGCACACCCTGTTATTCTGCCTGGGGTTACTGGCCGCGGGTCTGATTCTCTCTTATCTTGTATCGCGCAAGCTATATCACCCGATTAACAACGTACTTGTCCGCATGCGCGTGATGGAAGCCGAACGCCGGGGTAGTCTGCACTTGCTCAGACAGGATTTTTTACGAGGTGCGCTACAAGGGCGGGAAACCGTAACCTGCAATATGCTGGAAGAGCGGATGAGGTTCTACGGTTCCCCCATAGATGTACATCAACCCTCAAGAATGGTGCTTTTGCGCATCGACCATTATACCGAATTTTGCGAGACTTATCGGGATGATACCAAGTTAGTCAAATACGCAATGATGAACATTTGCACCGAAACCGCAGATATTCACTATTATGTTGAAGCTGTGGATATGGGCGGTGACCTGATTACGCTTCTGTTTAATGAAAAATCGAAAAATGATTCTTTGTCAGAGAATGAGGCTTCGGCTTCGCATCAAATTGAGGAATTGCTACGTATGATGCAGGCTGCAGTCATGACCCATCTCAAATGCTCCATCTCCTGTACGCTGGGTCCAGAGGAAAATTCACTGGAGGAATGTATTGAAGGTTACGCTCGTTCCGCTGAAGCATCGCTGCATCGCCTGTTCATGGGGCCAGGTTGCTTGATTCATACCGCAAGCATTATGGCGTATCAGAGCAAAGAGTATACTTTTCCCGCAGGCAAAGAAAGACAGCTTGTGGAATGCTTAATGACCGGCAAAACTGAGGAAGCCAAGCTAATATATGCAGATATCGTGAGTGAGACGGCCGCTTATCCGTTCACCGTCTTTCAACTCGCTCTGTCCCATCTGACGATGACCCTTAATCATGTTCGCAATACCCTTAAGAAGAACAATCAACTTACACTGGATTCCGTTTCAGGCAGTTTGATGCTTCCGGTGAAAAATGCTGAGGATCTCAGCGAGGTGCATGAACATTTTTATCGGATGTTTGACGAACTCGGCTCCAAGGTGGAGGAAAAACGCACACTCAAGCATGAGGAACTTATTCGGAGAATCAACGATATTGTTGAACGGGATTATGCTGACCCGAATCTGTGCTTAACCTCAATCGCAGAGGAATTAAGCATGTCGCCAATCTATGTCAGCAGGTTATATAAACAGCTCACATTGAAAGGACTTACAGATGTCATTAATGAGACACGCATTGCTAAAGCACAACATATGCTCGTGCAGACCGAAAATTCCGTTGCGGATATCGCCGAGCGAACCGGTTTTACCAACAGTTCTTATTTTTATCGGATGTTTAAAAAATTGAACGGCGTAACCCCTAACGATTATCGCCGTAAAGAACTTCATTCTGAGCATCTGTAACCTTTGTTTATAAAAGAAAAAGAGCGGTACCTTGGAGCAATGCATTTGCCCTTGGATACCGCCCTTTTTATGCTTCGTCCTGATCTTCACCAGACTCGTCTGTCGCTTCACGCACTTTGTACTTATCCAGACGCATTTCATTGTACTCTCGTAAAGCCTCTTCCCCTACAATCACTTCGACCCGATGAATGTTCATGCCTTTACCCATGAATTTTTGTTCATACTCGGTCATGACATGCTCTTCATTCAAACCCTCACGGTGCAGGTTCAGAGACAAATTCGTCATCTGCAAGCCAAAATCAGCGATTGAGTTCAGGGAGAACTCAAACAACGTTTCTGAATCCGTTTTAAAATGAATCTGTCCTTTGGGATTCAGCAACTCAATGTATTTTTTCAAGAAACGTGGGTGTGTCAACCGGCGGCGTGCATGTTTCGCTTTTGGCCAAGGATCACTAAAATTCAAATAAATGCGTTCCAGTTCCTTCGGATCAAACACCTCTTCGATCTGTTCGATGTTCGCAAGCGCCAGCTTCAAGTTCGGGGGTGTCTCTACCTCAGCTTGACTCCAGGCGTTACGCGCCTTCTCACTGGCACGACGAACGAGCTCATCATACATATCGATACCGATAAAATTATATTGTGGATATTTATAACTCATTTGGCTGATAAATTGACCTTTACCCATGCCAAACTCGACAAAGATCGGATGATCATTGCCGAACAGCTCCGCCCACTTGCCTTTGTGTTGCTTTGGCTCCAGTACAACAAGATCCTCTTGTTGCTCCAGATTTTCTCTAATGCCTTTTCTACCACGTAAACGCATGTTATTCCTCCGTTTGTCCATACTTGTCTTAGACTCATTTTGCCCAAGAACCGGCAAATTGTAAAGAGCAATGAAAAAGGAATCTCCGGACCTGCCACGTTGGGCAAATCTCAAAGATTCCCTTCTCGATTTATTTGGAATTGGGGTCCAACTACTTTAGTAGTTCATAGTCTACCTTATCTTGGTGTGAAAAATCAAATGTCTTTTCGAAAGCATCGCGAACTTTTTGTCTTGCAGCCGCTTTCACTTTCGGATTTCCATTAAAACGAACGCCTGTCAGGGCCAGCGCCTCTTCTGCCGTCAGTTCAACAGATACATGCTGGAATTCGTTATTTTTAACTTGGGAATTCATTCATATCACCTCACGGTATAGTATGATCCATGACGTCAACATTCATTCAAATGCCACGATGAAAACTACTCACTGGATGGTGTCTGACGCTGATTTAAATATAACACAAGGTGTAAACTACATCAAGTAAAAAACCTTGATTTGACGGCCTTTTTTTTCGTTTGCATTCCCCTTTTTTTCGGATTTTTGGTACAATAAATGACGAAAACCGCACAGCATCTGCATACCCTGCTCAGGTATGATATTACAGAATAAGAAATGAACCAAAAAAGGATTACATTTTAAGCCATAGACCTCAAAGGAGTACCTTGAAAATGAATGCACCAGCTACACAAGCGCCACTAATGTGGGGGGATAAACGGTTCCATACCTGGAATTATGAAATGCGAGATCAATTTAACAACAAAGTATTTAAAGTGATGCTGGATGCCGGGTTCACCTGCCCGAATCGGGATGGCTCCATTGCCAAAGGGGGCTGTACCTTCTGCAGTGCAAGGGGTTCAGGCGATTTTGCAGGAAGCAGACGTGAAGACCTCGTCAGCCAGTTCAATACGATTCGCGACAGACAACATCTGAAATGGCCTTCGGCTCACTATATCGGTTATTTTCAGGCGTACACCAACACCTATGCACCAGTCGAAGAACTGCGTGAATACTTTGAAGAGATTTTACAACAGCCCGGCGTTGTCGGTTTATCCATTGCTACTCGCCCGGACTGTTTACCGGATGACGTTGTGGAGTATTTGGCAGAGCTTAATCAGCGTACCTATTTATGGGTAGAGATGGGACTGCAAACGATTCATGATTCCACTTCGACTTTGATCAACCGTGCACATGATACGTCGTGTTATGAAGAAGCGGTAGAAAAGCTACGTAAACACAATATTCGAGTCTGCACGCACATTATCTATGGCTTGCCGCAAGAAACCCACGAAATGATGCTGGATACCGGTCGCGCGGTGGCAAATATGGACGTGCAGGGCATTAAGATTCATCTGCTTCATCTCATGCGCAAAACGCCGATGGTTAAGCAATATGAAGCGGGTCTGCTTCGTTTCCTTGGACAGGATGAGTATATCAAGCTAATTGTAGATACCCTCGAGATGCTCCCACCGGAAATGATTGTACATCGTCTTACAGGAGATGCCCCGCGCGACCTGCTTATTGGCCCCATGTGGTCATTGAACAAATGGGAAGTTCTGAATTCCATCGACCGAGAACTGCGTAAACGCGATACATGGCAGGGTAAGTATTGGAGGGAGGCATAAATGGGCTTTCTATCGGTTCTCAGCTGTGCACATCAATGGATTGGTTCTCGGCTCCAGCCAGGAGATTTCGCCATTGATGCCACGGTGGGCACAGGTGCTGATACCTTGTTTCTCGCAAAGCAGGTAGGCCAGCGAGGTCAGGTCATCGGATTTGATATTCAAAACGAAGCGCTAACACTGGCTCAGGCCAGGATTCGAAAGCAATCTGAAAGCAGCAAACTCGGCTCTATTTCCATGATGGAATTAAGCCATGCACGCATGGCCGAAGCCGTACCGGGCGCCTGGATTGGTAAAGTAGGAGCTATTATGTTTAATCTGGGTTACTTACCGGCTGAAGGGGCAGATGCTTCTATAATGACAGAAACAACGAGCACAATCACAGCACTTGAAGCTGCTATAAAGTTATTGCGTCCACGCGGTATAATTACTGTCGTGTTATATCCGGGTCACGAAGGTGGCGATCAGGAAGCTGATGCTGTATCTACATGGGCAACCGCTTTACCTGTCGAACAGGCTCAGGTTGTGATGTACCGCCAGTTGCAACGTCAAACTTCACCTTATTTAATCGGTATTGAAAAAAAATAAAAAATAATTCTCTTTGTTCACCAAATGAAATACACTGAACACATTGACTGGACAAGCCTTTGCTGGTTCACTCAACATCGCAGTTGCCACCTACATGGTGCAACTGTATTCTGCACATGTTCATCTACATCTGCATATGCCGATCGTTAGAGGGGCCTGAACTGGTTAAAGCGAATCACCATTTCATATACTAGAGGAGAGATATCCATGTCTACGCCATACCCGCTTCAATTCCAACCCGAATTCAAAGAACGTGTGTGGGGAGGCCGAGCGCTCGAGCAATTTGGCCTAACACCCCCTGAAGGACATATTGGTGAAGGCTGGATGATTGCAGATCACGCCAATGGTACGACCAAGGTAATAAATGGACCACTCGCTGGCAAAGGACTTGATGAGGTTCGTGAACAACTCGGAACATCCTGGCTGGGAACCAAAGGCGTTTCTGAAAAAGGCGGACGCTTTCCTCTGTTAATCAAACTGCTTGATTGTAACGATGACCTATCCGTTCAGGTTCATCCTACAGATGATTACAAGGCTCTTCCTCCAGGTGAACTGGGTAAAACCGAAATGTGGTACGTACTCGACGCCAAACCCGGCGCCCATATTATTTACGGTCTTAATGAAGGTGTAGATCGAGAAGAGCTGAGAAAGGCCCTGGAGAATGGCACCGTTATGGACACTCTTCGTCAAGTACCTGTGGAAGCCGGAGATACATTCTTTATCCCTGCAGGAACGGTGCACGCTCTCTGCGCAGGTGTTGTTGTAGCAGAAATACAACAAAATTCAGATACAACGTACCGGATCTATGATTACAACCGACCTGGACTGGACGGCAAGCCACGTGAACTACATGTAGAAGATTCCTTAAATGTCACGGCCTATGAAGGCGCCGGAGCCACAACAATGAAAACCAGCAATACAGTACCTGGTGAATGGCTCCAGCTTGCTTCTTGTCCTTACTTTGTAGTAGAGAAAGGCGTGGTGACTGAACGTTGGGATTTATCTACGACACCGGACAGCTTTACCATTCTTGTTGTATGTGAAGGTGAGGGTGCGCTTGAATGGAGTGGTTCTGAGGAAGGCGAGCAGCTGACATTGAAAGCAGGTCAATGTTATCTTTTGCCGGCTAATCTGGGTAACTATACATTAAGTGGCAATACAACCGTTCTTCGATCCTATCTTCCTTAAGTTTTAGTCAACGATAACCTGTGAAGGAGGAATTACACGAGATGCAGGAATCTACCTTTACGCTGATGGGCAATGAAGGTACCCGTGTTCATGTATACTGCTGGCTTCCCGATCTGGACGAACACATTCAAGGCGTTGTACAGATCGCGCATGGAATGGGCGAAACCGCAGCGCGTTATGCCGAATTTGCGGGTTATCTTACGAAACACGGCTTTGCTGTGTATGCTAATGACCATCGGGGTCATGGCAGAACGGTGGAGAGCACCGAAGCACTGGGTGATGCAGGTGTGGACGCATTTCGCTGGATGGCTAAAGATATGGTCAATCTGGGCGAGCTAGTTGCCAAAGAACATCCAGATGTCCCTCTGTTCCTTATGGGGCACAGTATGGGTTCTTTTTTGGTACAGCACCTCATGTATGCGGGACATGAGAGATACTACGCGTTTGTGCTGTCCGGTACAAACGGCAAACGAGGCTTGCTTCGGTTTGGAGAAAAACTGGCTCTACTCCAGTGCGGCATTCAAGGTGACAATCATCGAAGCCTGTTACTGAATGCCATTGTATTTGGCGGATTTAACCGCGCTTTCCGGCCAGCCACAACCCCCTTTGACTGGTTATCTCGTGACCGGCAGGAAGTACAGCGATTCATCGATGACCCAATGTGTGGAGCGATATGTACCGCTGGTTTTTTTCGAGATTTCTTTAAACTGTTACTCGAAATCCATCTTCCTCAGCATATGGAACGTATCCCGAAACACAAGCCGGTTCTTCTGTTCTCTGGTGAACTAGATCCTGTCGGACTTCGGGGCAAAGGTGTGCTTAACCTATACTCTCAGTATCAGAAGCTTGGACTTCAAGATGTAGAATATCATCTTTATCCAGGCGGACGGCATGAGATGCTCCATGAGACCAATCGTAACGAAGTGGCTCATGATGTCCTGAGTTGGTTAAAACGTCATATGCCGACAATCGAGCAGCAACATACACAAAATAGTAGTCAACAAGATGCCGATACCGTTCCGTCTTTTGAAATTCAATCGAATCAGACGGCTTTGATGTAAGAAATCTATTTCTGATTCTATTCCGATTCAAATGTGAGCAAAAACCCCCTGAACGAGCACAGTATGTAATGTGCTCATTCAGGGGGTTTTATTCTAGTGAAGTATCTCAGATTTCATAGGATGAGAAATAAAGTCCAATGCTAATCTCAGAAGTCATTAACCTTCAATCAACAATGATTCTGGATCTTCAAGCAATTCTTTGACAGTCACCAGAAATCGTACGGCTTCGCTTCCATCAATAATCCGGTGATCGTAGGACAAGGCGATGTACATCATTGGACGGTTTTCCATCCGTTCAGCATCAATCGCTACCGGACGAAGCTGAATTTTGTGCATCCCGAGAATACCTACCTGAGGAGTATTCAAGATTGGTGTAGACAATAGGGAGCCAAAGGTTCCGCCATTCGTAATCGTAAAGGTTCCGCCTTGCAGATCAGACAATGCCAGCGTATTCGAACGCGCTTTGGACGCCAGATCTGCAATGCTTCTTTCGATTTCGGCAAAGCCCAGACGGTCAGCATCACGTACAACCGGAACAACCAGACCTTCTTTGGCAGATACCGCAATACCGATATCGTAGAATTTTTTCAACACAACGTCTTCGCCATCAATCTCTGCGTTAATCGTTGGGAATTTTTTAAGTGCACCGACAACCGCTTTGGTAAAGAAAGACATGAAGCCCAGGTTAATATCATGCTTCTCTTTGAACTTGTCCTTCCGACGTTTACGAACGTCCATGATCGCTGTCATGTCAACCTCATTGAACGTGGTCAACATCGCTGCGGTCTGCTGTGCTTCAACCAAACGCTTCGCAATGGTTGCCCGGCGACGGGACATACGCTGACGCTCTACAGGCTTGGCAAAAGTTGCGCCGCTGGCTGCTGGAGCACTAGGTGCGGAAGCAGGAGCTTTAGCTGCTGGTGGTGCCACTGGAGTGGACGGCTGACTTCCATGGCTTTTCACATCATCCTGATACACGCGGCCAATCGGATCTTTGCTCTGTACTTGATCCAACTCAATCCCACGCTCACGAGCAAGCTTGCGTGCAGAAGGAGACGCTGTTTTGTTGCTATCGGATGACTCTGGTGGTGCCGCAACAGCAGCCGGTGCTACTGGAGCTGGTGCAGAAGCGGGTTTGGATTCAGCCGCTGCCGGTTCGGAAGCAGCCGGAGCGTTTCCGCCCCCTGCTCCTGCCGAAAGTGTACCGATCGTTTCACCGATAACTACCGTCTCGCCTTCTTGACGAATGATTTTCTCGAGCACACCGCTCTCCTCAGCACTGATCTCGATGTTGACTTTATCGGTCTCCAGTTCAAGCAGAACATCACCCTGATTAACGGTGTCTCCTTCTTTGACCATCCATCTGGATACCGTTCCCTCAGTTATTGACTCACCCATTGCAGGTACTTTAATTTCACTCACAGCTGTTACCTCCCCAGTGGAATATTATTCTTCGCCGTTTGTTTCAACGCTGCTGTAATAATCAATTGTTGCTCCATGCTATGCACAAGCTGGTAACCGCTGGAAGGACTTGCATGTTCCGGACGGCCTTCATATCTCACGGTAGTGCCTTCAGGCGCGATCTCGCGAAGACGAGGCTCCATATATGTCCATGCACCCATGTTTTTGTTCTCTTCCTGCACCCATACCAGCTCTTTTAATTGGCTGAAACGTGCGAGTACACGTTTGATCTCTTCTGCTGGGAACGGATAGAGTTGCTCGACACGAATAATGTGAAGCCAGGAATAATCGCCCTTCTCCTTTTCAATCGCATCTTCCAGATCAATAGCAACTTTACCGCTGCACAAAATAATGCGTTCTACCCGATCCGGTTTTGTGCCCAGACCTGGTTGCTCCAGCACAAGTTCGAATTTACCTTCACTAAATTCCACAGCTGGTGATGCAACACGCGGATTACGAATCAAGCTTTTGGGTGACATCATCACAAGTGGGCGTGCATCTTCTGTCTCGGTTAAAGAAGCTTGACGACGCAACAGGTGGAAGTACTGTGAAGCACTCGACAGATTAACCACAGTCATATTGTCTTCCGCACACAATTGCAGGAAACGTTCCAGACGTGCGCTCGTATGTTCTGGCCCTTGTCCTTCGTTAGCGTGTGGCAACAACATGACCAGACTCGATTTTTGAGACCATTTTGCACGCCCTGCTGATATGAACTGGTCGAAAATGACCTGTGCACAGTTTGCAAAATCACCGAATTGTGCTTCCCAGATCACGAGTGTATCTGGTGAGTACACATTGTATCCATATTCAAATCCAACGACAGACTCTTCTGACAATGGGCTATTATAGATCGCAAACGATGCTTTTGCTTGTGGCAGATGATGCAACGGACAGAATTTATCACCATTCGTAGCATCATGCAACACAAGGTTACGATGAGCGAAGGTTGCACGCTCGGCATCTTGACCACTGATTCGGATCGGCTTGCCATCTGCCAATATCGTCGCAAATGCGAGCGTTTCTGCAAGGCTCCAGTCTACTTTTTCCCCTTCATTAAGAGCCGTACTCCGGCGTTGCAAAATCCGTTGCAATTTTGGATAAACATTAAAAGTCTCTGGCCATTTCAGAAGATCGGCATTAATGCTGCGCAATTGCTCCAAAGGCACCGCTGTTGGCGTAATTGTGACTGCCTCGGACTCACTGATGTTGCGCTGATAGTATTCATGCACTTCATTTTTCTTCATCTGATCATAGGCTTCTTTTAAGCGATCTGCTACGCCATCACGTACACTCGCGATGAATGCATCATCAATGACCGATTCCTTCTTAAGCATATCCTGATACAGATGACTGACTGTTGGGTGATTCTTCACTTTGTCATACACGAGCGGCTGCGTCGTTTCGGGATCATCTGTTTCGTTATGACCATAACGACGATATCCGATAAGGTCAATCAGGAAATCCTTCTTGAAACGGTTGCGATATTCCGCTGCCATGCGAATTGCCGCAATACAAGCATCTGGGTTATCTGCGTTGACATGCACAATCGGAATCTCATAACCTTTGGCAAGGTCACTCGCATAATAAGTTGAACGTGAGTCACTGCTGTCCGTAGTGAACCCAAGACGGTTGTTCACAATGATGTGAATCGTTCCGCCATTCTGGTATCCTGGCAATGCCTTGAAGTTCAGCGTTTCGGCCACAATACCTTCTCCCGGGAATGCCGCATCCCCGTGCATCAGAATGGTCGCTGCTTTGGTTACATCCTGCTTCGGATAACCTGGTTCACGGCGATCATCTTGAGCTGCACGTGCAAAACCTTGCACAACCGGATTGACGTATTCCAGATGGCTAGGGTTGTTGGCGAGTGTCAGGCGAGCCTGTACAGTCTCCCCGTCTTTTACAAAACGGTTCGCGCCCATATGGTATTTGACATCCCCCGTCCAACCATAATTGATTCCGGTTGAACCTTCTGATGGAACCAAGTCTTTGTTCGGGGCATGATGGAATTCAGAGAAAATTTTGCTGTACGGCTTGCCCAGGACATGAGCGAGCACGTTCAGACGTCCGCGGTGAGCCATCCCCATCAAAATATGACTGGAGCCTGCTTCTGCCATAAGGCGGACTGCTTCATCCAGCATAGGAACAAGTACATCGTTCCCTTCAATGGAGAAACGTTTCTGTCCAACAAACGTTTTGTGCAGGAAATCTTCAAATTGCTCAGCTTCAACCAAACGTTCCAACAACGCTGTACGTTCTTGTTGCGTAAGCGGGGCCGGGGATGTGCGGGATTCCGCACGACGGTTCAACCACTCGCGTTCTTGTACTTCATGCACATGGCTGAATTCGTAAGCGATCGGACCTGTATAGATTTGACGAAGACGTTGAATTGCATCCCAGCCAGTCGTTGTCTGACCGTCTGCACCTTCCCAGATCAGGGACGCAGGCAGTGCTTTCAAATCTTCCTCATTTAATTGAAAATGCTTAGGCTCCAGCAAAGACGTATCTGTTGCTTCACTGATTCCAAGTGGATCAATATCTGCAGCCAGATGGCCATACGTACGGATGTTCCATACAAGCTTGCCTGCTGTAACCGCTTTCTGCAATAGTTGAATATCTACATTTCCAGAAGCAACTTGACCATTCCCGCTATTCGAAAGAGTCTCTGCACCCTTGCCAGACATTGGCGGTGCTCCCCATTGCTCGAACAATTCACGATAGGCCGGTGTCACTGCACCTGGATCTTGGGTGAATAATTCATACTGTTCTTGTACGTATCCCATATTGGGACCATAGTAACTCTCCCAGGGTTTCATGTTGCCTTTCTCGATCGTCATCGACGTTCCCTCCGTCTTGATTTTGTCATAGGGTTTGACGGAAATCATTGAATAAGCTGTAATTCGCGTTCGTTCAACATTTTAAGCGAAATTTTTCATGAAGTCCAATCATCGTGCTGTTCGTGGTAATAACGTTGTTCCGACGCTCCCGTCAAAGGTTTGTCTGCGTTTTCAAAATCAAAGTAATACAATGATTAGTTCTACCGTCGCACAGATGTCGAATAATGTCCTGATCCGTTCGAAGGTTATACGTTCTTCCCCGTTTCCAAAGAAGTTCGTGTTCTAATCTCTATTCTATAAACTTTTACGCTCAGGAGCATTTCCTATTTTTAGCTCAATTGATGCATAAATTAGATGAATCGAATAATTGGTGCAATTCAAGGCAAGCCAGAAACGCTGGATTCGGCCAAATCCAGATCTGATGTCCGTATATACCTCCTTAATAAGAATTGTGGTCCATTCTGTCCAAAAACAAACCGTCCATTTAAACATTAACCAATTCAAATGTCATTCAACAAGAAATTGGATTTTTCAGAATGAATCCTGACAATATACAACATAGAATAAAGCCGCTCGAATGCAAATCCCGGCGGCTTCCTGACTGATGGTCCTATCTTTCCTTCTGGGAAAGATTCATCATATATTGTGCAAAGGGCGTTAATTGCAGATCTTTCACTTGCTCTAATGTAAACCACGCTGCTCCCAGCGAGTCTTCACCATCAGGATTTCTTTTGATCTGTTCCAGCGGATTGTCGTTCTGTCCGATGATAACATCGTATAAAATACCGATATGGTGTACTTCCTCAGGTTCACCCCTGTACTCCCAATTCACAACAACGGATTGTGAAGAACGAATGGACCATTGCAAAGGAATGATCCCTGTTTCCTCTTCAAACTCTCGTTTCAATGCAGTTTCCGGTGACTCCCCGAATTCCATTCTTCCACCGGGCAAATCCCATTTTCCGTAGTATGGCCCACGAGCCTTCTGGATCAGCAGATAGAATTGTTCCCACACAGCCAGTCCATATACACCAACATGCGTATGCGTGTTCACATTTGCGCCCTACCTTCCCTTACTTCGAAATTTCAGTTTCTTCACTTCTGCTCTACTTCTTCTCCTCGTCTGCTATGTCATTCAGGTCAACGGACAGGCGAATCATATCTACACAGCGGATGCCGTCCTCGATTATCTCTTCCTCATAATGTCTCACAAAAAAGTCCCGGTCCACGCCGGTTATCCGAAATCCACAGCGCTGGTACAGCTTCAATTGATGAAAGCTTGAATTGCCCGTTCCGATCTCCAATATACGACAACCTAGCCTTCTTGCCGCCTCCATCGCTTCCTTAATCATGTGTTTGCCAACACCCTGTCCTTGCAGTTCCTCCTGTACCGCGATGTTCACAATCTCTGCTGTCTCCGGACGAGTCTTAAGTAATACAAACTCTCCTACCATCTCTCCTTCATACTCTGCTATAAAACAAACACCTCTGCTGAGATATTCGTCTACAATCGTTTTTGAAGGATCTGCCATCAATAAAAGTTCATACGGTTTTTCTTCATCCCAGTCCAATATTCGGAACGACAAGTTCATGCCAATCCCCCACCTTTTCACATCCATATTATTCTTTTCCATGCCGTTTGCAGAAGCCTATGTATGGCAAATCTACAAATTACTCATTTTGAAGCTCCCAGTCTCCTCATGATCCTGTTATTCCTGATGTTTCTGCTGTCTCGAAATCTATGTTAGTCGTTCTGTTTGTTGTCTATGTGTCCTGCTTGATTGGAGTAATGGCGAATGGACATCCCCGTCGATCTCTGCATTCCTTGTTTTTCATAAAACGTCTGGACATCTGGATCACACCCTCCAGTTAATTGCTCACTACCAATTCCATCCAGCTTATCTCGAAATACGATTCCCATCGCTTACACCTCCAAAACAAAGTAAATTCCATTATATCATAATATCTGGAACTAAATATATAGATATGGATATGATGTGATCGTTGCTATTCAATCAGGTTCAAATGCTCATGAATTAATTGTAATCCAATACATATTCTCTGCACGATAGACCTCTTCTTTCACCTTATCCCAGGCATTTTGAATTCTAATCACTATATGTCTTGAACGTCTCTTGCAAGGTTCGTCCGCTCGACTTCTCCCAGACTACACTTCGTTCAAATGTACCTGAGTTAAAAAATCGCGGGAACCGCTCTGCAAACCAGTCTTGCATCGGCAATTCCAATGCCTGTTTCAAGGGTACCCATACTAACTCCCCCTCCGGCGGGTCGGTAAGAAGTTCGCCTTCATATGAAGTTACCAGATAGTTAAACACCATATATCTTAACCCTTGCTCAGGATCACAGAACTCATCCAGCCCTTTATATGTAATTTGCTTGGCCCAAAGTCCTGTCTCTTCACGAACCTCACGGATCGCCCCGTCCACGATACTTTCGGGGAACTCCACTTTACCGCCAGGAGCAATGTACCCCGGGAACCCTTTATGGCTCGGCCGGTTCATCAGCAAAACCTGATCGCTAACCGGGTTCCACACCATACTCATCGTGTAAATCTCAACCTGATAATTCATGTTCAGCCTCCCAAGATGCGCTTTTCTTACGTTTTACTAAACATTTCTGGAGATCATACGTTTATTCCTGCTAGACTTTGTTCCATATCAAAGACGGACGCCCGTAATATCAGATGCCCGCCTTTTGATCACGTATATTTGTAGTATTTCGATAAACTAGGTGTATGCATGCTTAGGATACAGCTGTAATCCATATCTGGCGTTTCTTCCAGTCCGCCCGGCGATATGCTTGTAACATCCCAAACTTGCGAATGCTGGCCTTGGGTATCACTTTATAAGACATCGTCACTTCGAACTCCTCATCAAATGGGAAAAAGGATAAAGCCACCTTTTCACCTGACACCCACTCGACTTGGACATTGGAACTTGGACAGGTGTCAAAACCACAGCCGAGCCCTTCTGCAAAAAAATCATAACGCGCCGTAGGTGTGCCTGGCTCTTCCATACATAAAAAGAGACTAAGCTGGTCACAGAACAGCATGATCTCTACATCGTTTTTCAGCTGCTCTTCCAGTTCTGAAGCATTAACGCCCAGTTCTTTCTTCCAACTCTCCTGCTGTAGTTGCTCTTCTTGCAAATACTGCCTGATGTCATCATCATCCTCAGAATTTGCCCCCAGCGTTTTTTGAAACAACTCTGTATACATCAGGCTACATAGTAAACCCGCATAAGGATTCTGCTGCCTTACTTCTTCGATTCCCTTGCGGTAAAACACAAAACGCGGTCTCAGCGGGAAATCACGAAAGGAGTACGGAATTTGACTATAATCGTTCCATAAAGGAGCGGCATCCAAGTCAATCCAACCCCGGTCATGCTCCTTCGCCGCGAGAATCAGGTCATCCCGATGCGAGCCATGAGGAAGCCACTTCTTTTTCCAATGTGAAGCCATATCTCCAGCGACAATTCCATGCTCATGTTGTGCGGTCAAAACAAAATCATGCTCTCTCTCATATACGATCATTTGCTGTCACCCTTCCGCATGGTTTACGTTTACATTTACGTTGACTTTAACATAATTTGGGTTACACTTTCTTATAAGCTGCCTTCCACCCTACAGTTAAGCTACCTTATAAAGGTATTTATAACATTTCGGATTAAGCAGAGCATGTAAAGGTGTTGTCAGTTCGCTGAAATTTGGTACACTAATGATTGTGTCTTCGATTACATTACATACAGAAAGCGGGATCTCATGAATTTATACTCACCTTACATCGAGTTTAACCGCAAAGAATGGGCCGGACTCAAAGAACATCAGGTCACTCTTCCGCTGACGGAAGCTGAACTGGAACAATTAAAGGGCTTGAACGAAGAAGTATCCATTCAGGAAGTTGAGGATGTTTATTTGCCCCTAACCCACTTCATTGACCTATATGCAAGAGCATCAAGAGAGCTTGATCGCCTAACGGCCTCTTTTATGAAAAAAGAAACGCTTCATACCCCCTATATTATCGGGATCGGGGGCAGTGTTGCCGTGGGAAAAAGCACAGCAGCCCGCTTGCTCCAGGCGTTGCTTGCCAGAGGCAAAAACAAACCCAAGGTTGATCTGGTCACCACGGACGGCTTTTTATATCCCAATGCGGTGTTGCAAGAAAAAGGCATCATGAACCGTAAAGGTTTTCCTGAAAGTTATGATATTAAATCACTCATTAAGTTTATGGGCGATGTAAAATCAGGCAAGCCTGAGGTACAAGCACCGGTTTATTCACATCTGGCCTACGACGTAATCCAGGGGGAAGAGAAAACGATCTGCCAGCCGGATATTCTGATTATTGAAGGCATCAACGTATTACAAGTGAAGCGGGAGACTCCATTACTTGTAAGTGATTTCTTTGACTTCTCCATCTACATTGATGCAGAGGAAGAACACATTCGTCACTGGTACGTCGAACGTTTCAAGTTGCTCCGTCAAACCGCTTTTCAGAACAAGGATTCCTTCTTCCATCAGCGGTTCGCCAATATTAACGAAGAGGAAACCATTGAGACAGCCAATCAGATCTGGCAGGACATTAACGCGAAAAATCTGCATGAAAACATTTTACCAACCAAAGGACGTGCACGGTTAATTCTGAAAAAAGAAGCCGATCACTCCATTCAGCAGATTCAATTGCGCAAGTTGTAACCTGATTAAAAGGAGTGAAAATAACATGCAAACCCTCGTGGTTCTCGGCAGCATTATGATGTTTCTGGCCGTTGCACTCGGTGCCTTCGGGGCACATGCGCTCAAACGCAAGTTATCCGCTGACATGATCAAAATCTATGAGACCGGTGTCCAGTATCATATTGCTCACGGACTCGGCATCATCCTGCTTGGACTGTTCGCAGACAGATTAACCTCTACATCCCTTGTTGTGACCTCGGGATGGCTCTTGTTTGCCGGAATCATCCTGTTCTCAGGAAGTCTCTATACATTGAGTGTTACAGGTGTTCGCAAGTGGGGAGCCGTCACACCCATAGGTGGTGTAGCCTTCCTTGCCGGCTGGATAACATTGCTGTTCGCAGCTCTTTAAGAAAAACAAACGCGTAACAAATATATGGAGTGTCCTGGCTGAATGAACATGCGATGCCGGGATGCTCTTTTTTGTTCAATCCAGCCACAGTCTGGAAATGGCAGGTTGTTTCCCCTCCTCATATTCCTCTTCACTCGTAGACTCCTGCTCCCGTTTTAGAACATATACATCAGGATTCGAAAGCTTGGCCCACTCCGCATAACCAAAGGATGGATCATAATAACGAATGATTAGGGACAACAGGTTGCCATGCGTAACAACAGCTCCATGACGCTCCGGTCTGCGCCAACATTCCTTCAGCAGCGCCAAAGCTCTGGCAGCTGCGACTCTGGAAGATTCTCCGCCCTCTGCTGCCCAATCTTCATCCTCATATGTACGTTTAAGCACATCCATCCAGTCTGGCAGATCCCTTGTACTCAGCACTCTTTCCTGCAAGCGCTCATCGGTATGAATGTGCTGCTCTATCGCTGCACCCAAAGGCATTACAGTCTGTACCGCTCTTTTCCATGGACTGGATACGATATAAGAGATTCCATGACCAGACAATACATCTGCCAATTTTTCAGCCTGACTGCATCCCTCATCCGTCAGACTTGCGTATGGCTCCTGTCCTTCGGCTTTTGCGTGACGTATCAGGTAAATCGACTCCATTACTGACACCTCCCATAGTCTAGTCTACAGTACGTTGTCGCTTAGATATTGAAGTGCTGCACGCATCTTATTATGATCTTCCGTTCGACCCGATGAACTGAAAAAGGACACATTCCCTGCCTGCACCCGCCCCGTGTTTCCAGCTTGCTGCTGTGCACCAAGTTCAAGTCTTTGACTCAAATGACTTACCGTACCCACGCTACCATCAACAATCCGAATATGATCTGGTAACACCTTGCGCAGAATAGCTGTATAGAACGGGTAATGCGTACAGCCCATCACCACGGTACCGTATTGTTCCAGGTCCAGGCCTGCTAGCTTGGAGCGGAAGTATGCTGTTATTTTGACCGGATCAAACTCCAGCTGCTCACACCACTCCACCAATTCAGGCAGCGCAAGGGAATCGACCCGATGCTCATCATCCACACGAGAGACCAATTCGTTATACTTCGTTTGACTCAGTGTCAAAGCCGTAGCAAACACTAGCACGCGCTTGCCGTTGTCCCTATTCATCTCGACGGCCGGTTTGACCGCCGGTTCCATACCGATAATAGGAATGTCATACATGGAACGCAGATCATTCACCGCTAAGCTGGTTGCCGTATTACACGCAATCACGATTGCATCTACTTGTTCCCGTACAATCGCCTCCACGCAAGCAAAAATATAACGACGAACCTCGTCCGCCGGCTTGGTTCCATAAGGGACATGTAATGTATCTGCATAATATAAATAGGATTCTTCCGGAAACTGCTGCAAAGCGGTATGCAGTACCGTTAATCCACCGATGCCTGAATCAAAAAAAGCAATCTTTTTCGTCAAAGATGTCACCTCTATAACGTATTCTTTCGGTTCTGCGGACCGTAAATGTACTGCTCATGCTGACTGGAGGTGAAGGTTATCTTAGTCGGATTGATCTGCTGCGATCATGTTATATTGCCTCAACCAGTCTTTACCACTGTTCCAGTCTTGCACTGGATTATCTTCTCCCAATAATTCAGCACTGGCCCGAGCCATGATCCACTCTTTCAAACCATTATCCGGGCTGGAACCAAGTTGATTTAACAAGAAATTCAGACCTTCTGATCCCGTTTGTAGAATAGCTTCATATACGTCCCGATGGCCTGCAATATAATCATTCGGGTTACTGCTGGCAGCCAGAACAGGCTCGTTGACCATCGTATTCAAACTTTGTTTAATCGTTTCTTCTGCGGAAAGGTTATCCGCTGTAACAGTACATGCAGATAAGGCTAGCGCTGTGCATAAGGAGAATAAGCTCGTCATAAGCCATCTATGTTTCATTACAGCCCCCCACTATAGAAGGTTTTCTTCGAATAGAGAATTTCCTTGTACCATCCAGTATCGTTCCTTCTCTGGTACCCTCTCCAAAAACTCCTTGTAACTCCCGATCCAGCCATCCGGCATGTAATGCTCAAAGGAGGCAGGCTCCGGGAACATCGAGAAGAATAGCCGCTTATCGAAATCGACAAGAAAGGACGGCACATACTTCAGCCATTCATCACCGACAAGATGGGCTTCACGAAAATGATGAAGCGCACTCCTCAGTTCAGCCGCGCTTACCTGCTCCTCCTGAATGGCTTGTAAGAACACAGCCGCCGTCTCCTCATTCAATACATCGATACCAAACCGTTCTTCCATCTCTATATTTAAAAACCAATACTCCCGTTCGGTGACGTACCAGCGCCACACGCCCTGAAACCAAACGCCAACAATGGTATTTTCGGCATAGACAGGTTCTGTTTTCATCGCTCTATCTCCTGGCGCTAATTCTGTCCTTGCTTCACTGCAAAGGTAATACATGCCGCAAAGCTGTCATCATAATTATACTCGTCCCGATAAATACGGATATGCGCTTCAATGACATATTCTAGGTCTTTTTGTATGAAAGTACGAATCATACGATTTGCTCTCCTATTCCATCCAACGATGAAGTAACTTTTCTCCTTCACTTCTCCGGCCAGCAGCCTGCTGCTCCAAAAATTCGGGAACTTCTCGCAGTTCAGTTGGACGATATCCGGCTCCGCATCCACAGTTATGATAAGTAACACCATTCTGATATAACGTCATGACTTTGGTCCACTGTTTGATATCCGTTTGCTTGGGTGCTTGAAAATCATGCCCCATATTCACCATAACCTCCGCACATTGTGGACATTTATGTTCAAGTCGCGCTGCGGTTTCCTTACTTAGATCATACGGCGATACTTGTTTATAAGACTTACGGCAGTTAAAGCATGCATATATTTCTTTATACGGTCCAGACATGGCATATCGGCACATCTTCCATCAAGCCTCCTTGTCATTTTCCATTATACGGGTTTTTATACATGGTTACGAATCTACTTTTACTTCACTTGTACATAACCTCTTTCCAAGCCAAGCCCAAATCCGCCACAGAAGTGAATCGCTGGAACCGATCCGGATTTACCGCACGAAGGGCAACTTCATATAGTGCTTCTCCGGCATCCCAGCGTTTCTGGGAGCGATCAAGTTCTCCCCCAAGCAGTGCAAAGGCCATAGCGCCCATGTTAAACACATTCGTGACAGCATCTATTGACGCACCAAGTTCAAATTCCTCCGGAGACATAAAGCGGGATGAACCCCACATCCGTCCCATCGTATTCGTGAATGCACCTGCACGATATAGATCAATATCACAGATGTGAATCTCTTCCGCTGCAAAATCATAAATCAAACTGCCATCGTAGAAGTCTACAGCCACATACCCTTTGCGCTCCGCTTCAATATGAAAGTCCAGAATGCGCTCCATGGCTTGAATTCGCCTCTGTACCGGAAGTTGTCTGAACTGAACATAAGGTGAGCGTGGATCTTCGTACTTGGCTGGAGGCGGGAAAGACCAGTGCGAATGCAGACACTCTCCCTCCACCCAATCGAACACACAAGCGTAACCGTTGTCAGTCGCAAAATGGTCTATTAACCGAATCAGACTATCGTGTGCCAGATCTTCATAGATCAAGACGGAAGACTGCAAATGACGTATTGCTTCCTCCGGGTCTGCCATATCATTGGCCTGAACAGTACGTGCCCCCGCATACTTCACAAATTGCTTTTGACCATCCTCCTGCACCAAACCGAATGAAATATTGCCGGAGTCCTGCTGATCAAATACACAGAAGACAGTACCCAGCGGAGTCAGCCAATCGAAGGCATGTTTTTCTTTTAACATAAATGATACACCATCTATTTCATGAACAACCCGATCGGTCATAGAATTCCTCCTCTTGCCTATAAATTAGATGTTTTTATCTACACTTCTGTTGTAAAAATACGTCATGTGCGCTTCATCATACCCTTGGCCGCCCACTTCTAGCGCATTGCGTTCGATGCCGTAGGTTTCAAATCCATGCCGCTCATACAACCGTTTTGCTGAACTATTTGTAGTCACTACACTTAGATTAACCTGCTTCATAGTCTCCAGATGTTTACCCCGTTCCAGAACCTCGGATAACAGCTGGGAAGCCAGTCCATTCCCCCGATGAGCTGGTGATACATAGACACCCCAGATGAATCCTTTGTGCCTGAGCTTTAGACCATATTCTCTTTTGAAACCCATCATGCCCGCAAGCATGCCATCAGGTGTGAATGCACCAAGAATGTAATCATCAGGCTCATTATGTATTCGCTCTTTCACCTCACTGATGGATAACTGGCTGGACAACTCGTATGAAGCGCCAAAGGCTTCGGGATGCGTCCGTAGCGCTTCAAGCCGCAGAGGCCAGTACAGATCCGATTCGTCCCGTTGAATATTACGTAGCATATACCTTTCTTTGAAAGCATCTGAACTCATCCCTCATCCACTCCTTACATGTCAAGAAATATCAGGTCAATCATAATACAATCACTTTCTTACTCTGGAACACCCTTATTCAGTTTATCCTTTCTGCTTCGCCTACCGATCTCGGCTCTGGTTCTGGCTGTCGCGCCGATCACGGTCACGTCCCATCGCTTCCTGAACCCGGTCACGGGCCGGGAGTTTGCTGTTGATATGCAGGAGTAGTCCTGTAATGATCATGAGCAACGCAATGACAATCACTTCAAACATTGATCAGACCTCCATTTCCACTTGGAAAAGATGATGATTCTGCTTCATGTATGGTCGTATAATCACTTATTCCCCACTATTGCAGACCACGGGCAATCAGCCACTCCAGCCATTTCCACGGCAACAACGCCTTTGCAATAATAAGAACCCGTGAACCTTTGCCCAGTGCATAGCGCAATTTTGGTGCACGCATGCGCGCAATACGTCCGATCAGATCAGCGACCTCTTGCGGATCAGGAGCAGTCTCACTGGCATGTTTCGAATAACGCAGAACCGCATCCAGCTTATGTTTATAAGCTGAGTCCTCACTCCGGTGAATCTCACCGAGACCTTTGTTCCAGATGGGCGTGCGATAGGCTCCTGGCTCCACCAATACGACCCGCATTCCAAATGAAGACATCTCATGGCGCAGACTTTCTGTGAATCCTTCCACAGCAAATTTTGAGGCAGCGTATGGGGCATATCCCGGAAAACCGGATAGGCCGCTTACACTCGAAAGATTAACAATCAGCCCGCGTTTCTGTTGACGCATGACAGGCAGAACCGCTCGCGTCACCGCGATAAGCCCGAACAGGTTCGTTTCCATCTGGCGTCGCCAGTCCTCCATCGACACTTCCTCAATAAATCCGCCTACAGCAAAACCCGCATTATTCACCAGCACATCGATTTGTCCATATCGCTGAAGCACCGTATCCACAGCGGTATGCACAGATTCCGAATCTGTCACATCAAGCTGTACATAATGAATCCGCTCGGTCACTCCTGCTTCCTCGGCACGATTCGCAAGTTCTCCCTTGCGACTTAGATCACGCATTGTAGCCATAACACGATACCCTTGCTTGGCAAGAGTGATGGCAGTCAGCATCCCAAATCCGCTGGAGGTACCTGTAATGAGAGCTACAGGAGGAGGTTGTTGCCCCGGCTGGCCTGATCTGGTTACATTTGCATGAGCTGATTGAAGTAATTCCGTTGTTTTTTCCGGTCCTGATGTAACCTTGCCATCCACAGGTTTTGGCGAATCCTCTCCTATTTTATAAGCCCACGCGGTCACATTATCACCTACTTTCATGATCGTTCGATTCAATTTTAACTAGTACATGTAGACTCTGCGTTGAACCTCAATTAATCCAACCGTCTCTCCACCCGTCGCAACTTCGTGATCCCTGCTTCAAACGTATACGGCACAAATTGAACCTCAGGTAGCACACATTGCAGTCGAACTGCCAATTTCCCTAACTCTTGCAACACAGCGGCCTGCGCCTGCTCCTGACCCTCTTCCTCGCTGACCCGCATTGACACCTCCAGCATCCCACTGCCACGTTGCACCACACGATAATGCTGAATAGCCGGTGAAGCCGCAATCACGGCACGACTGATAAAATCCGGAAAAACCGAAACAGCCTTTTCCTCATAGGTATGCGAAAAATAAAGCGTATCATCACAGCGGCCTTCAATCCGCTCGATGGCAGTGAACAACGAACCACAGGCGCACGGCGCTGCTGCCTCGGTTAAAATATCATTCAGCCGATACCGGATAATCGGCTGCGACGTTCGGGAAAAGTCTGTGATCATAGGCACGAACCGCCGGGTTGCAGGATCAATGTACTCTTTTTCAATATACACAATGTCTTCATTCAGATGTATCGTTCCGTGCTCGCACGTCGCTCCCAAAAAGCCTTCTGTACACTGGTACACTTGATGAACTGTCTGACCGAAGACATGCTCCAGCACCTTACGATCCAGAGGGTCAAGCACCTCGGCTACGGAAATAATTTTCTGAGGCACATGTGTTAGACGTCCTTGCTGATAAGCATCAGCCAGTATACGAAGCATGGAAGGAGGAGCCACCCACACCGTAGGCTGGTATTCTTTCATACGTTCAATCAGGACATCCACACGCTCCAGCAGGTCAAAATATTGGAATTTCAGCTTGCCACGCTTGACCGATTCGTACAGATTGCTATTCGCCCGCAGGAAGAACGCGATCTTCGCGGGTTTCCATAGTCCGCCTGGTAGCAGTTTGGCCAGCACGGTGCCCGTCCACGCGTCCTGCTCCCGATCACTTACCAGAAAAATGCCTCGATTACCCGATGTACCCGAAGATAACCCTACCGTGACGCCTTGAATGGAGGATTGCTTGAAGTTACGGGTATCCTCACTTTCTCCAGCGAGGATCAGGGCCTCTTCCTTCGTAATACCTACCGTGTTCAGCGTATCGAAATGCTGCATCATTACCGTTTTATCGATCTGCGGGAACTGTTTCCACTCGGATGCGTTCAGGTCTCCCCACCACTTTTGGTAAAACGGAGACTGTGCCCGTATCCGCTCCACATGCCGAATGATTCGGCGTTCCTGCCAAAGTTCAAGCTGTGCCCTGGTACGCCATCTTCGCAAGCCACGTGCAAGTGCATAATGAGTAACGATACGAACAGGATTGCTCATCGTTCCGTCCCTCCTGTGCCCCATGCGCTCAGCGCCTCTTGGCAATGACTCGGCACGATGCGAAGCCGAGGGAACTGTTGATGCAGGTGAACCAGCTTGTCAAAGTTCTGTCTGTACTCCTGCCGGTCTGACATAATAATACCTGCCAGTGCATGAGGTCTGCGCTGTTCACGGAAAGCCCGGCTTGACCATACTGCATCTGCACATAAAAAATAATCATGTTGTTCTGTCCGCAGCAATAAACCCATCATGCCTTCCGCATGACCCGATACATCCACGCCGAGCAGGCTGCCATCTCCAAAAAGATCGTATACCTCTTGCCAAGGAAACTCTGCCAGGGCTTCAATCCCTGTATTCTCCCACATTTCCCTCCATCGCTTGGCAGGTTCGTTCACGGGCAGTGACCGCTGGATAAAGTCGTCAGGTAGCAGCCCAGCCAGAAAACCGGCCCTCACCGCCGCAATTGAACCAAGAGAACGAACCGCCTCATAGGCTCTCGGCAAATAAATAAACTGAGCCTCCGGGAAGTCCTTGGCACCTGCAATGTGATCCCCGTGGAAATGCGAAAGAATAACATAACGGATATCTGATGGCACCAGCCCGATCTGCTTCAGAAAATGGACGGCACTGTCTTCTTCCCGAAATACAACGGGCGTGATATGACGATATAATGCGTTCGGAAGTCGAGCGGTCTCTTTAAAAAAACGGGAACTATACCCTGTATCCAGTAATATCGGGCCATGATCGGGATGGAGAATACAAGCGAATCCTGCCGGGAAACGAACCGGCCGGATGCTTCCTCCCCGTAACGTAAGGAACTCTGGATGAGTACAGTAACCCGCTGCGCCTAAATATAATTTTACCGGCTTCGTTGTTAACATTATTCACTCCTCCACCAATCTGCAAATTGTCGCAAACCCGCTTCAATGGACACCCGCGGTACATATCCTAGCTGCGCCTTAGCATCGGTAATATCCAACGTTTGCGGCACACCCAAAGATCCAACGGTGTATCTGGTCAGTAACGGCTCTCCCAGAGCAGGGATGAATCGATGCACACCTTCCAGCATACTGGCCACTCCATAGGCCACTCGATAAGGAATATTCAGACGCCGCAGCGGCATGTCTAACATGTCAAAAAGAGTCCCGACCAACTCTGCAAATGGTCTCGGGTCTGCGTTCGAAATATTGTAGGCTCTCCCAAGCGCATCATCAGAAGCATCACTGCACAATAACAGCGCATCCACCACATTATCTACGCACGTCAGATCAATCAGCGCCTGTCCACCATCAATCATCGGTACTCCCCGCTTGGCATTCGCTGCAACAATCCGCGGGAAAAGCGTTTGGTCATACGGGCCAAAAATGGCTCGCGGGCGAATCATAATCGATGGCAATCCGTTACGATGTGCCTCCATCACAATGTCTTCAGCCATACGTTTGGTAGCCGCATAATGATTGGCCGATTTAGCCGGCAGCAGGTCATGTTCATGAACTTCATAACGCGGTATGTAGTTAAAATAAATACTCGGCGTGGAAACATGCACGAACCGCTGCACCTGATGGCGTAGAGAATGATCAATCAGATTTTGCGTTCCCTGCACATTACTGCTGTAGAAATCCTGATATTTCCCCCAAGGTGAGGATAAGGCCGCACAGTGGAACACGATATCCTGACTTGTACATGCTGCATCTACAATCTGGACATCTCGAATATCTCCCCTGATAAAGCGAACTCCAGCCGCTTCAAGCACACTGCCGATCTCTTGCTGTCGCCCCATGCCTGTCACTTCCCAGCCTTCTGCTGCAAGCCTTATCGCCAGATGTCTACCCAGACAACCTGTAGCCCCGGTCACTAATGCTCTCTTCATCGTTGTTCACCGTTCCATTCTATGTCATGAGTCAATGCTTCCGTCAGCGTAATCTGCTGTGAACGTGCAAGACGCCAGGCAGTAAGTACGACCGCAAATTGTTCAAAAAAAGGCCGCCGATCCTGCCGCACATACACCACATCCCTGGCACCCTGCCAAGCCGTCCTCCAAGCTCGCAGGCTACCTCTGCTGCTATGAATCTGCCGGATACCACTTCCCAGCATGGGCAATGCTAACATCGCCTTATCATTACCTAACCTCGGTGTCACTTCGATCCCTTCGCTAAGTACCACTTCAGGTTCAAGCAATGCACGCACCAAGTCGTTACCAGGATGAAATAGATGAATGCCACTGGTTGCCCTCGGGTTACACTCAATCGCAGACACCTGACCCGTCACGTCTTCGATAAAATCAAATCCAATCTGTCCGCTGAAACCCGTCGCGCGTACAAAGTGTTCTACCCACGCGTGTGTGCCCTCATGTTGCACCTGTTCAAAAAAAACACTCGCGCCTACACTGCCCGTACGATATCGGCTGTCGTAGGTGGCATGCGCAATCAAATGGCCTTCATGCACTACACTGTATGTGCACAATCCTCGTCCATGAATGTACCGCTGCGCCACCCAAGGTGAGGCAGGAGACAACGTATCTTCGCCCGGTGGATCGTTGTACCCAAGTTTCGGCATACGTACTTTGGCCGCAAAACGGGAATAGACCGGTTTCCAGACCCACTCTCCCTTTAAAACCTGATGCATCTCCAGCCACTCCTGCGGAGTTTGAATCAGATGTGTATCCGGAACCGGAAGCCCCATAGACTTGGCAAGCCTATTAAAATCATACTTATGATGCAGAACGTGCAACTGCTCCAGACTGGAAACAAGAACACGACAACGCTGTCTTAAGCGTTCAGCCCCACCAGCCACATAAAACACTTCTTCGCACATCGGAATCAGCACATCGATCTGCCATATCTTAACCCAATGTTCCAGTGCCGACAGGTACTTCTCCGTATGGTGACGTGGCGATGGAACAAGTACGCATTGCTCCACCGCACTAGACGTTCTGCACAGATGATGTTCCATACTCTCCGCAATAAATACAAGGTGACCTGACCGATGCAACATACGCGCCAAATCCAGCGTAACCGGAGCTCTTCCTCCGGTAAGGAGTACCCTGTATGTATGACCCGCTTGTCCATGAAGCACACGTTGGTCACGTCGTGCAAATCTAGTAGTCAAAGATCAGTCCTCCCAAAGACAGCCCAGCCGCCGTTCCGATCATCAATACCCGATCACCACGCTCTATTCGTTGCTGACGAATCGCCTCATGCAATCCCATCGGAATGGAGGCCGCAATCGTATTACCATGACCTCGTGTAATATCCATGAACCGTTCTGCCGGAATTCCAAGCTTCTTGCGAATCAGGCGCATCGCCATTGCACTGCCCTGATGAGGAATGACCAGAGAGATATCCTCCATGTGATTCCCGGAAGCTTGAAGCATCTCATTCATAAACCCGGGTAACAGCTTGGACGCCATGCGAAAAATCGCCTGTCCATCCATATGAAAGAGGAATGGATCTGGATGCGCTACATCATACTGGGCCGCATGATGCCGCGTGCCTCCGCCTGCAATCTCCGAAAACCGTGCCCCGCGGCTATAGGTTCGCAGCGATGCATGAACGATCTGTGACCCGGATTCCTCAGATGCTCGCTCAATGATGACTGCCGCCGCGCCATCACCAAACAAGGCAGCACTTTCAGGATCTTTCCAGTTTAATCCTGCTGAAGCAATCTCGGTAGCTACGAGCAATACACGCTGGTAACGTCCAGCGTCTACCATATAAGAGAGGACATCAAGTCCGTTCAGGAAACTCAGACAAGTCGCATCCATATCAAAGGCAGGAACACCTGATTCTTCCTGTCCCATGGCCTGCTGGATAAAGACGGCTGTGCTTGGCAACGGCTGTTCTTTCGTACCGCTGGTGCATACCAAACAATCGATCTCACCAAAAGACAGCCCTGCATCGGCCAGAGCTGCTTCTGCCGCTCTTGCACCCATATAGGAAGAAGTCTCCTCGTCCGAAGCATAATAACGATAGCCGACGCCCGTCGCTTTGCTGACCCAGCCTGCGGGCACATGTAATCGCTCATCCAACTCTTCGTCTGTCACCTTCATCTGAGGCAGGTATTTTCCTGTACCTGCGATTCTTACTCTTCTAAGCTGCATATGCCCAACCTCTTCTCTTTCATGCGTGTTATGTAAATTTCGTGATATTACCCATTAAACGAATATACCTGCAACTGAATAATAGTGATAATGAAAAAGAATATTTGAAGCAGCCTGATGATCGATCCCGAGCCTAAATATCATCGAAATAGACGGAAGGGCAGATTGCTCTGCCCTCCCATTCACATATTAATGATTCCTGCACATGTTTTTCACAGTCTGAAAATGGAGGCACCTATGTAAACTGTCTGCTCCCCATTATTTGGATTTAAGGAGATCAGCAAGTGCCTTATCCAGCGAAGCATAAGTGAACGTAAAACCTGCCTTTTCGATTCTGTCGGGAATGACCCAGCGGCTCTTGAGTACCAGTTCCGTTTCCGTACGGATAAATATAGCTCCAAGCTCAAGCATCCAGCGTGGGGACGGAAGTCCGATACGTGCACCCATCTGCTTCCTAAGACTTGCCATCAGTTCCCGATTGGTCACTGGATGAGGAGATGAAGCATTATAGACCCCTTCCAGCTCCGGATGCTCCTGTACAAATATCACCATGCGGAACAGGTCCTCCATATGAATCCAGCTAAATTTTTGGGTTCCTGCTCCCTGGGCTCCACCCAGGCCAAATCGAACCAGATTCGTCAGTGGTTCCATCACCCCACCTTCCCCAAGCACAATCGCAATGCGTAGTGCAATTTGACGTGTAGTTGGTAGCTTGAATCCGAAGAATGCCTGTTCCCAAGCCTTGGCAACCTCCACAGAGAAACCCGAACCAATCTCTCCATCTTGTTCCGTCATTGGACGATCTTCCGCATGTCTATAGATGGTAGCCGTACTGGAGTTAATCCACAATTCAGGCGGATGCACACAAGCCATTACCGCTTCCCCAAGAATGTTTGTGGTTTCTGTTCTGGAATCCATAATGATTTTACGATTCTCGTCTGTGTAACGGCAATTGACCGATTTACCAGCCAGATTAATCAGCATCTCCGCGCTTTCAAGTGCTTCAATGATGGCTGTTCGATCTTCCCAGGCGATGTGTCCAGACTGGCGTGAGATCACCAGCACATCGTATCCCAGCTTTTTAAACCGGACTGTAAAATCTTGACCAACAAATCCCGTTCCACCAGCAAGTACAACCTTTTTCACGGTATCCCCTCATTTCAGCAGATGCATCATGCCATCTACGCATTGCAATCATATCAGACTAAACAACGTAGCAGACCGTTTCGTTTGATATGGATTCCATTTCCGTGTAGAGAGACGCCCATCGACGTTTAAAAAGTTCAATTTCATTCAAATCGCTCGCTCAGTCTGCTTCTTGCACGCCAATCGCTGTATATAACCGACTTCGCTCTTCGTTCGCCCAAGCATTCGATGCATCCTGCTCTAGTCGAACCTGTAGTTCGTCATGAAAATCATGAATCATATACCCTTCGGGGAGTTCACCCAATATGGATGCAAAATCATACTCAGGCAAATTTCGCCGCCCTTCGCCAATTTCTTTTAGCCAATTCATCCAGTCTTGCAGTGCAAGCACACCTTCCTGCCACAACTCAGCCTGCAGACCAAGCACATCCTGCAACTGCTCATAGGCAAGTACATCCGTAAATTGGCGACAAGCCTTGACCCCCAGTTCGTACAATTCAATCGCTGCACGACGAATATCATGCGTTAACCCTATCTCAAGACCTTCCAGGTAATCCTGAACCTGAATATGCTGACCATCATCATACAGTAAAGGCGCATGGGCGAGCATGCGAATAATGTCTTGTAAATCGTTCGTTGAAATCATGTTCTGCTCCTTCAGAGCAGGTAATTGATATGCTGTAATGATCATTCACTCCTGTTTCGGTCATCTATTGTTGACCTATATTATAACATGCTTTTCTTCGTTGAATCTGGGATATAGAAACAGAACCCTCTTGACAAACAGAGGAAGAAACGAGGTTCTCACACACTGCGCTTGACTATATACTACATGTTGTAGTAGTTTATATTTACTACGTAGTGTAGTAATAAAATTATCGTTATGGACGCATAACGTTGTAAAGGAGTGCTTCTTTGGTGCACCAAACTCAAAAATGGTCCGAAACCGAGCTGGAACTGATGGAGGTGATCTGGTCTTGTACTCCTCCGGTCACTTCTTCCGAACTGTTAGACATGTTTAAGGAAAAGGGAAAAGCGTGGAAGGCACAGACCATTTCCACTTTCCTATCCAGACTGGTGGATAAAGGGGCGCTCACTGTCACGAGACAGGGTCGAACCAACTATTATGAGCCTCTTTTACAGCCAGAAGACTACAAACTTCAGAAAACCAAAACCGTACTCGATGGCCTCTATCAAGGCTCTGTTAAAAATCTGGTTTCAGCCATGTATGACGGGGATAAGCTTTCAGAGAAAGACATTGCCGAACTAAAACAATGGCTGTCGGAAAAGTAGGTGGCGCGCATGAATCTCTTTATTGATCTGCTGATAACGTTGACGGTGGCTGGAAGCATTGCCGCTGCTTGCATTCTTGCCTTGCGCCTTCTGCCGGTACATCTTTTCCCCGCTTCCTGGCGTTACGGGCTGAGTAAAATGGCTTTCGCCTTTTATGTACTGCCCCTATCGTTCGGAATGACATGGTTCTCCAGTCTTTTTCATCATGCTTCAAACCGAAACCTTGAACAATCTAACTTTTTGAACGGTATGCTTGAAGGAGCGCTTACCCCAGAATGGACGATATCTTCTACGGCGGCGTATGTTTTGCTCAGTGCTTGGGGAGTAGGCGTTCTCGGTTATACGACGTGGCAGATCTATTGTTATTACAGATTCATCCATGCGTTGAAACGTACACAGTCAGATGTAAAAGAAAATAGTGAGGCCGCCTTACTGCTCCCCATGATCAAAGAAAAGTTAGGTATTCGGCAGCATGTCAACCTGGCATATAGTCCAATGTTACGAAGTCCCGTGCTGGTCGGTTTAACGAAACCTACGATTTATTTGCCTCAAGCGGGTACAGCTCACTTGAATATGGGTCTTGTTTATCACCATGAATTAACTCACCTTAAACATAAAGATTTGTGGGTCAAGGCACTCACTCTAGCGGTCAGCGCTTTGCACTGGTTCAATCCTCTCGTTCACCTCCTTCGCCAAGAGATTCACACCTGGAGTGAATTTTCTTGTGATGAAAAGGTTGTCCAGAAGATGTCCATCGAAGATCGCAAACGTTATGGCGAAACCATTTTAAATGTCACCGCAGGGGCGCGAAACTTGCCTGTGCAATTTTGCTCATCCCTTTCAGGGGAGGGAAAACAATTAAAAAGGAGACTTACGATGATGTTTGATGTCAAAAAAATGAAAAAGAAACATTGGATCATAACAATTTCATCCGTTTGTTTAATTGCTGTAGCAAGTACGTCTACAGCTGTATGGGCATCGAGCCATACGCCCAAAGTAGAGCGTGGAGCCACTGAAGCTATAATTGTACCTGACAACTCCAGAGAGACTGCCAGTCGAGCCACCGAACCTAGTGCTTCTACACCTCGAGATGAAGTCTCTGAAGCCGTAATTGTACCTGACAGCTCCAGAGAGGCTACCGTTCCAGCGGCTGCTTCCAGAACCACTTCTCCTCGTGATGAGGTCTCTGAGGCTACAATTGCACCTGACAACTCCAGAGAGGCTACTGTTCCAGCGGCTGCTTCCAGAACCACTTCTCCTCGTGATGAGGTCTCTGAGGCTACAATTGCACCTGACAATTCCAGAGAGGCTACTGTTCCAGCGGCTGCATCCAGAACCACTTCTCCTCGAGATAAGGTCTCTGAGGCTACAATTGCACCTGACAACTCCAGAGCAGCTGCCGAGTCCAGAGCAACTGAGCTTAGAGCTGCTTCTAGCGATTCTGCAAAAAAATGAGTCTGTCCACCCAAGTTTAATGTAGTGTTCACCATAAAAAATAGAAAACAGGACGAAGCATTTTTATTCCTTCCGCTTCGTCCTGTTTCTCGTTTGACTATAAAAACGCCTTCACAGTGCCAAAATATTCACGAATCATATTAATCGGCTTTAAGTACCCCGGTGAAGGAGCGGATATACCGTATTCTGCAGCGTATCCGTTTTTGGCCGCAATATATTTCGACCTGAACATGTGGTAATCACTTGTGACAATCATAATTTTGGGATGTTCCAGCCCGGAAGCAAGAATGATTTTTTTAGAAAAAGCCAAATTTTCCTGCGTACTTGTCGAGCGATCCTCCATGATGATCTGAGCAGGGGCAATGCCCTGATCCACCAGGTAATTTTTCATCGCAAGGGCTTCAGGAATGGATTCACCTGGCCCCTGTCCACCAGATACAATAACTGGAGTCTGCGGGTGAGTGCGAATATAATCCAGACTGGCATCCAACCTTTGTTTCAAGGTCAGTGACAATTCGGTGCCCTTGATGCCCGACCCAAGTATGATGACATAGTCCGCTTGCTCCTCTTCCTTTGAACCAAGCTGGGTAAATACCAGAGCTTCAATAATGATAAAGGAGACGGCGCCAATGCCGAAAACGACCAACAACCCGCGTTTCAGCCAGATGTGTTTCTCATAATCAATCCGTCTTAATATGATAAAGGTTGCCGCGAGGAGAGTAAAAAATTTCACGGCAAAGTTCCAGCCCCAAAAGATCAGAAAGAAAACCAAACACGCCAGCAGGATCAGATCCAAAATATATCCTTTCTCCCGTAAAAATTTCTGTATCAGTACAGCAACACTCCTTCCCATACATAGACATCCACACTTGTTATATTATGCCCTTACAATCGTGAGCTTGGGCCAGTGCTGTTGCCAATTCTTTTTGCACACACGTTCGTTATAGTAGGCCGCGTTCATAAACGCCGGACTTTTGCGAACAACCAACGCATACAGATCCTCCAGCCCATAAGGGGCACATATCCTGATTTGATCGTCAGCATGTAGTTGTACACCGATGGCTGTTACTTGCTCAGGCCAAAAGCGCAGTGCATCTTCAGTCGAGCGATACGGCATGTCTCCGTTACGCAGGTGCATCCTGGCCTGATTTTTAACCGACCACTTCGTGTTACCTGTTGCAGTACACAGCTCCTGCTCCAGTTCGTAATCCCGTTCCTCTCGAAGATCGGCAGCATTAAAATAAACAACATCAATATCGCTATGCAGCTCCCGTCTGGTAAATCCATGAAGATCATCCCATATGTAATTACGAATATAACCCGCACCGATATAACAATCGGGCAACTCTAGCAAACGTACAATCCGCAGATCCTGCATGATCTGCTCATGTTGTCGCAACGTTTGCACAAGTCGTTCTTCATATTGCACAGCAAATCCTCCTTGACCTACTCGAATCCGATATCTTCATTCCAGCTTGGCCGTCCGTCGTTCTTAGGGGTGGATGAGACTACTGTTTTTTAATATAACATGTTTCGAACCCTGGAATAAAATAAACAACTCCCCTCAAGCTGTCATTTTCATGTACATCCAAAACGAATGCACGCCTGAAAATCACGATTCCTGAGCGGAGTTATGATGTCATATTGATTGATGATCATTGGTGAAGATAATTAACGCTTACGATCCAGATATTCAATACTTATTAGAGGGCTATTTAATCGGTATCCAGATTTGAGGCGCATGTTTCATGCCGCGGTAGACTTCCAGTTCAGGCAGCCAGGCATGTTCGTATGCATTTGAAGGGAACCATTCACCTACAATACGTTTCCACAGCTTTTGTATTCCCTGAGGCATCGGTTCCTCAACCTCGAAAACCACCCATTTACTCGCGGGGAACGTGAACGTAGATAGCCCTTCCGGTTGCTCCCCTTCATACGTTGTTGCAATCCAGTACTCCATCTGCTTGTCCTCGATCTCGCCCTGATCTACACACACCCCTAGCAAACCCGGGATAACCCCGTTATTCAATGCAGCTATCCGATCCTCTGCACCGCTGTGATACGCTTCCTCCCACATATTAGGAATCCCCTGCAAATGCTGCCCATCCACATATGAAAAGCGTTGTTTGATGCCTGCGATGGAAAATGCCTCTTGTTCGACAATATGATGTTTCATTGGCTCTGCTCCTTGTAAACTGACTTGAATAACGAGTCGATTATACGACTGGACTGAGGCACCGGACTTTCGGGTTTCGCTTGGCGATATTCCATGTTGTCTGCGGTAAGCCTTGGTGAACGATTCAGGCGTATCATAGCCATACTTGAAGGCCAAATCCATAATTTTGGGATCTCCCTGCAACAGTTCATTGGCCGCCAGTGTCAATCTTCTGCGCCGGATGTACTCCGCCACGGTAACGTCGGTCATTAAACCAAAGATACGTTGAAAATGAAATCCCGACATATGCGCATGCGCCGCAATCTGATCCGTCTTCATAGGCTCCAGTAAATGCTCTTCTATATATTGAATCGACTTCTGTATGGCTTCAATCCATTTCATGTACTGCATCACTCCTTGCTTATCATGATACACGAAGAAGGGTAGAGAAGCCTGTCATTTTGTGCTTTCTTTTGACCGATGTCTTCCTACCCTATCCCCACACACCAATCAGGAGAATGCCGCCAAAAATAACGATGGAACAGAGAATCCGTTTCATTCCCTGCTGTTCTTTTAATAACCAAATCCCGAGAAAAGCCGCAAATACCGTACCCACTTCCCGAAGCGGGCCCAATCTGGCCATCGGAGCCTGTTCCAGTGCAAATAGAAAGAGCAGATATGATCCCGGATTCAGCAAAGCCCCAAGCAAAATCGTCGAACGATTGACCTTCCATTCCTGACGCAAGCCAGCTGAAGCGAGCAGCGCTGGCGTTAATCCAGCCACAAAACCAATATTCGTAACCTCAAGCAACGCCAAGGGCGAAATATGTTGCAGATTTAATTTGTCCACAAATACATAACTCGTCGTACATAACCCCACACACAAGGCCATCAGAACTGGCTTCGCCCCCTTCATTCCAGAGCCTGCTTGTCCCTTCCTGCTCCCCACACCGCTAAGAACGATGAAACCAACAATCATACAGGCAATGCCTAACCATCCGAATCCCGACAACCTTTCTCCTAGAAAAGCAACCCCGATCAACGGCACCAGCAACGTACTCGTGCCCCGCATAATCGGATAGATCTGAGACAGATCACCAAGCTCATACGTCTGAGACAACAGCCAGGAGTATAACGCCTGAAGTGCCATCGACACGATCAACAGCGCATAAGCTGACACGGGTAACGACTCGCAGGACAATTCCACCACCAGCACAGGCAGCAGCAATACGGTGGGAATCATCATAATCGACCATAGAAAAACACTTTTGTTCAAACTTCGTTTTGTAAACATACTCCAGACGGCATGTGCCATTCCTGAAGCAAGCACCAGAATTAACGGTAAAATCATGCTGTATACGTCCCTCTCTGTTTTCCTTGCTTATTTGCTTCTCTCTTTCTATTTCCCTTGCCACGCTATAGTACACTCTAGAATACCTTACGTCGCGGTCTCCGGTTGATGCTCCGGCTGTTCATTCACCACCGATCCATCCTCCAGACGAAGCCAGGTATTAAACTCCCGCTCACCTTCACGCATCTGAATGACACGTCCTCCGCGTAGCATACCTTCCCTTCCGTAGGTACTATGACCACTCGAACGCCCGTAACAAAGACGTATCCCTTGATACCGGCCGTGAAAATCATTCACATGGTCGTGTCCGCAGAACGTACCCATTACATCCCCCATCTCCAGCAGTGCAGCAAACAAACCCGAATTGACTTGCGCACAGCAGACAGGTTCATATTTGTTGCCATAGCAAACTCGACTGTTCCACATCAGTTGATATTCCGGAATCGGGATATGGAAAAACGCCAAGGCTGGTAGCTTATCCCCCGGGCTGCGGCCGGGATTGACGCGTGTGGATTCATCCATCAGCCATCGGAGCTGACTCTGCTGAATCCAACCATAACCGGGGATCGATTCCACGGTCGAATAACTCCCGGAATCGAGCAGATACAACACGGCTGCCGGAAGTCCATTCGCCCCGGCAATCTCCAGCGTGTAATTGCCCAATCCTGCAATATCACGCGGCCCCGCTTCCGTCACACTATGCGCATGCTCCTGAACTACACGCATGAGCTCTACTGGATTGATTCGTTGCTCGGCATCATGATTGCCAAACACAAAAGCCCACGGAATCCCACACGCCTCCACAGCCGAGACAGCATCGCGAAAAGCCTGCTCCGGATGCTCGCACGCCTGATTTCCCGAATCGACAGGCCCGGTGTAGATCACATCTCCTGTGAAAATAACCAGATCCGGCTGTTCCAGTTCGATGATTGATTGCATCATCCGCCGGCTTCGCAGATCTTCAGGCCGTCCGTCTTTCCAGTGTATATCGGTAAATTGTACGATGGTAAAGGTTCCATTTTCACGAAAAGTAAGCGGTCGTTTCACTGTGTTGTCCTCCCGAATACCACATGAATACGCATTGAACGCGAGCAATAAGCTTCACTTCATTCATGCAGTTAGATCTATTGGTTATATGTATTGCTGATTAGTGCTTGAAATAACTCGTGTTCAATCCGTTTTAAAATGTGGTTTATTGTGGTTTTTAGTTGTTTCATTTGATAATATCGCCACATCTATCCTCTGTCAACTCATCTCTTGATATCTAACAACCATATTTACCGAATGAAATTGACAAGTGATTTTCATCAACTTAAACTGTTAAAAACAACAACAATCCACACAAAGGCCAAACTTCTATAAAAGAACGTAACGGAGGCGGAATTTGAATGTCGTTAACATATGAGGAGCGAAAACAGACGATCCTTGCCCAGCTTGCCACACAAGGCAAAGTTCAGGTACAAACGTTGGCTCAGCTATTTCAGGTATCCACGGAAACCATAAGGCGGGATCTGGATCGGCTGGAGAAGGAAGGTGAATTACGTAAAGTGTACGGGGGCGCTGTACGTGTCCGCTCAGGTATGATCGAAGCGCCCTTCCAGAAGCGCTCACAGTTGCAAGTTCAAGAAAAGCAGGCTATTGCCGCCGCGGCAGCTTCGTTGATTGAAGACGGCGAAACCATCATGCTGGACAACGGCACAACCACACTCGAAATCATGCGCCAATTGCAACATCGCTCCCTTATCACGGTGATTACGAATTCTGTACCCATCCTGACTATTGCCCTAGAATCTTTTACAGGTAAAATCATTTTTGCTGGAGGCGAAATCAACACTGCTGTTCAAGCCGCCACTGGGCCTGGGGCACATGAGATACTTGACCAGTTCAAAGTGAACAAAGCGTTCATTTCGGCTGGAGGTGTTTCCTTCACCGATGGAATTACCGATTATGTACTGGAGGAAGCCCTGATCTCGCGTAAAATGATGGAACGCGCCGAAGAAGCCATCCTGGTGGCGGATCACACCAAGTTTGGACGCTCCACGTTTGCCAGAATTGCACCTGCCGATCACATATCCATGGTGATTACGGATTCAAGCTGCCCTACTGAATGGATCGAAAACTTTGGGCGGCTGGAGATTGAAACGGTCATTTCAGATTGACATCGATATACACATTCTATATTTTGGATATAATGATCATTCTATTTTTACTGAAAAATGGGTGAAAGGAGAGGCCCAAGCGATTATGAGTAGCAAAAAGGAAACGCTTCTTAACGTGTCTGAGGACCTGTTCTATCTGCATGGCTTTCATGCCATTGGCCTAAAACGGATCATTACCGATGCTGACGTGGCCATCATGACGTTATATAATCACTTTGCATCCAAGGAAGACCTGATTGTCGAGGTGCTTCTGCGCCGCGAACAGCGCTATCTGGAGCAACTACGTATATATGCAGATAATAAGGCACAGTCCGTCTTTCTCAATCTGGCTGAGGGTCATGCCAAGTGGCTGATGGAGCATGAAGCCAGAGGATGTCTTTTTTTACGAGCGAAGGAAGAATTCGGGGCTGATCAAAACCATGTTATCGTACAAACCGTTAACGGTCACAAAAAACACCTCATAACCCTGATAAAAAAAAGTGATCCCGAGGCAAATGATCGAAGCATCATGCAATTTATGCTGTTGTTAGAGGGTTCGACGGCGCTGGCCGAAACGGAAAATGTAAAAGAGGTCTGCCGGGAACTGATTCACATGACTCAAAATAGTTTCAATTCATAACACAAAGGGTGAGTTCATATTTCAACTCACTTTTTTATTTTCATAAGAAGTATAATGATCGTTCTATCTAAAATAAGGCGGTGAAATTCAATGAAAAAGATAGTCCTTCCTGGCGTTGCCCTGATCGCAGTATGTTATGCTTTTGGGCGTTTCAGTTACGGACTGTTTATGCCAGAAATCTCCGAGGCTTTACAATTATCCGAATCGGCATCCGGGGCCATTAACTCGGCAACCTATATTGCTTATTGTCTTGCCCTTCTTACTGCGCCGCTTATCATTAATCACAAAGGGCACCATTACGTCATTCAACTTGCTGGAATCAGCGCTATTCTTGGCTTGATCGGCATCGGACTGGCACATGATACCTGGCTGCTTGCAGTCAGCGTATTTCTTGCCGGACTCAGCACAGGATGGGCATCTCCAGCCCTCGGGAATGCAGTAAGCGCAGAACTCGCACCAGATCTGCACGCCAGAGGGAACAGCTGGATCAATACAGGCACCAGCTTTGGCATTATCGTCTCCGGTCCACTCTACTTGCTATTCACCGATTACTGGCGTATAAGTTATATTCTGTTCGCCCTCATCGGAATAACCGTACTGCTATGGAACCGACATGCGATTCCCGCTACCAAAACACTCCCTTGTACGAAGTCCATCTGGTCTTGCATGAGACCCACCAGACCGGGATCGGCTTTGCTTATGGCTTGTATGTTAACAGGCGCAAGCTCTGCGATCTATTGGACTTTCGCCCGAAACTTTCTAACGGACGAGAAAGGGGCCTCCGATTCGGAAGCCGTCTTGTTCTGGATTGTTATGGGCGTGACAGGCATACTCGGCGGAAGTGCGGGTCGGATTATAGAACGGATTGAGTTAGGCTGGTCTTATCGTATAGGTATCCTGTTGTTATCCATTTCGCTTGGCGTTATTGTTCTGCCTTCGATGACGGCAAGTCTGGTTTCAGCCGTCCTGTTCGGTAGCACGTACATTTTTCTCACAAGTATATTCATCGTGTGGGCAACGAGACTGTTCCAGCCGAATGTCTCCATCGGCATTAGTCTTGCATTTCTCGCGCTGGGCGTGGGTCAATTCCTAGGATCATTTATGGCGGGATACAGCATTGAGGTATTTTCAAGCACGGTCGCTTTTCTGGCTTTTGCTATTCTCGGTTTGCTGGGATTATTCCTTCGTGTTAAACCCGCTTAAGATGGCTCTGAACAATCGAAAGCCAAGCTACGTTCTATTCAATCGTAAACGTAAATAAAGCATCGTCATTAGTGGATTTAACGATATGCCCGTATAACCTCGTTGTCCCAGACTTGAATTTCAATATATCGTTCGGGCCCATGTTCGCCCGTTCGATTCCACTCCTGCGGCAAACCATAAGACTGAATCAATTCACCGATTTCGTCTTTGGTATAAACCTGCTTGCGATAGGATTTATCGTCTTCATAACGCATCGTTGGGAAGAGATCACCGTACGTAAAGCTCACAACTTCTGCCGGCAATGCTTCCCATGGAATGATGATATGGTTCGGCTCCTTGTACCATGTTTCCAGCCAGGGGCATACACCTAGCGTGAGATAATGGGGATAGTCCTGAGTCGGCTTTCCCCCTTTATATGTGAACTTCTCATATGCCAGCTGTTCAAGCTCTCTTCTGATTGTTATGTAGTCGGATGAACGCTTACTCGCAAATACTCGGCCCTTCTGCCGAATCTGTTGCGAAATCGCCTCCACTTCTCTTGGAGACAGGCTGGAGAGATTACGGAAGGGACCTGCATTCGTCTCAAAATAATGGTAACCATCGAGGTTTTTCATGCTGATGCTCTCCTTGCAGAAGATGGGATTACTTCAACAACTCAGGTTTGATGCCAGCTGGTTCAAGTCTATCTCTATCTATCTAGCCCTATTCCTTACTGGCATTCTCTATTACAGACTGTATAAACGAAGCTTTACCAATCGTATATCCGACCCGATCATTACGGAATTGCCGAGCCAACTCTCTTTTCAATGTATCATAGGCCTTCATTAAGCCAGGATCACTTGTGAGTGCATTGCGAAAGGCCAGCTGATTCTTCCAAGCCTTCCCCTGATATTTGTAAATATGCAGATGATGGGTGCCAGCTCGCCACTCCCCTTTTCGAAAAAAAAGACGTTCTGGAAACTCAGGTTTGGGTACGTATTCATAACCCAGTGCTGACAATAAATCGATATGCTTTTGTTTCACATCCTGAAGATCAGACACACCTGCCATCATATCAATCAAGGATTTCGCCCCAAGTCCTGGTACGGATGTGCTTCCGATATGCTCCATCTCTACAAAAATGTCTTTCAGCACCCTCATCACTTGTTCACGCTCAATGAAGTAATTCTCCACCCATTCTGGATCATATTCACATATCTCAACAAGCTCTTTCATGACTACTTCACTCCTTTAACCAATCATACATTATATCTTATGTTGCAAATCTAATTGAATTGCCATTTATTAATTAGGGATTTTTAACCATAAATGATAAACTGAAACTATCGTTTATGCATAACGATTTCGTCGTTTTGCATCTCCTAGCATTTTATTTTTACAAACTTGCACAAAAGAATAAGGAGGTCATCCTGTGTTTGCTGTAAGCGCAAAACAAGTAAAGGACCAATTGATCATACGCTGGCAGTTTACCAAGATTGAAATTCCCATTTCACAAATCACATCTGTAACTTTAGATAACACCTATGGAGGAAGTGAGCCTTCAGCTGTCCGAATCGGTTATGCTCGTTCAACCGAGCGGATTCTGATCCGAACCACTCATCAATCCTACATTTTATTTACGAGCAGCGAGAACTTGTTTCCTGCAATTCAAGCCATGATTTCTCCCTCAGTAACCTCATCTATCGAATAACACATAATTAAGAGCCACCGATTAGATAAACAATCTAGTCGATGGCTCTTTTCAGTTTAATCTTTTTTACGTATCCGTCCGTACCTCATCCCACGCTTGATCGAGATAACAGATCAGCCAGTTAAGGGCGCGATGCCGTTCATAAGCTACACCGGGGTTTAAACCTGCAGGTGGTAACTCCTCTTTAATTCTGCTGTTTACACAGACCCAATTGTACCGATAAATCAAGTCGGCCTCGTCCAAAATTTCAGCTTTGCTGCGAAGAGTGGCATCCGACAGGAACTCTGCGTAGCTGTCCTTTTGCTGTAGATAACCAACGTCCTTACTTACGTTGCAAAGCTCAGTAGGTGCACTCAATTCTTCCACGTACCCTAGTGCCCATAGCATGACATGGTATGCCTCATATCCCCAAGAGAAGCGAATGACCTCTTGCTGCTGTGCTCCATGCTGATCCAGAAAAGACTTTTCATCCGGAGAAAAGAAGGCGGACGCATCATACTTGTCGATGACTTCCTGCACAAGCGCCGCGGTGTCATCGTTACTCTCACCTGCTCCCAGGCACTCACCTTTTAGGGCGGCTATACAGAGAGCTACAGCACGCTGCGTAACCTCTTCCTTCGTTCGAATCGTCGTGTCCTGTTCTCCCGCTCTTGCAGGCAGATTGGCATTATACGGAACACCTTGCGCCGCTAATCGCTGCTCTGAACGTGCCTTGCGGTCCACAGCATCCACTGAGGGTGGACGAGTGTCATCCAGATAACTCGTGTGTGCGGTTACCGTGTAATCCTCTACTTCGGATTCTCCGTTTACATCCAGAAGCACCTGACCCTGAGCATTCAGTAGGGAGCCACCTCCCCAGAAAATGACGGCATCCAGCGCTTCAGCCAGTTGTAATAACTCGTTAAAGAACTCTTCCGAGATATCTTCCTCTGTCTCGATGCCGATCACCATGTTCAGGGTGGAGCATTTAATCAGTACCTTTTCCTGAAGCGCAGCATTGCGCCCTTCGATCTGACTCATAAACCCAAGCATACCTTGAATCATCGTGCCGAACTCCTCGGGATGCGTCTGGCTGGTCATGATGTTGAAACCCTTTGTTTTTTTGCTAAACCATTTCTTCTGAATCACCTGTATGTGCGTATGGTCTTCTCTTCGCTGGATGGCGGCATCAGGATAGATGGATTGGATCATTTCATACAACTGATCCAGGTCAAACTGGGAGCTGTATATCGCACAGTTTCTCATGGGGTGTTCGCCCTCCTTCTTGTGTCTGAATTCTTGTTAAGTTAGACTAAAGATTTTACACAGGCCACTCCAAAGACAGAACAACCTTCCAATCGCTGTTATCCGCAGGTTGATCTTCGATTAATCCTTGTAGGGGTCGAACTCATTGCCACCCGCCATCGCTACGCCTACCGGGCGCAGTACATGATTGATTTTGAGCGTATTGACATGTGCATACAACACGTCTTGCAATTTTTTGTAGACAAACGGGCTCTCATCTGTACCTGCTCCACGGAGCTCCACACCATACGCTCGAATGGCTGCTTGCATCTGTTCTTCACTAATTTCGCCGCCCATACGCGTGCGAAGTTTGTAATTCATTTTGCCTGCCGCCTGCGTACGACTCATGATTCGTCCTGCCCCGTGAACCGTACTGCGGAAAGACTCCGTATTCTCCTCACTATGAATGCCTTCTACAATGACCGAAATATCCCCCATACTCCCGCCGACAAAGCCAAGCTGGCCCGGTGCAAGCGGTGTCGCTCCTTTACGAACAACGACGACTTCCTCGCCCATATGCTGCTCTTTCCACGCAAAGTTATGATGATTATGTACGGCATATTCAGCACTCGCTCCAAGGATATCCAGCACCTGTTCAATCACGTAATCCCTTCCGGCATAGGCATAACGACC
This sequence comes from Paenibacillus sp. FSL K6-1558, assembly GCF_038002565.1. Taxonomy (NCBI): domain Bacteria; kingdom Bacillati; phylum Bacillota; class Bacilli; order Caryophanales; family Paenibacillaceae; genus Paenibacillus; species Paenibacillus sp. FSL K6-1558. The sequence goes on along the minus strand of NZ_JBBOCV010000001.1, from coordinate 5,650,685 downwards.
CGCCAGCGTCATACCCGCCCAATACATATCACCCATTTCACTGTTCAGGTCAAACAGGGTCGGGGGCTGATCCATCGATTCACCCGGTGCTTTGCCACTGAACTCTCGTCCAGCCGCCAGATTAAGGAATCCACTCGCTACCTTATGTCCGAAGCCACGGCTGCCAAAATGATTGGCAATCCATACCTTGCCCGTTTTCTCTTCCACAAAAATATCGACAAAATGATTGCCGCTTCCCACGGTTCCGAGTTGATTGCGCGCCAGTGTCTTCAGCTTCTGTTGCAATCCGCTCTCGATGGTATCAAAAAGCTTCCAGTTCGGATCGTCGAACAACTCATGTTCCACCGGGGTTGGATTGTTCCGCCCTACGCCGAATGAGATCGTTGTATTAATATCATCCATAATGACCGCAATCCGGTCACGAATATCATCCCACATCAGGTTCGTGCGCACTGCTTTGTTGCCACAGGCAATATCGTACCCCACTCCTGACGGACTGATCATGTTGCGATAAGCAACCACTCCGCCAATCGGCTGTGAATATCCCTTGTGATGATCGGCCATTAAGGCCACGCCCAGCACGTCTCCATATTTTGAACAAGTCACCGCCTGACTGACGGCATTCTCCAGCGGTTCTCCCCAGACTTTGATGTTATCCACGATACGCATATTCGGTAACCTCCTATGTATTCTTTTTCCTAAAGTTTAACAAAAATCTATCCTTCTCGATATGCTACTAAAGTATAGGTGTAGGATACGCTATACTGCTGTAAAAAAGGCTCCCCTTTTCCGTTCGCTCACTAAAAAAGAGAGCGTCCGCTAGGGGCTCACTCCCTTTTTTTACAGTGTATAGAAAGAATACTGCCGTTTATAAATGTTTTCGGTATCCCTGAACCTTCTCGTCTCTAAAGCCCAGTTTCTCGTAAAATCGATGGGCTTCCTTGCGCTGATCTCCAGACACCAGAATGATGTACGCACACCCCAAATCTTTGGCAATATGTTCGATCTTAAGCATGAGCTTCTGTCCAACACCCTGCCTGCGAACCCGTTCGGAGACAATGACATTTTCGACGACCATAAACGGCTCGCAAGTACCCATCAGATCCATGCATTCAACCCCCATAACCGATCCCACAAGTTTATCCTGATCGTAGGCTCCAAGCACATAGTAATGACTCTGTTTCTTCATTTGTTGAAACGTCTTTTGCATTTGCTGTGCATTCATCTGCTGTTCATTGGGAGGTGTACCCATCAATTCATGGTACAGCTGGTTTAACGCAGGCAAATCCTGCGGTTCAATCTGTTTAATTGTAATCATCGTGATGCCTCTGCTCCTTCTGATCTGATGAGATCCTTCTTGAAATAGTATTGTTGGTGTCCCGTAGGTGCATTCTCGATCATCGTCATCAGCTCATACCCATGTTCTAGGTAAAATTCAGGAGCCTGATATGAGAAGGTGTTCAGCATAATGAAATCACACCCCTTCTCCCGGGCCAAACGCTCTACCTCCTGTAGCAGTTTCGTTCCATACCCTTTGTGCCTCTCTTTGGCATCAACCCACAAGATATCTAGCTCGACCCAGTTCCAGCATAAGGTGCTCAGTACCCCTGCTACAATCTGCCCTGCCTCGTTTCGAATATGAAAATGAAGTTCCTCGTATCTGTTCCTTAAAGCCTCACTCACATGTGCCGCATTGTAGGCCACCAATTGCTGGCGGACATAGGCTGAATCTTCTTCGGTACTTGGTGTAATGTTGGTAAGTGGCATACCTGCACTCCCTTCTCCGTTCTACATCAATCAAAATTAGCAATCTACTCACTATGTATCGCATATTATCGCTTAACGTTATCTCACTCATCTTATACTAAATTACACAAAATGGAAACAACGCACCTCCCTCATAGGAAAGTGCGTTTGTTATCGTTGTATCTGTAACTGAATCTGACTCCAATATGTCCCTACTGGGCTTCTCTCAGATATACCTCTACGTAACCCCAGCCCATCTTGCCCAACGGATCTTTAGCCAAGACCATAATTCGAATGGGTATATTACTCGTCCCCAGTGCAGTAACGTATAATTTTTGCCCCACCATTCGAATGGCTGCGACTTGTTCATCAGGAGACTCCGCTTGTAACACAAGTGTCGATCTGTCATCATCCTCATCTCTAAACATGTATGACAAGTCAATCTCGATTTCATCTCCACCTACATAAGCCGTATTTCCCGCCGGTGCCTCGATTAGTTCAGGTGGAGCATCATCAAAAGTATATCCGATTTGTTTTTCTATTAGTGCCTTGTGCACTGTGAAATCAGGTTCTTCTCTGAGGTGTATCTGATTGTCACTTACACTTATAGATTGCAGATTAGGTAAATTAACCAGACCCACTGGGAGATGAACAAGCTGATTACTTCCCATGTACAACTCTTGCAGGGAATCCAGCCCTGTTACGTCTAAAGCGGTAAGCTGGTTATTTTCCACATCCAGATACTGTAAATACTCAAGTCCTGTGACATTGATTTCACTCAGACGGTTCCCCGACAGATCAAGCCACTCTAATTGTTCAAATTCAGAGGCATCCGCTTTGCTTATGTTATTTCCAGATAAATCAATTTCTACGACATTTAATCCATTAAATATATCGACACCGGTAAGATCGGAAATGCCAGCATCTCTTGCATACAATCCTCCTTGAGTCTGGACAAGTGCCGTAGCTAATTCTGCTTTGGTCAGCGGATCATCTAGCCCCTTCTGTAGCCAAAATGCCATAACTCCAGCCAATTGCTCGTCAGGGAATTGGCGGCTAATCGTATTCACTTGCACGGTAACCTGGAGTTGTGCCGTTACACTGGCACCTTGTTCATCAGTAGCTTGAATGGTCAGCATCGTCTGACCGGCAGCCCGTGGTGCAAGGCGAATTACCGAGTCCGTCACAGTAAAAGATACCATGTTCTCATCTCCCGACAAGACAGCGAACTTCAATGGTCCACCCTCTGGATCGCTGAAATAAGAAGAGGCCTGCAAGTCCTTAGAAGCGTGATCCAACGTCAATTCCTGAGCAGGCAAACCTCCAGGGGCAACGATTGGAGCATGATTGCTGGTTCCTGGATTAGATGGATTTGTTGGATTAGATGGATTGGAAGGGGTTGAAGGTACAGACGGATTAACCGATCCTCCGCTTCCTCCACCTGTTGTTCCGCCGGACGTTGTTCCAGTATTATTGTTGTTGTTGTTCCCTGTACCTGTACCATTCGCAGTGCCTACTGTTCCTGTAATTGTACCTTGTGTCTCCGTTACCTTGCCTGGATTATCTTTTGGAGCCTGCGAATTAGAACCATCTTTCTCTGAACCTCCTGCCCTCAATACTCGAATCGTGTCTGTTGTTCGCACTGCAATGACAGCAATCTCTTGTCTGGACGTGGAACGTTTGGGTGCAAAATATCCATTTTCCCCCTTGAGAAGACCTAATCCAACGGCCTGTTGCACACCGGGCAAAGCCCAGGCGCTAATATCCTTGCTATCCTTAAATGATAACGATTGTTGACCATCTGATAGCCCATCATACCCTTTCACCTTCAGTGCCCGAATCATCGTAACAGCGAGCTGTTCTCTCGTCACTACACCATTCGGCCGGAATGTACCATCGGGATATCCATTCATAATGCCAGTTAAGTTAAGAGCATAGATATAAGATTCGCCTGAACTTGTACGCTCTAAGTCTTTAAATAACTGTTTCGGTCGTTGGTCTGAAGACGAGACCTTGATCTCCAGAAGCTGAGCCAACATATGTGCAAGTTCCCCTCTTGTCATAGGTGCATCTGGGTTGAAACGACCTGTACCGTCTGGAATAATCCATTGTTGCTGGGTAGCTTTTTCAATGGCTTGCTGGGCCCACGGGGCAGCAAGCTGCAGGTCCTGAATACTTGTTCCACCCTCCGCGGCACCTACTGTTCCCGGAGCACCAAAGAGAGTGAGCGACAACACAGCGGCTATATATGGCACAACTTTATTCCGACGCTGTTCAGAGTAACCTTTGTAATTGGAACGATGATTAGACATTTCTTAACACAACCTCCTACGGAATCTTATCGCTAATGACACCGGAAATTCACAGCGTTATTTCGTTAGATTTATTGTAGGAGAGACGACATCATCCAAACAGTCTACAAAAAAGTAGACATTGTTTCATAACTTATAATAAGCCCCGCTGTTCAGCAATTTGTACCGCATGCGTACGACTGCTTGCTCCAAGCTTGGCGAACACACGGCGAATGTGAGTATTTACGGTTCCAGGTGATATCCCAAATTCGGCAGCAATCTGCTTGCTGGTTAACCCTTCTGCAATATGACCAAATATCTTCTGCTCCATGGGACTCAGTCCCACTTCCTTCTGTTCATGCTTTGCTTCATCTAGTACTGAACGGCCCCGTACCTTTTGGTTTTGGACAAAAGCAGAGAGTAATTGCTTCACATAAGCTAATTTCACTCCATCATCCGAGATAGCCTTCTTACGGCGAAGCACCAGATACTGTTGAAGTAGCCATTTTACCGGCTCGCCTTCGGAAACAAATGAACGGATATATCCTTCAGGTTCTCCCAAAACAAGAGCACGCGATAAGGCTACAACACCAGCACCTGAGTTCCCCTGCTTCTGTAGTATCACGGACTCTAACAGGGCACATTCAATCTGTTCCGTCAACAGATCGCGTTTTTCAGCATGTTCTCGAACTCGTTGCAGTTCCTCTTGTGCGTAATCATAATGTTCAAGAGCCACGGCAGCACGTAATCGAACCATCCATTGAAATAGTTGGTCACAGCTCATTTCAACGAGCATTTGTTGTTCGTCTACCGGATTAGCGAGAATGTGGGTAGCCGTGTCCACAGGGCTCTGCTCAAGCCCTATTCGATTGCGATGTGCTTCCAATACAGATTTCCAGTACTCTCTATCCTTCTCAGACAGCAGACTCTCAGCCTGCTGCAACAGCTTTATACCTTCCTCAGCTCTACCTGAATGTAATTCAAGCCTAGCTTTCAGTACATATGCAGGAACAAGTATCGCCGCCACTTTGATCTGCAAGGCCACTTCAAGAGCTCGTTCCGCATACTTCACGGCTTCGGATAACTGGTCCTGTTCCATCAAAACCTCACCATATCCTGCTCCGTAGTAGGACGTTACATAGGCAGGTTCATCATACCAACGCTTTGTAATGGCTCCAAAACAAGCTTCAGCTCTCCTCAAGTAACCATGAACGCCGTGAAAACTTCGCATACGCATGCTCTCTCTTCGATCGTAGTCCATATACTGAAACGCGATATCATCAAGGTAACCCTGATCAATATAAGACACCAGATAAGAAGAAAGTCCTTCTAAATCACGGTTAAGATACGCCATATAGGCTCTCATGACACAGATCACTTGCAACAAATATTCAATAATTTCTGGCGCAACCTGCCCTTGGAGATGCACGCGGATGACATGCTCGAGCTCATCCAGTTGCTTCACCATCTCCCCATAAGGCATTTCACGTGCAACAAGAAACAAATAAGACATATATAACTTAGGACGAGCTTTCACTATTTCTAGCGGCAAAACATCAAAATATTTACGAAGTGTCCACCACTCTCCCATGATAAAATGGGCGAACAATTCTTCTAGCAATCTTGCGGCATCTTCCAGATGTAGCCCAAGAATATAATGATCCAGCGCTTCAGATGGATATCCGTTCTGTTCATACCAAAGTGCGGCAAAACCATGTAATTCGTTGGCCAACTCGGCGTGATTCCGTCTCAACTCACGCCTCAGGAATGCCGAGAATAAATGATGATAACGGTACCATTCTCCTTCCCGATCCAGAGGGATAAGAAAAAGATGTTCTTTCTCCAGCTGCCTTAACAACTGTGGAGCTTCATGCAAACCACTTAACACCTGACCTAAACGGCTGTTCATCCTTCTTGTTATTGCAGTTCGAAGCAAAAAGAGCTGCATCTCTGGTGACTGACGATGGAATACCTCTTCTAACAAATAATCCGAGATGTTTCTGTTGCCTGTCTCAGCATCACTTGCGCGATGGGGGAATGAAGAGATGATGGGCAATGAACTTTTCACCGTGCCTGCACCTAATGTGTGAGATAAAGCAAGTAGCTTCAGCCCAGCCGCCCACCCCTCCGTCTGATGAACCCACCCAAGTATATCCTTGTTGGCATGCTCCATACGCATAACGTTCTGACAAAAATCAATGCCTTCCTCCGGTGTAAACGCAAGATCCTGAAGTGTAAGCTGCTTCAACTCGCCCCTTAGGCGCAGCTTCTCCAGCTTAAACGGAGGATACGTCCGGCTCGATATGACCAGATGAATAGACGAAGGAAGGTTTTCAATAAAGTCCTGCATCTGTGAATGAACTTCCGGCCGCGTTATCGCATGGTAATCATCCAAAATAAGCATGGTGTGCTGACCACTCTGGGCAACACGATTCAGCAACAAAATTAATGCCGCTCTCGGCTCGACTGGATAGCGCTGCAAAAACTGAGGCAGAATTTCTGCGCACAACCCCTGTCTCACGCGGTCCAACGCATGAATAATGTAAAGCCAAAACTGAAATGGATCTTGATCCTTTTCATCCAGACAGACACAAGCCGCTTGCCCTGCGGCACTTCTCAGCCAACTCCCCAATAGTGTTGATTTTCCCGAACCGGCCGGAGCAGTCAACAACGTCATCTTGGATTGCATAACTTCATCGTATTGCGAACTGAGCCTTGGACGATCCATGGTATCCGCTGGTAAAGGGGGCAATTCCAGTTTGTTCGTCAAAATCATAAATTGAAGCCAGTCGCCATGGAAACCAGCTGTTTGTTCTTGCTGCATGTAATCCTCCTGAACCCGCACTGAGGTGCACATTATAGAAATCGTTGTATGTACATTTAGATATTCTAAGTATACAGGGAACAATGTCGATGCCGCACACCATTTTATACAAAAACCAAAGGCAAATAACCCTGCACAGACAGTACAGGGCAAAAGAGACGTTTATTTATCTTGGATCACAACAACTCTAATAGCGCGAGTGCTACATCACGTGGGGTTTTCAATTGCCCTGTCTCATAAGCATCTCGAAATGCGCCAGACAGTGCAAATTCCTCTGTACTTTTTCCTCTCGCCACAGCCTGCAATTCCGTATCCACCATGCCTGGATCAAAGGCGACGATCTCCACCGGATTAGACTGTGAGGCTTGCTCCATCGCAACACACTGTGTAAACATGTTGATTCCTGCCTTTGATGTACAATAGGTAGCCATCGAAGGAGCGGGATAACTGCCCGATGCGGAACTCACATTAATAATTTTTCGGCGTGCCGTTATATGGTTGGTGTGGTGAATAAAAGATGACGTAAGAATCATCGGTGCGGCTAGGCTAATATTCAGATGGACGCTAATCTCGTCCGCAAGACACTGATCTATGGGTTTCAACGGTTCAAGCATGGCCGCATTATTGATAAGTCCGATATATTCCACAGAAAGAAGCGGAATCTGCTCCAATATGCCCGAGATTACATCGTCGATGCCCTGAATGTCTGTAAGGTCGAACTGGACATGAGTGTACCTTTCGTAGATATTGCCCAAGTCGGATGCTCCGCGTGCTATGCCGTAGACGGAGTCTCCTTTTTCCAAACAAAGTTCTGCAAGCTGTCTACCAATGCCTTTGGATGTACCTGTAATAATAAAGGTTCTGTTACCCAATATGCTCCTCACCTTTCAATTCTCATATCTGCTCTAATGCCGCAGGATTGATATGTATTTCATCTCTAAACTTGTTCATCCTGTACTTCTGGTTTTCTCCACATGGTCACCCACAAAATAGGCAAACCAAAATACGGATCTTCCTGCCCCATCGCTTTCATTGGACGCAGTTCCACACACTCAAACGGGTCCTCCAGTAAATACCGAAGCTTCTCCTCCGTAAAAGCAAGTCCGCCCCGCATTGACTTCTCGCGGTAAACTTCCCAATCGTCCATCACATGCTCCGGGCCGCCTTGATCGCCGAATCCTGGTGCAAAACAGGTCATGCCGAACAACCCTCCAGGCTTCAATGCACGATGAATCATCTCAATGTAAGGAATACGCTGATGCGGTAACAAATGGTGTAGACAGCCCGAATCGTAGACTAGATCATATTGCTGTTCTGGCGCCAGTTCGAACACCGAACGACATTCAAAATGAACATCCAGCTGTTCTTCCGCTGCCCGTTCCTTGGCCCAAGCAATCGCAGTCTCTGACAGATCATAGGCATCAACCTGATAACCGTGTCCCGCTAAATACAATGCATTCCGGCCGGGGCCACATCCCAGCTCCAGTGCTCTGCCACCTCTTAACCGTCCAGCTTCTACATCAGCAACCAGATTCTCGTCTGGCTTGTTTGGAAAAAACGGAATGGGTCTGTCCCGATTCTCATAGAACGGCTCCCAAAATTGCTTGGCCGATCTGAAATCCGCATCGAGCATATCATAGAGATCCTGCACACGTTTTATCGTTTTCTCCAAGGTCCAAATCCCTCCTGTTTTAACGCTTAAAATGGGTACTTCTCCACTATTGTTACCCTGCTGTTCCACTAGCATTTTTGCATGAAATCCTACTCCATTCACTACACTTTATTATAACATTTTTAACCATTCATTCTCTATTTTCCATGTAAAAATTCAGTAGAATATACGTTGTTTTTCCCATACAAAAAGCGAACAACATCGCATGTTGTCCGCTTGAAATTACAGTTATAAGATTACCGGTTTAAAACTATAAATACGTTTCGTTTTAGACCTTGCGCTCCATCACGGCAAAGTAATTTTTCTCATTATCTGCAAAATTAAAGACACGCCCTGTCGGCATCTCTACAATCTCTCCAACCGTTACATGTTTAGCAGACAAATCCGCATATAACCGATCAAGGTCATCGGTGAAAAACATCAACGAAGGTGTGCCCAGATTTACCCCGGCTGACATACGTGCCACGACCTCTTTATCATGCAAAATGATGCTGGTCTGTGAATCTTTCGCAGGAGCGATCTCAATCCACCGCATACCTTCATCAAGAATAACCTCATCCACGATATGGAACCCGGCTACTTCCGTCCAAAAAGCCAGAGATTCATCCTGGTTATTGACGTACAGCATAACTTGGCCTAATTTGCTAAACATGTGCCAACCACTCCTCTAATCAAGTTATCTCGGTATTCCTTCAATCTTAGATTGCCTCAGATTCCAATTGAGTATAACATGCATGTCCTATTTTAAGATAAACATTTTAGAGCAGCTGAATTGACGTTTCATGCCACCTATACGGCGAGGAAAGTTTGCTGTAATTTCTTTTCTATATTCCCAGTCGATCTCGAAGTGAAGTGATCTGGGCAACATGATGTTTGCCATGCCATGCATACAATCCTAGACAATGATCCAGTCTCATCGTTTCTTTGGATGCAGGATGATAGAACTTTTTAGCATAGTCTTCGTCCGTTAGCGCGTATAGCAATGCCGACCAGCGGCGATGTAGTGCATCCAGAAGATGCAGTGAAACCTCCACACCCAGATCCTTGGAATCGCTCAGTTCGGCCCAGCGTTCCTCAAAATACGGGCGAATCGTAGGCGTATCTTCTGTCAAAGCGAGCTTGAAGCGAATCACACTGTTCATATGACTATCTGCCATGTGGTGAATAACCTGTTTCAGCATCCAGCCTCCGTCCCGGTATGGCAGACTTAGCTGCTCTTCATTCAATCCTTCTACCGCTTCTCTCGCACGCTTAGGCAGGTCTGCAATATCTTGAATCCATTGTTGCCTATGAGCCAGCGTTATCTCACCTTCATGTGTGAACTGACCAATTGGATATCTATAGTCCATCTTATTTCCCCCATGATCCCTGTGGATTTGTTTACTGCATATGAACACGACACCACTTACCGGGCTATTTTATAGAGTGTACTCCATCAGCCAGCAATCTCTCATCTGTCCTTCATGCAGTTCATGCTGTGGCAATTGTTTAACCCTTTTAAAACCACATTTCTCGTAACAAGATAACGCACGTTCGTTCCACGCTTGCGGGTCCATAACCACTCTCCGGGCATGTTTCTCCTGAATCAAATACGCTGTCATAGACTTCACCAGTTGTGAGCCGATACCCTTGTTCCAGCAATCCGTTTCCCCGATAAACTGATCGGTCCCATAGATGATCTCACCATTGTCAGCATAACCATATTCCACACGTTCCTCTGTCTCCAGCTCATAGAACTGAATGTATCCGATTGGCCTCCCGTCATACTCTACAATACAACGGGCAGCCTCATCATCCTGATTGTAAAAATGTGCTCTCACAAGCTCCAGATCATGCGGCTGATCCCGGCCTTCGTAATACTGTAGAACCTCCGGGTCAGACAGCCATTGGACTAGCAACTGCTCATCCTCCGTCTGTAGCAGGCGAACTTTCAATTTCCCCACTTGATATACGATATTCATTTCATCCCCTCCCCGAATCCTTACGCTTTTACAGCCTTCCATATATATTTATGCTCTCGAACGGCTATTTTCCCATCAATCGTATGTTCCTTTAATTTGGTTTGCAATTGTTCACGAAACTCAGAGCTTGTGTAATCCGGGTTACCCGGAACGTCTGCAAGGAAGAGAGCAAACTCATTTTCGTCAGGAAAAACCATAAGTGCCTCATGATATTCTTCGATCTCAATCTGCTCGTAAAGGTTACGTTCCAACCGTTCACGAACCTTGGTAACATCCGTATGTATTCCAAACAGCAGGCCTCCCTGAGGGAGAAGTCTTCCGTATTCAATAATGGATGTGGGGCCTCTACGATTATAGATCAAGCCGAATTGTTCATCCTGAAAAGGCAAATCTTCTTTTGTTGTAGCACAGATAAAATCCACATTCTGAATGACACTGGACTCCAAACTCTCCTGCGCTATTTTAATCATCTCTTCCGAGTTATCGAACCCTGTTATATGAGTAGCATGTGCCGCCATTTTAAGAGTAAAGTCACCGTGTCCACAGCCTGCATCAAGGACCGATGTATACGCAGGCAGTAACTGGATCAGCCGCTCTTCGAACATTTCTTCTGTGGACTTCCCCTCCCATATGTACTGTGCCCGAGCTCTGTATCCACCATTACGTCGTGCAATCATATCGTACCACTCCATACTCATAGACATCCTCCTATCTGGAATTTTGATCCTAAAGTAACATTCGGGCGAGACCATACAGATTCCCCTGTTCTTATAAAAATTGAAACGCATCTATTTCATCGTCCGTATTATGCTCGAAATCATAATTCCCCCATAATAATCCATGAATCTGGAGGTTGCTCACATGTCATTTTTCAAAAAAATGCTGGCCAGTGTTGGTGTAGGTGCAGCAAAAGTAAATACGGAGTTACATACAACAGAAGTTATGCCCGGAGGAACTCTTTCGGGAATAGTGTACATTGAGGGCGGAGGTGTGGAGCAGCAGGTTGATCGGATTTATCTATTAATCAAAACGCACTACATTCGGGAAAGTAATGATCGCAAAGTGAAGGAAACGGCTGTTGTAGCCAAATATCTGCTCACCGAGGGGTTCACCCTGCAGCCTGGTACAAAACTGGAAAAGAGCTTTCAATTCGATCTACCGGAAAATTTACCGATTACACTACACCGTGCGGAAGTATGGGTGGAAACGGGACTGGACATCTCTAGCGCAGTAGACCCATCAGATCGAGACCTTATTCATGTTGTGCCTTCCAGGGAGATGGAGATCGTTCTGGATGCCATGGATATGCTGGGATTCAAACTTCGTGAAGTAACTAATGATTATGCCCCAAGGCTCGGTGGCAATCTGCCGTTTGTACAGGAGTTTGAGTTTGTGCCGACCACCAAGTTTCGCGGATATTTGGATGAACTTGAAGTTCTCTTCTATCCAATGGGGAATTCCTTGGAACTGTTGATCCAGATCGACCGTCGTGCACGTGGACTTAGCGGAATGCTCTCCGAAGCCATGGGCACGGATGAGACCTATGTGCGCCTGCAACTGCACGAGAGACATCTGGAGCGTGGTGCACGTTCCGTCGCACAAGGCTTGGAAGAGATTATTTCAGAGCACCTATAGACTACGAACATGCAAAACATCAAGAGAGCAGCCCCCGGCTATGTATCCATCTGATGCCAAGGGCTACTCTCTTTATCTCTTGTTTTTTCCCACAACATAAGAACGAACAACATAGTACGCTATAGCCAAAAGGAATATACCACCAACACTTAGGGTTATCATCAAACCGCTTCCACTTGCCGCATGTCCAAAATCAACTTGCGATGCCGCACCAGACGTTTGTAATGGTGTACCTTGCGGGACATGCTGTAATGTTAAAAACATACCTTGGGCTATTTTCCAAACCACTAACAAAAGTATGAAAATAAAGCTAACGATAATGGTTTCAATCCCCACACGTTTGTTCAGACGCATTCATTTCTCCCCCTTATTCTTATAGAACGAGAAACTGCTCCAGTTGCTGCTTTAATTCATCTTTATGCTCGTCTACATACTGGTACAGCAAATCGAAAACTTCTTCATTATCCGCTTGAAAGCTTAAATGTTGACCTTCCTGCTCTACCTGCTGTAATAACTCATGGATCTGTGTCCCATGTGTCTGCAAACTTGTTGATATGTCGTGTTCGGACAGACGTTCCACGTTCTCTCTGAGTTGTTCTGGCGTGATTCCTTGTTCCTTCAAGAGTTGTTCCACCTTATGCAAAATCATCGCATCTGTCTCATTGCCACTTCGGTTTAACGCTTCGATGACCTCTCTCAGATGCAGGCCGCTGGCATTCTCCAAATAACCGGTCAATCCATTCATGGATAGTTCCGTATCCAGATCAATAATCAGCATAATATCTCGTATTACTACAGGCAGTTCTGAAACTTGTTCCCGAATCGTGGCAAATTCAGCCCGGTACATATCCATCGCAATGCTGCCCACGATTTCTTCACCTGACATCTCTTCGATGCCTGCAGGCGGCATCAACTCCGCCAGTTCTTCCTGTAACTTGTTCATCTCACTTGTCCTCCTGTATCTCTCTATATAGCGTAGTCATGATCTGCGCCGCCACGTCTCTCCATCATACCAGAATATGCTGTATAGAAAAGAAATCGCGCCAAGTTAACATGCATTTGACTCATGGAAAATAATTCGCTGTTATGATCTTGGCATCACAAGTTTAGGGAGGGGTAAGGATGCGTCTAGCCTTGTTCACAGATACTTATCTTCCAGAAACCAATGGTGTCGCAGGAACACTCCATCGTCTAAGCAACCATCTGAATCGCAGAAATATAGAACATCTGCTGTTTACATCCCAATCCATCATGGAAGGAAACGTTGAAGCTCCCGTAAGCTCCGTAATCAATATCCCCTTTTTTCTGTATCCCGAATGCAGAATCGCTTTTCCCAGCAGAGTAACCGCCTATAAACAGCTACAGGAATTTCAGCCTGATCTGCTTCATGTCGCTACACCGTTTAACATGGGGCTACTTGGCCTGAGATATGCACTCAAGTTCCAGCTTCCACACGTCCTCTCTTACCACACCCACTTTGATCGTTATCTCAATTATTACAAGCTTGGAAGTGTCATTCCACTCTACTGGAAGTACATCAAGTGGTTTCATCGCACCTGTGATACTACATTCGTTCCGTCCCAAGACACGATGTACACCTTACAGGCTCAGGGGATTCAGCGGCTCAAGCTCTGGTCTCGCGGTATTGATTGTAACCTCTATTCTCCATGCAAACGAAGCCCCAACATTCGCGAACGGTATCAGATCACCGCACCTCTCATCCTGCTCTACGTTGGACGCATCTCTCCGGAAAAAGATATAGCCACCCTGACAGCCACGATGCAGCAATTGCCCGCAGAACTACAAGCCCATGTTCACTGGATCATTGTCGGTGATGGGCCTGCCCTTCCCAAGATGCAGCAGCAAGCGCCTGCCAATGTTACGTTCACCGGATATTTGCATGGTGATGAGCTTGCATCGATGTATGCATCAGCAGATCTGTTTGTCTTTCCTTCTTGTACAGAGACCTTCGGCAATGTGGTGCTGGAAGCCATGGCCTCGGGTCTTCCCGTACTGGCTGCTAACGCCGGCGGAGTCAAAGACCTCGTCGTACATCAACACAGCGGCATACTTGTTGAGCCGGGTAACGTAGACGCATTTATAAGAGAGATTGGCTTACGAGTCGACTCTTCGGAATTGCTGAAAAAGATGGGACTTGAAGGCCGGAAACTTGCAGAACAGCGTTCCTGGGAGCAGATTTTTGACACCCTGATTGAAGATTACGAAGAGGCCACCCAGCAACGTCATAGACGGAAGATAGGTCAAATCTATACGGCATAAATTTTGCTAGAGCAGGGTTTTCAATTCTCGAAGTTGCTGGATTGTATGTAGCGGTGTTGTCTCAACTATCTCAGGCCAAGGCTGGTTTACCTTCATCCAGATCGTATTCATGCCTGCTTTGGCCGCCCCTTGTATATCATTCAGCGGATGATCCCCGATGTAGAGGCATTGCTCAGGTTCTATACCAAAATGATCAAGGGCTAATTGAAATATACGCGGATCAGGCTTTTTCACACCTGCTTCTTCCGATACAATGATGTGATCATAATCCTCACGAATGCCAAGTTGATCAATCTTTCCATATTGAATATGTGTTTGACCATTGGTGATTAAACCGATTAAATAACGGCCTTTCAAATGCTGTACCACTTCTCTTGCCTCATCCATGAGCACCGAATTTCGCACATACTCCCGGCCGTAGAATGCCATTAGTTCTTCGTGCGGAGGATGTTCTGCCCAAGGTAATTCTTCTAATAATTCGTCGAACAGCCGGGGTTTCTCCTTATAACCATCTTCGTCGAGCTCGATGATCCGCTGCTTTATATGTTCGGTCGATTCCATGTGTCCAAAATACGTGTTGATCAAACTTTGTGTGAAACCCTCAAACGTTCTTGTCCGGTTTAGAATCGTGTTGTCCAAGTCAAAAATGACAGCTTTAATGCGATCCATGAAGTTTGTTCCTCCGTTCTCCTTCAGTTAATTGAGAAGTAGAGACTACTTTTTCTTTTTATGATAATGATAGCCTGTGCACAGACCTTTTTTAATCGATTTTGCGGAGCACTTGTGTCCACCGTTTTTGTCCAATCGACCAGGATGTGCATACGCCGAAGAGGATACACCGATAAGTATAACCAGCGATAAAATGAGTATAAAACCTTTTTTCATATTAAAATTCACCTTTCTTTTGACACCCTATGCTTTAGGGCTTTCTCACTTCACTTCATTTCATTTTACATAAAAATCCACAATATGGATATCCCTTATTCCAACTAAAGTCCCTTTATATAAGCTTATAGTGCCTCAACGCATGAGTTATTCCATCCTCACTCGCTTTCAGCGTGACGCAGTCCGCACTTTGCTTAACACGCTCTCCACCGTTTCCCATAGCGACACCTACGCCCGCATAAGTTAGTAGATCTATATCGTTCTCTCCATCCCCAAAAGCCATCGTATCCTCTCTGCGTATATTTAGGTGAGTTAGAACTTTCTGAGCCGCTACAGATTTACTGACTTCACCCGCTTCTAGCACATTGCAAACGTACGGATGGAATCGTACAAATCGTAAATAAGGAAACTGTTCTTTATATCGGTTTGTCTCCTCCTCATTTGCGTATAAACACATACAGTATATTTCCTTATCGAGCGTCATGATCTGTTCCGCATATTCCATCATTCCAAGTGTCTCTCGAAGAGCAACTATCACATGATGATCCGTCCGACCAGTTCCGTTCATGCCAAAAGACTCCGTAAAGTAGGAAAGTGCATGTCCCTGAGAATCAGCAAAATGACTGAATTCCCTAACCATGGTTGAAGAAAGAATGGATTTATGAATGATTTCACCACGGCAAGTAGCCAAAGCTCCATTAGCTGAAATAACCGTATCTATGCCAAGATGCTTAAACTCTTCACATAGATGATGTGGTCTGCCTGTCACAAGGATGATATGAATTCCTTTTTGGATTAACCTGCAAATGGACTCTTCGGTACACTTGGAGAGACTGCGATCTTGTTCACTAAGCAACGTACCGTCCACATCCAAAAATACAGCTTTTATTACTTTTTTCATTAACCCTCATCCTCTTCTCCTCTACTGCTGGTCGACTGTCGGCGCAAAATGCTTCAGGTCTGATTTCGTTTTACCGCTCTTCTGCGCCTCTTCCGAAATGCGATGGCTAAACTGAATCACATCATTATGTGCAAAATATATATACTCCACATCCGGTTCATCCTTAAACTTCACTACAGCAAGGAAGGGTGGCAGTTTTACGCTCCAGACGCCTTCTACGGATTCAATCTCATCAGGAGAATAATGTTTCTGCTCCGTTAAATATGTTGTGACACGATGTGCATAGATCATTTTGTTGACTTTTACATAGATAAACGGCGTGAGAATCAATACAATGAGCGTAATGCCAATCGTCCATGATACAATCTTTTTAGTTTTACTCATTTTACTTAACGTCCCCTTGTCGTTTCTACCGGATCTGTACCTCGTTGGAACGCCTCATGTACCACATCTGGAATGTGCCAGCCACATCATCCGGTATATCGTGAACATATTGATGCATGACAGGTTTGGCGCGATTTACGGTATGGATGGAAGCCAGCCCTAACTTGCGCTGCAAGGGATGACGAGTAATCTTGATTTCAATGACCTTTTCCCGTTTGGACAGAAACAGCGTCGAAGTCAGCGCACCTGAGCGAAACTGAATGAACTGATCGTTCAGTGCATACCGCGTATGATAAAAATTGATCACCCTACACGTTGTAATCCACACGAACAACAGTAGCGAAATCATCCACCATGTCTGTTCCATGCCGAACAAAACCGGTTTGAAGTATGCTAGCACACCCGTGACGATGATCCATAACCAGTTTGGTTTAAGTAACCGTAACCATAACGCTTTCCGAGGCAGCTTCTGCATTTCCTCCGTCACATGGTAGGAAGGCAGCATTTCTTCAATGATGCGATAGGCCTCCCTCACAGGTAAAAAGGGATATAATGTGTTAACCTCCTGGCTAGCTTCACCCAAACTGCCTGCGGTTGTAAGTTCTACCTCGGCAAGACCTAGCAATCTTTTCATCAGGGACTGTGTAATCTTGACGGCCTGTACACGATCTTTCTGGATCGAGAACGACGTCTTCTCCAGCATGCCCTTTGTAATATAAATTCGCTTGTCATCGGACGTGATCTGAAAATCTCCATATTTCACAAAGGTACGCACAATTCCAAGCCCGACAGATACAAGGATCAAAAGCAGAATGACCAGGCTCGTCACCCACCATGATTCAAGCCAGGTTAACACAAGGCTTTCGGTTACGGTTTCGTCTGGGAAGAAATCCTTCACGGTTGAGTACAAGGAACCCAAGATCGGGATCAACACCAGAAAACTAAGTGAAGTAAACGAAGCTTTGAACACATCTTTGCGCGTAGAACGGTAGTGAACGACGTGTTCGAATGTGCCTTTAATTCCTGTGTCATTGTTATTGGCATTGGCGCTTGAGTCACTGCCTGCTTGTTCTTCAGTTTCGGTATACTGCTCTGCAAGTAGACTTTTCTCATCCTTTGCATCCTGCTCATCATCCATAATTCCTTCAACTGTAGCTTGGTCCTCGGATAAATGACGGGCTACCCGCTTTTCTAACTGTTCTGCTTCAGAAACCGAAACGACCTGTAGCTGAAACGTCGCATCATCACCCTTGATCCCCGTTTCGAAGCGTATAGAGGTTACTCCGAATAAACGATGAACAAAGCTCGTATGTCGGCTCACATTTTGTACTTTCGTATACGGGATCGTTCTGCGGGTTCGACTGAATGCTCCCGTGTAGATATGGAAAGCTTTTTCATCGGCTGAATAACGTGTTGTGAACCATTTCCAGACGATAGAGAACAGTGCGATTGAAATACCAATATAAAAAATCATCCGTGCATAGAAGACCCATGCCTGATCTGATCCTGCACGAAATACGAATAAAAACAGAATAAAGGCAAATGTACTTTTAAGCAGATTACCCAAACTCCACAACAAGCTGAGTGCATGATGCCGTTTCATCTCCGTCATTCATCCACCTCGTTAATCCGGGCATAATCCGCAATCTGGTTACGCAGCGCATATGCCACATCTTCTGGCAAGGCCGGTATATGATGAGATGAACCCATCGTTCCGATGGACACCGAGTATAGTCCGTATTTTCTCATCAATGGCCCCTGATTCGTTGATACGGATTGCACCTTGGCCATCGGAATGACTTGGTGCACCTTGTTCAATGCCCCATGCTTCAATTGCACAAACTCTGCGTTAACGCCATAAAACCAATATCGATACAACAACACGGGCTGCAAAAATATATCCCACACAGCATAACCTGCGGATATAACCGTGACTCCCCATAAAATCCAGCCGATCCACGGCCTCCAATCATAGACGGAGTCCAGTATAAGCAACGCTGCCAACACCACAAAGCCAATGACGTTGTAGAGGATCGCGCTAACTCTCCACAACCTTATGGCATGAGGGGAAAGCTTCTGTTGCGGCGTGCTCCATTCCTCTGTTCCAGTTGTTACTGCCATATCTGTTGTTTCTGACATGTTGTTGTTCTCTCCTCTCTCATGTCTTTTTTGGTCAATATACTTTACGATGATGCGTATGTATCGATGCAGTAAGATAAAAGAAATAAAAAAAGATGACTCCTGTTCACGTGCAGGGGGGGTCATCTTTTGTTTTCGTTTATTTTCCAGCAAAATCCTGCACTTCACACAACCATACCATATTTTCGCTTCCTTCACCCCAGTAGTCCTTCGTCACAACATACGGCTCTCCAAACTTCCGCCGCCACTTCTGCTGTGCAATTCGATAACCACTGTCCAGACAAAATTGGGTAATCCCCCGCTTCTGTAGTTCGGTGACCAATGCCGCGATAAGCGCAGAAGCAATCCCCTGGCCCTGCAGTTCAGGTAAAACATACAGTGAGCCCAGCGTTCCAACGTGATCCAGACGATGGTTGGTGCATTCCTGAACGACTTTCCCGCAAGGCCCATATGAGATCGTACCTACGACCTTATCTTCTTTTCGGGCAACAAAGAAAAAGGGACTTGTTATCGTTGGTTCAAGATCAGATTCATGTTGCAAAACAGATTGTACTATAGTCTTTTTATGTTCGATCTCTTCCAGAATTTCATCCAGAAGTGATCCGATCCCTTCCTGACGGTATGCCTCTGGAATCGTTGTCTCAAAAATATGATATGCTCCATCCACATCTGCTGCCGTCAGTGTTCCGATTGTTATCAACTTGCCTGCATCTCCATTCATCTATAAGCCTGTATTCATGTTGTTGATCTCTTCGCTCCATTTAGTCAGTACGGCGCTGAATGATTTGTCTCAGTTGATTCGCGTTCTCTAGAGGGATCGTATATCCAGTCGTCGTATCCTTTTGGTTTACAAGCAAACCTTGCGATTTAGGATCTGTACCCAGTGACAGATCATACCGAGTGACGGAACCGTCTGTGTATGTGATGTTCATCGTGTATTCAGCAGAATAATCAAGCATCCCCTGCATACGCTCGGCACTGAATATGGCTTCGGTCACGATTTGAATCTCGTCAGCGCGGTCAAATTCTACATCGCGGCACGTTTTAGAGAAGTGAGCCTGATTACAAGATAACGTGATTAACGTAGGAATCCCTTCGCTCTGTTCTAGTTCCTCAGCCTCTTTGGAGCCCACATCACTCGAATTGTTGCCACCGCACGCTGCAATGAATATGACGCTGAAGAATAGAAGCAACATTCCGATATGTCTCACCTAGCGGCCTCCCATTCAGCTAATAAGTCGTTTAAACGTGGGACTGTTTTTTGGACAAAAGCTCGTACAACCTCTTCGGTAATGTAACACGGAATAATGCCCGGCGCTTCCCCATGTAAAAAAGAAAACGTGCGATCACGCCAGCGTATGATCTCATCTGCTGTTAAACGATCTGCCATCTCGTACCCTGACGAGTTATTTAAGGCCGACCATACTTCTTCGCTCCAATTCATGGTGCGATACAGATTAAAATCAATCTGATCCGTCTCCTTGTAATATAAACGGGCCAGGTCTTCCTTGGTTCGCACGGCTCCCTCACACTGGTCTTGCTCACGAACCTGTTCCTCGAATGCGGGATACACACTTCGAAACCAGTAATAATCCGTCATCACATGCATGAAGTAACCAGTGACAAAGGAAGTCCAGCCTTCACTCTTGCGCTCGCTGATGTAATCACCATAAAACTTCTGGAGACGTCCGGTATAATTGTCTTCTTGCTCAGGATAAAAATGAGTATACTGCTTGTCGTCCCTTGTTGTGCCTTCACGCATATGAATGGCATCTGGCGCAATATTTCCGAGATAAAATGCTCCCAGGTCCAGTGGTTCAGGCAACGTATCAGCCAATCGATGGGCTACACTTAAATGCACCATAGGCAGAGGCATAGACCGATCTCCTTTTTCCATTGAAGGAATGGTTATATATAATCTCTCGTTAGCTCACCAAACCTGCCAGTCTCTCGTCCTGCATCCGGTCAAACAACTTTTCCAGATCCGTATGATACGCAGGCTGATCCTTCACCAGCAAACGGATATATTCCGATCCACACTCGTAAAATACGAGGCGGTTAAAAGGTGCTGTATCGCCATAATGATTAGGCTGCAATTCATACTTGGCTCGAATCAAATTCTCGATATACCTTGCTGCTCCTTCATTCCATTCCAGCCAGCTCCAATATTCCGCTTGCTCTTCTGTAAGAGATTGGAACAATGCCGTTCGCGCCACCTGAATTTGCTGTAAATTCTCACTTTTCAACGCAGATAGAAGAGATTCAATTCGCCCAGCAACAATCTCATCTTCGTACGGGAATTCGTAATCGATCTCCCAGGTTACACGCCTCAACTGGGTCATTTTATGTTTAATCTGCATCCGGTCAACGATTCGTTCCTCGTATTTTCCATAGACAGAACAATGCACGTATTCATGGAACAGAAAAACCTTCTGCTCTAAATCTTTGAAAACAGAAGCGGTCACAATCGCGCACATCCGATCGTTCATATGATGTACAGGCATTGCGCCGAGGCAGTCATCAGGAATATATAGGTCGTCCGGTACGGTTTTGACCCATTCGTATTGCCCGGATACAGATGAATAATCATAGATATATAACAATGATTCGTGTGCTACAACAACCGGATGGTGTTCTGCAAAAAAAGGATGCAGGCTGACCAGCTCGATCTGAAGCTCATTTAACTCGTTAATTTGCTGCAAAAATGTATCCATGTCTAACCCTCTCTCTTTGCAAAATGATACTATTATCATACTAAATCAGTATCCGTAAATCACTGAGAGAAAAATGATAATGTTGTGCGAAACTCCTCCTAGCTTTTGATATATCCCGCTTTGGACAGCACATATTTGGTGAATGGATTGATATCCGGAATCGGCTGAGTCAAGTCGAAGTACCTGAGCTCTAACCCTTCATCATCCATCACCGTTGGACTGCCCGTAATGCCGCCTGCTTCATAGATTGCCATGACATTGTATACCTCATCTCCATGTGGATAACGGTAATACATATCCTGACCCGAAAATATGGTAATCAGCTTATATGCCTCTGCTCGCAGACCAGCTTCTTCATATAGTTCACGCGCAGCAGTCTCTTCCAATGATTCACCCGGTTCAAGCGAACCGCCAATGGTACCCCAATCCAAGCTATCTGTTCGTTTCTGGAGTAGCAGGTGACCCTGCTCGTTAAACACCAGTACACATGAACCTGCCATGATCAAGGGACGTGTGCCTACCAATTTTCGTAAATCCATGATGTACCCCATGTTAGCCTCCTGAGTCCAAATGTAGTTAAAACAGCCCCCGTTTACTTAGGAACCGGATTGTTTCAATATCCCCTGATCTACCGAATCTTGTACGATTTGTTGTGTATACTTCCACAGCGTTGCTGACCCATTTGCAATTTCGGCATTACGATTTAATACCTGATCACTCGTAATGTTATATTTCTGCCATGTATCACCTTCATTCTGATGATTATGAATGATCGGCTGCAACCGATCCATGGAAGAAGCAAACCTGGCCTCCGGTGTCTCTTTGGTCTCGAACTCCATCCACAGACTTAACAGTTCTTCGGCTTGGTCTTCTGGCAACATACCAAATAATCGGTTTGCGGCTTTAAGCTCTCGTTCATGTTTATCTGTGTTTCCTTGGGTGTCATACGCAAAGGTATCACCGGCATCAATTTCAACAAGGTCATGAACAAGTAACAT
This sequence comes from Paenibacillus sp. FSL K6-1558, assembly GCF_038002565.1. NCBI lineage: Bacteria > Bacillati > Bacillota > Bacilli > Caryophanales > Paenibacillaceae > Paenibacillus > Paenibacillus sp. FSL K6-1558. The sequence goes on along the minus strand of NZ_JBBOCV010000001.1, from coordinate 5,628,255 downwards.
CTTGATTACTTTAAGCATGTCGATTTCCTTGTTAGCATGACCATGCAATATGAATGCCATCATGGCTAGATGCCAAGAATGTTCTGCATCATTCTCGAGCCGTTCGCCATGGATAATTCGTGTTCTTCGTTCAATCGTTTTCAGCTTGTCTATTTCAATCAGAAACTGGACCTGTGACTCTAGTGTCTCATCCACGCTCTTACCCCCTTCAATTACTAACGCATACACTCTGAAATGCTGTACCAATAGACCTGATAGTTAAAATCCAGAGATAAACCTGCACCTTGTGCTAAACGGATCGAACCTATGTTATCCGGAGAGCAATCCCAATAGGGACGGATGCCTCTATCGTTACATTCGTTCATATACGCTTGAGCAGCCAAGGCAGCATAATTTCGCTTACGATGACCTTCCAATGTTTCAATATCAATGGCATGTGTGTTTCCATCGACAAAAGCAGAAATACATATGCACACAATCTCTTCCTCGCGAGTAACAACATAGCCAACACCATGTTTCAAAAAAGCATCTACGTTTGTCCAGAAATGCTTGATCTTATATGTGACAAAAGAAAGATTATTCAACCTATCGTCTTTCAAAAGTACTTCGTCTATTATAATAACCTGTGTTCCCTCGACTGGTTGTATAAGCATTCTAGAGGAAGATGAGCGCTTGGCACTCTTTATTTTCTCTGTTCGCTCTATTCTTTCATCCGTTGGGTTTAGCAGATACACATGCTGTGTATCATCGTTCAGTTCACTCGGGCCAGCCATATGCTCAAGTACCGCTTCCCACCGACTATCTTCTACGCCAATCTCTACGTCAGAAATTTGTAATGATGCTAATGTGGGATAAATCTGTGTCTCCATGTACTCTCGGAGTTCACTTCGGAACACTTCATTCTGAAAATCACCAATTAGCTGATAACCGGATTGCCCCTGAACCCATACAAGCGCCGCTTGAGGATTGAGGGTATCGTCGACATAGACCCGTCCCGGGTTCATGCCTGATGCCACTGCTTTGACCTCCATATTGCGACAGGCATTGGTTAGATGTTTTATTTTGTGAAATTCAGAAGCCTCCAGCTCAGTAATCATGTACTCAATCCTTTCTTCACCTCACCGCTCTACCTTCTGCCTTGCTCGACTTTCATTTTCAGGATTTTCCACGTCCAGGCACCATACCAGATGCCAGCAGCTGGAAACAACACAAGTGCCGTCAGTAAGTTTACATAAAACTCACCATTCAGGGTTAAACTTTGCCCGCTCCATGACGTCATCACCAACGTATATAGAAAAGCCAAAGGTAGGCCCCAGCCCAAAACGCCGCGCACCAGGATATGATGCCTTTTTCCTTGCTGTAATTGTTTCTCCCATTTGATCCGTTGTGACTCTTTCATATGTCATGTTCTCCTTTAAGCCTGCATAGCTTCTTGAATTTGTTTGAGCATATATTCGGCATAATCTCTTAAACGTGTATGTTCCACATTGACCGATTCACGTTCCCCGTTGTACTTAGCCAAACATTGCGAGATAAGTTCCTGATGTTCAGGCATTGCTTCTGCCACCGCACGCTCGCCAGCCTCTCGCTTGGAGTAAATCACTGATTCCTGAATATACAACAGCACGCGCGACAAAGTTAAAACATAATAGACCGAATTGTCTACGATTTCTTCCAAGGCTGAACTTGCATCAGATGCAATGGATTGGATGACATGCTCGCGGTTCGCCGGCTGGAACAGTTCCTTAATCGGCTTGCCATACAGCACAATACCTCGATCATAGATCACCGCCATATGTGCAACCACATCCGGGTCTTCATGACCACCGCAGAGATAATCAGGATCATTTCTGTACTTCTCCCGGTGATATGCAGAATAATGAAACTCAAAAGGTGTAGGGTATTGACCACGTGTTACAGCTGACTCTAGTACAATACTAATCTCAAACCCTTTCGGAATATGCATCTCATCTTCTATACGTATCAGTTGGTCGGCGATTCTGCGGTAACTCTCAGAGGACCTTTTCTCTCTACATACAACTAAAATGTCGATATCACTCTGCAGCGGATGGAAACATCCCATCGCCATGGAGCCATGCAAGTACACGCCTGTTAACCCGTCGGTTAACTCTTCCTTTAATACTTCGATGAGCCTGCTCAATATGGCCTTTTCATTCACCTTGACTCTCTCCTTCTGTCAGAACCTCAAATGTCTATTTCCACCTTCATCTCCCGAACATAAACAGCCGTGCCCTTGATTCGGACATCCATCCCCTCTTGCTCCCGGCGTACGTTCACCTGGACCTTGCCATCTCTACTAATCTCATGGCCCTGCTCTACTGTAAAATCAACCTCATGAATCTCTGGATTCACATATGTCAAAACATAGGCCCCCATCACCCCTGATGCGGTGCCTGTGACAGGGTCTTCTGTTGTACCTGAGTATGGCGAAGAAAAATGCCTTGCATGCATGAGAGCATCATCATCGCGTGTTTCGAAGCAGAAGGGATGTAAGGATGACTTGGGATTTTCAGATAAAATGTCCGGGAACTGAGAAGAATCCGGTTTCATTTTAACAAATGCCTCTAAACGACGAATCGGAATTAATAATGTCCATGTACCTGTACTCCCGTAAACGATGGGCATGGTCATGTCCAGATCATCCGTTGTCAGATGAATTGCTTTAGCCAGTTTCTCAACATCGCCTTGAAAGGGTACAAAACGTGGCTGATCCTGCTTCATCTCCATCAACCAGGTGTCACCTTGTTGTTCAAACTGAATTGGTAATATACCTACGTTAGTTTCAATTGTAATGGCGTCTTTACCCTCTAATAAACGACGTGTCTTAAGTCCATACATCGCCACCATCGTCGCATGACCACACAGATTAATCTCGTGACCCGGAGTGAAATAACGCAACCGGACATCGGCTTTTTCAGACTTCAATACAAATACCGTCTCATTAAAACCGACAGCATGAGCAATCTGTTGCATTGTAACTTCACTCAGATGATCTGCATCAAAAACAACGCCCGCCGGGTTGCCCTTGCCTGGAATGCTTGAAAAAGCTTCATAGTGGTACACTTGGATAGCACGCATCTACTCTTCATCCTCTCTTTACAAAGCAGGAGTTGTCCCGCCGTATAATTCAAGTGATTCATTTTCAACAACAACAGCCCCACCATCCGGGCACGCATATACTTTGCTTTGATGATTTTGAGCGTATTCTCTGAATGATTGCATCATTTCTTCCGAACGATCCCAATGAGGTGCAAACTCGAAATCTACAAGAGCAAGCGCCTGTAAATCGGTCAAACCGATATGATTCTCGTCTGCATCCTCACCGTATCCAGCTATTTGAATCGTAGGTGTCATCAGGATACTGCCCGCGCTAACCCCAATCAAAATACCACCGTCACTAACATAGGAACGCAGCTGTTCAATCCTATTTCGTTGCTGTAACAAACTTAGAAAATAAAACGTATTTCCGCCAGATAAATGAATTGCGTCACATTGGAAAAGAGAGTCCAGCATGCTTTCCTCATACTCGGTATCCAGATCATAATACTGCACATCTTCCATCCCAAACTGGCGATAGAAACGCCGAGTGTGCTCGACATAAATCCGCTGTGGGTCGGAACAGGAAGGGATGTAACCGATTGAGGGCTTTTTGTGCTGAAACAAGCTTCGAATTCTCTCATTCAGTTCATCATTGCGTTCAAAATACAGATCGCTAAGCAAAATCAGTTTACGCTGTGCCATTAGATTAACCCCTCATCTTGTATTAGGACGTGTCTTAGATTACTGCTGTCTTAGTCCATTCCATGCTTCTTAAACTCGCTGTCCAAAATGGAGAAAAAACACTGGTCCGTCCACTTATTCCGCCACCATAACTCTTCCTTGAAAATGGCTTCTCTTGTCATGCCTACATGCTGCATTAAAGCCGCTGATTTTACATTCTCGGCATTACACATGCCTACGACTTTGTGTGCTTGTAACTCGTTAAATGCAAATTGCAGTAATAACCGGGTCGCCTCGCTTCCGTACCCCTGTCCTGCATATTCAGGCAGCACTGCGAAACCAAGTTCCCAGCTTTTGCGAAAATCAACGTAACTCCACATCTGAACGATGCCCACTGGTGTATCACTGGCATCATTCAAGCGACGGATAACAAAATCATACGCATACGGTGTCTCGCCCTCAACGTGGAAGTGACTGCGATACTTCTCCTTCACATCCTCTTCCTTCGTTTCCAGACTCTCCTCATAATTCCACAAGCTTGTATCACATTCCAGTTTGCATATAAAGTCCATATCCTGCTCGTTTAAGCTAGTGATCCGAATCTGTTGTCCGACGATTTCCATACTAGTATTTATATCCCCTCTCTAAAAATCACGATATATACGTACATGATCAGAAGATATGAATAACATTACAGCTTAGGCGTTTGTGTCTTCATCGGTTGAAACAGCATCATCAACCATTTCTCCTTCTCAAGCTAAACATCACGAACAGTGTAGTACCCTGCCTCTCCAAGAAAATCATCTCTGGTTAGATCATGCTCACCTAACATCATTCTGTAATTCGTGATCGTACCGTCGTGTGACACGATGAACGTATGCCCCGTCTGTTTTCTGCACCAAGCCAAGAGTTGCTCTGCTAGTCGTGTGAACTGTTGTGTATTCATCTGATTTATACTTTCTTCCCAGGCTTCTAATCCAACATCTATGTATTGCTTATCTGGGTATAGCAAGCTGAGTTCTGCCATTCGGATCTTGAGGATACATTCTAGGGCCGACTAGAGGACTAATTACAGCCCCATTATGCTCATTCGTCATTAATAGTTCTACCGTTTCAAGAGTACGTTTAGTAGGACTTACCACAATAGTATCGTGAGGCATTATGTTGATGTTTTTACGTAAGGAAACGATTTGTTTTTTTCCCTGTTCAGTCAACCCCGGGTGTAATCGGTTAAGCTCCTTCGGATAATTCAACAAATGCTCCGCGTGACCATGACGAATAAATGTAATATCCACTCGGTACCCCTCTATTTCTGAATGAAGTGTCTTATGCTACTTGAATCACGAAGATTAACAAATTCTTTTCGCAAAAAAACAGGATAAATCTCCATCTGCTCTGTCTCTTGGATGGGAAACCAGCGAAACGTTAATTTGCCATCTTGCTCCACACCCTTGAATTCGCGTTCATTATAGAAGGAATGCCCTCCGGGCAAAGAGATCACATAATAGAATCCCATTTCATGCATCTCCTTACCATCGTATTCATAAAAATCTTCGCAAACAAATGCCAACCTCTCTACCCGGATAGGTACACCCAGCTCCTCCATCATCTCTCGCCGAATCGCATCCCCTGTTGATTCATTCATCTCCACTTGCCCGCCAGGCAAGTTCCAGAAATCATCCTGCTTCGCCTGGTGTAAAAGAACTCTGTCCGCATCCATCACAATACCGGCAACACGAAAGTTAAATCGGCTGTTGTCTTGCAAATACGATATATTTCTGTTCACCGAATCAGTCATCGAGCCGTCCATCCTTCAACAAATCCATTCTGAAATCCGTTCACAAACGACGGAATAAACAACACGACTAGTAGAAGGAGGCTTGCGCCCCCCCAACTGATGAATGATTTACGTTTACTAATCGCACCTAGGACGAATAACATTACCGTTACAACAATCAAACCTATCTCTACAAATTCCATCATCTTATATAACCTCCGTTATGTATCATTCTTAGTTGCCCTATAGTTCACCAATTACTCATAAATTTTTCCCATGTACATCATCTGAGCACATCGCTTCCAAGGGTTATCAGGCTTCTCATAATGCGTTAATCCCTTAATGGATTCCTGCCCCCAATCTGCTGCAGCTTCCAAAAATGATTCGATCGAATCATGTTGCCATTCATCGGCACAGGTGTGTCGATCCTTACTTAAAGCACTTAGGAAAGCAATAAAAGTGGCTTCATCCTGCACCTCATTCACAAGTTCAAATAATGTCTTCTGCACCACGTTCTGTCCCTTCTTTCAATTCCGTAATGATCACAACACCTTGATAGAGCTTTTTTGTTCTGTAATCATAATGTCACCCATGGAAGTGATTTTACAGAATGTATAATTCGGCATGCCGGAGATTGGGGCTTCCGGCGCAAAGAGGCTCTTATTCCCTTTTCATCCTGTTCATATAAGTAACGTGTACGCGCATTCATTAGTTTGACCATTTCCAACTCATCACCAGGAACACAGCTAACTTACGGATCATTCCACTTCACTCCCAGTTCGTTTTCAACCCATGACTTCCTGTCGCTGTAAATTTTCTCCCAGATACATCATAACCCATAATGTGGGATTTGCGAATGCTGTGGAAACACATCCACTTTCATACTACATTCCCTCCTGACATAAAAAAACACGCTGCCTGCATGGATATCCATGCTATATGCAAGCGCGCTAGCTCAATTATTTATTTACAAACCTATTTAATATTCCTGTACCCTTAACTTGGAGCTCCTTCCCATCCTCATCTTTCAAAAGATATCGGTGTTCCTATGCTGCATTACCATCTTTGCTGGCCTCATTTCATAAATCTTCATATCATGTTAAACGCAAATCAAATACATCTTTACCTCTTTCTTATCTATTAAGCAAACCTTCATCAAACCATACATCCTCATAATCCTCGGCAATCAGGAACCTCCATCCCGGAGCAAGTCCGAGATATCGACTAATCTTCGCATCCCATTCATCGATATGAGCAACATGTAGCGGTACAAAGAAATCATCAGCTGCCGAATATTCCTCGGCCCATATGTACCAGCCCGTCGTATCGCCTTCTGGCTGAATTCGCATCCCATGGATAGGCTCGCGTTTCTCCTTTACGTTCCAGGCAATCCCTACCTTCAGGTGGGGTTCACTCGGAACATAGTCTGCATGGTATTTCTCACACAGTTGCTTCTGTACGTGTATAGCACTCTCCTGCTTCACCATATCCCTCCATCCTTGGCATCAGATGCCGTAATAGCCTCTGTATCCTGATAACCATTCGTCTTTGCAAAAATCCACAAAGTCGTACGGCTCGCACTTCTTGAGATAAAGCACCTGATCATGCGCTTGTTCGCCGCCCTTTTTTTCCAGATACACGATTGTTTCTTCAAAGCCTGCACCGCAAAGCAGCTGCACATCAATGTAACTGCCTGCGTCCTGATTTTTTCGTTTGGCTTGCCAGATCAGCTCTGTGTCCTCTACGCTACCGATAGCAAACAACATGATGCACAGCAGTTTCAATACCTCATGATCCTCTATTTTCTGATTCTCCATCTCTTGTTGCAGCAGCCTACGAATGGACTCCCGCTGTTCCTTGTCAGGCTCTATTCCGTATACTTGCAAAAGCTCATCTTCATTCATAGCTGTTCACCTGACTTACTTCAGAATGTCGTTTAATTCTTCCGCTTTTTTCCTGCTATCCATTCTAGCATAAAAATAAAACGCAATAACATGCAACACGATTGATAGAAGCCACATTCCCGGGAACCAAGGCGCAATTAGCTCAAACATCTCTCTGGAAAACAACCAAATGATGCCCATGCCTCCGGCAATGTTACATGTAGAAGAAATAACGATGTTCCATATCGGCTTCAACGTAAGATGATTCCACAGTGCGCTGTACATCACTCCAAACAATAGAGCCGCAATAAGGGAGATGCCTGCAATGTTCCACAAATACACCATTTGAATGGGCTGATCGCGGTAGAACAGCGTCAGCAGTAGGATGACCCAAAGTGTCGTGACCGTAAATACCTGAAAAAATGATTGTTTAAGCTGATTGATCATGATAGTTTCCTCCTAAAGTTTTGAATATAAAACCGACTGACGGAGTAGCTGGAGCCATCGGTCAGATTAACCTGAATTCTGGCATGTTCGGCAGCTGAAAAGTTGCTGATATGTGTGGTGTTAATCATCGTCTGATTGTTGATTCGTACGAATGAAGTATCTTGAAAATCTTTTTCCACATATTTCAGACGTTGGTTAAGCAAATATCTCTCTCCTGTGACGACACGCACCCCGCACATGCGATTTTCCGATTCAATGGCAATGACGCTGCTAAGTTTAATCCTCACCTGACGATTGTTTTTCGCCTGGATCACGATCAGTTCCGTCTCGGATTGACCAATCGCTTCCCGAATACGATCCCACTTTGACTTCTCTGCAGGATGAGTTACTATTTTGGCCTCGTTAGGCTGCATCTCCTGATTTTCCTCAAACATAACTTTCACACGTTGCCCTCCTCTCACCACTCATATTACATATCTGAAAAGACACTTCCCACTACTTTGCGTTTTGTTGCATGAACCCGTAGTTGTGTTGCATTAAAAACAAAAAAACTACTCTTCAGAGTAGTTTTACGATCTTTTGCTCGTTTTTCTATGCCTCTGCCTTAACCTCTAAAACCAAATCCTGATGCTGCCGTACCCACTCATTCATCGTTATGATCGCTTGCTGTGAAGCCTGCCGATATGCTGCGTATAAACGCTCCGTCTGCTGAAGCAACTGAGGGTCATGTTCCAAATCGGTTGGCGATACTTCGTGCCATGTTTCTCCGGATTTTTTTACATCCGTTATAAGAGCTTCTATCTCGTCCAGTACATCAATCATCTCATTCAAATCAAAAAATTGCATGCCTTTCCTGATCCCGCTCCAGCTACGCAGATCAATAATATTATACGCTGAGAACCAATAAAACTCTGACAGACTTATGGTGTGATTGTGATAGGAATAAAACAGGTATAATGCTTGTTGCCCTTCGTTTAGCCGCATGTATACCTCTTTTTTGGCTTCCACACTCTGTCCGCGGACGGAGAGCAGCATCGGTTCAATACACAGCCAGCTTAGTTTTTGGGATTTTAAATCTTCTTTTCTGATCTCAGCCTTCATTACATGCTCCTCTCTTTTATCATGCTGTAGCATAAAATATGCTGAATACCGCGGCTACCCATTCGGGTCAATCCAAGGTCAAGAAAACCAGATTTTACATACAACTGATATGCAGCCTTATTTGCCTCATTCACAGCGAGAATGATTTCGTCAATCTCAGGGTGAAACTCACGTACCCAATCAGGCAGTTGCTTCATGGCATCCAGTGCATAACCTTTCCCTTGATATTGCTCCGAGATCGACAGCGCACGAATGAGTATTTTGTGATCCGATTCCGCAGGCTCCACGTATTCTGACCCTTTATGTAAAACAAAGAACCCTACAGGCACAACCTGATGTAAAATAACGATCGGATCTTTGTCCGGATTGATCATAGCCTCTTCAATCACCTGGGCAGGCAATGCCGTAAAGTGAATTTGTTCATTTTTCAGCGTAAACCGGGTTAAATCTTGATGATATTGTTCTTCATATGGTACCAAACAAATACCTTGTCCCATCCTGTTTCCCACTCCCAGTCTCGCTAAAAATCTATATAGATTCTCTGAATTCCCTTTTTCATAGGGGAAAATCCGGTGATAAAGGCGACCGCTTCGCTTTTTCAGTTTTTTTCTGTGCTCTCCGTTAAAGTATAAATGAATAGTTCAACTTATAGATGTTCGTAGACATGCCATTCTTTGAATCTTGTTTTCAAATTCAAGGCGGTCTTCTGGATAAAAGTTGATATACTGTCCATCGTCAACACATGGAAATCATCCGCAGGCTCGTTCTGGTTCATGAGGAAATCCAACTTTTCTCCCCTGTACTCGTACACCTCATGTACTGACAGACCGCCAAACTCATATGCTTTTGCTGTCATCAACTGATCTAACCATCCGTAAGCACCGACGTATTCACGCAGGATTCTAAACTCCAGCTTTTTCACATCATGGGTGTACACACTTCGTCCATTCGGGTCAGCTTCGTAAGGTGGATAAATCTGATATGTCCACTCTCGATCAGTGTATATATGGGCGATGTAACCGCATAGGTATTGCGCAAATTGGTGGTCTTGCTGCATCCGTTGTCTGTTTGATTCAATACCATGCTGAAAATCAGTATCTGTAGGAAATTCATGCTCTACAGCCATGAGGTGCGTTTTTGCCTTTTCACTGCGTATGTTCGTTCTCACATGAATGGAATCCGGTGCTAGGCTTCCCAGTAAGAATGATGGAGATGAATGCAGTACGATTTCAGATGCAACTGCAAAATGAACCATTGGCCAAGGCAAGCAAAGCCCTCCTTTTATCCAGAGATGTTATGATTTCAATGACGAAGCAGCGTAGCTTCACCTTTCATCAGGTCGATAAATACAGGCTGCTGAACCTTGTTGATGACTGACAAATCGATCTCATCCAGCTGATGAAACACAAGCTGCAGCGATTCTCTTTGTTCATCTTCAAACAAAAGCGTTCTATGATCCGCGGCCATGCGTCCAGCCAACTCTGCAGTAACATTAAACAAAAACATGACAAAAACGACTTCATTCCCGTCAGGATATGTATAGTTCATTCTTTCACCCGTGTATATCGCGGCCAATTCGTAAGAAATCACCTCCAAGCCCGTTTCCTCTTTCACTTCCCTGATCATCGTCTCTTCGATCTGTTCACCCGCTTCCATACCGCCCCCAGGTAATCCCCAATCTCCGTAATCCGATCTTCGTTGAAGCAAAATTTTCCCTGCATGGTCTCGAATAATAGCGCCGCCTGTTACGATAATACGTCTAGTCATTGTTCCCCTCTTTCAACAGATCGTTATACGCCAAAATGTATAATACAACGTCCGGTCTCTGCAGCATACTTTGTCATGACAGCAAGCTTGCTCAATTGATCTATTAAATCGGTTTTGTCATACACAAGCTTCTCATCGCATCTCTTCCCCGTCGTTACATCGATGCAATAATTCCCTGTAAGAACAATCGGGTCAGGAGCAAGGCTAAGTAACTCATTCCATGATCGTATAATTTGCTCAAGCTTCAACAGGATATCCTGCCCAACAATAACGGTTATCCCATGTACATTCAGTCCTGTATGTCTTGTATCAGTACTCGGATTCCATGTGTCTAACCAACGAAGAGTATCATGGATGTAAGATATAAATTCATCCTCAAACACAGCCTGCTCTACTACCCCAAGTCCACGTTTATATACCTTTCCATCAGAGTCCCAAGAGTAAGCATCCATCAAGTTTTCTTTGAGAACGGTTTGATCTTCAACAACAAATTGATGATTTGGCATTATGACTTCCTCCCAGTAACAGGGTCACTCATGCTGTCTCCTTGCCTCTTTCCGCACAAACAAAGAAGCAACAAGAGCAACGGAGCTTACAAGCGGTAACCATGTCATCCAGCCCATAATGATTAGTATAGGTGCCAGCATCAGAATGACACCGAAAAACACCATCAGACGCAGCTTTTTCTTAATGCCTTTGACCGTCCAGATCAGCCCCGTGCAAGAAAGTACGATTAATAAAGCAATGTAGTATCCATCCATCCTGCTTTTCCCCCTTCGAGAATAAAATCAGCATTTTGATGAACAGTAACCTCCGTTTATGACATCCGCGATCCAATCAAGTAATCAACCACCGGGTACGAGATTACGTTGCGATCCCTGTAGGCTGAAGCTACGGCATCTGAATATGTGCTAAGAACACCGTTCTGGAGCATCACGGGTCTGAATCCGCGCTCCATGGCACCATTGTATGTGAACAGGACACACTCTTCTGCGGCAAAACCGGATACGATGAGCAGTTCAACGCCTAAATCTTTGAGCGTCTGCTCCAGATTGGTTTGCCAGAATGCATTGGAACTCTCTTTGGTGATCGTAATATCTTCCCCATCCACATCAATCTCTGAAATGACCTGATATTGCTCGGGTTCTGCTCCCTCCATGCCTTCCACATCTTGAATATGCACGACCACATGGTCATTGGAGCGAAGTACGTTCGCGACATGATTGATATATTCGCAGGCATGGTCTATGGCCTTCTGATCCATCTTTTGACGCACAATGCTCTCTTGCATATCCACAATTAACAATCCTGTTTTCATCCGATCTCTCCTTCTAATATCCAATGGTTTAATTCGTATTTCTGCTTGTCGTTATCCAGTTAATCATCCCTAAACAATTCATGCAGCATTCGATCCTGATTCTCCAGAAAGCTGCGAGTAATCTGATAATGATCTGTATCCTCATACCTAATTTCGTGAATATGTCCGTCGTCAAAACTTAGAATATCGGCCCCCGGATACCCGAGCAGAATGGGCGAATGTGTCGCAATGATAAATTGCGAAGTACTCGACAAGTCATGAATAATTCGCAGCAACGAGAGCTGCCGGGCTGGAGACAAAGCGGCCTCTGGCTCGTCAAGCAGATAAATCCCCTTGGAACTGAAACGGTTGATGAACAAGTTAAGAAAAGACTCTCCATGGGATTGCTTATGCAATGAACGTCCGCCATAATATCGAAGCGATTCCGGCATCTCATCGACATGGGATGCAAATTGATAGAACGATTCGGATCGCAAGAAGAAACCGTTTGCCATTTTAGGCAACCAGGCCAGTCTTAGATAGTCTCCTAGTGAGGACTCAGATGCATGTGTTTCAAACACATTATTCCGCCCGCCTCCGGCGGTATTAAATTCACATTGATGAGCGATGCCTTCCAGCAATGTTGATTTTCCAGATCCATTTTCACCAACAAAAAACGTAACGTTATTGCTAAACTCCAGTCGCCCCATGGAATGAATCGACGGGATACTGAAGGGATATTCCCCAGGTTGCTCAATCTTATCTGACATTAATTCAACGCTTCGAAGATACATGATCTACCTCCTGCCATAGGTTCATTCACGTAAAGCCCTATGTCCATCGTACCCTATAATCCAATATTTTGGAAACCGCTTCAATTGAAAAAGAGCGAGCCCGTTGGCTCACTCTTTATATTACTTTTCCATGTTGCTGAACACGCTTGTCATTGAGCAAGCTGCCACAATCGAGAACTAAAACGGATACGCGCGTCCTTAGGCTAATTAAAATACAAATCTTCGCTGTGCCCAGTAGCTGAACGCAAAGATTGAAATTTCCGTCAGAATTTTAGCTGCCAATAGCGGAATGATCAGTTGTTCATTATACAAATATAACAATCCGTAGTTTAGTAACAGCACCAACAACACAAGCGAGAAGTATTTCGGTAACGACTGCTGAATCTTGGAACTCCGACCTGCGGAGAAAACATATTTGCGGTTCACAGTGTAATTGAACATGGAACTGCAAAGCCTTGCGGCAACCACCGACAGAAACAGATTATGTGTGAAATACTGTATGATGAATAATAATCCAAAATCAATCAGAGCAGATAAGACAGAAGATGTACTGAACATCAGAATGGGCATGTAGATACGAAACGAGTCTGCCAAAGGACGGAAATGGGAGGATTCATTGTGGTCCAGATAGACCGTATCAATGAATTCTTCTGTAATCTCATATCCTTCCTTATGTGCGTTTAGCAGCATGTTCATCTCATACTCAAACCGTTCTCCGGGAATTTGGCACAGCCAGTCCAGCATCGCATATGGAAAACCACGAAGTCCCGTCTGTGTATCATACACCTTACTGCCTGTTGTCAGCGCAAACACAGTACGGGTAACACGGTTACCGAAACGGCTACGGACAGGCACCTTACCTGTAAAGCGACGACTTCCTAATACAATGCCAGGGCTTGTCTGCGCAAGCAGTGTCTCAAAGATACTCCGAATATCATGCGGCAGATGCTGCCCGTCACTATCTGCACATACAACTCCGCCTTTGGGGCCATGCTCTCTAATATATTGGAAACCAGTCTTCAGCGCCCGGCCTTTGCCCCGATTGACCTCATGTGTCAGCACTGTACAACCGTACGCCTCAGCTGTCTCGAAAATTCCACGGTATTCAGCCCCGCTGCCATCATCTACGATCACAATAGGCCCAAGCTTAAATGTCTGTAACTGCATAACCAGATTCAATAAACGAACGTCAGGTTCATAGGATGGAATAAGGATTGTCATATTATTGTGCCTCCGTTAGATACAGAATGTCACTTACGCCACGTTCCTGGTTACGTCCCAGAGGATTGTTGACTACCCTGCCCATAAAATACATGGTGGAAGAACCTCCGCCGTCAAGGTTGTAAGCCTCGGTTGCGCCCAGGTCTTTCATCGTCTGGGCAAGTTCAGCCAGCGTCATGCCCCGGCTGTCATCCTGTCTTCCATCGACTACAACAAACACATAGTGGTTTGGAGCTATCATACCGATAGCTGTTCGTGGATTCGCATCCTGAATGGAGCGATTGCCAAAGTTATTGTCAATTTTCACACGACTGAAATCACTTGTAATTTCACCGTTCTGCACCAGAATCGGCCCAAAGGATAATGTATTCGTTACTCCTTCTGCCAGGAGTTCAGTAGAAGAAATATCATTTTCATTGTACGTTCGGATTGTCCCGTCATTAAACAGAGCTAACGCGTCCCTTGTCGGGCTGTCCCGATATAACACGCCATTACGGATAATGACACCATCATCACGGAATCCGTAGTAGTCACCGTTTATCGCAAAAATCGCGTTGTTTGCTTCGGCAATCTCCGATGTGTCCTCCGTGATATTGGTGCCAAAGCTATTGTCCGCCAGCGCACTTCGCAAACTGCTCGCGTCCTTCGCCTGTACATCAGCTACATAATAGGTAATCTGATCCGAGCCGGAGCCTGTCTGCACCTTCTGAATCTGTATCTTTAGATCATCACTGCTGTAACTCCAGTCATCTGACGTTGCATGTGCACCCGTTGCACTCGTTGTAGTAGAGGTTGTACTCGCTGTTCCCTCAGATCCAGCATTCGCCGTTGCAGGAGTAGCTACCGTGTTATCATCAGCCACAACCACCTGTACATGCCGAATCAAATATCGGTCAGCCAGGCTGTACAGAATGCTACCTATAACAATGACAGCCACAAGGGTAAAGGTAAGCCACCTGCGTTTTTTTCGGGAAACAGGAATGCTATGTTGGTCTTTCCGATTGTTTTTTTCAAAGAGTTTGATCATGTATCATTCACCTCTCCAGATTCATTTACGTTCTAATGCCATATTAGGACCGGTAACTTAAATGAATCTGAAATGAAAGAGGTAAGATGGCTATGAGTTTATCTTTAAAATACAAAAAAGATCCTCCGTTTCCGTTAAAGGAAATCAGAAGACCTCAAAGTAGAATGGATTTATGTGAATAAAGCATCATAAGCCGGGCAAGGGCGCTTTTCCAGAAAGTCCGTTAGTGCAACAGGTGGCTGCGTATAGATATCCTTCAGTGACGTACCACTATAAATATTACCAATGACCACCGGATGGCACAGCTCACAGATCAGAATGTCTCCGTTACCATGCAAGTGTAATTGTTTCGTACCATCCACACAGTTCGAGAAATATACCCCTGGCTGTTCACGCAGATTCAATTGTTCGGCAAACCGATCCATACATGTAAAATAGAGCGTTGTATCCGGCTTTTTATGTTCGATTAACGCCGTTACCGATTGAACCAGTGACTCTTTGGAGACAATCTGACTCCAGTCGGTGTGTGGCATCTTGATGCTGTTCTGAATCTCATGAATACGCACACCCAAGTCATATACTTTATCGCTAATCGCCAGCATATGATCCTGATTGCCTTTGAACAACAACGTTTCCAGTACGGTTTCCAAACCCAGCTCCGTACAAAGACGGATATTACGTTCTAATCTCTCATACATGCTTGGATGCACACGGTAGTAGGCAGCATACGATTCCGCATCGGTGTAGTTGAAAGAAATATGGATGTTGGACAAGCCGGCATCCCGTAATGCTATGATTCTTTTCTCTGTCAACAGACTGGCATTGGTGTTCAGCTGTGTATCTATGCCATGTGCTGCACAGTACGTTACAATCTCCAGACAATCCTGATATTTCAGCGTCACCTCGCCGCCTGACAGGCGTACCCGCTTGAGATGTGGAAGCTCACGAATAATTCGGATAACCTCTGCACCGCTGATACACTCCCCATCATCTCGATTGTAGGCACAGCAGTAGTCGCATTTATAATTGCAATTCGAAGTCACTCCAACCTCTAGCCCTTCCAGCTCATAGACGCCCGGGGTCTCCAGTTCAAGTGCTTTATATTTGTTTCTGATCGTCATACGCCTCCCCTGATTATCTTTCAGCCAGTTACCTCCACGTCCTGATAACCTGAAGATTATAGCGAAAGACATTCCAAGGGCGCTATGACATTATGTACGTTCCATATAAAAATAATTAACTCCTGCACCTCTATAATTTCAAACGAATAAAACCGGCGACACCAATAACGATTACCGTATACGCTGATACATGGTGCCTTGGAGTTCTGTTACTTTACGATCTTAAATGAGGAATCCTGTTCGTGTCCAATATGCTCCAGCCATTTTTCATGTTCTGAACCGTGTGAATACTCGTGTTGTCGATGGGATAAAAACTGGACGTATTGCTCCACTCCCTGTTAGCGAGCACATAATAAAGGACATTAATCACCCCACCGTGGGTCACCAGTAAAACATTTGATTGGATTCGCTTCTCTTCGAGTTGAACACAAAGATTCTCGAATGCATTTTGTATTCTTGTATAAAAATGGGTCGGACTTTCTCCGCCCGGAAAAGCAGTGTCCATCTTGAGCGTATTAAAATAAACTCCAGGGTACTTTTCCTCCGCTTCCGCATGGAGCATACCCGCCATGTCACCATTGTTCATCTCACGCCAATCAGGTGTGTGTATACCTCGAATGCCCAATGACTCTTCAATGGCTTGGCTTGTTTGCACCGCACGGGGTAGATCGCTGCTTATCACCGTATGAATATCATATTGCTCTTTATGTTCATACAGATACGATCCTAAAGCTCTGGACTGAATAACACCCGCTTCCATGAGTCCCCTTTGGCTCCAGCCGCCGCGATAGCCTTCTTCATCTGCACCATGTCGAACCAGGAAAATCTTCATAGCGTTCTTGTCACCTCTCACTGTCTCATCATTTAACGAACAAATGTGTTCTTTACACGTTCAGACTTGATAAAATACGGAATCCAGATCGCACAAGCAATGGCTGATCTTGCAATGTCCCGTACTGAACTTCCGTCTTCTAACTCCCTTGCTATCGGAATCTGATAAAGTAGCAGATAATCCACCATACCAACTACTAGGCTAAGACTATAAAAAATAATCATCAGGCGTGGAAGCATCGCTTTTTTACGATAAAAAGCAACGATGACATACACCGTGAATAATAGAAACAATATGTTGTAAATCGCCTCAAAAATAATCATTGGACCCCAAAGTGGGTGATAATAACCTGAATCTTTCGAAGTTAGAATCTCCCATGTCTCTGTGTTTAAAATGGGTAAAACAGACTGGCTAATCTGTGCAAGGAGCATCACTAATGTGAACCACAAACCAATCTGGATTAGGATCAGCCAGCCTCCGAGTCCAGACACACCCAATGGACGGTATTCTATCATTGATTCTTGAAATGGTTCTTGTCGAGGTTCTTGTTGCACTTCTAACACGTCCTTCTCTTATGCTGTTTTAACTGCCGCTATTCAATTCCATATGTATAAATACTCTATACGTTTCTTTCCTATTCTTACTTGAAAGCTATTTAGTCCCTCCCATAAAAATTTACACAGCTTCCTTATTGTACCACAGTGAAGAAATGAGGCATACTCATTTTTTCTACCTCCTATTATCAGGTTCGTTATACTTACACCATGTTCCGTCCCGTCCGCTCATGTCATAATTCAACGTAACAACAGCAGCCTACGATGCTGCTTACGATTACTTATAATAAGGAGGATTTAGCCATGCCTGATCCAAAATTAACGTTACTGCCTTTTGCAGATATCTCCGTTTATACCGAAGGTTTCGATATCGTCTCCGTACAGTGGGGACACGATGGGCTTGCATATATACTACTTATTAATCAAGTCCCTGAACGAAGAAAAGGTATGTTCGTGCAAACCAAACTAAAGGAGCCATACACGTACAAAGTGCTGATTGTATCGGATCAATATGTCCAGGAAGTTGTCATCGGGGGACAACAATTTCACTATCATTATGTACAGCCTTTACAAGAACATCTTCTGCTCGTTGGTGCGCGCTGCACCTATTATGGAAACGATCAATTTGATCTGAACGCCAAAGTATGTGATATGGAAGGCACGACGATTCGAGAATTTTTGCTCGGGGATGGGATTCAGAGTGTACAGGTGACGAAGCATGGAACGATCTGGACGAGTTACTTCGATGAAGGTATCTTTGGTAACTATGGCTGGGATCAGCCCGTTGGGGCGAGTGGATTGCTCGCTTGGGATGCATACGGGAATGTGCTCTATAAAAATAACAGTGCAGACATTGCTGACTGTTACGCACTCAATGTGGTGAACGAGGAAGAAGTCTGGTTCTACTATTATAGTGACTTTTCACTTGGTTGTATTTCGGGAGGATTCAAACCGGAGTCTGCTCGAATGAACTTCCTGAATCCAAATATATCAGGTTCCTCCGGTTTCTGTACGGATGGATATCACTTCCTGTTTGATGCCGGGTACGGGAAGCATGGAACATTTATTTTCAAGAAAATGCAGAAGTCTGGCAGCCTCACCAAAGGAACGAAGTTCCAATTGCTGAACGAGAAAAAACGCCCCTTCCAACAGGCGCGACAGGATTTTCGTCAGGATCGCCTGCTACTGAGTGAGGGGAACTTGCTGTATCAGGTCACGATGGAAGAACTGTTATCTGTTATAGAGTAGCTTCACATGAGCTGAGGAATGAGGAAAACGATCAAAAAAGCTTGAAATCAAAGATTAAAGTCATACCTTAAAGGACAATCCCTCTTCCTCCAGCGATTTACGCAGTATAGGCATGGACGATGGCCCTATACCGTGCAGTTTCAGAATTTCTTTTTCCGTATATTCAGCAAGTCTTGGTAATGTCGTAATATCTTCTGCTTCCAGTGCACGTCTTACCGGAGCAGATAGCAGGCTCATAAATCCCTCTTTCGGTTTCCGCTCCGCCTCACACTTGGGACAAGTCGAACAATCACTCTTTTTAAAAAATGTATGTCCCTTCTCGCATGTTCGCCGTGTTCCTTTATTGGTTGTCATTTGGGCTTTCCTCCTTAGAGATTGTATAATACGTTTGATAATAAGTTTACTAGAATGAAATTTAAATTGCAGGAGTGTGTTTAAATGAATTTAAAAGAAAAACTGATGTACATACGAGAAAATCAATATCAAGCACAGTCAGACGCCTTCGTCCTGATCCAAGAAATGTTACATAACATCGGTACGGTGGACGCACAATTGCGTGATGAGTTGATCTATACCACCCTATCTCACTGGATTCCTAGCCTTTCTCTGACTACATCCGAATTAGAACACATTTTAACCACCGTTTTAGATCGTGACCATCTGCTTTATGGACTGGGGGAAACCCATTCCGACTCCGTATTCACACGTTCCTTTTCCATGCTGGTTATCCCTCTTCTTTTCATGAGACACGCAGCATCGCCCTTCCTGTCAAGTGAGCGCATTCATCAGATTAAGGATGTAGTCTTTCACAATGTACGAGAAGAAAAGGATTACCGTGGATATGATGAAACTAAGGGTTGGGCTCACGCTGTAGCTCATGCTGCTGATGTGTTGGAAGATTTGGCTCAATATAATGAATTAGATGAGGCTGATTTATCAACGATGCTGGATCTGGTGTACGAGAAAATGACGATCAGTGACCGGGTCTACTCCGATGGCGAAGACGAACGAATGATAACACCAGTCATGTGTATTCTGGATAGAAACATCCTTAGTCAGGCGTCCGTTCAACAATGGATTCAACGTTTTGGCACGGTGGAGAATGAATCCGAATTTTTGCCTGCCTTCAGGCAAAAAAACAACATTAAAAACTTTCTCAAAAGTCTTTATTTTAGAATCAAATTTCATGGAGTGTATGATGCTGCCTTATGTCCAACGATTGAGCAAACGTTATATAAAGTAGAACCGGTCTACTACACATCCTGAAGAATGTGTTAGAGTCCATACGATGCAAAAATAGCGGCATACTTCTTCTCAAAAATCGTCCATCGCTTTTGGGCTCCATATTTAGCATGTAGCTGTTGTAGATATTTCTGAACAGTCGTAGTATCGCCATTTTGCAGTAGATAATGAAAGGTTTCTTCGCTTAAATGTAGTGCGGTTATATTCATATAATACTCCACAATATCCCTGGCGCTGGTTATGTTCTCCATGTATTCAACGGCCTTTTCCAGATGGGAGAGCAGTTCTTTAGAAAAGGTGACCAGGTCGGTGTCAGGTGTCAAAGAGTAGCGGTCTGGAGCAGCAGGAACTATTTTGTCAATTCTGCAGATAAAATGAGCCTGCTCCTCCAGTACTGCACCACTTGGTGTAACGATCTGTAGCTCCGCAAGCTCGGAGGAATGAATCATACCATTGATATAAAACCGAACCAGGTTTACGGTATTATATTTTGCTTTTTGAAAGTTGAATGTGTATACAAGATTTCCATCTACTTTACGAAAGTTAAGACCCTTCTTAGTATAACCGTGACGGACTAATAAAGGTTTCACTTCATTTTTGATCATCTCTTTAAAAAGTTCCTGCAAAAGAACTTCCTCCCTCTATGCCTCGATTTTATAAAAATACGGCCCGCACATCGATTCATGTGTATGTACATATGTCCATGTGAACGCATTGTCGAAGATATAGATATCCTGTTGTTCATCAAAATCAGCTGCGACGACAGCACTTGCGCTCTCATAGATCTGGACAAACGGCGTATGTTGATACATCACATATAAGTCGGTCTTCTCTTCGGCATCGAAGGCTACTCGTGCTGCTTCCCCTTCCAAACACTCCTGCTGTTTGTAACTGAACATATGCCATTTGTACTGGCTGTAATAGATCGTTTCTTTCGAAACATCATCCAAGTTATGGGCAAACACCTCATCCCAGCGCTGAACAATCTCCTCCGATTCCTCGCACAACTCGGTCACTTGTACTCCCTTGTCCGCGATCATTTTCTCATACATATATTTGCGGTACACCATTTCAACTCGTGAGTATGCCACGTTAAGTTCACTTTCCGGCAACACATCCAGCATCCGATTAATCTCTTCTCGAATCATGGGTGAACCTCCTTTATGTAGATACTTTCAAAAAACATTTATCGATCATGAGATACGTACATACCTATCACACAGCAACTCCAATGGAAGCGTATAGATTCTCTCACTAAATTTCAAAACTCCAACAATGCCCTTCGTCTTCGGTTATATCAGCCCTTATCTGTTTTTTCGCAGCACATAGGCCAGTTCGTACATCTCGGCAATATCATGTCTGTTCTGTTCCCGAAAACGCCGTACCGCTTCATCAATCTCTACGGCCTCAACCGCCACCACCTGCTCCCCATCTTCGGGATTGAGCGGTTCACATACCAATTCCACATCACCGTAACCAATGACTCTAATGAAATGCGGATGCGGAATGTGAGGTCTATACGGCTCAAGAGCACTGGAAGTGCAATGAAACTGTCCAAAAACTTGGTAGCTACGTAGCTCCGCGCCTAATTCTTCCATCAGTTCACGTTTCAATCCGTCCATATAGTGCTCGCCTGCTTCCAACGTTCCTCCGGGCAGTTCCCACAGTCCGTTATCCAGTTGAAACACAACACACTCTTCTCCAACAAACGGAATAATGCTCACATTACTCACCAGTGTCTCGTCTATTTGCTCGCCCAGCCTAAACTCCGCCTCAATGATTCCCCAGTGGATCGACGTACTCAGTGCCGGAAATTGTTGTGCATCTATGCTGTTCATTCGCATCCAATCCTCTCCCAATGAAATTCATGATGTACTGTCATCCATTCGTAGCCTGAATCTTTACCTCAACGTACACGCCATTCCCTTCCAATTATAGTCGAAAACACAAAAAGAAGGCCACCTCTCCCACAGGAGCTGTGACCCTCTCATCGCACGGGAACTAACCGTTAAGCGTATTTCTCATCAACTTATTTCTTCGAAAAGCAAATTCACAATCCTCTAACGTGCTACCAGCTTTCCCTTTTCCAAAAAAAGAACCCGGCTACAGAGCGGCAAAATCCGCTCATCATGCGTAACCATCACCGCACTCTTGCCCTGCTCCTTCACGAGCCGCGCAATCGTGCCTACAATATCCAGCCCGCGCTCCGCATCGAGGCTAGCCGTCGGTTCATCCGCCAGTAGCACAGCCGGATCATTCATTAGCGCCCGCGCAATGGCAACGCGCTGGCGTTCTCCGCCGGACAGCTTGTCAGTATATGCTTTGCGCCGGTGAGACAGGCCCACCGTCTCCAGCAGTTCACCTGCACGGCGCTCGGCTTTACTTTTGTCCATACCCGCAAGCTTCGCTACTACTAATAACTGCTCCTCCACCTTCAGGTAAGGAATCAGATTCGCACTTTGAAATATAAATCCGAGCTGGCGCAGCCGCACATCCGAGATGTCCGTTTTACTCTTGCCCATGATCGAAGAGCCATCCAGTAGTACCTCCCCATCCGTGGGTTCGAGCAGTGCACCTGCAATGGACAGAAATGTACTTTTTCCTGAACCCGAAGGGCCCATCACGGCGACAAGTTCTCCTTCTGCCACCTGAAGATCAAGGCGATCCAATATTGTACGCTGGCTGCCACCGTCATCAAATGTCTGTGTAATCCCTTGTAATTCCAGTCGTTTTCTCATGCTGCCGTCCTCCCAATCGCATCGAGTGCATCAATTTTGGTAACCTTCCACACCGAGAACAACGAACCCGCCATCGACATCAGAATGAATAACACACAGGTCAATGCAAGGGTGGATATTCCTAATTGAAAAGGCATAGATGCTGGAAGAACAGATTCGAACAGCCGCACAAGCAATACGCTAATCACCAGACTACCGACGGACAACAGCAACACCTGTAGCGACACACTGCCTGCCAGATAACCGTTTCGTGTTCCAATCGCTTTTAAAATGCCAAATTGACTGGTCTTCTGAATTGTAATGACGTAGAAAAATACCGCCAGTACAAATGCCGAGATGACGTACAGGAAAGCAATCATCATCAATAATGAGCCCTGCTCCTCCTTGTAACCTGGAATAGCGGATACCGCATCCGATTTGGTGATGATCTCTGTCTTTGGTAAGGCGGCACTCAACTTGCTCACTTGATCATCCGCACCTTTGACCGCGATTGCATTGTAAACTGGCGCATTCAGTGAACCAGATGGAGTCGATGTACCCATTACAGCTTCAGCGCTCTTTTCAGTGCCAATAGCGTCAGTATTCGCTTTAGCAATCGCGCTTGTTCCAGTGCCAGTGCCGGTGTCTACTCGACCTATTGCAGATGTTGCCTGCACAGTACGTGATCCAGCTTGCAATGTAAGCCATTCCTGCTCATTCATAAACACCACCGGTGCGTGACTGAACGATTCATTTTGCACAAAACCACTCACTGTCCACTCCGTCCCCGAGGCTTGATCCACCAGAACCGTGCCAATCGTGACGCCGGATTTCGCCAGCTTCCGATCGACCACCACCTGCCCTGCGGACTGATCGTTGATCGCATTGCCTTCGGTAACCGTTGGCGCCAGCCAGCTTCCCGAGTTCACCATGAATAGGGTGACATCGATCTTCTTGGTATCGTCCGCCGGGCTGACGGTCGTCATTCGAACCCCAAGCGGCTCGGCATTATCCTGTCCAACGACAGCACGGGCCTCATCCAGCTCCTGCTGGCCCACCTGTGAACGAGTAAATCGATGATTCGAATCCTGTTCGAGTATAAAATGGGTTGCTGCCATATTTTTAATCGAAGCTGCGTTATCATACGACAGCCCCTGCGCAAGTCCGGTTACAAACAACACCAGAAACGAAACCAGCACCATGATGGTGGCAATCAATGCGTATCGTCCTTTTGCAAACCTCATTTCCCGTATAGCCAAGTACATTTGCTCTGACCTCCCTCTTGATAATCCAAGTATAGGAGGTGAAAATGAACGGAAAATGAATAACACATTACATCTGTGGAAGCGTTACGGTAAAGAGCGTGCCTTCAGCTGAACTGGACACCTCAATGGTGCCGTGATGGAGACGAATAATTTTCTGCACAATCGCAAGGCCCAGGCCGGTCCCGCCAGATGAACGTTCACGTGCATGATCCGCCCGGTAGAAACGGTCAAACAAAAAAGGCAGATGCTCGGCTGCAATTCCGTCTCCAGTATCCTGAATATACACGACACACGCTTTATCCAACTGCTCTGCCCGAACCTCAATGCTACGGCCCTTCGGCAGATGCTGCACCGCATTACCAAGCAAGTTCATCCAAACCTGCATCAGTAACACTTCATTGCCTGTAATCTTTATGGATTCCGGTACAGACATGCGCAGGGATAACTCTTTCTCCTCCAATTGCCATTGCAACACTTGAACCGCCTGACGGAATTGGCTTCTCAGCGCGAAGGTAGCTTGGGTTTGCGTCATATCTTCATGACCCTGTTCCAAGGAAGACAGGAGTAACAATTGTTTACTGAGCAACGAGAGATGCCGGCTCTCTTTTTCAATAATGGATGCATAGTGCGCACGTTCTTGCTCCGGTAGTTCCGGATCCGCTACCAATTGCGCAAATCCCTGAATGGAGGTTAACGGTGACTGGATCTCATGGGATACGTTGGACACAAACTGTTGCCGCGCCTGATCCACCCGTTCCAATTCTCGGCTCATCGTCATAAAATGCTGGGCGAGTTGCCCGATCTCGTCACGCCTTGCTGTATTTAATTTCAGATTATAATTGCCCTGCGCAATACGTTTCGTCGCTTCAGACAGCCGTTCAATCGGATTGACCAGATAACGCGTACTGAACAGAAAGATCAGGACACTGATACCCACCGTCAATGCCCCAATGAGCGCAAAGAAAATCCGCAGTTCTCCAAATTGCAAAATAACATCGGGACGCATGAACATGGCGTAACGAACCTCGCCCACCTGAAGTGGAACCCCCACCGTATTGCTTAATTGGTTGTCAAAAAATCCGGTAATAAACGGTTGGCTCGGAAACTCGGCCACGCCATGATACACATCGCCGCCTAGAACCAGACGAACAGCCTGCTTGTCCAACTCCTTTTCGCGGAATTCACGGCCGTAAAACTGATCATCGCCTTGACCATCGGTGACATAGATTTCGTATCCTAATGCCGCTGCATTGTGAAGATATCGCTGAACCGTACTCGGCTCAGGCTGCTCTTCGGCAAACTTTTTCATGTCCATGGCGATACCAACCAACTTCTCATCATTAAAGTCTTTGAGTTTAGCGTGATAGTAGATGTTGGAGAAAAAGAATCCGAGCAAACTACTGACGATAATCACCGCCACCGTAATGAGAAATATGCGAACGTATAACGATCTCAATGCGATTTCACCTCGATTTTGTATCCAATGCCCCGCACCGTCTGAATCACAAAATCATCTGTATAGTCCGCAAAGCGGTCACGCAACCGCTTGATATGTACGTCGACCGTTCGGTCGTCCCCTTCATAATCCGCCCCCCAGACAAGACGAATCAATTCATCACGCGAGAACAGGCGCCCCGGAAACTGCGCAAGCTGAGACAGTAGTTCAAACTCTTTCATCGGTAAAAAAAGAATCGACTGTCCATCGCTTACTTCCACATTGTTGCGGTCAATCACAATCCGGTTCATGCGAATGATATCGCTGGAAGTTCGATGATATCGGCGAAACAACGCTTTGACCCGGTACACCAGTTCCTCAGGTTCAAACGGCTTGGTCACATACTCATCCGTGCCCCGCAAATATCCTTCTTTCTTGTCTGCCAGCTGATCCCTTGCGGTCAGCAATATAATAGGAATGTCGTAATGCTGACGTATGTAATCACACAGTTCAAGTCCGTCCATGCCTGGCATCATCACATCCAAGATCGCAAGATCGATGGGGGTCTGCTGTATCATTTGGACCGCCTCCACACCATCCTGTGCTTCATGTACCCGGTATCCCTCCTTCGTCATGACATGGCGCAACAGTGCGCGAATATTCGCATCATCGTCTGCTAGTAGCAGATGTTTCATCTCGTAGTCCGCCCTTCTATAGTGATCCTGCCCCGATGGTAGCACAAAAACGAAGCCATTAGCCAGTGCAGTTAAGTGGTGCAGTTGACATTACAGCTGTCTGTGTGGATGCATGTTTATATTTTCGCAAATCTGGTTGACACTACTATGAGGCCGAATTATAATAAGTTTACGACATATGAGTGATTGCTCATATGTTCATATAAATAGGAGTGAACCGTATTACAAAAATGATCAGCAACACATCCACAAGTAACACGTAACGCTATATGATCACGCAACATACATAACAGAGGATCGTTCCAAAGGAGAGGATTACAATGTCAGGACAACAACATGGGCACAATCATACCCACGATCATGGACACAATCACGCGCACGGCACGAATAACAAAAAGGTACTGCTCTTTTCCTTCATTATCATTACCTTCTACATGATCGTAGAAACCTTCGGGGGATTCATTACGAACAGTCTTGCACTCATCTCCGATGCAGGTCATATGCTCTCGGACTCTATCGCGCTCGGTATTGCTTTGCTCGCGTTCACATATGGAGCCAAAGCCGTCAATACGGGGAAAACCTACGGTTACAGACGCTTTGAAATTCTGGCAGCCACGTTAAACGGCGTGACGTTAATTGCCATTGCACTTTATATTTTCTACGAGGCTATTGGCCGCTTCATCCACCCGCCCGAAGTGGCAACGATGGGCATGCTGATCATCAGTACAATCGGATTGCTCGTGAACATTCTGGTCGCCTGGATTATGATGCGTGGCAGCGATACCGAGAGCAACCTGAACATGCGCGGTGCTTATCTTCACGTGATCAGCGACATGCTCGGCTCGATTGGTGCGATTGCTGCTGCCCTGCTCATGATGTTCTTCGGCTGGGGCTGGGCTGATCCGCTGGCAAGTGTCATCGTGGCGGTGCTGGTATTACGCAGTGGATTTTATGTCACCAAATCTTCTTTGCACATTCTCATGGAAGGCACACCCGTAAACGTCGATGTGAACGATCTGGTGCAGACGATTCAGCAGGTGGATGGCGTCAAAGGTGTTCACGATGTTCACGTCTGGTCGATCACCAGTAACCTGAACGCACTGACTGCCCATATCGTGGTAGATGGAACGATGGATGTATATGCGTCCGAGGTGCTTGTACAGAAAATTGAGCATCTGCTGGAGCACAAAGAGATCAAACATGTCACCTTGCAGGTTGAGTCTGAAAAGCATCTTCACGATACCTCCGTCCTCTGCACCGTCAAAGGTGACGCACCCGATGCACATGCGCATCACCATCATTGATGTATTGCAGGTTAGCGGATACTCCCTTTTATTGGGATAAGGCAAAACAGGACGGTTCCCGTTAAGGGATCGCCCTGTTTTTTGCTGTTTATACTGCAATGAATTCCAGAAACTCCAGTCGATTCCCGAAGGGATCATTCAGATAAAAACGCCGTACTCCCTCGTCTGCTCTTGCTTCATCATCTAATACTTGGATACTGTGCTTGTGCAGGTGTTCGCGTAACTCCTCCAGGTTCTGGACATGAAAGGCCGGATGGGCTTTGGAAGCGGGTACAAAATCATGTTGAACACCGATATGAACCTGATGGACGCCGCATTGAAACCACACACCGCCGCGTTTTTGCAACAGTGCAGGCTTTGGAATTTCTGTCCATCCAAGAATTTGATTAAAAAAATCTCTAGCTTCCTTCTCGCAACCTTCAGGAGCAGCCAACTGCACATGATCAATGCCATTGAAATGATAGGCCATTTGATTCATCCTCCTATTAAGTTTCACTCAACGAAACTATGTTTCGTTTTATAATAACATTTTATAGATATAATTACAGTACGTCTAGCGTGTTTTTCGGCGACACACATCCGTTATGTATGCAATCCAATTGTAATTGTCTAAATATCAATCTCATCCCAATTTAGAATTACATATCCTCCCCATGTTCTATTCCCCATATGAAAAATTAAATCCACCATACCTGACCCCTCCTAAACGTCAATGAAAAAAGGCTATTGAATGGTACGATATCATTATATCCTTACTCAACTAAAACGCTAACGATCACCAGAAGCCTTATTTGGCCTGTTTCGCTGCTTTTTATTTTCTAACGATCACCAGAGACGCTATTTAGCTGATTTTGCGCCAATACAGTATATTTTTTATGTTTCTGGATGAAATAAGCTTCCTGGAGATCGTTAGAGTTTGGACACCCTCATATCAGAGTAAATAAGCTTCGTGGGGATCGTTAGAATTCTGACACTCTCATTTCAGAGCTGGAGTACTACTTAAGTCGTAGCGACACCCGGTAAACGTGCCTATAGATTCTTTTCATGAAGTATTAATTAAAATGACAAGAGCCCTGACTTTAAGCCAAGGCCCTCTTCTTATAAGCTGATAAACATTTCCACGATCCCTTTTATTTCAACAGTACTCCAGCCACAGAAATCCGATCATCGACCAGTACGTTCAGGAACAATCACTCATCTTCCGACGAGCTTTGCAACGTAAAATAAAATTTTACGCCATTCGGCGTATTTGCTACACCATAGGACTGCTGATGCAGTTGTACAATCTCCTTCACGATAGATAACCCCAGCCCGGTTCCACCGGCTTGACGACTGCGCGCATCCTCTTCGCGGTAGAACCGATCCCATATCCGTGTCAGCTCATGCTCTGCAATGGAAGGCCCTTCATTTTCTACAATTATACACACTTGTTCATGCTCACGATTATGTCTAATCTCCATCCGAATCGTACTTCCTTCATTCCCGTTGCGAATCGCATTACTCACATAATTCAGCAAGACCTGCTGCATCTTCTCGGCATCTGCCCAGACATGTACATCGCGGTCACCCTGCACCTCGAACTTCATCTGCTTAGCCTTGGCGAGTTGTCTCATCTTCTCCACACATTCAGCTACAAGTTGATCCGCCGTAAAAGATTCCATACGTAGCTTCACCGCGCCAGCCTCTAGCCGGGTCAATTCCAGCATATCGAGCACCAGCTTTTCCATCCGATCGGCTTCTCGCAAAATGGTACGAATATAACGCTCACGTTTATTTTCCGCGATCTGATCCAGAAGTCCTTCCGCATATCCCTTCACCACACTGATGGGTGTTTTTAATTCATGCGAAGCATCCGACACAAAACGTTTCTGCAACTGCTCCATCCGGCTTTTATATTCCATCTCCAGCACCAGTTTCTCGTTCGTGAGTTGAAGCTCCTTTAGCGTACGATCCAGATTGGAAGAAAGACTGACGAGACTTTCGGACAGACTACCCAGCTCATCCTTACTCTGAATCGGGGCCATGGCCGTGAAATCCAGCTTTGCCATGCGAGCCGCATCACGATTCAATTGTAATAACGGACGTGAAACGATTTTGGAGAAGAAAAAGGACAGAACCACCATCAGCAGTAGCCCTCCGGCAATACTGAAAAAGGCATAATACACCTCCAGCGCGCCAAATGCCTCCCCAAGCTGCGTCAAGGGCGTTAGAGCAAACAGATACTCCACGACCTTACCATCACGAACAATCGGTTGCACAAACACCAGATTATGTACACCGCTCACAGGTTCCTTCCATTCGGTATGAAATGCTTCTCCCCGATCCAACTGCTCCCGCTCTGCTTCCGGCAAAGGAAACCACACGCGCAGCGCGGCCGCCATAATACCTTCCCGGTTATTCCACTGACCCGGCGCAGGCAACAATACCGAGTTTACGGTGCCACTAATCTCAATGACGCCTTCCCGATCGGCGTTGTGAGGAAGCACCCCAACCGCGGGTGACCCCTCTTTACGAATGACATAAGGCGAGAACAGCGCGTTTCCCTGCTCCATGTAATAAGCACCTTGCACCGTCACGCGATCACCAGGCTGCAAGCCATACGAAGTCAGAGCCGAGATGTCTGGAAAAAAGGAAACGGCCACAGGTAGCGATTGTCCCTTATCCGTGTTCAGTTGAATTCGAAACGGGTTATCGTAGCGAACCTCACCCTCTTTACTTAGAACCGCCATTTGCACATGATTTTGTGTAATGAAACTGCCCATCACCATAGGTGTTTTCTCCTCAGGCCATTTCTGCCGGGCATAATCCATAGCGAAGGATGTTAGCTTTTTCCCCAAATCACTGGCTCGTTCATGCTGGTAGAAACGTTCAAAGAACCAGAAATGTCCTGCCACAACCGTTGCAAAGAAGACGATATAAAATACAAGATTGGCAGCAAAAAGCTTAAATACGATCCCTCTCGTTTTCACGATTCAACCTCAAACTTGTACCCGATGCGAAACACCGTACGAATATATCCGGCATCTTCACCTAATTTTTTACGCAGATTTTTGATATGAGTATCTACCACGCGAGGGTCGCCAAAATAGTCCACACCCCACACCTGGTTTAACAAATGTTCACGCGTCAAAGGGAAGTTTCGATGCCTGAGCAGGTGTAGCAACACATCATATTCCTTATAGGACAGCTCGACAGGCTGACCATCTGACTCCACTACGCGTTTTCTCTCATATACTTTTATATTGCCAAAAGAAATGATCGGATCTTCCTGTCCTACTGTATTGTCCACACGTTTCATTAATGTCTCCGCGCGGGCAACCAGCACTCGCGGGCTGAACGGTTTCGTCACATAATCGTCGGCACCTAGCTCAAAGCCCAGCAGCTTATTCTCTTCTTCCGATTTTGCAGTAAGGATAATGATGGGCACGGTAGACTGAGATCGAATCTGCCGGCACACATTCCAGCCACTCACTTTGGGAATCATCAGATCTACAATCACCAAGTCTGGAGGACAGGCATTGAACAGTTCAAGTGCTTCTTCCCCGTTAGCTGCTTCAATAACTTGCCAAGCGGATTGCTTGAAGTAATCCGTGACCAGCTCACGAATGGATTCTTCATCTTCTATTAATAAAACGGAACGTCTCACAATTTTCCTCCTAAACACACATGAATCACACAACTGTTATGTATTATATCAACAATGATAATCATTTTCATTAAAAACGAAAAGGGGATGAACGTAATCCGGCATGTTTCTTTCATTTCATAATTCATCTCGTGCTTCTGCCGTACGAAAACATCTAGGCCTGTCGAAGCCCATCTGGATCGGCCTGACATTACTTATCCTGCTTGTTGCGGGCGCATATCTGGCCGTGATCTTTCATCTGCAACCCAGTCGCAAGGAACCGATCCTGTTCAACTGGTTCGCCTGGACGGACAACGAATCCCTGATTCGCTCGGTAACCACGATTAGACTGCCCCGAATTCTCGCTGCGGTACTTGTTGGTGCCGGACTCGGTATTGCGGGATGTCTGCTTCAGTCTTTAACATCGAATGATCTGGCAGACCCGGAGGTTATGGGCATTAATCAGGGGGCCAACATGGCGATTGCTGCACTGATGGTGCTGATGCAGTTCCAAACATTCCGTTTTTTCACCGTAACGGCTTCCATGTTGGGAACTGCGCTCAGCGGCATTCTCATTTATGTGCTCAGTGTGCGAAGTCGCTTCAGTTCTAGCAGTGTGGTGCTCACCGGGCTCGTGAACAGTCTGTTCTTTAGTTCAATGACCACCACGCTGATCATATTCCATGATACCGATCTGTATCAACTGCTGCGCTGGATGGCCGGCGATCTGTCGGGCATGTCCTGGGAAGATGTCATGTTCTCGCTAGTCACTCTCGTTCCCGTCAGTATCCTTTGTTGCTTGTTTGCGTCCCAGTTAAATGTATTGTCTATGGGTGAGGATACAGCGATATCTGTCGGACAACGGTTAACCATGGTACGGAGCGGAATCATGGTAGCCATTATTGTGCTCGTTGGTGCAGCAACGGCGGTATGCGGCCCCATCGGGTTCATTGGCTTAATGGCAGTACATATTATTCGTACGTTAACAGGTATCGATTATCGGGTGATTGTACCACTCGCTGCGCTGACAGGCAGTGTGCTTCTCGTGTATGCTGATCTGATCGGACGCCTGCTTTTCTATCCGTTGGAAGCACCGGTTGGACTTATTACTGCGTTTATTGGAGCACCGTTCTTCATCGTGCTCATGCGCATGCGCGGGAGGAAACGTTCATGACATGTTTAAAAAATCCGTCCTCCCGATCCAACTGGAGCTTTGCTGCACTGATGACCGCAGTCTTATTCTCGTTAGCGCTGGTATTCATCCTGTCGCTTCGTTTCGGGGCAACCCCCGTTACGTTCCATGAAATCATCGCCCAGTTTCAAGCGCAATCGGGCACGATCTATGAGCTTCGGTTGCCTCGTGTTCTCTGCGCCATGCTAGTAGGCATTGCTGCATCTGTCGCAGGTGCCATCCTGCAAACTGTCCTGCGTAATCCTCTGGCTTCACCTGATGTCATCGGGGCAACAGCAGGTGGCGGGCTGGTGACCGTAGTCATTATTTTACTTGCGCCGTTAACACCCGCAATCTGGTTGCCTTTCTATTCGATGGCAGGTTCGGCAGCGGCAAGTCTAATCATTTTCCTGCTCGCTTATCGCCGCCAGGGCACATCCATGATCCGTCTCGCTCTTGTGGGTATAGCCGTTAGTTCTGCATTACAGGCCATCATCAAAATGCTTATCGTTAAATATGCCATGAGTTCCAGTCAGGCACTGGTCTGGCTTAAAGGCAGCTTATATGCGCGCAACTTGCAACATGTGGAGATGTTGTGGCCGTGGACGCTAGCAGGATTGTTAGCCGCCATGTTGCTCGTAAGGTACTTAAATGTTTTGAAGCTGGATGAATCCGTGCTGGTGTCCTTAGGCACCCGGGTTCGCATGGTGCGAACGGTACTACTCATTGTGGCTCTCGCTTTATCCGCAAGCTCAGCCAGTATATCGGGGAATCTCAGCTTTGTTGGACTTATTATTCCACATCTGTCCCATAAGCTGGTTGGAGAGAACTTCATCCGTTCCCTCCCATTTACCGCGGCGCTCGGCGCACTACTTGTCATGCTTGGCGATATGATTGGCCGCATTCTGATCCCTCCAATGGAGATTCCCGTTGGCATCATTACATCGTTAATCGGCGCGCCCTATTTTGTATACCTGATCATCAAGCAAGGACAGAAAAAATAATTTTCAATATGGAGGGTTCATTCCCAATGAAACGAACATCACTATTTATGGTAATTATATTAACTCTTGTGCTGGTTCTCACCGCTTGTGGCGGAGGAACGGCTGGCAACACCGCTGGTGTTACATCGGACAAGGAGTCAGCGGCTTCTGCTAATGGCACGAGTAAAACGGATAGTGGTAATGCGTCCACTTCCTCCACTGCAACATCATCTTCAGACCAAGGTTCAAATGAAGCCAATACAACAACGGCTCCTTCAATTACCTCTAATTCAGACGGTTCATTTGTTGTAAAGAACGCCTGGGGAGAAACCAAACTCCCTGCCTCGCCCCAAAAAATCGTTACCCTGCATTTCTCCTTCACGGATGAGCTCGTCTCCCTTGGTGTAATGCCAGCAGGGATTGCAGGCTCTTATAAAGCGGAAGTGCTTGGTTACCTGAAAGATCAGGTGAAGGACTATACTTTTGTTGGAAATCACCAGCAGCCTAATCTGGAAGTCATCTCTTCCCTCAAGCCCGATCTGATTATCGCCAATGCCGATGTGCACGGAGCCATACGTGAGGATCTGGAGAAAATTGCACCGACCATCGCGCTCTATACCAATGGTTACGGAGACATGGAGCAAAACTTCGCTATGCTGGGAACCTTGCTTGGCAAAGAAAAAGAACATGATCAGGTTATGAATGAACTGAACCAGAACATTGAACAGACCCACGCTCAAATCCAGGGCACACCTAAAGTTATCGTCGTGAAAGCACTGGAGAAAAACTTTTACATCTGGATGAAAACCTCATATATCGCAACTCTGCTGGAGAAAATCGGCGCGGAATACAGCTTCGATGAGAACAAGTCCAGTCAGCAACAGACGCCAGGCAAGATTGACGTAGCCGATGTAGATCTGGAAACCCTTGTACAGGAAAACCCGGACTATCTGGTCATCTATGGGGCGAAGGCTGACCTGGATAAATGGATGAATAACAGCACCTTCCAATCGATTAAAGCGGTGAAAGATAAACATGTGCTCGTTGTTAATGATGAAATATGGGCACTGGGTAAGGGGCCTCTGTCGGGTGAAGAAATTCTAAAAGAGGCTATTCCATTCTTCACAAAATAATATGGTTTTCCTTAATGCAAAAGTAAAGCCAACCTTCCAAGCGAAGGTTGGCTTTATGTTATATACCGTTTCCACAAATCCCACGCTTCGAGATACTCAGGCAAGTCCTGCGGATGATGTTTGTTGCTTAGCCCGATCCGGCAGTATAGATGAACCACTGCTTCTTCCATCAATCTGAACTTATCCATAGTCACCTGCTCAAGATGACCGAATACATCCCATAACAATATCGGGTCGAGGTCATCGGGGGAGGAACAAAAAGCATAGAGAAAATCATAGAGAACCGGGCCGACCATCGGAGATGGGTCAATGACCCCAATCAGTTCCTTTTGCTCAAACACAATATTATGAACACCCGCATCCCCGTGCAAAAGAAATCTCTCCGACTCATCCTCATGAAACAGACGATTCACTGTAGATTGAACCAGATTGTAGTCTTCCGCTGTAAGCACATCACCAAGATTCTCTCTCGCCTCATCAATACTAATCTGATTGAATCCCCTCCATGTCTCGCGTGGATAGCCCATTCTTCCCCATAGCCTTGTATCCGGCAAACGTACATATGTATTCAACAGCTCTTTCACCAGCCGGGTTAACCATGCTTTCTTCGCTCCCCGATGGTTATGAGTCACACCTTCCATAAAGCTGTATGAAAAATAAGTGTTGTCCGAACTCATAAAAAGAACCTTTGGCAACAGCATCACTTCACTGTATGTATTCATAAACTGACATGTAACACGAATGTCCTCAGGATCATCCCATTTCAAAATGTACCGTTCGCCCGAGCTCGCAAGTAGCCTGAACACCCGCCCCGCCGTCGTTCCCGACAGCTGCTTTACTTCCACGATGTGTTCGTGAATGCTATGCTTTTGCAAGAGCTCGTTGATCTCCTTGGTGCTTGGGTTGATGTTTATCATATGTTTCTCCCTTTCCTTTTTCCCCTTCTCCTTTCTCCTGTTTTATCTAATCTTTGCAAGCAACTTCTCTTTCTTCTGGTCGAATTCATACTCCGAGATGATATTTTTGTCCTTTAAATCCCCCAATTGTAACAGCTGTTCATGGACATTAACTACGGGTTTCTTTAATTTATTGACCTTTACAAGCACAAAAATCGAATAAGGTATGGCAAAAAACATAGATAAAAATGCCCATCCTACTGCAGCCGCCTCGTCTACGGGTCCCAAAACAAAAATGAAAAATAACGTCAATGTAAATACTACAACTGCAATGATGGATAATGCCTTCAACTTCATTCCCCCCTAAATGTTATGTACTTTTTTATCATCCTCAAATGGACTATCTGCACTGGTTACTTCCTGTATAATGACAATCGGATCAGAGATCAAACCAAGCTCCTCATCCTTTGGATAAGTTACCGCAATGGTAGGCTCCGGCCCTGCAAATGCCATCATGGACTCCATATCCTCCCACATGGTGCACAGGAAAAAGTGTGCGTAGTCTCCTTGCTCCACAACTTTCAGATACGCTCCGCGATTTCCCTTAACAGCGAGTGTATCTTTCACACCTGTTTCAACCTCATATTCCAGAAAAGCTTCCTTGTTCTCCAGCGGTACCGCTCCATGCCATGTTCTTGCGATCATCCCATCACTCCCCTTATACACTGAACATTTACTCTTTCAAATTGCCAATAATCCAATGCACTGCCTCCAAAATATCTGCTGCAATATAATCCGGCTCCGTCTGAGCCCACTTATCTCTGAACTTCGTTAATGAGGATTCCCCCCAGCCTGTTCTCACCATAATCTTAGTCGCGCCTACAGCATGCGCAGCAAGCATGTCTGTCTCGCCTACGTCTCCGATAACGATGCACTTGGTCAAATCCAAATTGTACTGCTCCGCGGCCTGAAGTAACATGCCGGGTTTAGGCTTTCGGCAGCCGCATTCTTCTTCATGTGAGCAAATGTAGGCCTGATCGAATCCGTATTTCTGAAACTGCTGTTCAAACTCCTGAACCGTTGCCTGTCCGCGTGAAATTCGGTGTTGATTGGTGAGTGCAAAAACCTTCATTCCGTTTTGCTTTAAGAGCGTAATCGCTTCCTGTGCATTCGGATATAACTCAAAGTCTCTCGGATGAATAAAATGTCCTGTACCTCCGATCGTGCCATCTCTGTCGATAAAAACAGCCTGAACGTTTGGATTTGCAGTCATAAGGTTTGTTCACTCCCGATTTAAGTTATTGTATTAATCACTATTCACTAACTTAAAGATCTCACCGCTTCACACAGCTATTACACTTTTTCATCGATAATATGTTTATTATCCTCCTGCTCTTTTGCATGTTGAAGCCGTCTGACTTCTACGCGCAGATCACGTACTTCCTTCATCAGTAGATCAAGTTTCCTTGATGTTTTGGACGAATCCACGGCATAACGCACAACCGCTGCAACAATAAGCACAACAATAATGCATACAAAAACGGAAATTAACGCTGTAAATAACTCCATAGTCGTGTACATCTCCTTGGTGTCTATGAACTTATGTGCCTGACAAAAGCATAATCGAATTCATATTATTAATAAATATTCAATTTAATTGTAACATTTTTCAACTCCACCCGTTGTCTTAAATGAAGGAGGATGAAATCTGGAATGAGGAGTGATTTATATGCCGAACTATTCAAACAGTACCAATCCTCCCTGCATCTCTATCTCTACCGAATGTGTGGATCACAAGAAACGGCTGAGGAGTTAGTTCAAGAAACATTTTACAGAGCTATGGTATCCATGAAAACCGAACATGCCGACTATGCCAGAGCATGGCTGTACAAAGTAGCCCGACATTTATTTATCGATTGGTACCGAAAGAACCGCGGGGAAATGGAAATGAGCCGGGAACTGGAGAAACAAAGTGTAGAGAATACATATCGTACTCCTGAGGAAGTACTCGCCGCTCGTGAACGGGTAAAGCTCATTCAACAGGTCATGAAGAAACTGCCCGAACAATATCGGACTGTACTGCTACTTCGCGAGATGAATGAGCTGTCTTACAAGGAACTTTGCAAGGTTCTGGATATGAATATGAGTCAGGTCAAAGTTACCCTGTTTCGCGCCAGAGCACGATTCAAAGAAGAGATGTTACAGATGAAAGGAGAGAATGAATGATGTCCAAGCCAACGGAACCAGATGATCTGTATGTGCTCCATGCAGATGATTTCGAACCTCAACGCCCGGAATGGGGTCATAAGCAATTTAGACGAATGGTATGGAAAACACGCTGGAAATTTTTCTTGAACGCAGGGGGAATTCTATTTTTAATATTTGTGCTCTATCATGTCTATATCACGGCTCTGCATATGTATTTCGATCAATCCAAGGTGCGGAACGAGTTCATGCGTTCCATTATTTCGGTGGTGGAGATGCATGGTGACGGACTGCGCGTCGAAAAAAGCCCCCATCAGACGTTTGAAGTCACTCCCTTTTTAACACAAAAGGCCAATCTGAAGGTATATCGCCTCGTCGGTTCATCGGAAGTGATCACTGGTGAGGTTCAGGCCGAACGGAGTATTACCGGTAAATTCAGTTACAAGATGAATAGCACAGGAGCTTATTTAAACGGTAACGAACGCGGTCCATTTTACCTTCCGTATGACTTGGTTGACGGCAAACCTTCCAATGAGAACACGGAGGAAAACAGCAGTTCTAAGCGACTTCGTAAAATAGATGACGGGCATGTTGCCGAGATGTCGATCTCATTGAAAAATTTAAAATCGCCGAAGCAATTGATGCAGTTGCTCTCTAAGTATGATGTCCGAGTAACAGCGATGCCGATCTATTCAGGAGAAATGCAAGAAAAAAATCTTTCCTATTCGAGAGCAGGAATGTTTGACTATAATGTTCCTCATCTGACGCTTAAACCGCTCTATGAAATGGAAGACGGCGGAGGTCGATGGTTTAATTATTTTCCTAGAGAAGTTGAAGATCAGAACCAGGCACAGTCAGAAGGAACGATGCAGGAACAAATCCAAGCCATGATGTCTGATCTGGAATGGATGACCAGCAACCTGAGTTATAACGGTGTTGATTGGGATCAGCGACGACTTGCCTATCTGAAAAAGAATGGCGTACAAGTATATGGAGCTGTTGTAACAGGTCCCGTACGTGAATTGCAGAAGATTACCGAGAATCCGGAATTCCGGCATGTGCATCTGAACCGGGTAGAAATATGGAATTGGGATTAAGCATACATGACCCATTGAAATAGAGATCATGCCTTGGTGTGAACAGGCATGATCTCTATTTTTACATACAAGAGTTACTGATAATGCAAACGAATCTAGAAAGGTACCCCCTCACTCGGTCTCGGCAACAATATCTGTACAACGTACAATCAATTCAGGCATAGGTTCTCCATCCAAAAGAACATGCAGTTCGTACCCGTTATCGATCCGGTACAGCTCCTGGTACAGCCAGTGACTGCCCACAACCTCACCTTCTTGCTTAAGAATTTCAGGTGCAATCAACGTGAGTTTGTTCATTTCAGTGAAGCCTCCCCGGTTGTCAAAACGAATAACCAGATCGACTACGTGCAATAGTTCGGTCACCTCGCAATCGTGAAATTGTACCTGGTTGCGAACATCATCCGCAATAATCTGGTTCAACATCGCTTCCCTGTATTCTTGTCCGATACGTTCCATCTCTTGGGTATTCTCTGCACTCTTTTTCTTAAGCTGCTGCATAACTTCGCTCGTGCAATATCCCAGTGCAAACACACGGATGTCAGCAATCTGGTTCAAGATGTCCGCGGGTAATTTCTCCGCATGGTATTGGTAGTTCCACTCCATCGCTTCTTTATACTTGTCTTTACATTGCTTCACATCAAAAGCAGGACGGACATCATACTCCGCAATCAGCTTCTCGATATGCGCTCGCTCTTCCGGCGGCATGTGATACACCATCTGATCTTCCGCCGTGATCTCTTCCCCGCTAAAAGCTTTGTCTGCACGGGTCATCACTTGACCATCACTCTCCAGCATGAAACGTGGATCGGTATCGTATATCTCACGCTCTTGCTTTACATGTTCTTTTTCCTTCCGTTTGTACAGTCTCTGGAAAAGA
This sequence comes from Paenibacillus sp. FSL K6-1558, assembly GCF_038002565.1. Classification (NCBI taxonomy): domain Bacteria; kingdom Bacillati; phylum Bacillota; class Bacilli; order Caryophanales; family Paenibacillaceae; genus Paenibacillus; species Paenibacillus sp. FSL K6-1558. The sequence goes on along the minus strand of NZ_JBBOCV010000001.1, from coordinate 5,588,800 downwards.
GCCTCATCCAGCGACCCCGCGCCTTTATGTACTCTCAACCCAAAATGAAGCCCTGTTTGCTGGCACGTATCGTACCACTCTTTTGTTAAGTATTTCATAGCTACTCCTCCAGATTCTCCAGCCTCAACGTTCCCTTACTCTCACAGACATGCCGGTCTACACCCAGGATTGAAAAAATGTATGTTTGATTTCTTTGTCGTTCCGCGCGGCCCACTCACGGACTGCTTCTACACCTGCGGTTTCTTGGTCTCCCTTAAAATAAAAGCATAAATCCATTGGCACAATCCGTTTGCCATAGCGTTTAAACCCGATTCGTCTGTAGTTCATATAAATACACTCAATCTGAGATGCATCATATTTCTGTAATTTGGTAGAGATGATATGATCACTTTCCAGCGTAATGCTAGGTCTGGTGAAGAATATACGCCAGATTAGAAAGATGATATAACCTAGAATAAAGACGAAAAAAACTAAAGCGATGTATTTCATAACACCATTTTCACCGTAAAAAACATTTCTAGAAAATAAAACTCCAATCATGAACATACAAATTAATTGCAGTACAGCTCTTGGATAAATCGTCTTGAATGTAATGAGTTATCCCCCCTTTTTTGGTTAGGTTATATTTAGTTGCACTTTATTAAATTTTGGGTGCCAAGTCTTCTAACTGTAACAACTCAAGCTTGCTCGCAGGTATGCTTGCATGTAAATCTCCATTCATGATATCCATCGCTTCCCATTCAACAAACACAACAAAGTTGTCTGTGAGTTTAGAGTATTCAGGCCAGTTGGTCGTTACATTTAGCTCGTAAGCAACCTCCTGCCACAAGCGCTTGCCTTCTTCAAACCAATCTCCTCTGCTACGCCAATATATAATCAAAGTTCGAAGCCTCTGGATCAGATCATGATCCTCAAGCTCTTGTTGATCATTCAGTGGATGGTCGCCTGAACTCCAGAGTCCGTAATAATAATACTCATCATGCTCATCTTTTTCTTCTATCTGTTCCTCTCTTACCTCATCCCAACCTGGGTTGAACATCGGCGAGTACACTGCATGAACTTCATCATGCAAGTAGATGGATAAGAAACAATAGGAACTTTCCGATGGAGAGTCACGGAGCGTAACTATGGTTTGCTTCACCGCCAACATGAGTTCCTTTTTCACCGTTTCCCGCAATGTCTGAACTTCTGCGTCTGCCATTCTGACATAGATCACACCTTGCTTTCCATCTAACACTCGTAGCAGTACACCGTGGTCATCATATTCGAAATACGTTCGAACAAGATGATCGTAATATTCATTATTTTCATATTGCGGCTGGTAGACTTGCACAAGCAGGTCGCCCTCGTAAATATATTCTTCAACGTTAATTTTATTAAACCGAGAAAGATATTCTACGGATCGATAGATATGCCCGCCCTGCAACCAATATTCCTTAACTCCATCCAATGTGCCCTCAACATATGTTCTTGTCGTTATCAGATCATCTTTATATGTAACATACGTATAGCCGTCAATGAGATCGTCACAAGCCAATATCAGCAATCTGCCTTGATCATCAAACTCATAATAGGTCTCTGTCTCTTCGTTCGAAAGTTCTCCAAGGATTTGTCCCTCACGTTCAGACCAAAAGGGCATAATGTCATACCTCTTACTTGTTGTATACTCTCTTCTATGTACCTTTGCCTCAGCTTCTTGTTTGTAAAATAGATAATTGTCTATTGCGTCCTGATTAAGCTTCTCATAATATTGTTCATTAATCATATTTTTCACACCTCTCTATTGATGCCTATTAATCTGCAACCCATTTCCTAATGGATCTCTCGAAGCGCGCCTTCCGATACCTTTTCTTCACCTCCTGTCCTTCACGTTTCCCTGGAACTAAAAATCCTCCAACACCTTCGACTTATCCCCGTAAACCTTATCCAGATGCTCTTCCCCCCAGTAACACAGAAGATCCAGCGCAGGTTTAAGTCCCAATCCATACGTTGTCAGTTCATACTCCACCCGGGGAGGAACCTCGGAGTATACCTTACGCTGCACAATCTCATCCTTTTCCAGCGCTCTCAGCTGTGTGGTCAGCATTTTCTGCGTAATCTCGGGGATTAACCGCTTCAGCTCCGACGTTCTTTTGCACCCTGTAAACAAATGATAAATAATGAGCGGCTTCCACTTGCCACCCATCACTTCCAGCGCTGCTTCAACGCCAACTCTATATTTCTTGGAAGCCCCGTTATTTGTCTTGCCTTGTTCCATCTTGATCTTCCCTCCAATATCTTTCTGAGCCTCATGTCGGTACATTTAAGTTTCACGTTCAAATTTCATGCTCCTAGGGTACTTTCATCTCCCTATAGAACAATAAAGTGCGTACTTCCAGATGTTTTCAACTCTGTTTATAATAGCATCAGCAGAGGAGCTATGGCTACCGAACCAAGCTCCAGAAAGGTTGTGATTGATAATGAACGTCTTAGTAGTGGTATCTCATTCGCGCAAAGATTCCCTGACCTTTCAGGTCACCGATCGTTTCGTTCAAGGTCTAGCAGAAGCAGGTCATCAAGCAGAAATCGTGGATTTACATGAGATTGGTTTTGATCCGGTCCTGCGAGCAGAAGATGAACCTGACTATACGCAAGATAACCAGCGATTCTCCCCTCAGATTGAAACGGAGATTGCAAGGCTCAAGAAACACGACGCGATTGCTTTTGTCTTCCCTCTATGGTGGTGGCATCTGCCAGCGATGCTGAAAGGGTACATTGACCGCGTCATGAACAACAGTTTTGCCTATGGTTCGAACAAGTTGCATCATGAGCAAATGTTGTGGATCGCTCTTTCCGGTGTGACGGAAGAACAGATGAATAAACGCAACTACGGTGAATCCATTCAAAACCTGCTCAATGTCGGTATCGCCGATTACTGTGGTGTCTCTAATTCAAAGGTTGAATTCCTGTACGAAACGGTCGATGCCCCACCGGAACACTATGAGGAACTGCTGAATCAGGCTCACGAGTTGGGCGTTAACTATGCCAGCGCATTTGCTGAACAGTCAACAAAATAAATGGTTTAATGGTTAGGGTACATCTGTGGCTTTCACGATATAAAATAAACATCTCACATTCCGCTCCGCCTTTGGTAAAATAAATCCCCCGTTTCCGCTTTTCAAGAGCGGTTATGGTAAGTAAAACACCCCGGCATTACACATCAAAAAGGGCCGCTCAACTGAGCGACCCTTCCTGTGTTTTGTGCTATTTTACGATACTAACGTTGTTTGACCAGTTTGGGTATATTCGTTACACACGAATCTCCAGCTCTATTTCATCGTTGCCAGCAAGAATCTCTCCAGCATGCTAATATCCGTAATGCTCCCGTTGCACGCCTTATCATCCATACACACATACTGACCAACGGACGCAAAGTTGTCCGCCGACTGTGCCTTGGTCTTCACGTTGTAGAATCCAAGCTCCTGATGGCGATGACAGAACATGCAGTATCCCTTCTTGTTCGTAGGCGTAATTCGTCCCTCGATCCCGAGGAATTTGCCTTCGTGCGGGTACACAATGAACAAACGGCTTGTCGCAATATCGATCCATCTCAGGTACGTGGTGTGTGCATAATCGATAGATTCCAGATCAGGCAGTTTGAGCTTCTTCGCCTTTGGAAACAACTTCTGAATCTGCTTGGCTGTAACCTGTGGGTATGGAATCAGATAGTCTTCAAGCTGATTCAGATAGAGTTGCACGTCATGCGGCGTCGCATACGTGGATAACTGCTCCAGCAGCTGCTTCTGTTCCAGCGTCAGATCCTCGAAGATGCCTACGGCATTCGTACTGACGGTGTAGCGGACCGTATCCAATACTTTGGGGTCCACGACAGAGCGCAGCGTTTTTAATAGAAATTCGGCTTGTTTATAAATGGTGTTATATTGATGATTATGAATAAATGGTGTGTTCATGGCCTTCAGCCCCTTATTTATAGTGGTCAAGCAAATAAGGTGCAAAGCCTGCGGGTTGAACCATGATATTGGTGTTGATTTCAGGGCACACGATCTCATGTTGTCGCGCCCTACACAAAGTCCGCCCCTATTCAGGCTTTGCGTAAGGCTTTCTAGCGAACGAGCAATCCGGCATCATCCCTATTGCCACGTCATAACCCCCAATGCAGTCGATATACGGGAATTATAGCAGGAATGGTGGGAGATGGGCAATTACAGTGTTAACACTGCCTGCACCTCACCACAAGCCAATACATCACCAGTAAGTTGAAAACCAAGCGAGTCATAGATTTTCTTAGCAGCCACATTCTCTGGTTTATATGTTAGCTCTACCACTTTAGCTTCCCCACGCGGGGCTGACCGTGCATACGCAATCGCTTTCTCTACCATCTCTCTGCCGTATCCCTGGCCTTGGTACCGATGGTCAATCATCATTTTGAAAATGCCATAGCTGCTGTATTCGAAATTTCCATCCCCATCGTCATAATACATCGAAATAAATCCGACCATTCGTTCTTCCTTGTATACTGCAAATGTGATAATGATCTGCCCCTCATCCGAGGCTATGTACGCTTCTGCAAGTGCATGCTGATTCGAAGAGATGAATTGCTGCTGATCCGGAGAAACCTTGAGTTCAATACATTCAATAAAATTATCCCAAGAGATTTTTCTGAATTCCATTTCTTTTCCCCCTGCTCGTAGAGTGAATTGTAGATGCTACCCCATACATGCGCTTATATATGTTCATCTCGTATTCCTTTTTTTTATTTTTCCTATCGTACCATTTTATTCAAATAAAGGTAACCGGAGAGATTTAGTTGAACATGAAGGAATATACTTACAGAGAACTGATAGTGTTGATAAAATAAAAACGGTAAAGCCCTATTAGCACCAAATGGGTCTTCCCAATCGGTTGAACTAGATATAGTTCGCGCCAAAAAGGATGTGATCATTTGAAAAATAAAAAGATATTCATTAGCATTTTTACACTGTGTATTCTACTGCTATTCGGTTTTATGAGATGGGACCATCTTGAATCTGAGTCCAGCGCGGACTTCAAGTATAAGTTTGATCGATGGACAGGTCAGAAATGGGTCGAATTCTATCCACCACTAGCCTTCTCCCCCAATAGCATGGAGTTCCCACTCATTTACATCAATGAGATTCTTCCGAATGATATTAATAACTACTTAGCAAAACAAGCTCTTTCTGGAGAACTGGTGAACAAGTGGATTGAGCGAACTCAATATACGGACGGATACTTAGGTGTATTATTGTTGAACATCATCGTAACTGTGTATAGTTGCTTAAAGATATGGATGAAGAAACGTAATACAAGGTGATCTGTTAAAGACTACAAAAAAGAAGCTATCTCCCTGGCCTTCCCCAGTTTGACAGCTTCTTTTTCACGTTACATTCACATAACTTGAAAACAAAAATTTACACATGCATTTCACTTCTCAATCGTTATTAACGCCATTCCAATTACAGCCTTAAGTCCCTACTCCTTCACGGCCCCGACCACAATCCCACTTACAAAGTAACGTTGCAGGAACGGATACACCAGCAGGATCGGCAGTGCGCTGATGAAAATTTGTGATGCCCTGATGGTCCGCTGGGACAGGTTCGCAATCGCTTGCGGGTCCATCTTGGTCATATCGCCCTGCACGATGATCGTCTGCATAAATGTCGCCAGAGGCAACTTCTCCGAATCACGGATGTAGATGATCCCGTCAAAATATGCATTCCAGTGCCCCACCATCATGAACAGAGACACGGTAGCAATAACCGGCACGGACACGGGCAGATAGATTTTGATAAATGACTGGAAATGACCTGCGCCATCGATAAATGCGGCCTCTTCCAAATCTTTCGGCACCGTACGGAAGAAATTCAGCAACAGAATGATGTTGAACACCGCCACCAGCCCCGGCAGAATCAGCGCCCACAGCGTGTTCATCAGACCCAGCTTCAGAATGAGGATATATCCCGGAATAAGCCCCCCACTGAACAGCATCGTGATCACAAAATACCACAAGTAGACATTACGAGCGCGGAACACACGTGTCTCCTTCGACAGAGCATACGCCGCAAGCGTATTGACGATGAGTGCAAGCCCGGTGCCCAGCACCGTCCGCTCCACCGATACCCAGAGCGAGGACAAGAAGTTGGAGTTATCAAACGTCTTGGCGTACGCCTCGAACGTAAATCCAATTGGCCAGAATGTCACGAGCCCTGCATTCGCAGGGGCGGACGAACTGAGTGAAACCATCAGCAAGTGATACAGCGGCAGCAAGCAGAGCACCGAAAGGATGGTCAGAAACACATTGTTGAAGATGCTGAAAATGCGATAAGGTAACGTTTTATGATACATGGTTCATCATCATCCTTTCTTAGAAAATTCGGTATCCGGCAAAACGATACGCCAGTCGGTACGAGATCACGATGAGGATCAGACTGATGACCGATTTGAACAGATTGACCGCCGTTGCAAAGCTGAACTGTCCGCTCAGCAGCCCTTCGCGATACACAAACGTATCGATGATATCCGCTTGCTGATAGATTAATGGGCTGTACAGATTGAAGATTTGGTCAAAGTTGGCGTTCAACACGTTGCCCAGCGCCAGCGTGGCAATAACGATCCCGATGGGGATAAGTGCCGGAATGGTAATATACATCGTCTGTTTCCAGCGCCCCGCCCCATCCACTTCAGCTGCTTCATACAGAGACGGGTTGATGCCCGCCAGTGCAGCAAGGAAGATGATCGTGTTAAAACCGAACTCTTTCCACACATCACTGATAATGACGGTGAACCGGAACCAGTTCCCATCCCCGAGGAAGAAAATCGGTTTGATGCCAAACACCGACACCAGAAACTGATTCAATATGCCCGTCTGTGCCAGAATATCGATCAGAATACCGGACAGCGTTACCCAGGACAAGAAGTGTGGCAGATACACTAATGTCTGGATCGTACGTTTCAACGCCATCTTCCGTACCTCATTAAGCAATAGCGCAAAGATAAACGGAATAATCAAGTTCATGATGATCTTTGAGCAGGCAAAGAATAGTGTGTTCCACGTAATTTGCAGGAAATAATCATTGGTCCACATATACTCGAAATGCTTCAGCCCCACCCACTCCGAACCACTGAAGCCCAGCGCGGGCTTGTAATCCTGAAAGGCCATTAGAATACCTGACATCGGAATATATGAAAAAATAAAGACCATAATGGCCGCTGGCAGCACCATGAAGTGCAATATCCACGGCTGTTTGTAACGTTTTTTCTTCTTTTTTTCCAGCTTGTTGCCCGCATTCGCCTGCGGGAGCCGTTGACCCTCTATTTTAGCCTCCATATGATCCTTCTCCTGTTCCCAAAAAAAGTTTTTGTGTGTCTTGGGCTTCTCTGATATAAATAGTATCAAGCCATTCCGAAGTCTGACTATATAACATTGTTAGGGTGGATAGGGTTTTGTTAGTTTGATCTATATTGGTGAACTAATCGTGTTATATACACGAGCCACTCCGATGACAGAATAACCTTTCAATCGCTGTTATCCCCAGATTTTTTTGATTCCCTTCTTAAAGGGAAAATCCGGTGATAAAGGCGAGCGCTTCGCTTTTCCAGGTTTTTTCTGTCCTCTCCGTTACATGTGTAAATAAAAACGTTCATCAATATAGTTAGATGTGAATATAGAGGAGACTTTTTATGTATACATGGGAGCGCTTTAACGTTTTTCAAAAAGGAATCCGATCCCGCTTCAGCCTTTTTGCCAAAATCAATCTGTTAATCATCATTTTGTTCATCCCGATTCTGATCATGTACACCTATTCGAACAACGTTACGTACGATGTCGTCAGCAAAGAACTGCAGGTCTCGAACACCAAGCAGCTCACGTTTCTGTCTAGCCAGATCGATTCGCGCATCAATCAGATGATGGATTTCAGCCTGATTCTTTCGCGTGATCCGAATGTGCGTGCCTTCAACGGTCTGAACCTGTGGCAGGATAAGTATGACCAGATGCAGACGCGGTACATCATTCAGGAGAAAATGACGCTGCAGACAGGCGTAACCGATCTCTGGCCTACCCGCTACGCGGTGTACTCCCAGCAGAACAAAGAGGTGATTGCGAACTATACACGCGATACGGGTTATGATGAGGCGTATCTGAAAAAAAACATGAGCGGACAATGGACCTACGGGGATCATTCCACCGATTCGAAAGACGCCATGCAATCCTTTTACTGGTTCTATACGGATTCATTAGCACAACCAGGTATGCTCACAGGCAGCAATCTGGTCATTGAAGCCAGCTTTAGCCATGAGAACATTCAGAATATGCTCGACACGTACAAAGCAGGTGGACAGGGTGACCCATTCTTTTATCACAAAGGCAACACTCCTATTCTAAACCGCACCGCGGACAAGCAGTTATCCGGTGACCTGATCCGTTATCTGGATACTCACTCGCTTGAAGATACAACGCAAGATGTCGTGGAACTGGGCGGCAAAAACTATCTTGTCAGTACCGTCAAATCCACGTATCTGGACTGGCATCTGGTGGATGTCGTGCCGCTGTATCAGATATTGGAGCCGATCTCGCTGAGTCAGAATCTGTTTTATGCCTGCATGATTTTGCTGCTTGTTGTGGGCATATCGGCATCCATCCTTCTGTATCGCAATGTGCAGTACCCCATCCAGAAACTGATCAAGGGTCTGCGCCGCGTGCAACAAGGTGATTACTCCGTGCGTTTGCACAGCAACAACCAGAATGAGTTTTCATTCTTGTTCCACCGTTTCAACGACATGTCCCACCAGATTCAGGATCTGATCGAAAATGTGTTTCAGGAAAAAATCCGGGCCAGAGAAGCGACGCTCAAGCAGCTCCAGGCGCAGATTAACCCGCATTTTCTATATAACTGTCTCGGTTATATCATCAACATGGCGCAGATGAAGGACGAGCAAGCCGTGGTATCTATGGCGCATAATCTGAGTGCATACTATCGCTACACCACCCGGATGGAACGCGAAACCTCTTCATTGCAGGAAGAAATCAAGCTACTCATTAACTATCTGGATATTCAAAAGCTTCGCAACGGCCGAATCGAATATCACATCGATATTCCGGAGCATATGCTTGCCCAGTCGGTTCCACGTTTAATGCTTCAGCCAATGGTTGAGAACTCGGTGATTCATGGGATTGGGAAATCTTATACCTCCGGGGAGATTCGTATTACCGGGGAGAGTGTGAATGGCTTTGGCAAAATCTATATCGATGACGACGGCCCCGGTCTCACGCCGGAGCAGTACGAAGCGTTGAACCAAGAAATGCTGGAGCCGTTACAAGAGGAAGTCGGATGCGGTCTCTGGAATACGTATCAGCGTATGATTCACACCTTTGGTAACCATTCCTACCTGTTGTTCGGCCCATCCCCACTCGGCGGTTTCCGCACCGAAATCGTCTGGGAAATTCCGAGCGAAGAAGCTGACAAGGAACCTGGGAACGACTCAGGCGGATGATTAAAGACAGATTGACCTGATCATCCCTTAAGGGCCTCGCATAACGATTGTATGTACTTAAAAACGCCTTCCAACCGCTCATTGTAGCGGCGGTAAAGGCGTTTTTTCTTTCTTCTTGGTATCTTCTTCGTATCCTTTTCTCTATCCTCTTTGCTACACTTTTTGCTATCTTCTTGCTTTCTTTTTTCCATTTGCACTATGTCTATATTTTCTTGCTCATCCGCTCATCCAACCAACTCACTATATCCGCAGTAACTTCGTCACGGTTCGTTTCGTTCAGCATCTCATGCCGCCCGCCCGGATACAGCTTGTAGGTCACATTGTCGATGCCCTGCTGTTTATAGGCGTTGTACAGCCGGATAATGCCTTTGCCAAAGCTGCCTACCGGGTCCTTGTCTCCAGCGAAGATATGAATTGGCAGGTCTTTGCGCACCAGATTCAGATTGTTTTTGATCCCAAGCTTTTTGAGTCCAGTGAAAAAGTCTGCGAAAAATCCTGTTGTAAATACCGTTCCACAGAACGGATCACGGATATATTTATCCACCTCTTCCGCATCCCGGCTGAGCCAATCAAACTCGGTGCGGACAGGCTTAAACGCATCGTTGTAGCTGCCAAAGGACAGCTTGTTCATCCGGTGGCTTGGTACACGTCTGCCGCGGCGCCGAATCTCTTCTTCGGTTAACAACGAAGCCACATGAAGGATGAAACGCACATGCAAGGTTGAACCCGACAGGATCACGCCGTCTAATTCTTCGCCATAGAGCATCAGATACCGTTGCGTTACGAAAGAACCCATGCTATGCCCCATCAAAAATAGAGGGAGTTCAGGATACTTCTTCTTAATGATGCCAGTCAGTTTATACAGATCATGCACCATCCACTCGAATCCGTCGCTATCTGCCAGATGACCCAAGTTCTCTAAAACCTCTGCCGTCTTGCCATGCCCTCGCTGATCATGGATGTACACGATGTATCCATTCCGATTCAGTTCCAGTGCAAAACGCTCATACCGGGCCGCCGTCTCCGCCATGCCGTGACAGATTTGCACCACTCCTTTGACCTGAGTGTCACTCGCAGGTAGCCAGTTATACACATGGATTCGAGTTCCTTCATCCGAATTAAAATAAAAATGATTTGCCGTACTCACAAAATCCCCCCGTAATGATACGTTTTCTCTTCATTCTCTTCTTCTTTTTCTTCTTCTTTTTCTTAGTCTTCTTTCTCTTCTTCTTCGTCGTCATCTTTGTCTTTATGTATTTCTGAATTTCCTCATCGGCTTCAAGGTTGCCACATGCTGAGTGAACGTTCCTACATATTCATCCTACTTCTCTAAGGAGGAATTTAGCAATTGTAATTTCACCCTATATATCGGATTACTATACGTAAATATTGATTATTCAATCTTTTTTTCAAGCGCATATGCGCCCGGAACTGTTTCCATAGAGAAGCGGATGGTGGTGTGATATACTGCTTGCAACACATGTCAGCTTAGAAGCGTGTAAACCCTCAAGCAAGGAGACAAAGCAACATGCAAATGATCATCGTAGACGACGAAGCACACTGGGTGGATAACCTGTCCATGACCAAACCTTGGCATACGCTCGGGATCGAACAGGTTCACCGGGCATACTCCGCTCGTGAAGCACTGCAACTCATTGAAACTCAACCGATTGATATCGTGATCTCGGACATTCAGATGCCGGAAATGACAGGCATAGAACTGATCGAACGCATCCGCATCCGGGACAAAAAAATAAAATGCATCCTCTTATCCGGCTACTCCGAATTCGACTATGCCAAGAAAGCCATCCAGTACGAAGCCGTGGACTACCTGCTCAAACCGCCAACAGATGACGAACTGATCGGCGCTGTACAGAAAGCCATCGATCAGCTTAACAATGAATGGGCGCTTGTCAGCTCCCTATCGCGAACGCAGTTTACCCTGCGCGAGAATTTACCGCATTTGCGTGGACGCCTACTTTTGGAAGCCTTACAGGGACATCGGTTCTCCGCCAGCGAATGGGAGCGCAAGCTCGATAACTATGACCTGCCCTTCCGCACCGGAGATGCGGCGCTGATGCTGGTCCGTATGGATAATGAGTTCAGCCAGTACGACAGCCATGATCAGACCCTGATCGAATATGCCATCATCAACATGGCGGAGGAGATTATGGGTGAGTTTATGCAAGTGTGGGGTGTGAAGGAAGAGCACGGGTATGTCGTATTTTTACTGCAATTGAAGGAACGAAGCGGCGATATTGGAAAAGAAACCATTCTGGAGAAGCTGTCCATTCAGCTTCAATCCAAAGTAAAACAGTTTCTGAAAGGCTCCCTCTCCATTGTTATGACCGAGTGGTTCACCTTCCCGGAACAGATCTACGATCGCTTCCGTCAGGCTTCCGCCTATTTCCGCCAGATCGTCGGGGACGAGCGTGAATTCGTCATGCGGGTGACCGATGTCGAAGCACCTGCGGCACAAGGTCCGTTGGACGTGCTGTACACTCCGCCTACCTTCATTCAGCTACTGGAAAGCGGCCAATGGGATGCCGCCGAAGAAAAAATACGTGCCGTCTGCGCCGAACTGGACGAAAAATGGTCGGAATCGTGGGAACACTGTATGGAGGCCGGATTTCTCATCACCGCAGCTTTCACGAACCTGGCTCATCGGAACAAGCTCACCCTGGCAGGTCTCATGGGCAGTGAGATCGAGCAGCTACAGAGCGGCGAAGTCTTCTCCACCATAGGCAAACTGCGCAAATGGTCGCTCTGCGTACTCGCCAAGCTAAAGGAAGGCACATCCAACGAGGTCAAAGACACACGTTCAGAGTATGTGAAGAAGATACAGGAGTTTACCGATAAAAACCTGCATCTGGATGTATCTTTACGTGTGCTTGCAGATCATGTGAATCTGCATCCAACGCATCTGTCCAAAATTTACAAGATCGAAACTGGCGAGGGCATCAGTGAATATATCGCGCGTTTGCGCATGGATCGGGCCTGCCATAAGCTGGTCACAACCACCAAGAAAGTATATGAGATCAGCTTGGAGATCGGCTATATGGACCCGGCGTATTTTATCAAAGTGTTCAAACGTCAATTTGGCGTGACACCTCAAGAGTACCGAGACCAGCATTAAACCAAAGTTTTTACACTTTCACTAAGAGAGTCCTATCGAAACTAACAAACTCATATAGATGCCCTCCTGCTCCTCTTGGTACAGTTACAGTGTAAAGATCATACATCGTAGGGGGATTGAACAATGATCAAATTCAAAGCATGGTGGTCCTTGCTCATGGTTATCGCACTCATCACCATCACTGCATGCGGCAGTGGCGAGTCAGCCAGTGAGAAAGGCACGAATGATACACAAGAGGCTGTCGGTTCTGCGGAAGCGGAAGCAGCGTTTGCCAAAGGAAAATATGACCCGCCCATCGAATTCAGTTCCGTGCTGATGCCGAAAAAATACGCTCATGGCGATACCAAAGAGAACAACGTACATGACCGTTGGATGCTCGAAACGCTGGGCATGAAACACAAAGATACGTGGTATCCGGCCACTGACGATCAATACAGACAGAAGCTGCAACTGGCGATTGCGTCCGGCGAGAAGCTGCCTGATTTCGTAACCGTGCCAACGAACGCGGTACTGACGAATCAGCTGATCGACTCCGGTCAATTCATCGCCATTGATGAGCTGTTCGAGAAGTATGCAAGCCCGATTCTGAAAGAGCACGCGGCAGCACATCCTGAGCTGTGGTACCCGTTCACCAAAGACGGCAAAAAGTACAACATGCCCATCATGGAGTACACGGATAACGACGATACCCTGCTCTGGCTCCGTGAAGACTGGATGGAGAAGCTGAACCTGCAAGCGCCAAAAACCATCGCAGACCTTGAGAACATCATGGACAAATTCAAAAACGAGAACCCGGACGGTCTGTCTCCAGACAAAGTATTCCCGCTGGCAATCTCGCTCAAAAACAACACCAACACCTGGATGGGTGGACTCGACTGGTTGTTCGGTGCATACGGCACAATTGAAGAGCAATGGAACAAAGACGCTAACGGCAATCTGGAGTACGGCTCCGTTAATCCGGGTGCGAAACAAGCCCTTGCCAAGCTGGCTGAATGGATGGAAAAAGGATATATCCACGCCGACTCCGCGCTTTGGGACGAAGGTAAATCCGCTGAGAGCTGGACAGCTGGCAAAGCCGGCATCCTGCCTGGCGCAAACTGGGTACCGGACTGGCCTGCTCCAGACCTGCTGAAGAACGTACCTGGCGCGAAATACAAAGCCTACCCTGTTCCGGCTGGCCCAGACGGCAAGATCGGTACGAAATGGCAGAACTCTGGCGTCAATGCAAGTATCATGATCAACAAAGATGCGAAGCACCCGGAAGCGATTTTCCTGTACTACAACTATCTGCTGGAAAACCTCGCGAATCCTAAAGCAGGCAGTCCGTATGAGTACGGCTTTGCGAAAGGGTACGACTGGGATGTCGTAGACGGTCAACCGACCAGTGACAAAGAGAAGATCAAAGACTTCTCCAACGAATTCCCGTTCCTGACCGGCCCGGCGCGTATTCCGGATCTGTACATGAAAACACTCGTGAAACTCGCCAACGGCGAGAAGCCTGAAACACCTTACGAGAAACAAATGGCTGAATTCCGCAAACCGGAAAACTGGTATGCTGGTAAAGTCGTGATGTCCCAGATCGACATCCGCAAACAAAACTATTTCACAGGCGCAGCCACACCAACCATGGTATCCAAGTGGAACCTGCTCCGTCAGTCCGAGCTCGAAACCTTCAACAAAATCATCTACGGCAAACTGCCAATCGATGCATTTGATCAATTCGTTGCTAACTGGAAATCCAACGGCGGCGACCAAATCACCCAAGAGGTGAATGATTGGTTCAAGTCTGTGAGTGGTAAGTAAGGATTTGTTTTTTGGAAAAGTAAAGCATTAAAACCCGAGCCGAAGCGTTTATTCACGCTTCGGCTCGGGTTTTTAAGTGTAGATCGGGGTAGATCGGGGTCGCTCTCCCATGACTTATGGGTTCGCTTTAGTGGATCAAGCCTTCGTATCATTCTCCTCCGGCATCGACTGACTCAGCAACGATACAGTGAGTCGAATGCCATCTCGTAGCCCCTGCTTGTACAACCGTTCATTCTCTATACCTTTGCATACAATGTATCGATTCTCCCATTCAGCATACTCAGGTGTACGTTCGACATCTTTGCCAGCAAACAAAGCTTCGAACGCTTCGTCTGTTTCCCCGCGTACCCGATTAAGTTCAGGATCATGCTCGATTCGGGCAGATACCTCGTTCAGCCTTGCTTGAATCGCTTGCTGCATCCACGGTGGAAAATCCATAGCTTCTCCTCCCTTACACATTATGTATTTCACTCATTGCCGTACCACTCGACTATGTTTCGCCTTCGTTTCACTAACTCGTGCCACCAGTTCATCCACCCTCCGGCTCTGTTCCTGAACCGCAGGATTGTCCCACAACGGAATCGCTTGCTTCAAGGATGCCTCACCAAGCTGATTAAGCTTGCGCCGTTCCTCTTCCAATAAGTCAAGCAACCGGCTCATATATGCACCTCTCTGATGGGTCTGAATTGCATAATGTCTTGTTAAGACTAGACATTAACAATCTTTTTAATGCGATTATCGGTTTATTTTATTTTAATTCGATATCCGCATTAAAACAACCATTATTTCTCATACAATTTGGTTGAAATGAGGGGTGTACATAATGAAGCATAGACAAGAACCACCTGGCGATAAAAATATTATCGGCTCCAAAGTCGTAGCCATCCGTAAAAGCAAAGGAATAAAACAACGTGAGTTCCTTGCAAGATTGCAAACCTTTGGTTTGGATATCAGTCAGACAAGTCTTTCCCGTCTGGAGGGTCAATATCGTCTTGTTCAGGATTATGAAGTGGTGATGATTGCGAAAGCCTTGGAGGTTTCAGTGGGGCATTTGCTTGGGGAAGAACAATGAATCTCAAAAGATTTGTTGATAAATCTTAGTAATCCTTGACGAATGTAATTATTATAAACAGGATTACATCGATTCTCTTACCAGCTTTCCGATCCGATTTCTATATACAATAAGAACAGACTTTTTAACACTAGACAGGCTATCTTAATACTTATTGCCTCAGTCCCAGACCATTCTTTTTAAAG
Organism: Paenibacillus sp. FSL K6-1558; assembly: GCF_038002565.1. Lineage (NCBI taxonomy): Bacteria > Bacillati > Bacillota > Bacilli > Caryophanales > Paenibacillaceae > Paenibacillus > Paenibacillus sp. FSL K6-1558. The sequence goes on along the minus strand of NZ_JBBOCV010000001.1, from coordinate 5,573,094 downwards.
ACTCATCACACAGAGTCACTTACTACTTAACCTGATAACTAAAGAGCATTCCAACTTGTTCTAACTCGTATTTATTAAACATCGAATACTAGTGCTGTATGATAAAATATAGTCCTATAAATGAACTTTTTCTGCTAAGCCCACCTGCTAAAATTTGGAGGTAAAGAATGTTACATAATATATTAAGTAACGAAATTTGGGGAACAATTACAACTTTAATAACTGGAGCCATTGGAGGACAACTACTTAATCACTTAATTATTTCAAGAAAGGAGAAAAGAAAATCAGAAAAGGAATTTAAAAGCAGATTCTATATTCCACTATATGGTGCTATAAAAACCTATTTTGAAAGCCATACTGCATTTCGTAGAGGTGATTTAACTCATGTAGGAAAAACACCAAATATACAAAGGGAGAAAATTGTTGAATTTATTGAGAATAATCTCCAATATACTAATACAGAAGTAGCTGAAGCGTTTTACAAAAGAAAATATAGTAATATTTATGATGATAATTGGGGGTTTAGAGAAATAACACTTGACAATGATTTGTTTTGCAACATATTAAAGTCATATTATTTAATATCAAGTAAAAAAAGAAAATACGAACTTAAGAAAGATATATTACTCTTTCAAATATGGCAATTATGTTTTAAGTTAGACCTCCCTAGTCCTGATGACGCGTTATCTGTTAAGTATTATTTTAATTTAGACAAATTAGCCCACATGTATGAAATTGATGAATTAGATGAGATTATTAATCTAAATGGGGATCAAGAACGTCAGAAGTTTTTCTTAAAAACCCTTTTAGTTAAAATAACAGATGAGGATCCAGAGGGTCAAAATTACGTTATTTCCAAGTTCTTCGAAGAAGTAGAAATATGGGAAGACAGTCAGTCTATTTCGGAACAAAATCTTGTTCACGAAATAATGAACGGAAACGATGTTGGATATCTTACAATTGCAAACAGAACTGTTTTGCGAGATTTAATTTTAGAAGAAATGACACATTCTTACTTTTACGAACAAGTATACAAATACTCATTTAGAAAAAACGACTTCCACAAACTTCCTAGAGAAAAGAAACTAGTACTTGAGTATTTAGTTGAGCAAGGATTGGCGATAAAAGAAAACAATTTAAATAATAAGGTGACATTCAGACCATCCACTAAAGGGATTGAAAATTACGAATCAAAATTTATATAACATTAAATTCGCGATTAACTTAATTTTAAAGATTTAAGTTTTAAAGATGCTCTTCAATTACATAATGAATTAAATATAACTTCTAATTGAGAGCCAAACGGCTCTCTTTTCATTAAGGTTTTACTACAAAATATCTAAATGATCTAACTCTTACTTGCATGTACTCGTTCCAATGCTTCGATCCCAATAAATTTTTTCAGAGATCTTGGAAATATCTCTTCTCCGAAATTCGATTTTTCTTGAAGTTTAGTCCATATACCTAAACTGCTTTTATCATTAGATTCATAACCAATAACAGATTCTAATTTAGGAATATTAAAATGTATCTTTTCGAGAGAAGCTTCTTTGATTAATCCCCAATTCGTAGTGATCATTCCTCGCTTTGTTGCTTCACTTAAAGGATCTCCTTTAGAATTAAACGCTTTGAGTTCTGCTATTTTTGTGGTATATAATTCGCTTTTATACAAATCTTCAAGGGAATCAAATGAAAGCTCCGAAGTGAAATTTTCCCTAAAGTCAAAATCATTGATACAAAAGAAGTCTACTCCAAGATGTTTGCATAACTTAATTAAAAATCTAGCCGTAATTTTTCCGTGATGAGGAATTATAGAGATATTTTTAAAGTTCAGGTATGTTTCTGAATACATAGCATCATTGGTTAGTGAAAAAACTAATTTCTTTATAATCTCTTTATAAGTCAACAAGTCATTTGGACCTTCTACTAGGATCACTTTTTGACTAAACACTATTTTATTCAGATTTGGTTCAATCATTTTAATATAATTATTAAAGTCAGCTATTTTGTGCAATGAGAAGCCTTCTAGGCCATCATCTGCGATACTTTCATTTGGATTGTTGTATTTCAAAATTGTTTCGCTGTCTTCTTCGTTATATTCAAAGCGAATAAGCCCTCTTGTGTCAAAAGCATCTATCATTTTATCAGAATGAGTGCTATATATAACTTGATGTCCTTTTTCCGCCAAGTTACAGAGAACAGTTTTATAAAAGTACTCTTGATGATTTTCATGCAAAAAGCTTTCAGGTTCTTCAAATAAAAAGAGGCATTGATCGCTCTTGTTACTTTCAGCAATTGCTTGAATGATAGCCATAACAAACATAGAAATATATCCATCACCGAAATGATCTATTGGGATAAGATTTTCAGTATCTCCATTCAAACCAATTTTGAATATCATATCTAAGAAAATATCCTCGTAATCAGGCAACCCAAAGTTTATGAAAAAGTTGCTGTCTCTCAAATTTTTCGAATAATTAGACCTTATATCCTCAAGAAAACTATGTAACTTTGAATCTGCAAGCACCTTATTGGTTGAGTCCTTAACTTCTCCTTCGAAAACTTTTCTTTTCCCTTCCATATTTTTATCTTTTTCAACTATTTTCTTAATATGTTTCGCTAAAAATGAAGTAAGGTTACCCCAGTTCGTCTTTTTTGTTGACAATTCTTTTTTTACTTCATGAAAATTCACATAAAAAATTTTAAAATACTTTGCTGCACCTGAAGCGTATGAATTTTTTGATTGTTGCTCCTTATCACGAAAGGAACGGATACTGACATCTTCAATTTCATTGTCAACTACGCTTATATGTAATGAATGAAATCCTTTAAGCTCTGCTTCGTGCCCGTCTCCTTTAACTTCTATGCTACTTGAAATTTCAGTTTCAATAGAAGGCTTATTATTGTAATCACGATTATGAAAATCATTAATGTTAAATGTATCTTTGTTAACACTCTTCTCTCTAATTCCATATAAAATCGCATTGAGAAAGTTTGTTTTCCCCGAATTGTTGTATCCTACGATAGCCACAGGTTTTTTATGAGTTTGATCAGGGAAAATGATTGTCTGTCTTTTTCCGAATGATCTATAGTTCTCGACGCCAATACTTTTGATTCTAATATAGCTCATAATCAAACCTCTCCTTTTAATTCGTTCAGTCGTATAACGTTCCCGTATTCATGAACCCCGAAGGGGTTGTCTGCTGAAATACCTCACCGGAATCCTTCGCGCAGACCCAGGCTCAGGAAGGAGCCGCAGCTTGAATATTATGTTAGTATGATGTCAACCCTTCTTTGAATATTCCAACCTGTTCTTAAATTTCTTTAGAATTACGTTCTTTGAACCAAGATGGAGTTTCGATCTTGCTCCCCAAAATATCATACTCATTAAAGAGGTCTTCAATAATCTGTGCTGCTTGATCTAGCAATTCTGAAAATTCATTACTTCTTATTACACTGCCGTTTCTTGTAGCATAGTGAACTATATTATTTCGCATGTTACTTAGATCTATATATCTTTCAAAAATCTCATTAGAGTTATTATTCCAATTTATTGTGGAACCAGTTATTGCTGCTGGGATAAAATTATAAAGTTTTTTTCTTACATTGCTATACCCAGTAGGCATATTTGCATTATGATCATTAATAAAGTCTAATACTTCTTGCTCTCTTGGACTTATAGTTTTATCTTTTAAATTACATTTAATTAAAGAACTCATCCAAGCTTCTGCTGAGGCGCAAAAACTTATAATAGCTGATCTCTTATATCTCCATTGAATAAAGAAATCAGTGAAACTTTCGGATTGTTCTTTATAATATAAAGCATCATTGAATAATTCATGAGACATATTACTTATTGTTAAACCACATTCCAAGCTGTTATCTTCCATTTCCTAATCTCCTTAATATTTGTAGTTGGTTGATTTCAGCTAACGTTCCTGTATTCACGACTCAGCGTATGCTGAGTGTCCGGCGCATGCCGGACCAAGGACGAATGTCCGCTGCGTGAATATTATGTTAGGCGATGCCTCATTGAATTACTTACAAAATGCTTTTAAATAGTGTTTACTTACTTCGCTAGAAAAATCAATAAGTACTTCAATCGATTCTCTAATACTCATTATCAGCTCTTCAATGGGTAGCTCTTTTTCTACCTTAAGTTCGTTGGGTGAAAACAAGGATCTTAATAAAATCGTATTCTTTATGTGCTCTGCAAAGAAAAACTTTTGATTATTCTCTTCATAAGCTAAAACTTCATTACTTGATGCTTCTAAGGCTTCTGACAACTCTTTTCTTTGAGGTTTAGTGTAATGATAGGTTATGTTTCTTGTATTAGATAATTTCTGCAATAACTCTGCTTTCTCACCACTTCTAAATAGCTGTTTGAGAATTTCATATTTCTGAATCATATACTGAGGTAGGGAATTGATATAAATTCTTACCTCCTCTAATTTTTCAGACTCTTCTAAGTAGAAGATAGCTTCTCTTAGAGAGGCAGTAAGAATTTTAAGAACAGATGTTGTTTCAAAAATCCAGTCCGAAATGTCATCTGAAGTTTTAAGTAATTTTCTCTTGAGAAATACAAAGTCGTTATGTATAATTGCTAGTCCAACTATCCACTTAGCAACATCGCTGTCATGTGGAAAAACTTCATTCATACGAATAAGAGCATAATCCATTATTATATTCTCCTCTATTTACTATCTACTACGAGGTTTCGCCTAACATCTAATCTATGTACTTCGTAAATACCACAGATTCTACCTGATATCTGAATTACGTATATGATAACCTATGCAGTGATTTTTGCGAAGAAAAATTTGGTGAAAAAGGGAGGTATATTCGGTAAGCATTCCTTCATCTCCCTACGATCCAATGGACTTTGAATATGTCGAGTATTTTCAATGTAAAATGTCAAAACAAAAAGGAAGGCTCTTCTTCATCCCGCAGGGAGTCAAGCGACCTTCCGATACCTTCTTAATTCTTTATCTATGCTGCACTATTAATCACTTAGATCTGATAAATAATAGTAAACCATTGAACCAGCCACTATTTTAGGCGACACCCCTTTCCCCAAACATATCCCCACATTCTTTTTACCCGCAATTGAATGATTGATCTGACAAGAAACAACGTTATATACCCGCTCTTCCCCATCCAGTGTTTTAATCATGATCTGTTCACCGATCATCTCTTGAATGGTTGAAGGAAGAAGATCGTCCAACTCTCCGTTCGCCCCCATCACGATGGTTCCGTATTCAGGTGTATCGAAGACCAAACCTACGCCATACAGCATTTTTGTTTCCATTCTCTGACCTCCTTATCTCTGATTTATGAATAGCTCTCCTTTGACATCTCGTACTCGAAGATCGGCGTTATGAAGTCTCACTATGGCATCTCTCAATAAAGCATAACGTCCAGTAGAATGGAGTTCAGACATAACTCTAGCTACTCGAATGTTTATTCGAGCTTCATCAAGGGCTTAGTTTCTTTTAACAGCCCCAGGCTTCAGGAGCATGTACTTTCGTTAATTACTACCGTCAACGATTTATAAAAAAGACTACAACTCTTTAATCACTCGATCAAAGTTGTAGCTCTTGGTCCTGATATACTTTTTTCGTTATCATCTTAGTATATTTCAATCTTGTGATTTCAATCCGTTCATTTGGCTGCATCATATTCAGGATATGACTATCTTTTATTAATATTTTACGATGCCCTCGTCCCAGCCATTTGACTATAATGATATTTGTATCCTTCTTCACATCTACGATTTGTCCAATGGTTACGAATTGCTCTTGGTTCTTGAGATCAAGGTAGGTTAGCAGCCCAAGTATACAAAATATAATAAAACCAGAAATGGATAATCCAGTTGCCCATGCAGGGGGATGATTCACGAAGTAGTTTTTGACAATCAATTGCACGCCAATGATAAAAATAAATATTATGATGAACACAAATTGCATTTTCAATTTCTTTTTAGCTCTACAACGTTACCAGGCTCTACTTGAAAAAACTCTTTATTTGCATCTTGTTCCGATACAATAAAAATTGGTCAGGGAAGCTTTCTCTCGTACTGCTTAGGCCACAGAAGTCTTCAAAAGTGTTTAAAAGTGAAAATCGTCAACCTTAGAAGAGTGAAGAAAGCAACGCCCCATCTTTTTAAACGAGCGTTGCTTTACATTGTGCTCAGAAGTTAGCCAGCGATTATCAATTATTTTATAGCATTGTAAAGCTCAGTCATTTGGTCTGCTAATTCCAATTGCGGCTCCATCCGCTGATTATTTATAGTGGTAGGCGTCATAATTAACATTTTTTCCCCCTGCTCAAACATAGTGACATAGAACAAAACCCCCGTTGTATCTTCTTGGTCAGGATCAAGTACGATTTTTAAGTGGCGAACCTTTTCAATCCATTCCTTAATTAGTGCTTGATCTGTAGTTGTTTTTTTAGTGCCATCACTGCTCATCATTCTAATAGAATCAACCTTTGTAATATCCCCGGGATAGAAGGTTTCTAATTCTTTTGGTTCTTTGCTTATTTCCACCTGATCGGACTGATTAGAAATTTGGCAACTGCTAAGAATCAAGATCAACAATGAAGCACAAATTAAGGTGTAAAGTGAATATTTTTTCATCATATTCCTCCTCAATCTTTAACGAAATTTACATTTGAATTGTTCGATATTGTTTAATAAAAAAACGCTGGGTATGACCAGCGTTTTTACTTAACACAACTTTTTTATTCTTTGATTTTCCACATATCAGTAACCGAACCATACTGCCCTAATAAAAGGTAAACATTAACTCCTGTGCTTTCCCAATTGTCATGTACAATTGCATATTGAGGGTTCGACCAGTCACTGGTATCTGTGTATGTCTCATAACCAACCAAATTCACTAAATGACCTCCCTCTGAACCGTCAGAGTATCCATAGTTCACTAGACGTAAAAATGGAGGAGTTTTAGCATTAACTTCGGATTTCATTTTATTAAAAGTTGGTGATGAATCCCATGTTGTAGTGAAGTTCGAGTAGCCTTTCTCGGAGGTATATGAGTTCATCCCTGGAGCAATTTTATTAGAATATACTCCGTATCTATCATTGTGGCTCATTAGTACACCTAGACGATCAGCAACATTTTTCCATAAACCACTAGATGATAAGTTAGTATAACCTTGATTCCGCCAGTACATAATTACATTTGCGCCAGCCGTTGGAACACAGTCGTTACCCATACTGGTATTATCATTTTGTTGATAATCAGGCACTCCATTAATAAAACCGTATTCATAATTTATAATTGTATTAATACTAACATCATTATTTAATGATTGGCTTTCAACTGAAGGAGCTGCATCCAATATATCTGCTGCTTTCAACCTGTTAACTTGTATCTCTTGTAAGGAAGCTGCTTCAAAGGTTTGATCTGTACTTAATTCTTCGAATGTATTGCTATCAATTTTGTTTGCGTAAAAAAGGGGCCCGAAGTAATAAAGATTGTTTTCATCCTCGCCTTGACCTGGATAGACATCTCCCGTAGCAAATTCAATAAGGAGTCCAGAGTTATTATCAATGATAAAATATCCAGCTATGTCGTTTTCCCTTTGTAGAACTACAAGAGATTTCGTAATTTGTTCATTTTCATCTTTCATTCCGATAATTTTCCCAGCAGTTACTCCTTCAAATTCAGTATGCCCTAGTTGGATACGCTGTTCAATCTTTTGGTTTGCAATATTTAAAATATCTTTACTCGCCGATGTAGTATCAGCTCCGAATGCACTAGGTACAAGAAGGGTAAATGCTAGAACTGTAGAGAGTGTTAGTTTCATGATTTTTTTCAATGGACTTCCTCCGCATCTTATTATAATTGGCGTGTAACTGGATAATCATAGAGTATTTATTGCAAACCTCCCCCCCACTCATAGAATTTTACAAGCAATCAGTGAAAAGAACTTATTTTTCCAATCTTGGTGTATATCTATAAAAACGCAGCAAAACAATTAAAGTTACATAAAAAATCTGAAATTAAAAAACATTGAAACAAAATTTCATCCTAGGTTAAGTCTAATTGATGCTTCTCCGTAAGATATATCTTTACTCTCCCAAAAAAAGCGCGAAGGACTGCTCGTCACACATTAGATGACTTTATTTTAATCCGCTATAAATCTTTGTTATAAGAAGTTATCTGCTTTCTGAATTAAAATTGGATATCCTTAACAGGGGGATTCACAGTTCAACTCCCCCTCACCCCAACAACGCTTGCTCAACCTGATCCACAATCCCATTGATCCCCATCGGTCCATAGCACCCAATCCACGTCGCCGCATCCACTGAATGCACCTGCTGTCCTTCAATCCCACCAAGCATTCCCAAAACCTGCCGTTCTGTCGCCGATATTCCATCCTGCATGAACTCATTACTCAACAAAAAGTAGTAACTTGCCTGTACTGCTGGTAATCTTTCTACCGAGATATGATAGGCCGTGTCGGAGGTGTCTGCAAAAAATAACTGTCAACCATATATAAAAAAACTACAACTCTTTCATCACTTGATCAAAGTTGTAGCTCTTGGTCCCGATACACTTTCCTCGTTATCATGTTTGTATATTTTAATCTTGTGATTTCGATCAGTTCATCTGGCTGCATCATATTCAGGATATGACTATCTTTTATTAAAATTTTACGATGACCTCGCCCCAGCCCTTTAACGATAATGATATTTGTATCCTTCTTAACACCTACGATATGTCCAATGGTTACGAATTGTTCTTGGTTCTTGAGATCAAGGTAGGTTAGTAGCCCAAGTATACAAAATATAATAAAACCAGAAATGGATAATCCAGTTGCCCATGCAGGGGGATGATTCACGAAGTAGTTTTTGACAATTAATTGCACACCAATGATAAAAATAAATATTATGATGAAGCCAAATTGCATTTTCAATTTCTTTTCAGCTCTTTCGCTCATAGGCTCTCCTTCTAAATCTTTGGCTCCATATCCGTTCAATGTCTCACTCTCATTAATGGATCTTTGCGGAGATGAATCACAAAGTCTGGATTTGAAGTATGATATACAAAATTACCAGGCTTTACTCAAAAAAACTCTTTATTCGCATCTTGTTCGGATACGGTACGAATTGGTGCAACTTCATCTACGATTTTTTTGTTATCTTCCTCATGATATTGAATAATGGAAACCAGGACAAATTGGTCAGGGAACAGTTCTCTCACTTCCTGCCATTTCATGTGTTATACCTCCTATTTTTCTTAATGGATCAACTTTCTATCATTTTAACAGATACCCTTACTTCATATATCATTCCTGTATTTATAACACCCGACCTAGTCCAATGTATCCTCACTCGAGTATGTAAAATGTACAAAGAAACCGTCTCCACGGGTATATGGTCGCTCTCGCTTCCATTTACTACGAAACGGTTTCTTTTGTTGTCCCCTCATGAAAAACTGCCTCTCAAGTCAGGTCTGTCCTAACACGCCTTGGTTCCGCATCGCTGGAGCTTTATTCATACCCATGATGTTCAACCTTTTATACCGCTAAATGTAATGCCGCTAATAAACGTCTTTTGAAGGAAAAAGAACAAAACAATTATAGGTAATGTCATCAAGGTGGATACGGCCATTAATAGACCCCATTCGGATCCCTTTTGACTCTGGAATTGCTGCAATCCGAGCGAAACCGTGTAGGATGGTTCATTGGTTAAATAGAGCAAGGGGCCCATGAAATCAGTCCAGCTCCCCATAAATTGAAACAATGCCACGGCTAATACGGCGGATTTGGCTAGTGGAAACATGATCTGTAAATATATGCGGAACTCACTAGCACCGTCTAAGCGGGCCGCTTCGCGCAGGGCATCAGGCAGTCCCATGAAGAACTGCCGCAATAGAAAAATGTAAATGGGCACTCCAAAAAATTGGGGTACAATTAGTGGAAGAGCTGTTCCTACCCAACCTAATTTAGTAAACAACAAGAATAGCGGAATCATCGTCACCTGTCCGGGAATCATCATAACAGCGAGGGTTACAAAGAAAAGTAAACCTCTCCCACGGTACTCTAACTTGGCAAAACTATATGCAACCAAGGGACAGGATATGATCACACCAAGCGTACTCGCGATGGTTATAATCGCCGTGTTTTTCAGATACGTCCAAAAAGGGATATACTCCACGGCACGGGAATAATTACTCCACAGAATGGGTTGCGGAATCCACTCGGGCGGGAATGTAAAGATTTGTGTGAGTGGTTTAAGAGAAGTCGAAAGCAGCCAAATGAACGGAGTAATGAAGAATGCAGAAGCAACAATTAGACATACATAGGCTAACGCACGATTGATTCTTTTGATCGCGATAGGATTCATCCCTTACTTCCCCCCTTATTTCCCTTGATAATGAACCCAGCGTTTAGACGTAATAAAAATAATTCCGGTTAATGCCATAACGATAATAAATAAGATCCAGGCCATGGCGGAGGCATAGCCCATTTTGAAATACCTGAATCCGTTCTCATATAAATACATGACGTAAAAAGTCATGGAATTCGCAGGAGTTCCTTGCCCTTTGGTCAACGTATAGGGAAGAGTAAACTGTTGGAATGCGCCGATCATCCCCATGACAAGGTTGTAGAAAATAACGGGAGTGAGCAAAGGCAGGGTTACCTTTCTCGTCTTCTGAAACCAGTTAGCTCCATCGATTTGTGCCGCTTCATAGTACTCATCAGGGATGTCCCCTAGTCCAGCAAGGTAGATCACGACCGCTTGTCCAATACCCCAGAGCGACATCAAGATGAGCGAAGGCTTGGACCACGACTCACCACCAAGCCAAGAAGGCCCATCGATACCGATATGCGCCAGCATCCCGTTAACTAATCCGAAGTTTGGATGTAGCAGCCACATCCATAGAACAGCCAGAGCCACTTGCGGCACGAGCGTAGGTAAGAAAAAAATCGTTCTGAATACAGCCATACCCTTGACTTTCATATTCAACATCATAGCGAGTGCCACACCGAAGAATATACTTAACGGAACAAAAAATACGGTAAAATAAATCGTGTTATATATGGATTTCCAAAACAGAGGATCCTGGAAAAGATCTCGATAATTATTCATTCCGACAAATTCACCAGGCTGCAGAATGCTGTAAGTCGTGAAGCTGAAGTAGATGGACATGAGCATCGGAATTGCATAAAAGCACAGCAGCCCTATAGCCCAAGGTGAAGCAAACAGCCACCCAATCACGTTAGTTCTGTGAATTGCCCGTTTCCTTGCCGATGGAATTGCGCTTACTTGAACTGAATCGGCTGGTTTCGCCATGTGCATTCTCCTTCCAATTGTCATTCATGAATAGGCAAGGAGAAAGTTCGCTCCCTGCCTACCAAGCATCCTATTTGTCGTATTTTTCTAAAGCCTTATTAACCGTCTCCGTTACTCGATCCAGGTTCTCTTTCGGAGTACCGTTGCCGCGGGTTGCCTTTTCCGTAGCGGAAGCTAACTCATTCCACAGCAGTTGTCCTTCAGGAATAACCGGGCGGTTGTGTGAATTAGGCAAAATAGTAATAAATTCCTTCATAATCGGATCGTCCTTGTAACCGTATTTGTCGTTAACCGCATCGATAACGGAAATTTGAGAGTCGGCGTTTAATAACGTTTGCCCCTCTTCTTTCCCTAAAAATTCGAGGAATTTCCAAGCAGCATCGACGTTCTTGGCACCTTTAGGAATAATAGCAGAGCCGCCTCCTGACCATGTCGTAAAATCTGTTCCCGTTGGAGTCGGTATCGGTGCAACGCCGTAATTTAGATCCGGCTTAAATTTTTCGATCCCCTTCACCGTAAAGTTTCCACTGATCTTCATGCTGACTTGACCGGAAATGAACGGATCCATTTCCTCCGTGCCTGCTGCGCTTGTGAATCCGGCAATATCCTCGACATTGTATTTTTTGCCGAAGTCGGTCATCCATTGTAGCGCTTCAACGACTTTAGGATCATTTGCGGTAATTTTGCCGGTGGCAGCGTCCTGGAATTCTCCTCCAAATGCCCATCCCCACGTATAAAGCCAGCCTTGCGAATACCATGGGATGAACCCGATCCGTTTGAAACGTTTACCTTCCTTGATGGTTAACTTATCGGCGGCCGCTTCAAGCTCGGCGATCGTTTGTGGTGGTTTGTCGGGGTCCAGCCCTACTTCTTTGAAATGGTCCTTATTGTAAAATAGCAGGCGAGAATCCGTATCCATCGGTATGGCATAAAGCTTTCCTTGATAACTGGACTCCTCCCAAGCAAATGGATAATACATTTCCTTACGAATTCCCGATTCCGCTGCCATCGAGGACAAGTCAGTCAGCGAACCTTGCGCAGCCCAAGTACCGACCTTAAATCGGTCGAAAAGTGCAACGTCAGGAGGATTGCCGCCTGCGACTGCAGTCAGCAGCTTCTGATCGGATCCCTCGCTGGATTCCGTATAAACCAAATTCATTTTGATCGTAGGGTTTTTCTCCTCAAATGCCTTCACGACTTTATTCATATTATCTAAATCGATGGAGGTAAGACCATGCCACATCGTAACCGTTGTCTTACCCTCTCCGGCCGGATCGCTGGAGCCTTCCGTTGAGCAAGCGGTTAGAAGTAGTAACATAACCAGAAAGTAAACAAGAATTGGAAATGCGATTTTTTTGGATTTCCTCATTCAAAGTCCCCCTTAAGTTAAATGAATTTGTTTAACTTGAATTCCCATAGCATCCACTTCCTTTTCTGATCAATCCACAAGTTATATGTAAGCGCTAACAAGATTGGTGATATGAACGATAAAATCAGAAAATGATGAACGAAGTGGATTTGTTATAAGAATCCTACTAGTTACACTAGATATACTAAGTATATTAATATGACATCATAAAGTAAGTCAATTGCAATATTACGACATGAATATGTATGACGTATGGCTAAAATTAGATATGTGAATCGATGTTTCGAGGTTTGTTAATCTCCGGTCTCCCAGCCCATTCCCTGATGTGAAACAAGCTTTACCATAAGAAAAACGGCTATCGACATACTTCACAGAAGACAGACGACATTTAACAGACGTTTTTCCTGCGATATCAGGTCCGGAAGGTCCAAGCTTCGAAGTTCATATTTCTGATATCAAAAAAAGTGCCGATAAGCCCCTGGGGACTTCTCGACACATTGAAAAATATCCTTGATTTTGTTGAGCTGCACTGAGCTTGTTGTAACCCTATGTGTTATTTTTCACGACCATACGATGTTCAATAATGTTCAGCTCGGGAACGGCTGCTCCATGCAGCTGAGAGATTAGCATATCCACTGCCAATTCACCCATCTGCTTCTCATCTTGCTTAATATGAGTGAAGATCGGTTGACCCAAGTAATCATTCAGGGAGTCGAAACAAACAATCTCGAATTCCTCCAGAGATTTCCCCATCGAGTGGATGACTTGAGCCAGCATGGTAGCTATTAGAAATTCCGACGCGACAAACGCCTTTACATCAGGGTGTTGTTTCAAAAAATGCTTTATTGTTTCTTTATCATTTTCAATCACTGTTCCATTTATGTTCATAGGAAGGGTTCCCTTCAAGTTCGTCAATACATAATCTTTGTTCAAATTCATTCCTTCCTGGGTGAAGGCAAACGTATATCCGAGCAGTCTTTCCTCCAATGTTGAAGTGTTCTCTTCCGGCGGAGATAAAAAGGCAATTTTTTTATGACCTTTACTAATCAGATGACGCGTAAGATCCATGGCTGCTTTCTTATTGTCTGTGTATACCGAACAAACCGGAATTCCTTTTAGATATCTATCGGCCAAAACAATCGGAAACCGATCTAATACAAGCCGAAGCAGTTCCGAATTATAGTGTTGACCATGAATGGGGGTCACGATTAATCCCTTGATGCCTAAACCGATAAATAAGTCGATCGCACGTTTTTCCTCATCCCGATCCCCGCAAGTTCGCTTGATAATGAGTTGATAATCGTGCTCAGCGCTCCGCTTTTCCATCGATCTAAGAAGCTCCAGGCCAAACTCGTCAGAAAAATTCGGTATAATAAAACCGATCAACCGCTTATCATCCTCAGGAACCAAGGTCGTTTTCACCTCTGAATAGTGCTTCGGTTCTTGTCCTTCAATTATACTATCGGCCACAAATGAACCTTTTCCTTGTATTCGTTTGATAACCCCGGAATCGGCCAATTTCTCCAGAGCCTTTTTAGATGTAATACGACTGACGCCAAATTGTTCAGCCAACTCTTTTTCGGAAGAGACCCGGTCTCCTTCTTTTAATCGACCTTCTTTGATCTCTTGTACAATATAGACATATATCTGCTCGTATAAATGCAATTCCACAAGACCACCCTGACATCATAATATTAATATACTAAGTATATTACACAAGAAGTCATTCGCAAAGTTAATCAGTTTACCTCCGAACTTTCGTGTATTATTTTATGAATTATCAGTTAAACGTAATTTAATTGTTATTTTTTCTCAATTTTACTTATATGTATTTTGTTATATATGTATGTAATTTATATACATCAAACAATCTCGATTTTAAATAATCTTTAGCATTACATATCGTGAATAAGGCCTACTCCGCCTTATTCATGTTTTAGTTATTTGAGGCGACTATGCGACAAAAGATATAGCACTGCTTTTCTTTTTATGGATTGGAACGTAAAGCTACTTCTCAAACTAACCATGCCTGCGCGATCTTAATCATCTCATCCCTCTTGCTTGGAGCATGTGCCTCCGAAGAGGAAAAGATGATTGTATCCTCTGCAGAGAAGTTCACTGCAAATTATGTTCTCGAAAAATACGATCCATTAAGTGTCTAGACACTATCGCTTCCTGAAGGTTTATCCAAGAAACCAAATTTTAAATAGGTATCCCCCTTCACCGTAGCAGGTTTTATCCATACACTGCTTACCGAAAAGGGGGACTTTTCTTTGTTTATATCTACTTAGTTTAAAAGCTATGAGCTATTTCATGGTTAACCCAGCAATTGATCTATCGTTGGATTCTCTCTCAGCATGCGTATAATCACCGTTAAGGCTTCCGCCCTCGTGAGATTGGCGTCCGGTTCAAACTGATTCTGGCTCTTGCCCTCCAGTATACCCGCTTTTGCAGCCGTTTCAATGATCTCCTTCGCCCAATGCTTGGGTGCTACATCAACGAATCTTGCTGCATCGCCAGATGCACTATTCTGAACAATCAGGATTTTCGAGATCATAGCAACCATCTCGGCTCGTGTAATCCTGTAATCAGCGTGGAACGTTCCGTCAGAGTACCCGTTGATAACTCCATTGGAAGCAAGAATTTCTATAGAGTCTCGCGCCCAAGAGTTTTGAATATCCCGTAACTCAAACGTTCCGCTTCCTGAACGCAGGGCAAATGCTTTAACCAGAAGTGTGCTGAACTCTGCCCTCGTAATAGAATTATCCGGTTTGAATCTACCGTCAGGATACCCATTGATTATACCTATCTTGGCAGCGGACAAAATATCTTTGGAAGCCCAGTGAGACCCTACATCCTGAAACGTTACAGAATTACCGGCCAATGACTTTTGTATAAAAGTTACGAGCCGATCAGTTTCAACAAGAGCGTGAAAATGCTTGGTCTCCTTAGCAGGAGGTATTGAAGGTTCCGTTTTAGCCGGAGTACTATTATCGATTGAAGTGCTTGTATTGGTTGAACTGCTTGGAGAGGATCCTGACCCCGAAGCTGGTATACCGCTTACTGTTACGTTTATATCTACCGATTGAGTTCCATAGACAGCGCTGACAACCGTACTGCCCGCTGTCTTACCTGTAACCCTCCCACTGCTAACATTAGCAATTGACGGATTACGAACAATCCAGGTTACCCATGAGGTCACATCTCTTTGCGACTGATCTGAGAAAACAGCAGTAATCGCTACAGAAACCGTTTGTCCGGTCGATACGCTCATCGTATTCGTATCCGTCTTTAAACTGTTTAATCCCTGCAAGGTAATGCTCTTTGTTGCGATGCCGCTCATTTTGTTGCCGTCGCTTACGGTAAAGCTGATCGTGCGCGTCGTCATATTCGTAGAGACTTGTGTGTTACTGTAAGTAACTACTTGTAATGCGTTCTGCCACTGCGTCAACGTTGCAGTTCCACCTGCAGACGTCAGCGTCAACACGCCCATGAGTGCATCGTAAGTTGCCGTTATATTGCCCATGCTCGCTCCATCATTGGTGTAAGCCAATACGTCTTTTCCCGCGTCGAAGTGGCTCGTGATGCTAACCGTTGCACTGGCCAAGGTTGCATTATCCAAATCGGATACCGCCAGACCGCCGTCAATAGCAACCGGAGTCGAAGTTCCAGAGATGTAATTGGTCGAACCATCACTCGTGGTCACAATAGGTGTCTGGTTGGTATCCATCACCATCACAGTTCGTGTCGCTGGATTGCTCACATTGTCGTCATCCGTCACCATGAAGCTTACTACACGTGTCGCCGCATTTGGCTTGATCGCCGTATTGGTATAAGTAATCGATCTCAAAGCGGCTTGCCACTGGGCCAACGTTGCGGTCCCGCCCGATGATGTCAGCGTCAGCACACCCGTAGATGCATTATATCTGGCTGTAATATTCCCCATGCTCAGTCCGTCATTGATGAAATCAAGCACATCTTCTCCAACATGAAGATTACCTGTAATGGTCACTGTTGCGCTTGAAAGCGTAGTGTTGCTATCTGCGGTTACCGTTATGCCAGAGTCGATAACGACCGGAGTTGAAGGTATATTATCCCCAGCCACAAATGAAGCCGAACCGCTGCTTGTAGTCAGCATCGGAGGCGCGATCACCGCCACTTCCACAGGATGTGTAGCAGCAACGCTTGCTTTTGTTCCGTCGCTTACGATATAGCTAATATTGCGTTGCCCTGGCGTGGCGCTCGTGCTTGAGAACGAAATTCCCCTCAACGCTCTCTGCCACTGCGCCAACGTTGCGGTCCCGCCTGATGATATCAGCGTCAGTACGCCAGTAGATGCATTATAACTCGCCGTAATATTTCCCATGCTAGCCCCATCATTGGTGTATGCCAATACGTCTTTTCCCGCGTCGAAATTGCTCATAATACTAACCGTTGCGCTCGCCAAGGTTGCATTATCTAGGTCGGATACCGTTAGACCGCTGTCAATATCCGCCGGAGTCGAAGCTCCAGAGATGTAATTCGTCGAACCACCACTTGTGGTCACGATTGGTGACTGGTCCGTAGCTGCAACCGTTATATTTCGTGTCGCCGTATTACTTGCATCCACACCGTCCGTCACCGTGAAGCTAACTGTACGTGTCGCTGTATTTGGCGTAATCGCTGTATTCGTATAATTTATTGACCTCAAAGCGGCTTGCCACTGCACCAACGTTGCCGTTCTGCCCGATGATGTCAGCGTCAGCACGCCCGTAGCTGCATTATAAATGGCTGTAATATTTCCCTTGTTCAACCCGTCATTAATGAACATCAGCACATCTTCTCCAACTTGAAGATTGCCTGTAATCGCCACTGTTGCGCTTGAAAGAGCAGTGTTGCTATCTGCTGTTACCGTTATGCCAGAGTCAATAACGACCGGAGTTGAGGGTGTATTATCCCCAGCCACAAATGAAGCCGAACCGCTACTTGTAGTCAGACTAAGAAGTATATTCACCGTTACTTCCACTGAACGTGTAACTGCAACGCTGGTCTTCATTCCATCATTTACGGAATAACTAACGATACGCTGCCCTGACGTAGCACTTGTACTTGAGAATGAAATGCTTCTCAACGCACTCTGCCACTGGGCCAACGTTGCGGTTGCGCCTGATGATGTCAGCGTCATCACGCCAGTAGATGAATTATAACTCGCCACGATATTTCCCATGCTCGCCCCATCATTAGTGTATGCCAATACGTCTTTTCCCGCGTCGAAGTTGCTCGTGATGCTAACCGTTGCGCTGGCCAAGGTTGCATTGTCTAGGTCTGATACCATTAGACCGCTGTCGATCGCCAACGGAGTCGAAGCTCCGGAGATGTAATTCGTCGAACCACCACTTGTGGTCACGATTGGTGTCTGGTCGGTAGCTGTCACCGTTATAATTCGTGTTGCCGTGTTACTTGTATCCACACCGTCCGTCACCGTAAAGCTAACCGTACGTGTCGCCGTATTTGGCGTAATCGCTGCATTGCTATAAGTAATTGATCTCAGAGCGTTCTGCCACTGCGCCAACGTTGCGGTTGCGCCTGATGATGTCAGCGTCAGCACGCCAGTACCTGCATTATAACTGGCTGTAATATTCCCCATATTCTGTCCGTAATTTATGAACATCAGCATATCTTCTCCAGCATGAAAATTACCTGTAATCGCTACTGTTGCGCTTGCAAGGGTATTGGTGCTATCCGCGGTTACCGTTATGCCAGAGTCGATCGCAACCGGAGTTGAGGACGCATTATCTCCAGCCACGAATGAAGCAGTACCTCCAGTTAGAGTTAACACAGGACCCGTTGCTGCAAAGGTTGTCGGCGTAATATAATTACCGAATCCCGCCTGAAAGGTTAACGCAATGGTGACCAGGACTAACATTTTTCGTAATAAGCTCTTCATCGACTACTCTCCCTATCGTTTAGATTTAATCCTGAATCTCACTATTGCTGAAACATAAACATTAATTAACACCAGAATTAGTTAAACCCCTTATAAAAAACCTTTACTACATAGACAAATCCATTTTGCGGCATTATCGAAAAGAATTCCTGTGC
The DNA here is from genome assembly GCF_038002565.1 of Paenibacillus sp. FSL K6-1558. Lineage (NCBI taxonomy): Bacteria > Bacillati > Bacillota > Bacilli > Caryophanales > Paenibacillaceae > Paenibacillus > Paenibacillus sp. FSL K6-1558. The sequence continues at coordinate 5,554,318 of NZ_JBBOCV010000001.1, read as the reverse complement.
TTTAAGAACTATCTTTAGAACTTTCGCCCTATTCCGACTCATTAAAACCAAAAAAAACAGGTCACTTATCCTCTTTACGGAGAGAAAAGATGACCTGTCTATAGTCTTAAGAATAGCTATTTGAACCTTGATTAGGGTAAATGCTTTATGTAAACCCCAACAACGCTTTTACCACCTGATCCACAATTCCATTGATCCCCATCGGTCCATAACAACCAATCCATGTCGCTGCATCCACCGAATGTACTCGCTGCTCCTCTCCCCCACCAAGCATCTCCAAAACCCGCTGCTCTGTCGCCGATATCCCATCCTGCATAAGTTCATTACTCAGCAGAAAGTAGTGACTTGCCTGCACTGCGGGTAATCTCTCAACCGAAATATGATAGGCCGTATCGGAGGTGTCAGCCACAAACAATGGTGCAGGCAGACCTAGATCACGGTACAGCACAGCACCTGTACGATGAGCGGCGGAATGGACACGAACGAGCGAGTCCAACGGACGGATCAGGGCCACACTTTTGCCTGCCAATACTGTAGCTAGTTCCTCAGCCAGCAAAGCCGTTCTGCGAAGATAGTCGGCATTAATCTGCTTGGCCTCTGCTCGCTTGCCTGTCAGTTCACCGAACAGACTAAGGATCGTCTGCCAGTTTTCGTTACGTTTGAACATGAGCACTGGAGCGATCCCACTTAATCGTTCAAGATACTGCTCATGTACCTCGGTGCAGATGATTAGATCCGGTGCAAGTCGTTCCACAGCAGGCAGATCGGGATATTCATATGTCCCCAGTAATTCGGTGTGCTTGAGTCCTGCCTGAAGGGGTTGGGGAAAAGATAACACGCTGCTTCCAAGTCCGACACTCCCTACCGGAGACAAACCCAGCGCAAGCAAATGATCCGCATACTGCACATCGAGGGCAACGATACGCTGCGGTGTTTCAGTGACGATGTATTCCCCTTGCATATGACAGATGACCAGGCCTTGGGCTGATTCATAGGATGAAGCTGTGCGGTTTTGCAGTAGAGCATTCTCATAATCTGCATCGGTTCTAGAAGCGGCGGCATGCCGGTAATGTAACGGTGGGACGCCAACATACTTTTTAAAAGCCCTGCTGAAATAATACATATCTCGATAGCCCAGCTTGTCGGCAATTTCTCCTATTGAAGCATCCGTATGACGCAGCATGCGCGAAGCACTTTCCATGCGTAGCTGGATGACGTACTCCATCGGGCCGAGCTGCTTTTCTTGTTTGAAACGGCGCTGTAGTTGTCTTACGCTACAGCCCGCAAGGGCTGCCAGCTCTTTCAGCTCCAGGTTCTGACGATAGTGCGACGCAATATAGGAAGCAACCACATCCACCATATCGGACTCCGCTCCCCCTTGACCACGTTCATAGGCCATGATCAGCTCATAGATCATGCCTTGTAGCAACGCGTTGGCATAGAATCGTTCCAGTCCTTCGTCCCGGCGCCATTTCGCAACGATTTTTTCTGCATTCTCGATCCATTCCGCGTGGGCTGCCGAGTTTTGCACAAAGGACCTGCGCAGCGGATGTTTGCGATACGAAGGCATAACAATAGAGGCACCCTCCATGGAAGAAGCCTTGTATTTGATCACAATATAATGAATGTCCTCTGATCTGGCCGTCAGCGTGTAGGATGATCCCTTCACCGCATGACAGGCAAAAGAAGCTCCAATGTGGCATCCCTCGCCATCCATTGAAAGCTCCCCTTCCCCTCCGTATGCCAGTAGCAGCACATTAGAAGTTACGATAGTTTCGTGTAAAACGCTGCCTGTCTGCAAAGTACCGCTATATCCGTCCAGCATCTTGATTGCTGTATCACTCCAACCACTTGTCTGTTCCTGCAGCGGCATTTCTCTCATCTCCTGACAATCGCATAGGTATAATTATCGCTGTTGTCATTGTAGTTGAGATTCTTTCTCATTGTCAATTTTCGGACATTTGAGGCAATATTCTCCTGACATCTGGTACCAGAAACAGCAGGTGAGCCGCTCACTTTTGGCAACATGTACATTGTCCTTACAATCGGTAAAGCGGGTCAACGGATTCTTTCTCTCACCAAACACTTGCCCGGACGCCACCTGCGTCAGATAGGCAAAATCCGCCTGAATTTGCTCTCTTTCCTGCTCCGTCTCACCTTCATCAGGAGCGAATAGTCGCCCGATCCGTACCATGATATTCTCCCAGAGAATACTCATCGAAAGGGGTGCAATCGCAGCAAGTGTCTTTAACAGAGGTGTAAGCTGTACTGCAAATATCTCCTGGACCGCCTTTTCCCGCCAAACGTGTCTATCTCCCGTCAGCTCTTCAGCCCGAAGCTCGTTCACCGCTAGAAAAGGAAATCGTGTGCCCTTCTCATGTTCTTCGAGCTTCGGATGATAGAGAAAGCTGTTCTCCAGCTGAAAGGTTACATGCTGATGATGAAATGTCATCGCAGTCACGAGCGGAGTCGTCCATAGATAGCCAAGTCGCTTGGCTAACATGGAAGCGGCAACCTTCATGTCTGGTGCATCGATATAATGTTGAAACCAGCTGATATACTCTCGGCACGCCTCTTCGTCATGCAGCTCACTCAGCGCAATGCTACGGACACTATGTTCAGGCGGCTCGCCAAGCAAAATCGAATGATCCTCCACCGTCTCTTTCCATGCGTCTGTTGAGAGATATCGGCTCATATTAGTTCGATCCGAGCAGGGCTTCCGAAGCCTGATCTACAATCAGATTAATCGCAAGCGGTCCGTAGTATGCGATCCATAGTGTGGAGTTTACATCATACGTACGGTTATTTTTCACAGCATCCAGAGACTTCCATACCGGATTGTTCACCATCGCCTCTGCTTCTGCGGCAAACAGCTCATCCGACAATACAAAATAACGATCTGCCCCAATCTCAGGCACTTTCTCCATCGAGATCTCTACGGAAGTATCATCCTTGATGCCTTCAACAAGTGCAGGCATTTTCAAGCCCAGGTCATTATACAGAATGCCGCCTGTGCGGTGCTCGATGCCATGAACGCGAATACCTTCTTTACGCGGACGAATCAATGCTACCGTTTCATCACCCAGCTTCTCAGCCAGTTTTGTTTTCATTCCTGCCACTTTCTCTTCATACGCTGTGCGCACTTTCTCTGCCTCGTCTTGCTTGTCTGTAATTTTAGCTACTGTAGCTAACGTATCACGCCAGTCTTCGTAGAAATCGAGTACCAAGGTAGGTGCAATTTTGCTTACACTCTCGTACTGCTTTTCTTGGAAATCGGTCATGATGATCAGATCCGGGTCGAGTGCAACAATAGCTTCCAGGTTAGGCTCATCCCGTGTACCGAGAACTTCAACGCCACTTGCCTGATCACCTAAGTATTCTGGGAAATCAGTGTTTCCTCCAGCGATAACACTACCTGCTGGCTTTTCGCCAACCGCTAACATTTGATCCAAAAACTTAACATCGAGCACGGCAACTTTCTTCGGTTTTTCGTTTAGAGTGATGTCACCCTTCATACCCTTGATCGTTACTGGAAAAGCACCGTCGGTCTTCGTCTCCGTACTCGCAGGTGTATCCGAAGGCGTTGCCGCAGATTGTTTACCACTATCTGTACCTGTTCCGGCACCGCACGCCGTCAGGACTAGAATCAGGGCCAACATCAAGCCCATCAGTAATCGTGATTTGTGAGCAAGATAGCCTTTGCTTCCGGCTGCTTGCCCGTTTGTTCCTTGTTTCATTTGTAAATCCCCCTTATGTATACTAGTGATAATGATTTTCATTATCGAAACATAAAGAGAGTATAAACGATCTGTGTATCGTGTTACCATGTACTTTTGCGACATTTCAGTCGGACTAATGCGACATCGTGATTGATATTTTGCCTACACCTATACACTATGCACCTTTTAATTTCTCAGCAATATAAGCCTGTAGACGGTAAATATCTGCAAGAAGCTCTTCTTCCTCCGCCGTATTGCCATACTCCCCCAGCCAGCGCGGTGTGCGGAACTGCCAATCCTCTGTCAGGAATCGCTTTTCATCCCGATACTCTAAAATATGTCCCAGGAAATATTCCAGAGAGCCGAAGGATTGCTTCCCTTGATCGTTAATGATGGATTGTGTGTTCTCAATGATGGTATGTAACATTTGCTCAATATGCTCTTCTGGATTCATATTGGATCTCCTCCAAAGGAATATTTTTAAGGATTCATATCCAGATTTCGTTCAAGCATTGCTCCTATACGTTCAGCCATTACGGAAGGTGGGAGAGGTCTTTCATGCGTAAACCACCATTCCACGACCCCAATGATCGCTCCCCCCACATACTGAACCTCCACAATCTGGTCTTTCATTAATTCGGTGTTCATAACAGCTGGTTCGCTCTCGTTCCCGTTCTGTAATTCATGAATAAAAAAGTCCAGAAACTGCTTTCGAAAAAAAGAACTGCCTTTACTCGCCAGCAATGCGTAGAAAAATAAAAAATGCTTCTCAAAATACTCAAACCACACGAATACCATGTTGTTATAACCCGTGTCCATCTCCGTAGATTCACAGATTTCACGCAAATTCTCAATATGCTCTGTGATGAGTTTATTCAGAAGATCGAATTTATCTGTGTAATGAAGATAGATCGTTCTGCGGCTGATATCCGCTTTGTCTGCAATGTCCTGGATCGTAATATGATCAAAATCTTTGTTCATCATCAGTTCAATAACCGCCGTTTTGATCGCTTCTTGCGATTTGCGTATCCTTCGATCCACCTTGACCACTTCACATCACCCTTTTTCTTCATGGTTAATACGCACTTTCAAACCATCTGTGCACAATTGCACGCAATCCAGCTTTTTAGCCATTGTAAGATTTTTATTTACGTATACCATTATACATAGTTGATAAATAATACACTACTGTGCATTAATTCACAGTGAGAAATGGAGTTTAACCATATGAAAATCGCAGTCATTGGGGCTACCGGAGGAACAGGAAAAAAAGTGATTGAACGCGCCCTTGCATTAGGGCATGAAGTTATTGCCGTTGCTCGTCGTCCCGAAGCCATTGCTCCAACAGAAGGACTTACCGTTAGAAAAGGGGATGTGTTCGATTTACCTGTTATGATTCAGGCCATTTCAGGGGCAGAAGCTGTCATCAGTTGTATAGGCCCTCCCCTCAATGTATCATCCACCTCCGCCAAGAAGGGCTTGGGTAATCTCAGTACCGGTTTAAGTACAATGAAGGCTAATTTCTCACCTGGTACGGTCATGTCTGTGGGAATTCCAAATATTATTTCGGCCTGTCAGCATACAGGGGTTAAACGTATGGTGATGCAGAGCGGCATTAATTTGAGCGATGGTAGAGAACTTTCTTATGTCAGCCGTCTCGCCGTGCATCTGATGCGCCGTATTTTTTGGAAGGCCATTCAGGATAAACATATTGCGGAACAAGCGCTCATTCACAGTGATCTCGAATGGGTCATCATGCGTGCATCCGTGCTCCAGTATGCGGAAGGAAACTTAGAGTATACGGCTGGACCACTCGCTCGCATCAATCCAGTTGCTGCACTTCCTTTTGCAGATTGTGCGGATGGGCTAGTACGTGCGGCAGTAAGCCAGCCCGATTGGACCGAGAAAATTGTGAATATAGGAAGATAGGTCGTTCGAATTGGAGGTTCGTTCAACTTCTTATATACTCTATGTAGGCCTTTGTACAAAACCAAAGAATCGATGCCCCAATAATGATGGAGACATCGATTCATAGCATCTAACTAGGAGGTGAATCATGAGTATGCAACTAAATAGAAAGTATATTACTATAGTTTTCAGCGTTGCCATTATTGCTTTTCCTATTATCATTGGATTTTATATGTTGAACAAGGTTGTTGATCCGGAAGAGATAATGATCACGAAAACTACAGTTTCTCCTGAGCTTATTACGATACAAGGTGGATTCGGAGACAGTATCAGCAAATATCACGGCTACAACATCTCACATCATGATCATTCACTATTCATCCAGATCAAAGGCAGCCAACTTCCGATTGGAGGTCATAACGACTTCAACATTTCATTAACTAATACTTATGGGAATATTGCTGAAATCTACTTAGTAGGGCACGACGACGCTAAAAGAAAGATTTGGCCTCAGACATAACGGATGCCTGCCTTCCCGTTGCTCTGACCACCGCATTTCCTATTACTGCACCTGCTTTTCGACCCACTCTTGCTTGATTCTGCGAATCTGGTTGAGATGGTTCTGCACATGAGCGACAAAACCCGGAATGATCGCAGCTAGAGATACTGTCTCGCCTTTGAAGTTAATGCCGGTTTTCTCCCATTCTTCATCGCTTAGCCGTTCCAGTAGTCCTGAATTGTACTGCACCAGACCATTAGCAATCGTAATCAGCTGAGAGATCTGCTCCTCATTTGCTTTTTGTCCAGCAACCCATGCATCCTGGTTAAAACCAGGCAGCGTCGCCGGTGATCCCGCTAATATTTCCCGGATACGAAAGGATACGACGATACTGTGATCCACCAGATGTGCCAGCACTTCCGTAACACTCCAGGAGGATGGAGAAGACTTCCATCTCAACTGCTGCTCGGTCAGACCCGTAATCTCCTGTTCAATCTCTTCATAAGCGTGTACATATGCCGATATGATTGATTCTGTCTTCACTGCTGTGTTTCCCATGGTTACCGCTCTCCGATCTATATAAGTTTAACTACAATGCGGATGATAGGAATTGCTGTGCTTACACCAGTTCTCCTGTAAATGCTTCTTTCAGCAATTGGAATGAACGTGCCCGTTGTTCAAAATTAGGAATAATCGTTGTAAACACAAAGCTGTTCACGCCGTATTCCTCAGACAGCTCGAGCAACCGCTTCCGCACCGTTTCCTTGGTCCCGCGTGTAATGTCCGCTTCGCGCTCCACCACCGTATACGTTTCTCCTGCCTGTCTTGCGAATTCTGCTGCCTGCTCCAACGTCTGCACATTCACGGTTTTACCGCTCGCCAGCGTGGCACGCACCGTTTTGTGCTGTCCCGCCAGCGCATTCGCCTCTTCTTCCGTATCTGCAGCAATGACCGACAAAGCTAGAATGGCTTCGGGCTCTCTGCCATGTTCCGTGTTAAACTGCGTGCGATACGTATCCAGTGCGGTCCGTGCCGTTTCGGGATCACTGTTGATAAACAGCGCAAACGCATACGGTAGTCCCTGCTTGGCTGCCAGTTCCGCACTGGAAACACTCGTGCCCAGCATATAAATACGTGCCGGCTGCCCTGGTAACGGATGAGCTGTCAGTCCTGGCTGTGCATGGGTTTCACCTGCCGGAGCATTCAGGAAGTTTCTCAGTTCTACCAGTTTGTCATCCAGTGTTTCCGGCTCGGCGATTCCCTTTTGTAGCGCCTTTGTGGAACGCGGCAAGCCGCCCGGGGCACGCCCGATCCCAAGTTCAACCCGTCCCGAAGCCAGTGTGGCAAGCACATTGAAACTTTCGGCCACCTTATATGGGCTATAATGCTGGAGCATCACACCACCGGAGCCAATCCGGATTTTTTGAGTCTGAGCAAGCAAATACGACACGAGCACTTCTGGCGATGATCCGGCAACACCTTCCGAGTCATGATGCTCTGCTACCCAAAATCGGTCATATCCAAGTGATTCTGCAAGCTTCGCCAGTTCTACGGTATTTTTCAACGCCTCCTCAGCCGACTGGCCCGGGAATATAATGCTTTGATCCAAAATCCCTAATGTAAATGACATATCTCTTCCCCCTTGGATATTCCTTAATCATGGTTCTAATCCCGTGTTCTTATATGGAGTACGCACTATCCGGCGTAATGCGTTTGAGAAACTGCTTCGTCCGTTCTTCCTTCGGATAGCGGAACAGCTGCTTCGGCTCTCCTTCTTCCACAATGACCCCGCCATCCATAAAGACAACATGGTTCGCCACTTCCTGGGCAAAACCCATCTCGTGAGTCACGATGATCATTGTGATGCCTTCCTCTGCAATCTGGCGAATAACCGCCAGCACTTCGCCTACAAGTTCCGGGTCCAGCGCGGAGGTCGGTTCGTCAAACAGAATCACCTCAGGGTTCATCGCCAGCGCCCGGGCGATCCCGACACGTTGTTGTTGTCCACCTGAAAGCTGGCTGGGGTATGAATCGAGCTTGTTCCCGAGACCAACCTTTTCAAGCAAAGCGACACTCCGTGTCCGCGCTTCCTCTTTAGCCACTTTGCGAACAGCGACAAGTCCTTCCATTACATTTTGCAGAGCAGTTTTGTGGCGGAACAGATTATATTGCTGGAATACCATCGCTGATTTTTGGCGTAAGGCATGGATGTCTTTTTTTGCGTGCTTGCCGTAATCCAAGGTAAAGTCCCCGAGTGTGATATGTCCGGAATCCGGTTTTTCCAAATAGTTCATACAGCGCAGAAGCGTTGTTTTGCCTGACCCACTAGGTCCCAAAATCGCAACAACCTCTCCGCGCGCCACATTCAGATTAATTCCTGACAGCACCTTATTGTCTCCGAAGCTTTTGTATATTTGCTTTAGTTCAATCATGACACGCCTCCCCGGTTGTACGACCTGAACCGCTTCTCTGCCACTGCGGTCAGTCTTTCAATTATGATGGTCAGACCCCAGAAAATGAGGGCTGCCGCCACATATGCCTCAAAAAATTTCCAGTTGGTCGATGCGACAATCTGCGCCTTGGCATTAATTTCGACCACCGATACCGCAAATGCCAGTGTAGATCCATGTAACATGCCAATCAGCATGTTAGAAATGTTGGGTAGACTGGCTGCAAAAGCCTGCGGCAAAACAATTCTGCGCAGCGCCTTCGTCGCTGTCATGCCCAGAGAATAAGCGGCTTCAATCTGCCCGCGATCCACCGCGAGTAAGCCCGATCTGACAATCTCTGACGCATAAGCACCCGCGGTAATCGAGAAGGACAGGTAAGCAAAGCCGATCAATGGAATGGACGATGAGTTGAACCCAAGTCCGAGTGATGAAGACACGCTGTCAATGATCATCGGCAGACCGAAATAGATCAGAAGCAGATGTGTGATCATGGGTGTACCGCGAATAAACGTAACATAGGCAGTCGCCAGCTGGCTTAGTAAAGGAACCCGAAACTGGCGGAGAAGCGCCACCACTGTGCCAATGATAAACCCGAGGACTACCGAGACCACCGTGATGGCCAGTGTAATCGGGATGACACCGAGAAGCTGCACGAAAGCGGTCCCTACAAAGGAAAGATCAAAGCTCATATCGGAGCAACCCCCCTCTTCTGCACTCTCCGCTCAAGCACACCGAACACCCTCTCCAGCACAAAACTCAAAACAAAATAAATGAGCGCCAGCGAGATATACGCTTCAATAAAATGACGAGAGATCGTTGCCAGTGTAGACGATTTGCCCGTCATCTCCATGACACCCACACTGAAAGCAAGGGATGTATCCTTCAGGCTGCCAATCACCATATTGGCGAATATAGGCAATGCCGTCACATAGGCCTGCGGCAATACAATCCGGAAGAAAGCTTGCGGGCCAGACATGCCCATGGCATAAGCAGCTTCGACCTGTCCCCGATCCACGGAAGCGACGGAAGCCCGAATCATCTCCACCATAAACGCTCCGCTATGGAGCGAGTAAGTCATAATGACAAAGTAGATGGCAGGTGCGCGGTTCGCATTAATCCCGAACAGACCCAAAATTTCCGGCACACCGTAATAGAACAAAAACAGTTGAATCAAAATTGGTGTTCCGCGAAAAAAGGACACATACAGCTTAGACAGCTGTTTCAGCACCGGAATATTGTACATCTGCGGCAGTGCTGCGATGGAACTGATGATTAGACCGAGCACCATTGCACTAACTACGATGAGAAGCGTAGTACTGATGGTGGGTAAGAGCTTTACAAAGTAGTCGATGACATAACTGAATTCAAATGGTGCACCCATCGTTGCGACCTGCCTTTCTTGTACGTGTTATTTCGTTTCCGATTGCGTAGCATCAAAGCCAAGCCACTGCTCACTCAGTTTCTTCAATGTACCGTCTGCCTTGATTTCCTTGAGTGCTTCATCGATACGATCCGCAAGTTTCTGTTCTTCAGAATCATCCTTACGGAACATAAACAGGGTATCCGATTCACTGAGTGGTGGACCCACCAGTTTCAGCTCGCCGCTCGGATCAATAAGTGGAAGCGTAAAGTCCGCTGCTACAAATGCCGCAACCCGTCCAGCCTTGAGCTGTGCGATGGAATCGTTGGCCACACCGCTTGAATACACAATATCTAGTGCATTGTTATTCTGCTTGTTGTAATTTTCCAGCAAGATGGCCTGGGCACTGGTTGCTGTCGTTAACACTTTTTTGCCTTTCAGATCATCAATGGAATGAATGGTATTGTCATCTTTGAGAACCGCGATTTTGTTCTTCCAGTGGGAATATGCTTCTTTATTGAATAGATATTTCTGTTCGCGCTCCGGGTTTTTCTCCATCTGATGCGCGACCATGTCAATTTTGTTCGTTTCGAGGCTGAGCAACAAGTTCGTGAACTCCATCGTCTGCAGGTCGAACTCGTAATCATCAAGCCGTTTATCAATTTCTCTGACGAGTTCTACATCGTATCCCGTCAGCTTGTTATTTTCGTCAATAAAAGCGACATTCGGAAATTGCGTGCCTGTTCCCACAATAATCTTGGTTGGTTCTTTCGCTCCGTCAGCTCCAGATGTTGTCTTCGTATCTCCCCCGGTACTGCATCCTGTGAGCGCCAATACGATTGCAGTTGTAAGTGTTAGAACAGACCATTTTTTCATGTTTTTCTCCCCCGTTATGTGTGCGATTATTTTAAACCACTAATTCTTACATGTTAACTAGGAATTAATTGATCTAAAAATAGCATTCCAACAGGAACACCGTCAACGGGTTTACTTATAGAACAATTCTATATATAAATAAAATATTCAATGGGTGCGATTACACCATACCTTAGCAGGACCGCAAGTGCCCACTTGCGATAATATAGACGACTTCTACATTAAACCTGATTCATTATCGTTATCTAACGTGATCTCGGAGAAACAAGCAAAAAACCTAACGAAGAATCGTTAGGTTCAAGATGTCCAACACCCTTATGAAAGTATAACTAGCCGCCCTTCTCCTTCACTTATCTTCTATATAAGTTGGACTAAAGATGTTTACACGGAGCACTCCGACGACAGAATAACCTTCCCATCGCTGTTATCCCCGGATTTTTTTGATTCCCTTTTCTTCAACTTATATAGTTATCTTCGACTTAACTTCTTAAATGCCGAGTACTCTTGCCCGGAGTTCATATAACTTAGTATTTTTTCCGCATTTAAAAAGATAATGAGTCCTCGTTCCATATGGTTCACCCTTATCTATTAGATTGGTGTTGCCTAGCTGAGCCCTTCTCCCTTTAAGATATCCTTTGAAAATTGATCCACAGCGAGCCAGGTAGACACATCTTCTTCTACATACTTCTTCCAAGCGATTACAACATGAATTTCACATATTTCATCGGATTCCATCTGTGACATGGGCACACTAATCCCTTTTCCAGAACTCAGGATGTACCCCTGTGCTTCAACATCAATACCTTCACCATAGGATTTCGGAATCCGATCCCCTTGGTTTCTCCTCATCATTAATAGCGTTCCGTCTTGTGTACCGATATGTAACTGATACGTTTGATTTTTATATTCAATCGCTTCGAGTCCTTCTCCAGTATCCGATCCACAGCTTGTCCAGTTATATCCCTCTTTCCACGAGGCTGTGAAGCTACACTCATCAATCCGTTGCCCACTCTTCGGTTGGATTCGAAATACAGCTCCCCAGCATTCATCTACTGCCTGATCGCAAGCAAGTTCTACATCCACTCTACAAATTGCGAGTTCGCAGTCCCATGAATCGTAGTCATACTTATACAACCACCCACCACTGTTGAGCTTGGCGCAATCTGTTGCAAGATAGGATTGGTTGGAGACCGAAAGTAAGAATTCCACGGTGCCCAGAGGTGTACATATAGATGGCATCGCAGGCATCGCCTGTTGAACGATGGTTTCTTTTCCATGAAAAAGCTTCATGATTCTCTTTCCTTCCTAATATATTGTTGAAAATACACCCTGAACACATCATAGATCTCCTGCATTTCCATGATCTCGTTCCGAAACGTATACCGAATCTCTTCACTTTGTTTGTGCTCAAGCTCCACATCGAACTCTTCAGCCTCGTATTTATTTAATAATTCATAGAAATATTCGCACTCCACTTTCACTGCCTGGTAAAGATCAGCATACTGTCCGGAAGCGAGCAGAAAGCTGGCCCAGGATATTTCTCTTCGATCGTACTTCATATACAAACAAGCGATGTAATGATCGTATAATGAGTTAAGATATTCATCGACGAAAGGTTCGGAGTGAATATATCTGTTAACGATTCCAATCGCGTCACCTTGATATTTCACTGTTGCTAATTCAATGATCCAGTATGGTGGCTTCTCATATTCCAGAATAATGTCATCACAAAAGAGTTGAAAGTGTTTGTACCAGATTAATTTACTCTCAAGCATGATCCCCAGCTTACAAGCAAACTCTTTGGTAGGTTCAATCTTCATAAATATATACTCCTTCTATACGCTCTAGTAGGATCAACGCTTGCCAATGAATAATGTCGTCTTAGTCCAATGAAGATTATACCCATAACGGTACAGCTCAAAGTATGGATACAGGCAGTTTTCTACTTCCTGCAAACCTTCATAACGGGGCCATTGCAAGTAATACGCTACCCAATAATCACAAGCAATAGAATAATAGGCTTCGCTTAGGATTTCAATCGCTTCATCGTAGTCACTGCGTGAGCTAAGGAGGTCTCCGAGAGCTTCGTAAACTGCCTCGCTATCTTCTTCGTCCGTGCCTTGGATGGCTCTTTGCTCTAACTTGCCAAGTTCACCCTGCGGTAACACAACCACTTCCTTCACACTGGCCAGATCTTGTAATGCTTCCTGAGCGATATCCGCTGATTCGTCATCTTCTGGCACAATGGAGAACAGAGTTTTCAAGCCTGCAATTAGCTCCTGACCCAGTTTTCGCAACGTTTCTTCGGGAGCAACCTCATGTCCACCATTGAAATACCCTGGCACATATTCACCGGTGAAGTCGCCAGGATTCAACATCTCATAGATTGGACGTATTCGGTCCAGAAAACGCTCACCGCCTGGAATCGGCTCAAACACTCGGTCAATACCCTCTCCCGATGGCATAAACCATTGAAAGAAGCCGTAAAGATGGTCTGCGTCAACCTGCTCATCCACTGCTGGTTCAAACTCTTCCCCGCCCATTGCTAATAAATAACGACCATAATCCTGCTGATCCATCCATATTCTCTCCCCTCATTTTTAAGCAGCCCTACCACTCTCTTCATTCTTCCGTAATATCTTCATCCTCCTTAATGTGCGAACCAGTCAATCTAGCCGCCTGCCATCGGAATCATCTCCTATTCTTCCCACAGTCTAGTGACTTTCTCTAATCTCATCCCGTCAAATTGCAATTGATAGATATCCGGTTTCTTCATCTGATTGATAAAGTCCACTCCGTACGTTGGATCAAAGGCATTTATCATTAACGTCATGACATGTCCGTGTGTGCCGATCGCTACTTTTTTCCCAGAATACTCTTTTAAAATCTGTTTCAAACCGCTCACAGCTCTATGCTGGCACACCTTGTTAGACTCGCCTCCGGGCAATGCATACTCAGGGTCAGCAAACATTCTTTCCGTAATCGCGCTAAAATCCTCATCCTCAACAGCCTCATCTGAAAAATGCCTTTCTCGCAGATCCTCCATGAGCTGAATATCTAGCCCCAAAGCCGTTGCCAGCCCTTCCAAAGTTAGAACAGCTCTCGCATACGGACTTGAAATGATGGTATGTATCCCTTCTTCCTTTAATATCTCTGTTACTTTAGCTGCATTCTCCCTGCCCTTCAAGGTAAGTCCTCTTGTTCTTTCCGTTCCTTCATTGTATGGCGACTCGGCATGCCTAACCATATAAATGATCGTTTTCATAAAAAAACTCCTTTGGTTTCATCTCCAAAATCCATTCATCTATCGGTTCTTACTCCTATAAATAATTTGCAATAATTCTCATTTATGTAATAGTAGAAGTGGAGAAAAGAATATCTAAGAGAGGATAAGCTAATGTTTTCATTCCAAAAGAGATCTGTTCTAATATTCGTTGTATGTATAGTCGTCGTCACTGTATCGATTATCACATATATAAATGTTCAATCCAAACCGGATCAAACCGTCTATACCGTAGTCAATCTCCCGACCAACTCCATCACCTTCAGTGAAGTGGAAAAGCTCGATGCTTTTGCTGAATTAATCGTGATTGGATATGCAACAGACGGGTTTGCGGATCGTGAGCATGTCATAACTGCATTTGATGATGGAACCATGCAATCCTTCCACACTAATACCAACATCAAGATTGAGCAAATAGTAAAGAAACCTGAGGATTTCCCTTCAGATCTGACCGAATTGACAGTTATCGAACCTGTTAGCCTGGATGGGAATGTCAAGTACACGGCAAATGATTATGTAGAACTGCAGAAGGATGAACCAAGTGTGCTAATTTTGCTGAGAAACTCCTATGGTGACTTCGGTTTGATTAATGATAACTCGGGAAAATTCAGCTTGGAAGGCGTAAGTCCATATCGCTTACCCGAATCCTCCACATCACAACAATTATCCGATTACCAAATCTTTTGGGATGCAGTTATGAAAAAATACCACCTGGAATAGGATTCAGCCCCAACATTGGGGCTTTTTCGTTTGAATTTATACTTAAAAGGATGTCACGGCAAATTTTACAATCGTTTATCTCGATCATATTCCGTCAATTTCTTTTCAATGAACGCCCATGCGCTGTTCAGATCACGGTGTACCCAATCAATGTCGTCAATAGGCTCGTCACTATATTCTCCCAAAATCAAAGTTCGTATTGCCTCTTCCGATTGCTTGCCTACAACAAGTGCTTCTGGGAAAGGAATTCTCCCAGACTTGGCTTTACCGATATCAAAAACACGCTCGATCAGATCGCCCCATTCGTAGACCAGCTCACTAAAGTCCAAAATCAAACCGTCTGGTTCCCAGGCTTCCACTGCTGCTTCTCCGATGGCACACATATAAATAGCATCTGAATTCCCAGATGAACCAAAACCATACTCACCCATGAATTTCAAGATCATGATGCTACAGTAATTAACGGCTTGGGAATCTCCCATATGCACTTCATATTTCAAATCACTAAGCTCTTCCAGCTTTAATTGCTTGGTTACAATGTCCATAATACCCTCCATATATAGCTACTTACATCCTCCATCCACCTCATGACAAGGCACATCTGATCGCTGAACTCAGTCATGATGAGTTGCTATTTTTCCATATAATTGTAAACATTGAAATCATTATACTTCACATAGAACCCTTCCTTGATAAGCTTCTGTTGTTCCTCCTCAATTCCAAAGGAAAATGCTGCACCTGGACCAAGTCCTGTTTGACTTACTGCAATTTCTTTCCCATTTGTCTCGTACAATTTCACATTTGTATCCGTATAAGTTTGAATTCCCTCTTCAGTAAAGTATCCATTATATATAAATACTCCCGAAGGATTGTGCATATTAAAGATCGTTCTAAACGAAAAATAAATATCGTTACCTCTGTTTACCACATCCAGTAGCAGAGTCGAGTTGTGAATCTCGGCTGCTCGGATATCTTTTTTCATGGGTTTATCGACATTAAAATTAATCCATTCGGGTTTCACAAAAATTTCAAGAGGAATATGTTCTGATCTCAGCGTGACGGTATACCCATCTTGGTTCAAAACCTTCTCTGTTATTGCCTCGCTTGTGGAGTCCGACTTGTAATACTGATAAATAAATATTGCGGCTACAATCAGGATAACCGTTGAAAGTACTGCCCATCTTCTGTTATTCATATCTGTTCTTTTCCTTTTCGATGCTTAACTAAGACTATATGCTCATCCCTTCAGCCATTTGAATTAAAGTTGCTGCGGACTGCTGCTGCCCGATCAGTTCATACTGTAGCGCTTTTCCGCTGCTTCCAACCTCAATCCAGATCAACCGGTCCATTCCGTGATTCGAAAAATAAAATGCTTCTGCGCCCCGAACGCGTAGCGGTTTCACCTGAGACAATTCATCCTCGGACAGGTAAACTCGGCTTTTCGTTGTCCCAAAAATGTGAAGGGTCAGTGCCCCTTCTCCTTGATACTGGATTCGGATACCTACAAGTTTGTTGTTTGGATGCAAATCGCGGATCACGACCTGCTGTCCTGTGATTCTGCTCTCTTCAGCCATAGCTTCAATCTCATCCGGTGTCAGATTATCGAATCCATAATAGACCTGAATGCTCTCAACCCCCGCATGGGCCGGAAACTGCGGTTGCCACTCCGTCAGCGTTTCATTCAACTGCTCCAGTCCGTGCTCCCATTCAACGGCAGCATAATTCGTCTGCTGGGTGAATTGGTGCTCTCCAGCATTTGCAATGTAGATGGCCTTTCCATCACCGGGTTTCAGAGTACGTATAATTTGATCTACGACGTAATCACTTTCCTGTGCTTCCATCTGAATTCTACCAAGAAAATCACCATTTTGATTATTAATATCCAACCATGATCACCCCTCAGATTTGATATGTATCAATCATCCAGGTCAGTGTACCTGCCACCTATTGAATTACATACGAGTCTCAGTCACACTATCCCGACTTCTTTTACACCCAATTATCTAATATTTATTCAAACATCTCTTCATGACGTTGCCCCGGTTCACTCATCATGTAATCATCGTTCACAATAAAAATATGACATTTCTTCTCTATCTTACCTTATGAAGAAACCCCGCGACAATGAATCGCGGGGCTCATGTTTGACATCACAGTTGTATGGCTGAGATGTCAGCATAGATGTGACTGTTTTAAAAGATGACATACATGGTTCAGTTTTTTTATTCCCCCACCATTTCTTTTAAATCCTCAATTGTATTTTCACTTGAGTATTGAGTATTCTTAAGAAAAACAATTCCATCAATTTGGGCATTCTTAAACAAGCAACTATCAATACTATTATCAATAAACTCCGAATGAGATAAATCAGTTTCACTAAATATCGAAGCTTTAATGTTCGAATTCATAAATTTCGCATGTCTAAAAGATGAGCCCGTAAAGTCCAATGACAGTATACATTCTTCAAAAATCACTTCATCAAAATTAAAAAAATGAATATCTCCATATTCCGTTACTTCGACTTTTTTAAAATGCTTTGTTCCTGAACGTACGAGATCTTTTAATGTTTTGATTGTCATTTCAGTTTCTATGATCATCCTGGATGACTCCTCTTTATTTCATTTCACTTATCGTTCCTTTGGCAATAGTCTTATTCGTTTTTAGTGAGAAACTGTTGCCGGGTTCCAACAGATGATTCGGCACTTCTTCTGAATTGTGGAATAGATAATACAGATCAGCCCTAGCTTCCCTATGTTCATCCGGTTGACTATGTAACTTCACGACAGCACTCCAGAGCCCGAATTGCAAATCTGGATCAACATCAAAAACGATAGGTGCCGAAAAGTCCTCCGTAATTGCTGCCTTCTGTCCGCCTTCTGCCTCGCTCAAAAAATACAAGCTAACAACCGCTACTTTCTTCATTGAAGACCACTTCCAATGTATTAGATTAATTAAAGCTCGATATATACCTCTTGTTTTTCCTCTTCGTTGTGAATCCGCCGAAATTCATACTGCTCTATTCCACCTATATTAATGCCAGAGAGAAAAGTTGGATCGAAAAACAGCACTTGTTCATTCTTCAACAATAACTTTTCTTTATACTCAGTAAGAAATCGACCTATAATATAATTCGTCGTTGATCATGAAACGCTTAAATCTTATGTTCTCAAGATCTATAACATTCGTAGCTTCCCTTGAATGAAAAACAATCACATTGAAATATTCCAGCAAGAAGTTAAACATAAATTGATACAAAGCTTGGATCATGACTTTCGTACAATCTGAATTACAACTCATATCCAAATCATATAACTCTACAACACCAAAAGGAGGCAATACATCCTCATAATCAAATTCATCATTCGATGTATCTGTAATGTAACTATTTGTGATCCACGCAATCTTTGGTGAATGCTCCTGATATAAATCAATCACTTTACATTGAAAGGACAAACTTTCATTATATTGGACATGTATATGTGCAATATTTTCACGTTCTCCTTGTGTGACCTTAATATGATGATTGACCACTAGTGCTTTGATTGCTGGAGACAAGTATTCCACATCTTTAAAGCTAAAATCTTTTTCTTCAAGAAATGTACTTACTCGCAATATTTCCCCTCCCAACATCCTTGATCCTCATTTTTACCACCCTCATTCTTTCTTTTGCATCACTCTTACGATTCCATCATGGAAGATTTCAATAACCTGCCTCTCTTCTCGATAGATCCATATATCGATTTCCAAATGTATTCTCATCCATTTCCTCATACGCTTTGTATGAATCCCATTCTATTCGACCATATAAATTGATTTTAAATTCCGCTTCAAATAACTTATATATTTCTTTTGACTGTTCATCGGTCATAACAATCACATCACTACCTAATGCTGCCAAACATTCTTCAAACAACACACTTGTTAATCTTTCCTCATTTTTTAGTTTGTTTCTTTTCAACAATGTCTGAAGCCTTCTTTTTCTGTCAGATGGCAAAGTTATCTTCCACTCTTTTCGCTGAATTCTCGTTTATGATCGAATACATTTTGAGGTCTTCGAATTTCCCTTTAATGAATATATGCTTTCTATATATCCCTTCAAACTCCATGCCTGCTTTCTCCATGACTCTTGAAGAACCCGTATTCGCTGATATACATCTAGCTTCAATTCGAACCAAGTCCATATGTTCAAAACCAAATTGGATTATTTTCTCCACACACTCCGTCATATAACCCTGTCCCCAATAATCTCTTGACAATGCGTATCCAATCTCAGCTTTGTGGTGATTGATTTCCCAGCCTACATAGTCGCAAGTTCCGATGATCTTGCCCGTTGTTTTATCTTGTATCCCCCATGGGCTAATCTGGCTTTTATTATATTTATCTATGATGAAATCAACAAAATTCTCGGTATCCTCTATTTTCATATGTGGATGCCATGTTGTATATTTGGATACTTCCGGGTCACTACAGTAAGAATAAATATCCTGCACATCATTCTTTTCAATTTTTCTAAGTATGGTTCTGGAAGTCTCAAGCACAGGTAAATCGTTGTAAACATCTTCAATCTTCATTTTCCACACCTCCGGTTTGTTGTTTGACTTTAATGCTAATCAACCATTTCGCTTTCGATTAATTTATATTGGTCATCAAATTCTTTACCCTTATTCAATCCATCAATTAACTTGAGAAGCCCATCCTTTCCTACCACTTTGAACCAACGGGTAACTTCGTAACATGCCAAGTTATAGTTAATCCAAGCCTCTTTGGTTCCATAATTATTAAATGCATCATGTGATCCCAGTGTTTGATAATCAATAGGCTTCTCGCCATTATTCGTATGTTCTTTCCATACGTCTTCGTTGTTGGCATATCGACCGTCTATCATGGTTGCCAGACCTTCATCAAACCAAGCAGGAACTTTGTCTTTATTATCTAATCTTTCTCTCAACTCTGCATGCGTGAACTCATGTGATATTACATTTTCATTTAATCCCTTCGGTCCTATAACTATATAATTCTTCCATGGATAATAGTACGTTTGACCCGTTATATTTTCCGCATATTTATTTAATGCACTCTGACTTAATGCAACTATTACATAGGGAGAAGCAACTCTACTGCCGAATATATTAATCACTTTATCTTCTGATGATCTGACAAACTCAAGCAGTTGAGTTTTCACGTCGCTCCCGGCGTCAGCTTCTATGAATACATTTTTTTCGATTTGTTCCATGGCTGAATAATCCACTAACACAGCATTCACAGGTTTTGCGTAGACTTTTAGAGAAACCGCTATAGTTGAAAATAGGAACAATACCATGATCAATCCAGCAATCTTGAATTTGCTTTTAAATAGCTTCATATGATCTCCATCCTCTTCGTGATTCTATGTAATTACGTTCTTGTGAATAATTCTAATACGAAATGACCCAGCTTTAGATCATTTTATCTTAGACTGGGTGTGTGTGATGGGATTCTCTCCCTTTATTCTACTTTAAGATGATCCCTTCATTTTATCGCCCGATAAAAGAGACCTAGAGCACCGGAATCAAAGGTTTTATTTTCAATAAGTTGAAGATTGATCTTCTGGTTGAGACCTTGGAATAACGGTAATCCACTTCCGATTAAAACGGGAGACACCGTAATTTTATATTCATCTATTAAATCAAGCTGCATAAGGTAGTGTGCGAACCTTGGACTACCGAGTATGACCATATCCTCACCTGGTTGTTGTTTGAGATTTTTGATCTCTTCTTCAATATTTTCTTTTACCAATCTGGAATTGTTCCACTCGACGTCGTTCAGCGTTGTTGAAAAAACAATTTTGGCGGTCTTCTCAATCCACTCGGCATGCTCCCGTTCATGCTGAGAAGCTGATGCGTCCGAACGTACAGACGGCCAGTAACCGTGCATCATCTGATACGTCCCACGTCCCCAAATGACCGTGTCAACAGTGCTCAGAACCTCTTTTGCGTGTTTCTCCAAATCGGCATCATAAGAAACCCAGCCAATATCCATCTCACCATTTGGTCCTTCTACATAACCGTCAAGCGACGAATGCAGAAATAAAACGAGTTTTCTCATCTTCACTTCTCCTTGTTTATGAGGGATATCTCCGCTAAATCTGAACTGAACTTGGGCATGATTCATCTTGTTTTCTCATATGGTTTGCTAACCACAAATGAAATATACGACGATTCCATAACGATGTATATCACGTTCTTCTATTTAATCTTCATCTCTATTAATAATTTCAACTGTTGATTTCGATGCATGAGGAAACGCTTCATATAAGACTTTAATATAAGTCTTTCGGTAACCCAGCCTATAATTCCAAACGGAGCAACCATAGTAAGCCGATCTTTCATGAGTGTCTTGCCGTTTTGTCCTTCAAAAATATGCTCATGTCGCAAGCTTTTAAACGCACCTTTCAGCATTTCATCTACAAAATAATAAGGGGCTTGGTATGCTGAGATTCTTGACGTTAACTTTTGCCTAATCCAAAAATGTCTAGCCTCGAAGGTTACCGTATCTTCATGATTTATTTTTCCCGAAGTAATTCCTGCGACAGCTTTCTCTTTCGTATGTTTCCACACCGTTTGTGTATGAACATCAATATCTCTAGCCATATCAAAACATAACTCTATTGGAGCATCGATTAGAATCTCTGTCTCAACTATAACCACTCCACAATCACCTCAACAAATACTCAAATCACCAATTCAATTAAGTTGCGGGACTCCTTCACTTACCTAAAGATCAATTCTAGTTTATCTATTCTTCATTTTTTCCATATGAATTTCACGCAATAATAAAAATAATGGTAGTCCGAATGAAACCCCAACGGTTAATGTTCCAATGATCGGTAACCACATATGCTTTACTCCAATTCGCTTTCCTTCATATATGATAAATCCAATCAAAACAACTGCTGATACTAACACATCCACCCAAGCAAACTCGCTAATTCGATTCTGTCTTGCTTCACTCAATAGCATTGTTAGATTGAATCCGTTTTCACCAATCCAAGGAATAAACGACATGTAAGGTAATATTATTCCTAAGATGGTTAACACCCCGAAGAAATACTTCAACCTCTCACCTCATTAATATATTATGTCCACCTAAATTCACATACTGGAAATGACTATCGTGCACCTTGGGAGCGTTCTAGAATGCCCACCTATGATCCTCTGGCAAACACTCATCACAGAGTAATCGATCATCGACAACCGCTCCGTTGTTTAGTTCATCTATATGATCCGGTTTTTCTCTGTCGGTTACCCACGAATTACATTTCGAACACCTTCCACAGTTCATACCCTCTGAATCAAGTAATATAGTAGAACTACTCTCCCATTTTAATTTTAGATTTTGCCTGACTGTAATTTCATTTTCAAGTTCTGGAATCAAATTGTCGCCAATTTCTTTGTATTCTTCATCACTCAGATCAATTAAATAAGCAACCTTAACAAGATACGTTTTCTTATTCATTTCCTTCCCCCATTGATTTGCCCTCTTCGAAAAAACTAAACCTCAATGATTCCTACTGCAGTGTAGGGATAATCAATTTGCTTCTTTACTACATCTGCCTCTTCTTGGCCTATAAACAATTCAATTAAATATAGTCCCAAATCAATCGATGTTGCTACGCCTCCAGCAGTGATCACGTTTCCATCTTTAACGATTCTCGTTTTAACTACTTCTTTACAGTAAGGCTGAAGTAATTCATATACATTCGGATGGGTTGTGGCTATCTTGTCCTTTAAGAAACCGGCAGCCCCTAACAAAAGTGAACCCGTACAAACCGAGATTTTGTAACTTACAGATTCGGCAGTTCGAATCCAATCTACAAATTCATTATCTTCTTTTAGTTTTCTAGTCCCCATGCCTCCTGGAACAAAAACAAGGTCATATTGAGATAAATCAGGTTTTATGACATTCACCTTTACGCTCATCCCAAGTTCATCCGTCACTTCCTCAGTCAATCCACAGATGTCCCATGTCGTTCCTTTGGTTTGGTCAAATAAGTTCAATCGATAGATAACGTCATAGAAACCAACAAAATCAAGAAATGTTACTCCATTGAATAAAATAAAGGCCATCTTCATAGAATCATTCCTCTCCAATCGCCTGCAGTAGAGGATGGAGATCTCTCCCTCTCACTCGATTTAATCAATCACAGGCTCCATAAAGTTTTCATCAGGATTTGCAACCTAAAGGTCTTCACCTATGTAATTCAAGTCTACATCCTGTTTTATCTTCAAACTTGCCAGCTTCAAAAATAAAGTCATTCACTTTTTTAAATCCGTTCTTCTCAAGGACCTTTAACGAGCCTTTATTGCTCGCCAAACAAGCACTTCTAAGAATTTGAAGATCCAATTCATGAAATGCAAAGGCAATAGCCTTTTGGGCTGAGATTGTACCTATGCCTCGGTTCCAGAAAGGAACTGCAATCCAGTAATCCAACTCTGCTGTTTTCTCAGTTAGGTCCACAGCATTTATAGACATGACACCCGCAAATTGATCATCCGATAAAATAGTAAATACATAAGATATCCCTTGTTCACGTCTAGCCATCACCATGTTCACCCATGATTCTCCTGCTCCGTCTGGATAAGGATAGGGAACATTGCTTGTCTCTGAAATTTCAGGGTAACTTGCGTATTGCTGTACATATTCAGCATCACAAGGTAAGACAAAGCGAAGCGTGACTTTCATAAGAATCATCTCCTTTTCGGGCTTTTGAATGATTCTAGGGTTGCTTCAAAATCACCAACATCCAGAAAATTATGATTGTTCCTTAATCGGTCCTCCTATGTATGGAGTCTTCCCATTCCAATAATCAATTACATGATTCCACCATCGTTTTGATTCTGGTTTTAAACATTTTTCAATTTCACTATACTCAATTTTCTTATCCGATAATTGGTTCTGTAATGATTCCAGAATACCGACTGTAGCAAATTCTTTAACAAATGAATCTCCATTCGTATGAAGCTCTTCAATGACTTCGAATAGTGCATCGAATTCATCCGTGTTTTTACGTTGATAACACTCAATAACATGTTTGACGAAGTCACTTATATCGACATAGATCAATTTCGCTTCCCCAAGTTCATAGTTCTCTTGGATGTACCGTTCATATCTATCCTTATAGGAGGGCACGGCTATTAATAACCTGTCCATGATTTCTTCTTTTTCAATCATTGTCGTATTCACCTTCGTTCCAGGTTCGCATCTCTCTAACATAGGGTGTGACTGCAAAACAATCTTCCAGATCGCTCTCATCTTGAGACCAGTAATTAATGGTATGGATATGTAACTCATAATCTTTACGTAGATTTTGTTTTATTCTATTCCATAGTTTGTGACCATCCATTCCTTTTCCTTCGGAAAGGTAGTCATCCAATGAAGAGATCATAATGATCATCAGTGTAAATTTCTCATTGTCGTTTAATTGATGATTCTCGTAATACGTAATAAATTCATCTAATCTAGATGCATCAGCCGACGTATACTCCCAGTCCTGTGAAAATGGAGTGAGTGGCGGCAGATTCAACTTTTGTATGAGACTTTCCATGGATGCTTGTTCAACATATTTAGGAGTAGCCTCCTTCATCTGTCCCACCTCACATTCATTTTGAATTTCTGAAAGCAGCCATTGTATGTAAGGCATTCTCGAAATAGCGATATACTTCCTCTGCATTTCTTAGAAACTCTTCAACAGGTACATGACAACTATCCAAGTAACAAGCATACAGATATTCAACTAAAGCGGGGTCAATCTCGCAATAGTCTAATATAGCATTTTTCATCCTAGTTATGTCGTCTTCCCATATCCCTGTATCTTCGATAATCAATGAGTATAATGCACGAAGTAATCGCTTCGAGTAACCTTTAGTATATCTAGTTTTCAGCGCGTCATCACTAGCATTAGCAAGTGAACGATGTATACGATCCACTTCCTCCTTGGTATCTGTATTTAAGTCTAAGATGAATTCCGGAGAAATGATGATCGGGGGTACTTTTTCACCAATGTCCTCCCCATGTATGCAAACACAAATGATTTTAACCCAAAAACCCCAATCATTCGGCCTACTTAATACATCATCCATCGAGCAAATGATTGTATCCATCTTAGTGACAAACGGGTATTCTTCCAAAAGCTTATCCTTGATATTCGACAATCTTTCGTAATCAATATCTTCGGGTTTTGCACATACAATCGTAAAGTCTGCATCTGACTTATAAGGTTGAGCCGTTCCTTTGGGAATCGAGCCACACATATAAATGCTATGAATCTTATCTTTGAATTCGTTCAGGATATGCTCTACATACGTATCAACCAAATCCTTATATTCACTTTGTATGGTGATTTGATTTATAACTTTTTCTAATATCATATGAATTCCTCCTAAACTAAGAACTTCTTTCAGCTATGTGTCCGGTGAATTTCTCTTGCTTGACATGCCTCTACTATGGTTTCTTTAAGTATTGGATCATTCCTGCACCATAACTTTCATTGGGTCTCTCCATGAATCCAAATTTCTTATAAAAATCCTCTTTACCTTTTGCCGACATGAGTCCGACTGAACTTCCTGGCGGATACGTACTTGTAATATACTCCATCAGTTCCGCCATTATTTATTGCCTAAACCTAGCCTTTGATAGGAAGGTAACACGATAATATCTTGTATGTAAAAAGTAAACCCACCGTCGCCCACGATTCTTCCATATCCTATCGTCTGCTCCTCAACCTCTATACAGATGGAATATAAAGTGTTCTTTAATCCACGTTCGATGGCCTCTATATTATCAGGATTACCCCAACCCACGATCTCCCTCAGATTCATATAATCTTCTACACTAATTTGTTTTTTGAGTATTTGTACTTCCATTGAAATCACCTCCGCTAAATTTATGTTGAGATTCCCTGCAATCCTCTACTGCACTTTGAATTCTTTGGATTCACTCGATAAGCTCATTTTCTTTTGTTTGCCATCATTATTCATCATAAATTCGACATTCGTTTTAACTTTGTAATTGCCTGGCTGGTGGATAACGAATTCATAATATTCCTTACTTCTTTGTTTTTGTCCATTATTTCTATATTCTTCACCAGAACGAATCTCCACCTGATAGCCAATAGCGTGTTCTAATAACACATTTCCGTTTGGAAGGATTCTTTCGCCAGCTTCATTATAAATCTCATAACTAAACATACCTGAGCCATGAGATATCTCCACTTTCTTTTTCGATGAATTTTTCAAATACCCTACGATTTGAAAGGGTTTGTTGACCTTAACATTTTCAATTTCATCTATTCCAACCTGAAAGATTGAGTTAGAAGGATCTTTTTCATTATTGGGCGAACAGGCAGGCAAAATTAAAAATAAGATCAAGATCATTATTTTTACATTTAATTTTATCATTAGATACATTCACCTCAGTAGCCAAGCGTGACATTTTTATGCGATGTTGCCTGTTTAGATTTGCTTTCCAAATCTGTGTTTTAAATAGTACTTCAACCCAGCACGATCTACATCTGAAAACTGTTTTTGATCTTCTATCATCATGTTATAGACTTCTTCAACATTTTCCCATCTGATATTTGTAGTTTCATCTCCTACTTCTAAGAGATTGCCATCAACCTTACATATAAAATACATCCCCATAGAATCAACTGGACCTTTTATTGTTTGATATACACAATAAGGTTCTAGACACTCAACTTCAAAATCGGGATTAATCCCACGTGTATCTATACGCTTTTGACTACCTTCCACTTCAATAACAGTCAAACCTGTTTCTTCGAAAACTTCTCGCCTCAGACCATCTAATATGGATTCGAATAATTCTAATCTTCCACCTGGCAATTCTAATGATTCCTCATTCTTTTTATTTCGGGTCTGTATGATTATTTCCGTATTATCGTCTCCTTTACGTTCGACAATTGCTCTTGCATTAACATAGAACATCAAGCATTCTCCTTTTTTATGTCGATCTCTAGTGATACTACAGTAGCTTCGCATAACATTCCTGTATTAAAAAATGACCCAACCATAGATAGCTCTTATCTTAGGCTGGATCGTTTGTTGTCTGAGCTTCCTTCCATGATTAGCATCTGACAATCAAGGGTGATAAACCTGCATCGTGAACACTAGTTTATAGGATTTTAGCGTTTTCTTTGATACTTTGATGTACCATAAAAATTTTAAATTTGTATCCCGTTCTTTTCCTATCGTAATCAACTAAAGGTTATCCATAGGAATCACATAATAAAGAGATTCGGCAGACACATCGAATCCTATGGACTGATACAGACTTAATGCACGTCTATTTTGAGTAACTACACTCAAGCGGATTGGAGAGTACTCTTGATTTTGCAAGAACTTAACTACCTTCGAAAGAATGTCACGGCCATACCCTCTCCCCTGAAATGCAGGAAGCACACAAAAATCATGGATAATGGCAGTATTCGTATGAAGACAATTCACTCTAATCATGCCTAAGGGTGTCAGACGGTCCATAGCAATATACGTAATACGTGATGACTCTTTAGTATGGCTCAGATATTCCCTAGTCCAAGACTCGGAATCTCCAAAAGCCTCAGACAAACACGTAATCATAAACTCTAAGTCCTGTTCTTCAGCCAATCGCAGATTAACGTCCCCAACACATAATTCTCTATCTTCTATGCCCTTGAAGGTCATAGAGAATTCGGATGAACTAAAGCTAGCCCCTAAATGTGTTATACAATTAATACCTGACTCAGAGTTTGATGGAATTCTGAAACGGCAAGTACGAATACCCTGCATTTGCATCTCCGCCGTTGCCCTTTGAAGTAATTCCCGAAAAACACCAGAACGGCGGGATTGCGGATGAACCATACTATTAATATTGGCTTCCATCCCATCTGATGAATACCAACTCAGAAAACCGACTAACTGATCTTCGTGGTGGCAAAGAAAAGCATGATCTCCATCAATCTCTTTAAGGCTTTCGATCCCCACCCTCAAACTTGAGTTATCGTATATCTTGCACAACTGTTCTAGCATCTTAATTTGATTGATCTTTTCATTTGAAAAGTCATTCATTTTTATAATTTGATATTCTTTCACTGGTTGCCCTCATTAAGAAATAAACACGCAGTTTATGGACGAGTAGGCGCTATCCCTCTAATTTCTGTCCGACTATTCATGATTACCATTTGAACGCCTCCTTGATAAGCTATGTATACATTATTAATTTTATCAAGAGAATAATCAATGTTTTCAGGATAATTAAGTGCTTTGCGATTTTGCTACTCATTTGAGAATTTTAATATCAATAGGTGTTTAATTGATGTTAATATTTACGATGATTTCCTATAACGTTGTTGTATTCATGAACCCGAAAGGTTTAAAGGAGCAAAGCGAATGGGCGCTCCGCCACTTAGCCTTGCAGGAGTGCCTGCCGGAATCGACTTCTTCGAAAATCCTCGCGCAAACCAAGGAGCAATAGCGACGCGGCGTAGATATATTGTTACACGATGTATCCGCCTTCTTTGAAGTACCTACAATTATTTTCTTTGCAACACTCAACTACCGCCGTCCTGTTATCTTAACGCAGTCCCCGTAGTGTGACTGTTTATATGGAATACACTTCGTATTCTTTTTCCAATTTGTAACCTAATTTTTCTGCAAGAGCAACTGACTCTAAATTGGCTGCCTCCCAGTTTGGGTGAATATTTCGACTTAGGCACTCAAGAATCAATCTTGATGCGCAAGCTAGTGCCAAACCTTGGCGTCTGTACAAGGGATGTGTCCCAATTGTAACTTCAATACACCCTTCATGATAAGTATAAGAAGAAGCACCGGTAATAATCTGATTATCCTTGAGGATAACAAATCCAATTCCATGCTGCACAAATTCTTCTATGGAAGAGAAGAAACAACAACAATCTGCCATAAAGGGATCTTGCAGTACCATTGGGTAAATATGTTCATCTATGGGTACGATTTTGAATGCAGTATCTATCATTTTTATGTTCTCTTCTAATTGTTCTACTTGGAAATTCGATTCTTTCTTAAAGGAATACCGGTTAAACTTTTGGAATGAATCCGAGTAATGTTGAGATAAAAGGGATATCCAAGAAAACTCATTCGTAATTATGATTTTCCCCCTGCATTCTTCAAGAACAAACCGCAATGGAACATCTACTTCTTTCAAAGCTTCGACACTTCCAAGTAAAAATGCGAAATCTCCTGCAACAATTACGGAGTACGTGGGCTCCTTCTTGCTGTCAATCCATGCCCTTCCTATATTTCCTTCTATACTCGCAAAAAGAACTGTATTACTTATACCGCTGCATAAAAAGCGAACAGTCTCGAGCTCATTTTTCTCTAATTCTAACACCAATTATTCCTCCCTTTGCGGCTATTTCTTATAACGTTCCTGTATTCATGAACCCCGAAGGGGTTATCTGCTGAAATCCCTCTTCGAAATGCTTCTCGCAAACCAAGACTCCGAAGGAGACGCAACTAGAATTATTATGTTATACGAAGTTACTCTTTAATTTATTGAATAATTATTGTCCCAAAAAATCTTTATAGATTTTTACAAGCTTTTTCAAAATTTCAATACTTTCTTCGACTTCGTTTGTTTCTAAAGAATGATTAGCATTAGCGATTTTAACAATTTCATTTTCTTCGTTGATTTTGCTTGCCAACTCTTCACTAAATGCTTGATCTTTTGTTCCGTATATGACTGCTCCATTGAACTTATTGACGTAGCGAATAGTATCTTTAATAGGTGTTAAAAATAGGTGTTTAATTGGCATATCAAGTTTCTCATGAACTTCCCCAGCTATTATTGTTCCTAGACTCTTACTAATAAAAACAATTTGATTATATTTATTTACTACTTGCTTAATCGACTCATGAATTTCTTCTACCACTCTTTGTACATCATCATGATCCAGTTCGGCTCGCGCAGCTTGATAACCATACTCTAATATCAGAAGGTCAAAACCACTTTGAATAGCGGAAGTTCCTGCGAAATGCAAGGTAGGCTTGTGACATGGATAATTTTGTCCAGGAAATAGAACAACTAATTTTTTATTTCCCTCATGAACTTGATAGTGTTTTTGTTTCATTTCGGTTCCCCAAAATGAAGGTACATTTAAAATCTCTAATTTCATTTTTCACTATCCTTTCTGGTTTTGGGTTATTTCGTATAACGTTCCGCATTCACGACGTCTCACCACCTTAAAGGCCGTAGGCCTGGCCGCGACGCGGTTAGGTGGTGCAGATGTGTCCCGGCAATCGCTTCTTGCTCTCTGCTTCCGGGACCAAGGGACAGCAAAGCTGGCCCGAAGCGTGAATGTTTTGTTATATGCTGTTGGGGCTTCTTTGAATTACATACTATACTTCTCTACTCCTAATTCTCTGTATTGTATTCCCATTGCTCGAAGATCAAATCGAATCTGTTTCGGCTCATCACCTTTCCAAGCTCCAATATGAATATGTGGGTGACGTGAATATCCATTATTCCCCACTTTAGCCACTACTTGTCCCGATCTAACTTGCTCACCTACTTGTACACATACATCCATTACATGAGCGTAACATAATTTCACTCCATCAGATCTTGAAAAACGTATCATTCCTGCCCTACTAGAATTCATGTGACCTGGCTTATTCGTAATTTCATTTATATATACATCTTCTACTATCCCATCAAATGGTGCTAAAACATCCGCTCCCCATCCGTACCAATCTTCGTTATTCAAACCTGCACCTTTATAAGTTCTCATCCATCCATCTATAAACTTATGTATTACACAATCTACTCCTAAAGCATCGCCTAAAGCAGTTAATTGTCCTTCCGGATGTTCCGCACAAAAATAAGCATGTTTATAAACGGGGTGTATAATTACATCATTAATCAAGGTGTTCATCCTCTCTGATTTCTTTCTCCTATTTCCCCAATTGCATCTAACGTTGTTGTATTCACGACTCAGCGTATGCTGAGTGTCCGACGGATGTCGGACCAAGGGCGGATGCCCACAGCGTGAATATTATGTTATATGATGCCTGCACCCTTCCAAATTCTCTTAATCTTATTTGTTTTTTCCTTCTTTAATTCTATGCTTTCTTTCTCTCTTTCTCCAATGATTTTTTAGCTCTTCCTCAATCTTATTCAAATTTCCTTCGGTTTAAAATTCTTTCCGACCTTTTTTCGCTTTGTTTGACTAGAAGCAACTTCGTGATTCCTTTTTCAAGCATAGATTTTATTTTTTAATCGTTCTCATCTCTGTAGATCGCATTAATTTTTTAATATTCTTACCTAAGCAAAAAAACGCCGATAAGTAACTCGGCGCTTCTTCATCTTATTCTTTCTCCAGGCGTTCCCATTCTTTCAGATTGCATATAACGTTCCTTTATTCACGACTCGATGCATATCGAATGTCCGGCATATGCCGGAATAAAGACTTATGCCTACAGTGTAAATATATTGTTGTATGATGCCATCAACATTAACGAATAGCCTACTAAATACTGTAATTATAATAGCTAGAAGTTCCATAATCGTATACCGAAATTGATTTATTCTTTACTTCACCACTAAAATGACAAGACTGTCCATAATCATAACCTTCGAATTGAATACCTTTAATTTTTAATTCTATATGATGACTGTCACCATAATGATACAAATCGTATTTTGAACTTCTATTATTTCCTGAAATGTGACAACTGTTATCGTAATCGTATACGTCAACCTTGCTCTCATCAATCTTTCCGTCAATATTTATATATCTCGATTGTGAGTAATCATATACAGAACCTGCTTTAACATTTGAAATAATCCTACCCGCAATATAAGCTACTGCTACCCGTGTGTGATTCTTCATTAAAGTTGCCCCTTTTCTATTTTAGTATTTAGCTGGTTTCATATAACATCTAATTTATGTACTTCGTAAATACCACACATTCAACGTAATATATGAACTACGTATATGATAACCTACGGGGCGATATATGCGAAGAAAAATTTGGTGAAAAAGGGAGAAGTTTGAGATAATCAATCTCCCATGTCCATCCGATCCAGTGGGCTCTGAATACGCTGAATATTTTTCGTGCTAACATGCGTATATCTTTGCGTTGTTTGTGCACTCGTATGACCAAGAAGCTCCTGAATATAGCGCAGGTCTGTTCCGTTTTCCAACAGATGTGTAGCGAAAGAGTGCCGCAAAGCATGGATGCTACACTTTTTTACAATATCCGCTCGTTGTCTAGCTTCTTCAAAAACCTTTTGTACACTGCGCTCCGTAAGATGTCGATCTGATGATTGTCCCGGAAACAACCAACGCTCGGGTTTATATTCGGCGATGTACTTCTGTACAATCTCCCAAGCAAGATGAGAGAGAAGAGTTCTCCGATCCTTTTGACCCTTTCCCTGCCTTACGATAATCGTCTGACGATCAATATCCAGATCACTATAGCGTAGACGAACGACTTCGCCGACACGAAGCCCTGCCGAATAAGTGAGATACAGGATTGTCTTATGCTTGAGATTAGTCACAGCTTTCAGCAATAGGGTAACTTCTTTTTCGGACATAACATTGGGCAGCTTCACCTGCTTTTTGGGACGTATATATTGAAACTCAGCAGGATGAAGTAACACATGTTTACAATAAAATCGGATCGCACTAATCGTCTGATTCACACTGGAATGGGAGACTCCTCGCTCAAGTAAATCCAAACAATATGCCTGAACATGAGATGTATGGATTTCTGTATCCATCTGAGGAAGACTGGCCACAAATCGTTCTATCTGATTGCAGTATGCTTTAATCGTTTTGCGACTGTATCCTCTTAACTTCAAAGCTTGCTGCAATTCCTCCCTCTTCCATTGTGTTTGCTCTCCACTTAACTTCCAGTTCCTTAAAAGCTCACTCTCTACCCACAACTCCGGGGAAATCTCTACATCTAGCGCATCAAAGTGCTTTGTAAACTCCTGAAGAGATGCGTCTGAGTAGGGAATGATCCAGCGTTTTGCATCAGTCTCCCACCTTCTCCCTGTTACCTGACGAATGCGCTGAATGTGCACCGTATTATATGGAATTTGCACATATAATGTATCAGCATAACCTTTGGTTAGTATGATGGAGGCTTCTGTTCGGTTGTTCATACGACATTCTCCTTCAGCTTAATTGGATATATGAGTTCTATTGAATTTGGAAAATAAAAAAAAAGGAAGATCATCTTCATCCCGTAAGGAAATCCAATGATCTTCCAATGCTTTTGGAAATATGGTCGCTGCACCTACATCGCAGCGGCTTCTTCTCCCAGCGGCAGCGTGTAATACTGCGCCTGCTGGTCTTCGTGCTGCTGGTATACGACAACCAGCAGCGTCTGGCCTTTCGCGGCAAGCGGGCTGGCGCCAGCTAGCACACGCTCAAGCCGGAACGGAAGCACGTCCAATACGGCGTGCTTCTGCAGTTCCTTTTCGCCGAGTCGCAGATCGGCGAAAGCACGGGCACCCATGACCGTCTGTGCGGTCATGGCCGAGGTCATCGGCAACGCACGCGAAGCGTTGCCGTCCCCCATGTCCGCCGCTCCATCCGCGGCGGACTCCACCGCGTCCCGCGCTGCAAGCGACGCAACATCCCCGGCATGGCTGCCGATCACACCCGCCGCATCCGCGGCAGTGTCCTCTCCGGCAGCCGCCGAAGTTCCCGCAGCGGCCGTTCCACTCGCGCCGCTGCTTTCCAGCCATGCCGAGCCAGAGGCACCGGCAACACGTGGCAATCGAACGTCTTCTGGACGTTCAGCCAACGTTTTCATATAGCCCGCCCATTGATCTTTCTGGAGAACATCGTCCCACCAGATTTTACGCGGCTTGTACTTATGTCCCAGGAAATAATCCAGCTTCATCAGACCAAGCACGATATCCATATGCGGCGTGTTCCGTGACTCCAGGAAGCTGTGAAGACGAGTGAACAAATCCTCTAACTGATGCCCGATCTTCTGCCAGCCCTGACCCTCCCAGTAATCGCCAAAGGCCTGGAAGAAATCAAACGGTGAATCAAACTCCTGCTCCATCAGATACTTCAGCGTATGATCCATCCGGTGTGCGTTCCAGTATTTCTCCAACACATCCTCCAGGCGTTTCAGACGTACGATGTCGCTGAACGGCAACACGTCACTGCCCAAAATCTCATACGGCGCGTGATCC
Source organism: Paenibacillus sp. FSL K6-1558 (assembly GCF_038002565.1). NCBI lineage: Bacteria > Bacillati > Bacillota > Bacilli > Caryophanales > Paenibacillaceae > Paenibacillus > Paenibacillus sp. FSL K6-1558. The sequence goes on along the minus strand of NZ_JBBOCV010000001.1, from coordinate 5,520,276 downwards.
ATATACGTATAATTGTACTTCTCTGCATCCAGACGAAGTCCCGTACCACGAAGCATTTTGAGGAATCCGAGCTGCAGCTCTTCCGGCCCCAAAGCAAATACATCGTTAAACGTCTTGCGGAACGTATTGTAATCTTCCTCCGGTAGTCCTGCGATCAGATCCAAATGCTGGTCAATCTTGCCGCTGGCTTTGACTTTATTAACGGTACGGCTGAGCTTGGCAAAGTTCTGACGGCGTTTCACCAGTTCATTCGTTGGATCATTCGTGGACTGCACCCCGATTTCGAAGCGGAACGTACCCGGCGGCGCATTTTCTGCCAAATAGTCGAGCACCTCAGGACGCATAATATCAGCCGTGATTTCAAACTGAAACACCGTTCCCTGATGATTCTCGATCAGAAACTTAAACATCTCCATCGCATAATCCCGTTTAATGTTAAACGTACGATCCACAAACTTGATCAGCTTCGCACCCTTCTCGATCAGGTACAGAATATCCGACTTCGTCCGCTCGATATCGTAATAACGCACGCCGACTTCAATACTGGAAAGACAGAACTGACAACTAAACGGACAGCCACGGCTAGTCTCAAAATAAACAACCCGCTTCCCGAGTTCCGGGATATCCTCTTCAAATCGATGCGGCGAGGGCAGGTCATTCAAGTCCGCTTTCGGACGCCCTGGCATGAGAATAACCTCTTCTCCTTTGCGATACGCCAGTCCATACACAAAATGGAACTTTTTGCCACCTTCAAGCTCCGTCAAAAGCTGATGTAACGTTTCTTCCCCTTCACCCATGACGATAAAATCGACATTAGGAATCCGGTTCATCCAATATTCGGTGTCGTAGGACACCTCCGGCCCGCCGAGCAAAATTTTCACGTCAGGCATAACCTTTTTCAGATTATCAATCACCTTAATCGTCTCTTCAATGTTCCAGATGTAACACGAAAACCCAATCACATCCGCCCCGCGCTGGTACAGATCCGACACAATATTCATGACTGGGTCTTTGATCGTATACTCCGCGAGCTCAATATCAAAATCCTTCTCACTGTACGCCTTCAAACACCGCAGCGCCAGCGAGGTATGGATGTACTTTGCATTCAAAGTCGATAAAATTACCTTCATGGTTCACAACCTTTGCCTGGACACCCAGACCACATATTTTTTGAGGAAAAGTAAAGCTTCACAGCCATCCTTCCCCGGATGCTGCTCAGACAAACCTCTAATGCAAGTCCGAGCCTTATCTCTCGCCACACTTGCACAAAAACACACCGGAAACCGCGCAAGTACATGCGCATCACGTAATAGTACCAACACACGCTCAGGAGCTATTAACAAGATCTAATAACTAGTTATGTTATAATCGTCCACACCTCATAAACAAATTCCTATTTTGTCTTTCAAAGAGTGGACACCTCTTTTAAAAACACATACACTCCCCGGCCGACAAAAACTACAATATATAGACTTAATTCCATCAGAATCACTATATACTGTATCCACACTCGTTAGCCACCTTTTGCGTCCATGTCCACCCTTTGAAAGACAATCTCTCTCGTTTTGTCTACTCAGCAGGGACACACTTTATGAGATACTTATCCTGATTTTTGAATCCGTTTCTATCCCGATCTTGGCTCTGGTCCTGGTTCTTATTGTGCTCCTTGTGTTGCTTCTTATCTTGTTCGTTATCTTCTTGTTCTACTTCTTTATCTGCATATGATCTAGTTCTATTCTGTTTCTGTTCACGTTTCAGCGCACAATCCACTCCGATATGCTCATCCATCCAGGCACATTAGTCAAATATCGCCCAGCCCCATCGCCTATGGCTAGTGCAAGTCCGCTGCCCTCTACTACGAGCGCTAACGATCAGGAGCTTTAAAGCCCCCTAATCCAATTGGACACTCAAAGCTACCTCAGATACACTAAATGAAATGAGGAGAGTGTTCATGAAAAGACGATTTAGATGCCCAGTTGAGGCGAAAAAGGAGTATGTCGTAGAGGTGCTTTCTGGCCTCCGGACAGAGGTCGTGGCACGAAAGTACGGCATGTCTCCTAAAACGCTGACGACTTGGGTTCGTCAATACGAAGATGAGGTGGGGGAACTGGTGGCTAAAAAACAAAAAGAAACACAACAAATACAGCAAGATGTAGCCAACTATCAAGAATTACAGGAGAAATACAATGAAGCTTTGAAACTTCTTGGCGCAAAAGAATTAGAAAACCAGATTCTTAAGGATCTCGTTAAAAAAAAGTATCCCGACTACAAACCGCGATAGGTTGGATTGAGCGAGGATATCCTGTCCGTACGGTGCTCCGGATCTGCGATGTTCCTCGCTCAACATATTATTATCACTTGAAACACCCTGAACGCCAGCAACCCATAAGTAGCGGACGAAAAATCCCTGGATACTCTTACAACCAGCAAGGGAATCGTATTTCGGACACTCGGATTGTCGGGTTTCTTCGTCGTTTGATTCAAGGGCCAAATGCAGCGTTTGGCTACCGAAAACTAACCGTGTTGTTACGCCGAAAGTACAATCTGGTAATTAACAAAAAGAAAGTATATCGGCTCTGTAAGTCTCTCAGTATCCTTCTCCCTCAGCGCGAACAAATCCATACCGTACCGAGAAAAGTAGCTAATAACCGAACGGTAGATGGGCCTAACCAATTGTGGCAGATGGATATCAAGTACGGTTATGTTGCGGGGAAACGCCGGCACTTTTTCCTCGCAAGTATTATTGATGTTTTTGATCGTCGAATCGTCGCTCACCATCGCGGTAAAGCCTGCGACACGCAGAGCATCCTGCATACGCTCCGGCAGGCTATGGTAACGCGACGTATCCCTAAGACCGAGCCAAAGCTCGTGATTCGTACCGATAACGGCCCTCAGTTTATAAGCAAAGCGTTTTATAACTTCTGTGAAGAAGCAGGTTTAGAGCATGAGCGGACACCCGTTCGAACACCGAATAAAAATGCTTTTATTGAATCGTTTCATAGTGTTCTGGAACGTGAGTGTTACCAGCGACATTGTTTCGAAAGCTACGAAGAAGCCTTTTCCGAGGTAGACCGTTATATCCGTTATTACAACAAAGACCGTATTCACGGCAGTCTACACGACTGGTCGCCGACAGATTACCTGCGCCTGGTCAACGAAGGAACCATAGAGCCCAAATCCATTGCATTATGATGCGTCAATCTGAGAAAAAGCTAGCTAGTGTCCAATATTAAGGGGTTGAACCGGGAGAAGCCTTATTTCGGCATATTCGGGCTTTTGAAAATTCTAACGATCCCCGGAGACGCTATTCTGCTAAAATCAGCTTAATCAGACTCATTTTTCAGAATTTTGAATGAAATAAGCTTCCTGGAGATCGTTAGATTTCAAATGTCCCCGATTCAGGGCAAATAAGCTCCATGAGGATCGTTAGCTTTCCATCCTCTACTTGAGCAGCCTGTCAAATCTGTAGGCCTCGGTCACAGATCAGATATCACTTATCTCTTGTCATTTATCCTCATCACTCACGACATATTCACTATCACATATCGCTAACATATATCACTCATATCCATAAAAGGCATCATCGTCCGTATCCACTTCTTCACCCGATTGTTTCTGAAAGAATTCCAGGAACGGCAGTCCATACTTGCGGTACTTGACCTCACCGACCCCTTTAATGGTCAGCATGTCACGTTCTGTCTTCGGACATACCACACTCATCTCGCGCAAGGTGGCATCGTTAAAGATAATATAGGATGGCACATGTTCTTTGGCAGCCAGATCACGGCGGATCAGACGTAGCTGTTCAAACACGGTTTCGTTCACAGCCGAAGGCATTGCATCACGTCCGCGGCGTCCGCCGTAGTTTGTACCGGAAGCTGTAGCCGCTGTTTTCCGTACGACACGCTGCATGACTTCGCGTTGACCTTTCAGCACTTCCACCGCCAGCGGCTGTAATCGAACCACTGGATATTGGCCCTCAGACAACATCAGGTAACCTTCGGATACCATCACGTTGATGATCTCTGCAATTTCGCGCTCTGTGCGATTGCCCATAACCCCGTATGTTGGCAAGGAATCGAAGCCGTAGTCCAGCACTTTCTTGGCACGGGAACCCTTAAGTACCGAAGCGACCAGCGATACCCCGTAGCGTTCACGCATGCGGTGAATGCAACTGAATATTTTTTGCGCATCAATGGTCATATCCACCAGCTCACGGTCGTCTGTACACGAACTGCAAATGCCGCAAGGCTTGTCCTCGTGCACCTCACCGAAGTAATCCAGCTGTGCACTGCGCAAACAGCGTGTGGTATAACAGTAATCCACCATCTGTTGCAGCTTGCGGTAATCGTTCGCTTTGCGGTCACCCTCCATCGGGTTCTGCTCGATCAGAAACTTTTGGGTGATGATATCCTGTGCTCCGAAAAGTAAAATACACTGACTTGGCTCACCGTCCCGACCCGCACGTCCGGCTTCCTGAACGTATGCCTCCATGTTTTTCGGCATGCTGTAGTGAAGCACATAACGCACGTTGGACTTGTCGATCCCCATTCCGAAGGCATTGGTCGCAACCATCACGCGAATATCATCGTACAAAAACTGCTCCTGGCTCTGCGCCCGTTCATCGTCCGTCATGCCTGCATGGTAACGTCCTGCCGGCAAACCAGCCTGCAACAAACGCTGATGCAGATCGTCCACGTCCTTACGGGTCGCGGCGTATACAATACCTGGCTCGCTGGCATGTTCGCGCGCGTAGTTCAAGACAAAATCTTTTTTGCTCTCGCCGCGTAGCACGCTAAACGCGAGATTATCTCGCCCAAGTCCGGTCACATACGTCTGCGGGTCCTGCAAACGCAGCAGCCGCAGAATATCGCCCATGACCTCGGGCGTCGCCGTCGCCGTAAAGGCCGCAACCACCGGCCGCTCCGGCAAACTGTCCACAAACGGCGCTACCGCCAGGTAGCTTGTCCGAAAATCATGGCCCCACTGTGACACGCAGTGGGCCTCATCCACTGCCACGCACGAGATGGGCAACTGCCCCATCTCATCGCGGAACCAGTCCAGCTCCAGTCGCTCCGGCGCGACGTAGAGCAACTTCAACTCACCGCGCTGCGCCGCACGGATGCGCTCATTCACTTCTCTGCCGCTTAACGTACTATTAATATAAGCGGCGGCAATGCCCGCGGTCGTCAGCGCATCGACCTGGTCTTTCATCAACGAGATTAACGGGGAAACGACCAGCGTCAGCCCCGGATATAACAAAGCGGGAATCTGGTAACAAATTGACTTCCCGCCTCCGGTTGGCATAATCCCCAGCGTGTCCTCATATTCGAGCAGGCTGGAAACGATCTTTTTTTGGCCCTCACGAAAATCGGGGTAACCATAATATTTTTGCAGGAGACCCTGCGCTTCTTCTAAAGTAGGTGCTTGCACACTCATGTAAAGACTCCTTACTTGTCACCGGTGTTCCTGCACCGGCTTGGTTCTATCCGATTCTGACATCTAGACGCGGCACCAGCGCCGCATCCCTGACAACAAAATGGCGTTCTCATGACTTGTCCGTCAAGCAAAACGCCGCTACCTTTAGTTTAACGGGCACGGCGCGAATGAGCAACCGCGTTTTAATGTAAAAATGGTTAACCCTTTTTAGACACAAGTCAAATAACCACTCTTTATAACAATTGTTTTGGATTAATTTAACTTATTTGTAATCTAGAAAACACTCACTATGATATGATCAGGAATGAAAATGTCAATGAACTTCTAGACCGCAAGGGAGGACTACGGTATCCATGGAACATTCTGAACATTCCGATCAATCCAAAATCAAATCAACATTGTCTAATAACTCTTCACGCAAATCTTGGGTTCGCAGGCATCCAAAAGCTTCGATATTTATCTCCTTGTTTATGTTGCCCATCGTGGCTTTGACGCTTTTCTTCACGCTTCGTCCCTACCTCTCCACATTCGATCGTTCGGGTGAGGGCGATCTGAGCTCGTACATGTCATCTCCCAATGGAGAATACACGGCCGAACTATACGGTGTTCCTTACGGCGGCGCAGCAGGCGGGGTGACGATCTGGGTAGACGTACGGAAAACAGCGGATACAAGCGCTTCGAATGCCAAAAGCATCTATCGCGCAGAGTTTCATGGCGGAAATCACCTCGAATGGGAGAGTGACAATACCCTTCGCATTGAAAACTGGAGCGAGTATAGTAACGAGACGGTTACCTTGAATATAGATGAAGAAATTTATGATGGATGGGGCTGGGCTTGCAGCAGCTTGCGTACAAAGGACCAGTATGTAAGATGTTTGGAACCTGAATCGTGAATAACATATGCTGATGAAATATCATGTCATGACAACTTTGCTTCGGAACATGGATACGGACGATAAGTTCAGTTGTTCTAAACGCGGTTTACACTGTTCATACTAAAACAGAGCAACAGCAAACCCCGTTTACCGACTTTCTCGGCTAAACGGGGTTTATTTTTATTAGGCCTCTGTAAAAGACCCTTATTGGATTGCTAATTTGATTGCTAATTTGATTGCTATATTTGAGAACTGTTATGATTCCCTTTCACCAATGGATTGCTAGCTTCATACTATTGGATGCCCCATCTTCACTTTCCGTTTTTGTTCCTTCTTACATGTGCTATCCTTCTCTCTCTTTTCTCTGTTTGCGAATCACGGCTTCGAGCTTCTCCCGGTTACCGACCAAACCTGGATCATCCGGCAGATACTTCCGAGCTTTCGTGTTATGCAACAACGCCTGCTCCCAGTTGCCCAGATGAGCATAACAGAGTGAGAGCCTGGCATGCGGCAGCCACGTTCGGCAAGCAGCCGGTACAGGGCGCAGACCCGGATCACGGCTGCTTACATCCACCGCCTGCATATACCAATAGATGGCGGTGACGATCTCTTGCCGCTCATGGAAGCAGGCGGCAATGGCGCAGCAGAAATCGGCATGCGGCAAGTCGTACTGGAACGACTGCAGCAATGCGCCCAGCTTACGGCCCGGCTCGCCAAGCCGCTCATAACATTCCGCCAGCCTTGCGCAGGCAATGAGCCGATCTTCGCGGTAACCGCTTGGCTGCTCCAGCAGCTTCGCGTAACCGCGTGCCGCCGCTGCGTAGCGCTGGCGGTCATAACATTCGCCTGCATAGTAGAACAGCAGGCGTCCCTGGGCTATGCCCTCTTCGGCGATCCATTTGCGCAGAATGCGCACGTTTCGCGCCGAATGATTGCTCGCCTCGCGGCGATGGGTGACGGCAATATCTGTCGTAATGACCTCGCCTTGCGGGAAGCGCAGCTGCTCGTGCAGCCGGCCATGCCAGCGGCAACCGGCATCCCGCTTGACCAGGCGAAGCCTTCGGTCCGCCACCAGCGGACTTCCCTCCGGCCCCTCGGCCAGCGTATAGCCCATAATCACACCCGCCGTCTTCCCTCCGGACGGCAGCTGCTCCTTCAACATCGCAAGCTTCGCCCGTTCCCCGGGCAACAGCACATCATCCGCATCGAGCCACAGGATATACTCCTTCGTAGCCTGGGCGAATGACTCATTCCGTGCTGCGGCAAAGTCCTCATTCCATGTATACGTATAGACCCGGTCGGTATACTTTGCAGCGATGTCCATCGTTCGATCCGACGACCCTGTATCCAGAATGATAATCTCATCCATAAGGTCAGCCACCGATTCAAGACACCTTGCCAGTGTGCGTTCTTCGTTCTTCACGATCATACACAAACTGATGGTGATCACGTTTAAAGCCCCTTCCTGTCGTACGCGTACTGATTCACACAAAAGAGATTAAGCAACTTGTAAAAATCTAAAATTTCTACTGATCACAGATGACGCTATTTAGCACATTTCAGCGCTTTTGAAAATCTAACGATCACAGATGAGCCTATTTTCGTATTTCAGACCTAAATTTGAGGGAAATCACTGAATTTAAGGCAAATAACGTCGCTGGTGATCGTTAGAATCCTGTGAGCTTTGAAATGACCTAAATTAAGGCTTCTGGTGATCGTTAGAAAAACTTACCTCATTTATACTCTGTAATTTCTATAGTCATTGCAATGGTACTGGTACTGATAGTGTAGGTACCGCTGTGGTACGGTGGTACCCATGCTAATGGTGCAGTCGCTGATAGAGATACTTGAGTTAGAGCAACTACTTTTGTGTAAAATGTGTGGTGTTAAACTTAGTGGTTTGTGTGGTTTGTGTAGCTAGCGTTGTTCGTATGCCAGTTCCATAGTGTTGTGTGATTGCGATATTGCTCCTGGTGTCGATGGTCTACATGCTGGTGATACAGTTGCTGATGTTAGGCTTGGTTTCGCGGTTAATGTTGGTGTTAACGATTAGTGGTGGTGTACTGTCACCGTCCTGCCTGTGTAGTGTTGGTGTTACGACAATGCTTCTCCGATTACCCTTCCTCATTCTCCTGACGACGCAGCCGTTTCAGCTGATCCACGGCACTGTCCAGCGCTTTTTTACGCTGTTTCATGGAGCGTAGATGTTGCTGCTCCACCTCTTCAAAATGGGTATGGTCCAGCTTCATCCAGTCCAGCACCTGGTTCAGAGGCGGTTTTACGTCGAGCTGTATTTTCTGGCGTTTGCGCGCCACACAACATAGATATTTATGATGAATTTCCAGTTTCATTACTTCAAAATACGGTAATAAGCACATCGCCAGATTGCTCGCATAGAACGTCTGTTTATGATCATAGAATGGATGATAGCCATAAGGGACAGTAACGATGAGTGTGCCTTCCTCTGTGAGCAGACGATGAACCTGCGATAGCAATGTCTCGGGATGCGCAAAATGCTCCAGCACTTCCCCAAGTAGTACAGTGTCAAACGTGGTTCTCGCCTTCCATTGCGTGATGTCCAGCATGCGGAAATCGACATGGTTGCGGACGGGCTTGGATTCTTTAGCTAGCTCCTCTTGCGCATAGCGGATACTTTCTTCCTCCAAATCCACGCCTGTCACCCGAAAACCTTCACGCCCCAGCAAAATAGACGTAATTCCCTGGCTGCATCCCACATCCAAAATACGTTTGCCTGTGGTCTCCCTGCACATCCAGTGCACACGGGTCCTCGTCGCTTCATGAGAATCTTCGGAATTAATCTCTCCGTAATAACGTTCGTTCACCCGATCATGATTCGCCATAGCCATCTCCCGTTTTCCCGTGCACATTTTTCACATCTTGATCCGCCCATGTATCGTCTTGGCTTCCATCCGATTCACCGTTCTCGTTTTCTGCATCTTCACCTGAGGGAACGTTCTCGCGTTTCGTACTCGGATATCTTCCATTTTGTCCTTTTACGTCTTCCCCTGCTGAATTTCCCTCTCTCGTGACCTGACCGCTGTTACTATGACCTTCCAATCCTGACGCTTCATGCTCTGTATCTTGAAAATCCTCTTTCTCCATCCCTTGTTCCTCATGCGCCACATGTTCTGTTTCCCCATGTTCAGCATCTTCCACAACTTCTTCATATTCCACATGTTTCTCATGGCCTGCATGCTTTAGATATTCTGATTGGACACCCTTTTCCCTTTCAGCACCCTGACCCTTCTCCTGCTCCAAGCTGTGTACTCTCCCATGGTCATGTCGCTCAGGTTGACCCAGTACAACGATATTGTTTCCACGGCATCCGGCTGTGGCGTTACGTGTATCAAAAATCAGCGGTGCATGATCCGCCATCTCCTGGTAATCAAACGCAGAGTGGTCTGTCGTGATAATAACCAGATCGGCCCATGTCCACAATTCGGGCGAAGCAGGCCGGGACTGGAGCATGGAACCATCATCTTGACGGAATACGGGCACCATCGGATCGGTGAAAACAACGTCGGCACCCGCTGCGCTCAGTAGCCGAAAGACGTCGAGCGCAGGGGATTCGCGCAGGTCGTCAATGTCTTTTTTGTACGCCATACCCGCCAGTACAACGCGGGCGCCGCGAATAGAATGACCACGTTGTTCCAGCAAGGCTGCTGCACGCTGAACGACATGCTCTGGCATTTGCCGGTTCGTCGCATCTGCGAGCTCAATGAACCGCAGCTCCGATCCCTGGCGATTGGCTGCCCAGGATAGATAGATCGGATCAATCGGAATACAGTGCCCGCCAATGCCCGGTCCAGGATAAAACGGCATATATCCAAACGGCTTCGTTGCCGCTGCCTGTAACACTTCCCAGATATCCACGCCCATCTGCTCACAGGCCGGGGTTAACTCATTAACCAGCGCAATATTTACGCTGCGGAACGTATTCTCGAACAGTTTCGCTGTCTCGGCGACGGTTGTCGAGCTAACAGGCACGACTTCGTTCAGAAACGAACCATAGAATTGTGTTCCATAACTCAGACAGGCGGGAGTCGATCCACCGATGATTTTCGGTGTATTTTTCACCCCGTAATGCACACTACCCGGATCCACTCGCTCCGGAGAATAACAGACATAGAAATGCTCACCTGCAGTCCAGCCGCGCGCTGCTTCTACGGGCTGTTTCACATGCTCTTCCGTCGTGCCTGGATACGTGGTGCTCTCCAGAATGACAAGGCTGCCCTGCTGGAGATAGGGGGTCATGCCCCCCACAGCTGATGAAATATAAGATATATCCGGCTGATGTTTATCCGTTAACGGAGTCGGTACACAGATGACGATGACATCCGCACCTGCAACTGCTGCATAATCGGTGCCTGCCGTTAATCGATTCGCCTCCAGCAGCGTTTGAAGCATCTCATCTTCAATGCCAATAATATACGAATGGCCAGCGCGGAGCTTAGCTACTTTGCCTGCATCGATATCAATGCCGTGCACCTGGTAACCGGACTGTGCCATCTCAACAGCCATCGGCAGTCCCACGTAACCAAGGCCGATGACAACAGCCTTCAGGGAGCGGTTATGAATGCATTGAAGCGTGGTCTGCTGTGACTTCGGGTAGAGTTGCTTCAATCGTTGCTGTTTCCGGCCACGGTGCTCTCCTGGAGTCTGTGCCTGCTTCTCCTTTTCATCTTGACGTTTCTCTTCGGGATTCAGGCTGTTCTCACTCATCTCTTCCACCTCCAAACGTTCCGCCTCCCTTCCGTTAGTCGATATATCCCCCTGCACGCAAAAACGTAGCTATCGCCGGTTTGTTCATCATTTCACTGTCAGAGCGATACTGATCAAACTTCACACGTGGCAGATGATCATAATGTTTCGTAAGACCTTGATCGGCATGCTCCGGCAAAATGACATAATACTGCGCATCGTACTGGCGAGTACGCGGTGCTTCAAATGGCGAGATCAGCACTTCGTGCAGCTTCTCCCCCGGACGGATGCCCGTCACTTTGTAATCGCCTGACGGGCGACCTGCCTGTTCGAGCATGACAGATGCCAGTTCCGTCATGTTGCAAGCTTTCATTTTCATGACGAATGTTTCTCCACCTACCGCCGCTTCCGCTGCTTTGAGTAATAAATGAATAGCTTCGGTACGGGTCAGGAAAAAGCGAGTCATGCCTTCGTCTGTAATGGTCAGGCTTTTGCCTTCGTCAATCTGTCTGCGGAACAAAGGTACAACACTGCCGCTTGTGCCCAGAACATTGCCGCCGCGGATACATACAAACCGGGTCTTCTCGCTCAGCCAGTTGGCACGAATCATCATTTTTTCGCCCAGTGCTTTGGTCATGCCATATACGTTAATCGGATCGACTGCCTTGTCGGTGGATACGTCAATGACTTTTGGAATCCCCATACGGATGGCCGCCCGAATAATATTCTGAGTTCCAATCACATTTGTTTTAAATGCTTCATCCGGCTGATCCTCACAGACCGGAACATGCTTGAGCGCGGCCAGATGGAAGAGCACATCTACGCCTTGGCACGCTTCCTCCACTGCCCGGTAATCTCGAATATCTCCAATGATAAAACGCAGACGCGGATCATGATTGAACTCCCGCTGCATCGCGATCTGGGCATACTCGTTCCGAGATAGCAGTCGAATCTCCGCCGGGTTCTGCGCAAGCAGTACCTCCGTTAGCTTCTGACCCCAGGAGCCAGTTCCTCCGGTGACCAGAATCGTTTGTCCTTGAATCATGGATGAATCCCTCCTGTTCAGATCATGAATTCACGTAAAACCTGCGCCATCTCCTCGCGGCTTAAGCGGTCTTTAGGCGGTACTTTTTTGACGGACGTATTGCTGGAATGAACGATATTGACGTAGTTCCGCGGTGCAAGCAGTTCATGTGGCAAGTCGATCACATTCCCATGCGTGCCTCGGCCCGGAAGCTTCACGCGATATCCGGCGGCATATTCTGCTGTCTTGTACAGATAGACATAAAATTGCGGGGAGCGGTGGAATGCCGGAGCCATCTCGTTGTTCACACTGTCCCACAGATAACCATTCTGATTAATCAACGCCATCGTTTCTGGCTGAGGCTTTACATCATAGAGCTGCTGCACAAATGTTTTGTGATACAGATCGTCCGAATCCAGACGGGCAATATAGATGTTTTCTACGTCTTTGGCAAACTCCAGAATCGCACGTACACTCTCGATGTGGGTTCCAAAACGAATATTCGAAGGCAGGGGCTCCTGGCTCGCCAAAATCTCCTGCATCAGCTCCCCGGATTCTTTGGAAAGCTTCACCACTGTCAAGAAATCTTGATTCGTCTGAGCCTTGAGACAATGCAATGTAAATGTGCGAAAAATGGTCATACGGCGCTCCAGCCATTCGCGGGTCAGCCGCTGCGGATCTAACCCGTAGTTATTGAAGTTAATCTCAATCACAACTTTCCTGGACATACCCTTCCTCCTCATGAACGCTGTAAGCCTATATGGCGAGTACAGACGTTTTCATAGTTTTTTTAGAATGAAATCTCGCATCTACGAAACTCGTTCCTCGCGCTGATCGCTTACACTTCAATTCTCTTAAATGCCAGCACTGTATAACGTATGAACTTCTGAACATTCCGGCACCGACATATGTACTGATTTTCTTATAAATAGATTGATATACACCCCAAGTTATCTCTTGGAGGTCGAACGCACAGATCACGGTTTCTCTCGCAACATAGAATAGAGGAGCTTGATTTTCAAAGGGGGCAGGCATTCGGAATGAATTCTACTTATCTAGAAATGCAAGACGTGCTGGATCAGCTTGAAGCTGCTTTGCAAGAGAAGCGTCCATTCTCACTGGTGCGTGTGGGGGATGGTGAAAATATCGTGATGTCGCAAGAATCCGTATGGCCTATGGAGCAGGTGCTACAAGAGCGCTGGGCAATCAAAGCTAATCTCGGACAAAAGGGGCTGCGGCTTCCCAACCTGAAAATGCGGGACGAAGTCGCTGCTTCGTTGAAAAGAGCCACTATTGTGGGTGTCCTTCCACGTGGAGACAGCACCATCAAGGCTCCGGATTACCTTAAGCGGCCGCTGACCGATATGATCTTTGCTCACTACGGCATCGTGCCTGCGTTGACCTGTCATGCTTGTGTGAATCGTGAACTTGTGCAAGTACCTCGGTTTTGGCAGATGCTTGCCGGCAAACGTGTGTTGCTTGTAACGCGTGAACTGGATGAGTTACAGGCCGCACTCGTTAAGGAGCCTTATCATCTCGACATCGTAAGTACACTGGCTTTTGACAACTATGATCAGATGGATGAGACCTTGCAATGGATTCAAACGCATCAGGATGACTTTGATGTTGCTCTGTTCTCTTGCGGGGTTAACGCCGTCATTCTTGCAGAACGAACCGCAGCGCTGGCAGGTAAAGTCGCTATCGATTTCGGCAAAGCCAATAACATGATTTTGAAAGGACGCGCCAACTAAGTTGCATCTACAGTATTCAGTTTTTCTCTATGCCCATGATCGATAGCGCTGCTTGTATCTCTACTTCTCCCTTTCCTTCTATATCAAAATCTTTCTACTCTCTCTTATAAATCAATGCTCTTACAATCCTGCTTCATCTCAAACTCAAAATCCCCGCCTCGGTAGGCGGGGATTTTGAGTTATATCTTGATTGGAATGATCTTGATTGCCATGTAACTGAAACGGGTACAACAAACGTTACTATAAGATGGTCTCTCTAAAGTCTTTCAAAGCTCCTTTAGTTGGTCGCGGCAATACCGTAAAACATCTCCGGCCCGGTTCGCACAGCTGTGGATACACCGGAGATGAATGACGTATATACATTTTCCAGCGCTGGTGGTGCAGCCAGATCCTGAGCTGTGAACGAATGGAACTCGGCACCGCCATTTTGCCCGACCGTTCCTTCTGCTCGATAGATGATGAAGAACGGATCGTACACAAAACCACGCACTATCTCTACAACAAACGTGTCGCCCAGTTCTCCTGTAACACCCACTGTACCATTCAAGGTAATGATAGGATTAATGACCCCCTGGGTTTGAAGACCGATAGCGCCGAAAGGTTCAGGGGATTCGGACAAAGGTAATCCCGGTGCCCCTACGTATCCCGAGTTCTCCGAGGTTCTCATATCGAGAAACACGCCCATGAAGTAACACCTCCAATGCTATGGGATAACATATTCTATGAAACTGATAACTCTTCGGATTGGATGGTTAGCAGATTTGATGAACCTATTTTTAATTCCGCGCGGTTAATGGTATATTGAACAGCATAACGAAATGAACGGATCGTATGCACACAAAGGGTACAAGCTGTTCAGAAGGAGATTGTCATTCATGAATAAACGCAAACGTTCAACCGGCGGTACATCTGCCAAAGGAAAATCATACGGAGGCTCTTCCAAGCCGCGTTCCGGCCGTCCTGGCACTTCATCATCCAAACCGAATCCCCCTCGTTCGGGAGAGGATACGAGTAAGGTTTCAGCTTCTCATTCGTCCGTGGCGCCTGCAAAAAACGGTGGCAAAGGAAACAAACCGGCCAAACCGGCTACCGCATCCAAGCGTCCAGGCAATGCATATTATCGCAAGTCCGAACCGCCACGTCAGTACAAGGTAACCGAACCGGATGAACTGCTGAATTTCCTGCTGAAGCATATAAAGTCAGGACGTAATGCGGTGAAGTCCATTTTGGGACGTGGACAAGTATCGATAGATGAGAAAGTTGTAACGAAGTTTAACGAACCTCTGCTACCCGGACAGATCGTATCCATCAGCAAAGAAGGGGCTGTAGCCGCTCCTTCTCTGACAGGTATTAACATTTTGCATGAAGACGACGACATCATTGTGATTAGGAAGGAAGCCGGACTCCTATCGATCGCGGCTGACAAAAGTGACGATCTGACCGCTTATCGCCAGCTGATGTCACATGTGCGTCGTACCAACGAACTGAACCGGATTTTCATCGTACATCGTCTGGATCGGGACACCTCGGGTGTGATGATGTTTGCCAAAAGTGAAGAGGTTCAGCAGCAGTTGCAAAACAACTGGAAAGAAAACGTACAAGACCGTGTTTATGTCGCACTGGTTGAAGGCGCGGTAGCTCAAGAAGAAGGCACCATCTCCTCTTGGCTCAAGGAAACTAAAACACTCAAGATGTACTCCAGTTCCCGTCCAAACGACGGGCAACATGCGGTTACGCATTATAAACGGCTGAAGTCGAACCGTGAGTTCTCCCTGCTGGAGGTTCGTCTGGAAACGGGTCGTAAAAATCAGATTCGTGTGCATATGGAAGACCTGGGACATCCGATTGCCGGGGATCGTAAATACGGCGCACGTACAAGAGATCTCGGACGTCTGGGACTCCATGCACGAGTGTTGTCGTTTATTCATCCAACGACAGGCAAACTGATGACATTCGAAACGGATATTCCGAAGCCATTCCTGTATCCGTTCCGCGGAGAAGCTACACCTGCACAATAACGTGCTCATACGAAGACGGACAACCGACTAAGATGCCGTTCCTCACCGACTCATTGTCCGTCTGAAAGGAGGTTAACACGTTTGCAAAACCTGTTCATCACCGGTTACCGTGCACATGAACTGCAAATTTTTGGTCAGAAGCATGAGGGTATCCCTTACATTAAAAAAGCCATCGCCTCCCGCCTTACACCTCTTGTGGAAGATGGCTTGGAATGGGTGCTTACTCCAGGTCAATACGGTGTCGACCTTTGGGCCTGCGAGGTTGTGTTGGAGCTGAAACAGAGCTATCCACATCTGAAGCTGTCGATTATCACTGCTTTTCAGAACCCGGAGGAACAATGGAAAGAAGACAAGCAGGAGTACTACCGTTCCATTCTGTCTGGAGTGGACTATTATGGTGCAATTAGCAAACAGCCATACATCGGGCCGTGGCAGTTCACCGCACGGGACGATCTGCTGCTGCGTAAAAGCGATGGCTTGCTGCTTGTCTATGACGAAGATGCCGGCGAAGGCAGCCCGCGTTTTGTAAAGGAAAAGGCATTGAAGAAACAACAAAATGAGCATTATCCCATCATTACGGTCACTTCCGAGGATATCCAATCGGTCGCGGAGGAAGAACGCATGAATGATTTTGCTTATGATGGGGACATCCCCTTCTAACTTTGGATGCTGTACGGCAAATTGCTGTGCAGTATTTTTTTGCTATCTTACTGGACTCCGTTTTATTGGACTAGGCCCGGACTGACTCTGTTATCGGACTGCATTTCGGGATCGGTGAGATGTTATACATCAATCTAAGACGATGTTCATCAGTGTTTACGGTGTTTTATAGGAAATTGCCTGCTCGCCCCAAATGGGAAACTCATGTTTTTTTTCGGGCAAGGTTGGGTATAAGTAGTATTAAAACTGCGATTTTTATGTCGTATGGGACAAAGGGGAACTGCAACCATGACTTTAACGCCAGAGCAGCGCATCCAGCTGCACGGGTTCAATAACCTGACCAAGTCACTCAGTTTCAATATGTACGATATTTGTTACACCAAGACCAAAGAAGAACGTGAAGCTTACATTGAATATATCGATGAACAATATAACGCAGACCGACTGACTCATATTTTGAAAAATGTATCGGACATCATCGGCGCACACGTCCTGAATGTCGCACAGCAGGATTATGTGCCGCAGGGCGCAAGTGTAACCATGCTGGTATCGGAAGGCCCGATCGTTGAGATTCCCGAAGAATCCTTCGATGAATCTCCTGGTCCCCTGCCCGATAATGTGGTCATGCAACTGGACAAAAGCCACATTACCGTGCATACCTATCCCGAATTCCACCCCAGCGAAGGCATCAGCACCTTCCGTGCGGATATCGATGTGTCGACCTGTGGTGAGATTTCACCGCTGAAAGCGTTGAATTACCTGATTCATTCGTTTGATACGGATATTATGATTATGGATTATCGCGTGCGTGGTTTTACAAGGGATACAAGCGGGCGCAAGCTGTTTATTGACCATGAGATCAGTTCGATCCAGAACTATATCCCGGACGAGATCAAAAGCGGGTTCGATATGATTGACGTGAACGTCTATCAGGAGAACATTTTCCACACCAAATGTAAGCTGAAAGAATTCGATCTGGATAATTATCTGTTCGGGTACACCAAGGACAAGCTCAGCAAAGCGGAACAACAGGAGATTACCGAGTGGCTGAAGCTGGAGATGGATGAGATTTATTACGGCAAAAATATAGACCGTTCTTCCTGATTGGACAGACCAGTCAGGAGTGATGTCATCATGAATAAAGACAAGTGATTCTGATCCTGCTGACTTCCTTCACAGAAGCACATATTTGGGTCATATACTTGTCTTTATTGTTGTTTATTTCGGCTGTGACGGTGAGCCCACCCGCCATATGTTACTTTGGACAGATTGACAGTGTGCGCGCGAATTTCTTAAAATAGAGAGAACTGCACTCGGATGCGGTAAAGGAGGAACAGGGTATGATTGAAACCAATACGACCAAGCGTAATGAATCCCTTTTGCAAGCCTTAAACGCCCGACATGCAGCCATCACGAACAACATTGCTAATGCCGATACGCCCAATTACAAAAAGACCACCGTTGAGTTTCAAGATGAGCTTAGACGTATCATCGAGAACGGTAAAACCGGACAACTCCGGATGCAACGCACACATGAGAAGCATTTTCCCGTCAGCAATCCCAATGCCTCCATCGTGCAGTACCGAGTGATGCAGAACAACGAAACAGCCATGAATAATAACAACAACAATGTAGATATTGACCGGGAGATGGCTATGCTTTCCGAGAACCAACTCATGTATAACTACATGGCTGATCGAGTCAGCGGACATTACAAAAAAATGAAAAATTTATTGAATGATTTAAAATAAAAGCTTACACCAGCAGCCCTCGTGGCTGTTTTTTTGTGTATGAGGTAGAAATGCCGATGATGAAAGCTAGAATGACAGGTAATAAAACATAAGAGAATATAAGTAATATGCCTGTTCCTGGCGAAGGTTTGTCCCCCGATTCTGTAATAGGAATTGTATAATTATTAATGAGAATAAGAACAATATAGAACGGAATCCATGAGACCGTTGGAATATATTTAAACTTTTCATTATATAACATTCTCTTCGTTATAAAATAGAACAACACCACAAATGAAACCAACAGCAAAATACTAATAATACTTATTAAAAGTGACATTGTGTTGTTTGACCAACCCGTTAATCTTGTGATCCGGTAATAGTTTAGTTGTGGTAGATAGAATACATATAGAAAAATAGCACTTGGAATACTACATAATATTATTTTATTGAACCGATTCATAGTTTCACTCCCACATTATCCCTTTGTATATAATATAAAACAATTTCTCGATCAGCTCTAGTACTTTCAAGTGTAGCGTCTGCAAGCGTTGATCCAAGTTCTCCGCCGACCAATCCACACTGGAAGTTCGGTATTTATTAGGGCTGTAGTATAATGGGATAAGCGAAGAACGTTAGATTATATAAAAAGAGGTGCAACATGAATCGTCAATACAATGCGTTTCAAGGCTCCAAAGTCAGACTCACGGCACCCTGTCCCGAAGACAGCGTGCAAATCGCACATTTTACACAAAACTACGAATATATGCGTAACTTGGATACGGATATTGTGACGCCACAAACATCCGATGAGACCGGATCTTCTTCCGTTCGGAACGGTCAAGATTTCGAATTTGCCCTGCGCACGTTGGAAGACAATCGCTTTCTCGGATTTGTTGCCATCTATCGATTGGAATGGAATAACCGCTCTGCACAACTGGCTATCGGCATTGGTGAAGAACGAGATCGTGGCAAAGGTTATGGCAGTGACGCTCTTGCGTTGATTTTGCGATATGCATTCCATGAGTTAAACCTGAATCGAATTGCTCTTGACGTGATCGAATACAACGAAGCCGCAAGACGGGCATATCTCAAGGCCGGATTCCGCGAGGAAGGCAGGCATCGTGCTGCCGTTCTTCGAGACGGTACACAGTACGATCTGATCTCGATGAGCATTCTCGCAGCAGACTGGTCCGCCCAAACGGGATATCCCGTTTCGTTTCAGCCAGGGTCTAGTTCGGGTAGTGCAAGTGCTTTCCCTTCGGCAGGCTCTACTACGGTTGGTAGCATGGCAGTCCAGGCCACTCCCCGGATCGGCGTAGGTGCAGTGATCCTTAATGAACGAAATGAAGTGCTCCTCGTTTGGCGTAATCGTGCACCCGAACAGCACACTTGGAGTATTCCCGGCGGGAAAGTCGATGTGTACGAAACACTGGAGACGGCTGTTATCCGGGAGGTTAAAGAAGAAGTCAATCTGGATATTGTGATCAACGGTCTTCTCTGTACCGCAGAAACGATTCGCCCTGAGCGACAGGAGCATTGGATTTCCGTGCTCTACTCCACCAAGGTCGTTAGCGGAGAAGCACGCAATCTGGAAGAAGGCGGAGCTATTGGGGAGATTGGCTGGTTCCCGCTCCATGAGCTACCTTCTCCACTCGCCAGCTTTGCCGTCCCGGCATTGGAAGCAGCGAAGCAACAATATGCAGAGAAGCATCGGGACAGCGGCACCCAATGAAGGGCTCTTCCAAAAATACATTAACGCAACGTACCGTCCCTTTCATACTGCATGAGTCCAGACACCAGTTCGACTGGAAAGGTCAAGGTGCCCTTTCCCTGAAAACGTTCCGTTACGGAACATCATTATACGAAGCGGGTCATGGACATTTTGCAGTCGATCAGGACAGATATTTGCTTTTGAACGAAGGACAGGAATATCAGCTACATATTGATTCACCTGTTCCCGTCGAATCGTTTTGCATCTTCTTCCCTTCGGGGCTAGTGGAAGAAATCGGTCGGAATATCTCAGGAAGTAACCGGTATCTCTTGGATGAGCCTTATGCCACATCTTCCCTTGGTACACTGGACTGGATGGAACGAACATATCCTATGACCGATCAACTAGGAGCTGCTCTTGAGCGATTGCGCTCCTCCTATGCCTCTCAGGCCGTAGATGTATGGGGACTAGAGGAACAACTCTATCATCTGGGCGTGCACATGCTTGTTTTGCACCGTGAGATTCGGTTGGAAATCGACAGCCTGGATATGGTGAAATCTTCAACCCGAAACGAGATATATCGAAGAATCTATATCGCACACGAGTACATGACAGCCTACTATAATAAACCTATCACGCTTGCAGAGACTGCCTCAGCCGCGCATCTGTCCGTGAATCATTTTCTCCGCAGTTATAAAAAGGTATTCGGCATATCGCCACATCAATTTTTGACGGAACGCAGGCTTCAGGCTGCTTGTCAGCTGTTATCCAATACGGATCTCCCTGTTACAGAAATCTGTTACAACGTCGGTTTTGAGAGCCTTGGCTCGTTCAGCTCCCTTTTCTTCAGACGATTTAAATACTCCCCTGCACAGTATCGGATAAAAAGGTGATTTTCGAGAAGCACTGTCCGTGTGAACGATCTATCATGAAGTTAGCTCCGAACGAGCTTACGCTACATTCCCTGTGTGTATAGATACGAAAGAGGAGGTTTTCACAAATGAAAGAAACCGATCAGAGTCCAAAGCAGCTAGAACCATTGGAACAGCTATTTGAAGCTGCACAGCAGAATGATGTTGAAAAAGTAAAGTCCCTTCTTGCCGTACAACCAGAACTGGCCAACACGGAAAACAAGGATGGATTGACACCGCTGGGATATGCCGCACATTTTGGACACTCCGAGAGCGTACATGCCCTTATTGAACACGGTGCGGAAGTGAATGCGATCTCTCATTCCCTTATCTCCTTCATTCCCTGCAACACAGCCCTACACGCCGCACTGGCTGGAGAACGTTCAGTGGAAGTGATCAAGCTATTGCTGGAACATGGCGC
Source organism: Paenibacillus sp. FSL K6-1558 (assembly GCF_038002565.1). NCBI lineage: Bacteria > Bacillati > Bacillota > Bacilli > Caryophanales > Paenibacillaceae > Paenibacillus > Paenibacillus sp. FSL K6-1558. Next base: position 5,499,011 of record NZ_JBBOCV010000001.1, on the reverse strand, counting down.
ATCCACAAGCATCCTTGACAGTGATGGACAGCAAGCACTTCATACGGCTGCCTTTCATACCGATCAGACAGCCATTATAGACTTGTTGCTTGAATATGGAGCCGATGTCAAAGCACCTAACACATCCGGCGAAATCGCACTAGATATTGCGAAGCAACGTGGTCATACCTCTGTCGCTGCTCGTCTGGAGCAAGCGATGGCAAAGCTATCCTAAGCGGGCTAGATATAAGCTGCGATAACGATGTGAATCCGTATTATACTTGGGACTCATGCTACACTTGAGACTCGGTATCTTACCTAGAAGGCTATTCGAGATCATACTTGTAACCGTCAGAATCTTCCTGGAGCCGTAATGCTCATGAGAGAGCTGACGGTTTTTGCTGTATAATGCAATGAAACTTTCTGATGAGCAACATGCACAACATTTTTTTTTCAAAAAACAAGAACCGTTTGGCAACGATCTCTGTCTAATACGAAACAACATCAGCAAAGGAGGAGCCTTGTGACCCCTACCGAACTTACGCGAGCTGCACAAAAAGGGGATGCTGCAGCGTTTGCAGCCTTAATGGAGATGCATCAGAGCCGCCTGTACCGGATCGCCTATGCGTATCTGCATAATGAGGGCGATGCACTGGAAGCGATACAGGAAGCAACCTACCGCGCATACCGCAAACTCAAAAAACTGAAAGAACCTACCTATTTCAGTACATGGCTAATCCGCATCCTTCTAAACTACTGTGCAGATGAACGCAAACGCAAAATCCGGTTCAGTTCCGTAACCGAGATTCGTGAATCAGGCCGCTGGGATCGTCCCGAAGATCCGGACCTTGCCGCTGCGGTAGCTGCACTTGAACCGGAATACAAACAAATTATTATTCTGAGTTATTTCGAAGGTTTCTCGTTAACTGAAGTCGCTGACATTCTCGAAATTCCGGCAGGCACGGTCAAATCACGACTGCACCGCGCGCTTGGCAAGCTCCGGGATCAACTTGAACCGAAAGGAGAGCTCTTATCATGACCGACGAACAAAATCCGTTCGAAGCTTTGGAGACACGTCTTCAAGCACGCAAAGCCGAATACGATACGATGCCCGTACCGGATACAGCAACTTCCCGAGCTGTACAGGCCGGGATTCAACAAGCTTCCCGTAAACGAAAAACCAGATTACGCTGGCTGACCAGCTCCATCTCCGCAGCAGCCCTGATTTTATTGTTCACTGGCTGTATTCGGGTATCCCCTGCCTTTGCGTCCTTTGTCGAGCAACTGCCTGGAATGGAAGGCGTCGTCAATCTGATCCGGCAAGACAAAGGATTGATGATGGCGATTGATCAGTCCCTGTTGCAGAAAGTCGGGATCACCGACGAGCATAATGGGGGTTCCGTAACCGTGGAAGGCATTATTACAGACGACTCACGCATGGTTATTTTTTATAAGATGAAAGGCATGAAAAATACAGAAAAATTCGACTATGACATCGATTTACTGGATGGAAACGGTAAAGATCTTCCTGTTGGTTTTGGCTATTCTACAATCCACTTTGACTCAGATGATCCAGTGTATGAAAACTATATTGATGTTATTTTTACCGACCAATCCCCCCCTCCGGATGTGTTAACGGTGGTATTCAAATCGAGAGACAAAGCCAGTCCAGGGGTGTGGAAGGTAACGATGCCAGTCGATAAAAATTTAACCAAGGGCATGAAAAAGGTCATCCCTGTAAACGAAACCTTAGTCGTCGATGGACAGCGTATCCAGGTAAAACAGGCCACCATGTATCCAACCCGGTTGGTACTTGACGTACAGATCGACCCAAACAACAGCAAAAAAATCTTTGGTCTCAGCGATTTGCAACTCGTGGATGAACAAGGACGTGCCTGGAGAACCGACACCGCCATTGGGGAGGATACACGTTCCATTTATTTTGAGAGCATGTATTTCTCCAAACCCAAAAAGCTGACCTTACAAGGCTCCGGATTCTCAGGTCTGGATAAAAAAGAGCTTGATTTCAGCCTCGACCTGAAAACACGTGAGATTACGGGAGGCCCTTCCGGTCTTCAGATGCTGGGCAGCAAAGTAGAGGGCAAAAATCTTATTGTTGATTTCTCTGTTCCTGACAGCATGGAAGATAGTTTCGTACTCGGTTTCAGCGAAGTAAAAGACAGTACGGGTAAAACTTATCAAACCCCTGGTGCAAGCTGGAGTCCGGGACATGGTAAAGATCTGGATCACACCACCGTTTCAATCACCATCGAACATGGTGCAAAATTACAGGGTAAGCTTCAGATGAAAATTGCTACCTATCCGTCAAAAATAAACTCACCCTTTTCACTCGAAATCCCTGTAAATCCTTGATAGATTGCCTCCAATGAGCTGTCTTTGGCAAAACTTTGCTGTATAATGATGGAAATATTATGAAGTCATATCATGAGCAACTTCAGCTCAAGTGGGAAAGGTGTGTTATATATGAATCCGCGTTCCATCCGTTATCCGCAGCCACTCGTGAAGGGCGATACGATTGGTGTAGCCGCACCGTCCAGTGGTGTAGGCGAGTCTATGCATCGTCATTTGGAAGACAGCAAACATCATATGGAGCGTCTCGGCTTCAACATTAAGGAAAGTCCTTCCCTGCGTAACAATTCCAAATGTGTGAGTGCTCCCAAAGAATCTCGCGCGGCCGAACTGAACGCATATATGCTTGATCCCGGGATACAGGCCGTCATTCCTCCATGGGGCGGAGAGTTTCTGATGGATACTCTGCCGCTGCTGGACTGGGAAGCAATGAAGAAGTCACCACCCAAATGGGTGCTCGGCTACTCCGATATCAGCACTTTCTTGTTTGCTTATACGTTGTTGACCGGCTCTGCCTCAGCTCATGGTACGAATTATGTTGATCTTCGGACAAATGAATTAGATCCGGTTACGGCTCGCTGGCTTGATGTGCTGCAGACGAAAGCTGACGAAGAGATCACACAAGTATCTTCTACCCATTATCAATCCGAATGGAATATGGAACTGCCCGGCTTTAATCTAGATACGCCATCTTGCTGGAAGCAGCTTGGAGCATCTGAAACACTAAGTGACTCTGTTCGCTTCTCAGGTAGGTTAATTGGAGGCTGCATGGACACGATAACGTGCCTGATCGGCACTCCTTTTGCACCGGTAGAAGACTATTTGCATCAATACTGCGCTGACGAAGGAACGATCTGGTATCTGGAAAGCTGTGAGATGGATGCAAGTGATATCTATCGCCGCCTGTGGCAGATGAGACAAGCAGGCTGGTTTGCCGGGGCGAACGGTTTTCTGTTTGGACGACCTGCCGGTTATTCGGACACAGATGATTTTACGTTTACCGATGCCCTCTCCTCTGCGCTTGGCGATCTGAACGTGCCTGTGATGTATGATGTGGATCTTGGTCACATTCCACCTCAGATGACTTTTGTGAATGGCGCAGTGGGTCAGGTCAGTTACGAAAGCGGCCGTGGAGCTCTGCACATGTCATATGTGTAATCACCTTTTGTAGGCAGATGCATACCTTGAAGTAAGAAAGATTTTATTTCGAGGAAGGGTTGTGCATCATGTCTGAATCGCCATCCACACCAACCACACGTGTTGTATATCAGGCCAATCAACCGATGCTGCAATCCGTGCAAAATGTGCGGAACATGCTGCATCATACGGCTCGTCAGCATATCGGCAAGAAAGTGCAGGTTCAGAACATCGATGGTCAGGTTTGGGAAGGAGTCATTATTAGTGCAGACCGCGGAATACTGTACCTTCAAGTGACACCAATGCATGGTTACCCTGAACCGCGTGCTTTGTTTGGCCCAACGATTCTACCGCTGGTGCTGTATGAATTGCTCGTCATCACCTTGTTAATGTAAGCCAAAAGGGCTTCGTCTCTTTCCTTTCGAGGATTGGACGAAGCTTTTTTATTCCATGTGCCGGGATTGCTTGTGAGCGTGTGAAATATGATACAATGGTGTCGGTACCTTGCCTTATTTCATATGAAACGGAGTTTGATCCGGTTGGAATACATACGTCATGACCCCTCTTCTCCTGTTGAATCCGAATCGGAGATGCGTAACAAAAGTCAACACCCTGTGACTGAACCGTCTGAGCAATCCCAAGTCATCGCCATCTGTCTGCTTGCTGGGAAAATCATGCTGCAAAGCGGCGGCGAAACGTACCGCGTTGAAGATACGATGAAGCGGATGGCCGCTGCATTGGGGCTGCCACATTCACATAGTTATGTGGTGCCCACGGGCATCTTTTTCTCGGTGGATGCCACGGAACCCGCGAAGCTGATTCGCATCTCGGAGCGCACCACGGACCTCGATAAAGTGTCTGAAGTGAATGCCGTCTCACGTCGCATCGGACAAGGGCAACTAACCGTTCAGGAAGCCCATGAGCTGCTGCTGGAGATCGAACGCAAGCCTTCCGGTTATTCGTATGCTGTCCAGCTAGGGGCCGCTGCCTTATCCAGTGCTTGCTTCACAATCATGTTCGGCGGAGGCTGGGGAAATTTTCTTCCGGCACTACTCTGCGGCGGAATCGGTTACGCCGCGGTCATTCTTTTTCACCGCTGGGTGCGCGTCAAATTTTTTGCCGAGCTTACAGCCTCCTTTGTCATCGGCATGCTCGCCTTTTTCCTCGTGTATGTCGGTGCAGGCTTTGAGCGGGACAAAATCATAATCGGTTCTGTCATGCCGCTCGTGCCGGGATTACTCATTACCAATGCCGTGCGCGACCTGATGGCTGGGCATCTCGTATCCGGCTTATCTAAGGGCGCCGAGGCTTTTCTGACTGCTTTTGCCATCGGCACAGGCATTGCTGTTGTATTTTCACTTTTGATGTAAGACGGAGGGTTGCAGGAAATGCTCCATTTTATAGGACAAGCTTTAACCAGCTTCATTGCTTCGGCTGCGTTTGGCATTATTTTTAATGCGCCAAGACGGATGCTGCTTCACGGCGGATTTGTCGGTATGATTGGCTGGATTATCTATATTGTGCTGGAGTATGCCGCAGATGCTGTTCCGGCCACACTGGCTGCAACGATTGCTGTCGGTGTCATCAGTCAGCTATTTTCTCGTATGTTCCGGGCACCTGTCATTATTTTTAGCGTGGCGGGTATCATTCCTCTCGTGCCGGGTGGGCTGGCGTATAATGCGATGCGTAGTTTTGTACAAAATAACTACAGTGCTGCCATGGAGATGGCCGCCAAAGCTCTTATGTTGTCGGGTGCTATCGCTGTAGGACTTGTCCTATCCGAGGTATTAAACCAGATGATTCAGAGCCTTTCCCGTTCAAACCGCATCAAGTCCACCTCCAAATGAACCTCCCAATGGCAGGTTGCCACCAAGCAAAAAAAGCCCATGGTCTGCAAGCTGGAGTTTTGACTTAGCTCCGTTCTTGTAGGCTATGGGCCTTTTCGTTTACTTGATAAACGTATTTTTCACACGTACCGACTTTAGAAAATAGGGAATAAAAATACAGCACGTCAGCAACGAACGAATAATCAGGTTAAAAGCAGGGGTCGCATCCAGTATATGCTCTTCTCTTCCCACTTCGTTCTGAGCGATAAGAATCCAGGTAGCGATACCGATTATCAGATTGACAATGTACTGTACAATCATCAAACGTGGGAAAAGCCGCTTTCTACTATATAAAAGAACAAGATTCACAACAACGATGACAGACAAAATAACGCTACTAATGAATCCAAACCACAGCAACGGCCTTACGACTTCCGTATACAGCTGCGGGTCGATGCCCCGACTTCCTTCCCATCGTGCCGGATCCATGATCACCGCAACCTGTGAGATATCCGAAAGTAAAAATACCAGTGAAGCCCAAAGACTAATCTGAATTAAAATCAACCAGCCGCCCAAACCCGAAATACCTGGAAGTTCAGGCCTGGTGCCACTTTTGGACGAAACCATATCTACATCCTCATCTTGCTTACCGTATGCCCGATTCATATTCATGATACCCTCCTTAGAAAAATAGAAGAGCATCTATTATAACTTAATATCTGTATGTTGTGTTATAAAAAGGAGAAAATTCTCTGCTAAATCAAGCACGAATATCCATTGAGCGTTCCGCTCTCTTATTCCCTTTCCTTTATTCCTCGCTACGTTTCATCACCGTTCCGAACAACTCCGCTGCAGTTCCGCTTCCGGACTTTAAGTAATGTTTCGCATCCGTATAATCGAATCCCATCCACACGACCCCCGTCCATTTCCTTGTATATCCGGCAAACCAGATATCCCGATTTGCTTGCTTGGGCACATTCGGCAATGCGGCTTGTGTCGTACCCGTTTTGCCAGCCACATGATCATCAGGCAACTGGGCACGCTTTCCTGTTCCTTGGCTCACGACAAGCTGCAGCATGTTCGTTATTTCTTGAGCCGTTCGCCTCGTGATAACTTGTTTGTTCTCTGAGCGATGGCTATAGATAACTCGCCCTCGGGCATCCGTTATTTCGCGTATAAGGTGTGCACGATTGAATCTCCCCTCATTGGCAAAAACAGCATATCCTTGCGCAAGCTTGAGCGGCGAGACACCTTGATGCATCCCCCCAAGGGCAACGGACAGATTCATATCTTCATCCTGTAATTGAATTCCTAGTCGCTCAGCGAACCCTTTGGCTTGGTTCAACCCGATCTCGTGTAACAACCAAACCGCAGGCGCATTGATTGATTTTTGCAGCGCCTCCGACAAAGATACCGTACCTCTGTACCTTCCTCCCACATTGCCCGGCTGGTAATTCCCGTAACGTGTAGGTCGGTCAGGAAGCATACTTGATGGCCCGAATTGTCCAGACTCCAATGCAGGGCCATAGACGATGACGGGTTTAAATACGGATCCTGGTTGCCTTGCATCCTTCATAGCACGATTCATATCTCCCTTCACAGGATTTCGTCCGCCCATTATGCCTTTCACTTCACCGTTATGTTGATCAAGTATTACCATACTGGCCTGTACCTGTTGAGTTTCTCGGTCATCCGGAAACCAGACATGCTCCGCGAATGTTTCCTCCATTGCCCGCTGCACACTTGCATTCAAGCCCGTTCGAATGCTCCATCCTGCGGAACGAATCTCGGCTTCACCCTTGCCGGTGAGAAGTGAAGCCTCCTGCATGACTGCATCCAATGCAGATGTATAGGAAGGCTGCTCCATTGCCGATGTACGTGCCGTTGACAGGCTCGCCATATTGGGAGGAGGCGGTTGATATTCAACAGCTATAGCCTCTTGCATCTGTTTGCTCGTAATGATTCCCTGTTCGTGCATCATGGAGAGAACGACATTACGTCGCTCTTGGGAAAGAATCTCGTTATCCACCGGATTGTATATAGAAGGCCCCTTGGGAATACCCGCGAGCGTGGCGATCTGCCAGAGTTTTAACCGTTTCAAATCTTTCACACCGAAATAACGCCATGCTGCTGCCTTGACTCCATACTGCTGCCGTCCCATGTAAATCCGGTTCAGATACATTTCCAGGATTTCGTCCTTCGAATACTTCGTTTCCATCTCGATCGCAATGGATAACTCGTTTATTTTACGGATGAAGTTCTTGTTGGCGTTCAGATACAGATTTCTAGCCAGTTGCTGTGTGATCGAACTCCCGCCCTGGCTCCAATTCATATGTAGTATATTTTCTACCATTGCCCTGCCAACACCCATGACGTCTAGACCCGCATGTTGGTAGAAACGCCGATCCTCGGTCACTAAAAAGGCCTGTTTTAGCATATCCGGCATTTCTTGCAGATCGGCATACGCCATATATCCTCCGTTTGGTGTCGTCAACCTGATGATCTCTTGTCCAGCCTCATCCAGAATGACGGTTGATGACACTTGCTGCATAACTTCCGGTTGATGGCGAGTCACCATTTTTCCATACGAAAACAAATAGATGTACAGTAGCACCAGTAGAACCGCTACAATAACAGCAACATCGTACAATCGATATATGGAACGTTTCATCTTCACATTTAACATGATGGTTCCTCTGATTTAACCTTCATTTCAGAGCAATCTTTATTCGCTGTAAGCGCCGCAATCGCATTGATCTGATCACTCAATTGCCGCAGCTCACCACCACTTAAGACTTGAATGGGTGCAGGATTCCGGCCATTAGCAAGTTCATTAGTTCCCCGCACAAGGGCTTGCATGTCTTCGCTTATTTTCTGAGAACGAACCCAGAAAAATAAGAGAAACAAACCTCCGCCCATAAGCAACCCGATCGGTTTCTTTCCTATATGATTGATACTCCAATGTACGAGGTTGGTAAACCAGACAACTTCATGGAACATCAAACGATAAGCTAATCTCATGATCTGGTACATAACAAAAAGAAGCACGATGCTGAGAACCGCGCTTGCTCCGCAAATATAGATGTATTTCATTCGAACGGTGTTAAATCTTGAACTCATCTTCGGTACCCTCCTCATACTTCGAACAGATTGATAGAGGTAGCATACCGAATAGTTCTTAAAGAAGCGTTGTTAACTTCTTATCAAATTCTTAATTTACATATCCAAAGCTTAATATGAGAGGTATGATATGAACATTCTACTCTTCCTACTCTTCCAATGGCGTATGGACGGGTGGTTTTATGGCTGGAAAACGGGTAACAAAATCCGTCCGGCCCTGATCGCTATAAGCGGCAATCTGCCCCTGATGCAGTTCTATCATAGATTTGGCAATGGCAAGTCCCAGTCCTGTGCCTCCTGTATCACGAGAACGTGATTTATCTACCCGATAGAAACGTTCAAACAAATGTGGTAAGTCCTGAGCCGGGATCGATTCTCCGTAATTGCTGATACGTACCACAGCTTCTCCTTCTTCAAGAGCAAGGCCAATTTCCATTACTTTGCCCGTTGCACCATATCGAATCGCATTGCTGAACAAGTTTTCATAGGCTCTAACGAGTTCTCCCGGAGCAGCCTGAATCCATAATGGATCTTGTCCTCCAACGATCGTATAGGTCATGCCTGCTTCTTCAAGCATTGGAGCAAATTCTTCGGCGAGTTGCATGAGGAATGGAGTCAGATTCAGTGGTCTCAAAGACAACGGCAGGCTTCCGCCGCTGACCCGAGTATATTCAAACAAATCATCAATGAGTTTACGCAACGTCAGGGATTTCTCGTAAGCGATACTGACGTAATAACGCATTTCTAATTCATCCTGATACCGATCCTTCTCGATATACTCCAGAAATCCAAGAATCGAGGTTAAGGGTGTCCTCAAATCATGCGAGATGCCTGTAATCAGATCATTTTTGGCTGCAACGGCACTCCGTTCTTCCTGAAGAGATCGCTGGAGTTGTTCCGCCATCTGATTGATGCTCGCCGCAACCACACCAAACTCATCCGAAGTCTTCACCGCAATCCGATGTGACAGTTCTCCTTTGGCTACTTCCTGAATACCCGCCGTGATCTCATCCAGCACAACCATCACTTTGCGGGTGAACAGAAAGAAAAACAGCACAAAACTGATGATTCCTACAGCAATCATCAGCGGAACAGAGCCAATATGATTTACTAGCCAGCGAACCACTTGCCCCGGAATCGTATAATTCGGATATTGCTGATTTTTCAGAATTGTCTCGCCCACTTTACCTGCTCCATACAATATCACCGCAGTCAAAATGCCACTTAACAGAAATGCGTAAATAAACTTCCAGCGTACCGTATTAATCCATTTCGAATTCATGGTAGAAACTCCCTGCTTGTGACGTACAACCTAAATTGGTTTAATCATCTTATATCCGACACCCCATACCGTCTGTATGAACTTCGGATGTTTACTATCGTGCTCAATCTTCTCACGAAGTTTACGAATATGCACCATAACCGTGTTGTTAGACTCCATGAATTCTTCTTTCCAGACTTGGCGGTAAATCTGTTCCATACTAAGTACCGATCCTTGATGCCTTGCGAGCAGTTCAAGCACTGCAAATTCCCGGGGTGTAAGATGCACAGGTTTGTCATCCAGCCACACTTCATGTGTGTCTGTATTAATAATCAGATCATCAATGATCCATTCATGCTCCTTGCTCTCCCTGCCCTCATTAAACGTATGGTACCTGCGAAGCTGGGATTTCGCTCTCGCCACAAGCTCAAGCGGATTGAACGGCTTGGTTAAATAATCATCAGCGCCGATGCTTAAACCCGTTATTTTATCGATATCCGTACTTTTTGCAGACAGCATTATAATTGGCATTTTCTGCTCTTCGCGAATTTTCATGCAGGCTTCGATTCCGTCCATATTGGGCATCATGACGTCCAGAATAATGAGATCAATGTCTTCCGTCTTAAGCACCTCTAGAGCCTGTATTCCGTCATTCGCAGTAAAAATCCGGTACCCTTCATTGCCAAAATAAATTTCCATCAGTTTAATAATATCCTGCTCATCATCGACAAGCAGTATAGATGCTGGTTGTGCCACGGCATTTTTCCTTTCTGCTTCACAAGTGCTGCATCGGTTTAAACCGAATATGTAAGCAATCTATCTGTACACAGTATACCACTTTGGAATTAACCTGATATGTATTGATGATATGTATTCGTTTAGGCAAACATCGCCGTCTTGGGTTCTCTTCCCGTCAAGGTTAACATCGTATAGAGTTGTCCCCTGTGATGGTACATATGCCCCATCATTTCAAGTAACCATTCCAGACGGCTATAGGAAGCACCCCAATAGGATGTTGTTACATGAAGCAATTCTTCCGTCGTAAACTGCATGTAACGCTGGTAGAGGAAGTTCCGGTTCTCTATGAGAGAATCCTTGATCTGGTTCACAGAACACACGCGGTTCTCTTGATAAAATTGAGTCATTTCCTCTTCTGATGCACCTTCGGATATGTACAGATCTGCGCGACAGACTAACGCTAGATGCGAAAGTAACTCCCTTATAGAACGCTTGCCCTCAATCGGAGTCAGGTCCAAATCTTCTTCACTTAACTGATCGCAAATATCAACTAATGATGCAACCGCCGTATCAATATGTTTGAATGCAGACTGAATCAACATTATCACTTCCTTTTCATCCCATTATATAGAACATATGATCTCATTTCAACCTATGTACTTCCTTTAACTATTTAAACACGCTGGCGCCTCTGATTAACATATGCGCACAAAAAAAAGTCCCTCCTCCTCTTATTAACGGGGATTCAGGACATTTTGTTACAGCTATTGAATAAATATTCACCTAATTTATGGAATGGCAGTAGGCCTGGGTAAAAAAATGAACTAAAACTTAACTGGAATAAATCGAACAACATGTATGATCAAATTGCTCAGCCTCCAGGTCAGTACCTCGAATGAAGAACTGTAATTCACCGCAATCCAACCACTGAAAACCGATAGCATCATTCGTATCTATTTTTAACAGCAGCAGTGTGTCGGATAATTCCTCCCACGTGCGCTCCTCATCCCCATCGTAATGCGCGGTCAGCTTCTTCACACATTCCTGCTCACTGCCGGTGTGTGCCTCACCCAGCTCAATATAACTCAACGCCCGGTGTTCTGCATCGGGATGCTGCCCATCGGGGTAACCGAACATGCCGCCCCAATTCAGCGGGCTTGGGTGATTCCAGTCTGATTCGAATTCCAGATAACGGTCTAGCCAACGGCCTTCGAGAGCTCCCTCTGGATTGGAAACTGCCTCTGAAGCTTTCCCCTGCTCATCCAACGCCGCAGCATCTATGTACGCATATGTAGGAAGCTCAAGGTTAGGCAAGACGGTAACCGAATGCGCTATCGTAGGTTCTCCCCCCAGAGCAGTAGCCCCGTCCGGTTCTCGTTTCACAAGATTATATGTAGATGGTTCATAGATCACTCGATGTTCAATCGGATAAGCTGCATCCACACTGCCAATAAAAAAGTACAACATACCCCGCTCCGGCAACGTTCCGCGCCCGTCATTCGGTGTATACGGAGACAAATCCACCATATTCAGCTGGGCCAGAAAAGTCATTGGCACCCCGTCCTCCGTAAGCGGCCAGTCCAGATCATCCGGCAGATCAGGATGTCCGCCAACACGCGAATTTCCTGTTCTGCGATATTCATCCGTTGTGGACACATCCAGGCGAATACCCCAGCGCCCAGCATCCAGCACCAGATCGGCAACAGCACCGAGACCGTATTCTTCTTCGAGGGTTTTACGTGCTTTTCTAGTCAGACGTTCACATTGTTCCGGCTTAATCATATAGATCCTCCCTTTTTGACGTTACACCTATGCTGAGACTTATTCACGTTCACACCTGTATATTCTTCCGCCTTGTCTTTTTTCCCTGCTTTCTGTGTAAAAAAGAGGCTGACCTTCGTCAGCCCCTATCTTTTCATATACTTTTGTTATCGATTTGAATCAGAGGACTTCTGCTGATAAGCAATCATATGCTCCTCGCCATCCAGAAATTCATGCGACTGGTGCGCAGCCATCACCCCATGGTAACTGATGTCCAGACCAAGGTCTTCCTCTTCCTCGGTCGAACGGACAGGAACCACTTTGCCAATGAGCTTCAGTCCGAACCAGGTCATTGCGAATCCCCAGACGACCAGTGCAGTCAGACCAAGCACCTGAACACCAAGCAACTTCCAGCCGCCGCCCATGAACAAACCTCCGTCCGTGGCAAACAGACCTACAGCAACCGTCCCCCACATTCCCGAAACGGCATGAACCGGGAAAGCCCCTACCGGATCATCAATTCGCATGCGATCCAGCCAGTTCGTAGCAGCCATCATCAACAGACCGGAGACTGCGCCGATGAATATTGCTGCCAGATCACCTACAAATGCACAGCCTGCTGTGATGCCTACCAGTCCAGCAAGTGAACCGTTAATCACGGACGGTGCATCGGAACGATTAAAGCGGAACAAGGTATAGAGCAACGTAGCCGCACCACCCGCAGCTGCGGATAGCATGGTAACGATGGCGATGTGACCGATTCTGACATCTGTCGCACTCAATGTACTTCCCGCATTAAACCCAAACCAGCCAAACCATAACAGGAAAGCACCTACCGATGCCAGCGGCAGATTGCTTGGCAGTGCAATTGCACTTACACCAAGTGGTGTGTATTTCCCTTTACGTGGCCCGATAATAATAGCTGCCGCCAGTGCAGAGAAACCGCCCAGTGCGTGAATCACAGCTGAACCGGCAAAATCCTGCATGCCGAGCTGACTGAGCCAGCCGCCACCCCAAGCCCAGTGTCCGCCAATCGGATAAATAATCGCCGTCATCAGGATGATATATAGTAGGTATGCACGGAAATTGATCCGTTCAGCTACGGCACCGGATACGATTGAAATGACCGCAATCGTGAACGCGGCTTGGAATAGCCAAAACGTCTCCAGGGATACCGGGACGTTCAGATGAGAGAGATCACCATTCAGGAAAAAACCTGTCACTCCTATAAACCCTCCAGCATCTGAACCATACATCAAGCCAAAACCAATCGCGTAAAACAATAATGTGCCAATCGTAATATCAGCAAATACTTTCATGATAATATTCACACTATTTTTATAACGTACAAACCCAGCCTCCAGCAGGGCAAATCCGCCCTCCATCAACAAAATCATCGCTGCGCTGAGAACAACCCAGACCGTGTCGATCCCGGAGCTTAACGTTTCCAAAGTCATGCCTGCACATCCTCCGTTTCACTAAGCTGTCTGATCTCGCGGATAATTTCAGGCGAAAGCTCAATCTCTTCCTGCCGATTATGATTAGCGCTCTGAATACGTTCCATAATCTGATCAAGATCACGGATGCGCCTGCGAATCTGCTCCATCTTGCGGAATCGTTCCTTCACCTGCACCATGTATTCCACCGCTTGGTGATGAGAAGCCGGACGTCCCGCAAACCATTTGCGAACAGGAGACAGCGACTGATAAGCCACTTCCTCGGCTCGTCGTTTTTGTTCAAATTGTTCAATCTTCTGCTTGAGCGTTTCGATCTCATTTTCTTTTTTGACCTTCAACCGTTCGATAAGGTACAATAGATCGGACGATGATATTTGCAATGCTGTATGGTGATACACCTCGTCGATTACTAACATATCATGTCAGGACTCCTTACATATCAAGTTACTTGTTACCGATTATAGTTTGCCGGGGCATACCCGTCAATCTTTTTTTCGTTTTATGGAAGCCGTTGTATACAATTCAGCATACCCAATTTAAGGGTATGTTTTTTATTTTTTCCTCAAGTTCACCTAACAAGGGGTAATATAGGTAAAGTTCGCATTTGCTCATTTTGTGTTTTATGCTGGTTAAACAGGGTCTTATATGTTCGGTCGGACATATAGAAACAGTAATGTTATTGTAATAAACCTAAAGAGAGGATGTTTATGATGTTTGAACGTAATGACGAAATACGTAACCAAATCTGGGAGGCTATCTCCGGGTTAGATGAAGATCAATTGAACCGGAAACCTTCCCCGGAACAGTGGAGTATTATGCAAGTGTTACGGCACTTGAATCTGATGGAAAATGTCATCACCAAGCAAGCTCGTCTTGCAGTGGAAAAAGAACAGAATGTGTCCATTGAGAAAAAGCCTTATGAAATGTCTCTGGACCGCAGCAGATCTGTCGAAGCCCCTCCTCATGTGCAACCACCAACTGAGCCTGAGAGACTTGCGGATATTCGTAGGGATCTGGCTGAGTCCCATCAAGCACTGGAACAGTTTGCACGCGAGCATGATGTTGCCCTGTTACGTAGTAAGTCGTTCCCTCACCCGGCGTTCGGTGAATTGGATCTGGCACAATGGATCGATTTTACAAGCTACCACGAGGAACGTCATCTGGGACAGATTCGAGAGATCAAGCAGCAACTGGGACTGTAAATGGGTTCGTGGTTTGTAAAATAAGCAAAAAAACCTCCGCACTCCACTTATAGTGGGTACGGAGGTTTTCTTTAATTAAATCTGCGCCTCTTTCAGGCGGTGATCTGCTCCAACTTTTTTGCCCAGAATCACAAGGTCTCGATCCACGCCATCCAGCACCGCCACTTCCGGATAAAATCCCCACTGTTCGAAGCCATGCTTGCGCAATAACCCCAGGCTCGGCTCATTATGCCCGAATACAAATCCTAGAATCGTCGTTACTCCCAGTTCAGGACAAGCCTCGAATACTGTATTCAGCAGCATTCCACCGGCCCCAATCCCACGGCACTGCTGATCGACGTATACGCTGACTTCCACCGTCCCATTGTATGCTGGTCGCCCATAAAACGAACTCAAACTGGCCCATGCGACAACCTGCCCATCCCGTTTCATGACCCATAGAGGACGACGATCCGGTGTATGCTCATTAAACCATGGCAATCGTTGCTCTACCGTCACCGGCTCCAAATCCGCCGTTACCATGCGGCTCTCGATAGTTGAATTATAAATCTCTACAATTCTCGGCAAGTCTTCGAGACATGCATATTCGATCTGTACCTTTTCCAGTGCCATTCCCTATTCCTCCATTAACTTATATAGCTCTTATATCATTTCGAAGCCAAGTTCATTGCTCTAATTTATAGAGGTTATTATAATGGAAAAAGGAAGCTGGCGTACAGCATGTAGAATATCCATACCTACACAACAAGCGTTATCCAACAATAGTGCCGACTTACCCGCTTACTCCGGCAGTCCCTGAACCGTATTCCCCCGTGTCAACTCCTGGCTCTGATCGGCCCAGCGAATATTGAGGGAACGTGACGTGAACAGGTCTGGACCATCGGATACCTGGAAGTGCAAGTGAGCTTCACTGGAGTTGCCCGAATTACCTAAATCCCCGATGTGATCCCCCTGCTTGACTTTATCTCCTTTTTTCACCGCTACACTGCCTTTTTTGATATGGCCCGTGATACTGTATTCTTTATTGCCATGATCGATAACCACATAATTACCCGCAGGCTCTTTCGGATTCATCACGCCAGGCACGTTATCCGCAATATCGTTCTTGATCTCAACTACCGTACCATCCGCAGCAGCATAGAGCGGCTGACCAAACGCATAATAGTTGGCATTATCCTTGGCATCGCCCTGATAACTCGCCCCGTCTTTCGTCTGAACAATATCGAGTGCATAGCGCTGTGTTTCATGCTCGTAATGATAATTTTCCATAACACTATGACCTCCCCAGAAGACATACATCTCTCCTTTCATCGGGAACTGAAACTCAGTCTTGGTCAGCTTGTTATCTGTATCGGGATGTGGTTCCAGTGGAGTAATGCTTAATCCGGCAATCTGATGATCTTCTGTAAAATAGGCGAGGATCCCCTTGGTCCCTGAATCGTCTGTCCACGCATGTTCCGTCAAACCATTCATCTCAGAATCTACCACCTGCTTCCACGACTTCACTCCTTTCAAAAAGCTGTCAGCAGACGCCTTGAAATCTTCCAAGGAAACAGCTTGCTTCATGTCAGGAGTAAACTGATTATAAATGGCATCTTTGGAGCCCTTCGTCAATGTATCCATGAGATTATCTGGTGTTACCTGTTGAGCTGTCGAACCATCATTTTGTTCTTTGCTTGAAGTGTCACCGTTATCCTTTTGATCCTTCACCTGCTCTGTAGCTTGCTTCTCAGCCTGCTCAGCTTCATCGGAGGTAACTTTGTTACTTGTACAAGCAGAGAGTACAGCACATGCTGTCACGGTTAGAAGGAGTAGTTTCCATTTCCTATTCATCATTCAACACCCTTTCTGATTATCTTTTCTTACTTACCTCAAATCTACATCATGAGTCTTATGGTTTGTCTAACCTTCACTTACATCTAGTTAAATTTACCGCCCTACCTAAGCTTTATAATTAAGCTTCTGTTAAGGCAACCTATCTTCCAATTGGTCTCAAGAATGTTATGATGGGCAATATACCAAGAAAGAGAGTTAAGAAGGAGGTTAGCATTACATCATGGATCATGTCTCACTACTGCTTGTTGATGATGAACAAGCGATTTTACATATGCTCAAAACCGTACTGCTCAAAGAAAAGTTTCTCGATATTGATACGGTCACGACAGGTGAAGCAGCGCTCGAAGCATGCAACAACAAAACGTATCATTGTATCGTGCTTGATATTATGCTTCCAGGGAAAAGCGGCTTGGAAATCTGCCCTTTCCTAAGGCAGGTCACAGATGCCCCTATCCTGTTTCTAACCGCCAAAACAACGGACTATGACAAACTGACCGGATTTGCCGTTGGCGGTGATGATTATGTCGTCAAACCGTTTAACCCGCTGGAAGTTGTTGCAAGAATTAAATCGTTGCTTAATCGCTATTTGCCTTCCAAGACAGTCGTTTTGCAGCAACAACAAAACATTTTATCACACGTAAATACGTCATCTTCTGACCTATCACAAGGCATTTATGATTTTGGACGATTCCAAGTATTCGAATTGGCTGGGGAGCTTCGCGTTGAAGGACAGGCAGTGACCTGCCCGGCACTGGTGTTCCAGTTGCTTCTCTTCTTCTGCAAACATCCGAACCGAATCTTCACCAAGTCTGAACTGTATGAACGGGTGTGGGGTTCAGAAGCCATTAGCGACGATAACACCGTTATGGTGCATATCCACCGCATTCGGGAACGCATTGAAAAAGATCCTTCCAATCCGGCTTTTCTTGTTAATGTGCGCGGTTTGGGGTACAAGCTGATCCAGCCTAGCAACCTGTCACAGACATGAGTATTCGCCGTAAGTTATTAACTCGCTTCATTGGTATGCTCACTGGCACGGTCATTCTGATTATTTTGCTAGGATCAATCGCTACCATCTGGGTTTTGCAGAAAGTGAATGAAGTGGATCTGGTTGATGACTTTGCAAACAACGGATTGGATCAACTTATTAATACCGCCGAGATCCTGCCGGATAACACGATACGATACGATCCCGATCTGCTCAAGCAGGTGGATAAAAATCATGGCTGGCTTCAGGTTCTGGATGAAAAGGGCTATGTCATCGACGATTATCATGTCCCGTCCGATGTACCAGACCACTACAAACCAGGAGAATTAATCGCCTACTGGGAAGCTAATAAACCATTCCCCTATCAGCTATCCATGCTGATCCGGGAGAAGGACGGGAAATATTTTACGTTGTTATACGGAGAGCGAAATGCGGCCAAATCCTTACTTGATGAGATCCGTCCAAAGCTGTCGTATGAGGGCGGCAAACTGACTGTGAAACCTGCGGAGCAAGAAACGATTCGCAAAGCAGATGCCTACATCCAAATATTGGACCCTTATGGAAAAGAAATCGACTCTTATAACAAACCGGCCGTAGGCGTGCCGAACCAGTACAGTATTCAGGATCTCGTTCTCCAAGTTCGTTACCCGAATCGTTCAGGCATATCGGTCGCCACATGGTACGATAACCAAAACGAAACGACCTGGATGGTAAGTGTACGGATTGATTCAACTGTCGTTGAGAAACAGAATCCATACGCTTTTATTCTTGAACCGGCGCTAATCGTCCTGATCTTGTCCATCGTTGCGCTGCTGATTTTACTCGCTTTATGGTACGCTAATCGATTCGGTGCTCCGATGCTGCACATGCTTCAGTGGTTGCAACGTCTGGAGAAAGGACAGTATGAGGAACCAACCGGGGCAGCAGGTATTCCGCGGAGCCAACGCCGCAATGGAAAATGGAAACGTAAATACCAAGTGTATGGCGACGTACTCCACTCCATGCAAGCTTTGTCCCATACACTCAAGCAGGATGAGGAACTACGGAAACAAACGGATTCCCTTCGAGAGGAATGGATCGCTGGCATCACGCATGATCTCAAGACACCTCTTTCCTCCATTCAGGGATACGCGCATATGCTGGAAACGGACAAATACACCTGGACGGCTGAAGAAGTTCGAGAATTCGCAGGCATCATGATCGACAAATCCATGTATATGGACAGACTTGTGAACGATCTTGCGATGACCTATCGGTTGCGGAGTGGAGGATATCAACCTGAGGTTGAACGAAATGACGTAAATACGCTACTTCGTAATCTCGTGCAGCGAGCCGAGCGCAACCCTGCGTACGGTGAAGGACGTATTGTCTTTCAATCTGCAGACGCGCCTGTCTATGGGCTAGTACACGTTCCTTCTTTTGAACGGATTGTAGATAATCTCACCGCTAATGCTCTGCTGCACAACCCATCCGAGTCTGTCCTCGTTGTTCGTGTCGAGGCCGGTGAACGTGACGGTGAATTTACAATCGAGTTTGCCGATAATGGACGAGGCATGAGCCCCGAAACCGTGTGGAAGCTATTTGAACGGTATTACCGTGGTACAGATACGGGAACAAGTGATGTTGGATCAGGACTCGGCATGGCTGTCACCAGAGGTTTAATCGAGGCAATGAAAGGTCGAATTGAAGTGTCTTCCACACCTGGAGAAGGAACAACGATTCGATTAATCTGGATGCAAAATGCATAAGAAATGGGCTAGCCTGCATTTGAACATTCCACTTGACCTTTCCATTTTCAGTCTATATAATCGGTTCTCAAGTAACACCTGTTCCAATGATTACATTAAATTCTACACACTACAGGATCAACGGATCTGAAATATCCCTGTGTTATTCAGCTCGTTGCATCCTTCATATTTAGCGATGACCAGAGACATGATTTGCATTGCGTGCTGCCCAGAGAGAGAAGGGATTGGTGAAACCTTCTTCAGCGAACGAATTCAAGTTACCCCTCTGTAGCCGTGGTCTCGAACCTCCGACGATGTACAGAACTTGCGCAGATCATCTCAATAGATTACTCCAATCGATGATTTCGTAAGATAGTTACTCGTACGGTCAGTAGAGTTCACCGCCTGATCCCCGTTAACGGATTCCAATGAGGGTTATGATGGTTCTGTTTGCGGCGGCTGGCCGAGAGCAGAATGCAGCATAACCAAATTAGGGTGGAACCACGAGCCAAGCGCACTCGTCCCTTCTCCGGGACGGGTGTTTTTTGCGCTTCCAACACAAAAAATATGGGAGAGTGGTTCACATGAGTCAAGAAAAACATGAGTATGCAAGCGAGCATTTATCCTTGGGTGATCAGCACGCAGAAGTGTCTGAGTCGTTGGCAGCCAAATCGTCGATTGAAAAGATTGAAGTCCAGTTGCAAGGCGGTGCTGTACGTAGTTACAAAGCAGGCATCACTGTAGGCGAAGTTGCCTCTTCGATTAGCACAAGTCTTGGTAAACAGGCGATCGGTGGGATCGTGAATGGCCAGAATGTCGATCTGAGCGAAAAACTGGAGCAGGACTGCGAACTCATCATTGTTACACTCGATAGCGAGGAAGGTCTGCACCGATATCGTCACAGCACAGCACATGTGCTGGCACAGGCATTGAAACGATTATATGGCGCAGATCACGTGAAGCTGGGTATCGGTCCGGTCATTGAAGATGGATTTTACTATGATGTCGATCTGGAGCAGTCCCTCTCCATCAGTGACCTAGATGCCATCGAGCGGGAAATGAACAAGATTATTCAGGAAAATTGGCCCATCCGCCGCAAAGTGGTTAGTCGGGTGCAAGCCTTGGAGCGATTCGAAGCCATCCATGACCCTTACAAGCTGGAACTTATTCGTGATCTGCCAGAAGACGCTGAACTTTCGATTTATGAGCAGGGTGAGTTTTTCGACTTGTGCCGCGGGCCACATCTCACATCCACTGGCCGAATCAAAGCGTTTAAACTGCTGAATGTCGCTGGTGCCTACTGGCGCGGAAATTCCGACAACAAAATGATGCAGCGTATCTATGGCACTGCTTTTCCGAACAAGGCCCAGTTGCAGGAACATCTTCACATGCTGGAAGAGGCGAAAAAGAGGGATCACCGCAAGCTTGGCAAAGAGCTGGAGCTATTTATGTTCTCTGAGGAAGCGCCTGGCATGCCCTTCTATCTACCCAAAGGCATGACAGTTCGTACAGAGCTGGAGCAATTTTCACGGGAACTGCAATTGCAGGAAGGGTACCAGGAGGTTCGTACTCCGCTCATGATGAACAACCGCCTGTGGGAACAGTCAGGTCACTGGGAGCATTACAAGGATAACATGTACTTTGCGGACGTGGATGACGCTACATTTGCCTTAAAACCAATGAATTGCCCAGGACATATGCTGATTTTCAAAAACACACTGCATTCCTATCGCGAATTGCCGATTCGCATGATGGAATTCGGTCAGGTTCACCGTCATGAATTCTCAGGAGCCCTGAATGGTATGATGCGGGTGCGGACGTTCTGTCAGGACGATGCCCATCTCTATGTGATGCCTGAACAGATTGAAGACGAGATTAATCGGGCCATCTCCCTGATTGGACGGATGTACGATATTTTTGGCTTCGATTATAAAATCGAGCTCTCCACACGCCCCGAAGATTCCATGGGCTCGGAAGAATTGTGGGATCAGGCGGAACAGGCGTTACGCAATGTGTTAGACGCCCGCGGTGTGGAATATCGCATTAACGAAGGCGACGGCGCCTTTTACGGGCCGAAGATCGACTTTCATATTCTTGATGCGCTGAAGCGAAGCTGGCAGTGCGGAACGATACAGCTTGATTTTCAGATGCCGGAGAAATTCGATCTTACTTATATCGGTGAAGGCGGTCTGAGACACCGCCCAGTCGTGATTCATAGAGCAATCTATGGCTCGATTGACCGTTTTATCGGCATTTTGACTGAGCACTATGCAGGTGCGTTTCCACTCTGGCTGGCTCCTATGCAGGTTAAGCTGATTCCCGTATCGGATCATTATGCCGACTATGCACTTGAGGTGCAAAGTAAGCTACGGGCAGCGGGTATCCGTGTGGAAACTGATCTACGCAGCGAGAAGCTAGGCTATAAGATTCGGGAAGCCCAAATGGAAAAAGTCCCTTATTCGCTCGTACTTGGTGAACAAGAGAAAAATGCCTCATCCGCCTCTGTCCGGGCATACGGTCAGGGAGATCAAGGCATGCAACACATCGATGCTTTTGTCCAGATGATTCAACACGCGGTGATGAATAAAATTGTGCTCGGACAGGTATAAGAGGTTATAACCTCTCGTCAGGTTGCAAACCAACCTGTTCTTCGCTCCACGTCCATAACTGCTCGGCAGCCGCCTCATCCAAAGCATGCTCTTTCAAGCGCTGCTCCTTCTGCTGATAAAAGTATCGCCCAGTCACCCCGGTGACATCTGGACTTGTTGCCAAGTAGATTGCAGTCCGGGCCCCTTCCTCTGGTGTCAAGAAAAACGGCAACTTGGCTGCAAGTGCCATGATGCGGGTGCCAAATCCGGTGTTGCGATCCACTCCGATGCTGGTTCCTACCGCACCTGGATGTAAACAGTTCGTCGTAACGGAAGTTCCCGCGAGCTTACGAGCAAGCGCCCGGGTGAAAAATACGTTAGCCAGCTTGGATTGGGCGTAACTTTTGATCGGATTATAGCCTTTTCGCAAATGTGGATCATCAAAATGAATTTTACCGGCTTTGTACGCCCCAGAAGACACATTTACGATTCGACCCTGTTTAGCCGCTTTCAGTGGTTCAATGAGAAGCAACGTGAGCAGGAAGTGACCCAGGTGATTAATGCCAATGCTCTGCTCGAAGCCATCTGACGTTTCTTTGCGCTTCACCATCACCACGCCCGCATTATTCACCAGTACGTCCAGGTGATTATAGCGCTCGCGGTACTGGCGTGCAAACTGACGGATGCTGTCCAGCGAACCGAGATCACACAGCATCAGCTCGATACTGGTCGATCCGGACTGACGCAAGGCTTGTTCAAGCGCCTCTTGTCCTCTCTTTTCGCTGCGGCAGGCCATAATGACGTGATACCCCTGCTTGGCAAGTTCAATAGTGGTGGCCAGTCCCATCCCTGAGTTGGCTCCTGTAACGATGGCTGTCTGAATGGACATGAGGTGTCCTTCCCTTCTGAACCGGAGGTTCCGTGAATTATTTTATAATGAAAGCGCTAAGGCATTATGTTCCAGAATATGAGATAATGAAACGATCACCTGATCAGCAACATTCATGAATAGATCGTGCTCCATTTACATCTCGGTACCCATGGGAGGACAAGTCGTATGCTAACCCAAGAGGATTTCAAACACGTCAAGAAACTCGCCAAGCTTGAGATTAAACTGCTGGAACAGGAATATCGCGATATTCTGAACCATGACGATTCCTCAATATATGAAGAATACGAATGGCTGAACGAAGAACAGTCAAGCGAGCTTACCCGCAAACGCAAAAACCGGAGATACGCTTCGCTAACGATGGAGTTATGCTCTATTATGGAACAGATGTTATTACAGCTTTACAAACGGACGTATCAGAAAAAGTTTAATTCGACCCAGCTCATGAAAACTCCTGCTTACCGGGCACGCTCCAACATGGAGATGCTGGAGTCCGAACTGGGTAAGCAACATATTGCTTTGAAGGCTGGCAAAGAGCCATGCAGCATAGCGCTCCATCAGGCGTTCCAGACAAGGAACAGATTAATTCACGAGAACTTCTCGTTCGTAACAATCGTGAAGGACGGCAGCAATGAAGAGGACACCTTTGAAACCATTTTACATGCAGTAAAAAAATATAGGAAACATCTGAGCTATGAACCGAACGTTCAGAATAAGGAGTAAGTAAGTGATTAAGTGATTAATTACTTACTCGTTGCTTGATGCATCATGGGAAAATGAACGAGGTACAAGCTGCGTTTACTGTCCCTTATTAAAAACACAATCATATAAGGAGGTGCTCCGGACACATATCCGGATATTTTATGAGCCAACCTATACCATCCATCACAGTGCTAACACTCAACATTCCAACACCTTCGGGCAA
The DNA here is from genome assembly GCF_038002565.1 of Paenibacillus sp. FSL K6-1558. Taxonomy (NCBI): domain Bacteria; kingdom Bacillati; phylum Bacillota; class Bacilli; order Caryophanales; family Paenibacillaceae; genus Paenibacillus; species Paenibacillus sp. FSL K6-1558. The sequence goes on along the minus strand of NZ_JBBOCV010000001.1, from coordinate 5,475,207 downwards.
CAGCCCTATTCATCCTGTGCTTCTTCAAGACGAAGACGGGTACACTCTGGTTGACACGGGCATGATTGGCCAATTTGCCGAACTTCAATCCGCACTGGAAGAGTTGAACGTCCCTCTCTCCGACATTAAACGTGTGATTGTAACACATCAGGATATCGATCATATTGGTAATCTGGGTGCTCTGCTGGATGCTATTCCAGGACTTGAAGTTTGGGCTCATGCGGATGAAATTCCTTATTTGACAGGTGCAAAACCTTTGATCAAATTCACGCCGGAACGCCGTGCCATGCTACCTGCCCCTGTGCTGGCTTTGGCCGATCAATTGCTGATGCAACTGCCTGAGATCAACATCAGCAGAGCACTTGCGGACGGGGACATCCTTCCGCTCCAAGGCGGAACACAGGTCATTCATACACCGGGACATACGCCAGGCCACCTGTGTTTTTATTTTAGGGAGCAACAGTTCCTGCTTGCTGCCGATGAACTGCGAGTCGTCGACGATGAACTGGTCGGCCCAGCGCCGCCAGCAACGCCGGACATGCCTGAAGCACTGCGCAGTCTGAAGAAGCTGACCGGCCTAACGGTAGATCAAGTTCTCTGCTACCATGGCGGAAAATATACAAAAGAGCCTGCAAAGCACATCGCCGAACTGGCTGAGAATTCGGAAGCTTAGGTGTCATGCTACATTTCGTCACCGCCGTACAGTGTTAACGTTTAAGCATTATAATTTGTGGGTACGGCACACTGTGTAGCATTTGAGTAACGTAAAACCTTCTCACAGTGTACATTGGTACACTGACTTTTTAAGTTGGTTTGTGCGTTCTCTCATATCTAAATGCCATAACTAGATTCCCTGTAATTCAAAAGCTGTCCTTCGTCTGTATACTGGCGGGGACAGCTTTTTTGAATTTTATCGCGATGGATGCGTTTGTAAACTAACACAGCAGAGCTATATCGAGTGTTCGAAACCCTCTATCTACCTTTAGATGAGTATTTACCTTCTGCCTATTCAATGCCCCGCAGTCGGCCAAAATTCTAAATTCTAACGATCATCAGAAGCCTTATTTGGCCTGATTCGCCACGTTTTATTTTCTAACGATCACCAGAGAGCTTATTTACTCCAATTCGTGACGATTTCGCCCCATTATGCGCATTTTCAGCAAAATAACGTCTGTGGTGATCGTTAAAATTCTCAAACCCTCAAAAACCAGCAAATAAGCTCGCCTGTGATCGTTAGAAATAAAAGTCGGAGTCAGTACCCATACACCCGGCGTGTAGCAGTCTGTAAAACCCTACCCTTTCCTGTCCCCCTGTGACACCCAACTCCTTCCCCTTTACTTCCTTACTCCTAACTCCCAATTTGGCACGTTCCCTCATTTACTCTGTAATCCACTTTAACTGCACTCTCATTTCCCGATCTACAGATCACCGAATTCCAACCAATCCAGCTAAATAAACGCTACCCTTCGGGCGTAAGCACGATCAACTTATCATCCCCGTCACGCGGTGTGCCTCGGCCATCGCGATTGTTCGTTAGCACATACAGTTTACCGTCTTCACCGGCGGTGACATTACGTATACGGCCCCATTCATCTTCGAAAAAAGGGACCACCTGCTCGACCTTCGTACCGTCTTCGGACAATACAACCCGCAGTAGCTGCTCCCCTCTCAGATTCGCAGCCACTAATGAACCCGCCCACGGGCCTTCCGCAATGAAGGCTACACCCGAAGGCGCCCAGGTATCATTCCCGCTATGCGCCAGCGGAGCCTGATAAGTTCCGTTATCATCGTCGTCGCCCTCTACTTCGGGCCAGCCATAGTTCTCCCCGGCAACAATCCGGTTAATCTCGTCATGATTGCGCTGACCGTGTTCGGTCGCATAGAGATACCCGTTATCCGGATTCCATGCCAGCCCTTGAGCGTTACGATGTCCCATACTGTATACAGGGGAATTCGGCCAAGGGTTATCTGACGGGATCGACCCATCGAGACCGATGCGCAGTATTTTTCCACCAAGGCTATCCCGGTTCTGTGCCAGTTCCGGTTCATAACGCTCGCCTGTGGTGATATACAGCAGCTGATCCGGTCCGATTTTGATTCGTCCGCCGTTGTGATTCACGCCGCCTGGAATGCCCGTCAATAGCTCTTTGTCGATTACCGCTTTTCCATCCGTCACCTTCAGGCGCTGCAAGCGATTGGCAATATCCTGTCCCTCCAAGTACGAGTGATACACATACAGATAACCGTTACTCTCAAAGTCCGGATCTGCCTCCAGCCCGAGCAATCCACCTTCGCCTTCTTCGTTAAAGGGTGCCTCGAATTCAATCAGCGGCTCAGACTCCAGTTTTCCATTCGTAATAACTCGGATCACGCCCGGGCGCTCGGTCACAAACATTCGTCCATCTGCAACCGTCACCATCTCCCAAGGTGCGTTCAATCCCTCGACCAGAACGGAAGCCTGATAGGGAACGACTGTATTCCCTTGCTCATCCCGCTCTTCAGTACCTGTTTCAGCGTTGCCTCCGGTTGCCGTCTGTCCTTGACCCGTTCCTTCTCCTTGAGATAGCCGTTGCGAATCTGACGTCGGGGTGCCCGGAGCACAGGATGCGGTTAACAGAGCCATGCTAAGCAATGAGGCATAGAGCGGCACAGTTAATCGATTGTTCATAACGGATTAAACTCCCCTTTCAGCTTCTTTGAATATGTGCGAGTCTTTATTTCATGTGACTGTTCTATATGCCGACTCGTCTGTGTCTCTGTGTCATGTGACTGTATAGCAAGTCTGTATTGTGTCTCGTTGTGTGCCTGTTTCGTGTATGTGTGTTACAAGTCTCTATATGTCTAGTATATATGCGTCTTTTCCTTCAGCCAACGTCCCACCGATAAAGCGGTTTCGCCCTGTATTACCCTTGCCACTCTTTCCCTAAACGGTAAAAACAGGCATTCCTTGGCTCAAAAGTCGCCGCCAGTTTAGAATTTATTCAACATCTTCTATAATAGAAGGAGTAGACGCTATAATGCTAAGAAAACACGTTGGTTATTTAAAAGAACGTACATATGAAAGGTGGATATACTAATATGAAACAAACTCCTTTATCCAGACTGGAATCCGATCTGTCCAAGCAAGGACTCGATGCCATGCTCATCACAGATCCAAAACATATTTATTATCTGACGGGATATGCGAGCAATCCGCATGAACGTTTTATGGGCCTGATGCTGGCACGCGGTGAAGACCCGTTACTGATTGTGCCCGCACTGGACGCGGATGCCGCTGCGGCAGCTTCTACTGTATCCAACATTGCTACACATTCGGACACAGATAATCCCTACTCGCTGTTTGACCGATATCAAGGACGGCTGGGCCGGGTAGGTTTGGAAAAAGAATACGTTACCGTCTCTCGTTATGAGCAACTAAACTCCGCTCTCGGCGGTGCAAGTTTTGAAGATGTTGGTTCGTTGCTACGCGCACTGCGTGTGAACAAAACAAAGGAAGAAGTCACTCGTATTCGCCATGCCATCTACATAATTGAAGAAACGCTACGACAAGGTCTTACCCATGTACGTGCAGGTGTAACGGAGATCGAGCTGGTTGCTGAGATGGAATACCAGATGAAAAAACTCGGTGCCGACGGTCCCTCCTTCGATACAATGGTGCTGACTGGACCAAAAACTGGCCTGCCGCATGGTACGCCTGGGGATCGCAAACTGCAGCACGGGGATTTGCTTATGTTTGATATGGGTGTGTACGCTGGAGGATATGCGTCGGACATTACGCGTACTTTTGCCTACGGAGACATCTCGCCTGAACTTCGCACCATCTATAATACCGTACTTGCCGCCAACGAAGCCGCGATACAGGTTGTTAAACCAGGTATTACCTGCGCATCCGTTGACCGCGCTGCTCGTCAGGTGACGATTGATGCAGGATACGGCGAGCGTTTTATGCACCGTGTCGGACATGGACTCGGCATTGATGTGCATGAATATCCATCCCTGCATGGAGAGAACATGGATCTGCTTCAGGCTGGAACCGTGTTTACCATTGAACCGGGTATTTACACCGCAGCTGGCGGTGTGCGTATTGAGGACGATGTACTTGTAACCGAGACAGGCATAGAGGTGCTTACTACGTATCCCAAAGAACTGCAAATCCTGACAAACTAAGCTGCAAGTAGCAAGTATGCAGTCGCAAAACATGAGACAACTGCAACTTCAATTAGCACAAAAAATCCCGCAACCCATGACAACTTGGCTTGCGGGATTTTGATTCTTGCGATGGGGATCAGCGTCTATTAGAGTTCACATCCATCGCGATCTGAATCGATCAGAGGGTTGCTATGTCAGGCGTACATTTTGTATTCCATGCTCAATCAGCTTCCATCTTCGTTAGTCCATTTCATGGGTTATATCCTGCCAATCCTCCAGTTCAGGCAGCTCCTGTTTGCCCCAGTAATCCAAAAACCACTGAATCACCTTGGTTGTATCTGCCGTGGTGTAACTGTAATGCCGAAATCCGCTCTCACCTTCCTGCAAACGGGTCTCTACCACCATTTGCCCCGGTTCCTCAAGCGAAGCAGCCTGCAAATATATACTTCCCTCTACCCGTTCTGACGGTTGCAGAACGACAAAATCATGCAATTCCAGATCCGTAATCAAGTCCACAAATACCGAGGCATTAAGGCTATCATTCTCATAGGTTGTGCCATTGCTCTCCAGTTTGTAGCGCAGTGTGGAATACATGCTCAATCCCCCTTGTCTTATGTAATCGTAGACGTATATTATCAGGAAACAAATTCTGTTGTATAAATTATCCCCCTGCAGAGTCCATATTGCAACTGTGGCTCCGCAGAGGGATTTGAAGTGGCGATCCTATTTTAAGCTTCATCTTCCAATTTAAAGTTACGTGCGGCATACAGAAACGGCGTTCCAACCGCAGTCAGCACAAACTTGATCAGGTAGGTCGTCAGGAAAATTTCCAGCCACACATCCCATGGATAGATAAACACAAAGGCAACCGTGCAGAATACAAGCGTATCTACAAAGGAACTGATAATCGAGCTACCGTTCGTTCGAATCCAGAGCTGATTACGTCCTGGTGCAATTTTACGTAGCCAACTGAACAAACGCACATCCAGAAACTGACTGATGAAATACGCAGACAGACTGCCGAGTGCCAGGCGTGGCAACAGTCCAAATAATTTTTCCATGGATTCCTGTGCAAAGTCCGTCGGTGCCGCATTAAAGAATAACACCATCTGCATCAGAACGGTTGTCATGATCAATGTGAAAAATCCAAACCATACCGCCTTCCGTGCCTCATCCGCCCCGTACTTTTCATTGAGAAGATCACTGGTCAGATACATGCTCACATACATCGTGTTACCTAGCGTTAAGACGATTCCCATAATGTCTATCGTTTTAGTCACCTGAATGTTGGCAATGACCGTTGCTACACCGATCCAGGCATACAGACCTTTTTTGCCAAACAGACGATAACATAGAAGAAAAAATCCATACGTCACGAGAACGAATACCGCTCCCCACACCAAATTAAACATGAATACATACACTGCCTTCCTAGTTTTGATTACGCGGGATGGTTACGAACCGCGGTTTGGCGCAGCGCCAAAACATGAATAACTCTATCACATTTCTGCAACATTGAACAGCACTAAATCCCTCCAGCGTTGCATAACACCGTTAACCCAACACATATATCCTCACACGCTCTATACCCGCTATCACCCCGATCCCCCTTCTCTATTGAAAAAAAGACTCCCACCACTCGTGCCCCATCTGCACGTTCTGGTGCAATCCCACACGCAAAAGCCGCCCTCCGGAATGTCTCCGAAGGACGGCCTTGCATCCACTCTATTGCAGCTCGCTCTGCGCACGCTGCCTCACCAAGTGCACAAGCCGTGCGCGGCAAGCTTCGCGCAGCTTACGCGTGAGCAGCAGAATCCAGCTCACGGCTTTGATCGTTGAATGTGTCCCGATCGTTTTCTTTCAAAATTTTACTTGTCAACAATCCGGATGTCATGGACCCGTTCACGTTGAGCGCTGTACGACCCATGTCGATCAACGGCTCAACGGAAATCAGCAGTCCAACCAGAGCCACAGGCAGATTCAATGTGGACAAGACGATCAGGGAAGCGAAGGTCGCCCCGCCGCCGACGCCTGCCACACCAAACGAACTGATCATAACTACGAGGATCAACGTCACGATGAAGTCCCAACTCAGCGGGTCGATTCCGACCGTCGGAGCAATCATAACCGCCAGCATGGCCGGATATACACCGGCGCAGCCGTTTTGCCCAATCGTAGCACCAAAGCTTGCGGACAAGTTGGCAATCCCGTCGGATACGCCGAGTTTCTTCGTCTGTGTCTCCACGTTCAGCGGAATCGCTGCCGCACTTGAACGAGAAGTAAAAGCAAATACCAGCGTTGGCAGTACTTTTTTCACATACGTAACCGGGTTAAATCCGGACAGGGAGATGATGATCAGATGGATGACAAACATAATCGCCAGCGCCACGTAAGACGCAATGACAAATTTGATCAGCTTCAAAATTTCCTCTGCATTGGTGGTCGCCGTTACTTTCGTAATGAGCGCCAAAATGCCGTAAGGCGTAAGCCTCAGTACCAGCGTGACAATCCGCATTACAACGGCGTAGACGGCATTCACCATGCCACGGAACGTTTCCGCCTGTTGCGGTTTTTTGCGATCCAGTCCCAATACAGCTACACCGATAAAGGCTGAGAAAATAACGACAGCCAGTGTAGACGTACGGCGTTCACCCGTCATATCCGCAAATGGATTGGAAGGAATGAACTCCAGCACCTGCTGTGGAATCGTCTGATCCTTCACATCAGCCAAACGTTCCTCCACCTTCTGGATTTGAGCCGTTTCCCGGTCTCCGCCTTGAATCTCAATGGAAGTCAGGTTGAATCCCAGACTTGTTGCAATGCTGACTCCAGCAGCAATCGCTGTCGTAATTAGCAAAATAGCGATGATGGAGAAACTCATCTTGCCGAGGTTTTGCTTGCCCTTCAGATTCATGATCGCCGAGATAATCGACACCATGATGAGTGGAATAACTACCATTTGTAGCAGACGGACATATCCTGAACCGACCAGATTAAACCAATCGACTGACTTCGTAATCACATCCGAACCTGATGTGTAGATCAATTGCAGAATAACACCATACACAACACCCATACCTAGACCCGCAAATACACGTTTCGTAAACGAGATGTGTTTCTTTTGCATCCAGTAGAGAACACCCAGCAGCGCCAGCATGACCACTACATTCACAATTAATAGAAATGTATTCATTACCTTTGTTCCTCCTCAGACATGTATCATCGGTGTTGAACCGATTTTCTAATTTATATTTGGCCTCCAAATGTGACAATGAACAATATAACACATATCAAACTATTCTGGTAGGTATTAATTGATATTATGTAATATTCATGTTATTCATTCTGGATCGATGAAAATAATTATGCAGTTTTATGAAAATTCTGCTATTCAACCCGCGGTTAATTTTGTAAAATGGGTATATCCGCTTATTCGATAGCTTCGCAAAACTAAAAAATAGGTCTTTCTTCGTTAGTAAAAAAGGCCATAGAGAACGGAATAAGGGACAATGTTATTGAAGATGACGTGAAAGGGTGATTCTATGTTTCGCAAACGCACCGTTGCTGGCAAGATCAGGGGCACGTTATTCCTAGTGTTACTCGTTGCCTCCCTGTTGTTTAGTATCAGTTTTTATGCCGTATCCATGAATATTATTCAAAGTTACGTGCTACCTCAGTTCGACAAAGTTCTGAATACGTCCATTCAGGATATTTACAAAAATACATCTTCATCCAAACTTCTGCAGATCCAAAGTGGCGGTGCAGGCGCTGAAGGAGCGGCCATGACGGTCGGATCCTACCTGGCTGATCAATCCAAAGAACATAGCCTAGATGCGGCTTATGTCATTGCCGTGCAGGATGGCAAAGCCACCGTTGTTGTCGCTAGCATCAACTCCAAGTTCAAGACCGGAGATGCTATTGATGTAGAACCTTCCATGGCACAAGCAAGCGAGAAGAAACAAGTGGTCATCAGCCCGGTCTTCTCTGATTCTTATGGTGTACATAAAGCAGCATTTATGCCGATTGCGGGAAGCAATATGCTCATGGCCGTCAGCATGGATGCCAAGTTTGTTCAGGATAAAATTGCTCAAATTTTCTGGCTATGCCTTGGTATTACCGCGTTGGTATTTGTCCTTGGCTGGCTCATCTCTACTAGTATGATCAAAAGAGTCACCAAACCCATCATTAAACTTGTAGAACATAGTAAACGAATCTCTCAAGGTGATCTTACCGCTGAGCTGCAGATTAAAGGCAAAGACGAGATCGCCCAACTGGCCTTCAGCTTCCAGACGATGACACATAATCTCAAAGAAATGATTAGCCGTGCCCTCACTACCTCCAATGAGGTCGTTGTCGGTTCCAATGACTTGCTTGAGCGTGTAGAGTCCATGTCCGGTATGGTACAGAACTCCAGCCATGCTGCCGAAGAAGCTGGAAAAGGTAGTGTCAGTATCGCTTCCAGTGCATCCGAGAACGCAAGAGCGATGGAAGAGATTACCCAAGGAATTATGCATATCGCATCTTCTGCCGCCGAAGTATCCGAACAAATTAATGAAGCTGCAACAGAGGCGCTTAACGGCAATCAACTGGCACAAAATGCAGTGAATCAGATGGAGCTTGTCGGACAGACCGCTAGCGAATCGCTGCGTTATATCGAAACGATGAACGAACGTTCCGTTGCCATCGGAACCATTGTCAATTCTATTTTTGAAATTACGAAACAGATTAACATGCTGTCCCTTAACGCATCCATTGAAGCGGCCCGTGCGGGTGAACACGGACGAGGATTCGCCGTCGTTGCTGGAGAAGTCCGCAAGCTGGCGGAACAATCCAAGACAGCGACCGAAGAAATCGCCGATTATCTCGGTACGATTCGTGAAGATGCCGAACGATCCGTAAGTGCGATGAACCGGGTAACGCAAGAGATTGGTTCTGGAACTGCTGTTGTACAGCAAGCAGGTTCAGCCTTCCAGCAACTCAATGAACTGATCCAGAACGTCAATCTCACCATTCAAACCGTCTCCTCCTCCACACAGCAAGTTTCTGCAGGTGCAGAAGAAGTTAGCGCTTCGGTGGAAGAAACAGCACAGATTACATCCAAGTCTCGTGAGAGCATGGAACAGATTGCAACTACCGCAGAAATGCAACTCAGCGAGATGGACTCTCATTCGAGCACGGTGCGCCATCTGCATGAACAAGCTGTCGAGCTGCAAACAGCGATGAAGAAGTTTAAAATCGACTAATGATTGATTAAGCTTCAATCGAATCATCCGTCAACAATCATCAATAATGATCACATATCTATAACCCTGCATTTGCTATACTAAACATTGTAAATAATCTAATAAAAAACACCCCCATACCAGATGCAACCGTTCAATGACTGAACAGGTCGCGGGTCATGGGGGTGTTTTTTGCTATTCATCCATATTTCTCACTCGGATCATTACAGATAAGTCCTGAACAAAGTGCACATGTTAATTATTCAGGCTGTGTCAGGCCCATAATCTCATACACTCGTTGCATATCCAGTGATGAGCGCAAAGAGGTGGCTACTCGATCAAACTCCATTTCTTTGCGCTCCTGAGCACTATATGTTTCCTCCAGCGGTGCAAGTCCCTTTGCTGTACGCAGTCCGTTCAACCAGGAACGCCGGAATTGGTCGCTTTCAAACAGTCCGTGCAGGTACGTTCCCCACACTTTCCCATCTGATGTGCCCCATCCTTCCAAGAATGCTTGTCCGCCAGCATGAGCGATCTCAAACAAAGCGGTTACCTGTTCAGGTTCGTGGCATTCCGTTACACCCATATGGATTTCGTATCCCTTAACAGGTATGGCCGAAGACTCAACTTGTTTTCCTCCATGTAGCCGAATGGGATGTTCAGGCTGTACGTTCCCCATAGCTCTGACCGTCTGTTTGTGCTGAAGAAATGTTGTTGATAAAGGCAGTTTGCCAAGTCCCACCGCTTCCTGAGCTTGGTTTGCCTCGACAGCATACGGATCAACCAAGTGTTGTCCCAGCATTTGATATCCACCGCATATCCCCACAAGTTGAACATGTTCAAGCTCTGAATGAGCTTGGATCGCCTGTTCCAATCCCGATTCCCGTACATAAATCAGGTCTCCGATCGTATCTTTAGTGCCTGGCAAAATAATGACGTCGGGGCTACCCAATTCCTCTGGTGAAGTCACATAACGTACATTCACGTCCGGTTCACGGGATAGTGCATCGAAGTCCGTGAAGTTGGAGATGCGCGGATAACGAATTACGGCGATATCCAGTTCAGTCTGTTCTTTTTTGCCATGTCGAAGAGAGTCCAGCACCACCGAATCTTCTGCCTCGATCTGAATATCTCTTATATAGGGCAGCACACCCAGCACAGGTATTCCAGTCCGTTCTTCAAGCCAGTCTAACCCTGGTTGCAACAGAGAGAGATCCCCCCTGAACTTATTGATGATAAATCCTTTTACACGGGCTTTCTCATGTGGCTCCAGCAGTTCGAGCGTACCCACGATCGAAGCAAACACGCCGCCGCGATCAATGTCAGAGATCAGAATAACCGGCGCATCGGCCCATCCCGCCAGATTCATATTCACAATATCCCGATCTTTCAGGTTAATCTCTGCCGGACTGCCTGCTCCCTCCATTAAAACGATGTCATATGTATCGCGCAACCGATTTAATGCATCCATTACGGTCTGCTTCGCTTCAGGTAAGAAATGCTGACGATAATCCGATGCGCTCATCTGGGCAAAAGGAACACCATGCACCACGATCTGTGAATGCATATCCCGCACAGGTTTGATTAGAATCGGATTCATATCGGTCGTAGCTTCAATACCACAGGCTTCAGCCTGTGCCCCCTGCGCCCGACCAATCTCCTTGCCGTCTTCTGTAACATAAGAGTTCAGCGCCATATTCTGTGATTTGAACGGAGCAGGGCTGAAGCCATCTTGCTTGAAAATCCGGCACAGTGCCGTTGTAATGACACTCTTACCTACATCAGAAGCCGTGCCTTGCAGCATGAGTACAGCCGCTGGTTGTTTTACCTGATCTTCCACGGTCCCTCACCCCTGTCTTTCGCGCGATTAACTTGCTACACAACGATAATGCTCAAACCAAACGAAAACTCTCCAATGAAATTCTGGGTAGCTTAACCTCTACAACTCAATCTCTACAGCCAAAATAGTCCTTGAAGCACGCTTAATACCATCAATAAAGCTGCTTCCAACAGTTCGTTCATGGCACCATATGTATCTCCAGTAAGCCCTCCGAGTCGGGCACTGATCCGTGTGGCTATGAAACGTCCGATAAAATAACAAGCCAAAGGCAGGACGATAACTGATGTTACAGGATACAGCCACCAAGGGAGTGATCCAAACCCGCTGACCATCGCATCGGCAATAGCAATATCCGGTTTAAACAGCCATACGACAGCAATTGTAATGACGCCTGAGACCAGCGTAAGTCCAATGGCAGCGCTACGTGCTCGCTGGACTTCATTCCGCTCCCCGAGCCCTTTGAATAGAACGGCAAGCCCATCATCCCCACGAGCATTAGGCCAGGCTGACATGGCATAGACCATAAACCATCGGCTCCAGATCATAGGCAAAATCAGCAACGCACCGTACAACCAGTTCCCACGGGCAATCATATCGGCAATCAGTGCCGCCTTCATCATAAGGAGCAGCACACAGGCAATAACCCCCATCGCGCCCACTCGGCTGTCTTTCATAATCTCCAGCATTCGCTCACGGCTGCGGTAACTGAGCAGGCCATCTGCTGTATCCATCCATCCGTCGAGATGCAATCCTCCGGTAAGCCAGACCCATACGGTCAAGGTCAGAACCGCTGCCGGAAAAGCCGGAAGCAGGGCACCGCTCAGTGCGGCGACCAGCCACACGCAGAGACCGATTGCAGCACCGACCAGTGGATAATACACCACACTTTCGCGTAGCAATGGCGAAACAAAATCGAGCTGCATTTTCACAGGAAAACGAGACAGAAATTGAAAGGCCGCGGCTGCCGCATGTTTCCGCTGCGGAACGGCTGAACCCGCTGAGCCATGCTTCATAAGCGATACTCCTTACTTTTCAATTCGATTGGAATGCCTACCGTCACGAGAAACACCTCACGACAGATTGCTGCAATGCGCTGATTAAGAACACCTGCCAGATCACGATACACACGACCAAGCTTGTATTCGGGTACAATTCCATCCCCTACTTCATTGGTAACCAGCACAAGTAATCCGGGATAGGTTTGAACCGCTTCTACCAGTGCATCCAGATGACCTTGCAACACGTGACCTTCGTCATGTTCATGGGCCAGTAACACATTCGTCAGCCAGAGAGTCAAGCAATCCACCAGAATCGTTGGTGCGGACGTTCCCGTATGCCCTTCGCCCATCTGCTGAATTAGAGCAGGCAAAGCCAAGGGTTCCTCCATCGTACGCCAGAGGTAACCGGAACTTTCACGCTGCTTCTGGTGCATTGCTATGCGTTCACGCATCTCGTCATCATACGCCTGAGCAGTTGCTACATACCAAGCTTCTGAGGAACGCTGCATGCACAGACGTTCGGCAAACGAACTCTTACCACTGCGTGCACCGCCAGTAACCAATACACTCATCGGGAGCCATCTCCCTGAACAGGTGAGACCGTTAAAATGGAGGAACCAGTCGAATGCTCTTTCTCACTGGAATCAGAGTCCGAAGCCTGATTCGTTCCGTCTGACACACCCGCACTTGCAAAGGTCGCCATTTCATTCAAAATCAGACATGCTGCATCAATGAGATGCAGACTGAGTACTCCACCTGTGCCTTCTCCAAGGCGCATATCCAGATCTAGCATCGGCTTCAAATCAAGTTCACGTAGCAGAGCCGCATGTCCATTCTCATGGGAGGTATGGGAAGCGACCATATAAGCCGTACTCAGGGGAGCCAGCTTTCTTGCGATTAGTGCCGCCGCAGTCGAGATGAAACCATCTACGACAACTGGACAGCGATGAGCCGCGGCAGCGAGAATAACGCCGGTGAGTCCGGCAATCTCCAATCCACCCACCTTGCATAGCACATCCAGCGCATCCTCAGGGTCAGGTGTATTAACACTCAAAGCCTGACTTATAACAGCAGCCTTGCGTAGCACACCTGCATCATCCAAGCCAGTCCCTCTCCCAACAGCTGATGCTGGTGCAATACCGGTGAGCGCACTCATCACTGCGGCGCTTGCCGTTGTGTTGCCAATCCCCATTTCTCCGGTGACAAACAACCCTGTCCCTTTTGCTACTTCCGCGGTAACGACATCCACACCTACTAAAATAGCCTGAATCGCCTCATCCCGAGTCATCGCGGCTCCTTGAGCCATGTTGGCCGTGCCTTTACGAATGTTACGGGAGAGCAGGTTAGCATGATCAAGGTCAGCATTTACACCGATATCGACACAGATCACTTCCGCTCTGGCATGACGAGCAAGGACATTGACTGCAGCGCCTCCAGCCAGAAAATTCATGACCATCTGCGGTGTAACCTCGGCTGGAAAAGCACTGATCCCTTCAGCTACGACCCCGTGATCCGCAGCCATAACGATCACAGCCCTGCGATCAAAACGCGGACGTGCCTGCCCTGTCATCCCTGCCAATCGAATCACAAGGTCTTCCAATTTGCCGAGACTACCAGGTGGCTTTGTGAGTATATCCACATGAGCAGACGTTTCGGCAGCAATGGTTGGGTCAGGAGCAACAATCTTATTTAATACTTGCTCCAACTTCTGTTCTTCTGTCTTCATTCAACCAGCACTTCCTTCATCAAAATAGAGGCTCTCCCGCCTCGTTTAATCCAAGTCCCTCCGCAGCAGCAGTTGAGGAACCGCATGATCCGGATGGGACACCATCGCAGGTTTAACGCGAAAAATCTCTTGAATCTGCTCTCCCGTCATTAAACTGTGAGGTGTTCCCTCTCCCACTACCTTCCCCTCACGCAAAGCCAAAATACGATCGCAGAACAACGCAGCCAGATTGAGATCATGCAACACCGCTACAATCGTGATGCTGCTCTTCTTCTGCCATGCCGCTAACAACTCCATAAACTGCAATTGATATTTGATATCGAGAAACGTCGTTGGTTCGTCCAGCAATAATAATCGCGGCTCCTGTGCCATGACCTTGGCTAGGGCCACACGCTGCCGTTGTCCGCCGCTTAGGGAATCCAGAGGTCGATCTGCCAGTTCCGTGAGTCCCAGCTCTTCAAGCACTCTGTCCACCACATGGGCTCCCTCTCCCGATTCACGGCCTAGCCAGTTCTGGTAAGGATAACGCCCCATTTCGACAACATCTCGAACCGGATAGGAGATTGCGGGTAAGCCATCCTGCTGCAAAACGGCAATCATCCGTGACAATTGCTTGCGACTATATGATCGGATATCACGACCAGCAATGCTGATCTGGCCTTCACTTAACGATTCCGTTCCTGCAATAAGCTGGAGTAGTGTTGATTTCCCGCTTCCATTTGGGCCAACGACACCCCACCAATCTCCTTCTGTGATCTGCCAATCGGTAGGATGCAGGGCATGATGATCACCGTATGTTTTGCCCGCCCGGACAACAGTTACTAGAGAAGCGGCAGCATAATTTTTGTCGGTCGTCACGGCATCATCCCCTTCTGCAGCTTTTTGTTCCGATGCAGCAAATAGGCGAAAAACGGAGCGCCGACAAAAGCAGTCACGACGCCTAGCGGTATTTCAGTCGGTGCCAGCAAGGAGCGAGCTATGGTGTCTGCCCATACCATAAAAATCGCACCGCCAATCGCAGACAAAGGTACCAGCAAGCGATAGTCCGGCCCCACCAGCAATCGCAAAATATGCGGAATTACCAAGCCAACAAATCCGATGACTCCCGAAACCGAAACAGCTCCTGCCGTTAGCAATGTGCCTACAGCCAGCACAGATAACTTGAGCCTGTCCACACCAACACCAATATGCGCTGCCTGACGTTCACCCAGTGCCAAGACGTTCAGCGAACGTGCCCGACTCCATAGAAAAATCAGTCCAAGCAGAAAATACGGGAAAAGGATGGTCGTATACGACCACCCGCGCAGTGCCAGACTTCCCATCGTCCAGTATATAATTTCATTGATTGTCTGCTTCGACATGGTCGATAGGAAGGAAACGACTGCCCCCAAGAAACTTTGCATGACCACACCTGCCAGAATGAGGCTATGCGTTGGTATTTTACGTCCTTCACGAGCCAGCGACAGCACGAACCATAACGTGACTACCCCGGTCAAAAAAGCAACCAGCGGCAGTG
Organism: Paenibacillus sp. FSL K6-1558; assembly: GCF_038002565.1. NCBI lineage: Bacteria > Bacillati > Bacillota > Bacilli > Caryophanales > Paenibacillaceae > Paenibacillus > Paenibacillus sp. FSL K6-1558. Next base: position 5,459,756 of record NZ_JBBOCV010000001.1, on the reverse strand, counting down.
TCCAAATACCAATGATAGCGTACTGCAAACCAAAGAATATCAGGAACGCCGCCCCCATCGAAGCACCAGAGGAAACCCCCAGTGTGAATGGATCAGCCAGAGGATTGCGTAATACACCTTGAAACCCCGCCCCTGCAATTGCTAGTGAAGCACCTACGAGCATCGCAAGCAAGACACGCGGGAAACGCACCTTCCATATGATTTGTTCGGCGGCCTTGTTCCAATCAGATGTAATCCAGTCGCCCACCCATGGCAATTTGTGAACGAGAATACCAGCGATGTCCCGGATGGGCAACGCCACTGAACCGATGCCCGTGCAGACGAGCACGGTAAGCACCAGCAGCGCCATGCCCATCGTTCCGAACAGGATCAGCTTTCTGCTCATTTGAACAGGTCAGGATAGATCGCTTTGGCAACATCTTTCAACCCTTGAGTTACGCGCGGTCCTGGACGGCTCAGCAAGTTGGCATCCAGCCCAATCACGGCATTGTTTTTCACCGCCCTAATTTGATCCCAGCCGCTACGTGCCTTGATGATCTGATCCAGCGTCTTGTTGTCCTCAACTACGTCATTGGCGTACAAGATAACATCCGGGTTAGAGGCAATGACATTTTCCTCGTTAATTTGGTACCAACTCTCTTTGTCGGCAGCAATATTGGTAGCCCCGGCTACGTTGATCAGTTCGTCCATGAACTCACCTTTACCAACCGTCCAGCCTGGGGAGAACTCGATGTATACTTTTTTCTTCTCTTCCGGTTTTACGGCTTTTACCGCTTCTGTTACATCTGTTACATCTTTCTTCATCTGCGTGACAAGCTTCTGAGCTTGCTCTTGATGATCGGTGATTTTACCGAAGGTTTCGATATTGTTTATTACATCGTCGATGGATTTAGGATCCGTTTTGAAAATGGTAATGCCCAGTTCACGCAGCTTCTTCACCGCATCCTCACTCATAGAAATGCCAGTGAACACGATGTCCGCATCTGCTGCAATAATGGACTCCTCGTTTGGCTTGGTGACACCGCCCATTTTCGTTTTGGTTTTTGCCGCTTCCGGGTAATCGTCATAGTCGGATACGCCAATAATCTCATTATCCAGTCCGAGGGCAAACAGCGACTCCGTTTCAGCTGGAGATACCGAGACGATTTTGGTGGGTGCTTTTTCAAAAGTGAAAGACTCACCCGTTGCATCTGTAACGGTCAGTGGGTATTGAGTTTTCAGATCCGTTTGCGTTTGTTCCTGCGACTGTTCCTGTGCAGGTTGCTGTGAGCTGCCCGCACCTTCTTTTGTTGCGGTATTACCGCATCCAGCCAGCGCCAGTGCCAGCATTGCTGCACTCAACAGTGATGTGAGTGCTTTCCAGTTCTTAATCATTGATTTAAACTCCCCTTCTCTATCTGTACTATTGTTGTTGCTTATTACCTCACTCTTATTGCTCTACCCCATCTTGGTGTTCAGATGAAAGGAAATGCAGACGTGTACACGTTTAACGGAGAGTGCAGAACCAATTTGGAGAAACGAAGTGTTCGCTTGAAAGCTTTCTGAAAGAAAGCTACATCGAAAGCATACGCTTATCACCGGATTTTTCCCTTTGAAAAGGAATCAAAAAATCTGGGGATAACAGCGATCGGAAAATGGTACTGCAATCGGAGTGGCCTCGTGTAACATAGTACTTTTCAACACATCGTGTACAACAAGAAAAATCCCTTATCCTTAAAACAAGGATCAGGGATGACGTCTCGCATACGGCAATCTGTACATGTAACAGCGGCTAGCTGTCCATGCGCACAGAATGGCCCGAAACGTTGTCCTTTCCTCGAAGGAACACCGGCTTGTACGTCCAGGGCTGGTAATCTGACTTACAGGATGGCTCCTGTTTCACAGTGGCGGGACCGTGCCGGATTTGCACCAGCTTCCCCATTTTACCCTTGTGCGCATGATAACTTGTCCTTGTTCTTCATGAACAACGGATTGGCACGCGGGACCCTTGGTCGCTAAAGATGGTTAATTCAGATCAAACATTGTCGCAGTGCTCTTCGCACGAATCACGTCAGTTCAGGCGTCTCAGCCCATCATACCCAATATGTCCGTCCGAGTCACACTTCTGTTGTGATTATAGGGTATATTGCAGCACCTTACAACCCGATGTACGGAAAATCCACTCGTCTGCCAAGCCAGTGATCCCCCTGCTTTTCAAGATCAACCTGAATAGCCTGTCCAGGGATGACATGTGTATCCCAAAACCCGACGCCATGGATGAGCCGAGACATCATATAACGGATGACACCGCCATGCGTCACAATAAGTGTCTTGTGTGAATTTTCGTGTGAATGCTCCGACCAGATCTGTTCGTACAGAAAAGAATCCACTCGTTCCGCAAAAGTCTTCCACGCTTCTCCTTCAGGCGGAGTTACCTTATGTGGATCATCAATCCAGTCCCGGTACAAGAGATTATCCTTCAATTGCTCATAATTCAGGCCTTCCCATTGTCCGAAATCATTCTCGCGCAGGCGCGAATCAAACTTCGCCTGTTCAATCATCTGCGGTGCAATGTGTGCCAGCGTCTGGCGACAACGAAGCAGGTCACTGCAATACACCGCATCCCATGTAAGCTCGCGACACTGCTCGCGTAGCTGAGCCAGCTCTTCTTGTGCATCAGGCAACAGCCCCATGTCGGTATGCCCCAGATACTTTTTTTCCACATTCCACTGGGTTGTTCCATGACGGATCAATACGATGCTACGCTTGTACGGAGACTGTTTTGATCCAAGCTGTTCTAATTCTTTAATTACCACAATAGCGCACCTCCTGCTAACCACACACCCAAGGTTGCCAAGAAACAAAGGCCCACAAAAGCTCCCGCCGACCAAAACATTAGCCGCGTCGTTCGCACGATATCTTCCGACTCCATCGGCCGCGTAGCCTCGCCCATATAAGCTCGAAATGAAGCAACGCCGTGATACACGTTATGCCCACCCAGCCGAATGCCTAGCGCTCCAGCGACTGCCGACTCGGGAAAACCGCTATTCGGGCTGGGATGTAACCTCGCATCCCGGGCAACCATACGCGCTGCGCCTTTGGCATCCAGTTTTAGCACCCATGCACCTACAATTAACAGCAGAGCGGTCACGCGAGCGGGAATCCAGTTAGCCCAGTCATCAAGCCGTGCGGAGGCCCACCCGAGATGCAGATATTTATCATTTTTATATCCAACCATGGAATCCAGCGTATTGACGGCACGGTAGGCCATAGCCAGCGGAGCACCACCAATAAGTGCATAGAATAGCGGCGACACAATGGCATCCACAATGTTTTCCGCAACGGTCTCCACCGTTCCCCGAACCACTTCCGGCTCATCCAGATGTGCCGTATCACGTCCCACAATCATACCGAGTGAACGCCTGGCTCCAGGCCAATCCTGCTCTTTCAGATGGCGGTACACTTCCATGCCTGCATCACGCAACCCTTTGGAAGCAATCGTTGTTGCAATCAGAATAATTTCGGCTGCAGCCGCAAAGATCGGATGAATCAGACCCAGCAGAAGGAGCAGACCCCATGTGACAGCAAAAGAACCTCCTGCAATCAAGATCGGGAACCAGATCCCCGCTTTTTTCAGCCCGTTATCTGTATGTACACGTGCCCGAATAACACGCTCCAGTGCCGAGATGCCTTTCCCCATGCCGATAACGGGATGCGGAATCCAGCGCGGATCTCCGATGCACCGGTCTAATATGTATGCAAGAATGATGATCCAAGCTCCAGACATGCCAATCCAGAACGTTGATGTCCATAGATGCTCCAATTCAAATGTCATTACTGTGTCCGTTCCTTTCTTTCCATTGCAATCCGGCCTGAAGGCTTTCTGTCACCGTGTCATATACCAGTCTGCCGATAACCGCTCCCAATGCAGTAGCCGTGCCCGCATATGAGTGAAGCGGCTGGCTATCATCTGCAGAAATCTGACGTACAGCAAATACAATGGCATCAGTTGTTGTACCTGTGGCAGGAAGTCCGTTCTCCGAATCGGCAATACCTGCATCGGCAAGGGCAGCGGCCTTGGCCTCCACGGCCGTCTGAACCGCATTAACCATCGCTCCAGGGGTCATCTGTCCGTTGAACCACAGCATGATATTAATCGTACCAGGGATATATGGAATTCTGTTTTGTTTTTTCCCACGGACATCAAACACGGTTCTATCGGAACCTGCTCGTGCTGCATTGGATACGCCTGCAGTCGTACAGCACAACAGTCCAAAATCCGAACTCGTATACTCCTGAATAGAGGTATGCTCCAATCTGACCGCAGTTAACAATCCGGCACACTGATCGGCTTGCTCTTGCCATTCATACAGCGCCTCTGCGATATCACGGGGTGGATCATCACATCGGTAGTGTTTGTCCACATAGATGTTAAAGACGCGGTTTAATTCAAGCATCCCGCCGCCATATACAGCGCTGGAAAGTGCGAGAGCAGGTTGTGGGCTCTGAGCTTTAACATGCCGTTCATGGGCAGCGATGTACAGACCCGGCCAGGAAGAGGACACGTAGATATTCTCGTCTCTATTTCCATCTGTAAAATAGTTATAAAACGGGAGTGTCACAACCGCTTCCCTCCCTTTATTTTTTCAAAATGTTGCGTATGCCCCTGCTGAATCCCCTGATCGACAGATGCCATATCCACGTCCTGATCCCCGCTTTGTTCAAGCACACTTCCGAGCACGTCAAGCAACCTGTCGTTGGCTTCAGCACCTTTGACCGCAAAACGTACATGTCCTGCCTCAAGCCCCGGATACATGGCACAGCTACGAATCAGAATACCCCGCCGCCCCAAAGCTTCCTGCATAGAAGCTGCCGTCCAAGGCTCTGGCACACGCACCAAAATGAAATTGGCTTCACCAGACGTTACGCTACACCCATACGACTCCAGTGCCTGGATTAAACGTGTCCGTTCAATCGTAATCTGCGATATCGTGTCCAGCTCGAACCGTTCCCCGCTACGCAGACAGGCTTCTCCTGCAATAAGAGCCAGTCCGTTGACACTCCAGGTGACTTGTTTCTCCGTCATCGCCTGTATGTACTTCGAATGACCTATAGCATATCCGAGACGCAAGCCCGGAATCGCATAAAACTTCGTCATCGAACGGATGATGATCACATGCGGATATTGATTCAGATCAGGAGCAAGTGACTGTCGCAGAGCCGGTGGAATAAAATCGATAAACGCTTCATCAATAACGAGCACGGTACCCGTCTTTTCGGCTTTCCGTGCTAACCTATGCAGTGTCTCCACCGGATATTGTACACCGTTTGGGTTGTTTGGCTGTCCAAGAAAGAGCAGGTCTACCTTTTCCATCAACTGTTCGATATGTTCAGCTGGCGCTTTCCAATTCAGCTCTTCAAGGCCTTCTGTATGCAAAGAATCCGCACCGAATTGCCGTGCCAAAGCGCGATATTCCGAGAAACCCGGTTCCACTGTTCCAACCTTGCGCGGAGCAAGTGCCAGCAGGATCAATGCCATACTTTCAGCCGCACCATTCCCTACGGAAATTTGCTCTTGTGTTACTCCCAAACGTTCACCCAGAAGCGCTTTGAATCCCCGATGGCCCGGGTCAGGGTAACGAAGCACCGAATGCAGACCTTGCTGTAATGCTTCCAAAACCTCTTTGGGAGGGCCTAAAGGGTTGATATTAGCGCTATAATCCAGAAAATCCGCTGCATTGCCTCCAAACCTCGAAGCTGCGGTCTCCACATCTCCACCATGTCCGAACACTTCGATATAACTGGTCATTCTTCCGTCATCCTCTCTGTATCTTCTTTTTATTATGAATGGCGTACGTGGGATGGGTCAATCCTGTATTCCTTCTCCATTCATCTGGTTGTCATGAGTCGGGCCCAAATCCGCCTTTATCTACTTGTTTTCTTTGTGTCCCAACGACAATTCGTTTACAATAGAAGAGGAATTTCAGAAACTTCAGTTTTCTGATTCTTTTGTACGAGTATCACTACATAAGGGGCTACGCGCCTCTCACATACATTAATGGAGGAATGACCATGCTGTTTGTAGATAACCAGGGCATTACAGATCCTTCTGTAAACCTCGCGATTGAGGAGTACATTTTGAAACATCTGCCGATGGAGGATGACAGCTACCTGTTGTTTTACATCAACCGTCCGTCAATCATCATTGGCAAACACCAAAATACGATTGAAGAGATTAATATCGAATACGTTCAGGATAACGGTGTGCAGGTGGTACGTCGTCTTTCCGGGGGCGGGGCGGTGTATCACGATCTGGGCAACCTGAACTTCAGTTTTATTACCGCGGATGACGGTCAGTCCTTCCATAACTTCCGCAAATTCACCCAGCCTGTAGTTGAAGCGCTGCACGAACTTGGCGTCAATGCCGAGTTGACTGGGCGCAATGATCTGCAAGTCGGCGAAAAGAAAATTTCGGGCAACGCCCAATTCGCTACCCGCGGACGCATGTTCAGTCACGGCACGCTGATGTTTGATCTGAATCTGGAGCACGTTCAGGCATCTCTGAACGTCAATCCCGAGAAATTCAAATCCAAGAGCACCAAGTCGGTACGCAGCCGCGTTGCCAACATTCGTGATCTGATTGACACCAATCTGACGATTGAAGAGTTCCGTGATGAGTTGCTTCGTCACATTTTCCGCATGGAGCCGCAGGACGTTCCTCAGTACAAGCTGACCGAGAAGGACTGGGATAAGATTAAAGAAATCTCGGCGGAGCGTTATAACAATTGGGACTGGAACTATGGTCTGTCACCGGAAAGCAATGTGAAGCATACCCGCAAATTCCCGGTGGGCATCATCGATCTGCGCATGAACATCAAGGATGGGCGTATCGAAGATATTAAAATCTTCGGCGATTTCTTCGGTGTTGGCGATGTAGCGGATATCGAGGACATGTTACGCGGCAAGCGTTATGACGAGACTGAAGTGCGTTCAGCCCTGGAAGGTCTGGATGTGAAGCATTACTTCGGCAACCTGGAGCTGGAAGACTTTATCGGTCTTGTTTTCCTGGAAGAGTAAATAAAGAAGGAAATACGACATTTAGATGGGTACAGGTTGTTTGAACGAATTTTCGATGACACATCTAACGGAAAAGGCAGAACTATTCGTTTACAAAATAACGGAGAAGACAGAAAAAACCTGGAGAAGTGAAGCGTTCACCTAAAAGCTTTCTGCAAGAAAGCTACATCGGAAGCATATGCTTATCACCGGATTTTCTCCCTTCTAAAAGGGATTCAAAAAATCTGGGGATAACAGCGATCGGAAGGTTATTCTGTCTTCGGAGTGTTCGTGTAAATCATCGGTGGTTCTGCGTTTGGAGTGACTCGTGTAATCTATTTATTTCGTTCAATGAAATAGACACAGATAAAAAAGGAGAGAAACATCATATGACTTACAAACTCATTGCCATCGACATCGATGACACCCTGATTAACGACAACAAGGAAGTTACGCCCGCTACGCAAACGGCTTTGGAGCAAGCGGTAACACACGGAGTAGTAGTAACCCTCGCAACAGGACGCGCTTACGCTTCCGCACAGGCACTTGCACGCCAAACCAAGCTGAACGTCCCGATCATTACGTATCAGGGGGCTTTGGTGAAAAACCTGCTGGATGAAAAAGTGCTCTACGAGCGCTATGTACCGCAAGAAGCTTCCCGCAAACTGTTTGATTATTGCCTCGAGAAAAATCTGCACCTGCAAACGTATATTGATGACAAACTCTATGCTCGTGAGGAAAATCAGAAACTGCTCGATTATGCCAAACTAAACGGCACGCAATATTACATCGAGTCTGACTTCATCAAAGTCATTGAACAACCAACACCAAAACTGCTCATTATTGATGAGCCGGATTATTTGGACCAAGTCGCTGTAGAGCTTCGTGAACTGCTGGGATCTGAAGTGCACATCACCAAATCCAAGCCGTATTTCCTGGAAATTATGCATAAAGAAGGTACTAAAGGCCACGCACTGACGTTCCTGGCTGACCATTTCGGTCACGAGCTTAGTGAGTGCATCGCCATCGGTGACTCCTGGAACGATCACGAGATGTTGGAAGTCGCCGGTCTTGGTGTAGCGATGGGCAATGCCATCCCTGCGTTGAAAGAATTAGCAGACTACATTACGGCGAGCAACAACGAAGACGGTGTTAAAGAGGTTATCGAGAAGTTTGTACTGAACGCGGAATAAACCAAAGTTCTTATAAAAAACAGCCCGGATACCACAATAATTTGTGGTTCCGGGCTTTCTTGTTTCTAGTTTTATTTTTTATTTTTGGCCAGCAATACTGCAGTTAAAAAAGAAATCTGTAACGACACAGTAATCCCAACCGAGACCATGATATTCGTTGAATCGGATATATGAACGAAAAATAAAACAAGAATAAATACCAGGATAGAAAGAACCACACTGGTTACGAAATTCAGGAAGACTTTTCTCATCATTTCACACGACTCCTCAAAGTAAGAACTCTTACTATCATACTATAGAAGAGATTCATCCGGTATTCTAGGAGCCTTGCACAATCACCTTCGTACGTCTCCCTTTCTTCAACCAGCTACTCACCTTCTCATTCATGGTTAACAGCCCCGAGATAACCAAAACGACACCGACCCATGTCACCCAGCTGACATGCTCTCCGTACACGATCGCACCGAGCCCAACGGCAATTGGTGGCGATATGTATAACCAGGTTGCCGGGAACAACGGATTAGTGCGTGACATAATCCAATAGAACAGACTGTGCCCGACCATTGAACCGATGACCGTCAGATAGATCACAGACGACACGGCCGGTAGCACATCCAGTGCCGACATATTCCAGGATTCCGTCAGTGCAGAGAGGATAAATAACAGCACACCGCCATACATCATCTGCACCGCATTAATGGCAACAGGATTCATCTCACTGAATTGATGAATGACTTTTTTGGAATATAACGTACCTGCGGAATAACAGACTTCCCCCACCAGTACCGCGATGCATCCCCACAAAAATAAAGAACCTGCACCAAGCGATACGCCTGGCAAAACGACTAGTACAACGCCTGTAAATCCGATCAGGCAGCCAACCACCATGCGGGCAGAGGTTTTCTGCCGCAATAATGCCGTTTGCATGAGCATAATCATCAGCGGTCCTGTTGCCGATAGAATAGCTCCTACACCGGAACTGACATGTTGCTCCGCCCAATATAACGTAGCAAAGGTCGCAAATGTTAGACCTGCACCTGTAATCAGCATTTCTTTGCGGAATAACAGGGACAAGTTCACTTTCCCCTTCATCCACATCCATGTAAACATTAAAGCTCCCGCAATCACAAACCGCAGTCCAGCAGATAGAAAAGGCGGCATGCCTGCCTCCACTCCAATTTTAATCGCCAGAAACGTTGTTCCAAAAACGAGACACATTACGGTAAATGCAATCCCTACCATGTTAACCACTCCTTTATCTGTTCTCCATCATAGCTCATAGTCTATAGAACAGAATGAACAAAATAGAACAGTTATCTCTCATTAACTGTTACAATGGAGATCAAAAGGAGCGTGGGTCGGGTGAGCAGAACGGTAATGATGGCAGACAACAGCATGAAACGGTACGAGCAAGTTATCCACTATCTCATGGTACGGATTGAGGCTGGGGAGTGGGTTGAACAGGAAAAACTGCCTTCGGTACGAAGCTTGTCCGAACTGCTCGGCGTGCACCGGCTAACGGTTTTCAAAGCGTATCAGGAGTTAAAACAACGTGGGATCGTCTATGTTAGAGACAAATCTGGTTATTACGTCAGTCCAGCCAAACCACTATCCGATACAGATCAGGGAGATGATCCCTCCGTGTCGGCCTGGCTCTATTGGGACACACTTGATCGGGTCCAATCACTGGAAGCGGAATATCAGTTTTCCAAATCATTAATCGATCCTGCACTACTACCCAACCGATATTGGGGCGAATTGATGCGTGATCTGTTAGATCAATATCCTCGTCTACTCGGTACGTACTCAACGATCCAAGGCGATCTAGAGCTTCGTACCAGTCTGGCCAGCCATTTGACGGCAAAAGAACGCTTCTACCTGTCCTCTGACGAAGTACTGATTACATCCGGTGCTCAACAGGCGATTGATGTCATCTCCCGTGCACTGGTCAAGCCCGGAGATCGGGTACTGATTGAGCGACCAACTTACGGCCCTGCCATGGAAATTTTCCGCAAACAGGGTGCACGGCTTGTTTTTACCGATATCCATCCCGAAGGGTATGATCTGGAGCAGATTGAGCATCTGATGAAAACAGAGAAGCCACGCCTCTTTTATATGACACCGACGTTCCAAAACCCAACAGGCATCAGCATATCTGTAGAGCAACGCAAACAGTTACCTGAACTGGCTGAACAATATGGCTGTTTCCTGGTGGAGGATGACAGCACATACGATATCTATTTTAAAGAAAAACCGCCTGCGCCAATCTTCACTTATGATACTTCTGGACATACACTGTACATCCGCAGCTACAGCAAATATGTTGTTCCGGGTCTGCGAATCGCAGCCATTATGTGCCGTTCACATCTCATGGCAGGACTCCAGGCGATTAAAGCCCTGACAGATAACGGATCACCACTACTGAATCAGAAGCTGTTTCTTCGTTATTTCCAGTCGGATCGTATGCACCAGCATCTGTCCAAACTTCGAACTGCGCTTCAACTTCGAATGGAAGTGATGGAGCAGTGTCTGCTGGAGACAGACTGGACATGGACACGCCCCGAGGGCGGTCTGAACATCTGGGCCGAGCTTCCCGAGGGGATCGACACAGGCAGGTTGTTACACCAAAGCATGGAGCACTCCATTGCTTTTGTGCCTGGCACCGTGTTTGATCCCTCACACGCATCAGGTAGCCGCAAACTCCGTCTCTCCTTCTCCTACGCCCGTGAACAGCAGATTCGGGAAGGCATGGACAGACTGATCACTTTAGCGGCGAGAAGTTAAAACGAAACTTCGTTTGGGATCGATGAAGAGAACTAATAAGAGCAACAAAGACTCGAAGGAGTACCAGAATTCAGGCTGGATAAGAAAGTTTGAAGAATGGATTGAGCGTGGATTGAACCTCAGCAGCAAGTCTTAGAAGTGTGCAGAATTCTGATGTACCCACTGACATTGGGTCAACGAAAGCTCAGAGAGTCAACGAAAATGGGGAAAGTTGTCTAAGGCTTAGGTCAGACAACTTTTTGTCTATCATCAAAATGGCTGTTTCCTCTGTGGGCACATCGATGTCCACTTCATGCCAACGCTAACGATCACCAGAAACCTTATTTAGGCGTTTTTCACAACCTAAAAAATGTAACGATCACCAGTGACCTTATTTCAATGGAAACATGTGATTTTCACCCATTTTCCATCGAAATAACTAACATAGCACCTCCTGAGATCGTTACATTCTTAAATCACCTGAAATGGAGCAAATAGGCTCATCTGTGATCGTTAGCGCCCGCTTCGAGTCCCTAAAGCCAATCCGCTCACAGATCTTTTCTCTCAAATAACCGGATCGTGACGACATACGAAACAAAAAACAAGGTCACTATGGCTATGGCAATCCCCACGATAATGGGTGTTGTGATCAGCCCATCTTTACCCGCAACATCAAGAATAAACGCAGTCGGTTGAGCAAGAACAATTAAACAAACGAAGAAAACCGTATTAATAATGCCTGCTCCCTTTTTACTAAGTGCATAGAAAAGTGGCATATAAATTGATACCAGTATTAATACCAACCCCATAGAAATAAGGATATCCAACAGGGAATATTGTGGTTTGTTGAGTTCAGGATAGTTCAGGTTAACAATTTTGTGAATGCCGTAGGACACAAGCACTCCAAACAGGGAATAGAGAATGGAAGACAGGTACTTCGCTTGCACGATCTGTTTGCGACTGACCGGAAGCGTAACTAAAAAGTTATGATTATGATTTTTGATGTCCACCATCGTTGCTAGCATAATCGAGCCAAAAGCCGTATAAATCCCTACGAGATACATGGACATTTCCATCTTCGGGATAAACGCCCAGCTGAAAATCACCACATACAGAGCAATAATCCACAACGAACTTCTCAGTGCAATAAAGTCTTTGCGAAGCAGATTAAGCATGTTGACGTCCCCCTTTTGCCGTGAAATAAATCAAGTCTTCCAGCGCGGGCCTATGCAAAAGAGCCTCACTGCCGAACATACGCTGTGCCTCCGCTTTGTTGTCCGATAACGCTTCAAAACCAATCGATGTTTCACGTATGCCCACGAATTGACGCCGGGTATCGGCATCCAGCAGATCCAAATCCCCTTTCACTATAGTGTAGCGCTCAAGCACATCGTCCTTGGCCTCATTAAAAATCAGCTTGCCTTGATTAACAAAAGCGATATAGTCCGCGATCCGCTCCAGATCCGTCGTAATATGTGTCGAGAAAATGATGGATTTGGCCTCGTCCTGTATCATGCCGGCCAGTAGATCAAGCAGCTCTCTCCGAAAAACCGGGTCAAGACCGGATGTTGGTTCATCCATGACAAGCAGATCGGCATCATGAGACAAGGCAACCGCAAGCGAGAATTTGATCTTCATGCCTTTGGATAAATCCTGGATTTTCTTTTTTGGAGACAATTCGAATTGTTCCAAATAACTCTTGAATACGGCATGGTCCCAGCGACTGTAAAAAGGAGCGATTAACCTTGACATCTCCCTGATGGTCAAATGTTCATAATAAAAGCATTCATCGGACACAATACCGAGCCGCTGCTTGACAGCCACATCACCGCTCGGATTCTCACTGCCCAGCGTTCGCAATGTCCCCTGATCTGGATGGATGAGTCCGGTAATCATTCGGATTAATGTACTTTTTCCGGCTCCGTTTGGGCCAATGAGCCCTGTGATAAATCCCTGTTTCACATCCGTGGATATGTTATCCACCTTAAATAACGGATACTCTTTCGTAACATTCCGCAATTCTATCGCATTCATCTTGCCTATTCCTCCTCTAACAGCAAAGTAAGATGATGAATCAAATCCTGTGCGCTCATGCCCAGTTCCTTGCTCTCCTGAATAACCTCAAGCATCTTCGCTTCTAACTGTTTCATACGTCTCTCCCGGATAAAATCCTGATTTGCGCCGGATACAAAACTTCCCTTGCCAACCACGGAATCAATCAGTTGCTCTTTTTCCAGTTCTTCATATACACGTTTCGTCGTAATGACGCTGACTTGCAAATCCTTCGCAAGTTGACGGATGGAAGGCAGGTGATCTCCTGCTGCCAGTTCCCCGTTCAGAATGCTCTGCCGAATCTGGGATAAAATCTGGATATAGATGGGATCGCTTGATGCATTGGATATCCGTATATTCATGTTCGTTCCTTCACCTCATTGCCATTGTTTCATATAAATAACCAGGCATAGTGTATATATATAATATACACACTATACCTGGTTAAGGTCAACCTATTTTTATCCATTTTTCTTCTCTCCATCAGAAAATACAAAAAAAGAACGACAGTCCGCTGTCGTCCAAATCTTTACATTCGTTGTTTCGATTATATTTGTTTTCTGTTCCACTCGCTTCTTCAGTTTCATTTACGGTGACACTTACGCACCTGTAACAACCTTATCTACCAATCCATATTCCACGGCTTCAGTTGCCGTCAGGAAATAATCTCGGTCCGAGTCTTTTTCAATGCGTTCCAGCGGCTGGCCTGTATGGTCTGCAAGTAACTGATTCAGACGCTGGCGGTGCTGGATAATCCGGTTTGCATGTATCAGCATATCGGATGCCTGCCCGCGTGTACCTCCATGCGGCTGATGAATCATAATCTCGCTGTTCGGTAACGCCATTCGTTTCCCCTTGGTGCCGCCCACCAGCAAAATCGTACCAAAACTCGCCGCCATACCGGTACAGATCGTCGAAATATCCGGCTTCACAAACTGCATCGTATCATAAATCGAGAAACCCGCTGTCACAGATCCCCCCGGACTATTGATATACATTTGAATATCCTTATCCGGGTCTTCTGCACTCAAAAACAACAATTGAGCCACGATAGCATTGGCCATCTGATCCTCAATCTCTCCCGACACCATAATGATGCGGTCTTTCAACAAGCGTGAATAAATATCATAACTCCGCTCGCCGCGAGCGGTCTGTTCTACTACGTAAGGTACAACGTTCATATATGTCGCCTCCTTATATTAGGCAGCCATGATGACCGTATATCCACCTCCATAAGGCATCGAAATCGTGCTCGAAGTGGCATAACCGTACATCAATGGCTGCATCGCTTGAGACGGCAGAGTCTGCTGCAAAATCGTACCCGCTACAGCCATCGGATCGTCCGTGCGATTCAGGCACAGATCAATTAGACGTGCGGTATCCCCTTGGCGGAAAGCCATCAGATAACTGCGGAGCTGCTCTTGCTCCAGATCAGCGGGCTCTTCCATCGTCGCCTGTTCCAATGCAGCATCCATCCCTGCTTCCTCGAATTTATGCCTGATCTTACTTAAAGCTGTGCGGGCACGGTTTAATGCTGCTTTTACGGCACCTTCGGTTGTACGCAGCATCTCGGCAGTCTCTGCCGCCTTATATCCCATGATTTCACGTAAAATATAGATTGCTCGTTGCCATGGTGGCAAGGTGTGAACTAACAGCTGCACCGCAGTCTCCAGCTCTTCAAATGATTCTTCTTCCGTACATTCGGACATCACAGGTTTCATCTCCGCGAGAATAGATCGAAGCTTCTCCTGCTTACGAATTCCATCAATCCATGTATTGCGTGCAATCCGAATCAGATAAGCTTCCCAATTAAAAGACGCGTCTGATCTTTCGGAAGCTTGCACCACCTCTGACGATAATCCCTTGAGACAGGTTTCCTGTACGAGATCCTCTGTCTCTGTCACTGATTTGGTCAATGACAAGCAATATGCATAGAGTGAAGCCATTAGGTCAGGCAATATATCGTGCAACATGGGATGCGAAATACGTTTCCCATCAGCATCCTTTGTACAATCCATATCATATCTCTGATTCGTTGTAGTAATCTGATTTATTGGACTAGCTTGATTCATTTGATTGGTAATTCCGCCATCTCCAACATGATCCGTCTTGTAATTACGCGTGTTGCTCCATTCATGCTCAAGTCTGTTGACTTCGCAATCTGCGGACTTCACAAAGGCCATCTCGGGGGCCCCCCTTTGTTTGTTCCTGATTAAGTGTTTCATTATGTAAACGAAGAACCTCCTGAAAAGGATACGCTCTTCTGAATTTATTTTTTACAACAAAATCTATTCCTCAATCTCAAATTCTCCAATTTCAATGCCGAATCCTGATTTCACATCGACATCGAATCTTAGCCCAGCGTCACCGTCATGCCTGTTCGTGCTATGGTAATGCCCTGATCCAGTTTATAGTCCTGCCTTACATCTACATCATGGGACATATGTGTAAAATAAGTGTATCCCGGCTTCAGCTCTCGCAAAAGCTCCTGCGCCTCCTGCATATCGTACACCGAACGCGTTGAAAACTCCGCCAGCTCATGCACAAAACTTGTGCCCAATACCAGTAGATCCAGTCCATACAACAGTTCCTTCTCGTCTTCCTTCAAATCTATAGCATCCGAACAGTAAGCCCAAGCATACCCCCTACGTTCCAATCGATAAGCGTACGAAAATCCATTGTGTCCGTGACACACTTTCCAGGAGCGAATCGTCCATCCACCGAGTTCAATCCCGTTATCCGTTTCCATAAAATCCATGTGACGAGCGAGCCACGGAAATTGTCCCTGTATCGTAACGATTACCTCACGCGGGGCATACAGCTTACCCTTCACGCCTAGCCAGCGGCACGCATCCGCCCATTCCGGCAGGCCGCCAATATGATCAAAATGCGCATGTGTAATCAGCAACGTATGCACCATACGCATTCCCTGATCTTCCATCTGAGAACGCCAGTCCGGCCCGCAGTCGATCATAAACATCCCGTCTTCAGGCTGATCTTCCACGTGACTACCATCATGAATCATGATCGATGAACGTTTTCGTCGATTTTCTCCTGTCTGCCTCGCCTCTGCACATACCTCACAACTACAATACACCCTTGGGACACCCATGGCGTCGCCTGTGCCCAGAAATGTGAGCTGATTCATTCCGCATTCCCCTCTCGCTCCCTGAAGCCGATTCAGCTCAGATGTGATGTCTCTTCCTTCGTAATCAACAAAGTTGTGCCACAAATATTTTATGTAAATTGTAATCCCCTACCTCCGCTTTTGCAAAAAAAAGACTCCCCCACTCACAGCTCATCACAGCTGGCCGGGAAAGTCTGTCGTCTGACCGGGCTGGAGAAACCCAGCCTCAGACATGATGATTCCATATGCGTCCGCTCACACCAGCGCACGCAGTTTCAACGTCAGTTCACGGCCAGCAGGAACCTCTAAGGCATCCGTGATGACCCAGTTCCATGCCAGACGTTGCTCTAGCACCTCAGCCTGTTCTGCAGTCAACTGCAAACCGTTGATGATGCCCTCACCCACCGTGAAATCCTTCTCTGCTTGCAGATTAAATGCTTTTTCCAGCCAGATGCCCAGGCCGCCACGTGTATTAAACGTAATTCGATACCCGTTCCGTACAGCCCCTTCCAAGTTCTCACCATGCTCGTCCGCATAGGAGAAAAACGTATCGTACCGATAATGCTCTTCGGATACGCTATCAAATGCCGGTACATCCTTGGCTTGAATCGCTTTTAATATATCCGCTTCTGGCATGCCCTTGCCGCGGGCCTGCTCCAGCCGAATCGCTGTGCTTTGGGACAATTTGATCTCTGTACTCATTACGGTCACACCTCTCTGCAATTACGATTATGCCAACATGTGTATTAGTATACTTCCTATTATAACCTTTTCGTAGTAAAAAACCTCCATCTCGGCATGCCGTAAAATGAAGGTTCACATTCCTGTATAAGTTGAATTAATCTCTCTTACACGGAACACTCCGATGACAGAATAACCTTCCAATCGCTGTTATCCCCAGATTTTTTTAGATTCCCTTTTCCAAAGGGGAAAATCCGGTGATAAAGGCGAGCGCTACGCTTTTCCAGGTTTTTTCTGTCCTCTCCGTTATTGTGTAAATAAATAGTTCAACTTATATAGTTCATTGTTCAATGGGCTACAGTCCTGCCAGCACCTGATACCATACGCCGCGTTTGGAATACAGTGTCTTCCGCACCTCATCCCATCCACCCAGATAGTTGATATCAAACAGTCCCGCTGGTGTCGGGAACGATTCTTTCGTCTCGGCAAATACGTCCGGGTCTACCGAGCGGAAGCCGTGTTTCGCAAAAATACGCTGCGCTTCAGGTGTCCGCAAGTATGCGATAAAGGCTTCCGCCAGCTCCCGATTGCCATGTTTGTCAGCGTATTTATCCACCACCACTGCAGGATTTTCAATGAGTATCGTATTTTTCGGCACCACGATATCATAGTCTACACCCTTTGCGATTCGAGCGAGCAATTCATTCTCGTATGTTACGATGACGTCCCCTACACCGTATTCAAATGCCGCCATCGAGGAACGGCCACTCTTGTCAAGGGATTCAACGTTCTGGTGCACCTCTTCCAGAAATGCTTTGGCTGCGGCAGGGTCTTTCTTGCCCTCTTTCTCCTCCGACAGCTTCAATCCTGCACCGTAAATAGCATTAATATCCCACTGTGCACCGCCGGATGTTTTCGGGTTAGGATACAACACCTTCACGCCAGGCTTGGTTAAATCCTGAAAATCTTTAATCCCCAGTGGATTGCCTGCTCGTGTACCTAAAACAACAATCGAACGGGTAATCATGCCCTCATTCGGAGTTTGTTTCCAATCCGTAGTGACCAGCTTGGCCTTCACCAGTTTATCGATGTCACTTTCCATCGCCAGCAAGGCTACATCCGCTTCGAACCCGCCGACGATCGCTCTAGCTTGAGTTCCTGAGGCTTCATAAGACTCTTGAAAATTAATACTCTGTCCCGTTTTGGCTTTCCATTCTGCCTGGAACTTGGGCAACAGTTCACCTACCGCATCCTTCGCTACGCTATATGCACCAATAACCAGTGTGTTCGAAGAATCCCCACTCGAAACCCCGGCTGGCTGCCCTGGCTCCTGCTTGCTACATCCGGCAGTCACACAGACGAGCACAAGCATCAGGATCACGTATAAAGGTATAAATTTCTTATTGTTTTGGCTCGTCTGCATGGCCGCTCCTTCTTTCATTTCTGCTTTATTCTTAACATAACAGGCTCTAGATCATGACAGGCATCGGATCTTCTTTCAGTCGGTTCTCAACAACCCAGCTCTCCGAGTCGTTGAACAAATAGGCGCGGTGCACAAGCACACGAATCGTTTGCCCGATCTCCAGTGTCGTTTTCTCCAATGAGCGATAGGTGATGAGCTTATGTCCCTCCACCTCAACTTCAACCATCCATTCACTACCGCGGAAGTGAAGATGTTTCACAATCCCTTTTTCCGTTGCAGACAACATCGTGAACTCGTTTTTGAGTCCAATCTCGATATACTCCGGTCTGATCAGTGCGCGCGTATTGCCACCATGCACAGCATGTTCGAAACCTTTCAGCTGAGAGGCATCCTCCACCACCGTAGACTCCCCAATAAAAGTCGCCACGAATGGGGTCTGCGGATTTTTATAAATATCCCAAGGGGTACCCTTTTGCTCCAAACGACCTTGGCTGATAATCATAATCTCATCTGCTACTTCAATGGCTTCATCCTGATCGTGAGTAACAAAGATGGACGTGATGCCTACCCGCTCGATCAACTCACGCAGCCATGAACGAAGCTCTTGACGGATCTTTGCATCAATGGCTGCAAACGGTTCGTCCAGAAGCAGTAACTGTGGCTCAGGCGCAAGCGCTCTGGCAAAGGCCACACGTTGACGCTGTCCACCTGACAACTGGTGCGGATAACGCTGTTCGAAACCTTTCAGCCCAGTCAGCTCAACGAGTTCCATCACGCGATCACGAATCTGGGCTTTGGGTGTCTTTTTCACCTTGAGACCAAACGCAATATTATCAAAAACACTCATATGTTTGAACAACGCATAGTTCTGAAATACAAATCCAATGCCTCGCTCTTGAGGCGGCAGATGATTCACGACTTTTCCGTGGAAGCGGATCTCGCCCGACCCTGGGCTTTCAAGCCCTGCGAGCATACGCAGAATCGACGTTTTCCCGCCTCCGCTGGGGCCGAGCAAACCGATCAGATGTCCTTTGGCAATATCGAACGAGACATCTTTTACCGCATGAAAATCACCAAAGTGTTTGTTCAGATCACGAACTTCTACATGCATCTTAATGCACTTCCTTTCGCTTCTTGGCCCATTCCATCAGGAGCAGCAGTCCTACGGAGAAGGTTACCAGCACCAATGCCACACCGTTTGCGGCTGACACGTTGAAATTCTCTACATCCTGATACACCAGTGTTGTTGCTGTCTGCGTTTTATTCATAATGTTACCGGATACGACCAATACCGCCCCGAATTCTCCCAGTGAACGCGCTACCGTCAGAACTAGACCATAGACCACTGCCCAGCGGATGGAAGGCCAGGTAACACTCCAAAACGTTCTCCAGCCATAGGCTCCAAGTGTGGAAGCCGCCTCTTCCTGCTGCGAACCTAGCTCTTGCAGGACGGGCATAACTTCCCTTACCATCAACGGGAACGTAACGAACAACGTGGCAATAACCATCCCTGGAAAAGCGTACACCACATTAAATCCGATGCCCTCAAAAAATCCTCCCATGATGCTGTTTGGTCCAAGCAACAAAACAATCATCAAACCGCCAATAACCGGCGATACCGCATAAGGTAAATCGACAATGCTGTTAAGCAGTCCTTTCACCCGTTCACTCAGCCATCCTGCGCGGACCAGATAAATCGCCATCATGATGCCAAACAGTGTATTTAACAGGGTAACCACCAGAACGACCAACCCTGTCATCATCAGTGCGTGAAGCGCCTCAGGACGCATAATACCTTTAACAAAGCCGCCTGCACCATCCTCAAACGCGCCAATCAGAATCCGTCCGAGAGGAATGATCAACAGCAATGTGAACACTACAAACGTAAGTCCGATTAAGAGTCTTCTCATCTTCTTCTCCCCCGCATCTGTACGAGATTGATCAGCCAGAGGATCAGGAAGGAGAGTGTTAGAAGCAATACGGATACTGCGGCCGCTCCTGTCGGGTTATCACTTTCAATCTCACCATAGATAAAAACAGAAGCGGTTAGTGTTCTGCCCGGAATATTACCGGCAACCAGTACAACTGCGCCAAATTCAGCAAGCGCCCTGGAAAAAGCCAACATTCCGCCGCTAATCATGCCAGGAGCAATAGATGGAAGAATGACCTGCATGAATGTACGTGCCTTGGAAGCACCCATCGTGTACGAAGCCTCTTCCTCGGAAGGATCGATCTCTTCCAGCAAAGGCTGCACTGCCCGGATGACAAAAGGAAAGGTAACAAAGGTCATCGCAATTACAATTGCAGGCTGATGAAATACAATTTCAAACCCCATGGATTCAGCCAGTTTCCCGACAGCACTGATCGGGCCGAGCAACAGCATAATCATCAGACCGCCTACAGCTGTCGGCAACGCAAAAGGCAAATCGACGAGACTGTTAAGAAAGGATCTGCCAACGAATCGATATCTGGTTAACACCCAGGCAATCATGGTTCCTAAGACCACATTAATTATAGCGGCGACCACGGCCAGACGTACCGTTAATAGCACCGCCTTCCATGCGATCGGGTCCATGATGCTCTCAGCAAAATTGCTCCATCCTTCAGAAAAGGAATTGGCGTACACACCGATGATTGGAAGTACAATGAGCACGATGAAATATAACAATACGGTACTGCGAAAACCCCAAGTCCATCCCTTGTGACGAAGAACGGTGTTCATTACTGTGTTCCCTCCCAGCCTCCGGCTTTAACTCCGGTCGGCAGTCTACCTGACTTCATACGACATTTTCCTGAGTTGGATAAGTTTACTTTATTATTATTCCCATTAGTCTACTTGGTTTTTGCTTATCTGATACTTTACCAGTTTGCAGTGCTGATCGTCAATGCTTTTATTCGAACTATTTGATGCCTCGAATACACAAATTTCCCCATTTTTAATAAACGATTTCAGTACATTACATTGGCGAAATTCCGTTCAATGTAATCAAACATTTGTGTAGCCTTCATCCTTGTATACATCCTTTTATAAATCGTTTATTTCTACCTGTAGAATCAATGAGTTTTGTTGATCTTCAGGTGGTTAAGTTACTATCTGAGGAGTTAAAATTGAGGAGAGCCATTACAACGACAAGGAGGAAAGACATGTTATACACACAAAATATATCAACATTTGCAAGAGATGAAATGAAGGATATCACACGGGAAGTCAAACAAGTTGTGCAAAGCAGCGGCGTGCAGAATGGCACCGTACTCATTTATTGTCCACATACAACAGCTGGCATTGCTATTAATGAAAATGCCGACCCTGATGTTAAACATGATGTCTTGTTACGTCTCGATGAGGTGTACCCATGGGAGCACCCTCAGTATCGTCATGCCGAGGGCAATACGGCCTCTCACCTCAAATCAATAACTACCGGTCCATCACAGACTGTCATCCTTCATGAAGGCAGACTACTTCTCGGACGCTGGCAAGGAGTCTATTTTTGCGAATTTGATGGACCGCGTAACCGGGAGTATTTTATTAAAATTATGGAAGGTTAAGTTCCATCTCCAAAAAAGACAAACACAAACAGGCGCTCCACCCTGTACCGGGGTTAGGAACGCCTGTCTTCATCTTCAGCGTATGAAAATAATATCTTTCGCATGATAACGTAATAAAGAGTTAATGTTATGATCAATCACCGCCTTGAAGTGTAGGGGCAGGCATAAGCGGCAAATTATTGCACGCCAGGCTGCTGACCCAAGTTACGGCACAATACTTTCACATGAGACAACGCAGAGGATTCGATCTCCGCAAACGTTAAACGATCTTGAATATGATACGATATGAATCCGTGCATAGCCAGAAACAAAGTACGCGGCACATGCTGAATATCTTCTTCGGCACAGCCCTCTTCCTTCATATACTGCCTGATAATCGACGCAAACAGTTCGAAACAACGTCCCTGCTCCGTACGACAATAGGACAACAACTCCTCGTCCCGAATCATAAACATAATCTCGTATTGATATGGATTTTCCAGACCAAATCGAATAAACTCCATCAAAATATGCTCCACTTTGTTCACGCCGCCTGCAACCGGCCTGACCATGGCTTGCAACAGTAGATGTCCCAGATGGTTGAAATCCTCCACCACGATCGCATAGAACAATTCTGCTTTTTCCTTAAAATGATAATACAGCGACCCATGACTATAGCCAAGATGCTGGCCGATGCTTCGCATCGAAATGGCGCGGTATCCTTTGGTAATAAAAAGATGCCTCGCCGCCTCCAGTATCCGCTCCCTCGACAACTCCTGTTCGACTGCTCTTCTAGCCATATATTTTATTCCCCTTCAATAAAATAAAGCCGCTGTCCCTCCGTGATCCGGGATTGCCCTTGCGTCAAATCCGTGATCCAGGCGATAAATGCCTCGGTTTCACTATCCGGCGGAAGACACGTTAACGTAACTTTATCGGTGAAAGCCGTTTCACCTGTACGCACTTCCCGGCCCCTTAACTCATTTTCCACTTTCCCAAGCCACGTATAATCCAGTTCGACAAATACTTCTCGATGCAACACTTTGGTAATGGCTTCACCTGCTTCAATCGCTGCCACAGCACCATCTGTATACGCACGAATAAGTCCACCAGCGCCAAGCATGATTCCCCCGAAGTATCTTGTAACAACAATCGCTACATTCTTTAATTGCTGATTCTTGATCACCTCAAGAATAGGTTTACCCGCTGTACCACTCGGCTCCCCGTCATCGGACTGCTTCTGAATCTCATCCCGCTCGCCAATCATGTACGCCGAGCAGTTATGTGTCGCATTCCAATGCTTTTTCTTGATATCATCAATAAAAGCAATAGCTTCTTCCTCAGTTGAGACCGGCATAATATGACCGATAAACCGTGATTTCTTGATCACAATTTCCAGTTGTCCCGATCCTCGAACCGTTCGATAACGTTCAATCATTTCCAATCCAACTTTCCTTAAATCATCCATTTTACAAGAAAGCAGTTCCCCGCATATTGCGGATGAACTGCCTTGGTTAATGACACCCGGGAAACGATACCCTGCAAAAGCTCGCATTCCCGGATGGACTTAACAATCTTTATTTAACTATATGAGCGAAGCCATGAATTATTCAGAAAGTCTCGCTTCGAGCGCTGCTTTCTCTTCTTCAAAGCCTGGTTTGCCCAGCAATGCGAACATATTTTTCTTGTATGCTTCCACGCCCGGTTGGTCAAATGGATTCACACCCAGCAAATATCCGCTGATGCCACATGCTTTTTCAAAGAAGTATACCAGATATCCGAAGGAATATGGAGTCATATCTGGAATGTTCACAATCAGATTTGGAACTTGGCCATCTGTATGTGCGAGCAACGTTCCTTGGAATGCTTTTTTGTTGACGAAATCCATCGTTTTTCCTTCCAGGAAGTTCAAACCGTCCAGATCGTCCGCATCAGCTTCAATGGAAATGTGTTCGGATACTTCTGCGACTTGAATAACGGTTTCGAAGATGTTCCGGCTACCTTCCTGAATGAATTGACCCATAGAGTGCAAGTCTGTGGAGAAATCTACGGATGCAGGATAGATCCCCTTGTAGTCTTTACCTTCGCTTTCACCAAAGAGCTGTTTCCACCACTCGGATACGAAGTGCAAGGAAGGCTCGTAGTTCACCAGAATCTCTGTTCCTTTGCCTTTACGATACAATGCGTTACGAACAGCAGCATATTGATAGGCTTCGTTCTCCGCTACATTCGGATTGCTGTACTCTTTGGAAGCATCAGCTGCACCTTGCATCATTTCTTCGATGTTGATCCCTGCTGTTGCGATTGGCAACAAACCTACTGCTGTGAGTACGGAATAACGTCCACCTACATCATCCGGGATGATGAAAGATTCATAACCTTCTTCATTCGCCAGCTTTTTGAGTGCTCCGCGCTCTTTATCTGTTGTTGCGTAGATACGTTTGCGAGCTTCCTCTTTCCCGTATTTTTTCTCCAGAGCTGCACGGAAGATACGGAATGCAATCGCTGGTTCAGTTGTTGTACCCGATTTAGAGATAACGTTCACGGAGAAGTCTTTACCTTCTACCAGATCCAGCAAGTGTGTCACATACGTAGAGCTGATGTTGTTACCTGCAAAATAAATCTCAGGAGTTTTGCGTTTGTCTTTCGGCAAGTTGTTGTAGAAGGAATGTGTCAGCATTTCGATCGCTGCGCGTGCTCCCAGGTATGATCCACCGATACCGATCACGATCAGCACTTCGGAATCGCTTTGGATTTTAGCAGCCGCTTTTTGGATGCGGGCAAATTCTTCTTTGTCATATGCTGTCGGAAGGTCGATCCAACCGAGATAGTCGGAACCTGTTCCTGTACCATTATGAAGTTGCTCGTGAGCCAAGCGGATCGGTTCAGCGAAATAGTCTACTTCGTGCTGGTTTACAAATTGCAAAGCTGTACTATAGTCAAATGTCACTTTTTTTGCCATGATCTCAAAAACCTCCTGATATCGGTATATTATTTCCGTTTTCCATGTTAAACAACTTGTCCTAAGGATACTTCAAATCCAACTTGCTGACAAGCTTATGCACGAACTTGGCTGTTAACATTCAAGAAGCAAAAAGGGCAAATCGAATCCGCAACAATGCGGTTCGAGTTCCCCTTCTTGTGTTATTCCGCCGGGTACGAGCAGACGTAGTCGGTAACGCTGCGTATCTCCAGTTTGAATTTGGATTCAGCAGGCACGTGGAATGTAGCTTGGCCTTGAATCTCTTGCCACTCTTCTTCACCAGGAAGCAATACTCTCAGATCGCCGGACAGAATCTCCATAATTTCGCGGGAATCTGTGCCGAACTCATAGTTACCTGGAAGCATGATACCTAGCGTCACTTTGCTGCCATCCCCCAAAATAACCGTTCTACTGGTTACCTGGCCATCATAATATATGTTGGCCTTTTTCACTACACTGACTTGATCCAATTGTGACATGCGTACCCGCTCCCCTGAAGTTAATGAAAACAAAAGGCAACACAGATCAGGGCAGCCATGCCGCCCTTGACTCTGCGGAAATAACAACTGTCATGAGCCAGAAGCGCCGGAAGACGTTCGGCCCATGACAGACTGTTGAAGTATAAAGTTTTAATTACAGCAATGCTTTTACGCGGCTAACTACGTTATCCACAGTAAAACCATACTCCTGGATTACACGGTCGCCAGGCGCGGAAGCACCGAACGTGCTGATTCCGAGAATGTCACCTTGATCTCCAACATATTTTTCCCAGCCCATTGGATAAGCCATTTCGATCGCCAGACGAGCCTTAACATCCGGAAGAAGAACGGACTCTTTGTAAGCTTTGTCTTGTTTCTCGAACAGATCCCAGCTAGGCATGCTGATTACGCGAACTTGAATCCCTTGCTCAGCAAGTGCAGCTTGAGCTTTAACAGCGAGCTGTACTTCAGAACCTGTCGCGATGATTTGTGCTACCGCTTTACCGTCTTTAGCATCGGACACCACATAAGCACCACGTTTAACGTTCTCACGTGCACCTTCTACAGTACCTTCGAGGATCGGCAAGTTTTGACGAGTCAGTACCAAGGCAACCGGGTTGCTCTTGTTCTCCAGCGCGTAAGCCCAAGCTGCAGAAGTTTCGTTACCGTCAGCTGGACGAATTACCGTCAGGTTCGGGATGATACGCAGGGAAGCCAATTGCTCGATCGGCTCGTGCGTAGGACCATCTTCACCAACAGCGATACTGTCGTGAGTCAGAACATACGTTACTGGCAGGCTCATCAGTGCAGCCAGACGAACAGCCGGACGCAGGTAGTCGGTAAATACGAAGAACGTACCGCCGAATACTTTCACGCCGCTGTGCAGTGCCATACCGTTCATCGCACCAGCCATACCGAATTCACGGATACCGAAGTAGATGTTACGGCCTGAATAGTCTTCCGGAGTGAAGTTTGCCAGGTTGTTCAAGTGCGTCATTGTGGAGCTTTCCAAGTCAGCAGAACCACCTGTCAGATGAGGCACATTGTGTGCCAGACCGTTCAGAGCGTTACCGGAAGCTACACGCGTAGACAATGCTTTGTCTGTTGCCGCATATTTCGGCAGATCACGATCCCAGCCTTCTGGAAGATCACCGTTAATTGCTGTTTCGAACTGAGCAGCCAGTTCAGGGTATGCTTTTTTGTACTCAGCAAATTGTGCGTCCCATGCTTTGTTTGCAGCAATACCTTTTTCTTTTACTTGAGCAAAGTGATCGCGAACTTCAGCTGGTACGTGGAAGTTTTCTTCATATACCCATTTATAATATTCTTTAGTCAGTTTAGCTTCTTCTGCACCCAGTGGAGATCCGTGAGTACCGCCGTGGCCGCCTTTACCTTGCTTGTTCGGGCTACCGTAACCGATAACGGTTTTCACTTCGATCAATGTAGGACGTGCTGTGTCTGCTTGACCTTCTTTGATTGCTTTTTCAATTGCGGGCAGATCGTTACCGTCTTCAACACGCAGCACTTGCCAGCCATACGCATCAAAACGTTTAGCGATGCTTTCGGAAGAAGACAGATCAAGTTTACCATCCAGCGTAATGTCGTTGGAATCGAACAACATGATCAGTTTACCAAGGCCCAGACGTCCAGCCAGGGAAGCAGATTCATGAGATACGCCTTCCATCAGGTCGCCATCACCGCAGATTGCATATGTGTAGTGATCAACAACGTTAAATTGATCTTTGTTATAAGTTGCGCCCAGTTGAGCTTCAGCCATAGCCATACCAACTGCCATTGCAATACCTTGACCCAGTGGTCCGGTAGTTGCATCAACACCAGCTGTATGTCCAAATTCCGGGTGACCCGGAGTTTTGCTTCCCCATTGACGGAATTGTTTCAATTCTTCCATAGGAAGATCGTAGCCGCTCAGGTGCAGCAAGCTGTACAGCAACATGGAGCCATGTCCTGCGGACAGCACAAAGCGGTCCCGGTTAATCCAAGTCGGGTGGTCCGGGTTATGAGTCATCGTTTTTGCAAAAAGCTGGTACCCCATCGGAGCGGAGCCCATCGGCATACCCGGGTGTCCGGAATTTGCCTTCTCAATTGCATCAATCGCCAAAGTACGTACGGTTGTAATCGACAGATTGTCGATTGTGGTGTTCTCGTCCTTTTGAATCGCTTCGTTCTTGTCAGTCATGGTTTGTCCTCCTCATGTCTTTAGATAAGTCGGGTGCGCAAGCGAGTCCCTCTCATCATACAAGCAAACCGCATAAACAATAAGTGAATCCGCTTGAATGTTTCATTTTGACTTATTCACTTTTGTATTGTATCACTTGCCGTGAAGCTTTTCCATAACCTTCTTTTAGAAAGTTACGGAAAAATTCGGCTGATTCTCGCTAAACCTTGTTAATCCATCGGATGAAGTATAACCTTTAAGCTGAAAACCATACACTTTTTAGAGATTAACGTGAAATTTGCATCTTCTAGTCTGTATCTCTCGATTCGAGAGCAAGGTGAACGGTTTATTTTTCAGATAGCTAGGTATGCTTCATTCCAAGGAGGGCTTGTAATGTCAGATGCAGTGCGACACCCGTCTCGTTCGTTAAAATCATCATTACCCTTGTTTTCCGGGATCATAACCGGAATCGTCAGCGGCGTTTTTCTGGGACTGTTTCTCAAAGTGGTCCAAACATTAACTGACGAAAAGGTATACACCTTGCTACTTAACATTGATTTTGTACCAGGGCTTCCTCCGCGCCTGCCGGAATGGATCGAATTTTTCCTGCACCTTGCTGTATCTGTTATCATCGGGATTTTCTATATCTGGTGGATCAGACGTTCAGGCCGTCCAGTCAGTAGAGGAATACTTATTGGAGCCGTCTCTTCCCTGCTCTATCTCCCTTTGTCTCCGTTATCCCCACGTGTACCCGATCTGAATGACGCTGGTGCCATTTTCTATTGGGTCGTTGGCCATCTTCTCTTTGGTACTTTGTTAGGTCTATGCGGAAAATACATACACGCCAAAAAGCGGCACCCGGTTCATCATTGAACTGGGGCCGCTCGGATTATAGTGCAGCACTCTCTGAGTGACTGAGTCTACTTCTCTTGTAAGGTTACGGATCAACCTTGCACAGTATTAAAGCGTAAACTTAGACTTAAAATACGACTGTTTTATTTTCGTGTACAAGAACACGGTCCTCCACATGCCATTTCACAGCCCGCGCAAGCACAACACGCTCAATAGTACGTCCAATGCGTTTCAATTCGGTCACATTATCCCCATGGCTTACACGCTGAACGTCCTGTTCAATAATTGGGCCGCCATCCAGCTCCTCCGTTACATAATGCGCCGTTGCGCCAATGATTTTAACACCACGGTTATAGGCTTGAGCGTATGGCTTACCTCCAACAAAGGCTGGCAAGAACGAATGATGAATGTTGATAATACGGTTACGGTAATGTTCAATAAACGTTGGAGAGATAATCTGCATATAACGGGCGAGAATAATCACATCCACATCGTTGCCGATCACTTCCAGTTGACGTTGCTCCGCTTCTTTTTTCGTATCGGCTGTAACCGGAATATGGTGATACGGAATGCCGAAAGACTCTACATAGTTTTTCATATCCAAATGGTTGCTGACCACAAGCGCAATATCCGCATCAAGATCGCCAGCCTGCCATTGCCAGAGCAGCTCTACCAAACAGTGATCCTCTTTGGATACAAAAATAGCCAACCTTTTTTTGCGGCTAACCGCTGAAAGAGACCATTCCATCTCGAAACGTGTTGCTACATCGGCAAAATCCGCTTCCAGCTTCGCCAAGTTGCTCTCCAGTTGCGGTAGATCGAACTCGATCCGCATAAAAAACATACCGCCTGACGGGTCCATCGTATACTGGTCAGACTGTACAATGTTGGCACCATGTTGATGCAAAAAGTGTGATACCGCTGCTACAATTCCCGGACCATCCGGACAGGAAATAAGCATACGCGCTCGATTGGCGCGGTTTTGATCATCAGGTCGTATTTGTTTTGCGTGAATCTCCATCGGGTTAATCTTCCTCCTTCAATTAGACAAGACATACATGAACTATATCAGGCAAGACTTGCAGGGATTACCCTGCAAGCCAAGCAATCAAGCGGTGATTGATTTGTTCTTCATTCAAATGCGGGAACAATGCCGCCTCTGTCACCATGTCATACAAGCGTTCCAGCGGTTCACGCGGATCAGCTTTTTTGGCTTTGGCATCATTTTTGAGCAGTGTCCACACATCAAGTACATACGCACGGGAATCCAGTTCCTTACTTTTGAAGAAGTGCTGCATTTGCTCGACTTCACTCAGGAACTCCTGACCGAAACGGCCTTCCACGTCTCCGCGCAGCAATGCAATTTCAATTTCATACATCGGTCGCTGGGTTTTGGCATCTTTACCAATCCACGGCGTTTCCAGAATGAATGGACGATTATTCAGCTTCTCATGGTTTACAATACGGTTGATTGCTTCAAAACCAATCCAGCCCGATCCAATCGGTGTATGACGGTCTTTGCGTGCACCGGCAGCATTTTTACTATCGTTAATGTGCATTACAGCAATTCGGTCAAGTCCAACCGTTCGATCAAATTGATCCAGTACACCATCCAGATCGTTGACAATGTCATAACCCGCATCATGAATGTGGCACGTATCCATGCACACCGTCAGACGTTCGTTATGTTTCACTTTCTCAATAATCTGTGCAAGTTCCTCGAAGCTACGGCCCATTTCGGTTCCTTTACCAGCCATCGTCTCCAGTGCAATATTCACATCGGTTTCCTGAATACCATCGAGCACTTCATTTAATCCTTGTGCAATACGTTCGATACCGTAATGAGCATCCTTATCCGTAAATGCACCAGGGTGCAATACGATGTTTTTCACGCCAATGGCGTGAGTACGGCGAATTTCCTCCTGAAGGAAGTCCACAGCCAGTCCATATGTGCTGTCCTTGTAAGAGCCCAGGTTAATGATATAAGGAGCATGCACAACAATGTCCTCAAATCCGCCTGCCTGCATGGCAAGTTTGCCTTCCTCAATAAACATCGATTCAATAGGCTTACGGCGTGTGTTCTGCGGTGCACCCGTATATATCATAAACGAACTGGAACCGTACGAGGACGCTTCCTTCGTTGCACTCAATAATCCCTTGTCCGAAAAGGACACGTGGGAGCCGATTTTCAGCATCAATAGATCCCCCTTTTTCTGAATTATCCACTATCATAACGCGATTATCGAAATAAATCTAGAAATGCGATATAATTCGAATGAGAGGCTATTTTTGACAGCAAATTACGGAACATGGACGCCTTTTCATCAGGGCGTGAAAATCAATAAACCGAGGTGATTTGGCAATGATTTTTAATACCTACACCCAGCTTTTAACGAGTAGTTCGCCCAGCAACTGGTTTATGAATACGATTGCGTTCTGGACGCTTTTGCTGCTTGGAAGCATGTGCATCGGTGGATTTTTCATGATGCGGAAGTTCCTTAAGGTGCTGCCGAAAGCTGACGGAAAGTCCAAGCTGGATTGGCAGAATCACTGGGTGGAGACAAGCCGCCACCTATGGACAGATGAAGCCAAAGCTTTTCTGGATCAGCTTGTTGAACCTGTACCTGGCCCTTTTCGTGACATTGCCAAACATTCCATTGCTGCCGAGATTGGTAAAATTGCCGTGGAAGATCATGCAACCGAAGTGTCCAGAGACCATTGCATTAAAGGTTATATCATTGCGACACCAAAACGGGACAATAAATTTCTGGTTAAATTTCTGGAGAAAAATAAAATCGACTATACTCCCTATCGCCATTTGATGAAATAATCATTTGATGAATTATAGCGTATGAACCGATTGGAAAATAAAGCAGGTCAGCATCGTTAGATGTGGTACCAATTTGGTTAAATTAAACACATGTTAGCTCCGCTCGGTAAGCCCTTTTCACTCATTTAACTTACCATGCGGGGCTTTTTGACCCATAAGAGAGGATGTTCAATATGAAAATTGCCATTTGTGGAGGTACCGGATTTGTCGGAGGCGCACTTGTAGATTACTGGTTACAGGCCGGACATCATGTGAAAGTAATCACTCGCAAGCTTCCTGACATGCATAATCCGAGTAAAAACCTTACATATATATCCTGGGATCAGCTCGAAGAAACGCCGCAGGAACTGGAAGGTATTGATGCTCTGGTGAATCTAGCGGGCGAGACATTGAACCAGCGTTGG
The DNA here is from genome assembly GCF_038002565.1 of Paenibacillus sp. FSL K6-1558. NCBI lineage: Bacteria > Bacillati > Bacillota > Bacilli > Caryophanales > Paenibacillaceae > Paenibacillus > Paenibacillus sp. FSL K6-1558. Next base: position 5,428,233 of record NZ_JBBOCV010000001.1, on the reverse strand, counting down.
ACAACGAAGGCCAAGCTGGAAATTGTGGAATCCAGAGTTAGAACGGTTGCCCGGGTTGCCAAACTAGTGGAATCGCTACGACAAAAGCCGGAAGTTGTCGTCCAGGCTTCAGCCATGGCAATCTACGGCACCTCTCCCGATGAAACCTTTGATGAGAGCAGCCCGCAAAGGTCGATGAATTTTCCTTCCCGCGTCTCGGAACAATGGGAAGTTGCCGCCGATGCCATCCGGGATGTAAGACTGGTCAAAATCCGGGTCAGTCTCGTTTTGGGTCATAAAAAAGGGGCATTCCCATTGATGAAACTGCCCTATATGCTCGGATTTGGCGGCAAGATCGGCAGCGGCAAACAGTGGACCAGTTGGATTCACATTATGGATATCGTTCGACTGATTGACTTCACTATTCATAACAAAGAGATTTCGGGTCCAGTTAATGCTTCTTCGCCCAACCCGGTAACCAATGATGAATTCGGCCGTACGGTAGGCAAAGTTTATCATCGTCCTCACTGGTTCCCTGTCCCTGGCTTCCTGATCAAAACACTGGTTGGTGAACTATCCGTCGTCCTGCTTCAAGGACAACGGGTCATTCCACAAAAATCCTTGGATCACGGTTTTAAGTTTACCTTCCCCACATTGACTCAGGCTCTTGAGGACCTGAAGCATCGCGGGTTATCCGATTAAAACAAATTACATTTGGATCGTACAGTTCATCCTGACACTCGATAAACGTAGACCGATTCGGCCAGGATGAACGTATCCCCATCCGTCAGTGGATATTCTTTGTAAGGAGCCAGCAGATTTCCTTGAAGGATCGTTCCATTGACGGAACCTAGATCCTTGAGAGCATAACCAGATTTGCTCCGACTCAATTCCACATGTGCACGGGATACACCTGTCGAGTTATCTACATATTGAACCATATCCGCTGCTCTTCCAATGACAAACGATGCCCCCTTCACATCAACACGTTTGCTCCCTCCACCTTTATTTAGAGTTAATTCAAGGTAATATGATGGTAGACTAGGGCTTCTGTCTTCATTGGATAATCCGTCCAGTGGCTGCAGATTAACTGTTGCCTCAGCGGCTGAGCCCGTGAGATGGGGTTCAGAAGTACTCCTCCATTCCCTATCCCTTTTCTCAGTATATGGTGGATTAAGCATATCTCCAGACGTTAGGTTCATAGGGGATATGCTCATGCTGCGAAGGCGGGAAGAGGTATGATCTTCAGCAACCTCAGGCAAAGATTCAATGGATTTCCCCTTATCTTCTTCGGGCTTATCCATGGCATTCCAGCGCCAGCTCTCCTGAAACATCTCCTCTTCTACTTTAGCCCCCTTATCCTTTGTCCTGCCTATCACTGATAAAGAGAAAGGGATACGAACGCCGGATACACCAGCGGAATCACCCGTTGATACACCAGCGGAATCACCCGTTCTCTTCCACATCCAACTCGCCACTGCAATGAGGCCGACACTTAGCGCTGTAGACAAAATCATTGCATTCTGACTTGGCTGTTGCATGTAGATAAATCTCCATACTAATGCCATGGAAACTATACAACCTAGCCAGATATATGTCGTACGCGAAGATCTAGTGACCGAATTTTGCTCTTCCATCTCCACATTTTTCTGATCTACGGAAACAAATGATGAAGAGGACTCAAGTTGAGTTGAGGTCTGATTCTGATGAAAGTAGTTTGTATTTCTCGACGAAGGTTGGCCAGCTGTTGGCCTGTGTAACAAAGATTTCGAATAGGGGTCTACTTTTTTAATGTCTACATCCGGTTTGATGATTTGCTGGCGCTCACGTTGATGACGATCTGATTGTTCTGTATCAGGTGTATTGTAATTAAGTCTGGCGACGCTTTTCTTTTCAGGCAGCTGACTGGATATCAGTCGTGCTGGTTTACCAGTACACAATTCTAATAAAAGTTCACGTAATTGCCGAATGTCCCACCGCTCATCATCACATAACTGTAATACTCGTTGTATGCCCTCTCCTTCTAATTCCTGAACATGAGCCATAAGCTTGATTACCAAGTCACGGAATATCTGCGGGGGTTGCTTCTCCTGCCGGGCATGGGCATTCATCATGGGTACGTAAACTAAACCAAGCTCCCCTTGCTCCATTGCCCCCTGAATAAATATATAGTCTTCGTGAATACACAAATTTTGTGGTTCCAACATGTAGTGCCTGCACTCCACAAGAGCTTCTGCCAACTGAAATAAAAGATTATACAATACTGGCAAGCTGATTTGACTCGATTTTAACATCTGGGACAACATCTTATATCCGGAGATGTCATACTGTAACGTTACATTCTGATCAATCTCCCGAGTGAATAAAGGTAGCATACGAGGAATTCGATTCGAGGTTAACATACCGATCTGTACCCTGCTGAGTTCCTCCATTCGTAGCCCGTCCGCTTTTTCCAAAACCATAAATGTCCCGCCGTTACGTACGAAATCCCTCGTTAAGCCATACATACCGCTCCTCACTTTCCATTGTTTTAATATGTTAACAAAAGTCATTACACGGATGCTCCAATAACAGAGGAGCCTTTCAATCGCTGTTATTCCAGAGCAGAGCAACTACCCAAACATATAAATCCATGAGCTGACGAAACCGGGAAGTACAGCGAGCATAAACGGGAACTTCAGCGTTTTTTCGTGACTTACGAGTTTAAGAGAGCCTAGTTTAAAGAAACTGAATATATTAAACATCATTGTACGTATTCTCTGCGACGCATCTTTGCGAAATAAAAGGATAACTAAGCCGATTAATCCAGCGTACAGAATGGAATATATGATCACGTGTATGCCAAATGTAAACCCCGTCCAGGCTCCTATGCCCCCAAATAACTTCACATCTCCTGCACCGACTGCACCGATGACGTACATTAAAAACAACATACCGAAACCAACAGCAAATCCAGCTAAAGAGAACCACATACCTCCCCAGCCTCCCCAGGCAAGATGAGCAAGCACTCCCATTGCCGTTACTGGTAGAGTCAACCGATTCGGAATTTTCATAGACCGTATATCGGTTACAAACGCCACCAGAAGATATATACCACAGATCACATAAAACCATCCCACCTATATCATCGCTCCTTACTTTCTGGATGCTACCGTAAATGAAGTTTCCGTCTGCATGCCCTCCGCAGTCTCTACAACAAAACTCCAAGTCCCTTCCGTTGTTCGAGTGCCCACAAACCATGTCCATTCTATGATTCCGTTCTCGTCAGCCGTAGCCCAGCCAATATGCTTCGCAGAACTCTCACCAGACTTGTAAAAAATCGTGAGATTAGCCGTTGCGCCTGGCTTGACCTGAACCTTTATCGTTGCATGGTTCCCTATGAATGCTGGATCTGGCTTTGATAAAACAGTTGCTGACCCCGTGCTATTTTCTCCCCCGCTTCCGTTACCACTTCCTTCTCCTGTGTCACCAATCCATATCCGCTCTGATGCAGCAACCTGAATTCGTAAAGGCTTGCCGAGAAAAGGAACCTTCACAGGCAACTCATAACTCAGCTCTATTCTGAAATACGGATTCGTCTTATTCTTCAAGTTAGGAACGGATACTCCGTTAACATGAATACGTTCCATATCCAGCAGTGTAGTTTCAACAAATGGTTGCAACAACGGCTTCACAACCGGATCAAGTATGGCTTCCATTACCGACGTTTTGATTCTTTGCAGCGGCTCTTCACCACGTTTCGCTGCATCTCGCACCCAGTCACTTAAGGGTGAAGGCAAGGAAGAAGCGTAACCGTCTGCCCATTCCGTCAGGGACAGCTGTGGCCATTTCCAGCCCTCCTCCAGGCTCTCACCTCCAGCAGAATCTGAAGGCGCGAAGGCAAGCGATACTGGATAAACCTTAGTTGATAACTGTTTTACCGTTTCCCCCGCTGTACTCTGCAATGCGGTGGAGATCAGTGTCATCTGAACAATGAAGATAAGAAATAGGATAAAGAATAGAAAAATGGGTAGAACCAGCGAAGCCTCCAGCACCATAGTGCCCTGTTCTTTCTTCGCTTCAAGCACCTGTTTTCTCAGTGACTTCAAGCGTTCCAATCTGCTTATCCGCGTGATCCGATGTTGCATCTGCACACATTTCCTTTCATCCTGAACCTGAACCCTTTTTTCCATTATGCCTCCATCAACATGTTTTCACGTGTTCAATAGGAATAATCCGCCTTCCGTTCAATGAAAAAGCGTCCATCTTGTACTTGATCCTCACTGCCCATAACAGCGCCTATACTTCGCATAATTCCAGGCAAAAACCATAGCTTGATGCTGCTGCGCATCTGACCGGAAGCATAAGTTTGTTTCTCATCCGGGTTAGCTCCCGTATTCAATCGGATCAAGGCTAACATTCGGGACATTTTGCGATCATTATTGCTATGCATAAGCAGAAACAATCTAAGGTGATCCCTGTATGTCAGCTTCACCTTGATATATTTGGATAATTCAACATTGCCGTCCTTCGCCAGCTTCACCATATCTTCTATTGCATGCGTGATTCCATACAGGATCGCGGCAGACAGCACAAGAAGCGGATTCCCAAGCTTACTATTCTCACTTAGTCCTTCAGCTGTACGAATCGCCAGACGCATTCCGAAGACCTCCGCATATGCAGATGCGATGTTACCTGAAGGGTTATGAAAACCGTATAGGATATACTCCAGCTCCTGATTCTCCAGTTTGAACACGTCATTAACATCTCCACTACCTTCCGTCCAGGAGAACAATTGACCAAAATCCATGGAATTAAAGTAAGCAAGCGCATATTCATTCTGAAACAACTCATCGCCAAGTTGTCCGAGTAGTCCTGACATCCCTCCAAACAGGTGATCCATTCCCTTCATGGCATTTCCACCGGAATCATACGGATCACTCGCAATCTCTGTCTTTTCCGCTCGCTCAGAGTTTTTTTGATTGAACGCTATGTTGGCCTCATAAAATTGTTCCAACTGTTTGAATGTCTGCACGGAACCGGAACTTCCGTTTTCTATCCGGCTGAATATCCGTTTGATTTCCTTCAACTTCCCTTTGGACTGCTTGTCATTCTCTTTACGCTGGGCATCCGATCCACGGCCGTTTTCAAGTTCCTGTTGGCTCTGTGTGATAAGATTGGAAGGGCCTGTTCTCCCAAAAGAATTCATATAACGTTCCGTAGTCTGACTTGCCTGCCTGACCGCAGGTTTAATTGGAACACTACTCATACCCGTCACACTCCGAAGCTGGGTATTGAGTTCCATGCTATCTTTTCGCACGCCAGAGAAGTCTTCATTTTGAGAAATCACACGAGATTTTATCCGATCAAATAGAGCATCTTCCCTGACAAGCTCGGAAGCGAGCGAACGAGTACTTTTGGCTTCATTGCCGGAACCCGCAGATGTCGGACTCGTTCCAGGAAGGGTAGAGCTACCCACGTTGTCATAACCGGCATTCTCGGAACGATTTTCTCCTTCCGCAATCACTCGTTTCATTTCTTCATTAATTTCACGTGCCTCTTCGATCTTGTCCTGTGCTTCCAATAGTTTGGTCTTATGCGCCTCTAGCGCTGGTTGCATCAACATGCTGATTCCTGTAACAATCTGATTTACACCTGTCCGGTAACGCCCCAATTCCAATATGTACAGCTGTTCATTGAAAGGCAGTCCCTCGTCTGCTTGTTTCTTGCTTAAGTAATCGGCATAACGTGCAGCCGCTTCTGCCGCTGTCTCTGGCGCTGTCTCAAGCATTTCTTCATAGATGGCCTGGGCTGGCGGTTTCATGATCAAGTCTGGAAGTTTCATTACCTTATCGGCAGATTCAATCTGATTCCCGACCGCTTCATCCAGCAATTTCTCACGTTTGTCATAGAGCTTTTGTAATTTCTTCAACAGATCTACGGTATGTGCTGCTTCCTTCATCTCCTCTGACATCGGTTTGAATCGATTAATCACTTCAATAGCAAAATCAACCGGCGCTCTATACTTCATGTCTTCCTGGATTTGACGATTAAAAATATCATACCTGCCCAGTTCACGTTCCATACCGAGTGAAGTGGTGTCCCATTGAATATCCAGAATCGGGAAACCATCCTTTACGGAAGAAGGTTTCACACTATCATTCAACACTTTGGCCATAATGGCATCTCCGCTACTGTCGCCATATGCAAACAAACCATACTCCCGAAGCGATGTATCATAAGCTGACATAACGGATCTCATTGCGGCATGTGCCATCCGCTCCGTCTGTACTTTGAAGGCAGCAATTCTCGCATAATCAATAAAAATTGCCACAAACATATACACTCCAGCCAGAATCAAAATCAGAAATAACGTTACAGCTCCAGCTTCACCATCTTTTTTTCTAAACAGTGCCTCCCTCCCCCTTTGCTCATTTTTCGTTTTTACCAAAATGCTGTATAACTTGCCCTGCCTCCACAGCTGAAGTCGCTTCCTTTCCACCTTTTCCTTTAAACTTGGCACCGTAATAACGGATCAAATCCACCGTTCGGATGAATTCAACCGGTTCTACAACAGCAGAGGAGCCCTTCGTGAGTACAAGATTGCCGGAATCAAACAAAAATGAGGGCAGAGGCAACGATATAACCTGCTCTAGCTCAGTTGTTACCTTCCGCTGGATCAATGCATTTTGATATGTCATTGTGCCCTTCATGGCTGAAGGCATATGGCTAGATGCTTGTGCTAGTTTTTTTTCCGAAAGATTGCCACCTTCTGATTCAGGTATAGAAACGCTAACCTCATTACCCGCTCCCGCCCAACCAAACAATACTCCTAACAGCCGATCATCGCTTAACCGCCAGTACAAGTGATCATATTCCCCGGAAGCATATTCGCCTGTCAGCGCCTGTTTGTGACTATTATCCCAACTGTAGGCAGCTCGTTCAGAAGCCGCATAAGCATGCTGGTTTAAAAACGTTTTTTGGTACATGTACATCGTGAAGAACAGCAGCAACACCAGGATAAATAATATGATCGGGAAGACCAGGGAAGCTTCGACAGTGAAGCTCCCTTCTTCCTTTCTAAAACGTCTACTCAAAAAACTCATTACTTTTGTTGCTGACATTTTTCAGCAGTCTTGTTACCAACAATTTAATCTGATCTTTAAAAATCAGCGCAATAATGATAATTACACCAATAATCAGAATCAGTTCCAGCGTACCCAGACCCTCTTCTTCTTTCCAAAATGCCGCTACCTTGTTCTTCATCCCAATTTCCCTCCTACATGTTCATCATCATAAAAGCTGGCGCACCGATCATGATCACGATTGTAAAAAAGATCAGCACCATCGGAAACACTAATTTCGAAGAGGCCTGCTCTCCCTTGGCCCGGCTAACCGCCTTGCGTTTCTCCCACAATACATGTGACAGATCCCGCAGTGCCAATACAAAGTCACCTCCTCCACGCCTGAAATTCAGTAAAACTGTCGTTGTAAAAATCGTCACTTCCTGCACACCACATCGGCGGCTGAACTGCTCTAAAGATTGCTGAAACGAGTACCCGTTATTCCAGTCTCCTGTTGCTCTCCGCAATTCGTTGTACAAGGGATGATTCCGTTCGCCCTGGCTATTCACACTATGGTTGATTGCACGTTGCACTGTTTCCCCTGCCCCAACCAAGAGCACAATTCGATTAAGCAGTTCAGGTAGCTCTATAAGGATATCTTGGTCTCTTCGCTTCACCTTGGTGTAAAGATCCTTATACATCGCAAATGGTAAAGCAATTGCAAGAACGACTCCACCAGCTAATGCTCCCGTGCCTACCTCCCTCACGAGGGATAGTAAACATCCTGACAGCAACACTAGCCATGAGTACGTCAACATTTCAGCACAATAGAGTAGCGTTTTCTCACCGCTATGTTGTATGCCATGCATCTTCTGGATCGCGTGCTGCATCCGAAACATAAGTACAGGTAATCTGCGGCCGATCTCGAACTTGTCGAGCATAAACAGAAACGGAGCATGCATTTTTTTCAAACGTAATCCTTCCATATGCAGCTTTCGTAAATGCTTGTAAGTTTTCCCCCGGGTTCGATCAAGCACAATCCAGCCCGCACTAAGTACTCCTCCAATCATGAGGGGAAACAGCATCTTTTCATCTCCTCACACTTTGATATCCATAATGCGATGAATCCATAGATAACAGCAGACCAGCACAGCAAGCGCACCTGTAGAAATGAGATATCCGAGCCCGCTGTATAGTGGTTCCATAAAATCTTTGGCGGTCAGGTTGAGAAATAACAAAAAAATGAAGGGTGCCGCAAACATCACTTTGGATTCAAATCTTTTCTGTGCCACAGCAACCATGATGTCCTGTTGAATATCCAGCTTTTCTCCAATCACTGCGGAGGTACGACGAACCACTTCCACCAGATCACCTCCCGTTCGTTTACAAGTAATAAACACGTCTGCGAAATTCGTAATATCTTCAATCTGTGCCCTTTCCGAAAAATCCTGCAACGCCTCTTCAATCGGCTGACCGTATTCCATGCGTGTCCGCAATATAGTGAACTCTCGAATCAAATCGGTATCAGCTTCAGGGTTCAACATCCGCAGGTCTTCAACGGATTCCTTAAAACCGTTTTCCACTGACTTCCCGGCCGCCAGGGCCGAGGATAGTGTATACAGAGCTTGCTTGAAATGCAGACTAAGTGTCATCCTTCTGCGTTCCAGTAGCACCTTTGTCCAAAACCTGGGCACCCATATACAACCAGCAGCCAGTATCGTGCCTGCCAACCAGTGATGATAAAACAACAAGCCAACACCGAAAAATAAACATCCGCTGACCAGCATACAGACCAAGCGTTGTCTTGAGCTAAGTGTATATACGGTATAATTCGTTAATGCTTGCTTGCCCTGCACCGCCCTCTGCACCCTCTTTCTCTCACAACATGGTTTGGAACTTCCCAAAATCGTTAACAACAAGATAGGTCACATCAAAAACATTAAACCATAGTTGTTATAAGACGTTTTTCTTTTCCACTCACCTTGTATCCCATCCTATAGCTCGCTTTATTTTCATAGCTTACTACTTGTTTTCTGGTCCGGCCTGCTCAGCTAATTGTTCTATGTATCCTTCAAGCCACTCTCCAAGTCCGGCCATATGAATCTTATCCACCTTGGTCAGGTTGCCCACCCGGATGAGTCCACCAATGATACGCCCTTCCCGTTCCTCCTGCTCCTGAAATCGAAACAACGGGTTCAGAAGCACTTCACCATGACGTAAACCTATCACTTCACTGATTTCCGTCACACGACGTGAACGGTCTCGAAGCCGGGAAAGATGTACAAAAATATCGATGGCCGAGCTAATCTGCTGTCTTACAACAGTAATGGGAAGTTCCGCTCCACTAAGGACCATCGTTTCAAGTCTACTGATCATGTCCGAGATCGTATTTGCGTGACCAGTAGACAAGCTCCCATCGTGGCCCGTGTTCATCGCCTGTAGCATATCCAGCGCTTCCGCTCCCCGTACTTCCCCAATGACAATCCGGTTTGGACGCATCCGTAGGGAGGACTTGATCAAATCCCTGATGGATATCAGACCTTTTCCTTCTGTATTGGCATTTCTGGTCTCCAGAGAGACGAGATTGGGCACAGTCACGATCTGTAACTCCGCTGAATCCTCAATCGTAATAACCCGCTCATCAGCAGGGATGAACTGGGATAACGCGTTCAGAAAAGTCGTTTTCCCCGAACCTGTACCTCCCCCGATAAAAATGTTGTATTTGCTCCGCACTAACTGCTGTAATAACTCGGCTGCTTCCTCATGCAAGGCCCCCTTCTCAATCAGATCAGACATCTTCATCGGCTCACTGGGAAACTTCCGGATCGTCATCGTTGGCCCCTTTAGCGCAATAGGCGGAAGCACAATGTTGACCCGTGAACCGTCCTTCAGGCGGGCATCCACAATGGGGGAAGATTCATTGACGATGCGGTTCACACCAGACACGATTATTTGAATAATATCCTCCAACCGCTCTCTGGACTCGAATTGCAGTGGAATCTGTCTGACCTCCCCTTCTTGTTCCACAAATATCTCCCGATGACTGTTGATCATAATCTCCGTAATGTCCGGGTGATCCACCAGAGGTTGTAGAATATCCAATCCGCGAAAAGAATCGTACAATCGTTGCACCAACTCATGGCGCTCACCTGAAGTCAAATCTTCCAGGCCCGAATCACCGAGAACTTTTCTCTCAATCCCATGCCACAACTCCTCATCCCCGGCAGAAGAAGTCATATCGAGCGAAGCTCGGACCTCTCTGCGAAGCATTTGAAATTGTTCTTCACGGTCTGTGATGTTCCATAAATGATCTGTCATAACTCCCCAGGCTCCTCCTGTATAAAAATGCATCTTGTCTTGCGGCTAGCCACCTCCTTCAGCCTGAATCAGCAATTCACACAATCTCTTTACTTCACGCTGGAAGATCGGTGAACTCAGCATGACCTCTTCCTGATTCATCTGTTTCCAAGAAGGAATATAAGGCAACACTGCATCCACATACAGATCAGGTCTTGGCAATGGATTGATCACTTGCTCCCGATATTTGTTGATGACAAAATACGTACGCTCCAGCATACTTCCTAACAGTTCTGTTCGGTTACGCTCGTTATGCTGAAGCCATTGTCCCCATCGATGCATCGCGGCGATATCATCTTCTACTAACCAGACGAAGGTATCTGCCGTTTTCAGGATGCCATCACTACGTTCATCCCAGCCTGAGTCTCCGTCCAGAATCAACACTTCATATTGCCCGGAATCGGTCAGATACCGGATGAGATCCACTGTATCCGCTTTAGACATCTGTAACATTTCCTTACGGTTGGCTAACGGCCAGAACACATCCGCCTTTAATGCCTCATGCCCAACAACATACTCAACTATTGTTTTCATTTGTCCTGTTACCGAGATATCCGAATAAGTAGCAGACGCTATATCTGTATGTGCATCCGTACTTTTCCTTCCCCCCGCACTTCTATCTTGTGTAGGACCTTGATTCAGGCTACGCCGCTGCGTCTGTAACTGACCACCCGCTACCTCCCTTTTACAGGCTTTCAGATCATATAGTAGTCGTGATAAACCTGTCTCTGCTTCCACATGATGCTGACTGCCCTGCCGTAACCCTCTCTCCAGGAAAGGAAATGAGCTGTCCAGAGTCTCCAGATTGAGATACAACACAGAATACCCAGCGAGTCCAAGTTGCTTCGCCATATGCAGAGCTACGGCTGTTTTACCACTCCCACCCGATGCCGATAATACACCGATGGTTAATGTTTCTTGACCCGAATGTCGACTCCGCTTACTACGTGGTTGCCTGCAAGCCCTCCTGACGGCTTCAAGCAACGCAGGCAACGGCTGATACTTCATGAGTCGCTTCGCCTCGTGCCCTTCGTCAGCTCCTTCGCTAAGCATAAGCCATGGGATACCTGAGACATCCCCACCATTCATCAACCAAGGGTTTAAAAACTCAGGTTCAGCGATGATCAGATCAGGTAGCTCTTGTTCATCCAGTTCATCCATATGATTCCTGAATGCTTCCCACTGTGAAAAAGCGATGAATCGCATCGTGGAGCTTGACGAACTACGCTGTACATAGTCAAGCCAAGCTTGGATATAATCTTTATCCCTCGATACCAGCATTGCCTTAAGGACAATCAATTACGTTTCCCTCCCATCAAAAAAAAGCACAAAAAACACCGCCCATTTCCCGCATGAAATTGCAGGATATGGACGGTGCTTCCGTCACGTGCTATGAATGTATGCACACTATAACATACAATTTCTGGACGAGCAAGGGATTTATTCTAACCATCTCACTTAAGAACCATAAGGCGCTCCAAATTCAATGATATTTCGATCCGGATCAAGGATAAAAATCTGAGCGAATCCAGCCACACTATCTGGTCTAGCTTCATATTCAATACCTTGCTCTTCCAGCCAAGCTAGCGTCTCCGAATAACTGACCACCCAAAGTGCAAAATGTCCGTCGGTTGTATCAATCCCCGCTTCCCGCAGCGTATGACCTTCCGGATGTTGCAACAGATGAAGTTGCTGACTGCCGATCGCATACCACGCACCCGTGGAACGAAACGGAGGACGCTCAATCTCCTGCATTCCGAGCAAACCCGAATAGAATTTTTTTGCGGTTTCCAAATTACGAACAGCCAGACTTACGTGATGAATATGTGCATATTTGATCATCTCGGTATCCCCTTCCCATTAAAACAATGATGAATTAACCTTACGCAACCACATGTTTACAATCACGGCTGATCCTTTTACAAATGACCAAATTTAAAAAATAAATCATACAAGTCCATATTATAACACTCTAAAGAACTTCCAAAATCAAAAAAACACCCCTGATCCTTATCCGGTCTACCCACAGGTATTCCGAAGTAAGAATCAAAGGTGTTTCAGGCTTTACTTATTTTGCGCTGTCCAAAGCCTCTTGCGGGATTTTGATTTCTGCAACTTTGTCATGGTTGGAGAACGAAGTGTCCATTTTCATGTCCATCGTCATTTTCTGATTGTTTTGCTCCATCTCCATCACCATCTCTACATCGATCTTCTCCATAAGAGACGTCTCTTTGTTAATCAAATATTTCATCTTCATGCTCTTAATGTTCATTTGATCAAGCATAGCCTGCATTTGAGCATCTGAACCGTTTTGTTCCATAACGGATTTAGCCAATTCCTTGACATTGTCACCCGATACATCTGCGTTCAGGACATAGTTGTCGCCCTCTTCAGTGATCTTAACGTCTTCTTTTACTTTTTTGAATTGGTCCAGCTCTTTTTCCGGGTTCATGCTAGCTTTCAATTGTTCGATGAGCGCCTTCGTTTGCTCTTCTGGGATCGCTACCCACTGGTCCCCCACTTGGGAGTAAATTTTGTCTGAAGTAATATACTGTTTTACGTTTTGCTTTTGTCCAGACATATCCAGTTCCATCTCTTGATAGATCATCATTGGATCTTTAATGATATCCATTTTCAAAGACGTTTTTACTTGCTGATCTTGAGATTGCTCACCAGCATCCACTTTAATTTTTTGATCAATGTTAGCTTCTGTAGTGAAGCTTTTCAGCGCTTTCGTTGCTTCACCTGTTTTGGCAAGCAATTCATCCAGTGTTGGAACAGCCGCATTCTGCTCCGCTGTATTGTTGCTTTCAGTCGTTGTTTCATTACCTGCTGGCGGCGTTGCAGATTTATCTGTGTCGTTTCCGCATGCTGCCAAGCTTACTGCCAATAATGCCCCAATAATCATTGTCGTCCACTTCTTCAAGTTGTTATCCTCCCAATAATGTAAAAAATAATGTAACCCACAGTAATTACCCAGTAATTGCCGATATTAATCACCTTACATGAAACTTCTTTCTTATGGAAGCTTATCCTTGAAAACTGATACTTTTATACTTATAAAAATCGATCTTTAGTCTCGGGTGTAGGCAACATACATGCATCGTCCTTCCCAAACCAGCGGTACCGATTGCGCGCAACCCAGTTGTATACTGCATTACGAATGAATTTGGGCACAATAACAAACACATAGAGTAGCGGATAAGGAAACTTGAGACCTTTGGCCAACCTTAACGCTGCTGTGGAGCGTGTATAGTATTTTCCATTTTCAATCAATACAAACGTATCCATGCTGTCAGTTCTCAGACCACCCTTCTCCAGCAATCCTTTCGCCACATCCGACTGAAGTGAAGCAAAATGATATTTCGCCTTCGGATCACGCTTGATAATCCATTTGGTTAACCCCTGGCAGAAGTGACAAACGCCGTCTACAAGAACAATCGGGTGTCCCTGATGCTTATCCTCTTGGTCTACTGTCATATGATCGTGGCCTCCTATATGGTGCTGTTAGATTACTTACCCATTTTGAGCAACTTTCCTCGCCTAACCTAAATTTGATCCACCAATCTCTCTGGCAAAATAGAAAAAAAGCGCAGGCTCAGTGCCTACGCTCATAACTGTCCGACAATTACTCAGCCAGTGCTTTTTCCATCCACTCGTCGTTAATCATTTGTTGATGCAGGTCACCTGACCATTGATCCATACATTTGCAGATGAAGTCTTTACGACATACAGGACAAGGTGTTTTCTGCAGACGGCTGATCGCAGTCATTTTCCAATCCGGAGATTTGGAGTAGAATACACGGCACTGTGTACCATCCACCAGTTTCATCGTAAATTCGTACAATCCGTCTTTTTCGTTTTTGCTGGCTACTTGCAGTTGTGCAATGCTTGGTCTATAAGACATGGATATCACCCGTGAATTCAAATTTGGTTCATGCTAATGACACTGACACTTTCAGTACTAAATCATATTAAAGAAATTTCAGGTCGATGTCAACTCACGCATGTCTATCCGCCGAACAGAATATCCAGAATCGTGCCAACTTGTCCCTGTTTCTTGCCTTTCAACACGTCCGGGTTAAACACTTCCACATATCCACAGGCCGTACAGCCTACAAACAAATAATGGTTATGCTGAATATCAAACACCTTACTGAGCCCCGCTCCTGACATAGAGACTTCTTTAATGTTGCATTCCGTACCCCGGCATTTGGTGCATACAAATTTCCTCTCAATCATCTCTTCAATACTCATCGCCGTTCCCCCTTAATGGAATATGTGGCATGAAGTGACTGTACGTTTATGTAAAAGAGTACGACTTAATACGGAGAAATCCTCCTCCGCTTTCAGATTAGGTGAATTCTCAGGTGATATATGTTGGAAAACAAAACCCTGCTGAGCTACCAGCAGGGCTTGTGTGCTTGAAGATCAGATATCACTGGATACCTTGCTCTTTGTTTTACCTGTGCCTTTCAAAGAGAAAAAGCCAGGGATTCTCCTATCTATTAGACAACGTTGAGTACAACGTCGATGTTGCCGCGGGTTGCTTTTGAATACGGACAGAAGTCATGCGCCTTGCGGGCAAGATCCTCAGCCTGACTGTGATCCACTCCCGGCATACTCACATCCAGACGAACCGCTAGCTTGAATCCGTCATCTGTTGGATCTTTGCCGATCGATACGTTGCTGGTTACAACGACATTCTCCAATTTCACACCTGCTTTGCGTGCCACGTTAGCCAGAGCGCTCTCGTAACATGCACCGTATCCAGCTGCAAAAAGTTGCTCGGGATTTGTACCTTCTCCACCAGCACCGCCAAGTTCTTTCGGCATTTTCAGATCATGTTGCAGTACACCGTCCGAAGAAGCCACCGAACCTGTTCGTCCACCTTTTACTGTCGCTGTTGCTGTATATAAAGCTTCCATCAGAATCTCTCCTTCGTTAATAAAGTTTTGACTGCCTACAATTCATTTTAAACTTCTGGCTCGATTTGAAACGTCTGATTGTGTACTTTATCAGCTTTTACATTTGGCTAAATTTCATGCGTACGTGATAAAAGTCGTATCTTTTTACGAAATGGGTACGATATAAAGAGGCTCTTCGAAAAATTCTCCTTTTTTTTGTCCGACTACACAAAAGTTGCACTAGACAAAAATTATTGAGGGTGTACAATGTAAACATGAACATAAAATTTTAGATATATGAGCACTCGTATTTATCCCGTTTATTTGCCACAGCATTTGTGCTAGAGCACATCCTAAAAATGAATTTATTCCGGCTACAGGCCGGCCACATCTTATTGTAAAGTCAGGTGATCCATGTATGAGTCAAAAAAATCCGTTCAATTCTCCATCCAGCGAATATGCGTCTGCTTCCGCAGCTACGATGGCCCCCTCGCTAGGTAAGGCACACAGTTCCATGAAAGTACCCAAAAATGCGGCATGGTGGAAAAAGTTCCTCGCCTTTGTCGGCCCAGGGTATCTTGTCGCTGTTGGTTATATGGACCCCGGCAACTGGGCTACGGATATCGCAGGCGGCTCGCAATTCGGTTATACGTTATTGTCCGTCATCCTTTTTTCCAACATGATGGCCGTGGTGCTTCAATCCCTCGCAGGCAAGCTAGGTATTGTCACTGGGCGTGATCTCGCCCAAGCCTGTCGTGAACGCTTCAGCGCTCCCGTTGTCATGATGTTATGGATTCTATGTGAACTGGCTATCGCGGCTACGGATCTCGCCGAAGTCATCGGCTCAGCAATCGCTCTTAAACTTTTGTTTAACATTCCCATGTTGTACGGTGTGATTATTACCGCAGTGGATGTATTACTCATTCTCGTACTACAAAACAAAGGATTCCGTGCACTGGAAACACTCGTCATCGTGCTGATGGCAACCATTGCTCTTTGTTTCGGCATCGACCTATTTTTGGCGAAACCGGATATGGGCGGTGTTCTTCACGGATTCGTTCCTAGCACCGAAATTTTGCAAAACCCGGCCATGCTCTACATCGCCATTGGCATCATCGGAGCTACCGTTATGCCGCACAATCTGTATCTGCATTCATCCATTGTGCAGACCCGTCAGATTGAGCAGACGACTCAGGGCAAAAGAGAAGCTATCCGCTACACCACACTGGATTCAACCATTGCTTTGACGTTAGCTCTGTTCATTAACGCAGCCATCCTGATCGTATCTGCAGCTGTATTCCACAGCGCTGGCATGACACAGGTAGCAGAGATATCCGATGCATATCATCTGCTAACCCCACTGCTTGGTACAACGATCGCCAGTGTCTTGTTCGGCGTAGCTTTGCTCGCATCCGGTCAGAACTCAACCCTTACAGGCACGCTTGCAGGACAGATCGTCATGGAAGGCTTCCTGAATATCCGTATCCCGGCGTGGTTGCGTAGACTGGTTACCCGACTGATTGCGATCATTCCTGCTGTTATCGTCACTGCTATTGCCGGTGAGCGCGGCACTGAAGAGTTGCTGATCTTGAGTCAGGTCATCCTGTCCCTGCAGCTGCCATTCGCCGTCATCCCGCTTGTGATGTTCACAAGTGACAAAAAAAGCATGGGGCCTTTTGCAAACAAACTGTGGCTCAAAATCGTCTCTTGGGCTATTGCCGCTATCATCGTTGTGCTGAATGTGTATTTAATCATCCAGACCATCATGCTGTTCTAGTTTATATATGAAAAGGCCGATTCGCTGTTGGTATTGATCCCAACGCAAATCGGCCTTCTTTGTATCATTATTGTGATACGCTCTAATACCCTCATACCTTTAATCTACCCCACACGATCTAACCTGAGACTCATATAGATTTACCTGCATTCTCATCGGGTATGAGTAGCGGCAGCAGTTCATCTAGGGACTCCACCGTCCAGTCTGCACGCTCGCCATCCGAGAGCTCTGGCTGAAACCTTCCGTATCCTTGCAAAATACGAATGGTGCGTAAGCCTAAACTACGTGCTGGCATAATATCATTATCAATTCGATCTCCAATCATAACCGCTTCTTCCGGCTCGCATCCAGCTTGCTTCAGAGCAACCGCATACAACTCCGGATCAGGCTTGGACACCCCTTCTTCTGCCGAACAGGCCAGGACATGGACATATTTACGAAGTCCGTAACTCTCCAGCCTTGCTTCAGTCCCAGGGCTCTGATTCGCAATGATGCCAATGCGATAGTGATGCGAAAGCTGTTCAAGCACCTTGGTTGCAGAAGGAAACGGTTGCTCCAATTCTTTATGGAATTTTAGCTTGTCCTGAATCTGAATGCGGTGATCTTCATCATCAATATATGTACGTATGGCCACTTTCATGGGCCACTGTTCATAATTACGGTAACAGGTAGCAAACAGTTCTCTTACCGCCTCAATCTTTACTGGATAGCCATAATCATTCGCTTCCCGAACGAACTGCCCAATAATATCATCTACAGGCTCCCATTCGTCCACCAGCGTATCCCCCACATCAAAAAACAACCACTTCAATCCGGCAATATCCGGCACGCTGATTCCTCCTCGTAAGCTGCAGGTTATCCCTCGCTTCTATACTACCGTACTGTTTCCATAAAAAAAGAAGACCCACGACAAGCATGAGTCTCCTCAAATTCCGTTAGTCTATACCTGCAATTATAACAGGCGTCTTACCTTGGATCAATGTCAATCACAAGCTGCTCACTTCAGCCTCCGGTTTATTGCAGCTATTAAGAAGGAACCCGACTTCTCCATTCAGTGAATACACAATTTTATCGGCGCCCATTCCACGATAAATCCCTTTAGGATGGCTCTGCTCCGTGATCACACACAAGGACTTCGATGTCCAAGAGCGACAAATTTGGAGATAGCGGCATGTCAAGTTCAGACTGTTCTCAAAAATAAATACATTGCCTACACTGCCTTGCGGCAAAAACCATTTCTCAGCAGCTGCTGTATTCATACGGATGACGTGTTCTACGCCAAGACGGCGAAGTTTGCGCTCCTCATCAGCACTGTTCGTCAGAACGGCAAATGGCATTTTTTTATACATCAGCAATTTCACAAATTTACGTCCTGCTTCATTCGGAGCGGTTACCAAAATCATCTCTTTATCCATTCTTCGTTCCTCCCTTGGCGTGAAAAGACAACAAAAAAGAAGCGTGGGGACCAAGGCCTCCGAAACGCTTCTTAAATAATCCATGACGAAATCGCCATGAACCAGCGTGCGGTTTGTTGCCTCTCCCTTTAACGCTTACGAGGTTAGCTGACGGATTCGGGCGCGAGAGTCGCCCTATTTCCGGCTTTCACCGAAAAATTCACCCCATGAATGTCCGCTGCTGTCATACAGCCCATTCTGTTGGTTCCCCCGTTTTCCATCCACAATGAATGGAAACTCAGCGATTAAAACATCGTTCGTAAATCTTGAGTATAAGACCGATCGATATTATCGTTTGTTTCGTTTTTCAGGTACAATTTAATTAAAATTCAAATTACGCTATGAATCATACACCCGTACCATCATCATGTAAAGTGCATACAGATCACCGAATCGCCAGATTTCCGGCAATAACCTTTGATAATAACGCTTACAATGAGGTCATACGCTATCCTTCTCTTCCAAGCTACCTAATTCTCAACCGCACAAAAATTGATTCATGTATTTCTCATCCATTTCGGAGTCCAGCAAGCGAATGGTTATAACAACGCTAAATCCAAATAAGTTTTGCATTATTTAATTGTTTAAAATATAATAAGTTTATTAAGAATAACAGGATGGAGGCGTTCCCCATGTCAGTCTATGATTACAAAGTAAACACCCTTCGCGGACAAGAGATTGAGATGTCCCAATATCGCGGCAAAGTGTTGTTAATTGTGAATACCGCAAGCCAGTGCGGTCTCACCCCTCAATTCAAGGGCTTGCAAGAGCTTCAGGATAAATTCCAGGATGCTCCGTTTGAAGTGCTTGGATTCCCAAGCAACCAATTCGCGCAGGAAAAAGGATCTTCCGACGATATTGCTGAATTCTGTCAGATGAATTATGGCGTAAGCTTCCCGATGTTTGAAAAAATTGACGTCAATGGTTCAAGCGCTCATCCGCTCTTCCAACACATTACGAAAGAAGCACCAGGCTTGCTCGGTTCCAAAGCCATCAAATGGAACTTCACCAAATTCCTTGTCGATCAGGACGGTAAAGTTGTGAAACGATATGCTCCGCAGACTACACCGGACAAAATCGAAGAGGATATTCAGAAGCTGATTAACAAATAAATATAGACTTTTGAACAAACATATAAACGAAAAAAGCCACCTATAAAGCAAAGAGCCAGAAACTGCTCAAGCTTTTGGGCGGCTTTTTTGCGTCCTCTCTTTTAACACATGTCCTCATCCTGAATAATTCGTCCTTGTTGCTATATGAAAACAAAAAAAGAAGCTCTCCATCACGGAAAGCTTCTCTCGTAAATCTTCATATGATGCGGTCGAGAGGACTCGAACCTCCACGGGCATACGCCCACTACCCCCTCAAGATAGCGTGTCTGCCATTCCACCACGACCGCATGTCGTAAATTATCGGCAACAGAATTGATTATACCGGATTCTTAAACAAAAGTAAAGTCTTTATTAATCACTTTATGAATGACTTTATGAATGACATTTTACTACAACCGGCTTTACTCTAAATTGATAACAGTTCTTCACCCCTTCCTATTCCACACCTCTTGCAAAATTCAGTCATATTTCCTCGAAAATTACATATCATTAATCTGATTCGGCAAAATGGCCAAAGTGATTTTAGACATGGATATATGACACAGATAGAATTTTTAATGTTATATTATATAACACTAATTATGAATTGTATTTAATTAAGTTTTTTATTTTCTCATAAATCATTGACAAAACACGGATATTTATGTGAATATATATATCATATAATTCGGATTTACACATTAAACTTAAGAAAAGATCATCATATGTAATTAAACATAACACAATAAAGCGCAGGAGGCGAATGATCGTGAACCGTGGGAATAAGCTACTCGATTATGCGAAACTGCTTGATCCCTCTGTCCAGGTGGGAGGATTCACCCATTTCTTCGGCATGGACACCCACATCAAGGAAGGCACTATTCGGACAGCTGAGGAACTTGAATCATTTATGCGTTGCCAGTTACACCCCAGTCTCGTTCGTCTAGAAGGTATGGCTATCAAGGGGATTTACACCGCAACAGATCATAAGGATACTTGGCGAATTGCCCTGATCGACAAACTTGTGCATGTACAGCGAACCCCTCCTGAACTTAGAGAGCAAGCAACAATCATAGGCAAACGTTTAATCAAACTGTCTCGCGCCTTGCATCCTTGGATCGACCTTAGCCCGCTTGAACAAATCTTCGTAAAATACAATTCAGTTGGTTGCCTCCCCACCGTTCACGCCTGGATCAACCACCACCTCGATATCCCCGTCGAAGAGGCGGTTCTCGGCTACTTACATTCAGCCATGAATGCATGCGTATCCGAAGCTTGCAAAGTTATCCCCCTAAATGAAAATGCCACTCGGGAACTGCTGGCTCGCCTGACCGCAGACCTTGAGAATGAATGGACTACCGTGAGCGCCTCCTCACCGGATGCACCCATGCATCCTACGTCCATGTCTATGAAGTCGTTATTCCCCAGCTTCCACATGCTTGGAGCAGGCCTGCACGCTTACAGAGCATAATTCCGCACTCCTCCTCGAAACCTCTTTTTCAGAGCACACCAAAAACACGCCGCAACTCCCCTTGCTGGCGTGTTTTTTTATTTTGTTCAATCAACAAAATGCGAACTTACGTCATTTTAATTCAAAAAATACACTTATTTCCGTATTTTTTAATTGTTAGATGACGAATTTACGTATATAATGTAACTAACAGCACGTATTCCTATCTATTTTACACGAAGAATGACCTGCTGAATACTATAAAATCCACTCAGGGGTGAACCCTATTGAACAAGAAGAAACCAGTCACTCCGTTCGGATGGGCTATCAAACGACGGCTAACCGAACTTCAGGTCGATCAAAAAACCTTTTGCGAACAACATGATATTCCGCCCTACCGTCTATCCAACCTTATTCATGGCACACGCAAAGCAACCCGATTCAGACATCAGGTCGCTGACATTTTGAACATACCAGAGGAACTGAGATAAGAACACTTTCATCATCATAAGGAGGACTTCTCTCATGGGAACCATTACATCCGACCTGGAAAGCCTATCGTTCCAGGCGACCAATCATCAGTTGATCATTATTGATCATCAATGGATGATACGAAGCTGTAACCGGGCCTGGCAGCACGGACTTCATAAACTTTTCATACGTGCAGCCAGCCGCCACAATCATTACCTTCACCTGATGGAAGCATGGGCAGCACAACAGAAAAACCACTATCCAACCAAGTTCGCGAGGTACCTGAGGCATAACGTTGTTCCTTTTAACCAAACTCATACATACGATATCTCTGTTATTACACCACACAACGAAGAGAAATGGTTTCGCGTAGAACTTACTCCCTTACAGAACGGACCTACGACGGATACCAACCTCGCTTTGGTGGCTCACACAGATATTACAGAACAGAAGAAGACAGAACTTCAGCTGCGACAAGCCTTGACTGAAGCTCGCACCCTCCATGGACTACTGCCTATTTGTGCCGTTTGCAAACATATCAAGGATGAATCAGACGAATGGAACAGCGTCGAGCGCTATCTGGAAAAACATACTTCCGCCGAGTTTACACACGACATCTGCCCAGATTGTATCCGCCAGTTGTACCCCAAATACTCCAGTATTCTTGACCAGCATCACTAAACCGATATTTCTACAGAAAAAAACCTCCCTACTGTCCCGGAAATCATTCCCATGGGCACAGATGGAGGTTTTTTATCAATCAGAGACACTTACGTCCCTTCCTGCTCTGACTTATTTTCGTCTTCCGCTTCAGGTTGGTAGCTATAGTTTCCGGAATCTTTACTCTCTTTGAATTTGCGATAACGAGTGAACTCGATATATTCACTAATAAAAGACTGTTCCACAGTCGATAATTCACTCTCTTGGCAATTCAATTGCCGCAAAACGTTAAAAAAATAATCTTCCCGCTTTTCCCGCACAATGGCTTCCTTCGATAAACGCCCAATCATTAACCAGTCCAGACTCACATCAAAAAATGAAGCAATTTCAATGAGTTTATTTGTACTCGGGATTGATTTACCACGTTTCCAGTCACCCAGATTGCCTGTGCTTATCTTCAGCTGTTCACAGAAGGCCTTCTTTGTCATCCCTCTTTCGGCAATCAGGTGCTCAATTCGCTCATAGATTGACTTCATGCAAGAACCGCCTTCCAACCGTAATATCAACTTAAATGCCATATGATTGAATTATAGCACAATATTTCTGAATCCTCAGCCCTTTTATATCCAGGAAAGGCACTGTTCCAGTCGTCTGGAGTATCGTCCGATAAATACTTCAATCTGATTGGCCCGGTTCGCTGATTAAAGGTTCGTTTTAAACAATAACTTAGCATTCGCGAAAAAAATAGAAAAAGACACCCTTAATTCCTTAAGGATGTCTCACTCTAAAATCTGATGCGGTCGAGAGGACTCGAACCTCCACGGGTATACACCCACTACCCCCTCAAGATAGCGTGTCTGCCATTCCACCACGACCGCATATAAAATTGTAAATGGTGAGCCATGAAGGGCTCGAACCTTCGACACCCTGATTAAAAGTCAGGTGCTCTACCAACTGAGCTAATGGCTCTCAATGTACCTTCACCTGATGTTATGCCATGCTTCATATCGGATGTTACAGAGCAGTGACTTTCAAAGAAACCCCTTATTACAGACGAATCTTTTAACGGTGAAGAATGAGGTAATACTATGACCCGTAGGGGATTCGAACCCCTGTTACCTCCGTGAAAGGGAGGTGTCTTAACCCCTTGACCAACGGGCCTTATGAACAATTTGTCTTCTTGGCGACAAGAATGAGTATATCACAGAGAAACAGAACAGTGCAATACTTTTTTTATATTCTTTTAAAACCCAAATTTTTGCTCGCATCCAAAGGTCATTTTCTCAACCCATCGGCCGACTTCTTATCTCCTAATCTCGCTTCTTATTTACCTTATCTCGTTATATCTAAAAGCATATTCTTGTCATGACCGTACTTTAATTATGTAAATTAATGATTAAAAACTTATGAAAACTTATTTTCGCTTACAATATTGCAGATCACATTATAATTACTTATAATTAAACTATAGTATAACGCACGGTCATCCATGAATATAAGGAGGCTTTACGTTTGTTTCAAGAAGAACGCATGCAACTCATTATTGAGCACCTGCGCAAGCATCATCGTATCTCGGCTGAAGAGATTGTATCTTTATTCGATGTCTCACGAGATACGGCACGCCGGGATCTGATTAAACTCGAAGAGCAGGAAGCCATTATTCGCACACGCGGTGGTGCAATCCTCCCTTCTCCCCCACAAGAATTCAAGTCGTATCAAGACCGGCTGAAGTATGTATCTGAGGAAAAAAGAGCCATTGGCAAACTGGCCGCTGCTCTCGTTCGTTCAGGAGAAACCATTATCCTGGATTCCTCCACAACGGTGCAGTCCTGCGCGGAGAATCTGAACGGGAAATCCTGCACTGTAATTACAAATTCCATTCACTCTGCTGATTCGTTATCCAAGCACACAGCAGTCCAGATTCGACTGTTAGGAGGCCGATTGGATAAGGAACAGCGTTATGTCTACGGTACACCGGTTATTGAGACACTCTCCCACTACTATGTGGATAAAGCCTTTATAGGCATTGGCGGTCTCACTATGGATGGATTCAGTGCTTCTGAAGAGGAAGGCAAGATCAAACATCAGATGATGAAATCGGCCAAAAAAGTAATTATCCTCGCCGACCACTCCAAAATGGGCAAACGTTATGGTTATCGTTTTGCAGACTGGTCGCTGGTAGACGTATTAATTACAGATCAATGGCCGGATCAGGAATGGCTGGATTTTTTAAACGAACAAAAGGTTGAGATTCTAATCCCTGAACCCACACAAGATAAGGAGTTGTAAAGATATGAAGTTATTTGCTACCGATTTAGATGGAACTTTGTTGAATAGAGACAGCCAGATTAGCCGCGAGAATGCCGATGCCATCCAGAAAGCGCAACAGTCTGGCATGAAAGTAACCATTGCGACCGGACGCGTATATTCAGATGTTGTGGCGATTAGCCGCCAAGGCGGAATCAAAACACCGATTATCGGTTCCAACGGCGCTACCATTCATGATGAGAATGGAGAACGCTTATTCCACCTCCCTCTGGAACGTGAAACGGCCGCTTCTGTCATGCAATGGCTGGAAGATGAGCACATTTATTATGAAGCTTCAACTCAGATGGGCATATACGCTGCAATCAGTACTCATGAGACGATGCTCGCCGAATTGGAACGTGTCCTGGGATCAAAACCCGGTGAAGATATCGAGCGCATGATCCGTTCGATCAAAAAACACTACGACAAAAAAGACTATCACCGCGTGAACAACCATCTCGAAATTCCGGCAGAAGCTTGCATCTATAACATCATGGCCTTCTCGATGAATCCAGAAAAGGTGCAACGCGGACGTGAATATTTCTCCTCCAGAACCGATGTGGCAATGGTAGTCTCCTTTGAGCATAACTTTGAAATGCAGCACCCGGATGTATCCAAAGGTAATGCCCTCTCCAAACTGGCGGAGCACTTGAACATTTCGATGGAAGACACAGCCGCGATCGGGGATAACTTTAATGATGTTTCCATGTTACAAATGGCTGGGCTAGGTATCGCAATGGGCAATGCCGAACCCGAAATTCGCGCCATGGCTAAAACAATCACACTAACCAATGTGGAGCATGGCGTCGCTCATGCGATTCATAGCCTGTTAGAAGGCAAACCGATTGCGCCTGAGGAAACCATTGTCTCGGAAGGCTGATAAAGTACCATTCAAAGGTTAGTAACATTAGTGAAGTGAAAACAAGCACAGCAGTCTCCTTAACCGAGCCAGCCTGTGCTTGTTTTTTTGGGTTCCGTAACATGCCAAGGAGCGCAACTCTCACTTAACCTCTCCCTCGACCTCTTATTTGCCCTCTTACTCAATCTCATCAGCCATTTATTTCTATGCCCGAAAATTCTCCCCTTGTCTCTCCCCAAGTCCGTAATAATGCCTGAAATTATAAATCAACGGATGCCATTGCTTTGGATCAATCTTATTGAAATCTGAAATCAAATGAGAATGTGCATGCACCTTCACCGCTTTCACTTCTACAACCGCCATATTCGGCGTATGCTCCGGGATACGTATATGTTGTACAGCCGCTTCAATCTGAAGCGGACATTCAGCTATTTTATCTGGCGCTACTTGAACTGAGCTTTGAGACGTCAGACCTACTGCCCTAAATTTATCTTGGCAAAACGTATATCCCATTTGTTTTTTAACTTCTGGCACGGGAGAGCTTCCCGTCAACCGCCCCAGCGCTTCAACTTTTCCCCACATTGAGTCATCCGGCAGATTAATAACACATTCAGGATAATGACAGAGATTCTCATAAGCCTTGCCCTGTGTACCTATCCCCAGCACCAGACAATCCCCCAGCGCCCAAGAAGACGATAATGGGGAAAGATTCGTAGACCCATCTTCGTTTAAAGTACTAAGGATGATCACAGGGGTGCCATAGTATAGAATACTGGGATTAATAGTCTCGTGCTGATTCATCCGAGCCGACTGGGTAGTTTGTTTTGTGCTATACTGCTGCATATCGTTGCTCACCTTATACCTCTCCTGTTCAATTCATGAATTGAAACCAATTGTAATACAGCATTATTTCAACTATCATCGAAGTATGAATGCATATCCGAATATCACTGTTATTGCCTCACTTATTGCTGATACAAGCCGTTCTATATTCCTCTCCGCTCTGCTGGATGGAAGGGCGTTACCTGCCGGCGAGCTGGCCTATATGGCCGCAGTCAGTCCACAGACCGCAAGTAATCACCTTGCTAAACTTGTAACGGGAGGACTATTGGAAGTAGAACAGCAAGGTCGTCATCGGTATTATCGTCTTGCGAACGAGGAAATTGCGGATCTGATTGAGAAAATGGCCAGCATTGCCCCAGCGGTACAGGTTCGCTCATTGAAGCAATCCAATCAATTGCAACAATTAAGTTATGCTCGCACCTGCTACAGTCATCTGGCTGGAAAACTCGGGGTTTTACTCTGCGAAGCATTGCTCAAGAGAGGTTATCTGGTTGAACCTAAAGAAACGCAAGGTAAGGATTATCTAATTACGGAGGAAGGATCACAGTGGTTTAGCTCATTTGGAATTAAGCTGCAATTGAAGCCAGGATCACGCCGGGCCATCGCTCGTAAATGCCTGGACTGGAGCGAACGCCGTCATCACCTGTCCGGCTTGCTTGGTGAACAGCTCGTTCAGCGATTACTTGAACTGAATTGGATTCGTCAAAAAACAGGAAGTCGCTCTGTAGAAGTAACCGAGGCTGGAAAATCAGGTTTGTACGAGCTTTTGGATATTTCTCTGTAAACGGCTCAGATGCTAAAAACCAAAAAATCCTCTTTACATGAAGAATTTACTCATTCATGTAAAGAGGATTAAAAGTGTATATTCAGAACGGAGAGAGAGGGATACTCTCACTTCGCTCGAGACTGCGATGTATCGCTACCGAAGCTTATGCTCCGACGAACCTTTAGGGTTCTCATCCCTGGCATAGAAGTATAATCAGAACGGAGAGAGAGGGATTCGAACCCTCGCACCGCTTACGCAGTCTAACCCCTTAGCAGAGGGTCCCCTTATAGCCACTTGGGTATCTCTCCAAGAAATGGCTCCCCGAACAGGACTCGAACCTGTGACAACTCGATTAACAGTCGAGTGCTCTACCAACTGAGCTATCAGGGAAAATTAACTTGAATAACATTAATTTATCATGATTAATAATTCAAGTCAACCTGCCTTTTGACTCCCTTTTTACAACAAATTATTCCTAGTGTTCGTCAGATGGTTTGAAGTGTCAGTTTACCTGAACATCGACCGCAGCGATAACGCTTTGGATCTATTTTCCGTTTACGCAAATATTCCATCCCGCAGCTCTTGCATACCAGCTTGTACCGATACGGCAGCGGTTTTCTACCCTTATCCCCCGGAAGAGACTGACAGAACCGTGAACCCCCCACTTTCTGCAAAAGTGCCTTGAATTCCGGGTCTCTATGCTGGTATCCCCGCCCTCGAATATGCAGATGATAGTGGCACAGTTCGTGCTTGATAATTTTCTCAACCTCGTCTTTTCCATAAACTTCAAGCTGATGTGGATTTATCTCGATCCGATGACTTTTGAGCATATAGCGCCCACCTGTTGTCGTCAGACGACGGTTAAATATCGCTTCATGAGTAAACGGAACTCCGAAATGTTCCAGAGAAATCTGTTCAATCCATTGTTGTAATTCCTTATTTTCCATCATTCTCCTCTCTCTCCACCCGCCCGAGCACACTGTTTTTCCCGTACAATACTTGAATTTTAACCGTTTCGTAGGCTACACTGTCAAGTAGAATGTATGAGGGGAGATTAATACTCGTTATGCCTACAATGCGCTATGTCATCCTGCAGCAGGAGCAACAATTACAGTTTGTTGAAATGCCCGCGGATTATGCTTATCAACTCAGTGCACTTAATCTGCGTCTGCACAAGGAAATCGACAAACTCACGGCAACAGATGTACCCGTTCTACCCTGGGCTATTGCCGAATGTGATCATCTCGATCTGTTAAACGAAAACTTGTCCATCATCGGCGGGCTTGATTATATCAATGCCCTTGAAGAGCGTTTTGCTGCCCTGCGTGAAAGCAATTATCCTTTGATTTCCCTGCTTACCGAGATCCGGGCACTACAAGCCCAATTGGAACAATGGTATGAAGAAGAGATGGAATCGTTCTGATTCATTTCATAGGGAAATTATTTCTGTTTAAAACCAGATGTATGAGCATTCCTCAACCTATTAACTTACCGCAATATTGTAATCCTTCTCTTTTGATTCGCAAAACTCAATACAATGCAAAAGGCGCACTTCCCGCACAGGGGAATGTGCTTTTTTTCGTTCTGGTTCAACAGATTATGATCATTTTGAATTGACATGGAGTTATCCCGCACAGTCCAGGCTATTGCCACATATGCTAACGTACAGATGAATTATGCAAAAGGAGGAGATTCCTTTGCCTCAATGGCTCTGCAACCAACTCATGCGGGCGTTCCACAAAAAGGACAGTCGTCAAATCAAGTTACTGAACGAATGCTGGTATTTCTATCGCAACAAACCTGCCAGCAGTTCACAGCGCAACATCGAGAACGAAATCTAAGCCTTGTACACCAAACACCATACCTATCCATACCATTGCACCAAAAAGGATAATACTTAACAGCAAACAGCCTTCCCAATGCGGAAGGCTGTCCCATTATACGTTTACACGTATATACGTCTACAGACGTTTAATTTGACATCACATCATGATGCCAAAACGCGATAATTAATCACGAATTTGCAGATGCAGGTTTTTTCATCGTCAGGCCAACACGACCTTTTTTCGTATCCACATTCATCACCCAGACGGTCACATTATCACCAACGGAAACAACATCCATCGGATGTTTAACGTACCCGTTACTCAATTGAGAGATATGGACAAGCCCATCACTTTTGATGCCGATGTCAACGAAGGCACCAAAGTCAATGACATTTCGAACGGTACCTTGCAGTTCCATACCTTCCACCAGATCTTCAATCTTGAGTACATCGGTGCGAAAAATCGGCAGCGGCATCTCTTCACGAGGGTCACGACCCGGACGCTGTAAACTGTCCAGAATGTCGCGTAGTGTAGGCACACCGACATTCAGTTTAACAGCCAACTGTTCTGTCTGTTGTTCGGACAGAAGTACAGACAGTTCTTTGCTTCCGAGTTTGTCCAGCTCGACCTGAAGCTCTTTGAAGAGCTGATCAACCACCTTATACGATTCAGGGTGAATTGGCGTACGATCCAGTGGATTCTCCCCTTCAGTGATACGCATGAAGCCTACGCATTGTTCATATGTTTTTGCACCCAAACGGGGCACTTTCTGCAACTGGCGACGACTTGTGAAACGGCCGTTCTCTTCACGATATTTGACAATGTTTTTGGCAATAGTTGCATTAACACCAGCAACATAAGACAACAAGGAAGGTGAAGCCGTATTAACATCCACGCCAACATGGTTAACTGCGGATTCTACAACAGCCTTCAAGCTCTCTTCCAGAACCTTCTGGGATACATCATGCTGGTATTGGCCGACGCCAATCGCTTTTGGATCAATTTTAACGAGTTCAGCCAGCGGGTCTTGTACCCGGCGAGCAATAGAAGCCGCGCTACGCTCGGCAACATCCAGATCCGGGAATTCCTCTTGGGCAAGCTTGGATGCAGAGTACACACTTGCACCAGCCTCGTTCACAATCAGGTAAACCAGACTGTCATCGCCATTCTCCTGAATGATCTCGGCTACAAACTGCTCTGTCTCACGCGACCCTGTCCCGTTACCAATAACGATCAATCCAATATCGTACTGTTTAATCATCCGATGGAACACTTCAGCCGCTTCACGCTTCTTGTTATGCGGAGGTGTCGGGTAAGTTACAGCTACTTCGAGCAATTTCCCTGTATCATCGACAACTGCCAATTTACAGCCTGTCCGGTATGCCGGATCGACACCCAGTACACGTTTGCCATGAATTGGTGGCTGTAACAGCAGGTTACGAAGATTCGCGGAGAACACCGAAATCGCCTGATTTTCCCCTTTTTCCGTCAACTCGGCACGCACTTCACGTTCAATGGACGGTGCAATCAGACGTTTGTACGCGTCTTCAACGACGGCACGCAAAATATCTTGCACCGCAGAAGCACCACGAATAATCTGGCTTTCCATATGGCGATGAGCTGGTTCGGCTTGCACGTCTAGTCCAACCTTGAGAATACCCTCCCGTTCCCCGCGGTTAATCGCAAGAATGCGGTGCGGCGGCATCTTTTTGGCTAATTCGCGGTAACTATAATAGTTCTCGTATACTGACTCTTGCTCCGTATCCTTGGCTTCTGAAGTCAGCATGCCGTGATCCAGTGTATATCTGCGAATCCAGGCACGAATAGCCGCATCATCGGCAATATTTTCAGCGAGAATATCCTTAGCCCCTTGAAGGGCCGACTCTGCATCCTCCACCCCGAGTTCTGCATTAATATAACGCGCAGCCTCCTGAAGTGCATCTCCTTGTTTCGGCTGTTCCCAGATCCATACGGCGAGCGGCTCCAGACCTTTTTCCTTGGCTACACTGGCACGCGTTTTACGTTTCTGACGGTAAGGACGGTACAGATCCTCTACTTCCTGCAACTTGACAGCTTGCTTAATGGATTTCTCCAGCTCTTTGGTCAGCTTGCCCTGTTCCTCTATAATACGGATAACTTCCAGTTTACGGTCTTCCAGATTGCGCAAATACACCAAGCGTTCTTCAATCTGCCGCAGCTGGTTCTCATCCAGTTCTCCAGTCATTTCTTTACGGTAGCGGGCGATAAATGGAATCGTATTGCCTTCGTCCAGAAGCTCCGATGTGGTGCGAATCTGCTTCAAGGACAGTGACAGTTCCTTGGCTACCTGTTTGATGATTCGTTCTTGGCGTTCCGCCTTTAATGTTTCTTCATTGGGTTCCAGAACCGTTTCCTGTTCAGACAAATAAATCCCTCTTTCCTTCCTGAATCGTTCATAATACTCATTTCAGGGCAGCTGTGCTGCATAATAACAGTATGGTCGATCATCCGAAGTTGATCTCAAGCTTTTCAAGCTCTAAATAACACTCTTCTCTATATTATCACAAAATCACGTTGAAATTTCTATCATTCCTATGACACGTCTGTCATTTGCGTTATTGCACTCCTAACATCCTTCCCCGTTGAACGAAAAAAAAGACCGAGAACGTCATCATGACATCCCCTGGTCTTCTTAAAAAATATCTAATTCATCTAAATAAGTTGAGAGTTTCTTTTACACGTTAACGGAGGGGACAGAAAAAACCTGGAAAAGCGAAGCGTTCGCCTAAAAGCTTTCTGCAGGAAAGCTGCATCGGAAGCATACGCTTATCCCCGGATTTTCCCCTTTGGAAAAGGGAATCAAAAAATCTGGGGATAACAGCGAATGGAAGGTTATTCTGTCATCGGAGTGGACTGTGTAAAATCTCTAGTTCAACTTATTTACACCCGCTCAAACCGGAACATTTCGCTCAGGTAGTCTCCAGACTCACTACCTACAGCAATACCGCCATACATCAAGGCATCGCCTGTAAACGTCTCTGAGCCGCCTTTCAGGCGGTAATCCGCATTTGGATCAAGCCCTTTCAGCTTCAGACGTTGAAGCGGTGCATTCGGTTCAGAGAGTACACGGAAGTAGAATACAATCACTTCACCGCCATCTGGTGCAATGAACATCCATGCCGTTTCATTGCCTTCAAACGGACTGAGTAGACGACGGAAGGTTCCGTATTGTACCGTACTGCGAATTTCCTTGTATAGTTCGACCTGTGCTTTTACAATCGCATTCTCTTCGTCTGTAAACTTCGTCAGATCCAGCTCATATCCAAAGTTGCCCGACATCGCAACATGACCGCGAATCTCCAGAGAAGTGATCCGGTTCACCTGATGGTTTGGCACAGCCGAAATATGTGAACCCATGGAACTTACAGGATATACAAGGCTTGTACCATATTGAATCCGCAAACGGGAGATCGCATCGGTGTTATCACTGGTCCATGCTTGAGGCATGTAATACAGCATGCCCGGGTCAAAACGTCCGCCTCCGCCAGAGCAGCTTTCGAACAAAATATGCGGGAAGGAAGTAACGATACGCTCCATTACTTCGTACAGTCCGAGCATATAACGGTGCGCCGTTTCGCGCTGTCTGTCCGCCGGGAGTAATGCAGAGCCAACCTCTGTCATGTTACGGTTCATGTCCCACTTCACATAAGTGATCGGTGCAGAGCCCAGAACATCGGACAACATCCGAACGATCTCGTCACGCACATCCTGACGGGAGAAGTCGAGCACAAGCTGTTGTCTTCCTTCGGTACGGCGGCGATCAGGCACATGCAGACACCAGTCCGGATGCTTACGATACAGCTCACTATCCGGGGAGATCATCTCTGGCTCGAACCACAGCCCGAACTGCATATCGAGACCTGTGACACGGTTAGCCAAGTCATCCAGTCCTTGAGGCAACTTGTTTTTGTCCACAATCCAGTCGCCCAAGGATGAATTATCGCTGTCCCGGTGACCGAACCAACCGTCATCCAGCACGAACAACTCAATGCCGAGCTTCTGCCCTGCACGTGCGATCTGCTCAATCTTATCGGCATTAAATCCGAAATACGTTGCCTCCCAGTTGTTAACCAGCACAGGACGCTCAGCATTGCGGAATTGTCCACGCGCCAGACGTTCGCGGTACAACTCGTGGTAGGATTGAGACATGCCATCCAGACCCGTAGCCGAGTAGACCATAACAGTCTCAGGTGTCTGGAACGACTCCTGCGGTTCAAGCTTCCAGCTGAACTCAAACGGATTAATACCAACAGATACACGAGTGGTATAGAACTGATCCACTTCTGCCTGTGCAGTAAAGCTACCGCTATATACTAAACTGAATCCATACACTTCACCTTGATCTTCATCCGTTCCCGGTGTCATCAGGGCAATGAACGGGTTTTGCTGGTGACTGCTGGAGCCACGGCGGCTCTCGATTCCTTGCAATCCTGAAGCGAGTGGACGACGAACGATGTCACGTTCACGAGTCCAAGCACCCGAGAGTTGCAGCAATTCATAATCTGCATGTGGCAGGTCTACAGAAGAGCTGAGTGCTCGCAGTACATTTACCACGTTAGCGCTCTCATTCACGATACGCATCGATCGTGTAATGGCATTAAAGGCAGTAAACGCGGTATACGTTAACTCAATTTTCACACCCGACACCTGATCTTGCATTTCAATAATAAGCGTATCCGCTTCATCTTCGGATTCTACATACGTTGCCGGAAGTCCCGTTAACGCCTCTTTTCCCTTGACCAAACGATGGCCTGTATACGTAAACTCGGATACCGTTGAACCATTCTCCAGTTCCAGCTGGATGGCCGGGTTGCGGAAATCGCTCGTTCCATAGACCGGAAGTTCCACTGGCAGGGTGTCAAACGAAATCGTACGATCCTCCGGCACCGGATTTGGACTAAAGGATGCTCTTTCCGTCCGAACATGAAGCCAGCTCAGGTCGGTATCACGCAGTTTTTTACCATAATACAAATGCACCAAATACCCCGAAGGCAATACCTGAAATACGTAGCTCGCCTCGCGGGTCTGTAAATGAAACTGAAGTTTCTCCTGATTGATGTAAATGCTCATATGTCTCCTCCATCTATCTATATAGGTCTTTCGGGTAAACGGTTTCTCAGGTTCCATTATAACGAAAAGATCATCAATGTTCTACGCTTTCACCAAGTCTTAATCAAAAGAGCGCACAACACCCATAAAGGTATCGTACGCTCTTAAGATTACAATCTGAAATTGTGTGTTCCCTCACAGGAACATCCGTTGTCAACAGACAGGCGAGCAAGCACATCAAGTGCTACGCTTCACCCTAAAAATCGATTAAACCCAAGCTGATCTGCAAGGCTTCGTTGACCAATTTCATGGTCTCCTCGTCCAAATGCGTAATCTTGTCGGTCAGCCTCTGCTTATCGATCGTCCGAATCTGTTCGAGCAAAATCACCGAGTCCCGGTCAAAGCCATGCGCCGCTGCATCAATCTCGACATGTGTTGGCAGCTTTGCCTTCTGAATCTGGGCGGTAATCGCCGCCACGATACAGGTTGGACTGAACCGGTTGCCGATATCGTTCTGGATGACCAGAACCGGCCTGACGCCACCTTGCTCAGAACCGACAACGGGAGAAAGATCCGCAAAAAAAACGTCACCACGTTTTACGATCACTGTCTACACCCCGCTAACTAAGCGGTCCAGAGTGCTGTCCGCATCTTCCTCCGCGTGAAAGGCTTCGGATGCCATGGTCAGGTTAATTTTCGCCATCTCCATGTACCCTCGCTGCATTGATTCACGGATGTAACGTTTCTTCCGTTCAGTCAAGTACAGCTTCATTGCTTGCCTAATCAATTCGCTGCGGTTGGAATTCTCCAGCGCTACGATGCCATCCACTTCCTGCAAAAGATAATCAGGCAAACTGATCATAATCCGCTTGGTGTTCTGCAAGTTGGCCACCTTTCTTCCACCCCCACAAACCTTTCGCCATTGTGAACCAGTATTACGCTTTTCCAGAACTTTTATACAAAGGAATATATATGCCCCGCGTATATCAAGTATGCTGTACTCCATTATAAACACGGGAATCATTATTCGTACAGACTAAACATCGCATTTCAGGATTTAATTCCTGACAACGTACATATTTCGAGATACTGCGACAGTATTCCTTCTGTTCTGAAAAAAACTTTGCTGGTAATCGTGTCCAATTTGCGAATTACGTTGTCAAAAGGGGATTGATTCTGGCGACTACCTCTCCTCCCCGGGTATAGACCCGAGGAATACGATGTGCCATCATGCAGATCACTTCATAGTGAATCGTACCAAGCTGGTCTGCCACTTCACTAGCGGTAATTACACCACCAGACTGGTGACCGATGAGAACAACCTCTTCGCCGGCTTGAATTGCTTCCGCTTCTTCTGCGAAAGATTGTAGCGACACCATACACTGATCCATGCAGATCGTACCAACGACAGGAACGCGGCGGCCACGTACAAGCACTTGTGCTTTGCCTGTCAGCATTCTTGAGAATCCGTCTGCATAGCCGATAGGCAAGGTCGCTATTCGTTCATTTTCATGTGTAAAATAACGGGTTCCATAACTGACTCCCCAATGGGACGGCAGTGTTTTGACCAGAACCGCTTTTGTCTTCAGTGTCATTACCGGGAGCAGTTTCACTACCTGGTGATTCACCTCTACCGAAGGATACAGTCCATACAGACTTATGCCCACACGTACCATATCATAGGATAATTCAGGTGTATCAATAGTAGCGGCACTGTTCGCCGTATGTATAATCGGGATGACACATCCCTGATTCCGAAGCGTCTCTGTAACGCTCTGAAACCGTCGATACTGTTCCAGTGTATAGGTCTTGTCTTCTTCATCTGCTTTGGCATAGTGAGTAAACATACCTTCCAGCATTACCTGATCAAGTGAGGAAACCTCTTGTATAAAGTCAATGGCCTCATTGCCAGGTAGCAGACCCAATCTGCCCATGCCACTGTCGATCTTGATGTGAACTTTCAGCTGATTTGCGAATGTGCCTGGATTCACCTGTTTGATAGCCTCAAGCACTTCTCTGCTAAACAATGTAATCGTCACATCATGTTGCCACGCTACAGCGACTCCTTCAGGCGGCGTATACCCCAATACCAGAATCGGGCTTGTGATGCCGTGCAGACGCAGTTCAAGAGCTTCGTCCAGGAACGCTACACTTAAATAATCCACGCCTACTCGTTCCAATTCTCTGGCTGTCTCTACTGCACCATGCCCGTAAGCGTTGGCCTTTACACAAGCGAGAAATCTCGTACCCTGAGGTAACGCCTTACGAAAGGCGGTTACGTTGCCTCGCAAATGATCCAGATTGATCTCTGCCTGAGTCGGCCGATATTGTCCTTGCACGTTAAGTCACCTTCTCTAATCTTCTTAATCCGGCTCACGTCAGACTCCATCGTAATGCCCCAGCATGTCACTGTCAAATAAGCAGAAATTTCGCTTCTCAGATCATATGCTGTAATAGCCTGCAGAGAACCATAATCAAGTGCAGAAGACGGCCGATAAGCACAGTTATTACAGTCCGCTTGGGTCTCAATATACAGCTGTATATAACTTGCTTACATCAGCTTATTACCCGGTTCACTGCGCGTAGAAGCGTATTTTGTATTTTTAGACTGAACTAGGCATGTTCTTGGGTACTGTAAAAATAGATAAAGCACCGGAGAATTGAATTCTCCGATGCTCTATAGCATTCCTTGGGATAGCACGGCTATGCGTTCTCGTTTTATTTACCTGACTCTTCCTGCATGGAGGTCGCTATACGTACCATCTCATTCTCAGGCAGATCCGCGCTTGTAATTCGGTATTCCACGCCATCGGAAGTCCAGGTCAGCGTCTGCAAAGCATCTCCGCTAATCATACCCGCTGTAAATCCAAGATCAACCAGACGGGAAGGGGCAAGGGATACAGCACGATCCTGAGGTCTTGCTTCAAATATGGTGTAATTATAGGTTCCCTCATACCGAAGCAGAACGGAATAATCCCCGGCTTCTTCCAGAATCTGATCATCCTTCAGCTTGACACCTTCCGGCGCATATGTCGGTTGAATAACACCAAAGCTCTCTGCTTCTTGCGGTTCAGCCACAGTAGGTTCTTCGGTACCCTGCCCACTTGCTGCCCCTTCTGAACCTTCTGCTCCTTGTGTTCCTTGTTGATCCGTCCCCTCACTTACGCCTGTCTGCCCATCAACAGCTCCCCCGGTTCCCTCGGAGCCTGGCGTAGCCTGAGGATTAGCAGGCTGTTGTCCGGCGGTGTCATCGGTTTTCTCGGCTGGAGCAGCACCTGCATCTGTTCCTGCCTTATTCCCTTCTTCTGTTGCAGCCGTCATGTTGCGTTGCATATCAAAGGCATCTTTTCCAAATTCCGCTCCGAATTTGAAGCTGTCAAACTTCACGTCCACCACCACATTGGCGTTGGAGTCCGATACTTCTACTTGTTTTGGTGCGTAATCACTCTTATTCAGCCAGATTTTTTGTCTTACGAGAGCATGTGTATTGTAGTTGGCAGCAACATCGAATACATAGCTTTCCTTTTCGTCTGCAAACTGACGGGTCGTATCCCCTGTAATGCTTCGAATTAACGTCTCATACAAGTAAACCTGACCCTGGTTATCCGGCCAATCACTTTGGAAACGGAAGCTTTTATTCTGGCTCGGTGTCAGTACAAACACACCTTCATCGTTACGAAGTACAATTTGCGTAACATCCTTCTTGGCATTGGTTAATGCAATACGGTAATACGAAGGCTTCTGATGCCATACCTCGACCTTGTACTGCTGCGGTGTTTCTCCGGTATGCAGCGTCATAACGCCTGCTCCCTGGTAACTTTCCATCTCTCCAACGACTTCGTTCAGATCTTTGACCACAGCTGCCGCATCCTTCTTCCCGCAGGCGGCAAGTAAGGCCGATAAGACCAATACCATGGCAAGCATCCATGATATTCGGCGCATGACATCATCCCCTTTAGCACATGTTTTCACTTCAGGATTGTGCGTACAGCAGAACCCCTACTTGATTAGTACATGTTATGAGGGACTTGTTCGATATATGCGGACTAGTTTGACAAGCATGGCATGAAACGTTGTTGAAACGGATTTCTTGTCTACCATAGCGGGATATACACCGGATAACTTGTCTCCGTATTCGGCGCATCTGTTTTTCTTTTAATCCAAAGTTGCCGCAAATCCGGCAAACCATAGCCTGAAATTTTGTAATTCCGTAGCGAGACATCATGGGCGTGCACTTCTTTGAAAGCATATACCGGCAGTATAAGCGCCTCTTCAATCAGCCGCCCCTCCAGTTGAATTAATCTTTCCATACGTAGCACAGGTTCCTGAAACATAACGATATTTTCACATGCTTGGGCAAGCTCGCCTCTCCAATAATCATTCATTGCAAGCAGAAATAACGTATTTCCGAATGTATACATCGTTATCAGACTCCGCATCACATGCTCATCAAATACTTCCCCCGTATAGATCATCTCATAAGGCTGAAGTTCGTCATGATAGACCATATGAACAGGATCGCCAGTCACAACAGTTATGTTTAAACCCACTGATTCACAACGCTTGGCAAACCAAGCCATATCTGCCTCCATCTGCTTCCCTTCTTCAACCCAGACTCGCAACGGTTGTCCCTGGTATGCACTGCGCTCAAGCAACGTTGCTGCCTGTACAAGTCCCGACTTGTCCGATCCCGTCTGACCTGTCACAGCCTCTTCAGAAGGAATTACATTTTGTTGCTCCCGTGCTCGAATACGAATCAAACGATCGGCCTTCTCCATGTAAGGATTGTCCATTGATTCAACCAACTGATCCGAATCGAGTAACAATCGGACAGCTTGACGGAAATAAAGATCATGATGAGGGCCTTCCTTTTGCATATTAAACGTCATAAATACACCGCCCTGAATCTCATGCTCCACAGAACGAAGTTCACCGTCTGAGAATAGACGCTTCTTAACTAAAGATTCAGTCAAGTCTGCTTGAGGAAGCTGCAAGAATTCAACCCGATCAATATATGCTCGGCCTCGGAAATAAGTCGGGAATACCTCCATTACCAACAAGGTCGCGTCATGATGCGTAATTCGATAAGGTCCTGTTCCAATCGGACGAAGGGGTTCCATCTGTACATCCCTAGGTACAATCGAAGCACACAAACTGCTCAGCAGATCAGGCAACATGAAGTTAGGCTTATGTAGCACAAAGCGTACGGTCAGGTTGTCTATCAATTCAACATGTTGAATTGAACCAAACATGGTTTTGCAAGGATTATCCGGATCAGTAACGATACGATCAAACGTAAATTTAACATCTGCTGCTTCCATCACACGACCATGATGAAACTGAACGCCTTTGTTCAGATAAAACGTCCACTCTCTACCCTCCTGATCACTCTCCCACGCTATAGCCAGACTTGGCTCACATTGCTGCCGCTCTGCATTGTAACGAACCAGACGGTCAAAAACCTCAGTGATAATAAAACCTTCCCCCCACATCGCCGTCTGCGTTGGGTCAAAGGTCTGGAAATGAGTATTCTGCGGAATTCGTAATGTATCCGTTCTAC
Organism: Paenibacillus sp. FSL K6-1558; assembly: GCF_038002565.1. NCBI lineage: Bacteria > Bacillati > Bacillota > Bacilli > Caryophanales > Paenibacillaceae > Paenibacillus > Paenibacillus sp. FSL K6-1558. The sequence goes on along the minus strand of NZ_JBBOCV010000001.1, from coordinate 5,388,795 downwards.
CTGCAACCCCTTCAATGGAACGTAGTCCAAATTGAAGTTGCAGACTATGCAACAGCCTCTCTCTTAACTGAGGTGGCAGGGATGAGGACATTTCATAGGCTTCTTCCATCCTGTTTGCATGCAGAAGCTGATCAAAACGTTCTGCAGCAACTTCTGCCACTGGCTTGCAAAAGACCAGAATGGACTTTTTTCCTCTTCCGCGCTGCGGGCTCCATCTTGCCCAACCATGCTCCTGAAACTTGTTCATAATCAGATTCATGTTACGCATCGTACAGCACAGATAATCCGCAAGTTCACCTATAGTGATGTAAAGCTCTTGATCATCACGTACATGCTTAAGCTTCAAGCGCAATTGTATATAATGCTCCGATATATCCATGCGATGTATGTCCCTCCGAATGGTCCATTTTCTTTGTTCCCTAAAATACGAAACATGAACGACCATGTATACAGTTTTTCTTCAGGTTTTATTTTATTATACTCGATAATATCAACATGACCACAGGAAGGAAGACATACTTGCTATGAAATTTGCTGATTTGCACTCGAATATTAAAATTCGAATTGTTACTGATTTTTTTACTGATCTGACACAAAAGACTGTTCTTCCGTTTATGGGGATTTATCTGAGTATACAGATTGGCGTTGGATGGGCAGGGCTCCTACTGACCGTTAATATTGCTGCTTCCATGCTGGCGGGACTTGCCGCTGGATACTTGTCTGATCGAATGGGACGTAAAAAACTGATGGTCATCGCCCAAAGTCTGCAGGTATTTTCTCTATTCTGGCTCGCAGCTGCCAATTCACCCTGGATGAATTCTGTCACACTTACATGTCTTATGTTTCTACTTAGCAGTATCAGTTCAGGGATAACCGCTCCGATTGCAAGTGCCATGATTGTTGATGTAAGCAGTGAGCAGGAACGTCATTACATCTATGGTTTGCAGTACTGGACAACCAATGTAGCCATAACTTTCGGTGCATTGCTGGGAGGCCTTTTATTTGAATCATTTCGTTTTCTACTGTTTAGTCTGGTATGTGCGGAAAGTATCGTAACCTTGCTAATTCTACTATTTCTAATTCATGAAACAATGGTAAATAAACATTACGTTTCAATTAATTCAGCAAATGACCCATCTGTATCTCCACCATCTGAACCCTCTGGACAATTGAAGTCAGCTTTACAAAACAACATGTTAAACACGTACAAAAAAATACTTCGCGATAAACGTTTTATGGGCTTTTTTACAGCAACCGTTCTTGCAGTTGCCCTTGAATTTCAGTTGGATAAATATATTGCCGTAAGGTTAAAAAATGAATTTGCTTCAGAATTTCTCGGCTTTCATATATCGGGCCTTCACATGTTCAGCATAGTCATAATCATCAACACAGTAATGGTTGCCTTAATTGCCATTCCATTCGGCAAGTACATCAGACGCATCAGTTCCAAAACGATCATAACAGCCGGAATGCTCCTCTATACCTCTGGTTTTGTCGTTCTGGCTTTCAGTAACTGGGCATGGTTGCTTATAACTTCTGCTGTACTGTTCACCATTGGGGAGCTTATGTATTCACCTGTGCGTCAGGTTCTTCTAGCCGGCATCATTCCCGATTCAAACCGCGCGGCATACCTGGCAGCTGATGGACTCAGCTATAATGTTGCCGCTCTGCTGGGAAGTCTTGGCCTGGCAATAGGAGCTCTCTTCCCTTCATATGTGATGGCCGGTTTATACCTGACAGCAGGTTTGGGAGCCCTTTTCTTTTTTCGAATGTCACTTCGAGCAGAGGCCAAACGCAATCCAAACACTTCCTTTGCAGATGCCTCTTAAGCAATATCTATCCATAGACGCAAATAAACATTTGAGAGCCTTTCGAGGCTCTTTTTTACGTTTATTCGAATTCATTCATCATCATAAAAAGTAAATAATCATGTTCATTTTGTATATTATACTTTACATTTAGTCGATTATCATATACATTGTATTCATGGAGGTGAGTACATGGAAGAATTACACAATCACGTTCGGGAGTTACGAGCCAGAGACCGATTGTCTCAGGCAGAACTGGCGAAGCTCATCGGAGCATCAAGGCAAACTATTGCTCTGATTGAACGCGGAGATTATTCTCCCTCGGTCGTTCTGGCATTAAAAATAGCTCATGTGTTCGGCGAATCTGTTGAAAAAATATTTGAATTGAAAGGTGGAAATATAGATGAATCCAACCGCTAATACCTCATCCAAAAAAAGAAGAATGCGTCTTCCGCTCTATGCCGCTGGCGGTGCTGTTGTCGGATTTATTTCCTCAGCCGCGTTCACCAAGCTTCCTTCTGATCTGAACTGGACCCTATCCGTTTATTACGATTACGACCTGCTATTTGCCCTGATCGCTCTGGTGGTGCTTGTTATGACCATTTGGAACAGCATTAGTCTGGCTCGTACCCCCTCTGCCCGTCCTGAAGAAGAAGAAGCGGATGATATAAGTGACCATCCCTCCTTGATGTCTCCGGCTGAACGTTCGCTTGGAAGCGCCATGATGCTTAGCACGTTCAGTGTGATTACTTCATTTGCATGGGTCGCCCTTGCCTTGTCGTTATACGCATCGAGTAGAGACTTGCCCAAGTCTAGCAATCTGTTTACGCTTGGAAATTTGGTCGCCGCCTGCATCGCTGTAATCATCGTCGTTGTCCTGCAGAGCGTGACGATCAAACGTTACAATCGCTACTTCCCTGATCGCGCACTGGACTTGAACTCCCGCAACATGCAGAAAAATCACTTCGAAAAGCTGGATGAAGGCGAAAAATGGATCGTGTATCGTGCAGCCTATCGCTCGTTTCAGATGATGAATCTCCTGCTTGGCGTCGGCATGGCCGCTTTAGTCGTATATTCGATCTTATATTCCTTTGCCGCTTTCCCGATCATACTGCTGTCAGTCATCTGGATCATCAACATCGGCGTTTATTTTCGTGAAACTTATCGTGCTCAGAAGCAGTAATACACAGTGAACTACCTACTTTGGTAAAAATGACTAAAGGAGTGATGATGTGTATTTATTCAACCGAAATACCCGGTCCAAATGGAGCGCCCTGACCAGCGCATGTATGGCACTTGTTCTTTCTTTAAGCCTCTGGGCTCCCCAGGTTCAGGCTCAGACCGGGGCAACAGCCCCTGACTCTGACGGCTCGAAACAGCCTGTAACACTGAATACCGAATCGGCTAATGCTTTTCTGGATAAGTTCTTCGCCTCATCTGAAACCAAACCACATTACGTTGGTGCGTCTGTCGTCGTTGTAAAGGATGGTCAAGTTATTGCTGAAAAAGGATACGGTCATGCCGATCTAGACAAAAAAACACCTGTCGATCCGAAAAACACCGCTTTTCGTGTCGCTTCAGTCTCCAAAACCTTCACAGCTGCTGCGGTCATGCAGCTTGTTGAACAAGGCAAGGTCGACCTGAAGGCTGATTTTCAGACCTATGTGAAGGGGTTGCACTTCGAGAATCCATTCGATGCGGAAGTAACCGTAGAACATCTGTTGACACACACCACAGGGTTTGAAATCCGTGATCCACAGCCGGAAGACATCCACACAGACCAAGGCAAGTACATAACGATGGAGGAATACGCCGAGCAGCACATGCCTCCTGTTGTGCGAAAGCCTGGTAGCGCCTACATGTACGATAACTTCTCGTTTTTGCTACTCGGGTTGATCGTCGAAAATGTCAGCGGCGAGCCGTTTGAAACGTACATGCAAGAGCACATCTTTAAGCCTTTAGGCATGAACAACAGCAGTTTTATGCTAGATGAAAAATTCCAGAAACAGCTTGCCACTGGTTATGATGCAGCTCACAATCCGGTTGACATGTACTTCATTGATCCCAATCCATTGCCACAAGGCGGCATGCTGTCTACCGCGGATGACATCGGCAAGTTTATGATTGCCTTTCTGAATGACGGCAAGAAAGATAACCAGCAGATTTTGAAACCAGCAACCGTGAAAAGTATGGAGCAGTATCGCTCTTCCATTCACCCGTTGCTGCCGGATAGCACGTACGGATTCGAAGCACCATTTCAGCTCCCTGGGGCGGGAAGCAGTTCCAAAGTAATCACCAAAGCAGGCGACCTGTCAGGTTACAGCTCTTATCTATTTTTTATTCCTGAGCAGAACACAGGCGTCTTCCTTACCTATAATCAGAATGGAGCTCTGCGTAACCTGCTCTACTCGGCCTTTATTCAAAACTTCTTTCCTCAGTACGCTAAACCCGTACAATTCAAGGATTACACACCGCAACCTGCGGAAGAGTTGCAACGTTTCAACGGTTTTTATGCCGACCTTCGGATCAGTGCACTCATCAGCAAATTGCAAACTGGCGGTGAAACGTCCAGTCAATTAAGCATTAGTGATCCGTATCTGGGTGAACGTAAGCTGATTCAAGTGGAGGACAATCTGTTCACGGATGAATTAACAGGACAGTTCACAGCCTTCAAAACCTATGAAGATGGAACAACCTACATGAGAGAGCCGTATCTCAACCCATTCGGATATGCCAAAAAAGGGCAAAAAGCGGCGGGCTTCCTGGATGTTAAGAAGAACAATCCTTATGCTCAAGCGATCCATAGCTTGCAATCGCTTGGATATTTCGAAAATGAAGCTAACCAGTCTTTCATGCCCAAAACGACTGTAACTCGTGCGGAATTTATCGAGGATATACTTAAATTAAGTGGACTCAAGCCTAGCAAAACATCACCGCCTGCTGACACCGACTGGGCTGGCCATGCCGCTGCTGGCTATATCCAGCTTGCTTATGAAATGGGTATGATTACAGGTGCAGACGAGAAACAGTTTAAACCCGATCAAGCCATTGTTCGGCAAGAAGCAGCAGTTATGATATGGAGAGTATTTCAGCTGCAGTATCCAAGCGAACTGTTTAAGGACGTTAAACTTGCAGGCCACACAGATGCTTGGGCTGTGCCTGCAGTGCAAATGATGGTGAAGCTGGGTATCTACGGCCCTGAGGTCAAAATGCTGGAGGACAATGCTGCAGATTACCTCTCACGCAAACCTCTCATTCGTCAGGAACACGCTGCGATCATGTATGCGTTAATCACACAGCCGACCGATCGTATTGTCGCTGAATTGATGGCTGCACAGCAACCAGAGCAGGCAGGATCTGAGAAGATTACTAAAGAAGCCGCGACGCCAGAGAGCAAAGCTGAGAATGCGCCTAATCAAGCGACAGAAAGCGCTCCTCCAGCAACATCCGTTCAATAATTATGCTATACAAGTAAATGACAAAAAGGCTTGTTCGAAAGGATTTCTCCTTTACGAACAAGCCTTTTGAATTATGCAATTAATGAGGATACATGTGTGTTTCCGTTGCGCTGATCAAACTTGGCTGCGGTAGCCTGGGCATACTCTTCAAAATAATCTGCAAGTTTGAGTAGGTTTCCCGGATCTCCCTCATACGGGAATGAAGCCGGCAGACGCAGGCGATACCCTTCTGAGTCCTTTTCTTCAGCCCAGCGCCGCAATAACGAAGCTGCCTTCGCATAATACATCATTTTGGCATACGCATCCTCATGATCGGCTGCGAGCACCAGTGTTTCTTCAAGGATATCAATCCCTTTGGCAGGATTCGTAAGTGCGAGATACTCCATCTGCTCGGAAAAACTCTGCACGAAATCATTTTCACCTTTGATCAAACGATATCCTTTAACCTGATGTTTATCTGCCTCATCCTTCCGTCCCAAACGATACAGTGGCATCAGAACTTCGGACAAGGTCAGATGTGGGATCTCCGCACAGCTCATGCGTCCTTTGAGAATCGGCTTGGCGACTTCCAACACCTTCTCGTCGTCTCCCTTTAACATAAAATAACGCAAAATCTCGTCCTGCTCACACGCCTCGCAGTCACTCATGAAGTCGCGGTCTAACGCTCTAAACTTGTCATAACTGCGCCCCGCTTCTTCCAGCTCTCCGAAATCCATAAAAATGCGGAAACGGTAGTACCAGTAAGAACGCTCGCTGTACCCATAGGACTTAAACCTTGCTCCGAAATCCTCGAACAGCTCCATGATCTTTTCACGTGAGATTTCCGGGAAATCGGGCATTTTGCCAAGAATCCATTTATAAGACCACAATAACGTTTCTTCATCATACAGCTCTGGTTGCTGATCAAACTTGCCTAGTTGCCAGGAGAAAGCGATCAAAGCTTTCATCGGATATCCACAGAAGGTGGCGACATCCACAATCTCTGAACGTGCTTCGTATGCCTCCTCAACCATACCATTGAGATCAGCCACCCGCGCTGCTTCCTCCAAAAAACCAAGCTTTGCGGAACCATTCGGCAGCTGATAGGCCTCTTCCATCAAATCTTCGAATTCCATCTCTGTCTTCATCAGACATCTCCCTCATGATTCGTATTTGCGCGTAAACCCCAATCAATAAACCGTACAATTCCCTGGTTCAATACTTCAAGCTCCTGCTTGTTCATGGCATAATGTCCCATCATCAGTGCGTTGACATACAACATTTCAATAGCAATCGGTGTCATCTGATTATCTGGTGACGTCAACACCCGTTTAATGATCGGATTGTTCACATTCAGATACAACGTCGAGTACCCTGCCGAATTAATACCTGATGACAACGAACCGAGAACAGAGGAAAATAAGTCTGTGCTCTCTTCGCTCGCTTTTTCCAGCGCACGCAGCGTGGATGATTCCTGCGAAAGGGTGAACAACACCGGCAAGTCAGCGGGCTTGAATCCTTTCACTTCTGCGCGGCAGCGGAAACGTTGTAATGCCGAATCTGCCAGGCGTAGCGCATCATAATACTGGTTACGTTCAGCCGGTGCAACATCCGTGAATGTCATCGATACTTCATCTGGTTCAATACGCTCGGTCTCTACGTTATTCAGTATGACAGGCAGCATCCCCATCAGTTCTTTATCGTAGATGTAACCTGCGTTAACGACCAGCATGGACTGTGCAGAAGCCACATGGTGGATCTGGCGGTATTCATCAATGGTACTGGTATAGTACAGTGTCTCTCCTTCATCAATCAGTTCACCCAGTTCCCGGTGTCCTCGCGTTGTATCGAAAGGCAACCAGCGGTGAATCATCGCGTAAAATTCCTGATCCTGAACAGCCAGCGCCTTCATCGAAAGGGCGTGCAGACGAATCAACTTCTGTAGACGTTCAGTCTGCTGTTCAGCCATTTCGGTTAGTCCCATCCGCAAGGCGTCTCCGAGCTCGGAGCGCACTTCTTCCAGCTTTTCATTTTCATAAAAATGCTCTCTTGAAGCTGTCGGCTGCAGCTCGTCGGTCCAGATCAGACATTTTACAAAGAACGCCCATTCCGGCAAAATATTCTCGGCCTTCTCCGAAATAAGCATTCGCTTCAGATAGACCCGGTGAGAACGCTTGGCATTCAAATTCACGGCGTGCGGCAACACATAGGCAATGCCTCCCGTGCGCCCCGAAGCCGTTGTCAGCGGGATGAAATCCTGGAATTTCTCCCCAAGCAGACGTTCACCAAAGGCAAGCACTTCCGCACGGCAGGAACGAGCAAGCTCTGGACGTGTTAACCAGATCGGAGAATCCTGATTAACTACAGATTGCCCCCCGTCATGAATCAACGTGACCGGATAAGGCAGTAATGCACCATAATAAAATAAGGCTTCTTTCACATACTCCGCTTCAAAGTAGTGTGCCGCTTCCGGCGTGCAACGCAGATATACTTTCGTTCCGGGAGACAATTGCGTGTCCAGCTGCCTAATCGTATACGTACCATCCGGCTTGCCGCGCCACTCCATGGAAGGGCCGCCCTTCACTGATTGAGTCAGCATGACAATCTCATGACTGACCATGAAACAACTCAGAAGACCAATACCAAAACGCCCAATAAACGATGTCTCGCCATCCAGCAATGCCTGTTGTCCCCGCTTCGAGGATTGTCCAATCATCGCTAGAAACTCATGGATGTCCGCTTCGGTCAGACCAACTCCGTTGTCCTCCACCATCATCGTCAATTGATCTCCGGTTCCTGTTAGCTCAATACGAGCTTCTCCCTGATATCCCGGTTCCACTTCCTTGCGTGCCGTAATCGCATCTGTTGCATTCTGCATAAGCTCACGCAGAAAAACTTTTGGACTGCTGTATAAATGATTCGATAAAATTTGGATCATTCCGCTCAGGTTCACCTGAAAGCGATATTCATTGGGTGTACTCATAAACCACTTCACCTTTCCTTTGGATCTAACACAACACTTAGCCGGCTTTAACATCTTCACACTGAATAAATGGATGTGTTAGACGAACTCATTATGTATATATCGGCCTATACTCTATTACTCCATTATCTATAGCAATGAAACAGCACTCAAACGGCCTTCATACCTTCTTTTCAAGGATACATTGTACAGCCTGTCAAAAAAACAAACCTTAGACCCGATTTGGTGGAATTTCCCGGGGAATTATGCACTAGGATTTCAGGACTATTGAAGCAATAATATATTTCTTTAGTCTTAGTTGAACGATCTGACACCGCTGGACGTATAATCATCAAATTTAGAAAACGGACGGTGACTATACATGATTGAGGTTCTCAATATAAACAAATATTTCGGGGAGCATCAAGCGCTACAAGATGTCAGCTTCACGATTCAACAGGGCAGTATAACCGGGCTTATTGGCCCAAACGGCTCGGGTAAAACAACCCTCATTCGGATCATGAACGGAGTTCTGGGCGCAAACAGCGGGCTGGTTACCATCCAAGGCATGGATACATCAATAAAAACAGAAAAGGTGCTGGGAATCTGCGGAACACTGACCGAGCAAAGTGGCTTGTACGAAAATATGAGTGGGCGGGATAATCTTCTGTTTTTTGCGGATGCCTTTGGGCTAAAACGTGCAACTGAACGCTTTGACGAGTTGGTGCATCTCCTTGAGATTCAGGATTACCAGCATCGTAAGGTCGGTACCTATAGCACAGGGATGAAGAAACGTTTAGGTCTGGCACGGGTGCTGTTGCACCGCCCTTCGATTTTGTTTCTCGATGAGCCGACCAACGGTCTCGATCCTGACGGAATCCAGACTGTGCTTCGTATCATTCGTCAGTTAAATACGGAGCTGAACCTGACGATTCTCATCTCCTCACACGTGCTTACTCAGCTTTCCGCCGTGTGTGATCATTATATTTTTATGGAAAAGGGTCGTGTTGTTGAGAAAGGGACTGAACAGGAGATCATTCAGCGTTATCAATCCGCACCGCGGCTAGAGGTCGAAGCAGATATGCCACACGGTTGGAAGACGGGGATTTATTCGCCTGAGACGGTTACAGCGCATACAGCAACATACCAACTCTCGTCTCGAGAGCATATTCCGTTGTTGCTTCGGCAGCTGACCGAGCATGGTCAGGTCTATCAGGCACGTATGGAAGGTAATGATCTGGAAAGCATCTATTTTGCGATAAGGGAGGCGAATGCACATGAATAATCGTCAGGCGATACGTGCACTCATTCGTAAAGATATTCGTTCTGTCACATCCAGTGTGCAACTATGGCTGCCTATGCTGATTGTACCGCTAATTATCGGAATCATTGTTCCCTCTGCTATGTTGTGGGTTGCATCCCGCGTGGATCTACACTCGATTAGTAACTTAAATGTTGTATTGGACACATTAGACAAGCTCATTCAGAGTGGACAGATGCCCTCCCTTGCTACCATGAGCACAGACAATCAACGCATTGTTTATTTTCTTGGCTTGTATATGTTCGCCCCCTTGTTTCTCATCATTCCAGTGATGGCTTCCAGCATCCTGACTGCCAACAGTTTCGCTGGCGAGAAGGAACGCAAGACACTGGAAGGTTTGCTATTTACACCAATGAGCATGAGTACACTGTTTAGAGGTAAAGTTCTGGCTGCTTTCATTCCGTCAGTATTGTTGTCCTGGGTGACCTTCATCATCTATGGGGTCATTGCCAACATCCTGATGTACCCGATCTTCGGCACACTGATGTTTCCGAACTGGAACTGGATCATTCTGATCCTTTGGGTGGTCCCTACATGCAGTTTAGCCGTTATTCTCCTCAATGTGCTGATCTCGGCTAAAGTACGGGGATTTCAGGAAGCTTACCAGCTTGGCGGACTTGTTGTCTTGCCCCTGATTGCCCTGATTGCTGGTCAGGCTACCGGCATGTTAATGATTGGGCCATGGATGTTGCTGGGCACCGGTGCAGTGATGCTGCTCACGAGCTTTATTTTACTCCGTCTCGTAACCATGTGGAACCGCCGTCAGCAACTTGCGGAGAGTCAGATCTGATTGAGAAATAAACAGACGCGAGTTATGATGTGGAGACATGTACTTGGGATGATTATAGAGAGGAATGGAACAACAGCATGGAATACAACCTACTCCAGAAATTAAAATATGCTTCATCATTAACGGCACAGGAGAAGCATATTGTGGACTTTATCCTGAACGACCCCGAAGTTGTATTCCACTCTACAGCCCATGAACTGGCTCAGCAGACTTATACAAGTGCGTCCACTATTGTTCGTCTATGCAAAAAGCTGGGTACCAAAGGGTACCCAGACTTTCAGTTAAAGCTTGCGCTAGAATATCAACAACATCCCTCTTCCCCCTTACGGACGCCGGATCATACAATCACAGAACAAGGCAATGTACTGGCTGCGATTGACTCTGTTCCCTACCTATATCACCAGGCGCTGGATGAGACACACCGTATGTTAAGCGCTCCTGTTCTAGTAAGAATCGCGAATTGGGTCAAAGAATCCGCACGTATCGATATCTACGGTAGCGATATGAATTATTATTTGGCACAGCAAGCTTGTGCCAAATGGAACGAGCTTGGCATTGCGGCGGTGGCACACAATGGTCCCAACATGCATTATTTAAATACAATGAATACCAGTCAGTTCATCCTGTCTTTTGTCATATCTCATACGGGAGAGAACTCATCCATGATTGAAGCTGCCAGAGTACTGAAGAATATGCAACGTAAAGTCATCGCCGTGACCGAAAACAATCTTTCAACACTGTCCAGACATTGTGATGAAACACTGCTAAGCTATGGTTATAACGAACAATTGAGGTTATCCAAAATGTCTTCCATGATCTCGGTACTCTATCTGTTTGATATGCTGTATATGGCGAGCATTAGCGACAACTACTGAGATTTATCATTAATCATTTATCCGCGTCCGCGGCAAAAACAATTCCCGCATTTTTGCGAGCTTCCGCCAGTACGTTCATTACAGAACGGCTGTGTTGAAGCAGTTCATAACACCGCTTATAGTTTTTAGCCAAATAAATATCTCTGAACACTTCCCACTCATAGTACAGCCAATTGGCTTTGTTCTGCGCACTATACTCCTCAGATGGCTCTTTCCCGATCTGAAGCTTGATTTCCCGGCAACCGTTCGCTCCTCCTACAACCTGTAGGTACCCTTTTTCTCCCTGGATGAGCACAAAGTTCATGCCATTCGTATCTTTAGCACCTACACATTCTGCAATGAACTCGGGATACTTGAGGACCACAACTCCTGATGTATCAATGCCGTTCGCATGCTGATTCGCTGTATACGAAACGGTATTCGGACTGCCAAACAAACTCATAACCAGATGCAGATTGTAAATGTTGATATCCATCAGCGCTCCACCAGAGAACTCGGGATTAAATACGTTCGGTGTCTGCCCCGCTAGAAGATCATTGTATTTACGGGAGTATTGACTGTAGTTACACTGAATCAGTTTGATCGCACCAAGCTTTGGTAGTTGCTCCTCGATGATTTTGATATTGGGCAAATGAATGTTGGAGATGGCCTCAAACAGCAGCAGGTTCTTTTCTTTTGCAAGTGCAATCAGCGTTTCTGCTTCCTGAAGCGTGGACGTGAACGGTTTTTCACATACAACATGTTTACCATGTTGAAGTGTCTGATAGGCCTGTTCATAATGCATACTATTGGGCGAAGCAATATAAACGAGATCTACATTTTGATCCGAAAGTAAGGACTCCAGGTCTGTATAGATTGTACTTACCCCATATTTACCTGCAAGCTCTTGCGCAGTCTCTCTCTTACGGGAGTACATCGCTGTGACCTTGACATCCTCCAGTTCATTGATCGCGGATAAAATGGCATCTACAATGGAACCTGTACCTATGGTTGCTATCTTCATCATATCGTTTCTCTCCTGTCGTTGTGGTTCAGTCACAACCATGTTACCACGTCCAAATTAGGTGGAGAATATTTCAGGACGAGAATGGTAGCATCATGCGCAAATGGATTTCAAGTTGAACCGAGTATGAAATTCAATTTCATTCTCTTGCTTTTTCTCCTTCTATCCCTGCTCTCATCCCCATTCTAGATCTAACATAAATTCCATAGTTTACCGATATAACATAAGAAATTGACGACATATATCTAAGGGGAGGAAGCAAGAATGAAAACAGGGTATACATATGTACAACGCACCCTCTGTGCATTGCTGTTATTTACACTCATTACAGCAGTTACATTAGCAGGCGGAACCGCTGCCCAAGCAGCTTCGCTAAGCCAGTCAACCGTCTATTATGAATCTGATGGCGTACTTTACAAAGTATCCGGAGATGGTAGCAATCCAGCAGAAGTATTAATTGATTTTGAAGGCGTAGATTTGACTGCAGCGGGATCATATCTCTACTACACTCAGTCCTCTACTTCCACAACATTACTTCGCGTTCCAAATGACGGTTCCAGTGATGAACCAGAGACATTCGCTTCCGATGTCATCAATTATTATGCGGATAACGGATTTATCTACTACATAGACTCCAAGGGAAGCATATATCGTGCCAATGGCGACCAAGGTATATCATCTGCAACCAAAATTGCGGACAAAGTTAATACGGACTATCCACTTCTAATCGTGACCAAAGGACGTGTGTACTATAATGCCTTGGTTGGCGGGAATACGTGGGTGGCTTCCAAAGCATCAAACGGTACTGGAAACGTACAGAATCTGGCCCAAGGTGCTGTAGAGAGTCGTTATTTTGTGAACTTTGCCAAAAATGAATTACAACTCATGGTCAACACCAATCCTGACGAGCAATATTACTCTACAAAAGCTATTGTGATGTACAAGGCCAACTACAACACAGGTAAAGGCACGGCCGTGAATGCAAAAGCCAAGCTTGATGTAAACGCCGTTTATTCCGGTGGCTGGAGCAACAATCTATATGTGTACAATAGCGGTATTAAGCTGGACAGCAACAAGGAATATAACTATACCCTGGGCAAAGCTTATGCATTGACAACATCCGGTAAAACATTTCAGCTTCACTCCAAAAGCGTGCGAGAAGTCAGTGCAGTTGGAACAGACAAGGTGGTAATCATTGATGCGGATCAAAAAGCGTACGCCAAAACGGTTACTGCGAGCAAGGTGAGTAAAACGTCTAATCTCAACTTGAGCAACGTAACCTACGTTACGAATCAATGGATGAATGATAAACCGGATGTTGCCTACATTTCTGGAAAAAACGGCCTTTATGCAGTCAATCCATCTCTAAAAGTAAGCAAAATAGCTGCTGACGAATGGGAAACGTTCCACTTGCGAGATGATGTTCCAGGAATCTTCTACATCCATGCGAAAGATGAATTCCGTTTATATCATTCAGAGTCCAATGGAACAGGGCAACAAGCATTAAGTGATATATTCCTGGACAACATTCTTTTGATTACACTGAATTAAGTCCTTTCCAGATTCGTTAGATTTTCAGGTTTGATTAATAATGTAAGAATAAGATGGCTCTACAGCTTTGGTGCTGGGTGTCATCTTTTTTTGTGATGCTCACATTTTGACGTATATGTTACATTCGACGTATAAAATTTTCATTTTTCTTTTCACGTTTTCTGTTTTGTCGAAATTATTTTTCAAAAACGCCTTCCATTTGAGAATGATAATTGTTATCATTAAGAAAATAAGACAAAAGGATGGTCCGTATGAATGAATCGTTTCCCGTATTAACCGAAACCTCTTCTTTACCGCTACTCTCTTCCATGTGCCGAGTACGTCGCGGAAAAAATTTCCGTATACAAGGCATCACGGTAAGCCGGCCCATACTTTGTCTTATTTTAAAAGGCAACGGCCTTCTGGTTCTGGACGACATCGTTTACGAAGCACAGGCTGGTGAACTGTTTCTGATCAAACCCGGCTTGACTATCGATGCAGTGGCTCATTCAGGAATCACTGAATTCCTTATGTTAAGTATGGAACAAGTCAATATGAAGCGAGTACGAGGCAAATGGAACATGACCGCTTCTTCCTATCTTCCATTTGAATGGCAGGCTGGCAAAATGCGCATCCGGCATGAACAGCAGGCAGCAGAACGAATGGCCAAGTTGTATGATTCCTATCGAGGGGAACTTGCAGATCATTTTGTCAGCATACATAGTCAGTTACATGAACTTCTACAATTCCTGTCAGAGCATCGATTGGAAGAAAACCTTGAAAAGGTAGATCCCGCACTGGAGCGTAGCATTTCATATATGCGTCGTTTCATGAGTGAAGGTATTAGCATGGATCATCTGGCCAAAATCGCCGGACTGACCCCAAGCTCATATTCCCGCAGCTTCAAAAAAGCAAAAGGCATGTCACCTACCGATTATCTCAATCGGCTACGGATTGAAGAAGCCAAAAAGCAACTGATAGAGGAAAACTGTGTTCTCAAAGAGGTTGCAGAATCCGTTGGATATGGCAATGAATATTATTTTAGTCGTAAATTCAAGCAGATGACTGGCATTGCGCCAAGTATATATATGAAGAAACATCGGTTACGTGTAGCCACAATATCTAGCGCTGGCTTTGATGAGCACCTACACTTCTTGGGATTGAAGCCAGTTGAATCACTGAATTTGGGCCATAGTCAGAATAAGAAGACAGCGGAGCAAGAACGTAATCTAACGAACCAACTGGAACAACTTCGCAAAGCTAAACCTGATCTGATTATTGGTGACGTGTCCTGTCAACCTTATACTGATCAACTGAAAGGTATTGCCCCTGTCGTCATTGTCGAAGTGACCGATGATTGGAAAGAGACTCATATTCGGTTGGCAGAGCTTACCGGGCGTGAGAAGCAAGCAAAGCACAATTTCAAGGAACTTGCACTTCATCGGTTGGAAGTCGCTCCATCCTCTACATTTACATCGAGTCGCGACCGGAAGCATGTCGTTTGGACAGACCGAATGAATTCTCCGCTTATTCATTCACAAGCCAAAGGCTCCACATTGCAGATTCCCTCACAACATATACAGCGGAAAAAGAAAAACCTATTGAAGCCCGTTGTCATGCATCCTTCTACGGCATTGGTACACGAAAACTTGAGTGTCATCGGGCGTTAAAAAGCAAAGGGACCCTTCCTGACGGAATGGGTCCTTTGTTTCGAGCTTATAACTGTTCTTTCATTTCTTCTTTAATCTCTTCTTTTGGAACAAGCTTATAGATTTCTTCATCTTCCATCGTATCAATAAGCCTGTCGAGCCATCGGTAGTATGCTTCCGCTTGCAATACTTTACGCTTGTCCTCATGCAGTACTTGCAGAAGCTCAGCGTCAGTCTGCTCATCAAGCTGATCCATCAACCGGTTCATCTCATCTACGGATTTACGAAGAATCTGAAGGTTGCTCTCCACCGCTTTTCTCCATTTAATGGCGAAATAATCCGTAAACGTCTGATGCCAGTCATACTCCACTTCATATAGATCTTTTCTGGAGCCTTTGCTCCACACCTTATTTACCATTTTTAGATCCAGCAGAGTTCTTACTCCGGTGCTCATGCTTGTTTTGCTCATTTCCATTTCCCGGCCCATATCATCAAGGGTCATCGGTTTTTCTGCGAAAAATAGCAATCCATATAAATGTCCCGTGGACAACGTTACGCCGTATAGATCCATATTTCGTCCAATGGCTTCGATAACGCGTTTACGGATCTTCAGCACCGCTGTCTGCTGATCCTCTTGCAAATGGTCCAAGCTCATGCTTGCAACCTCCATTCTGACATTCCAGTCTTGGCAAAAAATCAGCATGTTCAAGCTCTGCTTACATGGGAAAGCATGTAACTGGATATTCTATAAGCTAGAAAACACCTCACACCCAATGGATTATCTTGGGAACTTTACCATGCTTCAATTTGCCTACGATGATCATTTAACCAAAAAAATAAGCTTTAATTCAGCTCATTTTCTATTGTAGGAAAAGCAATAATAAATGTAAAGATGTCTGATTAGCCATAATAAGGAGATAAACAGAGCATTTCGAAGGAAAACTTTGTACAGTTTTTACTGTATAAACATTATGTACTGTTTATTCGGTTGCTATACTGGTTAACTATTGTTAGAATACAAACCGTTACCCAGAAAGACGGGAAGCGAAGCAAAAATTACCGGATTTCGTGGCTGGGCGCACAAGTGTATGGGCTTGTGGTTGCTGAAGGCCGTTCGAAGTGCACAACACATCAGAAGGGGTGAAAACATGACCATACTTGAAGTAAAAAACGTAAGTAAACTGTTTGGCCCCCAAACCGAGCAAGGTCTTGAATTACTGGAGCAAGGTTGGGGCAAAGAAAAGTTGGCCAAAGAAAAACAAATAACGGTTGGTGTCAATCGGGTCAACATGGAAATTAAAGAAGGCGAAATCTTCGTTATTATGGGCCTGTCCGGTAGTGGTAAGTCCACACTGGTTCGGATGTTCAATCGCCTGATTGAACCAACATCCGGAGAAATACTGGTTCATGGCAAAGATTTGCGAAAAATGAACAAAGAACAATTGCGAGAAGTACGCCGGAAAACGATCAGTATGGTGTTCCAGAAGTTTGCGTTGTTTCCGCACCGCACTGTTCTTGATAATGTGGAATATGGTTTAGAAATTCAAAAGGTAGATAAGGAAGTTCGCCGTGAGAAAGCCAAGACCTCACTCGAACTGGTTGGCCTTAAAGGCTGGGAAGACAAAATGCCGGATGAACTGAGCGGCGGGATGCAGCAACGTGTCGGCCTCGCTCGGGCACTTGCGAATGACCCGGAAGTACTGCTGATGGACGAAGCCTTCAGTGCGCTTGATCCATTGATTCGTCGTGATATGCAAGATGAGTTGATTGAGCTTCAGGATAAGATGAAAAAGACAATTATTTTCATTACCCATGACTTGGACGAAGCGCTGCGCATCGGCGATCGGATTGCTCTTATGAAAGACGGCGCCGTTGTGCAGATCGGTACACCGGAGGAAATTATGATTCAACCGGCCAACTCATACGTGGCCCGCTTCGTCGAAGACGTGGACTTGTCCAAGGTCCTCACAGCATCACACGTTATGCGTCGTCCTGAAACAATTACAACCGATCGTGGTCCCCGTGTTGCTCTCGAGTTAATGCGTGAGCGTGGGATATCGAACCTGTTTGTCATTGACCGCTCCAAAAAATTGCTGGGCGTCATTACAGCAGAAGACGCAACCCGTGCAATGCGCGAAAATAAAGTATTAAACGATATTCTGATTACAGATGGTCCGACAGTGTCGCCTGAAACTCTCATTCATGAATTGTTTGAGATTGTAAGTTCAGCCCATGTGCCACTCGCTGTTGTAAGCGAAACTGGCCGTCTGCAAGGCGTTATCGTTCGCGGAGCCCTGCTCGGTGCACTAAGCGGTGAAGTCGCAACAAAGGAGGAACCTGTGAATGATTCCCAAAATACCACTAGCATCGTGGATTGAATCCATCGTTGACTGGATGAGCTCCTCGCTCTCCGGATTGTTTAAAGTGATCTCTGTCGTTATTCAGGAAGTCGTCGGATTTTTCTCGGGGCTGTTTATGTTGCCTCATCCGCTCCTGTTTATTGCTATACTAGGTGTACTGGCGTTTTTGGTAGGCAGATTGCCTCTTACCCTGTTTACTGTTATCGGATTCCTGCTTGTCGATAACCTGGGCTACTGGTCTCAATCCATGGACACGCTCGGTCTTGTTATCACGTCAGGATTGATCTCAATTCTGGTCGGTGTACCTGTTGGTATCTGGCTGGCATACAGCAAAACGGCTGCACGGATTATCACACCGCTGCTTGACTTCATGCAGACGATGCCAGCATTCGTTTATCTGTTGCCAGCCGTTACGTTCTTCAGTCTCGGCGTTGTTCCCGGCGTTATAGCATCGGTGATCTTCGCTATTCCGCCAACCATTCGTCTGACTCACCTGGGGATTAAGCAAGTTTCCAGTGAACTGGTTGAAGCAGCGGATGCTTTTGGATCAACTTCGGCTCAGAAATTGTTCAAGGTACAGCTTCCACTCGCCTTGCCTACGGTGATGTCCGGTATTAACCAGACCATCATGTTGTCCCTGTCCATGGTTGTTATTGCATCCATGATCGGTGCACAGGGTATCGGTGCAGAAGTGTACCGTGCTGTAACGCAGCTTCAGATTGGTAAAGGTTTTGAAGCCGGTCTTGCTGTCGTGGTACTTGCCATCGTGCTTGACCGCTTTACGCAAAATCTGTTTATGCCTGGCCGTAAAAAAACTTCCCGTGTCTCTACGAAACAAAAGGCATGGATTACTGCAGCGGCAACACTACTTGTACTTGTTGCTGGCTTCTCTCAATACTTCACGGGCAGCACAACATCTGCTGGTGGCAACAACGGAGCAGCCAATGCTGTAGGTAAGGAAGTGAACTATCAGATTATTGGTATCGATCCAGGTGCAGGCATTATGAAATCAACCGCGAAAGCCATCAAGGATTATAACTTGTCAGACTGGAACCTGATTGAAGGTTCGGGTGCCGCGATGACCGCTACACTGGACAAAGCCATCAAAAACGAACAACCAATCATCATTACTGGCTGGACTCCTCACTGGATGTTCAACAAGTATGATCTGAAATATTTGGAAGACCCCAAAAAATCGTTTGGTGATGCCGAAGAAATTCATACCATCGCTCGTAAAGGCCTGAAAGAAGATCACCCGGTTGCTTATGAGTTCCTGAAGCGCTTTAAATGGACTTCGGATGAGATGGGTGAGATGATGATTGCCATTCAGGATGGTACATCCCCTGAACAGGCTGCCAAAGATTATGCAGAGAAACATGCGGATCAGATTGACGAATGGACAAAAGGTCTGACACCCGTGAACGGTGATGCGTTCAAACTGAGTTATGTTGCATGGGATTCCGAGATTGCAAGTACCAACTTGCTGAAATATGTCATGGAGAACAAACTCGGATACAAAGTCAACGCACTTCAAGTTGAGGCTGGACCTATGTGGACGGGTGTGGCCTCAGGTGACGTAGATGCATCTCCTGCGGCCTGGTTACCACTGACACATGCTGACTACTGGGAACGTTACAAAGATCAAGTTGAGGACCTTGGAGCCAATATGACAGGTGTACGCACAGGTCTGGTTGTTCCTAAATATATGACGGACGTTAACTCGATTGAAGATTTGGAAACGGGGGCTTCAACTTCTGGTTCATCCTCTGAACCTGCGGCAAATGCCAACGTTGGAGATGAAGTCAACCACCGGATTATCGGTATTGACCCAGGTGCCGGTATTATGAAATCCACCGCCAGTGCCATTGAAAAATATGGCCTGACCAACTGGAACCTGGTAGAAGGGTCCGGCGCAGCCATGACGGCTACGCTGGACAAAGCTTACAAGAATAAAGAACCAATTATTATTACAGGTTGGACTCCGCATTGGATGTTCAACCAATATGACCTGAAATATTTGGAAGATCCCGATAAAGTCTATGGAGATGCCGAAGAAATTCATACCATCGCTCGTAAAGGTCTGAAAGAAGATCATCCGGTAGCTTATGAATTCCTGTCCCGCTTCAAATGGACTTCGGATGAGATGGGCGAGATGATGATTGCCATTCAGGATGGTACCTCACCGGAACAAGCTGCCAAAGACTATGCGGGGAAACACAAAGATCAGATTGATGAATGGACGAAAGGTCTGACACCCGTGAACGGTGATACGTTCCGTCTCGGTTATGTTGCCTGGGACTCCGAGATTGCAAGTACGAACCTACTGAAATATGTAATGGAAAACAATCTCGGTTATAAAGTCAATGCACTGCAAGTTGAAGCCGGACCAATGTGGACGGGTGTTGCATCAGGCGACGTGGATGCTTCTCCGGCTGCATGGCTTCCTCTGACACATGCTGATTATTGGGCTAAATACAAGGATCAATTGGATGACCTTGGTGCCAATATGACAGGTGTAAAAACGGGGCTTGTTGTACCAGCATACATGGATATCAAATCTATCGCAGACTTAAAGGATAAATAAATCTTTTCTCTTGTTCAAACATTCTTTGCAGTAAGTTGATTTTGTTCTTATAGCATTGTTTCTTTTAATGGAAACGGCCTATCTCGAATGTACGAGATAGGCCGTTTTCGTTTAACTAACAAAGGACGAAAAGGGCCTTTGTGCCTCTTCGTCTCTTCTCTTATAGCATTTTTATTATGAAAGGTTTACGCGTAATCCCTTAGGTGTTAATTGCTTGATTATTTCCCTGTGCCAAGAAATCCTTCTTTGAAAATATTCAATACATAGTCGAGTGTAATCGGGTCACTGTACGTCACCGCTTTGGTATCGAGCTCGATAACCTGTTTGTTCTGAACGGCCGGAATTTTACTCCAGATTCCCGACTTCATAATCTCGTTATCCCGAGTCATGTCTCTACTGAGCACGATGAAGTCACCCATGTACTCCGGAAGAACTTCAAGTGACAAGGAGTGATAACCATCTTTTAACGTATCATTCTTTACTTTTTCAGGCATATTCAACTTCATCGCTTGGTACAGCGCTTCCGTTCCACGTGCCCAGTGATCCCCCATGGCAAAAACTTCTTTATCAGCGATTTCGATGGTGGACACCGTTACTTTATCTCCATACTTCGCTTTAATCTCATTGCCGATCTCCCCGGCTCTTTTGGTGAAATCATCAATCCATGCTTGTGCTTCAGACTCTTTGTTCAGCACTTTACCAATCTCCAGTTGCTGTTGCAAATAATCGAGTTTACCCCATGTGTATACAATCGTTGGGGCAATTTTGGAAAGTTGTTCAAGATTTTTCATATGTGAACCTGCAATGATCAAGTCAGGATTCAAAGCGGAGACACTCTCCGGATCTTCATCACTTACGATAGCAACGTCTTTTAATTTATCCTTGAACAGCGGATTTTCTGCTGTCCATTTATCTACGCCCACTGGCGTTACATCCATAGAAAGGATATTGGGACCGTTCGTCAAAGCAACGATTCGTTGAGGTTTAGCCGGAATTTCCACGGGCCCTGTTTCGGATTGATACGTTATCGTATCCGAAGTATTCGCTGCTTCACTGCTTGTCCCTTCCGTTGCAGTTGCCTCTTGTTTTCCATTGTCTGATGCACCGCTTGAAGCCCCGTTACCACATGCGCTGGCAATCATCGTAAATAACATCAGCACGATGAACGGTAGAATCCATTGCTTTTTCATCTGTATAGCCTCCCCTAATCGTTAATGATAATCATTATCAATTTAATGAACGTGTTGATTATATGATATGAGTCAATAGCATGTCAATCATTTATCAAAATCCCTTGTCCCAAAGTAGACTCTTGGAGAAATGTGCCTGCTTGGATACAACATATTTATCGCAAAGAAAATACAGCTAGCAGAATCAATCCTGCTAGCCGTATCCCATCATTTCAACTTCATTTGAAACACTCTAATTATGCTTCCAATCTGGTACGAAATCCTTATGGCTGCGATTTAAACTCCATGGCGGAGAGGATCAGAGTCACGACTTCAGCCCTCGTCGCTTCTGCCTTTGGATTAAACCTGTTACCTCCCGTCCCCTTCACTAATCCTGCTTCCTGTGCAGCAGCAATGTATGGAACAGCCCATGCAGGTACTTGTGTTGCATCTGCAAACGTCAGTGATGACTTGGAATCCAGCGGCAAGCCAAGGGCTCTCACCAGCATAACGGTCATCTCTACCCGTGATATTTTGCCTGTTGAACGGAATGTATCATCCGTATATCCACTAATAATGCCTTGGTCCACTGCCTGAGCAATGAAGCTTTGAGCCCAGTCAGGAATGGATGCTGCATCTTTGAAGGCTAGCGCTTTATTGCTTGCAGGCAATTCAAATGCTCGTGCCAGCATCACAATGAATTCAGCACGTGTCGCCGGCATATTCGGACGGAAGTTACTATCCTGATACCCATTGACAATGCCTCGGATAATGGCAGCTTTGATCGCTTCTCCTGCCCAGTGACTGCCGATATCCTTCAATTCCACCAGTGGGTTGGCTGGAGCCGTGCTACTGCCATTCCCGGAATTGCCCGGTATTCCCGGTGTAGCTGGATTTGTTGTTCCTCCATTACCCGGATTGCTCGGAGTTGTTGGTGTTACAGGTGTCGTTGGAGTTGGATTGCTTGTACCGCCGCCGTTACCAGGATTGTTACCATTTCCATCTCCTGGAAGAGGGGCGCCTTTAAGATCGGTGCTACGACCTTCCACAGCTTGATTTACGGTGCCGGTCCGATCCAGATGCTCAAGGAAAATCTCATAATCAACCAGATTTAATTCATAGTATCGGCCATCGTTTTTCGCGGCTCTCATGCTACGGTAGAAGTCTCCTCCGTTAGCCATAAACGAGTTTGTGGCCACAATGTAATATCCGTTTGGATCAATATCGGTAAATCTTCCATTACCATTTTTAATCTGAACTTTTATCACACGCTTGCCTTCTTGAGTTACGGTATTTGTAGTGGAATCCATTTTTTCTCCAGGCTTTATGGAATCATAATAAAAACGCATACCTGATACCTGCGGGAACCGCCCTTCTCCCGTTTCCACACCGCTTACCCCGTTTTCGAGCGCGGCTGTAATTTCCTTGCCTGTCATTTTAAGTGCCGTGAGATTATTCCCGAACGGCATTACGGTCAGCAAATTCCCGAGCGTAATATTTCCTTCCTTGAACGAAGCACGTATACCTCCACTGTTCTGGATCGCGACGTACCCTTTGACGTCATTCTCTTTTACGATCGATTTTACTTTTTCCAGCATGCCATCGGTCATAAAATTCCCCAGATTCGTTTCCTGCTTCCTTACACTTCCGCGCTCTCCATCCAGGAATACGTTTGTTTTACCGATGACTTTTTTCTTATATTCGGCCAAAGGTGATGCATATTCTTGCAACTTCGCCAGTGCCTGTGCATCATCTTTATACACGAAAGCATCGTCGGCTCCCTTGGCATCGAGGTTCAGCAATCTTCCATTCCACTTCTTCAAGAGGCCTGCTTCATCAAATGTCACATCAAGTTTACCAAGCGATACATCATATTCTCCCGTCTGCACCACCAAGGTTGGTTCCTCTGCATCCCCAACCACGATCGGTTTGTTCAAAATGGTATGGGAATGTCCGCCGACAATGATGTCGATACCTTTTACGGCTTCAGCCAGCTTCAAATCCTCGGAGTAACCGAGGTGTGTCAGGGCAATAATTTTGTTAATGCCCTCTTCTTGCAACATATTTACCGTTGCTTGTGCACTAGCCTGAACATCCTGGAATTTCAGATCATCTCCTGGTGAAGACAGGGACACTGTGTCCGAAGTGGTTAAACCAAATATCCCCACTTTCTCCCCGTTCACCTCGGTTATAATCGCCGGATAAATTTTGCCATCTTCCCCTGGTTGCCCGATGCTGGCTTGATACAAACTGCCCAGATCGGTATCCTTCGTGTAGTCAATATTGGCACTTACAAAGGGAAATTCCGCTTTATTAATGAATTCTTTCAGCACGGCCGGCCCTTTATCAAATTCATGATTCCCGAAGGTCATCGCATCATATCCGATCATATTCATAAACTCCAGATCAGCGAGACCATTGAAAAGGTTGAAATATAATGTCCCTGAAAATACATCCCCTGCATCCAGCACAAGTGTATGATCGTTGCGAGCTTCTTTTATCGCTGTCACACGGCGAGGAATGTTGTCCAGATGCGCATGTGTGTCATTCGTGTGTAGCACGCGTAGCTTAAAGTCACCTGCTTCTGCCGGTTCTCCGATACTCAGCTGTGCCAGCAGCGGATCATGATCACTAACTCGTCCGTGTGAGGTTTCAAAGTCAGCGTTGACATGTACTACCTCAATTGCCGCCGTGTCTGACAGATTTTTACTCACCAGAATGTGATCCAGAGTCTGGGAATTGCCATCGTAGATGTAGGAATAACGCTGATTCTCAGGTAGCTTGTCGACCAGATTATCAAGTTCATTGCCTGCAACGATGTTTAACGTCTTGGAAAACTGGAAATCGTTAAAATCACCAAGTACAGCTACATTGACTTCAGGGTCTTTGGCAGTCAATTCTTTTACAAAACCGTTCACAAGCTCAGCTTGCTTGGCCCGCTGCACTTCACTGTTCCGCGTTGCAGGCTGGATACTGCCAAACGGTTTCAGATCACCGCCTTTGGAATTAAAATGATTCGCTATCACAACGACTCGCTCACCGTTGAATTCGAATTCCGCAGCCAGCGGTTTACGTGAACTAGCAAATGCTTCATCCGTCGGAGCAATACGGCCAGGATTAAAAGACAAGCTTCCGTCAGCGGAAACAGCGACTGCTTTGGACGCATTCCCTTTACCTATCCCCGCCGCCAAGGAAACTCGTTCTGGTTGGTATAGGAAACCTACACGAATGTTGGCCCCTGGTGCACCGCCATCCTTATTATTTTCCGGAGCAATTTCACTGAATTGATAAGTGGGGCCATGATTGGTCTTGATCGCATCGATCAGCGTCTGAAAGCTCTCATTCGCTTCCGTTGTCCCCGTATCCGCATCACCGTCATTATCCTGTACTTCCATAATGCCGATAATATCTGGTGCTTTCAGATTGTCTACAATGATTCTTCCAATTTTCACAGCTCGTGCAGCATCCTTTTTGCTGAAATTCTCCACATTAAATGTGGCGATGGTCAGCTTGTCCTCCGCCTTCTCAATAGTCGTCACCGCTTGCTCGGTTGGACCCGGGATGACGGGTGGCAATGCCCCATCGGGATTAATTCTGAAATTGCCGTTCGTATAGGTCATCACCCCAACGACGTTACCGTTCAGTTTATCTCCGGTCTTGACGGCACCAGATGGTTTTTTACCAATAAATAACCGTTGCGGATTAAGATCACTTTCGAAGGTTTCTTTTCCGTTATCCGTCAAAATAACACCGCCCGCAGGAGTACGAAGCGGATTATTAACACCATTGTCCACGACAACGGCAAGACCCGGTTGGCTAGAATATGGCCCTATAATCTCAGGATTTTCAAGCTCTACTCTCATGCCCTCCAAACTTTCATAGAAATCTATGGCATCCGTCTCGGGGTTAAATACCGACAGCGAATCGCTGTCAATAACCGTTGGAATGATACGTCCATTTTTCCCCAGCAAAGCAGGGGCTGGCAACGGTTGATCCTGACCTTCTACCGTAATGGAAGAAGCTACAATTTCTGTTGTTGCCAATTCGGATTCTGATACAGCGTACTCCTTCACTTGACCCGATACTTTGACTCTATTTCCTGTAATCATGCCATGAGATGATTTGTATACAAGGATAGCCTCCGATGTGTTGTCATCATTGTCTTCCATCCCGGGAATCTCTTGCATGTAAAACGAATTTGAATTCACCACATACGTTACAATTCCTTCAACATTTTGCACGGCTAGTCCATCATATAACGAGGAATGTGACGCCCCTTGAATATCATGAATTCTAAGATTGTCCAGTTCCTGAATAACCCTGTAACTAAAACTGTATACTTGGCTAATTTTACCGTCTAATACAGCCACTGCTTTAACTAAAGTATCCTCATGGATTGTGATTGGCTGGTTATATAAGGTGGATGCTGTCGTCGGATCAGCCCCATCGACTGTAAAATAAATGCTCGCACCCGCCATAGGCGAGGACAATGAGACGTTTGAGCCTGTTACGATTCCACCCGAAGGTACACTAGCTGTTACAGAAAGTAGATTTTCGACAACATCTGCTGACGTACGAGGAATCAGCTCAAGTCCATAACTGGTGTGATAGGTCATGACACCTGTTACTTTTTCGTATGTCTTGTCTGTTTGGAGTGCAGAAGGACTATTTTTGGCATAAATGATGATCTCGCCGCCTTGTGCATCTGTCGCATAAAAAGTAGAACTGCTGTTTTTTGTCACCGTAACTTCATTTACTTCGACAAGCATTCCTTCATATTTTCCTCCTGATCCTTTTCCCCCACCTGGCGCTGGGACAAAGTCACGGGATGTAAGCTTGAGAGGCTCGGGTAAGCTTTGATGTTTGTTCAAAATTTTAATATACCCGCCTGGAAATCCAGCTTTATCTTTCTCCACTTGAAGCAGACCATTGTATAGGCTAAGCGGGCCATAGGCTTCAATCTGATCACCTGGTTCCACACTTGCATCAGTTCCACGTATAACAATTCCTGCATTTTCATCTTGAATATACAGGTTTGCCATACCTCCGGATTCTTCTCGATAGGTAACCAACCCTTGGACAGTTACGGGTTCATTTTCTGACTTGGTTCGTGCTTCCGAGATAGAAACAGGGGTATTGTTAACCACGGTGTAATCCCAAATTGTGAAGTCGCTATCTTCCAATCCTGTTTTATGTGCGTAAGCTTCAATGTGAGTAGCATCCGTTATCGTAATCGGGGATGTGTAGGGGATAAATTCAGTCTCATCATTTAATCTGTAAGAAATGGAACCTCCAACCGTAGTTGTCTCCAAAGTAATCAAGGTTCCAGAGGGAACAGCGCCTGATGAAGGGTTCGCACTAACACTTGCTGCCTTCGTTTCAGGTTTTTCATCCACCTGTTGAAATTTGGTTGAAGAAATACTTCTAATGCCATTGACAGTGAAATAGGTTTCTAATGATCCATTCGTAATCCTGACTTTGGAATGATACAGGGAGGTATTGCTTTGTAATCCGAAAGTGCTACGAGGTGCATTCATAGGTACTTGTACCGGCATCATTTTACTGATATCCGTTTCTTCAGGACGATCTGCCAGAGCAAAATTAGTATCCGATGTAAAGGGTGGATTCAACTGAACGGACGATCCACCGTTGTAGTAGCCAACAACATATCCTTCAATCGTCGCCGTTGATTTATCGGAATTCTTCGCTTGTGCCTGGGCTACAGTTAATACTTCATCTGCTGCTGATGCTTTGCTGTCTAACAGCCCTGCTGGTATAGCTCCTGTCAGTAGCAACATTGTCGCCAGAAATATTCTGAACCACCTAATCATCTGCATACGATACATGTTTAACCTACCCCCATGTTTTTTAAATTAGCAATCATTTGTTCACATAGCTTGTACATTAGTTCAAATATAAGATAACTGAACGATAGAGACATGTAAATCACATTTCTTCAAAATGATAGAAAATAGAACATAAACATTACGAATGAATTAGTTTTTATTAACTTCGGGATCCATTCGTTCGCTTTTCAGGACTTAAAGAGGACATTTTGTAGGTAAAACTATAACAACTTAAGTATACAGACCTATATCGCGTTAACTTTTGTAACATGTGCATTGATTATTACTCATGGATTCGACAGTGAATGATGTAAAATATAACTAAATACACACACCATAATACGGCGATCGATAGGACCGCCGCATCTGGTTACGTTCTAATTCATTTCTGCTTCACGGATTGTTATTTCTTCACTGTGCTATTGTACTGCTTGATTTTTTCCGTAATCTGCTGTGCCGCCGCATCCAGTGCTTCTTGTGGCGCTCCTTGCCCATTCAGCACCGTTTCAATCGCTCCTTCGACAATTTGTCTCGCTTCTGGAAAAACACCCATAACTGCGCCGGATGTTGCTGTCGAATCGGCTGAAGCATGCAATTGGTCGACTGCTGTCTGGAACTGCGGATATTTCGTCATATTATCCTTTAATACTTGCTGATCGTAGGCTGCTGTCGTAATTGGGAAGTATCCTGTCGCCACACTCCAGTTCGCTTGTACCTCAGGTGTAGCCAGATACTTGATAAACTCCCAAGCGGCCTGCTGCTGCTCTTCCGATTTGTTATTCATAATGTACAAGCTTGCCCCACCAACAACCACGCCGCCTTCTTTAGCATCCGCTGGACGAGGCAGGAAACCTGTTCCCAGTTCAAACTTGCCGCCTGATCCTTCAACGATTTTGCGCAGCCCTGCTGTGGAATCCAGCGTCATACCAATCTGCTGTGCCGTAAATGCTGCCGTGGTGTCGTCTGTATTACGTCCCAGATTCGAGAGGGTTTTCTCGTCAATCATCTTTTTCCACCACGTTAACGTCTTCACACCCGCTTCGGAGTTCAGCATAGATTCGGTTGCCGCCGCGCTTCTCCCGTTTCCATTGTTTACATAATCTGCATTCTGGTTTGCGAAAAATTGTTCCATAAACCAGCCATAAATCGCCATCGACGCTCCTGGTTTACCGTCTTTGGACAAAGCATTAGCTGCTTGCTCGAACTCTTCATACGTCTTTGGTGGATTCTCCGGGTCCAATCCGGCAACCTTGAACATATCCTTGTTGTAATACAAAATTGGATTCGATGTATTAAACGGCATCGCATTCAGTTTGCCATCAATTGTATAATAACGAATAATGTTCGGCTCCAGTTGGGACAGATCAAACTTGTCCTTGTCGATGAACTGTTGCACCGGTGTAATCATGCCCGAGTCAATCATAAACTTACTGCCAATCTCATAGACCTGGATCAGATCCGGCCCACTGTCGGAACCCATTGATGCTTTAAGCTTATTCAAGCTCTCATCATATTTCCCTTGGTAGATCGCTTTAACCTGAATCTCTGGATGGCTTGCATTGAAATCGGAAGCAAGTTGGTTAATGGCTTTCTCGCCTGCACCGGACATGGAATGCCACCATGTCAATTGAGTTGTTTTAGCTGCTGCCGCATCAGCTTGTGTCCCACTTGCCGGGCTACTTGTTTCTGTTTTCGTACCACAAGCCGAAATAACCAACATCAGCGCTGCTAGCATTAGTGCAAAGGTTCCTCTTCTTTTCATGTCGCTCTCCTTTAGATGGCTCGCGTTATAAAAAAACATTTGTTGAGACTGCACGTTGTAGCCGTTACGGATACGAATCATTCTTACGATCGCTGTTGTCTCCAGATTTACCTGAACTATTTTTTAGTCGTTAAAATCCCAGAGACAAAGGCGAACGCTTCGCTTCTTCAGAATTGATTCTTCTCCTCCACTACTCTTGCAGCTCATCAAAACCTTTTATACAAGGCGAGCCTCATTTTATTCGCTCATGGCATTTCATGCGTAACCTGAACGGTGATGCAGGTTTCCTTTATCCCTTAAGTGCTCCGGCTGCCATGCCTCGCACTAGTTGCTTTAGTCCAAAGATCAGTAGTAGCAGAGATGGCAGGATCACCATCGCAGTTCCGGCAAACACCAGATTCCACGCCGTGGATTCCTGGAACTCCAGCATAGAAATTCCGATTTGAGCCGTTCTCATCTCGGGTGTGTTGGTTACAAGCAACGGCCAGAGATACGCGTTGTACATACTGAGGAACGAGTAGATCGCCAGTGTGCCAAGTGCCGGACGAGACAACGGCAAGACATGTGAGATGAAGTAACGAATGTGTCCGCATCCATCTATCTTTGCTGCTTCGAACAGCTCTTTGGGCAACTGCATAAAGAACTGCCTGAGTAGAAAGGTGCCAAATGCGGTTGCGAGAAACGGCACCGTCATTCCCTGATAACTATCCAGCCAGCCCCAGCTGCGAATGGTCAGATAGTTCGGAATCATCGTCACTTCCCACGGAATCATCATGGTGGCCACAAACATGCTGAAGATAACGTTTTTACCTTTAAATTGCATTTTGGCAAAAGCATAAGCAGCCATACTGGCTGTAATTAATTGCCCGATCGTAGTCAACCCCGCCACCAGAAAGGTATTCCCGATGAATCGTCCAATCGGCACAATATCGAACACTTCTGCGAAGTTGGATAAATCAATGGATGTCGGGATGATATGCGGTGGATACGCACTCGCATCCTCAGGCATCATCACCGCCATGAAGAAGGTGTACATCACCGGATACAATACCAGTGCAGCGCTGATCGTCAGCAACATATAGAGCAACATCTGATTCCATTTTGCATTCATTGGTAATGCACTTTCCTCTCTACCCATTTGAATTGAAGCAGGGTCAGTAGCATAATGACCGCGAACAGAATTAAAGCCTGTGCACTTCCTGTCCCGAAGCGGAAGTTCACAAATGCTTCCTGATAGATGGAATACACAAACACATTTGTACTGTCCATCGGGCCGCCCCGCGTGAGAATGTTGATCTGACCGAACGATTGAAACGCACCAATGATGGATACCACCGTCACAAAGAACAACGTTGGCGACAACAGCGGCATGGAAATTTTGCGAAACGTGAGCAAAGCGCTCGCCCCATCCATCTTGGCACTTTCGTAGATCTCATCCGGAATTCCCTGTAATCCGCTGGATAGAATGATGTAGTTGAAACCAAGGTTCATCCAGATCGTCATGATGGAGATTGAAACCAATGCCCAATCGGGACTCGTTAACCAAGGAATTGGATCAATGCCTGCTTTGCCAAGCAGATAATTAAGCATCCCCAGCGTCGGATGGAAAAGAAACTTCCAGATGACGGCCGACGAGCCTACCGATAACACAACAGGCAGCGAGAAGACAAATTGGAACACACGCATTCCCTTAA
Source organism: Paenibacillus sp. FSL K6-1558 (assembly GCF_038002565.1). Taxonomy (NCBI): domain Bacteria; kingdom Bacillati; phylum Bacillota; class Bacilli; order Caryophanales; family Paenibacillaceae; genus Paenibacillus; species Paenibacillus sp. FSL K6-1558. The sequence goes on along the minus strand of NZ_JBBOCV010000001.1, from coordinate 5,358,005 downwards.
AGCGGTTATGAGTCAAAGCCGCCAGTATAAGGGCTACGAATATGCCTGTCGGTACGGTGAACAGAACAAACAGTAATGTCACTTTCATGCCTTGCATAAACAGACCTGACTGGAATACCGCTTTGAAGTTATCCAGCCCTACATAAGCCGCAATCTGTCCCGTCGGGTCGGTAGAATGCAGACTCAAGTACACTGACTTGAACATGGGATAAAACAGAAACACAGCGAACAAAAGCAGCGATGGTGCTAGAAAACCGTAAGCCAGCACGTTCTCCCTCATCCGCTGCAACCGCAGCGAAGTTGTCCGACGATTGTAGGAATTCGAGGTTATACGCCGTTTTATGGCAGGCAGGCTGAACTGGTTGTCAAGATCACTCATCTGAAGTTTTTCCTCCTTGAACACCCTTCTTGGATTACACCTCTTGGGTTATGCTCTCGGTGTACAAGCTCTGAGATGAATAACTCATCTGAACTCAGCACCACGAACTCTAGTTTAATTTTCCAATGTCACAGCAATATGGAACTTGCATCAAATTCAAGTTAATCCTTGCCCAACCGTTTTACATAACGCAACATAGAACAGGATGAATTTACCAAACTGCACAAATGCGCAAAAAACCGCAAGGAACCTCCAATCTGGAGATTTCCCTGCGGTAATATGTGTAAATACTATATTAAACATTAACGTTATATTGATAAAACCTGCTTTACATTCATTTTCCATTACCGATTCAGATGATACGGCACCGTCGTCACAATCACATCTTTATAATTAATTAGATAAGCCCGAATCATGAAGCTGGTCTGGTTATGCAGTACATTTTGCCACCAGTGCTTCGTAATAAATTGCGGTATCAGGATGGTGATATGATCGGTTTCGGCTGTTTTCCATTCCACCGTATCAATGAATTTCTTCAGCGGGCCCATAATGCTGCGGTACCTCGATTTGATTACGACCAGACGGACGCCCGGATTCCATTCTTCCCACTTCTGCTCCATCTTCCGTATAGCCTCATCATCAAAGCCGATGTACAGTGCCACCACATGATTCGACATCGTCTGGGCGTAACTGATGGTATTCATCACCACCCGAGTAATGCCCGCCACCGGAATAACAATCGTATTGCCTTTCTTGGCCGGTTTATCCACCTGAATATCGATACGTAGTTCGTCTGCGATGTTGCAGTAATGGCTGCGAATGCGCATGAACACATAAACGACCAGTGGCAAGAAGATAAAGATAACCCATGTCTGCGTGAACTTGGTGAAAATAAAAATCAGCGTAATGGACAACGTAGTCAGCATACCGATTGTATTCACGAGCAGCTTTGTTTTCCAGCCAGACGGCTTGATTTTGATCCAGCGTATCATCATGCCGAGTTGGGACAATGTAAACGGAATGAACACCCCGACCGCATAGAGCGGGATCAGGTTTCCGGTATCCCCTTTAAATCCAACGACAAGAAGTGCCGACATGACGCTGAGAAAAATAATCCCGTTGGAGAAGCCCAGACGGTCTCCTCGCACCATGAACATATGCGGCATATATTTATCCTTCGCCATCATGAAGGACAACAGCGGGAAAGCGGAGTATGCCGTATTCGCCGCGAGGAACAAGATCAGAGCCGTAACACCCTGGATAATAAAATACATCCACCCCCTGCCAAACGTAGCTTCGGCAATCTGGGAAATGACCGTTGCTTTGGGATCAGGTTTGATCCCATACCCAAAGGCTAACAGCGTAATACCGATAAACATGGCACCAAGGATGCATCCCATCAGCAGCAAGGTTCCGGCCGCATTTTTCTCCGCAGGTTGCTTGAAGTTCGGAATGGCGTTACTAACCGCCTCAACCCCGGTCAAAGCCGAGCATCCAGAGCTGAACGCTTTAAGCAGCAGAAAGATGCTGACATGCGACAGACTTGTTCCGAATTCCGGAGCCGCAGCATGCATACCACCAGTCAGAAATTTGAATCCACCCGAAATAATGAGAATCGCAATCGAAAAGATAAACAGGTAAATAGGGATCGCCAGCACCGAAGCTGACTCCGTAACCCCTCGCAGATTCATAACGGTCAGAAACACAATCATAATAAGCGCAATAATGACACTATAGTCATGCAATACAGGAAAAGCGGATGTGATCGCATCGGTACCTGCGGAAGAACTTACAGCCACAGTCAGGATATAATCGACTAGCAATGAACCCCCGGCAATCAAGCTCGGTGTGGTGCCCAGGTTATCCTTGGCTACGATATACGCGCCGCCCCCTGTAGGATAAGCAAATATGGTCTGGCGATACGAAAAAATTAAAATGACGAGCAATCCCAGCACGGCGATGGAAATCGGAACCGAGTACCACAAGGCGGCGAATCCCGCCGCAACCAGCACCAGCAAAATCTGTTCCGTACCGTAGGCCACGGATGATAAAGCATCGGAAGACAGGATGGCGAGCGCCTTCCATTTCCCCAATTTTTCTGCATCCAATTCAGCCGACTTCATTGGCTTGCCGATTAAGATTCTCTTCATTTTGCCAAGCATGATCATAACTTCCTTCCATCTCTTGTCTATAAGCTTCTTTGCTTCTCATCTGGTTAACAATGTCTGTTCTTATCTATGAAGCATAGTTATTATGCAAAATCGCAGAGCCATTGACAATACGTCATTTCACCCGAAAATCGCCAGCGCGTGATAATGCATTCTACGATTCAATATTCGATAACAAAGCCTTTCTTGCTAAGCAAAATGAACGTTTTTGACCCAAAACGACGATTGTTTGCCTGAAAAAAGAAAAAGACCTTCGGTTCAAAGAACCAAAGGCCAAGATAACTACATCAGAGGAACTTCATATTTTAAAATTTCTATACCAAAGAAATACAGTATCTGTTTAGATTCCACTAAATTACCAAGTTGTTAAGCAACTTATCACTAATGTCCATGTCTATCTCTTTTAATTTTACAACGGCTGAATTTAAACTTTCAACCAAACCAATATTGTTAGTTATTATCATTTTTAAATATAAATTCCTCAAAATCAGAGAATGGTCACGCACCATCTTGTACTTTGAAATAATTTCATTCGGTTCTTTTAATCTATTTAGGTCTGTTAAGTATTTAATCCTAAGCATCATACATTCCTTGTGCTCGTATAATAAATGGGGTATTCGTATATCTTTGTTTGAAGTGTTATGTTGTATTCCTTTCAAATGTTCCAAAAATCCATCATAAGTGCTTATTCCATAGTAATGACTATCCGGTAGAGGATTAGAATTCATCATATTACGTTTAGAAGAGTTATTGGAGTACATATAGTCCTCCAATAACTCTTTGATAAGATTCATATTCAACTCATATTTAATATTTTTTTTGTAAATTTGAGTAATTGGCGCCCCTGCACTGTGAATAGCTTTCTCCATTAATTCAAAGGGAACACTTGTTTTTTCATATTGCATATTCTGATCAAATCCACTAACCAAATATAGCTTGTTAGCTAAATCATAACCATAAATTAATATGTCATGATAATATTTTTGTTCAATTTGATAGGCTTTACGTGATGGAATATAATATTCGTCTACAATTGTATACAAATAATGTCCTTCATCAATTGAATACCGTAGAACATCATGAACATCACAAGATAATTTTTCAAAAAAAATGTTGGGCGACATTGGACAAAAATCCAGCCAAGGAACTGCTGTGTGAAATTCTTCTGTTGCTAAATGAAAATCAATAGAGTAATTAAACAAGTCTTCTTGATGAGAGGTTTTACCAACAACCTGAATATAATTTGAGTAAAACCAGGGAAGACATTCAGGATAGTTTAAAATAATAGATAAGCGGTATGCATGGATTTGATAGCAACGAATGGGAGAATCTGCTAAAGGAAGAACAATCACTAGTGCCTTTTACCCCCTTGAAATTATTAATTAAGTTACCCACATTAAACTTAAATATAATTGCCACTTTGATTATTAATCAGTTAAACAAATTCTAATCAAACCTAGTTCATATAACAACCTGACAATTTATAGATGTTTCATCGAATAATTAATAAATAATATTGTCTTAGACTCTACCGCTTTTCAATCATTGGGAAATTAGACATGAATGAATGTGTTCTTTTTGCCCATGCTCCTACTTCGATCTAAAAGAGCCCAAATAACTTTGAATGATTCCGGGACGAGGGGTTACGCCAAATTGTTCTGTAAGAGCAAGTAGTTGCTCATCCGTAATCCGCTGCCTGATATCGTGACCTGCAACAAGCATGTACACTTGTGCTGCTTTCTCGATGGTCTCAATCAGACCAAACGCTTCGTCAATCGTTGTACCTGTTCCAAAAATGCCGTGCTGCGGCCAGATGACCGCATGATACTCCTGCATTTTCTCCGCAGTTGCGCGGCCGATTTCATTCGAACCGGGCATCATCCAAGGGATGATCCCAACGCCATCTGGAAATACCACCACACATTCGGTACACATCTGCCAGAGTGTCTTGGTAAACTTGGCCTCATCCAGCTCATGGATAAAGGTCATCGCAAGTACATGTGTCGCGTGGTTGTGCATGACAACCCGGTGGTTCGGGTCTCTTTTCAAACGTTCAATATGGCTCATAAAATGGGTCGGCAGTTCACTTGTCGGGTTCGCGCCACCGTTCAGCCCCCACAATACCTCCAGCTCCTGTCCATCCGCAGATACACGCAATACACCCAGATTGCCTTCCGGGTCTGCCAGCACGTTTTTGAAATATTTGCCCGATGCCGTAACGATAAAATACTGTCCCGCCAGTTCTTGCACGGAAAAGGCAGGTGTAATGGTGCGGATCACATGATGAATGTCAATGTAAGGTGCAACCTCTTCCTCTTTCAGTAGATAGCTGACATTACCGCCATTACGCTCATCCCATCCATTTTTCCACATATGCTGCGTAATCTCTGCCATCTCGCGTACAAATGGAATATTGAATCCGGCAGGTTGCTGTCTTTCGGTCTGAAGGGTCACGTTCATGTCTATCCTCTCCTATGTTCAAGTATAAAATGGGGCTGTCACGATCAAATTAAGTTCCTTTTTTCACATTCATTATACCTTTGTTTCTGTTTGTTAGTCAATAATAAACACAGATTATTATTTTATTTATTTTTGTTTATCTTTATTTTATTGTAAAACGTCGAAAACAAGCAAAAAAATACCCCGCCGTCGTCCGGCAGGGTCAGTCACACATCTATTTAACACGAGAAGGGGTTTACAAGAGTTATCATATCTTTCCCACCTTAATAGAAGCTGAACGCGAAATAAAAAATGCATGAAAACGACTCAAGATAAGATACCCTAGAACGTTAATCAGCGGGCAGTATTATTTTTCCGTAATCTATAGAAAGGCTTCATCACACCTGTTGCTTCATCCCGTCGCTCGTGCATTTGCTCAAATCCCAGTTGGCTCAAAATGTGACATGCCGCTTCATTATCCGGATGATGACTTGCCACCAGCGTCGCTACCTCTAATTTGTCAAAAGCATAACGAACAACAGCCTGCGCCGCTTCTTGCGCATAGCCTTGTCCCCAGTGATCCCGAGTCAGCAGGAAACCAAGCTCATAGATGTTCTCCTCCGGATCATAAGTGCAGAGGCCACAGCAGCCGATAAACACGTCTGAATCTTTCTGAAAAAGGGGCCAGTACTGCACCCCCTCCTGCTTCTCACGCTCGATCTCCTGAGTTAGCCTCGCCTCTACTTCGTCTTCGCTCAGAACCTCGTTGCCACGAACCCACCGGGTCACCTCATGATCACCCCAGAGCGCAAACGCGAGGGCACGATCACCTTCGTCCCATGTCGTAAATACAAGTCGCTGCGTTTCCAATATTTTGGTTTGCTTACGGTTCATATTCTATCAACCTCCCGAATCCCAGGCACAGTCTCAACGTGCGGTCTATACTATTCCATTAATCGTGTACGGTTCAGAGTAAACTCTCGGGCCCCAACATTTTATGTAGTTTGATACGCCTTCCCCTGTTTACGACAAGGCTTCAATATAAAAAAAGACCCCTGCCGACCCTGTCGGCAGAGGTTCATACGTTCTACTAACATCCGATAGATTACGCCAAAGCAACTTCAATCGTACCGGAAGCAGCACCTCCCTGGTTCGCCAGCAAAGCGAAGACCAGCACCTGACTTGCGGTAATGCTCAAACTGCTGTTCACCGGAACAATATAAGTGACAACTGGAGCATTTACACGAGTGATGACGAGAGATACCGGAAACGGTCCATTGTTGTTCACCGTAACACTTGCATTGGTGCCGCCAGACAGGTTTTCATAGTAGGATTTACCCACACCCGCTGGCAGATTGTAGAACTGTAATGGTAAAAGGATGGCCATCAAAATCACCTCCTTTTTGCTTTGATACGGTATTCTATGTTTCAAATCTAGTAAAGCCACGGTGAATTAACCCTGGTAGAACGTACATTTATAGCTGACATATAAGTTTAATAGATAACGTATCCCGCGAAAAACAAAAAAAGCCCCACCGGATGATCCGGCAGAGCTGCTTGTCCAAGAACATACCCAGGAACAAACTAGGCATACAGCATAAAAAAGTTCAATTCATGGCCTTGTTGTTTGAGGTAATTATAGAGCTGTGAGCGATGGTGGAACACATGTGTGAGCGTTTCGATCTGCCACTGCACCTGCAGGTGTCCATGCTCTGCATAGAAAGCTTTGGTAGAGCGGTTCAGAAAGTCCTCTTCGCTGAGACTTGTAATATATGCTTTGTACGCCTCGAAATTGCTCCATAATGTCTTTTCCAGTTGCTCAATATCCTGGTTTCCAGATAAACGGTTCTCCACTTGACCTACTTCAGCCTCACCTTTCTCTTGCATGATGACAAGATCCGAAGCCGTAATCTGAATAAAATGATGCACCAGCTCCACAAGGGAACGCATATTGTCCTGCGGACGATACGCCCAGTCCTCCGGACGAATTAGACGAATTAACGAAGCGCCTGTGCGTACGCCTGTTTCCAGTTCCGTTAACAGATGCTCTCGAATTTGCAATGTTCCATTCATGATTCATTACTCCTTTGTGATAAGTCTATGATTCATAGTATAACGGAAGATACGGCCGCATCATTGTACTTTTCGGACAACATCTGTTGATGCTCCTGAACAGCAACTAGCGGTGTATCACCGTAAAACTTGCGGAATTGCCTGATCAGATGCGCCTGATCGTAAAATCCATACGTCTGTGCCAGTTCAGCTCCGTCCGTAGCCAAGCCTTTGCGAATGCCATGCAGCACCTGATGGAAACGAACAATTTCACTAAAACGCTTGGGACTGATGCCCACTTGTTCGGTCATTTTGCGATGCAACTGACGTTCACTGACAGCTTCTCCCTGGGCAAGGTCTTGTATACTCAAGCGGCCATTATCCTTGAAGATCCGATAGAGCACATTACGAAGCAAATCCTGATCAGCATGATGATGAATCGGGCTACTGTGCAGGGTCACTCGGCGGAGGTAGGACTCCATCACCTGTACACGCTGGGCAAAATCCCTCGTTTCCTCCATCTTCAACTGCAGCTCGTCCCATCGGTCTGGCCAGCATTCTTCCAGGGGTATACGTCGGTCTGTAAACAAATTCAGTGACTGACCGTGTAAAAAAGGAGCTCCCCCGGGAAAAAAGCGAACCCCAAACGTATATGCTCCCGTAGTAGGCGCTGTCAACGATAACGGAAAAGCAAAAGGCTGCATGTAATTGCCGCAATAGCTATACGTATACCTTTCTTGCTCTGGATTATAATCGATCAGGATGTCAGTGCAACCATCTGGTAATACCCGGGCAGAGGCCGGAAATTTCAACCTTAAGTCATTGACCTTGATGTCCATGTCCATTCCATCTATGCCATACTTGCCATCTTCCATATGTTCCCGAGTTCCTGACTCCCAATAACAGGCTATATAAGGTGTAAGCACAGGGGAAGGACTATTCTCTATGTAGTATGTACGGGGGTCCATCCCATTCATCTGTACCGGACGATACAATGCGTGCAGACGAGCGTCCATGCATTTCCCTGCCTTTCCCTTTTATGCGAAAAAGAGCCTCATCTAATCGGTATCTCCCGGTATCTCTCAATATCTCTTGGTTCACATTATATAATTATGCTCATTCTTCTCTCTCATCATATCATGAGTATGATCGCTCAGCTAAACATAAAAAAAGTGCCCTGCTCGGAGGACAATCCGAACAGGGCCAGTCACACATCTATTTAACACGAGAAGGGGTTTACAAGATTTATATTAATCCCTCAACCTTAAGAGAAACTGAAATCCAGATGAAGAACAGATCAAAAAATGAACGAAGGACAGATGAAGAACAGAAGAAAAATAAGTTAGGCACTATTACTCGTCTTATCAGCCTAAACCATGCAGTTTGCGAAATTTCTCGGGACTCATGCCCGTATGTCGTTTAAATATCGTACAGAAGTAACTCGCATTTTCATACCCTACCCGGTCAGCCACTTCATAAATTCGGAGCTCCCGCTCACTGAACATCAGCTGTTTGCTACGATTGATTCGTTCCTGGTTGACATAAAACACAGGTCTCACATGTAAAGCTTTCTGAAACAACCGACATAGATATTGAGGAGATACAACAGCCACATCCGCCAGTTCCTTCAGCGACAAAGGCTGATCCAGGTGCTCTGTAATGTAACGTAGCACGGGTTTCAACCGTTCCATCTCGTCGTTATCGTTGTCCGACACAATGAGCAAAGGCTTCAGATCCAGTAGCAAGGCATACAGGTGTTTGGAACTGTCCCGATCATCGGCAGCATTCATCGCATCCCCCGTGCCTTCCTCCCTTACAAGCAACAATTCCAAAGCGTTCAGCAGTTCGGGTTTTCTAAGCTTATATACTCCTGAACTGGTGATTCCCGCATAGGCCAGTAGCTGACTTGCCTCCCGCCCCTGAAAGGATACCCATGCCAGTTCCCAGTGATCCGTAATAGGCCTATACTCATGCGGAATATCGGGGTAGGTGATAAACACCTCCCCTGGGCCAACGATATATTCTCCTTCATCCTCTATAATCAGCCTGCCTTGTCCCTGAATGACCTGATGAATCTGGTAATCGGGAAAGCCTTCCGGGCGCTCCGTTTCAAATTGATGTTCCCAATACCCAACGGTCGTCATATAGACTGGCAGACGTGCGGCTTCGTCTGTTTTACCAAAAAAGATTCGTGTATTCATGCGGTACACCACGCTCTCCAGCTTTAGTTTCATATTGTGATATATATGGGCAATATTCTTTATTTTCTAAGTACCTGATCAATTCTATACTGTGAATATATTATAACATGATCAAAGGAGCTGCTGATATGCGAAAGAAACTTGTGCACACCCCTCCGGCTAACGGATATCCGGAATGGAACAACAATCCCGAGACGTTTCAGGTGAATCGTCTGCCAGCCCATGCCAATATGGTAGCGTTTCCAACGATAGAAGAAGCCTTGTCCAATGAATTCACTTCGTCCCCTTGGTACCAGACGCTAAATGGTTCATGGAAGTTTAGTTTTGCTGAAACGCCAGAACAGCGCATTACTTCTTTTTACGAAACCAGCTATGATGCCAGCAACTGGGATAACATCGCTGTCCCATCCAACTGGCAGCTTCAAGGCTATGATTATCCCCACTATACGAACATGACTTATCCTTGGGTGGAGCGCGAGCCTGAGTTAAAACCACCCTTTGCACCAGCAACCTATAACCCTGTCGGTTCCTATATTCACACTTTTACAGTTCCTGCGGACTGGAAAGATCGTCCGGTCCTGTTGCACTTTGAAGGCGTTGAATCTGCCTTTTATGTATGGGTGAATGGAGAACTTGTTGGGTACAGTGAGGATACCTTCACACCTGCGGAGTTTGATATCACGGCATATTTAACAGAAGGTGAGAACAAGCTGGCAGTTGAGGTTTATCGCTGGTGTGATGCAAGCTGGCTGGAGAATCAAGATTTCTGGCGTCTTAGCGGTATTTTCCGCGGCGTATATCTGCACTCGCCTTCGCCGGTTCAGATCGCTGATTTCTTCGTTCGGACGGAACTTGATGATGCTTTGCAGAATGCAGAACTGCAGTTGGATGTGAAACTGTACAATCATAATGCTGGACAGCAAGTGGAAGGCTTGACGGTTCAAGCACAGCTCTATGATGCGGAGCAGAAGCTTGTTTTGGATCAGCCGCTCGCGGCAGAGGTTTCTTTTGCCAATGAAGAAGAAATAACGTTACACCTCTCTACTCCAGTTGCGAACCCGCTCTTGTGGAGTGCCGAAACGCCTAACCTGTACACATTGGTACTTTCCATCCAGAATACTTCGGGCGAAACGGTCGAGGCTGTTCGTACCCGTGTCGGATTCCGCAGATTTGAGATCAAGGACGGCTTGATGAAAATTAACGGCAAACGCATCGTGTTCAAGGGTGTCAATCGCCACGAATTTTCGCCAGATTCAGGACGGGCCATCGGCCGTGAGGATATGATTCGTGATATCGAGCTGATGAAAGCCTATAACGTTAATGCCGTGCGCACATCGCACTATCCAAACCAGACGCTCTGGTATGAGCTGTGTGACGAATACGGACTGTATGTGATTGACGAGACGAATCTGGAGACACACGGTACTTGGTACTATGGGCAAAAAGAAATGAACGACGACAACATCCCGGCAAGCAAGCCGGAATGGCGCGACAACGTCATCGATCGCTGTAACTCCATGTTCCAGCGGGACAAAAACCATGCGTCCATCATCATCTGGTCGCTTGGTAATGAATCGTTTGGCGGCGATAACTTTATCGCCATGTACGACTATCTGAAACAAGCCGACCCAACAAGACTCGTTCATTATGAAGGAACTTATCACTACCGCCCTACCGATTCGGCAAGTGATATTGAATCCACGATGTATATCAGCCCGAACGATATCGAACAGTATGCACGGATGAAAGGGAACAAAAAACCTTATATCATTTGTGAATACAGCCATGCGATGGGCAACTCCTGTGGCGGTCTGCACCTGTACTGGGAAATGTTTGATAAATATGAGATTTTACAAGGGGCATTTATCTGGGATTGGGTGGATCAATCCATTCGTACCAAGACAGCAGACGGTATAGAATATCTCGCTTACGGTGGAGATTTTGGCGAGTCTCCGCATGACGGCAACTTCTGCGGTAATGGACTGATTTTGGCAGATAAAACGGTTACGCCGAAGCTGGAAGAAGTGAAAAAATGTTATCAGAACGTTCGCATGCAGGCGCTCAATCTGCAAACCGGACTGGTTCGCATCACGAATCATTTCCTGTTCACAGACCTGAACGAATATGCACTCGCCTGGACGTTGTCCCATAACGGAGTATCTGTGGAAAAAGGGCATCTGGACATTGCTGCACAGCCTGGCGAATCCGCTGAAGTCCATATCCCTTACACACCATCTTCCGACCTGTACACAGAAGCTGTTCTTACTGTCTCTCTGGAAACCAAGAAAGCTACGAAGTGGGCAGAAGCAGGACATGAGATTGGTTGGGAGCAATTCGTCGTATCTCCTCGTCTGCGTACAATTCAGCAACCTGTTGCGGGAGCAAGTGACGCGCTTCAAGTGGAGGAACTGCAAGATGGCGGATTGAAAGTGAATGCGGGTGAAGTCTCCATAAGCTTCAGTTCGGTTACTGGCGCACTTACTTCCTATCAGATTAACTCTCAGGAGCAATTACTGGCACCTGCTCGTGCGAACTTCTGGCGTGCGATGACCGATAACGATCTGGGTAACAAACTGAATGAACGTGCCGCTTTTTGGCGTGACGCTCATGCGACCAACAAGCTGATTCGTTTTGAACATCATACGGATGCGCAGGGCTGTCATGTGACAACAGATTATACGTGGGATACCAGCCCGGGAAGTACGCTGTCCATCACCTATCACATCAAACCGAATAGCGAGCTTGAAATCAGTCAAACCCTCGTCTCCGGTGCAGGTCTGCCTGAACTTCCTGAGTTCGGTATGCTGTTTGAATTAAAAGACAGTCTGGATACGATCTCATGGTATGGTAGAGGGCCGCATGACAACTATATCGACCGTCAGACCAGTGCACGCCTTGGCTATTACACCGGAGCCGTTCGTGATCAGTTTGTTCCTTACCTGAAACCACAGGAATGTGGTAACAAAACGGATGTCCGTTTTGCTGAGATTACATCGGCTGTAGGCGAAGATGCTGCAAAGGGCAGCATCGGGTTGCATTTTGAAGCCAATTCGCCGTTTGAAATCAATGCACTGCCATGGTCGCCTGAAGAACTGGAAGCAAACGACCACGTCTACAAATTGCCGGCAAGCTCACATACCATCGCTCGCATCAACTACATGCAGATGGGTGTTGGCGGTGACGACAGCTGGAGTGCACGTACGCATCCAGAGTATACGCTGCAAGCCAATCGTCCATATCATTTTACGTTCACGGTAAGACCCGTATAACATCAAGCAAGCACTGCTGGCGATCTGCCGGCAGTGCTTTTTTGGTTGCATGGTTAGAGTCTTACAGTCTACGTTGGAAGTTTGTCGCAGGAACATTATAATGATTGGAATATAAGGGGAATCAGATGCTATGAGTGAATTGCACTCACTTGGGATTGCTTTTCACGTGTTTGATATCATCTGCACCACATGCTGTCACCGTTAATAGAAGTAATACAAGACAAAGATTCAGCCTACCTAGTGTACCGATCCATATCATCCATCGCAGAATCATGCATTCGTTTATGATGATCTTCATGCTGGCGAACGTCATTCTTTAACTTGGCCAGAAACCCCCATCCCGTAAAGGCAAGCAACAGTACAGTAATTAATGCATACGCAAAGCTATATAAATTCATATAGAAGTTAATGAAAATAGCAGCCAGCATCAAGCCGAGAATCCATAATGTGAACTTTGTACCCTTTCTCAATTCATTCCCTCCTCCAAAATCCATATTAACAGAAGAAACCAAACCGACAAAGAAAAACTCCATGTCAGTTTGGTTTATAGGCACTTAAAATTCTTCTATATAAATTGAACTAATCATTGGCACGATCCCGGAGAGGACAGAAAGAACCTGAAAATGCGAAGCTACAAGTTTTCTGCAAGAAAACTACTTCGGAAGCCTATACGTCGCCTGACAGCTTTTCTGAAAGAAAGCTGTATCAGAAGCATACACTTATCACCCGATTTTCCCTTTATACAAAGGAATCAAAAAAATCTGGGAATAACAGCGATTGGAAGGTTATTCTGTGATCGGAGTGTCTGTGTAAATAATCTTTAGTTCAATTTATTCTAATTCTTTGAACCTTTGAATCATCGTAGCAACTTCTGCTCTGGTTGCAAGACCAGAAGGATTTAGAGTCAGATCAGAATTACCATTCATAATGCCCTTTGACACAGCCCAATGAATTGACTCTTTGGCAAAGGCCGAAATTTTATCTGCATCTTTGAAACTAAGGGTTGAAATTTTGCTCTGCAGGCTCAATCCTCTACTCTCTGCGTATCGATAGAGCATCACCGCAATTTGCTCACGAGTGATTGAAACATTAGGAGCGAATATCCCCTTACCATATCCGTTAACGATCTTGCTTTCGTTTGCCCAAATAATAGGATCTGAATACCAACGACCACTTTGAACGTCTGAGAACACATCTGCAAATTTAACATTAGGTTGATTTTCCATACGATATAGTGCAGTAGCAAGCATTGCACGACTCATGTTCTTTGAGGGTGAAAATTCTGTTTCAGAAGTTCCAGTGAATAGCCCCGCATTATAAACATATCTTGCAGAAAAATAGAACCAATCGTCATGTGCTATATCTGTAAAAGGAGTCTTTCTTACAAATGTAACAACGACAGTTGTGTCACGACTAATCTCTGGAATGGTATAAATGTCACGACCTATGAATTTTTCGCCGTTGACAATGATATATTCTGTTTCAAACCCTTCATCAGGAATCACTCTGATCGTGGCAGAGGTTGTTGCACGAATCGTTTGATTTTCGAAGCCATCAGCAATTTTACCATTCCCACCTTTTACAGAAGCGTTAACCGTATAGTTAAGCTGATGTTTAGGGCCCCCAGAACCACTAGAACCATTAGAACCACCGTTAGAAGCATTAGAATCCTCGTCCGTGATAACCCAACGTTTCGGGCCTACAATTTTCGAATTTTCAAAATTAGAAAATGCAATCTCAAGCAACTCTATAGCTTTTGAAATTTCCGTATCCAACGCGTTTTCATTCTCAAAAACAGCCTCAGCCTTAGAGATCGCACTTCTTAGATTTTGAGCGGATTTTGTTGTATACCAAAAGTCTGGATAATATATGACTTTGGGATTATCCGCAATCGTAACTGAAGCAAGATAAGCTTTTGCAGCCTCAATGTCTTCATATAGTGCAGACTTAGAGATTTCCTTTACACCAGAACCGACCACAATTTGTACATCTTCAAACGGTTCAATTCCCCTCAGACTTGCATCTTTATTCGTGATGAGAAAGTTACTTAAAGAAAAATCGAACGTTCCGTTATTTCTAGCTTGGAAGACGGCAGTTCCAATATTTTTCATGATTTCATCATCTTTACCGTTGGCAGTCATATCGAGATATACATAATTGATGTCACCATCGGAATAATTCATTGAAATGTCTTTTTGCATATTGACACTCGTGTTTTTTACAACATAAGAATCAAAGTGTAGCTTTCCTTGAAAACCATATACCGGCGCTTTACCCGCACCAGTATATGCAAGACTTAGTTTCACAAATATGTTCTCTCCAACATCAAATGAAGATTTTGGAGAACCAGAGCTGTCAGTTACTGTGATGTCCACACGATAACTAAGGTCAGCAGCATCGTCTGCCCCGTAGACGTATGATGGTAGAGTAGCTACCAGAAGTAGCATGCACAATATCACTTTCAATTGCTTCATCATCGTCTCAGTGCCTCCATTAGTATGAGTTGTGCATCTACAATATCAACAACACCATCACCGTTTATATCAGATCTCATCCAGTCTTCAGAAGAATTAAAGCCATTGTAGACATTATTTAATATCCCTTTTATCGTCGCCAGAACGTCTGCTCGATCTACAGCCCCACTACCATTCGTATCTCCACGAAGAAGATTAGGAGATTTCAATGTTGGTTCAAAAACAAGATTGGCTGTTAATTGTTCACCCGTGACAAGTTCTCTTGAAGAACCAATATATGCTTTTTTAAGATTGTCATACAAGAGCGTTTGTTTCTTGCCGTCAATCACAACTGTTGCTTTACCCATATTGATCTCCGTATATAGGGTGAACAACGAGAATCCTTGTGATTGCCGAACTTCATAACGATATCCAAGATCTTTCACACGAATGTTGATTACATCTGACAGTTCTTTATAGACTATTTTTCCATTCTTATCTTCAAAAGCAGAAAGTCTATAACCAACTTTGATTGCCGTTTCGCCTGGAGCCAAAGCTTCAATGGTACCATCCTGTGAAATCTTGATAATGTTCTGATTATATAGAACATCCCATACAATATCTTCTTCTTTTAAATCCAATTCGCCACCCTGACGAAGACCTTTAACAGAAAGCACTGTTTTTCCGCCAATCCCAAGTTCGATCACATCAGGTTGATTCTGCGAGTTCTCAAGGTCAGATATAAGTTTAATACTCTCAAACTCTGACAATTCACGATTCACAAGATAAACGGGAACAACCGTTTCGTTTCCAGCCTTGTCAACTGCTTTAAGCTGTAAAGTTTCGTTTGGTTCTTGACTTGAACTCTTACGATTAACGACAAATGTCCCGTCTGGATGGATCACAATACCTTCTGAACTACCATCTAAAGTTAATGATGCAGATACCTCTGTTAGCCCATGGAAGCTATATCTTGAGTCCGCACTAACAAAAACAACTTGATTGCTGACTGTATTATCAACCGGCTCCTTATCAAGGCTTGGCTCTACTTCTTCACCTAAAAGTAATATCGGTGCACTTGTATCAACAGTAACACCTATTGCCCCTGATGATCTGCTACCTTGAATGGTGTCTCGATTTTCACTAACTGCAGTAAAGTCAATCAAATTCTCACCGTCTTCAAGGTTTTCTTCAAATGACCAAACCGTCTTAAATTCTTCAGGCGTGTTCTTGTTTTCCTTGTTCAGGGTCAATGTCATTTTGACCGGTCGATCAAACGTGTACGTTGCCTCTAATTGTCCAGTCCTTAAATAATAATTTTCTTTTGATTTGTCGATATTGGTTTCAACACTGACAAGCTTAGGTTTACCCATGGCAGGCATAACAAAGCTTTGCGATGATGCAACCTTGGTAGAGCTATAATATTCCGTAGCATTAAGTGCTGACTCAACAATTTTAACGGATTTTACTTTGATAAAATACTTCTTGCCTTCCTTTAATAGAGGGAGGTTGGTTTGGTCTTCTAATGGTTTCAACCTAATTTCACTGCCTACAGGGAACTGACCAAAGGAATTCTCAATCTCAACCCCGTTCTCATCTTCAATCGCCACAAAATAATGGGTTGCAGTTTGGTCACTTCCATTGATGTTAACTTTCACGTATCCATCTCCACTGTATTCCGCTGATACTGATTTAGGTTCTTGTGGAAGTAATGGATTGGTAAAAGTGATTGGAGATGCAGTGATCTGCTTACTCATTCCACCCAGATGGTTAACAAGCATTGCAACCACATAATACTTCCCTTCAGGGAAAGACTCCGGAAGTGTAAAGACATGAGAACCTGATTTAATTTCATCCAGCTCAAGATTACCAATACTAATTAATGATGATGTGTCTTGCATGTTATCTGATTCAATGGTTTGCATAATGGATGGATCTTTGGTGACATAGACATTAACTGCTCCTGAATATGCACTTTGCCCGTCCGTTGTCCAAGACACATCAAGCTCACGGCTCGTATTATTACTATGCGTAGTTTTAATGCCTGTAAGCTCCGGGATATTTTCAACACTGTTTACTTCAAAATTGTCAATATACACATTTGGTGTTGTCACTGAAATGGACCAGTTACCACCAACAATAAGTGCTGGATCAATCACTGAAATATACAACGTATTTTTACCATTCATCGATTGAACAAGATAGTTTCCATTTCCCTTATTATCGTCTTCAACCATTGTCAATTTATTACCCGCTGGATTAGTGACTATGATTTCAGATGCAGAAGGTTTGACATGGCCACGAAGTGGGATTTCAAAGAGTAGTGAATCTTTTGATGCCGGGATCACTTCTTTTGTAATGCCATCTCCGGCTCTAGTTTTAGCTATTTCCTTTGTCGTGAGCCTTCTCATATTCGTTCCATATAATGCAGTGGTAGGCACAAGATTTCCGCTCGCATCCAGTTCTTCCGAGTGAACATAGTGTACAGCTTTTCCTCTAGAAGCGAGATTGATGGAACTACCAAAGTTAAAATCGCCATCCCAATAATAGATAAAGCCAAATTTTACGCCGATAACTTTCATGTTTGCACCCACAAAGTCAGATGAAACAGCTGCCTCAACGCCTCCAATTTCCTTTCCTCCTATGATGGGGACTGAAGTTGGAATATAGAATCCTGCGTATACATAACCATAGAAATAATCTTCAGTAATTTTAATCGTTATACCACCACGAACCGCCCCGGCATGAATACTAATATTACCAAAGGCATTTAGCTGAAATGGTGATATCCACTGAACATTCATTCCCGCTTCAAGATTAAGTAATCTTCCTTCATCGTCTTTTGCCAACCGACCCGTACCTTCAAGACTAAGACCGGATAGTTTTGCCTCCAGCTTGAAGTCACCTACAATAACCAGATTTATTAATAACCTTGTTCGAAGATGAAGTGTGATGGGTGGAAGTTTACCGTCTGATGTTCCGGAAATAGTCTCTGCAAGATTTCCGAAACCTCCACCAAGCCCTGTCATAAATACATATGGCGTAACGATCGGAACTTTCGTCGTATTACTTGCTAAGAAGAATGTAAGTTCATCAAGCATGATGCTTGGAACATTATTTATAGGAACCTCTTTAAATGCCAGCGAACCTTCTACTTCTAGCATGGTAAGAGCAACTCCGTAATCTAGTTTATAGATTCCATCAATCGTATCTATTGTTACTTCTGCCATAGCACCCACTTTATTTCCTACTAATGGACCTAGTAAATCTTCTGGCAGAGCTACAGCTAGTGTCGTATTGACACCAATAAAACCGATTTTCTTATCTTTACTACCATAGCGGATATCACTAATCTCGGCAGTAAGGGAGCCCTTGTAGTCATAATGCTCTTCACCTTTATTTTTATCTGCTGCTTTTAAAGGCATTGAAATCTTTCCGCCGAAGCTAATTCCGAAGTCTTCCTTATCCTGAGTCATGACACCGTACTTGATATTGATTAAAAATCCTGCAATATTTTGTAGCATAGAACCTGCATCTCCAAATTTCAGTTCTAATGCTTTAGCCTCATCCTCGGAAACAGCTTCACCATCCAAGCTGTATTTCACTCCATTTTTAACTTCATAAAACCATTTATTATGCCATACATTAACAGAGTTTATGACTTTTATGGTGCCATCGCCTTCTAATTTTGCGCCAGCGTCCGTAACTGTCATCTTAAGTGGCGTGTTGCTATCATACGTCAAGATGTTGTTAATCGTAATGTCGCCATCGGCTTTACTGGCAGAGTAATATCGATCTTTACCCGTACCCATTAACCTGACTTTCCCACGAACGGTCAATAGAATTTCGGTTTCATCTTCTACATATTTTATATTGTTATGAACAATACCATTTCTAGTGACGCTACCCTCGATAAATTTTTTCATTACATCTTCGTTTTCAAAATTAACATAATCATATAACTGTCTATTATTAGAAGAGTTTGTTATTCGAACTAGTGAAACAATTCCGTAGCTTGCACTTTTATCCGCCAGATTATTTGTTACATCTAACCCAGTTGTAGAAATAATCTTTTCTTTAAACGCACTAATTAACTGTTGATTTGTAAATCTGAATTCAATGTTATATTTTCCAACAGGCAAATTTTCATTGGTAGAGAACGAAAGAGCTTGACCATCTTCAACAAAACTTATTTTTCTTTTGTCGATTAACGTAGTTGCGCCGCTTGATGCAGAGACAAGATAAAGATCCCATCCATCAATTCCTGTAATCGCTTGTTTCAATTCGTTCATATCTCCAGAAACGGTTATATTTTTGTCTCCTTCATGAAAAACTGCAGAAGGGAAAATATGTTTCATGGAGACATCAGGAAGTTCCCCTTTAATCGCGGGAATTAAAATGTTTGAATTCGCACTATACTCAACCAGTTTATGTGTGCTTGAATCCATAATTGCCGTTGCGTTTAACGAAACTATTAATCGCTTTGCTGTAATCATGGATTGTTTCTCTGCGATGATTTCTAGATCGGGAATGTCAAATACAGTACCAATGTTTAATCCACCAGAAATTCTCACCGTATATTCTCTTGTATTCGTCGCTGCAAAAGTAAGTCCCTCATCGAGAGTAAGGGTAACCACCGGTTCGATTAGTTCTTTAGCTCCTGTAACACTATTATCAATGGTTACTGTTGCTTTAAACTTACCATCGTTTAGATATCCATCTTTGCCTTCATTCACTTGAACTTTATCTGTCTGGATCCCGATTGCTACCTCTTTCTTTTGTGTTTGATCAGAAAAGTTACCAACACCATATAACAATTCTGAAATTCTCACTTCCCCTGCCTCAATGGGTTTTTCATTCCAATAATATGCTGTTGCCGTATCAGGTACTAAATATTTGTTTGAATAGTTCGTAAAGTCAACGTTAGGATTCGGTGTATAATCGTATCTTGTATTTGCAAGATTAACCCAATGTCCAACAATAACTTTATCCACATTTACATCTTTGTTCCCACTCCAACCAGACAAAAGGGCGTAGGCCATTTTGTCTGAAGCTGAAAGAGAATCCACATATCTGATTTGTTGTGGCAGGTTTTCACCACTGTATTCTGTTTCCACGATGGTCGGTTGTTTTGGGTTCACAAGGACATGGGGTGCATCGATATTTGAACCAAGCGCATTATCTAGAAGGAGACGAATACCTACCGTTCCCGCTTGGCTATTATTATTGACCACATCATATGAAATACCAACGTTCCCAACCCGCGAGTTATTAGGGTCAGTAGAAATGGAAACCTTTTGTGTGATTGTGTAACCCTTGATATCCCATGCAATCGTCAAAAGTCTATTTTGCTCAGAGACAACAGGTTCATGAAGCTTGGTATCTATTCCGAACCATCCATATTCCTGACCGAAAATATAATCTTTTCCATCGATCCGAACGGTAGTAAATG
Source organism: Paenibacillus sp. FSL K6-1558 (assembly GCF_038002565.1). Taxonomy (NCBI): domain Bacteria; kingdom Bacillati; phylum Bacillota; class Bacilli; order Caryophanales; family Paenibacillaceae; genus Paenibacillus; species Paenibacillus sp. FSL K6-1558. The sequence goes on along the minus strand of NZ_JBBOCV010000001.1, from coordinate 5,337,592 downwards.
ATGTTCCATTGCTTCTTGCCGTATCTTCCTTATAGAGAAGCGGAATATTGTTGTCAAAAGCTTTTTGTGGATGACCATCCACGGTTTCAATCGAAAATCCACCCGTTTTTGAATTGATTGAATATTTCATAAAGTCGTTTGCAATTGAATAATTCGCACTGCTTGCATCTGCACTCAATGGGAAACTTACAAGAGTGAATAGCATCGCTAGAATAAGGGATACAGCTATGCCGCGTTTTAATCGACGATCAACCATCATTGCCTATTTCCCTCCTTTGTTTGAAACATATACAGAAATATTGAAATAATCACGCTTGTCCGTTTGAATATAGATGGTATACCAACCATTTGAGACATTATCAATGGTATACACTCCGTTTTTCTCCCGCAGGACCGTTCCTTTTGTTTTCATTTGGCCTTGTGTTAAACTGCCTTTTTCATAACGTGCATACGATACTCCAGCAAAGTTTTTCAGTGAAATCTCAACTTTGTTTCCAATCACCGTTGCAACATTTGAACTGTCAGGCATGACTCCGTTCACAAGTGCTATGGTGTCATAAAGACCTACAAGACGAACTGTACGACGAATAGTCGTTTGATTTCCTGCGTCATCTCTTACTGTATAGTCTATATAGTAAGGATTAGAGCGATTAAATTCATTCGCCGAGATGTTGTCTGGGTTAAATACTCGCCCGCCAACATCATAGTTGATGGTAACCTTGTCAGTTAAATCAACCTTTTTATTGGCAACCATATCCCATGCTTTAAAGTCAAGAAGCTTCGATTTATTATAGGCAATGGAAGCATCTTTTTGAGGAGTCATTCCCTCAATGAAGATGAGCTCTTCGCCATTTTCAAGTGTTAACTCCGGAGCTGTTTTGTCGATGAGACCTACGTCAACACCATACGAAGCCTGCTCTCCCGTTCTTCCTTGAAGATTGAATACATATAGTCCATTGTTGCTATAGTTCATGGACTTATCTAGTTCCCAAACGTCTTTTCCTCCAACGGATTTCGTATCTTTATCCGTGGTTACAGTGACCGTGACATCCTGGTTTGTTATTGGATTTTTATCCGTTCCGACAACATATCCTTCTTCTTTTCCAGATGTATCAACGCCAACCGTAATCTTATTTTGATAATCCTGTTCTACCCACTTACCAGCTTCGTTTTTCACAAGATATTTATAAGACCAATGAATTTCTTTAATCTTTGGTGCTCCTACTTCAATTCCTTCAATCGTTAGCAGTATTTTTTGCGTTAATCCTGTTTTGTCTCTAACTTGGAAGACATGCTCCCCATTCGTTTTAACATTGATGACCGTATCTTTATAAGACACCTCATCCCCATCTTCATTTTCAACCGCTGTTGAAAGTGCATATTCATATCCTTTATAAGAAACGGTAAGGTCTTTCATATTTCTAAAGATGTCGAGCGGAACGCCATCACTGTCCCGAATTTGGTCAAATGACACATCAACGCTTAACTTATCTTTGGCTAATGTTGCGGTTGCGGTAACTTGTGGTGGTGAAGATACAATATTGGAAACGGTAATAATATCATGACCTTCGTTACCATAGTCATCGACAAAGGACATCGTAACTGTACCATTTTTTCTAAGGCGAACTGCTTTGGTACCAGGGATATGAACGATGTCCCTATAGGTCAAGCTGCCAACTGGCTCAACACCTGTGACCCGAATTGTTTTGATATCTTTGCTAAACTGTGTTAACTCCACATTGACACTTTGTGTAGTAATTTCAGTTGGTAGCGTGCTGTACGCTCTCGCAGTTGCAACTGGCGCTACTTTGTTAATATTTGAGACAGTTATTGGAGTAACCCACTTGTTTCCTGCGTAGTCATACGCTGTCACATAATAGATACCTGAGCTATCCAGTTCAACGACATATTCATTCTCAAGCGGCTCACCCTTGAATGGGTACACGACATCGTCCTTCTTAACCTCTGCAAATGATATTTCACCTGAATCGTCTGTTAATGTGATCGTTGCATGTATATTTTGATTCGTCTTTGCTGTGTTGGATAACACATAAGAGGTTTGACCAATCGTGTTGTCAAAAAGCTTATAGCTAACCGTACGAGAATTTGTGTTTCCTGCCTGATCTCTAAACTCAAAGGTGAATGAATTAACATCTTCAGTTAGAATTCTTGAGAATGAAGCATTGTTATTAGTCATAGATAGAGTTTTCTGACCACTGATCGGCTTAACGGTTGCCATTACTCTTCTATAGGCCTTCCCTTCTTGAATTGGAACCCAATTCCCTAGATAGTTTTCGTAGGTGTATTCCACCCTGTAGTGTACGTCTTCTGCAATTGGCGTTGTATCAATATTTGAAATGGTAACGGGTACGGTTGTTTCTATTCCCGCTTTGTTTGTTACTTTGAAATATACCGTTGCATTCTGTTCAAATCTTTCGGTATGAGATGCAATGGAATCAATTTGCTCAAAGTTTATCCCATCATATGAACGTTCCAGTTTCATAATCCCGCTTTCCGGGTCAGATATTGAAAGCACTGCATTTACAATTTGGTTTGTTGGCTCAGTCGTTGAATACACCACATCAGTAACAGCTGCAGTTTCATCAACAACTGAGATAGCAACATACTCATCTTCCATCCGATCAGCTTCAACTCCTTCAGTTGTATAGACCTCGAAGTAAGCTGACTTGGTTGTCTTCCCATCTCTTAGCGCTTCAAATACAAGCTTGGAATAAGCCGTTCTTCCTTCTACCTCTGTAAATGAAGGATCAACTACACTTAGCTCCGTATTTAGTTCTAAGCCTGACAATACGGCATTTTCAACAAAGAAAAATTGTCCGGAATACTTAGGATTAGGATCAATCACATAGGTGAGCTTATCGCTCTCCTTATAGGATATAAATCCTCCATTTTGAATAGGAACTCCATTCTTCTCTACATTTCCTGTAATCTCGAATCCTTGAATGAATTCAACAGTAGGTGTGAACTTTAGAACACGATCCCTTCCAGCCTCATCCTGAACATATAGACTAATTTCGTTATTGTTCTGAATAACCAGATCATGGTCTATCGCATACTCAACAGATGTTGTTAATAGCCCTGTATACAGTTGGTTCGACCTTGCCATTTCATTCACCTTATCACCCTCATTTGGTGCATTAGGCATGATTGTTACTGGAACATTGAATGTAACCTTAACCGTTGAAGTCGTTTTTGTGATTTGAGGGTTTGCGTTAACACTTACAATGGATGCCTCCGCGTCCACCAAATTCACACTGGAGTCAACGAATACTTTTTCAGTAATATTGCCTGAGTTATCCGCTGCTTTAATCCCAATTGCATAGTTGCCACTTAACCCTTTCAAATCAATCGTATATGTTGTCTGTTTGTTTCCTTCGCCATTAACGACGGGCTGACTACTTTGCATTTTTACTGATTTACTCGAATTAAACAGTTCATAATCTTCTTCAGTAAGAATATGACTGGCTGATGGATCTTTAATAAGTGCGAATGAAACAGTTGTGTCACTCTTGTCTGAAACATCGACCGTGATCCGGCCATCTTGTCTTGCTCCATTGGTTACCATTTCGCTGGATGCTATTGCATTCGGAGCTGCCTTGTCAATATTCGAAACTGAAATCGGTACTAAAACCTGATTGCCAAGCTCGTCAGACAGTACCAGGTTTGTTGTAACGTTCTCGCTCACAGTTACTGTGAATGCACCGTTTGTATATGGAGAAACGGTGATTTTGTCCTGATCTTTTGGCTCAACCGTCAGTTTTGAAATGCCTGTCCCAACATCATTAGCTACTATTCTTGCCGTTACTGATGCGTTGGTTGGCTGAATGGTGCTGTAGTCCGGTAATTCAAAAGTTGGTGCCTGGCTATCATATAAGATTTTGACAGGTCTTGTTTCTGTTAAAAACTCTGGCCTTTCGTCAGCAGGGTGATTTAAAAGTCCAAATTGAAGATATATTGTATTGATCCCTTCTTTGAGTGCCACCGGTGTATCTAGTGTAAATGCAAACTTACCACCTGAGTTATTGCTCTCTGTAAAAGTTGGAACTAACACACCCTGATCTGTCGGCATCCCGTCAATTGTTGCATAATAGACTGGATTTTGATATTTCGTTGCACTTTCAGAAGTCCAAGCTGCATGGGGTTCATTTAATACAACATCGACCTTATATGTTCCGTCATTGGTTGCACCCATTCCGTTTAGCGTCTTGGCTTGAGCATGTGCTAACGACTCAATTGTCGCAGGTCCCGACCTCATCCCAAAGTACGGGGAAATCTTTTTACTTTCCTTACCAAGAACATCCGTCGCAACAACAACAATGCTATAAGCACCCGAAGGAAGTCCTGTCATTGTTAATGTTTGATCAACTTCGAATACACCTTCACTATTTGCTGTCAGTGTTAGCGGATGATTTTGCGTATTCTCAATCTTCGTTTCTGTTTCTGGTTTAGCTAAATAATAACTTGCACTTGCAATACCACTTGCATCTGTCACTTTAACTCTAAATTGATGTGTTGACTTGAAATGATCATGCTGATTGCCAACGATATAACTAATTTCCGGTGCTTTATTGTCGTACGTGAACTCTCGAGTAAATTCTAATGAATTGCCAGAGCGTTTATCTTTAACTCGATATTCAAGTATATATTTACCGTCCATCAAAACTTCAGTTCCGCTGCTACTACGTTTCTCAGCTGCACCAACATCATCGCTTGCATCATAGACAGTAAAGTTTTGTGTGAAGCTTGTTCCATTACGAGGATGAGAGACCCATCTATAGCTCGTTTCAATATTGGAATTACTTACATCGAATTTGATATCAAAATGTGTATTTGGTGAACCTGTATCCTTTGTAATGAGGGTGTCAGCAACAGAACCATTAAAGATCTGGACTGTTTTTGTATAATACTTTGACGCTTTCTCATTTCTTGAATCGTTACCTAATGAATCCACTGTGAAATAATATAGAGTCCCGTCAAAGCTATCACCTTTGGGAACAGATAATACAGCCGTTGAACTTTCACCTTTTGAATCTACAAATGCCCACTTGCCTTGAACTGAAGAAATTTCTTCTGATCCAAGTTTGATGTCATCTACAGGCGTATTTGGTGGTGAATCCGTACCGTTCATAAACGTATAATACGTTCTAGACCAACCACCATTACTTTGTTGATAATCTTCCATTTCAAATCTATAGTCATTTCTTTTACGAGACTGTGCATCTTGCGGCTTTACACTTTCGTGAACCGTTACACGCGGAGCCTGGTTATCTAATTTAATATGTTCAATCTCTGTGTATCCAGCATCTCCACCAAGTGAATTGTCAGCTTTATCCCATCCATACAAACGAAGCTTGAATTCGCCCTCTGTAGGATCAATTGGACTTAAGTTTGTACTAACGCCTTTTAATACCTCCGTACTAATAGGTGCTGTAACTTTCGTTGCGCTACCTAAACCGTCAAAGTTGGTTATTCTTGTCGTTGTCGGTTCATAGACATCCCCATTTTTCTTGTATAGCTCGTATGCCAAATAGTTTTGATTATCAATGGTGTGAGCGACATTCCCCTCAGGGTAGAGTGTTTCGCTAGCCACCATATAAAATTGATGCACTTTTTTCACATTATTTTGAATGGAATTTTGACCTGTTAGATCCTGTCCATTTGCATCGGTAATTCTGATCGTTGGTGTTTTTGTGTCCACTTTATGAGTAGAAAAATAAAAACTTTGTGCTGAATTCGATTCTGGTGTGGGTCTCTCCAAATAATATGGCTGTTTTACACCATTTTTCGTTAAAAAGGTAGATACATCATTAAGCTGTAGCCTTATGCCCTCACTCTCCACTTCGCTAACATCCATGGGTACTTTCCCCGTAAACTGAAGTGTACCATTAGGTTTACCATCCTCTCCCAATAATTTGGTCATGGTCAGAGTAGTAAGTGGTGTTGCAGTACTATTCCCAAGATATAACACTGGTGTTGCTTGAAAATTAGTAATCAATTCTTCTTTCATTTCTTTTATCATCGTTTTTCTATGAATTGAAAGTGCATCAACAGTAATATTCACATCTGTTAATTTTCGATTTAGATAGCGATTGTCAGTTGCATGGGAGAACGTAGCTGTTTCCGAAATATTTTCATTGCCTAAGTCATAGATGCTGCGATAGAACGTATATGTAACATCTTTATAATAGTAATCCGCTTGCCCGATTTTTGTTGTTAAATAGGTTTTAACTTCGGGATTTCCTGAAGTTGTATGGGCAAAAGTCCCTCCAAGGCTTTCAGCGTTGGTAGACTGGGCAAGGAGACCCACCCTATAGGTTAGTGATATCTCCGCTTTATTCTGCGCAACCATTGCATCGTGAAGCTTTTTGCGGTCAATATCTAACTTGAAATTATTCGTTTTGGTTGGCTCTTCAAATGTTAACCAATCTCTACCTACAGCATCGTCCGAAACGGTATAGTTGATCACTGGAGTATCTTCATATTGCATAATGTCGTATTCACCATATTGATCTCTAACCTTTTTGTCCCACTCTACACGTTCAGAGCCTGATGAATTAGTATCAAGGTAGAACTCTCCTCCACCAACATCAACATTACCCATAGCTGTGAATTTCCGTTTTGTTACATCTGAAATATCACGATAAAGTCTGCCCTGATCTTTTGTCCATGTGTTTAATTTAATGGTCTTCGCCTGTGTTGGATTTATGCCCCCATTAATAGTAGGAAGCCATAGAACCACAGAATCCCCGTACCAGTCATCACTGCCAACCAGCCAAAAGACCAATTCATTCATTCTCCATGGTGGAATATTCTGCAATTTGAATGTATGTTGCACATCAGACCAAGCCGCAGCGGCGCCAAGTGCTCTGTAATGATCAGAGGCTATCCCAGCATCATAGGTACTGACACCCATATGAACATCATCATCTGTTCCTCCATTGTCGTTTCCTCCTGTTTTCACACCGAACACATAGGTGTACTCTGTTGGCACATTCGCATAAACAGGTGCTACTGATGCCAGAAGTGAAATAACTAGCATCAAACTTAAAATCTTCTTCATGTAATGCCTCCTCGTTTTATCGTGCTTGCCATTTTGACCTAACATCTTACACTCCATTTGTTACATTTTCATTTTCAAATCTGCTATTTTGGCGGCTATCGCCTGCTGCATCGGCAGTGTACGCATTAGCAGTTATACATCATGTTCGACAAATTGTGACAGTTCTTTTCGTATCATATCATCATTGATTACAGGAACGGTGTTATATAAAGAAAACTTTAAGTTTCATAGATGAACATAATTGCAAAAAAAGAGACCGCAAAAATTTGGTTAACCTATGCGAACCTCTTAATGAAGAATCTAGGAACCGTTTTGATTCATTTGAGCTTTAAGGCTCATTTTAGTTAAAAATAGATTCTAGATACTTTGAACTAAGACCGATGGCTTTTAGTTCTTCTTTCATTTCATTTGCATGTTCCATTTTTTTGTTAGGAACGTACATACCCACACCATTACGATTTTTAAAACCTGCTGAATTTTTCACTTCAAAGGCAAGTGCTTGAGCAGCAGCAGTAACTTCTGATGATTTACCCATTAGATCTATAAGATCATATTGATCAAATACCCCGTCGTTTTTGCCTAATAGATCAGAGTTTTTTGCAAGGTCTGTAAGCGAGAAATCAAATGCTGCATTTTCTATTGCATGAACCAATGATTCAGCCTGAGAAAGCTTCATCATTGACATTGTTGTCTGCATGCTAGATTCAATCCCGGAATGAAGGGTAAAGGAATCTAAAATTAAACGTCCTAATCTTTCCGAGCTAATTTGTGGGTTTCGCTCCATCGCACCGATCCATGTGGTATAGTACAATCCTGCAGCGGGGATTGAATCTTCAGAAGCGATGAGATACTTGCCATAGTTTCTAAGCGAATAGGCCGTTTCAACTGTGCCCATAAGACATGCATCAAAGACGATTAAGTCGAAATACATATCTGATGCATCAATCGCCTTCGAAAGCTCCGAAACCTTCATCGTTTTTCGTCCGTTTAGCTCGTCTGCACCAAAGCCACCCATTGTACCGTACCCGTGATCCCATAAAACAAGTATATAACGATCACTTGGTGCCACGGCTTTGCCCCAAACAAGAAAATCCCTTAGTGTTTTAGGGTCTGATGCGGCGGTTTGGATGCGGCTTGGATGCTTTTTAAGTCGTCCATCGCTAACTTCAAAGCGTTCGGATGCTCCATCCGTCATATATTTGTTGTGATATTTGAGCGTTCCACCTGTTTGAATCAGGATGTTCGTATTTTGGTTTGGCTGACCACGATATATTTCTTCCAAGTCATTGGTTAGTTGGCCTTGTTGTGATTCAAGATCAGAACCAATTGCATATATTAGAACCGTCGTTGAATTCAGTTTTTTATCCTTCTCCAAGATCAATCTTGCCTCGTTTAAACTTTGCGTTGTAAACACATTTTTCTCTCGAAGGATCTGACCATGTGTTGCAATTTGGTTTTTGGGTCTGGTGTTTAACACATAGCTACTTATTTTGGCAAGAGTTCCCCGATTGAATTCGACTTCTTTTGTAAGGTCTATTCCTAAAACGATTGAAGCGAAAGAAACCGCAGTTTCATATGTAAAGTCACCCTTTGTTTCTGAATATCCCAAAACTCTTAAAACCATTGCACTGTATTGCTTTAGAGAACTTGGTTGGTTACCTCCGAAATGATGCTCACTGATTCCATTAACAATGCCATTGGCATAGGCAAACGATACATAGGAACTTTCCCAACCCGTATCCTTAAATGGATTTTTGTTGGTGTTTTTCTGAACGTCTTCTTCCTTCCCCCACAGACGAAGCATCATCACCAGCGCTTCTGCTCTGGTAGGCACCCTCGAGAGTTCATAGCCATTCTCCGTTCCATTGAATAATCCCAAGTGGTTAAGCGCATCTGCATGGCTTGTATCATGTGCCGATGCTGATGAAGTTGTTGCAAGAAATAAAAATAATAAAATGATTAAACTTCGGATATTTCTCATCACATTTCGACCTTTCAATCTGAAAATTTCCTTCTTAATATATGAAAGATAAATACGCGGCTTGATAAAACCTAGAAAACATTGTTCTGTTCGTTGCTTTTGCATAGCTACTTTAGCCTATCATAGAGGATTAGCCCCGTGTGAAAGTTAAAGAAATCTTTAAGTTCGTACTTGCAACTCACTTCTGCAATCAGCGAAAGAGCCTGATCTCCAGAAGAACAGACTCTTACCCATATCAGAAATCCTATTCAATTAAGTGGAATCACAGAAGCTTAACCAGACGCCTGATGAACTACACATCACTTAATATTCTTAAGTTTATTCGTATCAGCACCCAACTGCACATTCATTATTCCAGTCATCCCTTGCGAGCATAACCAGTAGTATCGCTTGTCATCATACAAAACAAAGGACCACTCTTAATAGATATTAAGAAGTGGTCCTTGTATTATTATAATTTGTTTAATGCTTTAAAGGTTTTTACACCTTTATTACATCATGCCGCCCATTCCACCCATGCCGCCCATGTCAGGAGCGCCAGCAGCGCCTGCAGGTTCTGGCTTGTCAGCGATAACCGCTTCAGTTGTCAGGAACATTGCTGCTACGGAAGCCGCGTTTTGCAGTGCATAACGTGTTACTTTCGCAGGGTCAACGATACCCGCTTCGATCATGTTAACCCACTCGCCAGTTGCGGCGTTGAAACCTACGCCAACTTGCTCTTTTTTCAGACGTTCCACGATAACGGAACCTTCTTCACCAGCGTTAGCCGCGATTGTGCGGATTGGCGCTTCCAGAGCTTTCAGTACGATGTTCACACCTGTTTGCTCGTCGCCGGACAATGCTACACCAGCAACAGCATGATATACGTTCAGAAGCGCAGTACCACCACCGGATACGATACCTTCTTCAACCGCAGCGCGAGTTGCGTTCAGGGCATCTTCAATACGCAGTTTGCGTTCTTTCAATTCAGTTTCAGTAGCCGCACCGACTTTGATTACTGCTACGCCGCCGGACAATTTAGCCAGACGCTCTTGCAGTTTCTCTTTGTCGAACTCGGAAGTGGTTTCTTCCAATTGTGTACGGATTTGGCTAACACGTGCATCGATATCGGATTTGTTACCAGCACCGTCAACGATGATTGTGTTTTCTTTAGTTACGCGGATTTGACGAGCTGTACCCAATTGTTCCACAACTGCGGATTTCAGGTCCAGACCCAGTTCTTCCGTAATTACTTGGCCACCAGTCAGGGCAGCGATATCTTGCAGCATCGCTTTACGACGGTCACCGAATCCTGGAGCTTTAACCGCTACAGCATTGAATGTACCACGCAGTTTGTTCACAACCAGCATCGCCAGTGCTTCGCCTTCGATATCTTCAGCGATCAATACGAGCGGTTTGCCTTGTTGAACGATTTTCTCAAGCAATGGCAGGATGTCTTGCGTGCTGGAGATTTTTTTGTCTGTGATCAAGATGTACGGGTTGTCGAGAACTGCTTCCATTTTGTCCGTATCTGTGATCATGTATGGAGAGATGTATCCGCGGTCGAATTGCATACCTTCAACCACTTCCAGCTCAGTAGCGAATCCACGGGATTCTTCTACAGTGATAACGCCGTCTTTACCCACTTTTTCCATAGCTTCAGCAATCAGCTCGCCTACTTCTTCGTCAGCTGCAGAGATTGCCGCTACTTGTGCGATGGATTGTTTGCCTTCTACCGGTTTGGAGATGGATTGCAATTCTGCAACCGCAGCTTTAACCGCTTTGTCGATCCCTTTACGGATACCGATTGGGCTAGCGCCTGCAGTTACGTTTTTCAAACCTTCTGTGATCAGGGCTTGAGCAAGTACTGTCGCAGTTGTTGTACCGTCACCGGCAACATCGTTTGTTTTCGTTGCAACTTCTTTAACCAGTTGAGCACCCATGTTCTCGAATGCATCTTCCAGTTCGATCTCTTTTGCAATCGTCACACCGTCATTTGTGATGAGCGGGCTTCCGAATTTTTTCTCCAGAACCACGTTACGGCCTTTTGGTCCGAGCGTTACTTTCACTGCGTTAGCCAATGCATCCACACCACGAAGCATGGAGCGACGAGCGTCTTCACTGAATTTAATGTCTTTAGCCATTTAAGAAAACCTCCCTAGTATATTGTGTAAAATGGTACTGCTATATGGTTCGGTTAACCGATTAAAATTTGAAATTAGTCGAGAATCGCGTGAATGTCGCTCTCTTTCATAATCAAATATTCTTTACCTTCGAATTTGATTTCTGTACCGGCATATTTGGAGAAAATAACGCGGTCTCCTTCTTTCACTTCCAGAGCTACACGTACGCCGTCTTTCAATGCACCCGCACCAACTGCAATGATTTTACCCTCTTGCGGTTTTTCTTTGGCGGAGTCCGGAAGTACGATCCCGAAAGAAGTCGTTTGTTCTTGCTCCAGTGGTTCTACCAATACGCGTTCACCTAAAGGTCTGATCATGAAAAATAGCCTCCTTTTAAAATTATATAGCCTTGCATTTGTAGGTTGCAGCCATATGTATTAGCACTCGACAGTGTTCAGTGCTAACAACCAACTTTATGATACTCAACTTGAAGCATGATTTCAAGTCTTTTTGATGAATTCTTGCGAGAATTTACGTTGAATTTACATCCATACAGCTTGACCACTTATATCCAATAAGCCAAATCACGCCTGGTACAGCTGGATGAATGTTACATTCATGCCTTCTATTTTACGAGATTCGTTGCCTTAGATGCAAACTTCACCCCGTATCCCCTTTTCCATTGTATCCATCGTCCCGTATAATATGCCTGCATGTCCAGATCTCTTCTCATCTTCCAATAGAACCAGAAGACCCGGATCAGAACAAATCGTCTTCTCCGGGTCTTCAGGCGAGTAGATTTGTCCTCCACCCGCACCTCATTTTTGATGCAGGCAGCATTCTCACTCTAAATACATAAACTATAGAATTCTCTACCCTATATGCTGGTTGTCCTCGGACCGCACATAACGAGCTTCAATCTCCTGATCGGCTGCAAGTTGCTTGCGATACACAATGGCGGATAGAAACACACTGATCTCATACAAGAGCAACAACGGAATCATGACAAGCAGATCAGATATTAAGTCTGGAGGTGTAATGACCACTGCAATAAAAATCAGCACGAAATAAGAAATCTTGCGCATTTTACGCAGACGAATCGGATTCAGAATGCGTAGCCCTGTCAGGAACATAATCAGCAGTGGCAACTCAAACAGCAGTGACACTGGCAATACAATGCCAAACAGGAAACTGAAGTACTGCTTCATACCATATGTCTCGACAAGTCCCATTTTCTCCGTAATCGTTGTTGTGAACGCAAGCGCCATTGGAAAAACAACATAATACGAAAAGGCGACACCCACCAGAAACAGTAGAAATACATAAGGCACATACTTCAGAGATGCCTTACGTTCTTGTGGCCGCAGACCAGGACTCACAAACTTCCAGAGCTGGTACACCGTAAAAGGCAACGTGATAATAATGGAAAAGAGCCCGGCAATCTTCATATATATCCCGATACCGTCCCAGAACGAAAACGCATGCAGTACGAAGCCCTTGGCCGTCTCTGCCTTCGTCAAATACTGATAAACCGGGTCTGCCACGAAAAAACCTGCAATTAGTCCCAGAATAAAAATGCTCAATACATAGATCAGCCGCTTGCGCAGCTCACTCAGATGTTCGGTAAGCGTCATTTCTTCATTTTGCCGCGTCATGCCTGCCTCCCCTGGAATTTCAGCTTTAAAATACAAAACCCTTCCGGCAGGAAGGGGTCTCTCTCTTAGCCATGAAACTTATTCCGGCAGGCGTTTATCCACAGGTTTCTCAGCGGCCGTTGTATCAGCTGCTACCGGTTTCGCTTTTTCTTGCTCTTTCCGGCTGGAAGCATCATCGTCCGAAATAATATCACGTGCGCCTTCCTTGAACTCGCGGAACGTACGCCCGACAGCCCGTCCCAATTCCGGCAACTTGTTAGGCCCAAACAACAGCAATGCAATCACGGCCAGCAAAATAAATCCTGTTGGTCCAATCGAACTTAACATAGATCTTCCTCCTTGTTTCAAGCGTTCAACATGCGCATATCCGAAGCCCAATTCATCAATTGTCTGAACTGCATTTGGATTTATGCCCATCATACCACAGATGTAACCACTTACATAACCCGCAAAATGTTATAACTGTGCTTTATTTTCCTTATTGCTTGAATTGGCCTGTTACCATCAGGAGCGCTTCCGGAAGCTGGTCCATAATGGCTGCCAGATGTTCGTGCACACCCTTCGGCGTACCCGGCAGATTCACAATCAATGTGCGTCCGCGAATCCCGCATACCCCGCGGAACAACATCGCAGAGCGATTTTTGCTCATCACACTATATCTCATCGCTTCCGCCATGCCGGGAACTTCACGTTCAATCACTCGTCTGGTCGCTTCAGGCGTAATATCCCGAATGGCCAGCTCCGTTCCACCCGTTGTTAGTACGAGATCGGCGTGAAAATAATCGGTCATCTCGATTAATGCCGCGATAATCTCATCAGGCTCATCCGGAACGATCCGATACTCCACGATCTGTCCACCCAGTTCTTCCTCTACAAGTTCCCGTATCACCTGCGCACTTGTATCCTCACGTTCTCCACGGGCCCCTTTGTCACTGGCTGTCAGGATTGCTGTTCTCCACACCATAAAGATCACCCTTCTCCTCTATGAAAATAATTATCCGTTATCGGTTGAAATCACCGTTTTTACCGCCGCTCTTGGACTGCAACATTGTCGGGCCGATGATCATATCTTTTTGCATCGCCTTGCACATGTCATAGACCGTAAGTGCCGCAGCCGAGGCAGCCGTGAGTGCCTCCATCTCGACACCTGTTTTGCCTTCTGTCTTGACGGTTGCTTCGATATGGAGTTCGTCCACGCCGTTGTCATGAAAACGAATATCCACACCATTCAGTGCAAGCGGATGACACATCGGAATCCAATCAGACGTTTTTTTCGCCCCTTGGATACCAGCAATCTGAGCAACCGCGAGCACATCACCTTTTCCAATACGGCCTTGGCGAATGGCTTCCAGTGTCTCCGGGTTCATCGTGACTTTCGTTACAGCAACAGCGGTACGTACCGTTACATCCTTACCCGAAATATCCACCATCCGGGCTCGTCCCTGTTCATTAAAATGAGTCAGCTTCCCACTGGAAGATTGACCTTGGTTTACTTCTGAGTTCAATCACATCACAACCCTTTATTCGATATGTAATATACCTTCGGGTGTTATCAACAGATCCAGCCGCAGATCTAGCGGGTCCATGGGAATGTCGGGCTCCAACTGGCCAGGTAATACCAAAGCAGCCATGAGAGGTCTTTTACCTTGCTTAGCACAATGGTTCTCAAGACTCGCTGCAAACCGGTCGTAATACCCACCACCGTATCCGATACGTCCTCCTTGAAGGTCGTAACCCAGTCCGGGTACCAGCACCAGATCCAAAGCCGGCCAATCTTCGGGTTGCAACACTTCACAAGACGCCTTAGGTTCAGGTATGCCCCAAACGCCTGGTTCGATATCCTCCCGGCTCGTCACTCGCCGCAGTTCCATTCGTGGCGAATCAGCGAGCACTTTGGGCGCTAGCAACACATCCCCTTGTTTCCACCCCTCTTCAAAAAGAAAATCGGTGGAAGCCTCACTGCCATAAGACAGGTAGCTGAAAATAACCAGAGCCTCACGCTTTTGCCTGTTCTTGCTTAGCCGCAGACGATCCAGTTCACGCTTCAGTCCGTCATTCATTCGCATGCTGGCTTGCTGACGCATCTGCTCGTCCAAACGATCGCGTAGCTGTCTAAGCCGGGAGCGAAGTTGCTTCTTCTGTTCCGCATGATCCTGCATAATGCTGACGAACCTCCTGTTGATGTGGAAGGTAAAAAAATAAATTCAAGCCATTGCACTTATATGTTAAGACAAGATGTCATCTAGATGATCAGGTTCAAATGATTCATTTTCTGCAAAATCGTCATGGTATAACATGCCTTCTTTCAGTTTATCACTGATTGACCAAAAAGACTACAAGCCGGAGCCGTTCCCAACCGGTGCATTTGCTCTGTATTTCATGTAAACTGAGAAGTAAGTGTCTATTTCAGAACTCGACCTATGGAGGAACTTAATTCTATGTTGCTGCAAGTATCCGGAATTATTAAACGTTTTGGTGTCGATCCAATCCTGGACGGCGTGAACTTACAAATATTAGAACGTGAGCGCATCGGACTGGTTGGCGTTAACGGTGCAGGAAAATCCACTTTACTCAAAATCATCGCTGGAGAAATGTCCCATGACGGCGGACAAATCTTCAAATCCAAAGAAACAACGCTTGGTTACCTCGCGCAGAATAGCGGCCTGCAGTCTAACCGCAGTATCTGGGAAGAAATGATGCATGTCTTCGCTCATCTGACCCAGACCGAAGCTGAACTGAGACAGATGGAGCATGATATTGCCGATCCCGCACGAATGGGAGATGAAAAGCAATACGCTGATCTGCTGGAACGCTATGCAAGACGCTCGGACTGGTTCAAGGATCATGGCGGTTACGAGATGGAAACGCGCATTCGCAGCGTACTGCATGGTATGGGTTTTGGTGAATTCTCCCCAGACACCCCCATCAGCACACTCAGCGGCGGTCAGAAGACCAGACTCGCATTAGCCCGCATTCTGTTGCAAGCTCCCGATCTGCTTATGCTGGACGAGCCTACCAACTATCTGGACATCGCAACCTTGACATGGCTGGAAGATTATTTGAGAGGATACTCTGGCGCACTGTTAGTTGTATCCCATGACCGGTACTTCCTCGACAGACTTGTAACGACAATCGTTGAAATCGAACGTCATCGCTCCAAAAAATATACGGGTAATTACAGTCGCTATATGGAGCTGAAGGCAGCAGAGTATGAGATTCAGATGAAACAATACGAGAAACAACAGGATGAAATCTCCAAGATGGAGGACTTTGTGCAAAAGAACATCGTACGCGCTTCAACGACGAAGCGTGCCCAAAGTCGTCGCAAAGCACTGGAGAAAATGGATCGTCTGGATAAACCACTTGGCGATCTCAAAAAAGCCCATTTTTCATTTGAGACCGCTGTTATGTCTGGCAAGGAAGTCCTGCGTGTCGATCAGTTATCCGTTGCATACGATGAGGGGTCACCTCTGTTCCGCAATGTGTCCTTCGAGTTACGACGTGGTGAAACCGTGGCCCTGATTGGGCCTAACGGGATCGGAAAATCAACGATGCTGAAATGTCTTACCGGCAGTCTTCGTCCTGTGCAGGGTGATATTCAGTGGGGCACCAAAGTACAGATCGGTTATTATGACCAGGAGCAGACTGGACTGAATCCGTCCAACACGGTGCTCGAAGAACTGTGGAGTGCTTATCCAGGCATGGAAGAAGCGCGCATTCGGACCGTACTGGGTAACTTTTTGTTCAGCGGTGACGATGTGCTCAAAAAAATATCCTCGCTCAGCGGTGGAGAGAAGGCTCGTGTGTCTCTGTCCAAGCTCATGCTGAAGGAAGCCAATGTGCTTATTCTCGATGAGCCGACGAACCATCTCGACCTCTTCGCCAAAGAAGTGCTGGAAGCCGCCTTAATGGATTACGAAGGAACGCTGCTCTTTATTTCACATGACCGGTACTTCCTGAACAAAATGGCGGAACGGATCGTTGAGCTTCATCCGGGCGGCACTGAGCAATACCTCGGTAACTATGACGATTACGTGGAGAAAAAGCAGGAATTGGAGGACATTGCACGTGAGGCCGCCGAGGCTCGCCAGGCCGCTTCCAAATCCGCTTCTTCAACAGCAAGTGCCGGTTCAGCAACAACTGAAAAATCCGGTGCCGCTTCCTTCGAGGCAGATAAACAAGCCAAACGCGAAGAACGAAACAGACAGCGCAGACAGGAAGCTCTGGAGCAACAGATTGCCGAATTGGAGTCCGAAATCACTTCGCTCGAAGAACAGATGACTTTGCCAGAAGTGTATCAGGATTATATGAAACTGCAGGAGTTGCAGCAGTCATCGGAGGAGCACAAAAGTCAGCTTGCAAAAGCTTATGAAGAGTGGGAAAACCTAGCGATGGGCTAAGCTGTGATTCCGCGTGATGATTCTGTCTATGATTCCGGTAAGGCTCCGTGTTACGAAGGTAACGTGGAGCCTCTTGTATTGTGTAGGAAACCAGCGATTTAGAAGACGCGGGACTCGCTGATAAAATAACTTCAACACTCTCAGCTTGGTAGAGATCGAAAATCATATTTTCACATTTGTCAAATACCCATGGATTACGTAAAATAAATTTTGGAAGGCATCCCCTTTTATTATCCACAACAATGAGTAACATTCCACAACCCTTTTCATGTAATCAAACGTTGGTAGAATAAGCTTTTGATGCAAAAACCATATTTATCCACCGTTTTGTCCACATTATCCACAGCATTGTTGGTAACTCAGATGCATTCTATCCCCTGAGAACCTCATGTTTCGAAAACACATATTGCAGTACTTCACCTTAGTTACCCACAAATTATACTGGATATGTGGATAACTATAGTCACACCTTGACAGATTTGATTATTGCTATATGGTTTTTCGTTTATTCCATTCTTTCATATTTTAAATGGGCAAGCGAGCGTGTTCCTACTCTGCTCCTATCATTAAAAACAGAAAAAGGGTTCCATTCCGCCCAAATCATGGCGGGAAGGAACCCTTTTTAGCTTTTTTTTTGCTATATCATAATCACATATCTAAGGCACCTTAATGTACAGACACCTCTTCACTATCCGCAACAGATTCCGCTTTCAGTCCAGCTGCATTACATGCCGCAACGTAAGCCAAACCTGCAACCATGACAATATCATGATGTGTTGCTGTACCCCTGAACTCTCGTCCGGCACGTTCTACGGTGATCACGGCTTCCGCGCTGGCTCCTTCTCCCCCACTCAAGGCATGCATCTCCATATCAACAAACGTAATGTCATCTGAGATACACTGCCCGATAGCCTGGATCGTCGCATCTACAGGACCTTTGCCTACGGCAGAGTAGGACTGTTCCCCTGCACTCGTACGAATACGGACCGCAGCCATGCGGTCTGTCATGCTACCTGCCGTCACTTGCAGCTCAACCAATTCATAGTCCTGTGCCGGAATATTCATCGTTTGGCTTACCATTTGCAACAACTGGTCATCACTTACCACTTTTTGCTGATCTGCGGTAACTTTGAACACTTCGTACAGCTGTTCCATTTGTTGCTCATCCGGTTCAAATCCGTATTTGCGCACCCGATCCTTCAGAGCATGACGACCCGAGTGTTTCCCCAAAATAATCATACTGCGCGGAATGCCCAGTGCTTCCGGGTCCATAATCTCATACGTATTGCGGTTTTTCAGCAAACCGTCCTGATGGATGCCCGACTCATGCTGGAATGCGTTACGTCCAACAACCGGTTTGTTGTAAGCAATCGGGAAATGCATGGCTCTGCTAATCTGGCGAGATGTCTCATATAGCTGATTCAGCTTGATGTTGGTCGTGGCTCCGATCACGTCTCCGCGTGTTTCCAGCGCCATAATCAGTTCCTCTAACGCGCAATTTCCTGTCCGTTCCCCAATCCCGTTAATCGTCACTTCAATCTGGGAAGCACCATTCGCAATGGCAGCCAGACTGTTTGCCACGGCAAGCCCCAGATCGTTATGGCAGTGGGCACTATAGCGAACTTTATCGCCGCCCCGCGCCCCTTCGCGTACGCGTCGGAACATCTCTCCATACTCATGCGGCAGCGCATAACCAACGGTATCCGGCAGATTAATAATACTCGCCCCTGCCTCAATGGCCACTTCAATCATTTCAATCAGATCATCCATCTTGGTACGCGCAGCGTCCATCGCTGTGAACTCCACGGTATCCGTAAACTGGCGTGCATAGGAGACCATCTCCCGAGCCGTTGCCACCACTTCACTGCGTGGACGGCGTAGCTGATGCTCAATATGAATATCAGACGAGGATATAAACAGGTGGATTCGTCGCCGGGCCGCATCTGCTGTAGCCTTCACTGCAGCATCGATATCGCCTTTGACTGCACGTGCAAATCCGCAGATTTCCACCTGTTGCAATTGTCTTGAGATCGCCTGAACCGCCTCAAACTCCCCTGGACTGGAGATGGGGAATCCAGGCTCAATGACGTCAATGCCAAGCGCTGCCAGCTGTTGAGCCAGCTCTATTTTTTGCTCAGGATGCAGGCTAGCTCCGGGTGCTTGCTCTCCATCTCGCAGCGTTGTATCAAAAATGTCAATCATGCGTTTGTTCGGATTGGTTGTCATATTCATTAACCTCCATTAATTTTGGGATATCGGTTCATATATGTTTGGTTTGTGAAAAGTTATGTTCAATGTGATGTGTGATGGTTCAAAGTGTACGTCGACTTACACCCTGAACAACTGTTGTTCCAGATTTCCTGATCAGACTTGCATCCATATGGCTGTTCCCTTTCGCCCACCCTGCTGCCGGCAGCAAAACAAATAACCCGCCATCTCATCA
Source organism: Paenibacillus sp. FSL K6-1558 (assembly GCF_038002565.1). Classification (NCBI taxonomy): domain Bacteria; kingdom Bacillati; phylum Bacillota; class Bacilli; order Caryophanales; family Paenibacillaceae; genus Paenibacillus; species Paenibacillus sp. FSL K6-1558. The sequence goes on along the minus strand of NZ_JBBOCV010000001.1, from coordinate 5,317,930 downwards.
AAGAGACGGCGGGTTATTCTCCCCTCCGCGGTACCACTCTCGCTTGATGGCTCAGCCTGCACTGACACCATCCACCTCGTGTTCTCCAAAAAGTTCATTAGACTTCATCCTAACTACGGCGAAACCGTAACATTTCAGAGAAACACCCTGTAACGGGGGTCAACCGTTGCTAAGTACACATGAGTTGACACCGTCTCGTTTAGTGACGAGCACACTCAACCTCTTCTCATGTTTCCAAAGCTCTGTTCCCGGGCGAGATTCAAACGATTCCAGCCACTGCGTCGCACCACCCCGCAGCTCTCTGAGCGCTTTTGCCGTTCTACTGCTCCCGTTCATTACGTTTGTTGATATGATATTTATTGTTAATATTGATCAAAAAATAAAATCAAAAAAGCCTGCCTTCTCCTGCATAATGCAAGAGACGACAGGCTGTTCACCTTCGCGGTACCACTCTTGTTGACCTCAAGCCTGTTCGAATAACAGCTTGAAAGTCCCCTTAGTATTGTGCATCGATCTCTACACTTCGTAATTAGCGTAACGGAAGTTGTCTCCGTTTCGTTCTAATATGCTTCGACCCGAGCACAATGGCCCATTCACGGAGGCAACCCGTAACGATATACTGTCGGCTGGCTTCAGCCTTCGGCCCGTTTCTTGCTAGCCGTGTTCCATCGTTCCGCTTCCAGGTGAGTTTCAGGTTTCCTTCGGCTACGTTGCACCATCCCGCAGCTCTCTAATGACCCGGAGTGACCTTACTGTTCCTGTTCATCGCGTTTTTCAGTTCAGGAGATTATTCCTGTTTAAATTTGTAACTAATATACATTCTTCACAAACCGCTGTCAACCATTCATTTCAAAAAAGAGAGAACTTTACGCCTCGGTCTGAACCGACCAAGCTTCCAGAGAAAGTCCCGGGTCCGCCTTCGCGTCAAAATTAGTCCCCTCGCCGCGAATCCATTTCAGATGTGCTGCCGCGCCGATCATGGCTGCATTATCCGTACAATATTCCATTGGCGGGATGACGAGTTCAAGTCCTTCCTTCGCACAGCGTTCCTGCAGAGCAGTCCGCAAACCGCGATTGGCAGCAACCCCACCGCACAGAAGTAACTGACGTGAGTCATATTCACGAACAGCACGTACCGCTTTTTCCACGAGCACTTCAACGACTGCTTCTTGAAAACCACGTGCCACCGCAGACGGTTCCAGTGTTTCACCACGCATCTTGGCCTGATTCAGTGCGTTGAGTACAGCCGATTTCAACCCACTTAGACTGAAATCATAGGACCCTGCTTCAAGCCACACTCGTGGCAAAGGAACAACATCTTCAGCTTCAGATGCCATGCGGTCTACATGCGGCCCTCCCGGATATGGACAGCCGAGCGCACGAGCGACTTTGTCATATGCTTCACCGACAGCATCGTCCCGAGTGCGTCCAATCAGCTTGAACTTGCCCTCGGACTCCAGATGTACAAGCTCTGTATGTCCCCCGGATACGACTAGTGCCATCGCTGGATATTGCAACTCACGCACAAGACGATTCGCATAAATATGACCCGCAATATGATGGGTGCCGATCAGCGGTTTGCCCAGAGCCATCGCGAGTGTCTTCGCTGCTACGATACCCACCAGCAATGCGCCGACCAATCCTGGTCCCTGCGTAACCGCAATCGCGCTCAGATCACGCGGACGAATGCCAGACTGCTCAATCGCTTGCTCCAGCATTAGCGTAATCACCTCAACGTGTTTGCGTGAAGCCACCTCGGGTACAACTCCGCCAAACGCTTTATGTGTCTCGATCTGACTAGAGATGAGATTGGACAATACTTCACGTCCATCTTTGACCACGGCTACCGATGTTTCGTCACAGCTTGTCTCTACCGCCAGAATATAGGATGGAGTTCCGCCTTGATTATCTATAAGATCATTCATGAATCCATTACGCTTCCTTCCTCTTCGCCGCTCCGGCCCGCAGGCGGAAGTACCGCCCACATGATCATTGCATCCTCTCCGTTATCGGAGTAATACCCTTTGCGCAGACCTGCCGATTCAAACCCTTTTTTCTGATACAAATTCTGAGCCACGACATTCGACACCCGAACTTCCAGTGTCATTCGCTCCATACCGAGGTAGGCTGCCGTCTTCATTAACTCGTCCAGCAATTTCTCGCCCAGTTTGCGGCCCTGGTAGGCTTTTCTCACCGCTATATTGGTAATATGCGCTTCGTCCATAATCGTCCACATTCCCGCATATCCAATAGCAGTCCCGTCCAGCTCCATGACCATATATTTAGCAAAATGATTATGCTTCAATTCATTGTGAAATGCCTCTTCCGTCCAAGGGAGGGTAAATGCTTCATGCTCAATCTCCATCACGTCAGGAATATCTGCCACGGTCATGAGTCTGAACTGAAACATGGTCTCCTGTCCTTCATTCGCTACGTTGTCCATCCGCTCTCCCTCTCCCTTCAGCCTTTGCGCAGCAGGTTGGCTTCGGCTTCGGACAGCTGGGTGTAGTTCGGCACCAGGGCATGTACGTCATCGCGCTGACCTGCAAGCAGCGCTTCGGCGCCGAGGCGCCCAATCCAGCGGCCTTCCAGCTCATACGGTACGAGCTGGAGCGCCGTTCCTGCGGGGCAGCGAAGCTCTGCCGCTGCCGCCGCATGTTGGCCCGTCTCGCCGACGATCCAGACGGCAGCGGGCCGCTCTTCCGGCGCCGCCTCCGCCAAGCGGGCGGCGAGCTCTTCCAGCCATCCGTTCACTTGACGGATGGCATCCGGCGCCAGCCGGCGGGGTGTATCGCCGCCGGCTGAGGCGAACAGCGCGGTATAGGCTTGACCGCGCCGCGCATCCACGAGCGGAACGATCCAGTGGACAGGGGCGGCACTCGTGCCACCCTGGTCCGCGGATGGCGTTCCGCCAGCCCCGGCTGCGGCATCATCTGCCGCAGCTTGCGCCTTGGCGGCGAGGCCGCTGTGCCAGCCGCCCCAGGCGAGGGCCTGCAGGCTGGACACCCCGGCAACGGGGATGTCCCACGCCCAGGCCAGCGTCTTTGCCGCGGTCACCGCAATGCGGATGCCCGTGTACGAGCCCGGTCCAATGCCAACGGCAATCCCGTCCAGTTGGCCTGGCTTCGTACCGCTGGCAGCGAGCAACTGCTCCATCACAGGCACGACGTGCACCGAGTGATTACGCTCTGCTCGCTCATTGCGCTCTTCCAGTAGCGACCGCTCCTCCATCACCGCTGCAGCCATCACCGCGGTAGATGTATCCAACACCAAAAACCGCTGACGCGGCTTTTTTTGCTCCTCGATCGTCCCATCATTCCTTAATGCTTCTAACGTTTCTTCTTTCCCTAAACCTTCGTTCGTCCCTTCATTTCCAAAACCTTGTATCATCCTATAACTCCATTCTGTCTGAACTGTCGACATAGCGCGGCATATCCCTCACCATACCCATCCAGCGTTATCGTTCGATCTTCCAGACCTGTCGTCTCAATCTGCACATGAAGATGCTCTTCGGGTAACAACTCAGGAATGATGCTGGACCATTCCACCAGACTGACTCCCGTACCATAAAAATATTCTTCAAGACCCAGCTCATCCGCTTCTTCCAACGATATGCGATACACATCCATGTGATATAGCGGCAATCGACCCTCGTATTCCTTGATCAGCGTGAAAGTTGGACTGCTTACAACATCTCTCACGCCCAAATGCCAGGCAAACTTCTGAGAAAAAGCGGTTTTACCCGCACCCAAATCGCCGTCCAGTGCAATAACCATGCCAGCCTGTGCCTGCGCTGCAAGTGCAGCCGCAAGCGTTTCTGTATCTACAATGCTGTGGGAGTGATACACCCACTGCTCGTGCGTCTGATTCAATATACGCCCCACCTTTGACGGTCTTCCGTCTGAGTTCACTTTGAACCTTATTATATCGGTCCCTTTCCTTGCCCGCAACATCGAAGGAACATGCTGGAAAGGTTAGACTTTATAACCATCTCTTTGCGTAATCACAGAAAGGATCTGAACCTAAAAAACCGATACCTCCCGGTATCGGCCGCACTTTCATTGAATTCCAGAATGACAATAACCTCTAGTTTCCGCTGTACTTGTCACATGACTGCTACTCTTCCAGACGATCCACTCGCACCGTTTGGGTGTTCCCTGGTCTGCTGCCCACCTGTACCGTTGCCATGCCGTTTGCCTCATCCACATTTTCAATCCAGACAGGCTCACCTTCAAGCGTCACCGCGATTGTATCTTTGGAATTATAAATAGCTTTTGCCCGTTTTGCATCCATCATACTATTCGTAATCTCCTTCCGGGTCATCATTGTGATCCTCTTGCACAATCGTATCTGTCGTACTATCCCCAATATAACCATTATCCTCTGTAACCTGACCGCCGCCCAAACCCTCATTCACCATACGATCGATATCCAGCATAAAGGATTCCCGATCGAGCGGCAGTTTCTCTGAAGTTACCGCTTCCCAATTGACATCTGCTGCCGGCGTATAAAACTCTTCTGCACTCTCGGCATCCTCCAGAGGGTAGGGCGTAAACGCGTGCTTGTGCGCCTCTTCCTCATCTCGCCTGTTCTTCATCTGGCACCTCCCCATCATGTTTCTGTTATCATCCCCGACTCTTGCTGAACCATACAAAATGCTGAAGACCCCCATCTAGATATCCCTAACCACCATACAATCAAGGGTTTACGACTATCCCTTACAACAGCTGCCCATACTATTAACAAATAAGAAATTTGAAAGGAGTCGCCTTTATGCATACGGTCTGGAAAGGTGCAATCAGTTTTGGTCTCGTGCATGTCCCTGTCAAAATGTTCTCGGCTACGGAGGACAAAGATATCTCCATGCGTTACATTCATAACGTTTGCGGAAGTCCGCTCGCTTATGTACGCCAGTGCCCCTCCTGTGAGGTCGAAGTCAAATGGGAAGAGATCACCAAAGGCTATGAATATGAAAAGGGCAAATTTGTTCTTTTCGAAAAAGAAGAACTTGAGGCCTTAAACGAGTCCAGTAGCAAAACCATTACCATTCTGGATTTTGTGGATTTGACTGAAATTGACCCGATCTATTTTCAAAAAACCTATTATCTCTCTCCTGATCAGGCTGGTGGTAATGCCTATCAGCTTCTCATGAACGCCATGCGGGATACGGGAAAAATAGGCATTGCTAAAATCTCCATCCGCTCCAAAAGTAGTCTCGCCGCCATCCGCGTTCTGGAAGACTGCTTGTCGATGGAAACTATTTTTTACCCGGATGAGATCCGTCCCGTGTCTCAGGTTCCTAACCTTCCTGAAGTTCAAAATGTAAACGAAAAAGAACTCTCGATGGCCAAACTGCTAATCGACCAACTTTCAACTCCGTTTGAACCTGGTAAATATACAGATGATTATCGGGCAAAGTTGCTTGACCTCATTCAACACAAGGTTGCTGGGGAGGAGATCAAGATCGCTCCAGCCAAACCGGAAGCTAATGTGATGGATCTTATGGCTGCACTTCAAGCAAGTATTGAAGCAGTAAAGCCCATTCCTTCAGACCCTGGAACAACCACGGCTAAACCTAAAAAACGCGCTCCGCGCAAAACAACCGCCCAGGCTGTTGCTGGAGGAGAAACCGATGCTACACCTGCAACTCCGAAACGCAAAAAAGCCCCTGCTAAACCCAAAGCTTAAGCGTGCTGTTGGAGTAGGAGGGTTGGGGGCCCCGCTTGTATCTAACGGACCGGACGTAATTGGGTCACCATGATCCCAAAACTGCCCTATCGGTTCGTTAGCAAGTGGTGGTTCATTTATCTGTCACCACCCTCGACTCGCCACTATGACCATCCCCAATTAAACAAACATCTCAGAAACTTTTGATGAAACAATATCGACTAAGTTATTGACTAAACAAAGTAAATATTTTATATTAACTTATGAAAAGTAACTTATTTATATTTATAAAGTGATGATCTTCATTTTCAAAAAATAACATGTTTCAAGGCTCACTTTTACATCGATATGCACTTCGTTCCAATATTTTAATATTCACACATTCTAATTTGTGATTTGTTCACGATGAGAAGTCATTATAAGGAGGAAATAACCATGAGTACGACTTATCAAATCCCAGCCACAACCCATCTAGGTGAAGTCAGTCTCAAAATTAACAATCTGGATCGGTCCATCCAGTTTTATACGGACGTTGTTGGCCTTAAACTACTGACACGCCAAGATCATATTGCCACAATGACAGCGGACGGAAAGAACGTCCTTCTTCGCCTTGAAGAAGTGAGCAACAGCATCACTTTGCCCGAGCGCTCCCATGCCGGACTGTACCACTTTGCCATTCTGCTACCTGACCGCAAGTCGCTTGGACTTGCCGTTCGTAATCTTGTCGCATCCGGGATCGATATTGGTCAGGGAGATCACCTGGTGAGTGAAGCCTTTTATATCTCTGATCCCGATTTGAACGGGATTGAAATCTATGCCGATCGCCCTCGTGATACTTGGAAACGGGATGCTGACAATAATTACGTCATGGCAAGCGATCCAGTGGATGTGCAAAGCTTGTTTGATCTGTCGGCAAGTGAAACTTGGGATGGTTTGCCAGCTGGCACCGTTATCGGTCATGTTCACTTTCACGTTCGCAGTCTGGAGGAAGCCCGCAGCTTCTACTCCGGTATTCTCGGATTTGATGTTGTAGGCAACTTCGCGAATATGTCAGCACTGTTTGTGTCTGCCGGAGGCTACCATCACCATCTGGGACTTAATATTTGGGCCGGAGTTAACGCTCCAATCAATCCTGCCAATGCTACGGGAATCAACTATTTCACCATTGTGTATGCCCATAACCATGAAGTTGAGCAGGCCGTTGAACGTCTGCGCGAGTCTGGCGTTGAAGTACGTCCCGATGGTGTTGCATGGTATGCAGCAGACCCGCAAAACATCGGAATCCGCCTGATTGCAGAGGCCTAAAGCTCAATTCGTGTTACTTTGAACACAAACTGTTACCATCCATTCACTCTGCCGATTTCATTCTGCATTCCTTCTCTTGATCAAATTTGTTACTGCAAAAAAAGCCTGACCTCGTTCCTCCAAAGCTTCCTTAGGAGGTAAAGGGTCGGGCTTTTTTTATACTTCTGATAAAACCGTAAATATTGGTACATCCTAACTCAGACTTAAACATTGTCAGACGAAGGAGATTTATTGAATGATTGAAAAGGGACGTTTGACCGTCAGGCAACTTGCTTCGCTGATGTTCCTTTGCACAATCGGTGAGCAGATCCTCTTTTTCCCCTCGATGATCACATCTTATGCCCAGCAGGATGCCTGGATCTCTTCATTGCTTGGCGTAGGAGGCGGAATAGGTGTGCTTCTGATCATGCTCGCTGTATATCGCTTGGATCCGCGTCTGAATTTAATTGAACATGTACTCCGGGTGCTGGGGCCTTGGGTCGGTGCTGTGATCAGCGCATTCTATATTTTTTATTTTCTGATTGGTGCATCGACGTTTATCCGTGAAATGGGAGACTTTATGACGACGAACATTCTGAGAAATTCGCCATTATGGGTGTTGCACCTGACATTCATCTGCGCCCTGACTTGGGGATTGCGATCGGGACTCCCTAACATGGGAAGGACTGCCGAAATCCTGTTGCCTATCGTTGTCCTGTTCTTGATTATTCTCACCCTATGCCTACTCCCCAAGGCAGAGCTCGACAATATAAAACCCATTCTTGGTCGGGGATTCCTTGATCCGTTCAAAGGCTTTATCGCTGTACTTACATATCCGTACTGTGAATTATGTATTTTCATGATGTTATTGCCTTACACAGAGCAACGCCCTCATCTGAAAAGAGATTTTTTGCTCATGGGTATGATCGGCGGATTAATGTTAACGCTAACCATAAGTATGTGTCTGCTTATTATGGGACCATTCATGACACAGCATTACTGGTTTACTTCATTTAATCTGTCCCGTCTGATTAACATCGGTAACTTTTTAGAACGCATTGAGGCTATTATGGCTTCCGTCTGGGTTATCGCTGTATTTTTCAAAAGTGTGCTCTTCTTCTACGGCTTTGTGCTTGGGCTCGCTCATCTGTTTCGCTTGTCCAGCTATCGGAATCTCATCTTCCCAGCGGCATTTCTTATTTTAACATGTTCCATCCTGATCGCTCCGAATGAAACCTTCTATCTGAAAGTGATCATTCCCTACTGGATTGACTGGGATTTAACCTGTGGCATTTTTCTGCCGCTGCTGTTGATCCTGATTCATCATTTGAAACATAAGTTGCAAAAACATTAATGCCCTCCACGCATTTGATTTAACCCTCATACGTGGCTGGCTTAAGGAAGGAAAGGAGTAACACATGATCAAACCTGTTAGTCCGTTTGAGCCTGTATCCCGAGACACTTTACCCACAGGCTCCCAGTGGATTGCCCAGATCAAGTGGGATGGTGTACGCATGCTCGCATACGAAAACGGGCAAGAGTTACGGCTGGTCAATCGCAGGTTACACGACCGGACGACCCAGTATCCAGAACTAGTGGGACCGCGCAATCTATGCGAGGGCAACTCTTACATTTTGGACGGTGAGATCATCGCTCTCGATCCGGATACGGGACGTCCTTCCTTTTATCACGTACTTCGCCGGGATCGCATGAGCAAGCCGGATAACATTGCTCAAGCCAAACAGCAGATACCGATTACTTATATGGTTTTTGACATTCTATATTACGATGGAAATTGGGTCACAGATCTGACGCTATCTGCCCGTCAGCAGCTGCTTCACCAAGTGCTACATACCAGCACTCATGTTCAGGAAGTAACCAACTCTACGGATGCATCTACTTTGCTAAGCGTTATGAGGCAACATCAGATGGAAGGCATCGTCTGCAAGGATCTCACCAGCACCTACGGGATCGGTAGCAAGGACTCACGCTGGCAGAAGGTGAAGATCATTCATGATCTGTACGCCATGATCGGGGGCGTTACATATCGTGATGGAATCGTCAACGCCGTTGCGATTGGCGTATATGACGGACCTCATTTTATCTATATTGGTCATGTAGGAACAGGGAAGTTAAACATTAATCGCTGGCGGGAACTCACTTCACAGGTGCAACCACTTATCATAAAGGATAGGCCGTTCCTTAACATTCCTGAGCGTAGCGCAGAGACAACTTGGGTACAACCCGAGATTGGACTTAAGGTGCAGTATATGGAACTGACGCATCATCGCACACTGAGACATCCTAGCATCCAAACCTTTGCAGAAGTAACACGGGAGGACTGCCTGGCGAGCCAGTTACAACATGAATTCCAGTAAAAGGAGGTGCAATGGTGCCACACAAAGTCAAAGGCTCCATCAAGATTGAGGGTGTAGAACTCACGGTTACGAATCCAGACAAGCTGTTATGGCCAGAAGCAGGGATTACCAAAGCCATCTATTTGCAAAAGTTGGCCGCACTGGCTCCTTATCTGCTAACCTACACTCACAACCGTTTACTGACAACCATTCGCTACCCTCATGGTGCTGGTGACACGTTCTTTTATCAGAAAAATGCACCGGAGCCTGTGCCTGATTTCGTTCAAACACAGGATCATGAAGGTATACGGTATATTGTCATGAACGGGCTACCTGAACTTCTCTGGTTAGGAAATCTGGCCGCACTTGAATTCCATCCTTCGCTTCATGCGATTAACAGTACGCTACCCTGTGAATGGATGATTGATCTCGACCCTTCGATGGAGCACGAGCCGCGGATCATGCAGGCCGCCTTGATTGTAGGTGAAACATTGTCCTCCCTCGGGTTGCAATCGGTTCCCAAAACCTCTGGCAACACAGGTGTTCAAATTATTGTGCCAATTACTCCGGGTGTAACATTTGATGAGTTACGGGATATCGGTCATTTTGTAGGTAAATATGTCACGCAAAAACATCCTGATTTGTTTACGCTGGAACGGCTCAAAAAAGATCGGGGTGATCGAATTTACTTTGATTATCTCCAGCATTATGGCGGCAAAACATTAGCTGCTCCCTATACCCCTCGCGCAAAGCCACGGGGAACCGTCTCCACTCCCCTGACTTGGGATGAAGTGCGCCGTGATGTCTCTATTCAGGATTATCACCTTATGAATATTATTGAACGCCTGACAACCGTTGGCGACCTGATTGCAGCAGTGCCACCGCAACCTATCGAACTGATTCTGAAACATCTCAAGAAAAAATAGCCGATATCCTGTGATTCAGGATATCGGCTATTGGTATAGTAGAGTCATATCGAGCAGAAAGCTTCGCTAATGGATGCCTTTTTTCTTGAAGCGTCCGCCCTTCACATCGTGAATGTTACCGATAGCTACAAAGGCCTGCGGGTCCCAGTCCTCAACAATGGACTTCAGCTTGGCTTCTTCCAGACGAGTGATGACAACAAAAATGATCTTTTTCTCATCCCCGCTGAATCCGCCTTCTCCGTCCAAATACGTTACACCACGTCCGAGACGATCTGTCAACGCGGAACCGATATCACGATACTTCTCACTGATGATCCAGACCGACTTGGACTGATCCAGCCCTTCATTCACGATATCAATCATCTTCATGGCAATGTAATAGGCAATCATCGAGTACAGAGCGTTCGGCCAGCCGAATACAAATCCAGCACCCGCGAAAATAAATACGTTAATAATCAATACGATCTGTCCTACAGACAGCGGTGATTTCTCACTAAACAAAATAGCAACGATCTCTGTACCGTCCAGTGAACCACCTGAACGAATGACGAGACCTACTCCCACACCCAGGATCAATCCGCCGAATACAGCACCCAGAAGTGGTTCACCGGGTGTCAGTGCCGGAACTTCATGCAATAGAGACGTGCCGATAGACATCACGACGATCCCCAGCAAAGTAGATAACGCAAAGGTCTTACCAATCTGCTTGTAACCAAGGATTAGAAAAGGCATATTGAGCAAAGTCAGAAATATCCCCAGCGGCAGATGTGTAAGCTCTGAAACCATAATCGAGATCCCCGTGATACCGCCGTCGATGACGCCGTTTGGCACGAGGAATACTTCAAGCGATACAGCCATGAGCACAGCACCGATCAGGATCATTACAATACGTTGCAGAAATTTCAGCGTAAACACCGAGCTTTTGACGCCGCGGTCGGCTTGCTTGGCCGTTAATTCTTTCACCGTTACATTGGACATGGTATCCCCCCCGTAAAATCAGAATGTGAATCCATTTTATATATCCATTAAATCACTCCACGGGGAAGCTGCATGTAGAAAACGAGCCAAACTGTATTCTTCATGTACTTTAACCCACCATCAAAACGGGCATCTAAAGGCGATATAAAATAGATTCAAGATGTACTGCTTGCCGGATCACACTTCCAAAAGAGAGCAAAAGGGAGCCTGTTTCCCCAGACTCCCCTCCTTCATCACGACATGATTTATGTAACTATTATATCATAAAAGATCAAATTGGAGCAAAATACTTAGCAATAAGAAGATAAATTCAAAAAAAGTGAATTTATCTTCAGAAATCTGCCCTAAATCGGCTAAAGAAGCGGAGAAAGCATGCGAGAAAGCATTTCAGCCCCTTTTTGCAGACGTGAGCGATGTTGGAAAGCGAAAGTATCTATTTGGCTACACTCCTCTAGGTCACGTTCAAAATCATGCATCAGACGATGAATCGCAGAGCTTTCAAACAATACAGCCGTCAATTCAAAATTATAAAAGAAACTGCGCATATCCATGTTGGCCGTCCCTACTGTCGCCAGTAATTCATCGACAATCATCACTTTGGCATGTACAAAACCTTTGCGGTATTGATAAAATTTCACCCCGGCACGTAGCAACTCTTCAACATAAGAAAGAGATGCCAGATGCACTAACCGTGAATCGGACTGATACGGAATAATAATTCGCACATCCACTCCACTGACCGCAGCGGTCTTGAGAGCCTCGTAAAGAGCAGGATCAGGAATGAAATACGGTGTTGTAATATATATCCGTTCACAGGCTACTGAAATCGCGCCAAAACACATCTCCTGAATGGCGTCCCAATCTTGATCAGGTCCACTACCTAAAATCTGAATTCGTTCTCCGCCGCTGCAAATATGAGGTGGAAACAACTCTCCGAGCTGCGGCTCCATAATCCGTTTTCCCGAGGCCAGCTTCCAGTCGTTAAGAAACGTGCTTTGCAGGAAATAGACAGCATCTCCTTCAATCTGCACATGGGTATCTCTCCAAAATCCAACCTCCGGGTATTGACCCAGATAGTCATCTCCGACGTTAATACCGCCAACAAAACCAACCTTGCCGTCCACAACTACAATTTTACGGTGGTTTCGGTAATTAACTCTGCGATCAATCGTCGCAATGAGCGGTGGCAGGAAAAAATGAAACTCAACACCTGCATCCTGAAGCTTGCGGATAAAACTCCAGCTCAGTTTATGACTGCCAAGCCCGTCACAGATGAACCTGACTTTCACTCCCTCCTGCGCTTTACGGATCATGACCTGTTGAAAGCGAGTACCGATCACATCATCTCTGAAAATATAGAACTCGACATGTAGATGATGCTTCGCCTTCTCCATCTCTCTAAGCATAGCGGCAAATGCCTCTTCCCCATTGGTAAGCACTTTACTCCGGTTACATCCCGTAATCGGGCTTTCGGACAAGTGGGATAACAGGTTGAATAAACGTTGCTGGTGGTTATACCTATCCCCTGGCATTTGGGCAATCTCTTCTATAATGTGCGCCTGTTTCCAGATCGTTTCCCGCATTTCTCTGAAGATGCGGGACCCGCCCTTTCGCAGCTTTTTGCGTTTACTGTAGTCCTGAGCCACGAAATAATACACAACAAATCCGATTAAGGGCACACAAAATAAGATGAACAGCCAAGCCACTGCTTTGGCTGGATTGCGGAACTCCAGCACAAGAATCGTAGCCGCTTGAAAAATAAAAACAAGTAAAATAATGACCAGCCAGAACATGTGGCCTCCCCCTTAGTACATACGCTATAATATTTCAATTATCTGTTTTGTAATATTCCGTTATCTCGCTCTCCAACCTTTTCTTCGCTTTCATTCTAAACAGCTTTGACGATATTGTTCCCAGCTAATCATAGATACCCAATGTAGACCTCATTCGTAACGAATACTTAGATAAAACTTTACATAACCTAACTTCAACACTGTTTTGCACAACTCCCTTTCCAGACTCTTCCTCTTTTCTTCCGGTAAAGGTGGTCTTCTTACGTAAAATTAGATATAATACTCGTTAAAACTTATTACATAAAAGGAGAAGAGTAGTGAATGGACAGTGAGAGGTATGCGTTAAATTTGGTTTTGGTTGCACTTTTGATAGGGTTATCGGCATTTTTTGTGGCAGTGGAGTTCGCTCTGGTACGGGTTCGTCCGAGTCGGATCGACCAAATGATTGCAGAAGGGAACAAACGGGCGCTCGCTGTGAAGCAGGCCGTCGCTAACCTAGACGGATATCTGTCTGCTTGTCAGCTTGGGATTACGATTACGTCTCTCGGACTGGGCTGGCTCGGTGAACCCACGGTAGAGAAAATCCTCCACCCGGTGTTCGAAAGCATGAGCATCCCGGATGCACTCGCTTCATTTTTGTCCTTTGTCATTGCCTTTGTAGCGATCACGTATTTACACGTTGTTGTGGGTGAGCTTGCACCCAAAACGATAGCGATCCGCAAAGCCGAGACTGTCGCACTGTTGACATCCGGTCCTATCATCTTGTTTAACCGAGTGATGTATCCTTTTATCTGGCTGTTAAACGGCTCTGCGAACCAACTGGTCAAATTGTTTGGCATCAAGCCTGCTTCGGAACATGAAGACGCACACTCTGAAGAAGAGCTCCAGATCATTATTAACGAGAGCTTTGAGAGTGGTAAAATCAATCAGGCGGAATTTGGGTATGTTAGCCGAATTTTTGCATTTGATGAGATGCTGGCCAAAGAGATCATGGTTCCCCGGACCGACATGGTCTGCCTTTATCTAAATAAAACGAACGAGGAAAATCTAGAGATCATTCGCGAAGAGCAATACACTCGCTTTCCAGTCGTTAATGAGAGCAAAGACGATATTATCGGTATCATAAATACGAAACAATTTTTCTTAGAACTGTATGGTAATGATGAACCCGTCGACCTGTCTTCCCTCATTCAGCCCGTTTCGGCTGTTCATGAGACAACTCCAGTCAAGGATCTGCTTAAAAAAATGCAGAAGGATGGCGTGCATATTGCTGTTCTCGTCGACGAGTATGGAGGCACGTCGGGGATTGTAACGATTGAAGACGTATTGGAGCAGATTGTTGGTGAGATTCGCGATGAGTTCGACGCAGACGAAGAAGAAGAAATTCAGATTGTGAATGAGCATTATATCATCATGGATGGTAAGGTTTCGCTGTCCAAGGTCAACGATATGTTCATGTCTTCGCTTGATGCGGACGAGTGGGATACGATTGGTGGATGGCTATACAGCCACCGTCCGGAGATGAACGAACAGGAAGAATATGAATACGAAAACCTAACCTTTGTCCTGCTGGAAAAAGATAAAAATCGCTTTTACAAGGTGGCTATCGTCCCGAAAGAACCACTGAACATGTCAGACTACACCGATGAAGACGAGAAAGAAACAAACGTTTGATTTAAAAGGTCTGTCCATGTCATTTCCGACGTGGACAGACCTTTTCTTTATGCTGAGGGATGAAATATCTTACCTACATCTTATTTGGCATCTGCTCGATCTTCAACAATCCGGTTCTGGATTTTCTTAAATATAATCTTAAGGATCATGTAAAGCGGAATAATAATAATCATACCTAGAATGTTGCCCAGGTCGGCTCCAACGAGCAGCAGGATCACCGTAGTCAACGGATGAATATCAAGCTGTTTGCCATACACATAAGGAGAGATGAGATTATCCTGTATTTGCTGTGCAATGACGATAATGATCAGAGACCAGAGAGCCATGGAAGGCGAGTCGATAAAAGCAACAATCACAACAGGAATCGCCGCCAGTAGCGCTCCTACATAAGGGATAAAGTTCAGAATAATGGACACAACCGTTAACAATAGCGCATAAGGCAACCCGATAAGAAGAAAACCGATAAACATGAGAATGCCCAGCGCCACATTAACGATAACCCGGCCTACAATATAATTGCTCAGAGCCTCATCAATTTCATGCACCGTCTCTTCTCCGTCTTTTCGGTAATGTCTCGGCAATAACAGCGTCAAGTTGGTTCCAAATTTGTTGCCTTCCTTGAGCATGTAATAGAGCATAATCGGAAATGTTGCCAAAATAATGACCAAGTTGGACACGACGGAAAACAGACCAGAGACATAATCCGTAACCTGCGTAATCCCCTGACTTAAATAATCGGACAATCTGGTAAACAAGTCCGAATTCTCAGGCAGGTAACGGGCAAGAAAACGATTGTTTTCCAGTGCTTTAATCTGCTCTACAAGAGATGACACAAGCTTAGGTGTATTTTCGATAAAATTCCATAACTGCTCCCGCAGGGAAGGCCACACGAGAACGCTGAATCCTGCGATGAGGAGTCCAACAGCCACATAAATAATCAGGACAGACAGTGCCCTTTTGATTTTGTGCCGCTCCATGAAGTCCACGAGCGGACGCAACAGATAGTAGAAAAATCCTGCGATCAAGAGCGGGATAATAATGATATGAATCAGCGAAGTGAGAGGGCGGAAAATAAAGTTGACCTTATCCCCCAAATACACGATCAGCAACAGTAAAATAATTGCTGTGCATATGCGGTAAAATTTGTTGTTAATCAAGAAAAATGATCCCTCCATGCGCTGCCATGCCAAAGTGACTGCGACGATAATATGATTCTAACATTACAATACCAGTATGTACCCTGAATAGACAGCTATGCCACATGAAAACAAAAAAGAGGCAGGAGTTAACCTGCCACATCTCTTTTGTTGAACACAACCCAGGAAATCACCATAAAGATGACATAATATGCAGCGAGAACCGCCAGGGAGAACCCGAGAGTCATGCCCTCACTTGGTCCATTCATCAAGCCCATATCCGATGAAGAGTTCATATATTTGCTCAAGTTCATATTATTGAACAGAACATATTTAGCCCATTCATAACGATCCGGATTAAAGATCAGTGAGAATATATTTTGTGTAAACATAATAAACAAGGACAAACCAATCGCAAGTGCACCTGAACGAAATACCGAGGAGACCATAAAGGCAATCGCAAGTGTAATAAACAGATCGATATACAGATATCCCCATCTCGTAAACGCATCAGCTGCGATTATACTGCTGTCTACCGAAACTTCATGAGAGAAGAGAATATACGAGCTAAGCATGGCCATACCAATCACCAGTAGTGTGCTTAATATACTAAAGCCTACTACAGTGAGATATTTGGAAGCCAAAATTTTACTGCGTGACCATGGTCGGATAAGTAACAGTTTAATGGTTCCCCATGTAAATTCACCCGCCACTGTTTCTGCTGCAATGACTACACAGAAGATGGTGTTCAGAAAAAATGCAATCTGAACTGTTGTAGCCGCAGGCTGCCAAAACAAGGTGTCACTTGACCCCATGCCTTCTCTCATTAAGACAGGCATGAGTAACGAGATCAGAACAAGAATAGCTAACATAATCCAGGTACGTACACGACGGAACACCTTCATATTTTCATTCAGTAGCAGATTGCCGAAACTACCCAATGCCGCCACCTCCAGTCACTTGCAAAAATTGATCTTCCAGCGTACGAGTCACACTACGAATGGCATAAACCTGCACGCCTTCACGTACCAGTTTGGCATTGACCGCTGGAATCTGTTCTCGAGAGAGAGACAACACGATAACCTTACCCTGAATAACTGCCTCACCCTCCATGAGTTCAACAGCACGTTCAGCGTCATCGACTTCAAACGCAACTTCAATTAAAGCATCTGAACCTTGCTCATCCCGCAGATTTCGAACATCAATCAGTTTACCGTTCTGAATAATAGCTACGGTGTCACACATCAATTCCATCTCGGACAACAGATGGCTTGATACAAACACGGTTATCCCCTCTTCGTGGGTGAGGAGCCGCAGATAATCTCTCAACTCCCTTATGCCCTGTGGATCGAGACCGTTCGTTGGCTCATCCAGAACTAACAGCTTAGGTCTATGTAATATAGCCTGTGCGACACCAAGGCGCTGACGCATACCCAAAGAATAGGTTTTTACCTTGTCATGAATCCGCGCTGTTAGGCCCACACGCTCAATGGTCTCTGCAATACGTTCCTTGGTAACGCCAGGTGACATACGGGCAAAATGCACCAGATTCTGATATCCGGTCAGAAACTTGTACATCTCCGGATTTTCCACAATCGCCCCCACCTGGGCTATCGCCTCTTCAAACTCATTCTTCACACTGTGTCCGGAGATGAAAATATCTCCTTTACTAATGGACATCAGACCTACCATCATTCGAATCGTTGTTGTTTTCCCCGCGCCATTTGGTCCTAAAAAACCAAAAACCTGCCCCGGAGAAATATTCAGGGTCAGGTCACTGACCAATGATCGGGAGGAAATGATTTTACTGACGCCTTGAAGTCGGACGACCGGCTCCTGCTGCATTCAATCCTCTCCTTCATGGACGGGCTTATTTCATGCCCGTTTCTCATATGAGCATAGTGTATCATAATCTTTAGTATATTGTCCTGCAAACTGGGACTTACCTTCTCGTTTTGACTCAACTACACACGCCTCACAGCATCCAAGTGGCATTTCACTCCGGTAAAATCCAGTACGAAACACGTGATTGCCTCCATTGCCCTCTGGCTTCTGGGCGGCGTCTCTAGCGACCGACACAATCATCCCACAACTGACACAGTAAAAGCGGCCCGTTTCATTCAATGGAATACCTTCCCCTCACAGGGAGTCTCTAGTCCCTGTTATTTGTCGTTAGACGCTGAAAATTGATACATTTTGTATCCTAATTCGTAATTTACTTGACACCGGGACTATTGTCAAGCTTTTTAAGCATGGATTTAGGTTAAAAATTCAAAAAAACGCTATAAATGCGACAAAAGTCTCGCATTTATAGCGCTTGATCAAGGACTAATGATACAAAACGGTATATTCAACCTCCATTTACATTACATCATATGTAATATTTTCTCTTCATCCTGATATTGCACCCTATCATGCATCACGATGAAGTTTCAGTGTTGTGTTTCCTATCATCTGGATAATACCATAACAGCGTCCACTGCTTACCATCCTGCACAAGGTAACAGATCTGCACAAGATCAAACTTCCCAAAGGTTCCGGAATACGTTTGTGTAACTTTGATTTTGTATGCTTCGGGAAAGGGCTTCACGCCTTGAATGATCTCCACATCAAATTCCCGCTTTGGCGGTTCCATCTCCAGTTCAAACGTCTGCACACCAAAATGCTGCATAAAAATGTGAGCTCTATTCTGCACATAGGCACTCTTCGGAAATCGCTCTTTCATTAAAGGATGAAAAAGCTCCCAGGAGCTTCCGAAGTCACCCGTTTGCTCGTATTTGTAAAACTCTTCCGCCACAGCAGCAGCCTCTGTAGCCGCATCTGCACGAAACAGCGCAGGTACACTCCTAATAATCAGCCACAGCAAAAGCACTACAAATAAAATAAGTCCACTTTTTTTGAACAGTGCATTGCGGTTTCTTCTTCTTATCATCATTCAGCCCCCTTGTCCTGCCTACCCCATATGTATGATGGTTTGCAAACAAGTAGAAGCTATGCTTGGACTACACACTGCATTTCCTGGGAAATCAATGATGTCTCCTACCCAGCAAAGCTCGAATTCCTGTATAAACCGCGATGCCACAACTTCCGCCAATCAAGTCTACACCGACATCCCAGATTGAACTCGTACGATTGGGGCTGAACTGTTGGATATACTCGTCAATGGAGGCAATCACTGCAACGAACATCAGCGCCACCGTAATACAAGTTATGACTCTCACCCGTTTGTAACGCAGACTGCCATAGATTAATACTGCGAGTACAGCGTAGATTAGTAAATGTGCAGTCTTGCGAAAGAGGAATTCTACAAAAGCATAAGGCCTTTCTCTTAGTGAATACTCGTGCCCATTATAAAACAGGTGCACATCGGGCAATGTAATCCCGATGTGCACCTGTTTGGTCAAACGTTGAAGCCATGGCTGAATATTTTGCTGTTGATAGGATTGGGAAGACATCAGCCAGATTATCGCAATCCAGACCCCTGCCAGCATTAGCCAAAACAACATTTTATACGAACGATTCTTCCGTTGATATTTCTGTTTTCTTGTTTCTCTTCCCTCCGCATTCAGCAATGTTTTCACCACTTTCCTTGCTGTTTCACGAACGTTGCCCTTACTGTTCTAGGTGCTGCGTCAGTAATCCGTGAATGCGCTCCTTTTCCTCTTGACCTACAATAAAATAATAAATACCGTTGATCTTCTCGCCTTTTCCCTTGATCTCAACTGTATCGATTTCTTCCAGGTCGCTACGATAATCCAGAAGCAGTTCTTTCATCTCATCAAATGTCAGATCTGTTCTGACATGTGTACCCAGCTCATCTAACATATTCTGAAGGTGTAGCACACTGGAGAATTGCATCGTATTTTTGAGCATCTGCTTCAGGACCTCTCGCTGACGATCATTCCTTCCCAAGTCGCCCTTCGGATCATCATAACGCATTCTGGAGAACCCGAGAGCAGCGACACCATCCAGATGAATATTGCCCTGCTCATAACGTTTACCCTCATAGTCAAAGGCAAACGGGTTGTTAACATCCACACCACCAACAAGATCAATGATTTTGGAGAACCCCTCCATATCTACTTTCATATAATAGTGAATGGGAATTCCCAAAAATTGTTCAACTGTTGCAAGAGACATATCCACGCCCCCAAAAGCATAAGCGTGATTGATTTTGTCTTCGGTGTTGCGTCCTACAATTTCTGTTCGTGTATCTCGCGGAATATTAAACATCAGCACTTTCTTTTTCCCCGGATTCACACTTAGAACAATCATCGTATCTGAACGTCCTCGATCATTCTGGCGTTCATCCACCCCCAGGATCAAGGCATTAAAGGGCTCTTTGCGATTGAGTTCAACCTGGAGTCCGCCCTTCGCATCGGTTACCGAAACAGGCTTTACGGGATTACGAGGCTCATAAATCTGATCAGCGGTGGATTTAACCGATTGATAGAGATAGATCGCATAACCAAATACAACGATGATTAAAAGGGAAGCAATCCAAGCCGTCCATTTCATCCATTTTTTCATGGGGATCTTCCTCACTCATATTGTTAATATTCACTGGCAGATTAGATAATTGCTGGTGCTTTCCCTTCCACCTTCACGAGACCTGGACGTCCGACAGAATAATAGTGGAAGGCAGATGCTTGAATCTGCTCCGCACTATACACATTACGACCATCAATCATCACAGGCTCCTTCATCGTTTGGGCTAAGGTTGTCAGATCAACCTGGGCAAATTCCTTCCATTCTGTCAGCACACATAGCGCATCCGCGTCTTGAGCAGCATGAAGCGGGCTATCCTCCCACGAAATCGAGGCAATGTCGATCTCTTTACGGAAGTTAGCCGTTGCAATCGGATCGTAGGCTCTGACCGATGCTCCAGCATCAATAAGATGTTGAACAATATCAATGGCTGGTGCGTCTCGCACATCATCGGTATCCGGTTTAAATGCCAGTCCCCAGATAGCAATTGTTTTGCCTGCGAGTGACCCCAGCGCTTCCTCCAGTTTGTAGATCACTTGCATACGTTGGTCCTGATTGACTTGCACTACAGATTTCAACAGCCTGAAATCATAATCCACCATACCTGCAATCTGGATCAGCGCCTGTGTATCTTTAGGAAAACAAGAGCCGCCATAACCGATCCCTGCCTTCAAAAAAGCAGACCCGATGCGTTTATCGTACCCCATGCCTTCTGCAACACGTGTAACATCCGCCCCAACTTTCTCACAAATATTCGAAATTTCATTAATAAATGATATTTTGGTTGCCAGAAATGCATTGGATGCGTATTTAATCATCTCCGCTGAGCGGATATCTGTAATAATCAGATTACTTGTTAAGGGCCGATGAAGTTTCTTTAACGTCTGGATGGCCCGGTCACTGCTCGTGCCGA
Organism: Paenibacillus sp. FSL K6-1558; assembly: GCF_038002565.1. Taxonomy (NCBI): domain Bacteria; kingdom Bacillati; phylum Bacillota; class Bacilli; order Caryophanales; family Paenibacillaceae; genus Paenibacillus; species Paenibacillus sp. FSL K6-1558. Next base: position 5,296,714 of record NZ_JBBOCV010000001.1, on the reverse strand, counting down.
TGACAATCCGGTCAGGGTTAAGCGTATCCTTGATTGCGGAGCCTTCTCGCAAAAACTCGGGAACAGAGGCCACGTCAAATGGCTGGGAGGATATACTGCGAATCAGATCGCGGATACGGTCATTGGTACCTACAGGAACCGTGCTTTTAGTCACGATGATTTTGTAGCTTTCGAGATGGGTGCCGATCTCCATAGCCACTTGCTCTACATAACTCAGATTCGCCTCACCGTTTGGTAGAGAAGGTGTACCTACGGCTATAAAGACAATATCTGACTGGTGTATCGCCTCACCAATGTTTGAGGTAAACGACAGTTTACCTGCTTGCATATTGGAAATCATCAACTCTTTAAGACCAGGTTCGTAGATTGGAACGATGCCCTCATTCAGCATTTGTACTTTTTCCTCATTGTTGTCTACACAGATCACCTGGTTGCCAATCTCCGAAAAACAAACCCCTGATACCAGACCTACGTAGCCTGTTCCAATCACCGCAATATTCATCTTGTTTTCCCCCAATTCACGCAATTTTGGATAATATCTTCCCATTCCATCTCAACGCGAACGATGTCCTCTTCCACCAGTTCACTGCCCATCTGCACCTCAATAATTTCGAGTTCGGTCAACGCTTTGACACTGTGCTTCCCTCCTGCCGGAATCACAATGACATCTCCTTGATGAAGCGGTCTGAGCTCGCCGTCCATAATGAATTCACCTTGTCCCGAGACAACGGTCCATACTTCATTTCGTTTGAGATGGTACTGGTACGAAAAGTTTTTATGGGGCTCGATGATGATGCGTTTGGTTAATACTTCTTCGCCTTTTTTATTGCGTGTGTAATCAAGCACTCTGTAACAGCCCCAACGACGTTCTTCATACATGGGGCGCTCAGCGCTATCTTTTAACACTTCCTTGATCTGAGGACTCGCCTCTTTTTCACTGACCAGAATGCCATCAGGACTTGTTGCCACGATCAAGTTGGATACTCCCAGTACGCAGACCGGAATGTTTAATTCATTAATCAGATGTGTGTTCACCGTACTGTTCGTCATGACACCTTTGCCCACAATATTGGTACTCATCTCATCTGTCAGCGTGTTCCATGTGCCAAGGTCTTTCCAGTACCCCTCGTAAGGTGTAACCACAATATGCTGAGCCTTCTCCACCACTTGATAATCAAAGCTGATTTTCTGCAGTCTCCCGTACTGTTTCAACATTTCTTCATACTGGATAGGCAGTTCAAGCGAGATGAGCAGATTAATCAAATAATTGAGTTTGAATGCAAAAACCCCGCAATTCCAAAGGGCAGATTGTTCGATCATCTCTGCCGCTTCAGCTTCACGGGGTTTCTCTTGAAAACGGGATACTTTGGCGTAACGTTGTTCTTCTTTAGTTTCAGACCGTTCTGGAATGATGTAACCATACTTTTCCGAAGGATACGTGGGTTTCACGCCAATTAACGCAAGCTCTGCACCGGAGTCATCCAGCACGTCCCCCAGCTCTGTTACTTTATAAAAGAAGGACTCCTCCACATAGGGATCAACCGGAAGCATGGCTACCGTTTCATTTAAGCTGGCTCCCTGCACGGAGTACAAATATACGGCCGCCAAGGCGATTGCGGGGAAGGTATCTCTTCGTTCAGGCTCAACGACTAGATCCACTTCATAACCCAACTGACTTCGCAAAATCTCCACCTGCGGTTTGCTCGTTGCAATCGTTGCTTGGCCACTTAACCCCGTGTGCTGCAATTGCCTCCATACGCGCTGTACCATCGATTCCGTCTGTCCGTCCTCGCCTTCAAGCACCTTCAGGAATTGCTTGGATCTCGTGTCGTTGGACAAAGGCCATAACCGTTTACCTGATCCACCGGAGAGAAGTACGATTCTCAATGCAACCACTCCACTCTATATATTTTAAGATGATACGGGACAGCTTCTCGTTCGTTATACGGTTGCCGTTGATTCCATATACTTGGTCACGGGTGGAGCACTCGCCTTGGAAGAGGAGTCCATATTGGCTGTGTTCACTTCATGTGTCCATATCCGGTAATATCCCGAATTCTTCCCATAAGAGTTATCAATCAATAGGTTAGGCTTCGCCATCAGACAAGACAGGATGTGACCATGTAATCTGGATGTGTGAATCATGCGATAATCCGAGAAGCAGCGTACCGCCTTATTCACAAGGTAGTCACTATATTTCATCCATATGAATTGGGAGAGGGCTCGCGAAGCAGGTTTCTTCAACCCTTTACTGATATAGTAGATTAGCTTTCGCTCATATTTGTTATACAAGGTGGGCCAATCCAGGCAATCTCCTTGCTGCTCTGCGGAATTCAGAGATTGTTGAGCTGCTGTCTGTTCGATATCTGTTCTAAAGAAATTCAATCTCTCTTTACGAGAGTTACGCTGGATCTCCATCGGCCATAATTGGTGCGCCATATCGGGAACTAAGTTCACCTTAGAGTTGGAGAAATGATCCGAGGCAATTTGAAACGATATCTCATCGCGAACATAGATATGCAGATCTGTATGCTGAGCAAAAACAGATGCAGTTCTTTGAAGAATAGCTTGATCCTTATAAAATATCGTCTGAGGAAGAATCACGATTCGATGATGCGGGTAATGCTGAACGATACGTTCTCTTAATGATTGATGAGCTTCGTATAAATCACCGAAATTCCCACCACCATGAAGAACAATAATATGATCCTGGGGAATTTCAACTTGGTCATGAAAGTCATGGACGCTGTATCGTTGAGACACATGAATATGATGGTCTTTGAAAAAAGCCTCTGTTCCTTTCATAATAAGCAGATCACCACAATTGCTGTGAACGGGATAATCAATGTAATAGATCTTGGAATGAGGGGGCACAACTTCAAGGATCGATTCAAGTCGTTTTTTCAACTCATCCATGGGATGAATCTTTTGCACGTTTGACATCTCTTCTGGCTCCTTTAAATAGATTTTTTTCTCTCCATTTTTGCTTGAGGAAGGCCATATCTTCCTTGTTATATAACATCTTGTGCATCGGCATTTTGAAAATAATCGAAACGGATATTAATGACATCAGCATACGGACGAAGGAACCAAGTAACAACGCCAGCCCTAAACCGTATAACCCGAACATGGGCGTAAGCACAAAGAACAACGTAATCGTCACAGCAAGTGCGATGACCTGCCGAAGCACGATAACGCCTGGTCTACCGAGCGCATTAAAAGCCGAAGCCAGAATCCAAGATCCTCCGCCAACGATACACTCCAGAGACAACAGATAAAACACGCCGCTGGCCTCCAGAAATTCCGGGCCAAACAACAAGCCAATAAAAAAACGACCAATCAGCATACTCGGTATGATGATGATCGTCATAAGTACCATACTAATGCGGAAAGCTCTGCCAACAAGAGACAACACCTGTTGCTGCTCCATGCCGGCTACCTTTGGAAATATGACATTGGTGATGGCCGTCTGCACAACATTAAACATACGCGATAGGGCAAACACAACCGAATATAACCCGAAATCTTTGGGTGTAAGTAGAGCCAAAATAATAATTTTGTCAAACTGGCTATACAACGTGCCTAGCAACTCTACCCCATATACACGAAGGCCATAGCTGAATAAATGAATCCCCGTTCGAATCTGAGCCACCAGCTTGCTGACGGAACTGAATATTTGCTGACGCATGGCAATCATATAACAGGTCAACACCAGTATAGTGCTGGCAAAACTGATAATAATGGCTCGTTCCACGGTTAATACCTGCGCTACCCACAGTAGTACCAACCCTGCAAGATTCAATAAGGGAGCCAGCAAACGCGACAGATTATAAATATGGAACTTGTCGGTACCTTGTGCGGCTGCCGCAAGCACACCCATGAACAGCATCACTGGAACCATGGATACGGTATACCACCTTGCAATGGTAATGACAGATTCTGAATATCCTGATAGCCAGATAGGGATACCAAACCAACTGATCACCCCAGCGATGATACTGATCGGAATCTGAACGGCAAAGCTCATGCTGATATAGACAGGGAGTTGCTGGCTGTTTTTTTTGACATTGTAAATTAACGAGGTGGGCAGACCAAATGCGGCCAGACCCGAAATGAATGCAGGCCAGAATAAAACAGCCGCAAGCTCTCCCTTCCCCGTCGCTCCGAACATGCGAGCTGTAATAACGGAAGTTAGCGTAGTCACAGCCATAATGAGAATATTAGCCATGCTTGTCATGACAATGGTCTGAATAATGCTTCGCTGCCTTGGTTTTCGGGCAATCGCCATGTTCATCAGGTGTTCAGCCCTCTGCCATTTCGGAAAGATCCCACAATCGTGCCGTTCCGATAAGATATTTTGACTAATTGGCTCATGACCTTCTGCACATTATTCATACATAACAACATAATCAGACCTGCCTGTGCAATTCGAACAATATGTTTGAACACACCCCAGCCGCTCTTGTTGTAACGTGTTGCATCACTGATTCCCTGCCAGTACATTCGCCGCAAGAGCCAGCGTTTATTTAATCTGCTTTTGGATATTTTATGTTGCACTGACCCATATGGCGTATAAAATATGTCGTATTTCTCTCGAATTCTGCTAATGAGTTCACTCTCTTCGCTTGAAAGCAAATTATTTCCTACGCGCCCCAAGTCTTCGCGAAACGGCTCAATGGAATCAAACACACTTTTTCGAAAAGACACATTTGCCCCAAAGGGAAAATACGGCGGTTTCATCTCGGTAACCTGATCTGAAAAGTCCATCAACGTATACAAGCCAATAATCTCATCCGGAATCCAATCCGGCTTTCCACCTTCCCAGATCGGATCAATTTTCCCGCCTACACAGCCAATCTTCTCATCCCGTTCGAACACATGAATGACTTCACGAATCCAGGAAGAAGAGGCCAGCGCATCATCATCCAGAAACATGATAAATTCTCCCTGTGCTTCTCGTATGCCACGGTTCCTGGCATAAGATAGACCAAGCTTACTCTCAAAGATGTAGCGAACGTGATTAGGCCAATCGGTACTCTGAAATAATTCCCTGGTGTTATCTTTGGAGTTATTATCGATAACCAGTACTTCAAATTCAATATCTTGATCTTCTTGAGCCAGCACACTTTGGACAGCTTCAACGGTATCCTTCGCTCTATTATGTGTACAAATGACTACCGATGCTCTCATAATTCCACCTCAATGCTTTGTTTTCGTTTCATTCTTCCAGCATGGATTCCACTGTGTTTCAAGTAGTCTTCGTAGCTCTCCAAATAGGTGAGAGACATCTTCTTCCAATCATTTCGAAGAGCTACCTCTCTGGATGCCTTGCCCATCTCGTTCAGATAGGATTTATCCTGCATTAACGTGTTAAGAATGACTGCCAGCCCATCTACATCATTGGCATCTTGCAAAATAACACCGGGAGGGATACTTTCATGATCGTTCTTGATCATTTCAGTTACCCCCGACTCCTCCGTGATAACAACAGGAATTCCTGAGGCGAGGGCCTCCAACACGACCAAACTGCAAGCTTCATAACGCGAGGGGAAAATAAACAGATCCACATTGCGCATGAGATACCCCATATCTTTCCGATAGCCTAGAAAATGGACCCGATCTTCTATGTTTAAGTCTTTAGCCATTTGAGGATAAATACTTCGATCTGTAGATCCTGCTACAACGAGTTCTAACTCAGGCACAGACACCATCGACTTCAATACCGTATCCAGATTTTTTCTAGGGCTGCTAATATCACCTGCAAATAAACCTACGACTCGGCCGGAGTTAATATCCATTCTGCTCTTCTCTCCAGCATCACTGGGGTAAAACTCATGCACATCCACTCCATTATGAATGACCTGCACTTTGTCGGGATGCGTGCCTAATTGAATCAATTCATGCTTTACTTTCTCGGAAACCGCAATGATTCTACCACTTTTGCGAAAGGCGAATCGTTCCAGATACGCATTCACCAGCGTGTACAGACCGAAATACCATCGTTTCCAGGAGCCGTGTACACGGAAGCTATGTACGGGGGATTTTATCCATGTACTGTGCACAAAGTGAACCGCATTGATGTCCCCTCTAGCCCAGGTGATAAAACCATTGACCATCACAAGATCAACTTGCTTTGTTTTTCTTAATTTGCGAATATGGGTAGCACTGCTCCATGCAAACAACTGGTATCGTAATAGCTGTGGTAACCCCAGCGAAGGAAAAACTTTAATCCATGTAGCTCCCTCATATTCAAGAAGTTCCGGCTCCACCTCATTGGAAATCATAACAACTTCATGACCTTGTCTTAGGGTTTCAATTGCAATCTCATAATTAACTCTGCCCTGCCCCTCTCCTTTGACAACCCTGTGAGTAACGATACATATTTTCATCCTTAATCCTCCCCATTAGGACATGAAGATTGTGGAACCCGTCCATTAGGCCAATTGCTTCAATAACTTTCCGCGATGCGACCACAAACAATAGTTGACCACCCAGTCGTATCCGTTATCCCCCATCGCTCTGGCTAACCCATCGTCGGTCATTAATTGTTCGATGCGTGCAGCAATCTCCTGATCATTAACCGGGTCTACGAGATAACCGGTGATATTGTCCTTCACGGCGTCGGGAATACCGCCACTGTTGCCTGCAATGACAGGTAATCGATAATAGTTGGCTTCCAGGAATACAATTCCGAACCCTTCCACGTCACCCTTCTCCTTGATATCCCGGCTTGGCATAATGAAGAGATCCGCACATTCATATAATTGCTGAAGCTCATCGTCTGTAGTACGTCCTGTAAATACAACAACAGATTCGAGTCCGTACTGAGTTACCAGTCGTTCGAGTTCTCCCTTATACGGCCCATCTCCGCAGATAACATACTTCAGATCAGGAATATGCGTAATAACCTGACTCACGGCTTTCAGTGTGACATCATGACCTTTGCGTTCTACAAGTCGCGAGACGGTGATCATCACTTTTTTGCCATGCAGACCATACTTATCCCGTAAATCCCCCTGACTCCCTGTATCCGCGTTAAGCTTGTTCACGTTAAGTCCCGGTGGAATAATGACAATCTGAGACTCCGAAATCCCCAGTTCAACCAGCTTCGACTTCGTATATTGGCTATTGGCAATCACTTTGTCCGCACGCTTCAGGATGAACAACAGCAGTGGGAATAATCGGCTATTAACCATCCCCATCACATCCAGGCCGTGAACATAAGGAAAGTATTTTACTCGAAAAAGGAATTTCATGAATGGACCGGCTAAGCCAACCGGGAATATATTCACAAAATGAATCTCATCTGTTTTTTTGCGCCATTTCAACAGAATCAGTTGCGCCACCAGAACAAGCTGTGAGAGAATCAACAGCCATTTATTCGAATCTGAAAAAATACGTTTCCGAATAATTTCAAAATCATGCTTCTGGTCGAATTGCTCAGACTCTGCGGTATCATTTATTTTATTGGTCAGCACCGTTGTCTCTTCTGCTGGAATCTGTGATATCAGCCCGTAGGCATAATCATGAATCCCTCCCTTTTCAGGCGGGAAATCAATCGCAACAAACACTTTGTTCATAGCTTTATCTCCCTCACAAGAATACATTTCGCATGCTTACACCGTGCTCATAATAATGTTTACTGTATCCTTGGCACATTTGTTCCAAGAGAAGAAGGCTGAGTGCTCTTTGCCCTGAATGGACATTCGCTGCCCAAGCTCCGGATCAGACATCATCTCTACCAGACGTGAAGCTGCTTCCTGCGGGTGATGGGGGTCAAAGTATAGCCCTGCTTCTCCGCATACTTCCGGGATCGAACCACGGGAAGACACGATAACCGGACAACCAAGCGCCATCGCCTCCAGTGGCGGTAAGCCAAACCCTTCGTACAAGGATGGGAAAATAAAACCGGTGGCATGTTCGTAGAGCGCTTTTAACTCCTCATCCGTCACATACCCTACCCAATTCACACCTTCCGAATCATTCACAGCATGATTACTGAACACCTTACTGTTCTTGGAGCCCACGATGACAACACTCAAATTCTGTGCTTTCACCTGAGGTAAAATCTCCAAGATCAGCTTAAAGTTTTTGTAAGGGTTCATCGTGCTGACAGCCAGTACATACGGGGAGTTAATCCCATATTTCTCAAGTGTACCTTGAGCCGCCTGCCTGTGATGAATATGATCGATGCCCAGGTGTGTAACGGATACCTTCTGGGCGGCAATTTTGCAGTGTTGAATAAGTTCACCTTTGGAAAAGTTAGACACGGTAATGACCTTTTTCGAAATCTTGCCTAAGCGAACCGTTAAAAACTGATACCATGACCGAAACGCGAAGGAAAATGCCTTCGGATAACTGAATACAGAAGCGTCATGGATCGTCACGACCTGATTGCGTTTGAATGCCGGGCCTGTGTTACACAGGTTAATTAGCAATCCTTTTTTCGCGTAAAATGGCAACTCCAGCTGTTCCCATACATGTCCCTTCAGTCTGCCAACAATTCGGTGGCGAATATGTTTCAGTTCAAGATGAGTAACCACATTCGCGGGTGAGAGCAGGCAAAATTCTACTTTCGTACCGTCTACTTCTCCAGCGTCAATCAAATTATCGATTTCCTTCACGAGTTCAATGGCATATCGCTGAACCCCGGTAACGGTCTGTGTCAGGAAACGGGCATTGATATAGATTGTATTCATGTTAATCTCCATTTCTCTTTGAAATTTCCAAACGGGAGGCCGGCCCGGCGGTTTGGAAGCTAACTTCTACATTTCTCGCTTCATAATAGAGACTCACGAACTCCTCATTCATTCGATCCGAGCTGAACTTCTCTTTATACACCTGATGTCCCGCTTCACCCATAGTTGCCAACGTTTCTTTATCAAGTTGCATTAGAATCTCTCTCAACCCTTCGAGTCGTTCAAGTTCAAAGATGTAGCCATTCTCCCCATGCGTCACCAGTTCTGGCAACGAGGCCCGATTGCTAGCGATGACGGGTTTGTGATTTTTCATTGCTTCCAGCGCGACCAAGGGTAACCCTTCCCACCTGGAAGGCATAATGATCGCATCACACTGCTCGTAATAGTGATCAATCTCTGCATTATTGACCCACCCTAACCGGACCATATTGTCGGTAAAGGTCCATTCATTTTTTTCCAATACGCTGTCTCCAATGATGTATAACTGAATACGCTGCTGCAGCTCGGGATACTGCCTGAATGCATCCAGCAGCAGATCCAGTCCTTTCTGCCGATCGTATCTGCCCACAAACAAGAGCCGAATCATGCTGTCATCCTCTTGCTCCTGATCTTTTTGCACAATTACTTGCGGCTGCTCTTCGTGATTGTGAGGCTTGTGAGACTTGCGGTCACGCAGGCCACTATAAACGAATCGGGATTTGGCTGGAGACATGCCCATGCGAATCGATTGCTGCATCTCATATTTTGAAATGTTCACGATATAGTCTGTTTTGAATTCCAGTATTTTCTCGATCATGAAATAAGCCTTTTTATGCAGGGGTTTGGTATCCATCAAAAAAGACCAGCCATGTGAGCAGTAAAAGATACTCGCTTTGCGCGGTGTGAAAAAAAATAAGCCCCTTGCGAGCATACCCGCAAATGAGCTGTGTACATGAATAATATCCGGCTCGATCCGCCGAATAGCTTGGTGAATCTGTCTCATCGCTGAGAAAAAGTGTTTCGGGTGGCGTTTGTAACTGTAACGAAAGATATGCTCTGGCTCCAGATCAAAATCCTTTGCCGAGTTATAATCACTCATCAATACATAAACCTCAAACCGGTTACGCTGGTAGGACACCAGCTCGTTTAAATACGTGGCAACACCGCCCACCACATATTCTCCGATGTGCAAAACCTTCATTTTCGCTCACCCGCTTTATATGGTATATCACCTGCATTACGATGCTGATACAGAGCTATGCCTATGAACATCCAGAAAAAAACGTTCGCAGGAAACAACTCAAGAACGTTGGTCGTCATACTTGCCGCAGCCACTCCTGCGCCGAGGGCTATAGCCACCTGAGGAAGTCTGGAACCTGCCGAGTAAGGTGAGGCATTCATTCGTCTAACCAGTGTGACCAACAACCACATGAATAACATCAAAAAATAGGCAAGACCGATCCAACCTGTCTGTTCGTACAAGGAAAAGTACTGGTTATCCACTGCAAAATTACTGGAGTTCAGACCCATCATATGTGTGCGCCGACTGGCAGCACCAACCGAACCAATTCCGTTGCCGATCATGCCATTCATGGTGAATGGCGAGGTAAGGGTGCTTCCCCATATCTGTAATCGATCAAGCAAGGATGAACTGGAGAGCAGATTTTTGGACTGTAGGAACCTGCCTCCAAAAAACACAACTGCAGGCAGTGTCAGAAAAACAACCGCCAGAACTAACATATTTTTTTTGCTGTACTTGCGAATCTGAATTAAAAAAAGAACCACCTGATATACAAACCAGAGCAACAAAGCCGATCGAATCGTAGATAAAAGCAAAAAGCCGATCGTCAGCAACTGGATCATCAGGCGAAAGCTACGGTGCTTCACTGCCAGCTTGGTTTGTTCTGCAATGATGCCTGTCATTAACAGTGCATACGCATAACCATCCGGCGAGTACGTAATGGAGGATAAACGCGGCACACCCTCAAGATAGTTTTTGATGTTTACGCCGTATACGAATCCCATAGTGATTAACTTTTCTATACCCAGCGCATATTGGGCGCACCATCCTGCAATGAGCATAATAAAAATAACCAGATTGGTTCTGGCAAATGCGTACATTCCACCCTGCTCGGCCATAAACATGCCTGCAAACAGCATCACCAGCGGTAAAAGCGTAATTTTGATTCCATAGACTAACGTGACCACGCTGGAACCGACAAGTACATTTAACGATCCGAGCACGATAAGGGAGGCCAGTATAAACAGGAATAGATTCAGAAAATGAATCTGCTGGCGATATACCCGGGCAAGTGTGTATACCGCAAGTAGCAACATGCCTGCATCCTTTAACGAACGAATCACAATATTATCGACATAGATCGAAATCAGACCATAAATGGACAGATAGAGCAGTAAGAAATGAATCAACATCATGATGACAGAGGAAGGCGCATCAGACCTCGCTTGAACTAATGATGGCGATTTGACGTTCAGAGAAGTCATGTACATCTTAGCCTTCACCTCCAATTAACTTCTCGTAGATGATCGCATGTCTGGTGAGAAGATAATCTTCATTAAAGGATAAGCTGTGTTCGCAGCATTGTAGCATTAATTCATTTTTCTCCGCTTCAGATAAGGCATAATAATGGAGGATTGCGTCACGGATCGAATCCGCACGATGGGCGGTGAAAGAGAAGGTATCCGCATCCAGCAAAATCTCGGGCATGCCCCCAACCTTGGAAGCGTAAACTGGCGTACCTGCTTGATACGATTCGATGACCACTCTGCCAAAAGGTTCATCCCAGGTGGACGGTACAATTGTGAGATCCATCTTTTTCATCTGGGAAGTGATCTCCTTTTTATCGATTTTGCCCACGAACACGATCCGGGGATCAGCCCCTGCAAGTTCTTGTAATGTCTGAAGCAGAGGGCCATCCCCATGGATGAACAGCTTCCCCACAATCTGCTGATCGAGCTTTTGCACTGCTTCAATTAGATACTGAACTCCTTTGACCTCGGTTAGTTGTCCAAAATATCCAACGTGCAGGGGTTGCTCATGATTAACCGTTTTCCCTACATTAACATGCTGAACCTGATTATCACGCTCAACAATGTTATGAATGACATGTTTGGACGCGTGCGCGAAAAATCCCAGTTCGATATGCTTGTTAAGCACATGCTCGGATATGCCAATAACGGAAGAAACTCTGCGGCTGTAGTGTTTGGAAATCTGTCTGTAGAACCTGGAATATGCCGAGATCGCGATGGGTTCAATTAACGAAAAATCGCGCAGGGTATGCACAACCGGGATGTTCAGTTCAAACGCCGCTTTCCAGATCGCAAGGCTTAGTCCCGGTATATTCTGAGTGTGGATCAGAGCAGGACGTTTCATCATCAGATATTGTTTAATATGCTGGTACTGCTTCACATTAAAAATATCCTGGATACGCCATAACACTTTGTCAGAAGTGCTGGCCTGCCTTGCTGTATCACCGATCCAGTACCGATTATTAAATGGTAGCCGCGAGATTTCAATCCCGTTCACTGTATCCGTCTGCACCCCGCCCTCTTTGTGTCCACCAACTGTAATGACTTTAACGTCATAACTGGACTCCAGCGTCTGGGCCAAAATCTGTGTCGATATCTCGGCTCCTCCAATAATATGGGGTGGATATAAACTGTGAGCAATCAATATAGTTTGCATGGTTCTCAACTCGCTTTTATTCAGCTTCATTGTTATCAGTTCAGTGTTATCAAGTTTCCTGTACCTGCAGCATCGATCGATAGTGCTCTATCGTGCGTTTCAATCCCTCTTCCAGACCAATCTCCGGCTCCCAGTTTAATATTTCACGAGCTTTATCAATCACTGGACGTCTAACCTTCGGATCATCTTCAGGTAAAGGCAAGAATACAACCTTACTGTCCGATTGTGTGAGCTGTTTCACCAAATGAGCGACCTCAAGAATCGTGTATTCCGTAGGGTTTCCGATATTGATAATCTCTCCATCAGCCCGATCTTCCGCCATGAAAGCTTGTAATCCCCGAATGTTATCATCCACATAACAGAAGGATCGGGTCTGTGAACCATCTCCATACACTGTAATATCTTGACCCGTCAGCGCCTGCGTTACAAAATTAGATATCACCCTGCCGTCATCATTGCGAAGCCCGGAAGAATACGTGTTGAAAATACGCGCAACTTTCACGGAAACTCGTTGTTTTGTGTAGTATTCATAACAAAAAACTTCGCCTAACCGTTTGGCTTCATCATAGCAAGCTCGTGGCCCCCACGTATTTACATTGCCTCTATAACTCTCCGGCTGCGGATGAATCTCGGGATCGCCATAGGCTTCACTTGTACTGGAATACAGAAACTTGGCTCCTTTGACCCGAGCCAGTTCCAGCATATGATATGTTCCTCGCGTGTTCACCCAGATCGTGCCAATCGCATCTGCTTGATAGAATTTAGGTGAAGCAGGCGAAGCCAGATGATAGACTTCGTGCACCTGCTGATCAACGAAAATATCCATTGTATCGGGACGTGTAACATCTGCTTCATGGAATACAAAGTTAGGGTTCTCCATAACCCCTGCCAGATTGCGAATCACACCTGTTGAAAGATTATCGATCCCTGTAACCCGATGGCCCTGGCCGATCAAAGATTGCACGAGATGAGAGCCCAGAAATCCGGCAGCACCTGTCACTACAATATGTTTCATTACATCACACTCCAAATTATGATCCAAAATGGTCAAAAGGTGTTGCTTTTAATCATTACACCGATAGTTTTAAAAATGATCGTAATGTCCATTTTCATGGATACATTCGAGATATAGTGGAAGTCATACTGGAGATTATGGTGAATAGGCTCCTTCCGAGCCTCGCTCACCTGCCACAATCCCGTAATTCCCGGTTTCACCAGAAAACGCCTGCGTTCCAGATCGGTATAACATTCCTCCACAATACGTTTCATCTCAGGTCTTGGGCCGATAAAACTCATATCGCCTTTGATAATATTGAGCAGCTGCGGCAGTTCATCGAGACTCGTCTTGCGCAGAATTCTGCCTAGTCGTGTAATCCTCGGATCATGGCTGGTCGTTGGCGAAAGGCCATATTTCGGTGCGTCTGTACGCATCGTTCTGAATTTATAAATGTTAAATTTGACTCCATTCTTCCCGTACCGCTCCTGCTTGAAGATCACGGGCCCTTTGGAATCCAGTTTAATCAAAATAGCCGAAAGCAGCATGACCGGTAATGTGATGAGCAGTAACAAAATAGCGATAACAAAATCGGCCAATGGCTTCATCACATCCGTATACCCGCCAACACGTTGTGAGTATGGCTGCTCAAGTACAGCGGCATTCCCCTCTTTAACCAAGGTTTCCCCACTCCCAAAGTATTCCGGTCCTGATAGCTTCACAGACTATCCCCTCCAGCTACAAGGATTTGATTCATCTGTTCCTTCATTAGAATCTCTTCAATCGCCATCAGCACCGGTGCACGCAACTCTTTATTTTTGAGTGCAAAATCGAGTGTCGTGAGAATATAGCCCAGCTTCTCCCCTACATCAAACCGGGAGCCTTCAAAGTCATAGGCGCTAATTCCTTCATCATCATTCAACTTTTGCAACGCATCTGTAAGCTGAATTTCCCCTCCTGCACCGACATTTTGCTCTTCCAGATACTCAAAAATTTTCGGAGTCAAAATGTATCGTCCCATGATGGCCAGGTTAGACGGAGCCGAACCTAGTGGAGGCTTTTCAACCATACTCTTAACAGAAGATAAACGTCCTTCTGTGTGCAACGGATCAATAATCCCATAGCGGGATGTTTCACTCGGACTTACCGTTTTCACGCCAAGCACCGACTGCTCTACCTTTTCATACTGCTGGATGAGCTGTTTCAGGCACGGCACTTCCGACACGACGATATCATCGCCAAGCAACACGGCAAAGGGTTCATTGCCTATGAAATTCCGGGCGCACCAGACCGCATGCCCAAGTCCAAGGGCTTCCTTCTGTCTTATGTAATGGATATCCACGTTGGAGGACTTCCGGACTTCTTCCAGTAAACTGAGTTTCCCTTTCTCAAGGAGGTTATGCTCCAGTTCAAACGCACTGTCAAAATGATCTTCAATCGCACGTTTTCCTTTTCCCGTCACGATGATAATATCTTCGATCCCGGAAGCAACCGCCTCTTCAACGATGTACTGGATAGTCGGTTTATCCACAATAGGGAGCATTTCTTTAGGCATTGCCTTTGTAGCAGGTAAAAAACGGGTTCCCAATCCAGCAGCAGGGATAATTGCTTTTCTCACCTTTGTCATAGATATCACCCTATCCATTAGTTTTTTTATTTAACTCAAAACCATGAAAACATGAAACATATCATTCATAAATAGGGCATTGAACCCCTCCTCACATCACACCCCTGACGATACACGTCTAAGGTACACTACCCACAGTGTGACCGAGTGCCTACCTTGATAGAGGTATAGTAGACATGACCTTTGAAAATGATTTGAAAATGAAACTCCATTGTCTTGCCTGTTATTTTTCCCCGTAACTGTTATTGCGGCTTTTCGGAACCTGCACATTGTTCAGCACAGCGCCCAGAATACGTGCATTCACATGTTCAAGATGAGCCTTCGCCTTTTTGACCAGATCCTTTTTCACCTTGCCTGCATTCACCACAAGAATGACACCATCACACAATGAACTGATAATCAATGCATCTGTCACGGTTAGAACCGGCGGTGTATCGAAGAGAATAACGTCATACTCTTCCTTCAAGCCCTCAAGGAGTGCTGTCATCTTACGTGATCCGATCATCTCCGAAGGATTAGGGGGAATCGGCCCGGAAGATAAGACATGAAGACCCTCCACCCCCGTTTCCCGAAGCACTTCCGTCACTTTGTATTGACTCGATAACACACTGGTTAGGCCTACATGGTTGGGCACATTAAACATCAGATGTACTGCCGGTTTACGGAGATCCGTATCCATTACCAGAACCTTTTTCCCTTCCTGCGCATAGGTGACTGCCAGATTGCCAATCGTCGTTGTTTTCCCTTCCCCTGAGGATGCCGAGGCAATCATGATCGTTTGAATCTGACTGTCTATGGATGAAAACTGAATATTGGTTCGTAGCTTTCGATAGGCTTCTGATGAAGTGGATCTGGGATTAGCCATCGTTACCAGGCCTACTCGTTCATTGGTTAATCGTGACATACTGTCCATCACCTACCTGTTTTTGAGATATGGATGACTGTTTTGACATACGGCTCTCTTCTTTTCTTATCTTGGAGATGACAGCAAGTGCAGGGAGATTTAATTCTTTCTCCAATTCATCTTCCGTTTTCAAGGTGTCATCCAAATATTCCAGCAGGAATATAAAGCCTACTGCCAGCAATAGTCCAACAATAAAGCTGATCAAAATATTGATGATGGGGTTGACGTTAATAGGATTGGAGGAATCCGTAGGTTTCGCTTCACTTAGGATCGTGACATTGTCTACTTTCATAATTACGGGGATTTGAGATTTAAACACTTTCGCAACTGCGTTTACGGTTTTTGCGGCTTTTTCGGATGATAGTCCCGTAGCCGTTAGACTCATAACCTGGGACTCATTGGCGGTGGAAACTCGGATGTTCTGCCCTATTTGATTACCAGTCATACCAAGATCGGGGTATGTAGATGCCACTTTATCGAGGATTGCAGAAGATTTAATAATCTCCATATAAGAGTTGATCACTTTGATGTTTGTCTGAATAGTTCCAATATCCAAACTTGGAACACCTTGGGCATTATATGCCTGGTTGACGATTAATTTGGCGCCTGCTTCATAGATCGGTACAGTAAAAAAGTAGTTTTTGACACCTGCACCAATACAAGCCACAGCTACGAAGGCAACAATAATCCAGATGCGTTTACGTAAAATGTGTAAATACTCTTTGAGTTCCATTCGATTTTCCTCCCATTTAAGTCAGCCATATTAAGTGACTATGTATTTGGTACATCAGTAGCTGCTCACCAGAATAAAAAGCTGCGCTTTTTCTTGGCTGGTAATACAGCTGAAATACGTTGATTATTCCATATGGATTGTGCATTATCTTGAAAATGTTGAATGCAGCAACGTCCCAAACGTCTTTCGAGCAACGGATATACGACATCCAGTTTGAACGTTCGATGTTTCGTATCGTGTGCATCTGATGAAATGAAATGAAACCCGTTTTCTTTGCAAAAATGAAAACACCACTTCTGAACTTTTCGCCCGAAAAGCCCAGTGAATGATTCCGCCGTAAGCTGGCATAGTCCACCTTGAAACAAATATTCGGACAACAGCAATGGCTTTTTCAAAATGACAAGGTTGCGTTCCGGATGAGCGATAATAGGGGTAATTCCCGCGATTCGCAGTTCGTGCAGTATTCCGGGGAACTGTGAGGGAATATGACCAAAGGGCAACTCCAGCAACATATAACGACTACCGGCAAGTGTGCAGCACTTTCCTGCATACAAGTCTTCAATCAGCCTATCATGCACTCTGATCTCCTGACCGGGATCAATCTGCAAACGGATATTTCGTTTGGCAAGCTCGGCACGAAACATATAAACAGCCTGATTGACTACCTTTGGTTCATTGTTGTAATGTCCGTTCAGGTGATGCGGAGTTGCAATAATGGAGGTAATTCCTGAAGCTACTGCCTTCTCAGCCATCGCAACGGACTGCTCCATTTGAACAGGACCATCATCCAAACCGAATAGAATGTGGCAGTGCATTTCAACCATATCCAAACTTCCTGAAATAGTATGCTCCCCCTTGCCCCTTTATTCATTGCGCAAATGCTTTTGGTGTTAAAGAACTAATGCATAACGCTACGAAATATAGTAAAATGGCGTTAAGTACATGCTTGTTCAGAAATTGTTCAGAGTCTACCTCATCCTATATAATAAAATCAATGTAACGATAAGGCTTCAGCTGAGGAGATGGATCTGTTGCATTCCCATATGTAGAACGGGAAACTGCCTCAAATTCAACTTCAGTAAGCATTCTGTTTAACTGTCCAGTTATATATAGTGTTTGGTCTTTCTGAATATGCAAGTTTGAATGATACAATATCAGTTCTCCAAAAGGTTGTTTCCATTGCAGCTTGGCATGAAGCCTGACGCATATACGGCTGTCTTCTACATCTAAACCTAGTACCATTTCTGATATTACGGGTAAGTTCAGGTCGCTCAGGAAAGTGATCGCTTGTGTATCCATACCAAGTAACAGGACGGGTCGTCTTTTGCGGTCTACCATTTTCCCATGAAATTCCTGAATGTACATATGGACATTTGGTTTCAGATCGGCCCATTCCTGAAGAATTTTTGAATTCATGATTTCATTCCTTTAGAATGGATTGGCCAGCATGGACGAGAACGTTATTTTTGACAGGTATAACGCTCAAACCATGAGGAAATACTTAAACTACTAACTATGATACATTTTGTAACTCCATACGTTCAATTTACGATACAATACGTATCATGTCAAGCGGTATTTGGACATGGTTCTTTTGATTTACGACAATATGAGCTGTCCTTAGACAGACCTATTTAATAAGTGGTATATGAGACGAATGAGGCGTAGTACATTTGCAGGAAAGTTTACCCTGATCAAAAACTTGGCTCAGGATTGTTTCAATATATATGATGGTGTTCAGGGGGAAATAGCTTATGAGCTACGGAAATCGCATTGCTGAATTACGAGAACAGCGGGGACTTACTCAAGAAGAACTTGCGAACTCCATTCATATTACGAGAGCAGCTCTTTCCCACTACGAGAAAAACCGGCGCAAACCGGATTTCGAGGTGTTAACGCGGCTTGCTGACATTTTCGATGTGTCCATTGATTATTTGATTGGACGTACGAAGCAAAGTGATGTGGTTATGGATGAAGACGTGCGTGAATTCGTGGATGCGCTTGAATTGTCAGATAAGGAAGTGTTAGAGCGCTTTGATCTGATGATTGATGGTAAACCTTTAACAGAGGAAGAAGCTCGTCGTTTTATCGCTTTTGTACGAATGGAACGCAGTATGGATTAATCATGCTACACCCGAAAAGAAAACCCAGTTTCCGAGTACTTCCTGCTCCGGTTTCTGGGCCTTTTTGTGTATCATGATTTCCCTCCATTCCTTGGTGTGCAACGGCTCATGTACGCTTGCTGTCGGAGGATACGAAATGTTTCAAACGCTCCGGGTCGATTCCACATTGCAGTAAAACTTTCATGATGTCCACTCGGGTTGCTTCGACTTTGTTACTTGTCGGCTTAGAATCGCCCATGTTTGGATGCTTCATCTTCATTCCGCTAACCTCTCTTATCTTTATACTTTCTCTGCACGCCAAAAACTAAACCTAATTATACTTTAGAACGTTCCTTGATGTTGTCGTCTCATGGCGATAACGTTTTTTGAGCGGGTTCTAATTTTGTCGAAAGCAAAAAGGAGCCTTATAACGCCGTTCTGGCGGCTATAAGACTCCTTTTGTTTTAAATCTTTTCTTTTATTAGGAAAATAAACGAAACATTACCCTCCGGTGCGCGCAAGCTCACGCATATTTGCTTCAAATGCGGCCAGCAAAGCGGCTTCACCTGTCAGACCTGTTGCCTGTACACGCTCGATCTGTTCCGTCATACGTTTGAAGTCCTTCGGAATGACACGAACAAATTGATTCAGGGAATCCTGCCATGTATCCAGGATACGCTGACCTGCATCACTTCCAGTGAGTGCTACGTGCCGTTGAATCATGCCACGTAGATCTGCACTTTCGGCAGTATCTTCTACACGCTCCAAAAGAACCATTTCCAGATTGCAGCGTTGCAGGAATGTGCCTTTTGGATCATACACGTAAGCAATACCTCCAGACATCCCTGCTGCAAAGTTACGACCTGTATCGCCGAGTACTACGACACGCCCGCCTGTCATGTATTCACAGCCATGATCGCCTACACCTTCAACAACGACTTTAGCTCCGGAGTTACGTACAGCGAAACGTTCACCAGCAATACCGCGGATATACGCTTCCCCACTAGTCGCCCCATATAAAGCAGTGTTTCCGATAATGATGTTATTCTCCGCTTCAAATGTCGCTTTTGGTGAAGGCATAACGATCAGCTTGCCTCCCGACAGTCCTTTACCCACGTAGTCGTTAGAGTCTCCTTCAACCGTGAGCGTCATACCTTTTGGTACAAAAGCACCAAAGCTTTGTCCAGCGGAGCCGACAAATTTAAATTTAACCGTATCCTCAGGCAAACCAGCAAGACCATACTTACGTGTAATCTCACTACCCAGGATGGTACCCACTGCACGGTTCACGTTGGTGATTGGCAGAACCGCTTCTACAGGTTGACCAGATTCAATAGCTGGCTGTGCGAGTGGCACGAGTTGTTGCATATCCAGCGTTTCTTCCAGTTGGTGATTCTGATGCTGTGTACGGTAACGTGCAGCGCCTTCTGGCAGTTCAGGCACATGTAGCAATACCGACAGATCCACACCTTTTTTCTTCCAGTGATCCACAGCTTCTACCGTTTCGAGGCAATCTGTACGTCCAACCATTTCCTGAATGGTACGGAATCCAAGATCAGCCATAATCTCACGCATGTCTTCAGCAACGAAACGCATAAAGTTTACGACATGTTCAGGGTCTCCCATGTAGTTTTTACGCAGTTCCGGATTTTGTGTTGCCACACCAACTGGACAAGTATCCATTTGGCAGACACGCATCATGATACAGCCCAGTGCAACGAGTGGTGCAGTAGAGAAACCATATTCTTCGGCTCCAAGCAACGCTGCAATCGCCAGGTCACGCCCGTTCAACATTTTACCATCTGTTTCAAGAACAACACGATCACGCAGATTGTTCAGCATCAACGTTTGATGTGTCTCTGCAAGTCCAAGCTCCCACGGCATACCGGCATGACGGATGGAACCTTGAGGAGATGCCCCTGTACCGCCGTCGTAACCGCTGACCAGGATAATATCCGCACGACCTTTAGCTACACCTGCAGCAATCGTTCCGACACCCACTTCAGATACCAGCTTCACGTTAATTTCGGCACGCGGATTAGCATTTTTCAAGTCATAGATCAACTCAGCCAAGTCCTCAATCGAATAGATATCGTGATGCGGCGGCGGTGAGATCAGACCTACACCTGGTGTAGAACCACGAACTTCTGCTACCCAAGGATATACCTTACGACCTGGCAACTGTCCGCCTTCACCTGGTTTAGCCCCTTGTGCCATTTTGATCTGAATCTCGTCAGCGTTGACCAGATAGTTGGAAGTTACACCAAAACGTCCGGATGCAACTTGTTTGATCGCACTGCGACGGGAATCCCCATTGCTGTCTTTCACGAAACGAGCTGGATCTTCTCCGCCTTCACCTGTGTTGGATTTACCGCCTACACGGTTCATGGCAATTGCCAAATCTTCGTGAGCTTCTTTACTGATCGAACCGAAGGACATTGCACCCGTTTTGAAACGACGCATGATGTTTTCCACCGATTCCACTTCTTCGAGCGGAATGGATGCTCCGACCGGTTTCAGCTTCAGCATAGAGCGAATCGTAAGCAATTGATCATTCTCACCCTGTACGAGTTTGGAATACTTTTTGTAGAGCTTGTAGTCGCCCGTACGTACAGCGTGTTGCAACGTGTGGATCGTTTGCGGGTTGAACAAATGCTCTTCCCCGTCATTACGCCATTGGTATTCACCGCCGGAATCCAGCACTTTATCATTGCCGTCTTTATCCGTGAAGGCACGGTTGTGATGTGTCAGCGCCTCTGCTGCTACTTCCTCCAGACCGATACCACCGATTCGTGAAGGTGTCCAAGTGAAGTAACGGTCAACGAAATCTGATTTCAGACCAACGGCTTCAAAAATTTGAGCACCGCGATACGATTGGATCGTGGAGATTCCCATTTTGGACAATATTTTAATAACGCCTTTTGTTGCGGCTTTAATGTAGTTTTTAACGGCTTTCTCATGGGAAATACCGCGCAGCAAACCTTGCTGAATCATATCATCCAGTGTTTCAAATGCCAGATAAGGGTTAACCGCACTTACGCCATAACCCAGAAGCAATGCGTAGTGGTGAATATCACGTGGTTCTCCCGATTCGAGCAAAATGCTGACTTTCGTTCTTGTACCCTGACGAATCAGATGGTGATGCAGACCTGCTACAGCCAGCAATGCCGGGATTGCTGCATTCTCGGCATCCACACCGCGGTCAGACAAGATCAGAATATTATGTCCTTTGTCGATGACACGGTCTGCCGCTTCAAAGAGCAAGTCCATTGCTTTACGCAACCCTTCCGCTCCCTCTGCAGCGGTGAAGAAGATCGGGATTGTCATGGAACGGAAGCCCGGACGACGAACATGGCGGATCTTCGCAAAGTCTTCATTAGACAATACCGGTGTATCCAGACGAATCTGGCGACAGCTCTCCGGTTCAGGGTTAAGCAGGTTACGCTCCGGACCAATCGTTGTCGCTGTAGAGGTAACGATCTCTTCACGAATCGCGTCAATCGGCGGATTGGTTACCTGTGCAAACATCTGTTTAAAGTAGTTATACAGGCGTTGCGGACGATCTGACAGAACAGCCAGAGGTGCATCATAACCCATGGAACCTGTAGCTTCCATCCCTGTAGATGCCATTGGCTCCAACACTTTGCGCAGTTCTTCAAATGTATATCCGTAAGCCAGTTGAAGTTGCGTAACATTGTCATGTTTAGGGTCTGGAAGCTCCGGTGCTTCCGGCAATTCGTTCAGATCCATCAAGTGCTCTTCAAGCCAATCCTCATAAGGATTCTCTGCAGCAATGAGTGCTTTGACTTCTTCATCAGAGATAATACGGCCCTCTTGAGTATCTACGAGCAACATCCGTCCTGGGCGCAGACGATCTTTGTACAGAATGTCTTCCGGTGCGATATCCAGAACACCGACTTCGGAAGAAAGAATGATTCGGTCATCCTTCGTTACATAATAACGGGCAGGTCGCAAACCGTTACGGTCAAGCGTAGCACCGATCTGTAAACCATCTGTAAATGCCATAGCCGCAGGGCCATCCCATGGCTCCATCATCGTGCTGTGGTATTCATAGAATGCCTTTTTCGCAGGGTCCATCCCTTCATCAGTGCTCCATGGCTCAGGAACCATCATCATCGCCACGTGTGGCAGGGAGCGTCCGCTTAGGTACAGGAATTCCAGCGTGTTGTCAAACATCGCTGTATCTGAACCGTCCGGATTAATAACCGGTTTTACTTTCGCAATATCATCGCCGAACAGTTCGCTTTCGAACAAGGACTGACGTGCATGCATCCAGTTCACGTTACCACGCATCGTGTTGATCTCACCGTTGTGGATCATGAAACGATACGGGTGAGCACGCTCCCAGCTCGGGAAGGTGTTTGTACTGAAACGGGAGTGTACGAGTGCAATCGCTGACTCAACCAGCTCTTCCTGCAAATCCAGATAGAACTTGCCGACCTGCTCGGTTGTCAACATGCCTTTGTAGACCACTTTACGGCATGACAAACTTGGCAAGTAGAATGACTCTCCTTCCGCCTCGTCTGCGGAATAACGAATGGCCAGTTCAGCACGTCTGCGGATGACATACAATTTGCGTTCAAATGCAAGTTCATCTTTCACTTCATCCGATCTTCCGATAAACACCTGACGTACATAAGGCTTCGCTGCCAATGCAGAACGGCCCAGCATCTCATCATACGTAGGTACATCCCGGAAGCCCAGGAAGGTCTGTCCTTCTTCTTCAATAATCTTCTTCAGGCTCTCTTCATGTGCAGTACGGACTGCCGGATCATGAGACAGGAACAACATGCCCACGCCATAGAATCCCTGTTCAGGCAATGCAAAACCGAGTCGATCTGCTTCCTTTGCAAAATAACGATGTGGAATCTGAATCAGGATGCCTGCTCCGTCACCGGAATTCGGTTCACTTCCCTGACCCCCACGGTGCTCCATATTACTGAGCATGGTCAGTGCTTGACTAACGATATCGTGTGAAGGTACTCCTTTGATGTTGGCAACAAAACCCATACCACATGCATCTTTTTCGAATTGTGGGTCATACAGACCTTGTTTTGGAGGTAATCCGATGTGTCTCATGGAACGCAACCTTTCTATAATGAAGTATTTCGGAAAGATCAAGAACATAACAACAGGCAACATTGAAACGGGAGGAGCTGGCATTTCGCTTGCGATAAGCCTGCCTGCTGAGATGGAGAGGTGATAGCTTGAGCCATCTGTTGTAAGCCTGGTATTGCGGTAAAGACCGCGATTATTGCGAAGGACTGAATCCGGTGATCCGGTAACAGCATATATACAACAATATGTAGCCGCTGGCACGACTACTCAAGATGGAGCGACGTTTTTTGATATAGTTCTATTATTTTAACACCGACCTAACATCAGCGCAATTTAAACTTTTTAATACCTCTGATAAGAATTGCTTTGCAGTACAGCTTTAGTGTATTGACGTTTAAAAACATCTCTTTTTCGAATAATTATACACATTTTATAGCAGAGCACAACTGATTTTAATTGCTGATAAAAGAAAATCGTTCCATATCCAGCCTACGTTTGACCATATTTTCGCAATTTTCATGCTTCAACTTCCAATATAACTTTCTATTTTCATACTATTGAATACAAAATGGCCTGCAGCTTAATTTCGCGCCGCAGGCCATTTGTACTATTTGACTACTATATTGCATAATTTCGATACATATGCTTTAACTTTTTTTTGCAGAAAGTTGTGCGAATTGTCGTCTTGCTTCATTAAATATTATACGGTCAAAGGCTGACCGCTTTCGGCAACTTCAGCTTCTCTCTTAGTACGTCGGCCGTTCAGGAGGAAGTACGTTAGCGTAAGCAACACAGATATAGCTGCATAGACGCTCAATATTTCAGCCTGATGCCACATCACATTGAAGTTACCGCTGGAGACAACGGCTCTGAGACCCATAATGCTGTGTGTCATTGGTAGCCACTGACTAATGGATTGCAGCCATGAAGGAATCAGTTCTACTGGGAATGTACCCGCACTTCCTGCAAGCTGGAAGACCAATAACAAGATGATTACATAACGTCCAGGCAGATCTAGCCAAGTAACCAGCGCCTGAACGATCAGCATGAAGGTTAGACCCGTTATAATCGTAAACAGATAAAACAGTCCTGTACTATGTGTCTCTAGTCCGAGACCGTATAGCATAAAGCTTGCTACAATAACCGACTGGAAGATGCTCACCGAACCAAATATCAGTGTGCGGCTTACGAAACGGTTCCAGCCTGTTGCTCCAGGTACAGACGTTTCACGCATTTTCAGAACGATGGTAGAGATCAGTGATCCTACAAACAGACCGATGGACAGGAAAAATGGTGTCATGCCTGTTCCGTAATTACTTACGTTCTCTGCCTTGTTCTCGGAAGAGCTAACCGGTTCTGCAAACATATTGACAACTTCATCTGTTTTCTTCACTTTGGATGTTTTCTGAGCAGCATCCTTAAGCTTCGTTGCCAGTTCACCAGAACCGTCTTTCAGTTCTGTAAGACCATTAGCCAGTTTACCGGCTCCGTCACCCAGTTGCTTGGAACCATCAGCCAGAGATGAAACACCGCCGCTAAGTTTACCAACACCTGTCTGCAATGCTGCTGTACCTGTACCTAGCTGTTTCGCACCAGTTGCCAGTTGTGTACCGCCTGTAGCTGCTTCACCTAATTTGCTACTGAATTGTTGCAAGCCGCCTGAGAGTTTGGCTCCGCCCTGACTAAGCTGTCCAGCACCTGCAAGCAGTTGCTTCTGTCCATCAACCAGTTGACTTGCACCTGCAAGCAGTTGTTGTTGGCCTCCATGCAGTTCAGTTGCGCCAGCAGCCAGCTGCTGATTACCTTGGTGGAGTTGATCCGCGCCTTGTGCCAGCTTCTGCTCGCTCTCATGTAGCTGTTTACTGCCGTCAGCAACAGCCTGACTCGCTGCTATCAGCTTTTGAACATCGGCGCTTGCTGCCAGTTCCGGGTTGCTTGCGGCCAATTGTTTCAATCCGGCTGCTACTCCCTGTGCGCCATCGGCAACTTTACTGCTACCATCCACAGCGGATTGCAGGCCGGTTGCCAATGTTCCACTGCCCTGAACTGCCGATTGCAGACCGTCAGACAGCTTCGCACTGCCTTGTTCGGATGATTGCAGACCTGCTTGTAGCTTGTTTGTGCCATCCAATGAAGATTGCAGGCCGGAGGCCAGCTTGTCGCTTCCTTCTTTCAACTGGTCAGCACCACTTTGAAGCTCCCCAGTAGCTGCTTCATGAAGTTGCTGTAAACCTGAAACTAGACTTGTCGTTCCATTTTCAAGTTTGGAAGCTCCATTATGCAGCGCAGTAACTCCGTCACTTAACGGAGCTAGTCCATCCTGAAGTTTCAACGTGCCGGATGCAAGTTTAGCCAGATTATCTTTAAGTTTCACAGCACCGTCGTCGAGTTTTCCAGCACCGGTCTTCAAATCTCCGGCACCGTCGCCTGCTTCAGCCAAGCCATCCGACACTTCGGAGAACTTATCTAACAGCGTCTCTGCATAAGACTCTGTAACTTTGGCCGAAACTTTAGCCTTCAGATCTTTAATTGCCGTTTTACCGATTTGCGCACCTACAAAGTTGTAATTACCGTTCGGCTCATAGATCAAGTCCGCTGGTGCAGGCTTATCATCCAGCAATGTTGTGGCTTGGGACGAGAAGTTCTCTGGAATCGTAATCTGCATGTAATACTTGTCGTTTTGCATGCCGTCCTTTGCCTGAGCAGCACCCACAAAGTCCCATTGAAAATCTTTATTTTTCTTCAGTTCGTCAATAAGGTCTTTACCTACATGAAGTGACTTCCCTTCCAGTTCGGCTCCTTTATCAAGGTTAACTACGGCTACCGGGAGTTTATCAACACGACCGTATGGGTCCCAGTAAGCCGCCAAATAAATGCCGCTGTACAGGATCGGTATAAATAATATCGCAATTACAGGGATCAACACCTTCGGGTTTCTCACGGCTGATCCCAAATCCTTGAAAAACACGTTTAATGATTTCATGTCATTT
The DNA here is from genome assembly GCF_038002565.1 of Paenibacillus sp. FSL K6-1558. Lineage (NCBI taxonomy): Bacteria > Bacillati > Bacillota > Bacilli > Caryophanales > Paenibacillaceae > Paenibacillus > Paenibacillus sp. FSL K6-1558. Next base: position 5,269,901 of record NZ_JBBOCV010000001.1, on the reverse strand, counting down.
TCTCCCCTTAATCTCTCTGCTAGACAGCAGGAATAACCAATATGAAAACAGAATGAAAAACTCTGGTATTTTTACCGAAATACGTGATGACCAAATCCCTCAAACGGTCAGTTGAGAGCAAAAAACAAACTTGTCTTTCGACAAGCAAGTTTCAATCAACAGAACTGATCGCAGCTATGCCTTCCATTAAGAAAAGACGAAAGTAGTTCTTGATTTCCTCTTTGCTAAGCGGATCATGATGTTTACTCCAGTCCGAAGTTAATGCAATATACAATCGAATCATCATAAAAGCAACAACTTGCGGATCGCAATCGCGTATTTCTCCCCCAGCTCTGGCTTTCTCCAGTTCACGGGACAGAAAATCGGAAATGACCTTCTCGACTTTTTCCAGACCTTCTTTGGCCTGTAACGTTCCAAAATCCTTCAACTCCTGTGACAACTTCACGAGCAACTCGTGATCACGGCGGAATTCCAACAGCGCATCGAGCACACGAAACAGATTATCAAAAAAAGCACTTTCCTGATGCACTTCACGTTGCGCAATGTTTTTCATCTCCTGAATGACTTCCACCAGGATTTGATCAAACAGCTGTTCTTTATTGGTGAAAAAGGTGTAGATCGTGCCTTTGCCTACATTGGCGATCTTGGCTACTTGATCCATCGTAGTCGCTTTGTATCCAAACATGGCAAACGACTGGGCGGCTGCATGAATCACCTGCTGTCTCCTGTCGATCGGAGCCATTTTATCCCCTCCTTGCTTCATCTAATGTGACGGTTAATTCCATCGCTCTCTATAAAATGACCAAAAATACAAATTGGTCATTTGGTCAAAAACTACAATATCACCTTGAAAATAAGAATGCAAGCCTAACAATAAAAAAATGTATTAATATTTTTTAACCGAAATGCAGTGGAAACTGTCAGCGTCGTCGTCTATAGTGTAAGATGACTCAAACAATCCGCATATAACTGAAGTTTGCTGTCTCAAATCAGGTTATACGGTGTAAATATTTTTGGATGAAACATGATTCCGTGTTTTGCTGTATATTCATTAGTAACAAACCTAGCATAACTGTCCCTACTTAAAACGTACGAAACTGTTCTCATTCAAATTTTAATTTTAACTCAAACTTATGAATAAAGGTGAACTCATGCGAAAACCAAGAGTGCTCTTATTATCAGAAGGATTCGGTACTGGTCATACACAGGCGGCTCATGCTCTGGCACATGGCATCAAAAAAGTAAGTCCTCATGTTCACAGTCGTGTTATTGAACTTGGGAAATTTTTGAATCCTACCGTCGCTCCACTGATCTTTTCTGCATATCGAAAGACACTATCGGTTCAACCCAAACTTGTCAGCCTGTTGTACCGCACACAGTACAACAAATCTTTAAACGGCTTAACCAAACTGGCGTTGCACCGTATCTTCTATACCCAGACGGCGCAGGTCGTATCCCAGTTGAAGCCGGATATTGTAATCTGTACCCATCCGTTTCCTAATGCGGTTATTTCCAGACTTAAACGTCAAGGACTGAATATTCCGCTTTACACGTTGATCACTGATTATGACGTACATGGAACGTGGATTAACCCTGAGGTAAACAAATATCTCGTATCCACTCCGCAAGTTAAAGCCCTGTTAGAGATTCGGGGGGTTCCTTCCTCACAGATCCAGATTACAGGCATTCCTGTACATCCTGATTTTTGGGAGTCCGGGGATAAGGTCAAGCTCAGAGAAGAGATGGGACTGCAGAATATGCCAACAGCTCTGCTTATGGGGGGCGGTTGGGGGCTTTCTTTTGACGAGGAACATATGAAAACTCTCGCATCCTGGGCAGACCGGGTCCAATTAATCTTCTGCCTCGGAAGCAACCAAAAGATGATCGACAAAATGAAAGAAATCCCTTGCTTCCAGCATCCCAACATCCGTATTCTGGGATACACGAAGGAAGTCAGCAGACTCATGGATGTTTCAGACGTCCTGATCACCAAGCCAGGAGGCATGACATGTACGGAAGCGATGGCTAAAGGCCTTCCGATGCTGTTTATCCCTCCACTGCCAGGACAGGAAGAGGAGAACTGCGAATATTTTGTACAAGCCGGATATGGAGAGATCATTCACTCTAAGGATGTCATAACGAATCGATTCCGGGAGTTGTCTGAAAATCAGCACAAGCAAGGCAGTCTACCTAAGAAGAACAAAAGGTATATAACAGGACATTCACCAGCTTATGATCCAACCTGTTGTGCTCAAGCTGTTCACGACTTACTCTTCCCTGCAACAACAGAAGTTACAACTACGTCTCTAGAGCGTTTCTCAGCGGGCATTACAACCAGACCTTTGTCTGGTACCAGACTTCCTTTATAATCCCTCTAAGGGGCCTTAGGATCGGTCTGAGGACGCAATATTCAATACACGATCAATCAAGTGCTTAAACGAATACGAAAAAGCAAAAAAGGTTCCCCTTCAGAAAATGAAAGGGAACCTTTTTTATTTCTATTGCATTTCATCGTATGATCTACCAAAAAAATGGGTAAATTACAATCAAAGATACTAAAAAAAACGACGAAATAAAACTGCATTTTTACAAGATTCAGGGCTTATGTGACACTCACATTGTTAACTACCCTGCCTGTTTGCAGAATTTTAAGGTGCTTTACTTGTAAAAAGTATGATGCCCAATCGTTTTTACTTCCTTCTTCGTACGAGCCACTGTCAGATCATCAGCAAGCGTCAAAGATAAAAAATAATACGTATCATCAGACACTTCCTTCTGGCCGTTCAGCGCAGCATTCACAGCTTTGATGCTATCTTCATTCGGGGTTACCCGTTTTAGTCGTCCATTCGCCACAGGGCTGAACTGTGATTTTTGATGGATGACCTTGTAAATGGTATCGGGAAAATTGGCTGACCGCAGCCGGTTTAAGACAACGTTGGCAACTGCCACTTTGCCTTTGTACGGTTCGCCTTCCGCTTCTGCCATGACAATTTTTTGTAGCAGATGCAGCTCTTTATCGGACACACTGTAAGACCAGGTTGCTTGTTTCGCATCTTCCTGATTCAAAAGTTTGGTCCGCGTAAAGTAAAGTTGTTGGGGGGGAGTTGACATCGCAGCCGCCGCTTTGGCATGTTCCATTTTAGCCAATTTCAGAGCAGCTTCTTTTTTGGCTTTGGCTGTAGCGATAGCTTGGGCTTTTTGTTTAGCCGCAGCTTCCTGTTGCTCGCGCTCTTCCTGAGCAGTCAAAAGCCAGTTTTTTGCTGGCAAAGCATTAGTCCATGTTACGGATTGTCCAGACGTGTCAGAAGATAGACTTGTCCCATCTTCCATCATTCGCCTCTGGTCTTGCGGCAATGATGGGCTGTTATGCGCCGAAGACGCAAGCTCCGTCATCTGTTTACTATCACTCGCTTCATTCCATTTCCCCGTCGCCTGAACGACATTTACCCCCACTATACATACAAGCAGCACTGATAACATCGGTGCTACCCAACGATTCTTGCTTATAATTTCCATTCGAAGATTCCTCCTATCGAAACAATTCCCTAATCTTAGTAACCAAAAAAAAAGAATTTGAATAACGATGGCTAATATTACATAGGGATAAACACAATGTCAATGTGAGTTTATGGTATTAAAAAGTTTTTCAGGAAAATGAAAACGTATCCACTGTCTCATACATTGGCGTTTGTCCAAGCCTTGTCACATAAAGTACAAAACCGTCTACTGACCATGAATTTCCATGAGAAGCATGTTCTGTAACGATTTCGGAAACTCCAGAATGATCCATACCAGGAAGCGATCCAAGATATTTTCTGGCTACAGTAACATGTGGACGGTAAGGTCTTAACTCGGCTTCAAAACCCAGACCTTTTGTAGCCTCTACAATTTTTTGCTGTAAGTGATGTAATCGCTCTACATCTCCGTTAACACCTCTCCAGAGAACTTTCGGTGTTTTCTCCAGACCAAACGTTCCCCATTCCGATAGCTGCAGGTCAAACGTATGAAAATCAGCGGCTACGTTGTGCAAAGCTACTCTAAGATGACCGACATCACTCATCAACGTATCCCCCAGGAATTGCAAGGTAATATGATAGTCTCTTTGGTCAGTCCACTTACGAAAATCAAGCTTGTTCCGTATTAACTTGGCCTGCATATGAAGAAACTGCTGAACAGATTCAGGCAGACGCACAGCAATAAACAGACGTTCCCGTCTGGATGCATGTTCTTGAAGTTTTGGGGCATTCATTGCATACACCTCTCTAAAGTTCGCTCTATTATTCCATAACTATGCATATCATTTCAAGCTGGGTAAACATAGAGTGACACACAATATAGATTTTGCATATCAGACTCCGTTCCTGAATTTTCCATTTACATGCACAGGATACACTGAATCTGATACACTTGACAAGACTAATTCATCGATCTCAGGAGGCACACACATTATGAGTAAAATCGTATGTTTTCCATCTCTATCCGAAGAACAACAGCAACAGATCCAGCAGGCTGCGCCAGGATACACGATCAAAGTGGGTAAAGCCAAGGATCTGGATCCGAGCGAATTAAAAGAAGCCGAAATTATACTGGGCTGGTCTCCTCTTGTAACTGAACATGCTCTGCATCAGGACAGCCCTTTGAAATGGATTCAGGTCTGGTCAGCCGGTGTAGATAATCTCCCATTCGCGGAGCTACAACAAAAAAATATTCAGGTGACCAGTGCCAACGGCGTTCATGCCATTCCCATTACAGAAATCATTCTGGGCATGATGTTATCCCACAGTCGCTGGCTAAGACAAGCTATGCTGTATCAGCAGCAGGCTGAATGGAAGAATCCCGGCAAAGCACTGCCGGAGTTACATGGTAAGACAGCTGTTATCGTCGGAGTCGGCGAGATCGGGACCGAAACAGCCCGTGTATTAAAAGCACTAGGCATGCGTACAATTGGAGTACGACGCTCAGGAAAAGACGTGCCCCATGTTGACCGTATGTATGATATGTCTGGACTGCATGAAGCTCTAAGCCAAGGTGACTATGTGATTAACATTCTGCCATTGACTGATGAAACCCGGCATATTTACGATCAGAATACCTTTAACCATTTCAAGACTGATGCGTGTTTTGTCAATGTAGGTCGTGGCCCTAGCGTAAACACGGAGGCATTGCTGGCCGCCTTGCAAAGCGACAAAATTGCCTTCGCTGCTCTGGATGTATTCGAAGAGGAACCCCTTCCAGCAAACCACCCGCTATGGGGCATGGATAATGTGTTAATTACACCTCACATTGCAGGAAGCACAGAACAATATACGCAGCGCGCTCTCGATATTTTCATCAAAAATCTGGAAGCCTACGTTGCAGGTAAAACTCTTCCGCTCAATCTTGTCGATTATAGTCATAAATATTAACACAAACACCCGTTCCCATGCAACTTGTCAAAATGATGTTTGATCATTCTGGATGAATTCAGAACAAAAACACTCCACGAAGGATTCTTTCTTCCTTCGTGGAGTGTTTATTATGCACTCAAACGTATAATTACATGCACATCCAGATCATCACATACACACCCAGACATGACGTACAAATGTGCCTTTACGCACCGTTATGTACTTTTCTATCGTCCATCCGGATTCCAGCAAGTGAGCCTGTACCCACTCTGTGGAAACGACGATAGCTCGTTTGCATAACTTGCGTAATTTCTGGAGCATCTCTCGCTGTTCTTGATCGGGAAGAACCGAACAAAGATTATAGGGCATGTCGAAAATTGCCGAATCATACTCACCTTCCAGATCCCTCATGTCTCCCAAAGTAATTCGATTGGCGTCATACCCGAAATGAGGTAGATTAACTTTTGCTCCGCGCACAGCAAGTGCATTAAGATCATTGCCTACTGCATCAATTCCCATGGATAAAGCTTCAATGACCACCGTTCCCATTCCGCAACACGGATCCAGCAAACGATGATTTTCCGCCTCTGGAACAGCAACGTTTACGAGCGCCCTTGCTAAGGTTACACCGAAGCCTGTGGAGTAGTTTTGCGGCTTCTGCTGATGGTTTTGCCACGATTTTTCCGCTTCTGTCCACTGACCCAAGATCCATTTTAGACCTATTTTAATTAGTCCGAAAGTCACTTTAGGTTGTTTCATCTGCGCTTTTCCATGGATGCACATCCCGACTTCTTTTTCAAACTTCCGTGCCTGAGCATAGTCAGGTGGCGTATCTCCTGCTTTTAGACAAACTACCTTAAATGTCTCATCCTGCTGCAAACGAATGTTTCGAGCTATAGGGAGCAGCTCCGTAATCGAGTCTCCTTCACCCAATACATTCAGCCGTCCATGCATAAATGGACTTCTTCCCGGCGGGATACACCGCTCAGACCTAATATAAGAACCACTGGTAATGCGTATTTCTGAATCCAACTTAAGCAATGTACTCAATTCAAGATGGCATAACTCACGTTCATTTTCATGACAGGCAAAGATGTATATATATGTAGCTGCCATCATAATCATCCTCATTTCTTGGTTCTACTTTTCAAGTTTAAATCAAAAAAATAAGGGATTCCATTGCTGGATATCCCTTTCAACTTTAATTTTAGGACCTGGTCTTAAACTCGAAATCCGACCACACATCCACCTTTTCAAACAATCGTTTTACCCTGTTTCTTCTATTATAAAGAACGGCTTATACTTTTAATTTTTCAATGGATGTGAGCAGATCGTCAGACAGTTCCTTCAACGTTTGAATATTACTGCTGATGGTCTCCATAGAACCGACTTGTTCCTCAGCCGAAGCAGAGACTTCCTCCACACTGGCCGCCGATTGTTGAGACACTGCAGAAATCTGCTGACTGAAGTCATTCATCAGGCCACTGCTCTGTTCCATACCTGAAAGCCCTTCCGACATCGTGCCAATTACCTCTACCATGCCTTCTACGGATGTGTTGATGGTTCTGAACAACTTACCTGACGTAAGCATACGCTCCTGCCCTAATTCCGTTTCTTGAACGCCAACACGTAGCTCATTTACTACACCCTGTGAATCTTGCTGGATATCCTGAGTGATGGTCGTAATTTCTTCAACGGAAGCTTGGACAGCTTCTGACAATTTCCGGACCTCCGATGCTACAACAGCAAAACCGCGTCCACTCTCTCCAGCCCGTGCAGCTTCAATCGATGCATTCAACGCGAGTAAGTTGGTTTGGCGAGCAATGTCGTGAATCACCAAAACCAGCTTGGAAATGTCTTCATTTTTACGGTTTAGCTCCTCCATCTTGCTCATTGAGGACGATACCGAGCTGGCAATCTGTTGCATCTGTTGCACGGATTCTTCCATGGATTTGCGGCCGCTCTGTCCCTGCTCCAACACTTGATTGGACATCATACGAAGCTGATTTCCCTGTTCCGCATGCTGCTGAATATGATTATTCAAATCTTCCACTGTGCGAGCCGACTCCACAGCGGTCTGAGCCTGACTCTCAGCCGCCTTAGCCGATTCCTCCATTGTGATCGCAATTTGCTGACTGCCGATCTTCACTTCTTCCGAAGCAATGGCCAGTTCGCTACTCTGACGATTCACCGATTCAGCTACACGCCTTACATTGATCACCATCGAGGTCAGGTTACCTTTCATCTCATTGACTGCTTTCGCCAGGGCGCCCACTTCATCTTCATGTTTGGTATGTACATCCTGCACGTTTAATTGACCTTCCGCGATCAATTTAACAGCACTGATGACACGAAGCAACGGTTTAACCACCTGTGTGCGGATGATTGGAACAAATATGGCGGTAATGATAATCATCGCAAGCACACCTATGAGCACAGACAACCTGCCATCTTGAACAGAACGAATGGTTTGAGCTGCCGAAATATCGGATTGCTGCTGGTTGTAATTGACGAGATAATCCAGATCAACCTGCATCAAATCAAACGAAGCAGATCCTTTGTCAGCTACTTCTTTGGCAAGCTGAGTCTGTCCTTCGTCACTAACCCGAATGGCTTGTGCATTCATTTTAAGATAGTCTTCCCATTTACTCTTAAACGCTGTCCAGTGCTCATTCTCTTCCTCAGACTTTGCCTGTTTATCATAAATTGCAATCGTCTGAGCCGTTTCACGAATATACTTGGTGCGCTCTTCGTTAAGTTTGGACTTGTCCGCTTCCTCAGCGTCAAAGTAACGATAACTCAGTGATAAAACATGTTCGGTTGAATAATTTAATTGGTTGATCTTCTGGATCGAAGGCATCCAATTACCTGTAATGTCATTTGTGTTAGTCTCAATTGAATTCATCCGGCCAATGATGGTAACACTCAGAATAATTAAACAGAGGATTAACAGATAAAATGCGATGCTGATACGCAGACCGATGCTCTTGATTTTAAATCGGCTAAACATATGATTTCCCCCTCATGACAACTTTCGCCACATTTACAATTTAGTGCTTTTCTCGCAAATAAACCCATCTATTGGCCCCTTGCAAATTACACTCTTCTATATTTATCTGCATTATAGCGATAAAGTATTATAGCATTCTTTTGTCGGTAAACGCTGTAATCTATGAAATTTTGTTGAACTTTATCGAATTAAAAATGAGCTGCAACATCTGTATGATTCAGATCTGCAGCTCATCACCATCTTAACATCACCTAACACTTGATTAGGCAATTTTAGATTCACTTTGTCCCTTAACTCATTCTAGATTTTAACAAGCGGTAGGACTCCAGCCTGCATTCATAATCAGGACCACCCGTTACCACGAGGATCCGGTTGGTATCCAGCCTCTGCCCTACTTGCCGAATGTACTGCCATACTTGTTCGGGTGTGCCAGCAACATGCCGCTTCACCTCGTTGTCCTCTTTATGGACAGAAATACTCTGAGGGTTATCCTTGACGCTACCCACGTTGGTATCTCGCTCATTTGTGTGCTCTTCACGACTTTCCTGGCGCTGGTTCTCAATCTCACGACTCCACCTTAAAGCATCGTTCTCCGTTGCCGCACACATTGCACTGAGCGCCACCATCACTTCTGGTTCCTTCAGCCCAGCACTAGGCACGAATTCCTCACGATAGCGGCGTACAGCCTGAGTTCCATCCGAATCACTCATGAACTGTCCAAAAACATAACCCATACCAAATTTCGCAGCATATACTGCGCTTTTGACATTGGTCCCTAGCATCCATAAGGATAATGGAATTTCTGGAACTGGACGCGCTGTAACCGGAACATCCTCATACGTAAAACGGTCTTCCAGCAATTCGGTAAGCGAAGCCAGTTTGGCGGGAAGGTTCGAGACATGTTGCAAATAATTGCCACTGAGGGCCATCGTTGCATGAGGTCCTCCGCCAGGAGCCCGTCCTAACCCGAGCTCGATCCGTCCCGGATAGAGTGAAGCCAGCAGACGGAACGACTCTGCAACCTTGAGTGGACTATAATGCGGAAGCAGAACAGCTCCCGACCCAAGCAGAATGGTATCTGTCTTTGCACCAATATGAGATAGCAACACCTCAGGAGAAGCCGAAGCAAGTTCAGGCATATCATGATGCTCAGACGTCCAATATCGTGTGTAACCCCATGCTTCAGCTTGTTGAGCCAAAAGCACTGCTTGCTGAAGAGCATGCTCAGCGGATGCACCATTCAGTCTAGGAACGAGATCCAGCACGCCGAGACTGAATTTTTCTCCAGAGCAATCTTGTGTGCTGGCACCTAAGCTCTCAGTAAAGGTTTCACTTAAATTTGCAACCACACTGTACAACTCCTTTGATCTCTTGCCTCTCTTTGATTTTGCACCTAGTCCAGATCGTAGATCGAACCGACCTTCAGGCCGTAAAGTTCATTATAAATTTTCTCGGCGAATGCATCGGTCATGCCTGCAATATAATCAATCACCATATGCTCCCAAGTCCAGATCGGCTGCGCTTTAGCTTGATCCTTCTCATATCGTTGCAACCAATCGGAAGGAATGATGGATTTTGACGTTTCCGGATCGAGAAAGGCATCCCAGAGCCGTTTAATCATCCACTCACTGCGCTTCTGCAGGCGTTGCACGCGCAGATCCCGAATCATCGTCACCCAGGCGAAGCTCTTGAGTACACTCACGGTGCGTAACATGTCGAGGTTTTCTACGCCTTCGCGGACAAAGGTTACCTTTTTCCAATCCCCGTCATCAATGACTCCTAGACTGCCGACAAAAAGACTGACCCAATAGGCCTTTACCTCACGACGAGTACGCGAGTAATCATGCTCGCAGAAAGGCATTTTCTCATTCCAGATGCGCAGGAACGATGCAAGAACTTCTTCCACTTTTTCCGCGATCGCCTCTCTTGTCCAGCCCTTCCAGAACAGATCCTCCAATGTTGTAACTTTGTCTACGATGAGCCGGTTGATATGCTGGTCTTGCAGGAAATGCTCGTGTACTTCAATTTTTCCTGCCTTGATGCCATCCTCCAGATCATGTGCAGAATAGGCAATATCATCGCATAGATCCATCAGTTGTGCTTCGAGCGTTTTCTTGCCCGCCGGGATGTTCCAGCGCTCCCGAATCTCACGAATGTACTGCCACTCGTGGTGATACATGCCTTTCTTGCTCTCTGTTCCAGGGTACGGATACTTGTTAATCCCTAGCAGCACAGCATCAGACAAGTTCAGTCCGTCGATATCTTCACGTTTCTCCAAATACATGATCAGGCGGAAGTTATGTGCGTTGCCTTCAAAATGCTCATATTTCCGTTTGAGCTCCGCTCGTACGTCAGACTCAGCCTTAGGGGCTTTCGCGGCACGACTTTTTTTCATAATCTTCTTCGTCTCACTGTTGATCAGATCATCCAAAATGCCATCGAGCACTTCTTCCCCTTTATGTCCAAAAGGTGGATGACCAAAGTCATGTGCGATCGCCGCACATTCTACAACTTCCGAATCGATAATCAGACCGGGGTTCTCTGCCCGGCCCCAATCTACCTCCGGGTAATGACGCAACAGGCTTCTCGCCGCTTCTCGCGCAATCTGTGCCACCTCAAGGGAATGGGTCAGACGTGTCCGGTAATAATCACCCGTACCTGCGCCAAACACTTGCGATTTGCCCTGCAGTCTCCGGAACGTTGGGGAATGAATCAATCGGGAATAGTCTCGCTCATACGCTGCACGAGAGCCCTCCAGCTTGGTAAGTTCAGGGTATTGTCTATGTTCTCTCAGATCATGCCATTGCATGTAGATCACTCCTAGCCGACTGTCTCTATTTTGAGTGATTATACACAACATCTGCGGTTTCGAAAAGCAAAATCCGTCTGTCATGTCATCTCTTCTTACATCAACATATGATGCACAGTCCTCTCTATGTATATTATACCCTGCAAGACTACTGTCTGTGCATAGAATGAAGAACTGTACGTCGATAGTTGAGCCGGTGAGTGTTACCTCGATATAAAAGAAAACCCGACAGACGAATGACGTCTTGTCGGGTTAAACTTTAAATGAAGTTTTAAATCTAGCAGATCTATACCATCACTTTGCAGATATCATTCGTAAACTCTACCGGGTCTTGAATCGGCAATCCTTCAATCAGTAATGCTTGGTGATACAAGAGGCTGGTATACAGGCTGAGCTTCTCTTTATCCTGTGCAAAAGCATCTTTCAACGATTTGAACACATCATGGTTCACGTTGATCTCCAGCACTTTATCCGCTTGAACATCTCCGCTGTTTGGCATAGCTTTCAGCACTTTCTCCATCTCAATCGTCAAATCACCCTCGGTGGACAAACATACCGGGTGGCTGCGAAGACGTTTGGACGCTTTCACCGCTTTAACTTTGCCCTCCAGCTGTGCCTGCATCGCTTCGAACAATTCTTTGTTGTCATTGTCCTGCGCTTCAGTCTCTTCTTTTTCCGCACTGTCTTCAATACCAAGATCACCACTGGAGATGGATTTGAACTCTTTCTCCTTGTAATTCGTGATCATCTTGATCGCGAATTCATCGATATCGTCGGTGAAGTAGAGCACTTCGTACCCTTTTTCCAATACGCCCTCGATCTGTGGCAGTTTCTCGATTCGGCTGATGGACTCACCCGCAGCATAATAGATATACTTCTGATCTTCCGGCATTCTGGAGACGTATTCGTCCAGGCTCACCAGCTTGCTCTCTTTCGAAGACGTGAACAGCAACAGATCCTGCAAGGTGTCTTTGTTTGCGCCATAATCGCTGTATACGCCGTACTTCAGCTGACGACCGAACGCTTGATAGAACTTCTCGTAGTTCTCGCGCTCGTCTTTGAGCAGGCTTTGCAGTTGGCCTTTGATTTTGTTTTTGATATTCTTCGCAATCAGGCTAAGCTGGCGGTCGTGTTGAAGCATCTCACGTGAGATGTTCAGAGATAGATCCTCGGAATCCACCATCCCTTTGACAAAACCAAAGTAATCTGGCAACAGGTCGCCGCACTTATCCATGATCAATACGCCGTTGGAGTATAACTCCAGACCTTTTTCATACTCTTTGGTGTAGTAGTCAAACGGTGTATTCTCCGGAATAAACAGGATCGCATTATACACCACCGCGCCGTCCGCGCTAATGTGCAGATGTTTCAGCGGTTTGTCAAAACCGTACCGTTTCTCCATATAGAAGTTGGTATAGTCTTCTTCGGTCAGTTCGCTTTTATTTTTACGCCAGATCGGCACCATGCTGTTGACCGTTTGTTCTTCCTTGTAATCCTCGAACTCGTTCTCCGTACCTTCCTTCGGACGGTGATTGGTTACATCCATTTTGATTGGATAACGAATGAAGTCAGAGTATTTCTTGATGATGGATCTCAGGCGGTACTCTTCCAAAAACTCGTCATACGAGTCTTCTTCGGTATTTTGTTTAATCGTTAGAACGATTTCTGTACCCACGGTATCTTTTTCCGCAGGTGTAATCGTGTACCCGTCAGCACCTTCGGATTCCCATTTCCAAGCTTCGTTGCTGCCCAGCGTTTTACTCGTTACCGTCAGCTTGTCCGCCACCATGAACGCCGAGTAGAAACCTACCCCGAATTGACCGATAATGTTATGGCCGTCTTTGGCTTCGTTTTCTTTTTTGAATGCCAGGGAACCACTCTTCGCAATGACTCCGAGGTTGTTCTCCAGCTCTTCCTGTGTCATACCAATCCCTGTATCGGTAAGGGTAAGTGTGCGATTTTCCTTGTCAATGGTAAGCTTGATATAATAGTCCTCTTTGTTGAAAACGAGCGTGTCGTCCGTCAATGCTCTGTAATATATTTTGTCGATGGCATCACTGGAGTTGGAGATCAGTTCTCTGAGGAAAATTTCTTTCTGTGTGTAAATGGAGTTGATCATCATATCCAGCAAACGTTTGGATTCTGCCTGAAATTCTTTTTTAACCGCCATGAATGAAGTGCTCCTTTCGAATTTAGGTATCAAATGATTCAGTTGAGTACAGAGGCAAGCTGAGCCATATACGACTGAACCATTCCATATGTAGTGGTGTGATTAGCTTCATTTGTTAGCACTCAAAGACTCAGAGTGCTAAACCCTTCTTTTTATATAACATATGGGAAAATTGGGTGTCAATACGAAAACGGTTATTTTAACAAAATCATGGATTTCATTCTGTAAAAAACCGATTAAACTTCTATACGGACAACCACTCTTCCCAGTGTAACGCACTTGCTCCAGCAATACAAAAACCGCCACGAATTGAAATTCGGGACGGTTGGGTGATATCGGTTATTTCTTCGCCATCTTTGGGTCAAGAGTGTCACGCAGGCCATCGCCCATCAGATTGAAACCAAGTACCGTCAGCATAATGGAAAGACCGGGAAAGATGAGCGTCCACGGAGCCTTTTGGATGTACTGACGTGAATCCGAAAGCATCTTGCCCCACTCCGGGTCCGGTGGTTGCGCACCCATACCTAGAAATCCGAGCGCCGCTGCCTCGATAATCGCTGTACCGATTCCGAGGGTACCTTGCACAATAAGGGGCGTAAGACTGTTTGGTAAAATGTGTCGAAACAAGATTCGGCCGTTCCCCGCTCCCAATGTCCGTGCCGATGTAATAAACTCTTCCTGCCGCAAGCTAAGTACACGCGATCTCACCAACCGTCCATACGTTGGAATATTCACGATCGCAATGGCGAGCAACGCATTCTGCAAAGAAGGGCCCAGAATCGCGACAATCGCGATCGCCAGCAAGATGCCCGGAAATGCCAGCAAAATATCAAACAGACGCGAGATCAGCATGTCCGCCCATTTTCCATAGAACCCCGCAACCAGTCCAAGAAGTGCTCCAGCAACAATAGACCCAATGACGGAGAAAAATCCAACCCACAGCGATATTCTTGCACCATGAATTACACGGGAAAACACATCCCGTCCCAGGTCATCCGTCCCGAACCAGTGCTCAGCCGACGGAGCTTGAAGCCTGTCCTGTAGCACCTGCTCTTTGTAATCATAGGGCGCAATATAGGGGGCAAGGAAGGCTAATACGATGAAAAAAAGAATAATGATCACCCCTGCCAACGCAAGCCGATTCCGCCGAAACGTCCTCCACGCCTCACGCCAGGGACCCGATCTACTCGCGCTGACTGCGTCAACGGTTTGTCCGGTATTGGTCGACAATTTGGCCATACAGGTTCTCCTTTGCTGAACTTAGATAATGGAAGAGATAAACGGTTTGTTTACACAGAAGAATAAACCAGCCATCGGGACTTTATCGTTGTATCGTAGGATGCTTTGCTCTGCTATCCTGTCCCTCCTACTTGTAACTGATTCTTGGGTCAAACACCGCATAGAGCAAATCTACGATCAGATTAATCAATACAAAAAAGAAAGCTACGATCAGGATTCCGCTCTGAATCACAGGATAGTCCCGTGAACTAATCGCTTCATATATGTAACGCCCTACACCCGGCCAGGCAAAAATCGTTTCCGTCAGCACAGCGCCACCCAGCAGAGACCCCGTTTGAATGCCGATAACAGTCAGCACGGGGATAAATGCATTCTTCAGCGCGTGCCCGTATACGACAAAAAACGGCCCCAATCCTTTCGCCTTGGCGGTACGAATATAATCGGAACTCATCACTTCCAGCATGCTGGAACGTGTCATGCGCGCAATCACAGCCATCGGAATGGTCCCCAGTGCTACACTTGGCAGAATCAGATGTTTGGTCACCGTCCACAGCTGGTCCCAGCGTCCTGCAAGCATCGTGTCCAGCACATACAAACCTGTAATCGCATCCACCGGATCACGTGCATTCATTCGTCCAATGGACGGTAGCCATTGCAGTTTGTTAGCAAACAGCCATTGCTCCATCAACCCTAGCCAAAAAATCGGAATGGATACCCCTACAAGCGCAATCACCATGCAACAGTAATCAAACCAGGAGTTGTGCTTCCAAGCACTGACAATCCCTGCATTCACACCAATAATGACAGCAAACAACATACTTGCCATCGTAAGTTCGAGTGTCGCTGTCAGATAAGGCACGATTTCCTGGGCAATAGGCACCTTGGTGCGAATAGATGTGCCCAGATCCCCTTTCAGCAAGTCGCCTAGATAGGCGAAATATTGCTGGAACCAGGGTTTGTCCAGTCCGAGCTGATCCCGGAGAGCCTGCTTGGATTGTTCCGTTGCTTTTTGCCCCAGAATCGTCTCGGCCGGATCACCGGGTATTGCATGGATGATGGAAAAAACGATCAACGTCATGCCCAGCAAAACGGGCAGCAGTACCAGCACACGTTTGACAATATAGCTGTTCACTTCCAGATCACCTGCCCTAAAGGGTTCATCTGCATGATTTCAACTTTGGCAAAATCAAAGAAATAGCGCTGGCGAACACGTATGCTTTGGCTCGTCACGACCCGGATGTAGAATCTAATAAGCATTGCATGTCCGCCAGCGCATAACTTGGTTTAACACTTGCGTTTCATTTATTTTCACTCGAAAGTTTTATTCAAAATAAGCCCCCACATACGATTCCGTTCCCAGCGGAGAGGTTACAAAACCCTTCAGGCTGGCTTTCCCGGCAAGAATCGGTGTGGTATGCACAAGTGGAATCCAAGGAGCGTCTTCCTTGATGATGACCTGAGCCTGTTTGTAAAGCTCGGCACGTTTATCCTGATCCGTCTCCGTTTGTGCTTTGGTGAGTAAGGAATGCAACTCTTCATTTACATAGTAGCTACGGTTGTTGCCTGGAATGGCGTCTTTGTCCAAAAGTGTATACAGGAAGTTATCTGGGTCACCGTTATCCCCTGTCCAGCCGAGCATATAGAGATCATCCTTCTCCCCGGCTTTGGAATCTTCCAGATAGGTTGCCCACTCCGGAGATTCGATGGTTGTTTTGACACCAATTTTCTCAAAATCCGCCTGAATTGCTTCAGCTACCTTCTTGCCATCTGGCATGTACGGACGGGATACAGGCATGGCATAAAATGTTACCGGATCTGGCAATCCGTCAGGGAAGCCGGCTTCGGCCAGCAACGCTTTTGCTTTTTCCAGATCATACGCGTAATCTTCGATCTCATCATTGTAACCCCATAGAGTAGGTGGCATCGGGTTAACCGCAGGCTCTGCCTGTCCAGCAAAGAACGCGTCAATAATGGCCTGTTTGTTCACGGCATGGTTCAGGGCTTGTCTGACTTTCACGTTATCAAACGGTTTTTTCTTAAAATTAAACCCGATATATGCCACGTTGAACGGCGGACGTTCAATCTTCTGTAGCTCGCTATTGCCTTCCAGAATGCTCAGATCATCCGGATTCAGGTCTTCCATAATATCGATCTCGCCATTTTGCAATGCATTGAAACGAGCCGTGTTATCCGGAATGGAGCGCACAATTACCTTGTTCAGCTTCGGAAATCCTTCCCTCCAGTAGTCTGCATTTTTCTCCAGCGTGATGGAGTCGTTCCGTTTCCACTCTTTGAATACAAATGGGCCGGTGCCGACAGGCTCACTCTTGAAGTTTTCTTTCTTCTCCTGAATGGCAGCCGGACTGCCAATGCCAAACGGAGTCATCGCAATATTTTGCAGGAAAGGAGCTTGTGGCTGGTTCAGGGTAAACTCCACTGTCGATTCATCGAGTGCCTTCACTTCTTTGATCACACGCGCGCCATCTGGCCCAAACATGGAATCATAATAGTCGAAGGAATCACCTTCGAATTTATATTCACTTGCCGGATCGCTCCAGCGATTAAAATTAAACACTACGGCATCCGCGTTAAAGTCAGTTCCATCATGGAACTTCACCCCGGATTTCAGCTTAAATACATACTTTAGCCCGTCCGCGGAAATTTCCCAGCTCTCAGCCAGCGCCGGAACCACTTCGGTTCCGCCCTCTTTGTAATCGAGGAGCGAATCAAACACCTGATGCCCGATCTTGAGGGATTCCCCATCCGTTACGATCGAAGGGTCAAGCGCAACCGAATCTCCGCCGCGTCCCATAATCATCGTATCCTGGGCGGCTGCTTCTGTTGGAGGTTCATTACCTTCAGCAGGTGCCGGCGTTCCTTCCCCGCCATCTTTGCTGCTGGAGCAACCAGATAACACAAGTACGGTACTCAGTGCCAAAGTCAGTAAACCGGACATCCATTTTTTTCTCATTCGCATACGTACAACACCCTTCCCTGTCTCATAATGTGTGTGATGATTGCGACCGAAAAACGGTACCTCTGGCCGTGCGTGCGATGATGTGGTGGCGATGCGATGCTATTTAATTTGAACTAAAATTGATTTACACAGGCACTCCGATGACAGAACAACTTTCAATCGCTGTTATCCCCAGATTTTTTTGATCCTCTTTGTCCTCAGATAAAATCCGGTGATAAAGGCGAGCGCTTCACTTTTCCAGTTTTTTCTGTCCTCTCCGTTTTTGTGTAAATGAATCGTTCAACAAATAGCTAGTCATCAGATAATCCCTAGTTGTAATTTTTGTATCATCAATTAAAGGCTTTATATGCCTGCGATACCTGTGTTGAAGTGTTGAGAATTTGGAAACGAGTTAAATTAACAGAGCGAGAGGATACCATAGATGTAGAAGCATTGAAAAGCCTGGATCAACGGATCACCAGCGTGCAATTCATGTATTTGAACCAAGGTCAATTCGGATCAACAAACTTACCCTAGAATAGGGAAAAGAATAGATCACAGCATTAGCTTTGGGACGTTCGTTCCGTGAGTTTGTCTTCATGAGGTGTAAGATCAATTTGATCCATTTACGGGTAGAAAAAAGGATAGAACAGATCGACACTACAATAACTTTTCATGTTATGGTTTTGTCATGATGAGGAGGTTTGTGTATTAAATCGTGGTGAAAAACATTTTCGTGTAACTTACTTTACATCACATTTACCAATTAGACAAGAACTTTACAGACATACGTTTTTAAGTTTATTACACTCGTCAGAATTAGTGACATTATGTACAAAAAAGGAACATAGCTCGACAAAATAGCTCATGTTCCCTGCTTTTCCTCCACAGTCTAATCTGTTCTATTGAAGTAAAACTATAGAAGCTTACACTAAGCACCTGATAACGGAATAACCATTGTTGTGTAAATATTCAGTCTTGCTTATAACCTGATTTGATTCACTTTTTAAACAAACCCCTGCGGTGCATCACGGTAATAAAACGATAGAAGTCGTAGCTTGCACCGTTATCGATGCTAAACAACGGATTTTTGGTATCATAGGCCAGAGCGGCATCTACAGCAGCTTTCGCCCAGACAGGGACTTCCATCTGCTGACGTGCTTGCAAACGGTCAACCTGCGCTTTCAGTGCATCTAACGCAGCTTTCTCTTCGGCTGTCATCGGTTCGCCCCCTTTCGGTGGTACAGTTGGCGGATTCGGATTCGATGGTGTAGTCGGGTTCGACGGGTTACCAGGATTAGTCGGATTGGTTGGCTCCGTTGGATTCGTAGGATTTGGGTTTGGCGTAGCCGCCGCATATCTCGCTCTAAGTTGCGCCGCTGTTCCCTCGAATTCATTCATATCCACATTGCCGCTAATGCCATTTACCTTACCTGAATCCGTATACTGCCAGAACGTCCAGCGCTTCCATGCCGGCTGAGCATCCGGTACACGTGTCGTGCTGTAACGCGCAACCCACAGATCGTAGGAGCCCAAAGAAGCATCGAAATTGCTAGCAAATGAATTGCCTGTATATATGATCGGTTTTACACCTGTGAGACGTTGCAATTCTGTTAAAAAGGCTTTGGCTACCGTATTCATCTGGGCTTTGCTCAAATTGCCGGGGTTATTCTCGTAATCCATAACCGGTGGCAACTGTAGCGCCTTGGCTCCTCCGATCTGGTTCAGCGTATTGGCATAATGTGCCGCTTCTGCCTTCGCAATCTCCACAGTCGTTCCGCGGAAGAAATGATAGGTTCCCACTATCATGCCCGCCGTAAGCGCACCGTTTACATTTTGCTGAAAATTCGGATCGATATATGTTCGCCCTTCGGTTGCTTTGATAAACACAAACGTCATGCCGCTTGTCTTCACCTTGGCCCAGTCGATATTACCCTGATACCTGGATACATCAATGCCCTGCGTGTTGCCCGGGGTTCTATTTTGCAAATTTCTCACACCCTTTATTCGGCTAGTTGCCGTTTGTATATAGTTAATGCGGACGGGTTAAGGATTGCTTGTGTGCGTGTCCCTTGTTGTACGATGTATGACCCAGAATACCGAGCTAGCCTTATGAAAGAAAATTCCTATTTGGGACAGCTCAAATACTACTACGATCTTAATTATTAAGTTGAACCAATAATCTGTAGGCAAAACAAATACAGAGTGACGACTGAAAGCAAAGAAAGCGAAAGCACCCGTAATAGGTGCTTTTCTTATTGTTACGCTGTGCTTTTATTCTCTTGATCCGCGGCTTTTACTTTGGATTGTTCATTTTCTGGAGGATGATCATTTTCGCCTTCGGAATGGTCCGACGACGGAGGGGGATGTGGCAATGGAGAAGATAACACCTCTTCCCCTGCCTTTCCTTTGAGCACTTGAATCGCCTGTCGAATGACAGGCGGGATCGGAGCGCCCAGTTTGCCCCCGTTTTCAATAATGGACAACAACTCATTTGCGATATAAAAAAAGGCAACCGCATCCCTGAACAAATGTCCGTCTCCCAGAACACCGTCCACCAGATGAGCCACCGATACCATTGCAAATATAAATACCTTTCGTGCGATGCCAAACAGTCCAATATTACTCTCAAGCTTGCCTGTCATTCCCGCCGCCGCGATACCTGTCAGGTAGTCGAAGATGACAAAGACAAGCAATACGCCGAGCACTCCTGACCAGCCTCCAAAGAAATAGGATGCCGAGCTGCTCATCAGCGCAATCCCCCATTTCCATAGGGTGTCCCATCGTTCCATGGCTTCACCTCCTTTTGTTTTGTATTCATTAAAACGACTTATCTTATCCTTAATCGTCTGTATTGGCTGATTCCAGTAGTACAGCCACCTGACTTCGACTACTCTCTGGAACTTGGTGTAGCTCAATCAATTTTTTATTAATCATCATTACGTATACAGCTAACATAGTCTCACCTCTCCTTATAAACATCACAGGCTAGTGGATCGAAAACCTTCAAACTTATCCCTCATTTGGCGGCACCACACTAAGTACAAGCATGTGTAATTCCATTAAGGCCAGTTGATTGGCGTTACTTTCCTCAGCTAAACGCTTGTTCTCCGCTTCTGATTCTGCAAGACGCTGTTTTAGAATGTCCAGTTCGGACGCTTCTTCTGGCTGCGGCTTAGTCAATTCTTCAATTACTTCCTTGCTCAGCCCTTCCACCCACAGCTCAGGCAAACTTTCCTGTGGTACTTCTTGCACATTGTCCTGGTATGCTTCCCATGCTACCAAGTCAAAACGCGGGTGAAATAGGCCAGCAGGAACAGGCACGCCGACCAGATACCCGGCAATTTTCTGTTCCGCTTCTTCCTCATCCTTGTCTGGCGTTGATACCTGTTCGGCCTGATCGGGATCAAACATCACAGGCTCAGGCTCGGCATAAAAAGGGACGACACCACTAAAGGCATCGTCCACTAATTCGTCCTCGATATAAAGGCCTTCTGTATTTACTTTAGGTACGGCTTTCATGGTAAACCTCCTTTATTGTTCGGCTGGGAATCTTGGTAGAAACAAATTCACAAAATTATTTTTGCTTACTCTATTTAGAGATACTATACCATTTGGAGCAATAGCTAATAGAGCGACACTTGGCGTATTACCATCAGAGCATGCCACCGTGTACATAATATTCTTTGTTGGTCTGTATCCAACAGGTAGGGTAAACAAAGACACACCCGCTGAAATTGAACCCCCATTAATCATTCCACGTATTAACACATTTCCTGACGAATCTTTTACATATCCGACAACAGGATAATCATTTGTTGAATAGTTTGCCCACCCGTTAAGCAATGTCGGCGATATCCATGCAGGAGAATCCTTTTCGGCCTTTTTCGACTCCAAAACGGCTATGCGTGTAGTGTTTTCTTGCAACGTTTTGACGGTATCCAGTAGCAGAGCCTTTTCATTCTTTGCGTACGTACCAGTAATATCCACACTCGGATACTTGTCTAACATCAGGTATGTGACGCTGTAGGCTGCTGACGGATCAAAGTTGGGCCAGTCAAGACGCGCTTTCTCCAAACCATAAGGGCCGAGGTTACTCGCGTACCACATAGGATCATATAGTCCATTTTTGTATGCTCTAATAAACTTTTTAACCTTGAATTTTGATGGCAGTGCTGCATCAGCCATTGCCACGGCTACTGGCGGATTTTTGATTACGGGCGCATTCTCACGCAGTACAATCCCAGTACCTACCTCAACCTGATTATCTCCGTCAATAAACATCAATTGCCCCTCAGACGTGATCGGCTCAACGAATGGTTTAGCTAGTTGGTATAGAAGTTGATATGAGGTCCAGTTTGGCGCTGGAACTGTTGGCACTGTCGTAAAAAAATTTTGTGAATTCTTGGATAGTAATGGTGTCCATACCTTAGTTCCAGACCCATTATACCCGGCTCCATTGTTATTCGGGTCTTGTCCAGCTGTATACATAAAATATCCCATGAAATAAGCCTTAATTTCATCAGAGGTCAGGTTAGTATAGCTGTCTCCCCACCCACTATCCGCGCTTGAAATAGAAATCTGAAAATTATCGAATACCCCGTTAGCTCCAGATGAACCGATATTTAGATTATCCGATGCGCTGTTTACAGTAACGTAATCTGTCTCTTTGATCACTTTACCTTGATACTTCGTCAGCATACCTGATCCGTCAACGGCTGGTGGTCCCGGAAGCATTGCATTAACAACCTTAAAACCATTCTGTCCCCCCCACAAAGAAAAATTGATGTCAGTACCCAACGTAACCTTACGCCACTTCGCCAATTTATAATACTGACCATCACGCTCAAAAACGCTATCAGGTTTTTCTCCCGTATCTGGATTGGCGTGTAGTTCAGTTTGCAGTGCGAGAAAAGAGTCTTCACGTGGTTTAAAGGTCATTGCTGACGTACCTAAGTTTAAACACGGATTCTTAAAAATTGCAGTTCCTGTCGTCTCGCTATCAAAACCGATAACAATACGTACACTCTTCGCGTTATCAGGGGTTTTAAAGCTATTCCCTAATGTGAACTTCCCGTTTGCCTTTGCATAGGGAGGCTTATTAAATGACGTTATGGCATTATTATCATCATCGTAGTACCATCCATTCCAATAAACTCCAGCTACTCCATTGCCACCAAAGTTAGTCACGTCTACAGTAGTTGAAAACGTATATTCCGTAGAGGGAGCCACGTTTACAGTACAAATGAAATTACTAAAACCTACCGTACCGCTTGCCTTTGTCATTTTCAGTTGGTAGGGTGCCTCGATCTCACTTGGGCCTGCTATTGCTGTTTCACTCCACTCATAAAATGGCGGTAATAGGTTTTGTCCATAGCGAATGGCATACGGATTCAAAACTGGTTGAACACTATCAACGTAAGGGTATTTACGTTCAATCTGCTCCTCCGTCATATTTTCGAGTGCAACATACTCCGAGGCACTAATCTCATAAAGTCGAATCGCATCAATGTACCCGGAACTTCCAGAAGCTCCAACAACTTGACTAACAAAAAAAGTGCTAATATCGGTAGAAATGCTATATGCTCCCCATAAAGTGCTGAATCTTTTACTATTACTTGAAGTAACCATCCCTTTGTTCGGGTTAAGCTCGTTTAAGTACATACCTATCAATTCTCCAGATATCAGCTTTGCCGAGAGGATAACAATATAGTACTTACCTGATTTTAAATTAATAGGGGATATCGATAATGCTCCTGCTGGCATTGCCGTTGTCGTAATTTTCAAAGATTGATTTCCTTGTACTTTGTTAGATGTATCAGCCGTTATTGTAGATTGATAGGAGTTTACTAAGCTTGCTTGTTCACAACCTCCAGCACGCCCCAGCAAATTAACCAATGTTCTCCCCTTAATGCTCGAAAGATTAAACGTCGCCTCCTGATTAGCATTGACTACATTTACGCCAGGCAGTAGCGTGATAGATGCACGTTCCTCTGTATCCAACCGCTCCCGTACACCACTCACTTGTACAGCTTGTTCTTCTAAATTCCCCTCTATCTGCTCTGCAAACTCATCAATCTTCTCCCAGTTCTGATCCAGATATTTGTCCAGATCAAAGTAGGTTGTTGATGGCGAGGAACGATCGATTTTATTCAACCCTAAATTAGGTGTCTTTGGTTCACTCATTACGCTCCACCTCCTGCTAATTTATCCTGCCGTATCTGCTCTATCTCACTCAGGGTCATGCTTTCAACCTCGGCAATGGTCAGATACCGCAAACGGTACTCGACGGTCATATGAGCCGGTTTGATATCTTCAATTACTGCCTTCAGATCATCCAAATTAGGGGGTAATCCATATTTATCCACAAAACTCACCGTAAAACTCCATGCTTCCGGCTGGAATGTAACGTCCACCTTGCCACCAGCATAGGCTTCGGCCACATTGCTAACCTGCCTGCCCGAAAACTTACCTGCTCCGCGCAGTTTCGACTCCACCACAGCACGCCGCTGCTCCACAGGTTTGAGACGATCCGTCTCAATGCCAAGCTCCTGCTCCCAGAAGTCCAGACCCCATGTTGCCGTACGGACAAAAAACTGCTCCAGCGTCTCGTTCAGCGCCTGATACAGCAGATCGATTTCGGTGCCTTTGGCCTGCATATCGGCCTGCATCACACGCGAAGTTTCATAATACTGAGGCAAATACGAGAAGAGCTCCTGCCCTTTCTCACTCGTAAGTCCAGCATGTACAACAGAAGGAGCACTCATGTCCTGTGTCCTCCTTTCTTTTCACATCTGTGGGGAGCCACTCACTCGGCTGTTCTTCCCCATTCACTTTCTGAATCGCATCCTTTACCTCAATCCCCAGACTACTCATATACATCCACCGTCCCCAGCACAGCCACTTGGCTGGTGGTCATCTCGATATTCTGGTCGCTTACACCGTTCACGGTAAGCTCCGAATAGTCGATAATCGGCGGGATGTCCAGCAGAATTGCGGCAATGCGAGTGTAGCGTACGAGGGGATCGGCAAAAGCAAGCTGTTTCAAATACGCGGTCACCCCGCGTTCGATTAATGCACGGACATCCGCCAGCGTGGCATCACTTGCCAAAGTCAGCTTCACCTGAATGTTCATCGGCACTTCCTCTGCCGGCATCACCGTCACCACAGGTCCAGCCGGAGCAACGCCCTCACCTTGTCCATCTTGCGTGGGGTCAACGTACTTTTGCACTGATGCCACCAGATCGGTGCCCGCAGCACGCTTGTCCGTATCGAGCAGATACAGCCCAACGGTGCCCGGCCCCTGCCATAGCGGGATCACCCGCGTCGCTCCGACGCCCGGCACTTCACTGGCCCATTGCACGTACTGTGCCTTGTTGCCGCTTGTACCCTGGTTGCGGACTTTGGCATAAAAGCGCTCCAGCAGCGCGGTATCCGCTTCGATGTCCGCACCGCCCTTGATGACGTCCGTGTTCACCACAGACGTCACGCCGCTTACCGGTGTAGACAGCACGGTTAACGTGCCTGCGGGTACATTGCTCTCTTTTCCAGCAACAAGCGCACGTACCCCTACACTCCCAACACCATCTTCATCCAGTTCCACACGGCCCACCGTTTCATATTCCAGCGACGCTTCACCGGACACCTCATCTGCGAGCGTAGCTACAACCGTACCTGCTGGCACGACTTTCCCCGGCTCACCCGTAAATTTCACGGTGCCCTGTGCCGCCACCGCCGCCCGGCGCGTAATGCCATGTTCCCCCGCCCGCAAATCCAGCTCCTCCGAACGAAAATTCGGATCACGGCTCGCCGCCGTACTGGCAAATCCGCGCCGCAGTAACTCCTGCGCCCAAAGTGCCGCCTCTGACAGCATAAAAGCTACCGGAGCCTCCGCATCCCACAAAAACGAACCTTCCGACTTGTCCAGATCCGCGGGCAGACGATCCAGCATACGCTGCATAATCTGTTCCTCCGTCTGGCCCTCCAAATAACGAGGAATCTCAGCCATCCCGTCAGATCACCTCACTTTCCAGAATAAACATCTCATCCTGCACACTCATCACCCGGCACGTAAACCCGCACTGCTCCCGGTCCCAATCAAATGTAAACTGGCCCACCGCATCCGTACGCGGATCAGCGAGCAACGTTTCTGTCACCATCCGGGCAATCTCACTTTCCATCACACCGCGGCTATCCCCCTGACCGATCAGATCCTCCAGCTCCGAACCGTAGTCCCGAGAGTAGATCACATGTCTGTACCGCGGAGTTTTCACCGCTTTGATACACCACTGCACCCACGCTTCATGCGCGTCTGCTGTAGCCACCTTGCCACTGGGAGTCAGCACAAAATCACCAGCATCATAATCATAGCGCCAGCTTCGCCCAAAACGTACTTCTTCTGAAGCCGCACCCGACAGGTCCTCTTCATCTCCCCAGACCATACCCGTTTCTGGAAACAAACTAGGCATTCGCACTCACCACCTTACACAGCACCACAATATCGTTCCCGCTATTCACCCGCATCGCCAGCACGCGATCCCCGGCTTTCAACCCTTTGCCCAAAGACCAGACCGCTTCTTCCACTTCCTCTTTTTGCAAAAGAAACCGTCCCGTGCCCGTCGTGCCGCCGCCCGCCACGTCAGATATCCCGGAAATCGCTCCAGTTATTTCGCGCTCCGGCAACTTCAGCGTGCCCGGCAGCTCGGCCACGAGATAGTCCTGCACTTCGTGCTTGAAGTCGTCCAGCTTCACACCGGACGCCGTGATCGTACCAAGCACTGCGCCCAGACCGCTCACCGCCTGACGGGAATGTGTGCTCATCGCTCCCCGCATTACATCGGCAAACTGCCCGTACGGATCTTCTTTATTCAAGGTAAAACCTCCTTTTCACCAGCTCCGCCGTGCCCAGCTCCAGCGTCATCGTGCCCGGCCCGGCTGACAGATCCCGGCTGACCGACATGACGATCAGCTTTAGACCTTTCAACGTAACCGCATCTCCTGCGCGAATCGTGTTGATATCCGGGGCCGAGATCGTAAACGTCTCCTGTATGCCTGTCAGCTTGCTTTTCGCCAGTTTTTTTGCGGCGGCGGCTGTTTTTACCTGATCGTCCTCGACCAGTTTTTGCAATGTACCCAGCTGCTCTGTATCACTCTGCTCAATCGCTAACACTTTGGAAGGCACCTCTTTACCGCTACCGCCGGACTCAGACGCTGCCATCACCTTTACTTTCGTGACTGCGCCTTCGAGTGTCCGCATCTGCGTCAGATCGATTAGCCGATCCAGCGCGTGCACCTTCGTGTTGCTACCTACCTTGAACAACTGCAACCCGCCAGGCATCATCCGTGGGTGGTACATGTCTCCCCCGGATTTGGCTGTTTCTTTCAGATCAGCAAATATCATCGAAAAAATCGTCTGTGACCTATACACCGCCTTACCCAGCTTGGTCTTGATCTCTGGCAACGTAGCCAGAGGAATTTTCCATTCCTTAGCGTAAGCTTTGAGCCGTTGTACTGCCGTCTGATCCTTGGGAAACAGGAATTCGTCCTCCGATTTTTCGAGATAAATCATTCGGTCGTAGACCGTGAGGGACAAACGCTTGGTACCGCTATTGGAGCTTTCCGCTTCCCAAATGACCGCTGGATGGAGAAGATAGACCATTGATTTTTCGCCAAAAGGAACCCCGCTGATCCGTACCGCCATGCCCGGTGAAATCGCAGGTAGACCTGAAGAAGCAGACACCGCCAGCCGGATGTTCGCCTGATAGGCAATCTGATCAAGCGAGTCCTTCAGCGTAATCGTTTCGACAAGCTTGGTGATATCGTACTTGTCATCGACAATGACCTTGTAGGTCATGGCATCACCAGCTTTTGCCCCGGCTTGATCCGGTTCGGATCACTGCCGATAATCTTGGTGTTGAGCTTGTAAATCTCGTTCCATTTGGAACTATTTCCGAGCTCAAGCTTGGCTATTTTAGACAGGGAATCCCCGGCTTTGACGGTATACGTCTTGCTATTTTTTTTCAGATCGGTACGTGAACCAGACTTGCTACCAGCAGCACCCGAACCCACCTTCTCCACTTTCGAATCCCGCCACGTTCGCAGCGTCAAATCGAAATATATATCTCCAGGCTCCCCGCCGCGAAAACTCGAGTTGAGTGAAATCAGAAACACGGGTACATTCACTCCGGTTCCGGAGATGATGAAACGCAGTGGTTTCTTGGAGATGAGGAAAGTGTTCAACACATTCATCGCCACGCGTGGATCAGGAATGTCCGTCACCGTACAATAGGATTTATCATACTCTTTTGGAAAAAAAGAAGAGAAGGTGATCTCCTTCACCTTCTCCCCTTGTGCAAAGTCAAACTCGCCATGCTCCAGCATATTAATCGTCTCGTATCCTTTTGATCTGGAAATGTTGACTTCTTCCGGATTCACCGGGAATACAAACGAAGTACTGCCATCCTTCAACGTGAACGACATTTCGTTAGTACCAACTTCATCTTTAAGTGTAGACATATCTGCGGCCTCCTTTCTGCTTAGGCCATAATCGTTTTGCGATTTTGCATCGCCCGGCGGAGCTCGTTCGAGATCCGTTGCCCTACCTGTTGAGTCACAGCATCGTAATCAATTGCGTTCTCGCGGACCGTCACCTGTACCGTTCCCGGCGCTACATTCACCGAGATCTGGTTGGTCGTTTCCGTTTTGAAATCCTTAAGGTAACTTGCCAGACTGCTCATCTGTTCTTCGGAGATACTTACTGTGAGTGGCGATGCTTTACCGCTCTGCTGTCCCGTTTGATTTAACGCCATCGCTTGAGATTGCATCATACTTGTTCCAATCAAACCCGTAGCTGTCGGTGAGCCCAATCGATTGTTCATATAGGCTTCGGGTCCGGTGATCGATAAAAATTCTGGCCTGTACGCTGGCGGCATTTGCGGTGCTGCAGGTACAGAAGGGGTTGAAGCAACGGTTGCAGGCGGAGTAGTCTGTTCTTCTTTTTTCGATCCAAAACCGAAGAAATTAGAAAATCCCTCAGTGAGACTCTTTGCTTTCTCAGAGACGAAGTCAGCAGCACCAGATAACGCGTTGCCTAAACCTTCTGATGCATTGGATACAAAGCTACCGATATCCTTCGCCTTATCTCCAATCCAGCCTCCCACTTCACCACCAGCCCAACCACCAACAGCACCACCAACCCAGGTCCCGATGCCAGGCAAAAGAACGCTACCGATGGCGCTGCCAATCGCAGTACCTGCTGTGCCGCCAATCATGGAACCTACTGCTCGACCACGTTCTTCTGGGGGTGCTGTCGCTACATTCGCCACATCTGCAAGCATGCTGATGGGTCCTAGCAACCTTTTGGCTCCTTTGGCGAATCCTCCACTCAAGCTGTCCATCAACCCACTACCTGCCAGCATATCGGTTAATGATCCGAGTGAACCAGAGTCGACAAAACCTAAGCCACCCATACCTCTAACTCTTCGTCCTCTTCTTCCATTTCTATTTCGATCAGGTGGAGGATTAGGCGGATCAGGTACAGGTGGCCTCGGTACCGGATTTGGTCTTGGGCCTGGATTTGGTCCATTTCCTGATCTTCTACCACTTCGGTAGCCTCGTCTGCCCCGATCAGGGCCTCCGCTTCCATCCGTATTCGGTGTACGAACTCTGCGGTTCTTGCCAATCTTTCCACCTGTGCAACAGCAGCATTTAGAAGCAGGGCTTCTGGTCGGGTCTGGTGCAGGATTTTCTTCTTTTTTCTTTTTAAATAAACCAATAATATCCCCTACATTAAACGCTGCATCTTTCACATCATTGAATGCTTGAATTCCTTCAAGCCACTTTTCCCACCACTTTTTAGGTTCTTCTTCCTTGGCAGGATTATTGACCGTATTATTATTGCTCCCAATGTTCAGTGCCAACGAAGGCCCACCCGCCGGGTTCGTCTTCCCCATCGCCACTTCAATCTTCTGTCGAACCTCCACTGACACAGTCCCCGAAGCCATAACCATCTGGTCCCTGAAACTGTTCAGTTTCGCCAATGCGCGATCCAGTGCTGGACTCAGCTTATCAATCAACCCAATCGTCGGTGTAATACGCAACCTGCTGATTCGCACAGCCATACTATAAATATGCTCCAACCTTCGCCCAGTCGTTCTCAGCTCATTGTTCACCTTAATCAGACTCTGATAGCGTACTCTGCCCAGACGTTCCGTTGAGCGCTGAATCTGATCCAGGTAACGAAGGGTTGTCCGCATTTCCGCATTGGACTTGGATAGACCTACAATCATTTCTGCCATTTGTTTCACCTCCTGACCTTTTCAATTAACGATTCATTTGAGCGGATATGGCCGCCATCTCTTCTTCCGAGAACGCAAGCAAAAGCGAGCGCTCCCCGCGCGGCAAAGACCAGAACTCTCCGGGACGGAGATGATGGCGCACCCACATGTGATACAGGAACGTGGTCATCCCGCCGGAGTGAATCAGTTTTTTAGGTCTTCAATCTCCACGCCGAAGCCGGATAGTTCGAGCACTTTGTCACCAACCGCATCCAGTTCACCAGCCAGCAACATACGGCGCACCGCCTGCTCTCCACCTGACAACTTCATACGTCCTGTGATGCGGTTATCTCCCCAGCCGGACAGTTCCAGTCCGCGTACACTCATTTTCACCGTAGCCTCGGAGATCAGCAGGGCATTAAACGTCTCGGTATCCACCTTTTCCTCGGTGCGACCTTTTGTCGTTTTGCGAATCGTACAGCGTTCGCGAATCTGATCCACTTTGGAAGAAGTCAATCCACGCAAGGTGAGTAGCAGATCCAGACGTTGGATACGCACATTTTCTTCTGGCAGACGTTCTGCCGCCTCAAACAACTGATCCAAAATCTGCTCTTCGGACAAATTTTCATTCATACTCATCGGTTAAAATCTCCTTTTTCTCATGTATTCTCTGAATTCGATGTGCTTCCGTGTGTATTTCATAATCATCTCAATACACCAAAAAGACCGAGAGGTTCCCGGTCTGCTTCAGTGCCCTTGCCTATTGTGAAGTAACGTTACATAAAAATCAGTTCGCTACAATCGGATTCAGCATTTCGAATCCCTCAAAGGTAAAGCCCGTTTCTTCCGGCACTTCCTCACCTGCCGTCCAGTTCGCCAGCTGAATTTTATCTACCATGCATCCTTTCAGCAGTACACTTTCATGTCCATACGACTCGGGATCATCCAGCTTGGAGATAATCTGAAATTTGGTGAAGCCGCGCTTGATCATATCGGACGTAACCTTGTAACCTGTCATCGTACCTGTACCTTTTTTAGCACCGTTTTTGTGAACCTTCCACTCGTTGCCGACCAGATTCAGCTCTCGTTTCTCAATCTCTACGCTGGCCTCCAGCTTGTTAATATTGGTCTGCCACACACCATCCATATGCAATTGACCGTGGGTACCGAGAATTACTCTTGACGCATCCAACATGTATATTTCCTCCTTATTATGGTTGAGTGGTTATTGTTCACACATCATAACGATACCGTCAGAAATCCTCCGAATCACTGTATCCCTAGAATTTCGCTGGCCTCTCCGTTATTTGTATAAACCAACCACTCAACATGTCCTTCTACTTTTTTCACAAAATGACCTACTAGCCTGTTAGCCTGCTTTCAAGCCTTTTACCTTATTGCACGTAAAACGTACCAAACAACTGCTCCATCACGTCCGTCAGCTTCACATTCCATTGCAGGAATACCTGATCTGCCTCCGGTTTCAGCACGGGTGCATCACCGTAATATGCCGGGTCGAGAACAACATCATACCCTTCGGCCTCGATAACATTGCTCTGTGCGAGCAACGCCAAATAAGCCTTCATCGCACCAATCAGTGCCTGACGACCTTCTTCGGTATTGTTCACTTTACCGATATACGTATCTTCTGCGGAACGCTGCAAATCTGTATTAATCGCATCCATGACCCGGATCGACCGGATTTTTTTCCACGCATTATTTTGTCCGGCAGCAGGGGTAACCAGAGTATTCACGCCACGGAGAGCTTTAACCCGGCGTCCATCGTGGAAGAAAATAAATACGCCATTCTGTACAGCCTGCTCCTGTTCGGCGCGTGTCCAGCGGCGTGTAACATCATCGAACGGTGTTGCCGCATATGTCGTGGATTCGTTCAGACGTTGTCCGGCGATAAGACCTGCAACATAAGCCGAGGTCTGTGCGGAGCTATAGAAAGCATCGCCCAAACGCACGCCCGTGCCCACATTAATCACACCTTCATGGTTCAGCGTAAGGGAGCGCGTTGCAGCCTTCTGAGCTGCCGAAGCGGACGTATCGTCTGCTGTGGAGCCACCGAATACAGCCATGACCGGCTTGCCTTCACTGCGAACCCGTTTGACCCACGCCGCAAAGCTCGCAAGCAACGCTGCATCCGCCGCATGATCCAAGGCAAGCACATCAAACTGCTCGCCTTCCAGCGCGCCCTGCAAAGTAATGTACTCTGCATTCGTCAGTGCATCATTGCCGCTTACGCCGCCTTTGAAAGCCGCTCCCGATACGTTCGCAACCTCCCCAGTCCCTTCTCCAATCGCCTGAGCCGTGATCCACAGGTTTTGCTCATCGGCATTGATCTCTTTGGCAAGAGTTACAGCAGTAACATCTGCAGTCAAGAGCGCATACAACATGCGGTTGCCTTCAAACAAACGCACTTCAAACTTCGTATTGTCGATCACACCTGGCTGAATCGTTACATAGAAGCCATTCGCACGGTCGCCTGGATACTTTGCATCGAGTTGGAGCACATCCGCACCACCACCGTCTTTCAACGTCAGCGTAGCTGCTTTCGCTACCGAACTTGCCACCCGATAAGCGAGCAGTTTCTTCGGTCCGCCAAGTAAAGCCAGCTTCAAAGACGCATAGGCCGTGCCGTTATCCAGTGCATTTGCCGCAAATGTACGTTCAATTGCCGTTTCACTGCTTACTTCCACAAACGTGTCCACCGGACCCCAGTTAGCCTTGACCGGCACAACGACCGTTCCACGACTGCCCGCCTGAATAGCCGAAGACGCCGCCGCCTGAAAATTCATATACAATCCCGGAAGGACCGGACGATTTGTTTGTTCCCAAGTTCCACCTGCCATTATTCATTCACCTTCGCTTTCAAAAATTGGTTGATTCTTGCCTGTGCTTCTTCAATGGAAAACGTCTGGTGCGCCGCTTCGTGCAGCGCACCAGCCAGCACCTCTGCCTTCACGGCAAAGAGGGCTTCCGAATGATTCATCAGTTCAGCCCGCGTATACTGCGGGAGAACCGGTAACTTTTTTTTCAAAAAGCTTGCCATGTATCTCTCACCTCGTTGATCTAACAAAGTTCAAATGATCTCGTCTCACCTATGAATTTTTGATCCTGTAATCTATAAAATTTCTACGAAGAAGCAGTCTTACTAAAGCTATGAGTCTACATAAGCTAAGGTATAAAACGATCTGAAACTATCCCTTAGTGATAACTTCTCTGGGGCTTACTTTTACTCGATTCCTTTGTTATGGTGGATCTCACGCATAAGAGGTGCACTTGTAACCGGACGACGGATTCGCTGTGTTAACGTTAGACGAATCTGTCCATTCAGATACGCATCGGCTTGCAAATCCGCTGTTACCTCATCTACTGTCACATAACGTGTGTGACTCTCGCCCATCGTGTTAGCTCCAGCTTCCTCACTATCCGATGGAGTCATTGGAATCCGCGATTGAAGTGCCAATTGCTTGACCAGATAACTTGCCGCCTGATCCGTCAGAATTGTATCATCGGTAAGAACATGCCCGATCCACTGTTTGCGTACTTCAAGCGCCGAGGTTCCCGCCACCGCGGTACTGTTCCCGTTTAATCGCCACAGTACAGACGGCATCCTATACCCACCTGGCCAACTATTGGCATACACAGACCAGTTCGATCCTAGCATGTTCGCTGTCCAAAGCTGCAGTGCAACAAGCCAAGGGTCATCCATCACAGGGCTATTCCCGGCGGCACCTTGCGGTTCAGGAACGTACACACCAAAGCGCAAACTACGTGTGATCAAACCTGAGGCAACATCTGCACGGTCGCTGTCCGTAGAACCCAGATAGAGGCAAGTAAAAGCTCCACCTTCCTCATCCTCCAGCCGCACCTGATGCAAGCCCGCGATTAACGATGCTGACCAGACCTCCACCAGCTCTGCACCCCCGTCTTCCGATCGGGCATACGGTGAAATCTTGATGATTCGCCTGTATCCTGCCCAAGCTGACTTCGGTACTTCTTCGGCAAAAGCAACAACTGCGCATGGACCTGACAATACTTCACCCGAAGCGGGAATATCCTGCACGCGGCCTTCCCAAGCAGGTATAAGAGCCGCAAGCTTCTGCTTTAACGTCTTTTTAATACGTGTGCTAATAGACACATTCATTTCGCCCCCTTCCGCCGTAAAAATGAATACTGCCCGCATGTTACAGCAACCATGTGGCAGTTCGGGACTCCCCCTTTTTCCACACTCCAAGTAGAAACCGGATCAAAATGCAGGGACAATCTCACCGCATCAAAAAGACCAGCCGTATTGGCTGGTCTGTACATTAGCGTATGTGCTTTCGGTGTGTCCCTCGGCAATTGATCCGATAATACTATCTTACAGCCTTTTTCCCCTACCGCGGATGGTGATTGGGTTGACTTGTGCGCGAATAAGGGCGGAGCTTGGGAGGTAAAAAGACGACACTTCTTATGTGATTTTTTTCTCATAAAGATAGACATTTACATGATAAAAACATACCCTTAATAAAGTGATCGTGTTCTATTAGAATGGAGGCGATTAAATGAAGAAATCTGATCTATTTTACATCTGGGTGTTCATCTCAAGTTATTTGGCAGGTGTAGTTGCTTATACTTTGAGTTTATTTCTACTTTATGATGAAAAAATGAGTGGTTGGGGACAACTTCTCATGTGGACAGCCCCCTCTTTTTTCACAGTAACCTTGCTATTATTTCTCTTATCCATTCTTCTATTGAAATTGATGAATAAGTACTTTCTTTGGACACAAACGCTGTTATTCACACTTGCAGCCATTGTCCCCGTATATTCTATCCCTATTCTTCCTGGATTTTGGAACTTTACAAGCAGTGCTTTTCTATTTTCTCCAGAAGGAATGTTGTTCTACCTATTTTTCTTTATCTCATCTCTCATGTCTTCTTATGGGTTATGGATCGCACATAAGCGTCACAATAATAAATCATTTCTCATACTTTCTTTTGTCGTAGCTATGATGTTCGTCATCATAGTTGCTTGGAATTGAGAATAGGAAAGCGAGCTACCGTTCATGAGTAGCTCGCTTTATTCGTTCTCAACTTAAACTACAGCCCATTTCTCCTGTCATTCTAAAACATGATTTTAATTCATCCTCACCTGCGGGCTCAGCGTAATTTCGAACGCGCGTCCCCAGATGAAATCAGGGTTATTGTATTCCAGAAGTGCACCGTTATACGTGGCGTACGTCAGTTGCCCGTCACAGATTTGGCGGATGGCCGGATTACCTTGCCCGAAAGCCGGTTTGCTCGCCAGTTCAGCGGTGTGTGTCTGCATGAGATCGCGTAACAAGCTTTGCAGATGAGCGTAGTCCTCTTCCGAGTTAAACAGCACCATATTCTGATCCGCCAGTGTTGCCACATTGGTATACAGGGCATGCGCACGCGAATAGGTGCGAACATCGGCAATGGCTACCGCTTTGTAGCTGTAGTCCTTCAGGAAACGTTTGAACAATAGTGAGCCGTGTGCATTCATGGCATCCCGCAACTTATGTTTATGCTTTTCCGTAGTGATTAGCGCAAATCTGGATTGTGCCATGCCAACCGCAAGACCAATTTTGTTTCCCGGTGTATTCCAGGCACTGTATCCAAGTACACGTCCGGTATATGGACTATTGAGCAATACTTCAGCCACATCGACGTTCGCAGGCCCTTTGCCCACAAAATCAATCAGGATCGAAGGCAACCCCTGCTCCCCATTCGTTGCCAAACGCTCCACCGCCTCCTGCACCTGATCAAGTGCTGTAATGGCGATGATCTCCATATCCACTGCGGAATCTGCCCCATCCTCAATCATAACACCGCCGACGATATCGACGTGGTGGACCACGTTTTGGTGTACATCCATATATTCATAGGTATTGATGATCGTCGAACCGTGTGGCCCGTAATACTTCACACCATATTTTGTTTTAGCCCCACCTCTGAACAGCTGATTCGCCATCCGTGCGACCAAAGCATGTCCCAATCCATCGGCATCCGGCAAAATAATCGCACGATCCGGGTTCTGTCCATCCGTACCGCCAAGCCATTCGTTAATCCGCGCTTCGACATACTTGATCTCGTTGATCTGAACCCCTTGTGTATTCGCATCATCCACACCAACGGCAAGGAAATCAATGTATCCTGTACGAGCCAGTTGATCCAGAATGTAACGGTTCGTTTTAAACTTGTGCTGTCTTGTATTGTAGTATTTCTGTTTATCGAAATATGTGGTTCCCCCGTACTCTACTCCATCTGTAGAAACGTTATATCCTTGAATAATATCTTCAAATTCCGTATAAGTCTGGCGTGGTTGTTGCATCAGAGAGCGAGATTCATTATACGCATCCAGTGCCAATCCATCTGCAAACGAAGTCGTTGCCAGTCGCATAATCGTATCCATCACAAACAGCGGTTTGCGCGGATACTTCGTTTTAATGATTCGAATGACATCCAGCAAATGAGTCGTATGCTCGTCATATGACGGATACGTTCCGCCGCCGTTTTCGCGAAGCTGACGGCTGCCGATCAATCCACCGTAAGCGAGCATATCCGTTGAAATAATGAAACCGTCTGCCTTCGCTGCATGTTTGACAATGAAATCATAGATGTTGGACGGATTCCCGTAAATGGGCGTCGAAGTGCCCAGCAGCGTTGTGCCGTCGGTCGTCTTCTTCGTATCCAAACGGTTCTTGATATCCTTCAGGTTGGGTGTAACGATGTGAAGACCGGCTGCTTTCCCTTGTACAATTACGTCATCCAGATTCGCCGGACGATCATCGAGTGGTACATACAATACTGTTTTCATATCATGTAGCCTCCTGTTTTTTGATATTCTTCAATACCCGATCAGGGCAAGGGCGCAATCACCGAAATGAAAAAAAACCAGCATTTGCTGGCCTGACTTTTGTGCGGGATCTACTTTTCTGTCTCTTGCACATCGTTTAGACTTTGTACACTGTACGCTACACGTTGCTCCCCTTGCTTCTGATCCGATAATATCATCTTACCTTCTTTTCTCCCTCATGCAGACGGTATTGCGGATGAATTACGCCGATTTCTCGTTGGTTTTCTGCGAGAAAATGGAAATGACGAAAAAGCACCTGCCGCTTAGACAAGTGCTTGATTTAATGAACGTTAATTTTGAGTAATGGATCTTTCTAAGGTTTACTCGATACATATAGATTGTATAGAATGTGATTTGTTCGTTATACTTCCTACGCAATAATATAACGGAAGTTCTCCCAAATTTCAGGCATAGGTTCCTCATGTTTGGCATGGTGATAGAAGCTGAACGGAAATTTGAAAATATGCCCGCCATACCAGTCACGGCAGCGCCGATCCTTCAACCAGTATTCCAATTCATGTGGCAGAGCGCGTGAACGCTCAGCTTGTGCTAGTGGTAACATGTCCACAGGGGATTGCAGCGTGGCTGCCTCCGGCGTCAGATCGATATCACGGCTCAGGCGCAAGGCCTTGACCATTTTGAGAAAAGGCGGAATGCCTTTATAAAACAGGGCCTGATATCCCAGCTCATAAAGCATGTTCAGCGCATGACCGTAGGTAAGCATATGTCCAATCAGATCATGATGGGCTTCCGCTTGATAAATCGTACGAAACGCACCAAGTTCCTCCAGAATAAACTGAGACAACTGAATCGGATGCAGTATCTCAGGAAAATTGTCATTCTCGTCCAGCTGCATATGGCGAATCTCTTTTACCGTTGTATTCACCCAGGATCTGCCTGGAATCGTACGTTCAAACGACTCAATTAATTGAGCAATCTGCTCAATCTCTTCTACGGTGCCCCATCCATCAAGTTCACGAATGGCTTTGAGACTAATCGCTCCATAGATCACTTGGTGTCCTACCCAGTGCAACTCGCCAATCGTGTGCTCCAGCGCGTCTGCAATACGCGCTTCGGCTTCTTCTAACGGCATGCGTTCACTTGGTGAAGCCGTATGACTGATATGTGTCCCATGCTGGCGAAGCATCGCTTTCGCTTCCGCGGTAACACTGCCAGCGGCAAGGGCCGTGAGACGATTTTCCCTCACCCAAAAGTAAGCCGCAATTGCCCCTGCCCCATAATGGGCATGCCATAGATCACCGGTGCGTTCCCGACTGGAGGCAATTGTCGCTAGTCCCTCTTCCAACAAACGTCGATCCAAGTGTGCCATCCCCCTTCAAGTTATGGAAGCCTCGCTACAAGCCGGACTACTCCTGATCTCAATAAAATAAAGCGTTTACTTCTATAACATGATGGAGTTCAGATACTTATTCCCCTTTTGCGCTGTATCTGATCTAAAGATATTTTATACGGACACTCCAGTGGCGGAATATCCTGAAGAGTCGCTGCCATCTCCATTGAATTGAAGCTTGCCCACTTGATGGATCGTAGCTTCTAACGGGAAAATCTGTGCCTTTTGATTAGAGAAAAACCATACTCGTTCCTTCCTCACCACAATAAACAAACCGTTTCGATCACCTACAGGAGAAAACGTATCACTTCCTTCGCCCCAGCGGGATAATCCTGCTTTCTCCAATTCGTGCACTGTGGCTGGCACATCCTCCGAAACCAGCCCGATCTCACACACCTTCAAAATATCTTCCACCGAAAATGCGCGCTCTTGCTCGTTGTTTTTCCTGTGATGAGCAATCAGCTCCACAATGTTCCCAGCCGGATCTTCAAAATATAGTGAGTGGGAGTCCCAGTTGTTAGAGTAAGTTTCATCCCGCTCTCCATCTGTGCTTAGCCTCACTCGTGACGCCGCCCACTGCTTGGCTTCCTGAAACTGATTCGTCGGGATCATCCAGGCAAAATGATAGAACGGCGCTCGGCCCTTTCCCTCTACTTGGGATGCAGTGTTCCAATGTTTGAATATCATTTTGGTGTATCCGGCCTGCAAAGTGAAGGCTTCCTCCACAGGATTAATCTCGGATACCCTCATGCCCAGCGTAACTCCATAGAAATGATGCAGTTCCTCCAGCTTTACGCTATAAAACAGTACTTCCTCTATGATCATATGCTTCTCCCATGCATTTTCTCCCATTCACTCCACGGCACCAAACCAAGCTCTGGCTTCGCTTCGTCCGGCAGCACGGCAATGAATTCTAACGAGTGACCATCCGGATCGGCAAAGTAAACAGAAACCGCTGGCATCCAGCCAAATACATATAGCTCTCCAATGTCATCATCCAGAAAATTACGAGTGGCGATGCCCTTGTTTTCAAGGTATTCAACGGCATGTTTCATATCTTCCAGGGATACTTGAAAAGCAAAGTGCTGACGTTGCACCTGCGCGGGGTCTTTCTCCCACAGCCCTAGCATGGCATGGCGTTCGCCGCCAATCCAGTAAAATAAGTATCCGCGTTCCGGGTTTTCACTAGCAAGAGGTAATCCAAGTACCTTCTCGTAAAAATGATGTGATCTTTGAAGATCTGTCACATTCAGATGGGTTTCATATAAACCTTTAATCATGCTGTATTCCCTCCTTCTATTTCATTACGATGATGAATTTATGCTTTCCTTGCCGCCGTTAACGTCTGAGCCAGATTCAGAAAAGATCCGAGTACGCGCTGCACCCGTTCCTCAATATCCTGACTACCTTCGTATTCCTCATATCCGTCAAATGTCGCTTCAAATCGTCTGCGCTGTGCACCACCAATGGAGATCCATTCTGGAGCATTAATCCCGTGCAGATTACGTACCATGGTTTGCATTTGGGTAAGCGAGCTTACACCAACAGCTCCTCCCGCGGAGCTGATCGATAAAACCGGTTTACCACTGAAATGGGCCTGACTTAGATGATCCAGCGCATTTTTAAGCACACCGCTTATGCTGCCGTGGTACTCTGGGGTAGACAGGATAATGGCATCCGCCGCAAGCATTACGGTGTTCAATGCCGCCAGGTTCTCATCGGTCTCTTGCTTTTCATCCGGAGCATAGAATGGCAGTGGTTTTTCATACAGATTAAACAAGCTCGCCTCGTGTCCTTGTCCTTGAATGATCTCTACGGCATATTCACCCAGGCGTGTGCTTGTTGCATTTCTTCGGTTGCTGCCTGCCAATATCACAATATTCATTACATTCACTCTCCTGATCGCTGTTATTATCGTCATCCATGCTCTTGCTTCTCGACTTTGGTTATCCTTATTTTACCTTGATGCAGGGCAGCATTCGTCAGCTAATGGACTTAACTTCAGCACAAAAAAACTCAACCTTTCGGTTGAGTTCATACGACTTTAGTCTGAATTTTGTCTGAATTTGGCGACTACAATGATAGCCTGCAACTCATTACAGTTCCCAGCCATTCCGAACAGCATGAAGCGCTGCCTGAGTTCGGTCTGCAAGCCCTAGTTTATCGAGCAGATGACTGACATGTGTTTTAACTGTTTTCTCCGTAATCACAAGCCGAACCGCAATCTCTTTGTTGCTTAACCCTTGAGCGATCAGCCCCAGCACTTCCCGTTCACGGCGAGTGAGTGCATTTAGACCTTCATCGGACACAGGACTCGATGGATTAGAGTTCCATGAATGACTTGAATGACTTGAATGATTTGAACGACTTGAATAACCTGGTTCATCTAACTTACTCGGATTACTCCATTCACCTGGTCCACTCGTTTGGTGTACAGTCTGGTTCGAACCTTGGAAAAGCGTTTCCTCTTGAGAGTTGCCTTCCACTCGACTTGCTTCTGACAGCATATCCATCGATGCCATGACGTGCATCAATTGACTTGCAGCCGCCGGATGTAATTCGACCTGACCGGAATGCACATTACGGATCGCAACGGCTAAATCCTCAGGCTCGATATCTTTGAGCAGATATCCCTTTACGCCTGCACGAACGGCAGGAACGACATGATCCTGATCCGAGAACGAAGTTAGCACGATGATCCGTGTATGTGGCAGCAGATTACGCAAACGTCTGGCTGTTTCAATACCGTCCATGACAGGCATATGAAGATCCATCAGAATAACATCCGGCTCCAGGTCCTGCGCTTGCTCCAAGGCTTCTTGCCCGTTCGATGCTTCACCGATAACCTTCATATCCTCCTGCGTTTTCAGAAAAACATGTAGTCCCCGTCTGACCATGACATGATCGTCGGCAAGTAATATTGTAATCGGCATCTTTGCCTGCCTCCTGACTCTATTCCGTTTCATGCGGAAGTGGTATAACTGCCGTCACGGTTGTTCCTTTACGCGAAGAACTCCATATATTGAGCTTGCCTCCGAGTGATTGCGCACGCTCCCTCATAATCGACAATCCGAGTGAACTTTCCGATGATGGCTTCCGTCGCTTGGCACCGCCCTTCCCCCGATCGGAGATCGTGAGCTTCGCTTCACGTTCACTGAATTCAAGCTGTATGCATGCCGAGGATACCCCTGCGTGCTTCCGAATATTGTTCAGCGCCTCCTGACCAATACGCCACAAACCTTCTTCAATGAAACGTGGTATGGAGCGCATCCCCTTACGATCAGCGATAACTTGA
Organism: Paenibacillus sp. FSL K6-1558; assembly: GCF_038002565.1. Lineage (NCBI taxonomy): Bacteria > Bacillati > Bacillota > Bacilli > Caryophanales > Paenibacillaceae > Paenibacillus > Paenibacillus sp. FSL K6-1558. The sequence continues at coordinate 5,228,538 of NZ_JBBOCV010000001.1, read as the reverse complement.
AGCCCCTGTTTTGCACCGTACTCCTGTAGCGCGCTTACCAATCCGGCCTCCAAACCTGATGGACGAAGCTGCATAATCAACGCTCGCATCTCCTTGAGCGCTTCCTGGGACAAAGCTCGTATATCTCTCATCACTTCTGCTGCCGGATGCACCGGTTCCGAACCGGAGAGCATACTCTCTGCACCTTTTGCCGTCAGCGATAGGGAGAATAAAATCTGATTCACCGAATCATGCAAATCCCGAGCAAGTCGATTCCGCTCTTCAAGCCTCGCCAGTTCGCGCCGATGATCTGCCAGCTTCAAGCTCTCACGTGAAGCAATGATATGTTCTGCCAGAGCCTCAAGGACTTCCTTGTCTGCCCGGATCAGATCAAGGGATCGTGACTCAGTACCAACGATCAGCACTCCTGGTTCCTCTGGTGCATGATATGGAAGAGGTACACCAACCCCTGAAGCAAATTCACCCCATTGAAATTCAAGCCTGAATTGGCCGAATATTTCAGCAAGTTCATCTGCGGATAGGATGGCTGCACGATAGTGATCCACGATCCGATCCATAAGGCGTGTCCCTTCCAAGGAAAGGGGATCTGGCGTGTCCGTCCATACCTCACCATGAGCATACATTGCATGTATATGAAATGTGCTATTCGTTTGTTGTACAAGCGCGGCGAACGGCCAATCAAAATGCTTGCCAAGTAACCTTACCACGGTGTCAGGCAATGCATTCGACTCGGTACACTCATTGATCGCAAGACTTAATGCTGTACCGAAATCACCGAGCCGGGCATAAAGTTCTGCCCGTCGTTGCTCCGCACGGTACAATCGCATTCGCTCCATTGCACTGCCAATCTGATAGGCTACCGCCTGCAAAAGTGCGAGTTCGCTATCGCTGAAAACCTCTTTACCTGGCGCTGCCACATTGAGCAGTCCCAACATTCGTTCACCCGAGCGCAGTGGGACTGTAGCGTGGTGTGTAATATCCTGTGTGTCTCCCCACTTAAACTCCACAGCATCTTCAAGACGTTTGCAGTTAATGATATTAACCGCATGCTGCAGCCTTCCATCCCTGAAACGATTGATACACCAGCACGTTCCCGTTCTCATGGGCTCTTTATCGTTTCGAATTAAAGCTGGCGGCAGGTTATAGTCTGATACACAGGCATACTCTCCGCGTTCATCGATGAGAAAAAGCCATCCCGCCGTGAGTCCGGTTAGCTCAAGTAATTTGCCAACCACCGTATCCAGCATCAGACTAAGGTCATTGGAGGTGTTTAACGTTTCCGCAATGGTTTTCAGTGTCACCATTTCCTGCATTCCAGCCTCTTCCGGCATTGGCACTCCCCCTCAGATGCTCCGTCTGTGATTTTGTCCAAACCATTGTAACCAATCCTTCGGGGATATGAAAGCTTCAACTTTTTGCCTAATGCTCAGCCAAGCTTCTTCCGTTCTTTTCTTGTGCATGACAGAGGTTCCATATTCATCAGCCCACGGTCAGACAAAGCCAGCGCCAATTTGTAAAAAGCACGGGTACGAATCTTGGTATAGGTATCCTTGCTCACAGGCGGATCAAAAACATGGTTGTATATTTTATAGTCAAAGACATCATCGTCCTTCATATAGCGCTCGTTTACTAATACCCGTTCTTTCTCACTGAGCCGAGATACGATATGATCAATGGTATCGCAGTAAGCCTGACGCGCACGCTGGACATCCACATTAAAGATTGCTGTTTTCGCGGTAGAATCTCCTGTGACATTGGTAGCCCCATGAAAACGTTCCGTATAACTTGCAGTCACCTGCACCTCACGTTCTTCAAAAGCAATCGTTTTATAAATCCGATACTTCTCCAATACAGCCTCGACAGCTGCCTGCGTTTTCCGACGATCCAATTCCGGTAATATCAATTCCATATTTGTCATCGTTGCCATAGTCATTCTCCTCCTAATGTTAATTCACTCTATATTTCATTCCATTTTGACGACTCATACTGATATTTCTGCTCATCCCCATCTTCTAGCGAAGACTGTCTCCCACATAGAATTGTTCCGATTTTTCAAAACATAACGTTTTTTATTTTTTTCTTCCGTTGCCTTTTGGAAATGGCTCCCTGTTTACATTATGTTCGTGCTTTGTTCGCATTTCTATTAGAGGATACCACTTTCTGGAGAAAAGAGTAAACCTTCATTTTGGGTCATTTAGACGATAAAATAAAACCTTCGCTCTCATTTCCTATACCTTTTGGCATAATTGTTTCATATCTCTTTACCTAATGGTATATATACGATATAGTACAGATAATTACTGAACTCGTATAAGTCATTTGTTTTTTATTATTTAAGAAGAGCGATCATTTGCACGATAACGGAGAGGACAGAACGGACCGGAAGAAGCGGAGCGTTCGCCTTTATCACCGGATTTCTCCCCTTGAAGAGAAGAATATTGGAAATCCGGGGATAACAGCGATCGGTAGGTTGTTCTGTTATCGGAGTGTCCTGTGCAACAGCGTTGTCTTAACTTATAATCACAAGCACTTATGACGAGTCGAAGGAGATGCATGAGTTGTGGAGCACGCTTTTGGTCCTTATATGAAACAACTGCGAGAGCAGCAGGGATTCAGCATCAACCAGCTCGCCGAGGCGGCTGGAATAAGCAATTCACAGATTTCACGGATTGAAAATGGTGTCCGTGGGGTGCCTAAACCAGCAACGATCCGAAAAATTGCCGACGCACTCGCCGTACCTTACTCTGATATGATGAAACATGCAGGTTATATGGAGACAGGCCTTGAGGCGAACCCTCAGGAAGTACCGGAATGGGCGACGTACAAGGATCGCCGGGATTTTAAAAAAATGCTGGAGGATGACGACGATCTGATGTTCGACGGAATTCCATTGGATGAAGAGGACAAGAAACGGATCAAAGACGTGCTGACTGGTTTGTTCTGGGAAGCCAAACAGATGAATAAACGGAAAAAGCCAGGCGAATCGGATCAACGCCCATGAGACCAGGACGCGAGTTCAAACTTATTGAAACTGCAGGTGAGATCATATGGATGACATCGTAACCAAGCTGATTCGCAAACACCGAACCAACTGTCCGTTCAGCATTGCCCGTGCTGTAGGAATACAGATTCGTTTTACGAATCTGGGCAAATCGACGAAAGGGCTGTATTTCCGTAAACTTCGTCGCAGATTTATTGTGATTCACAATGACTTGCCCCCTGAATGGCAGCGATTTGTATGTGCACATGAACTGGGGCATGACAGACTGCACAAAGGAATTAACCGTTTCTTCCTTGAGGAGCATTCCTACTTCGCTCCAGGCAAATTGGAGAGACAAGCCAATCTTTTTGCCATTCAACTATTGACGGCCGGAGTCACACCGGAACCGGAAGAATCTCTTGAGAAATTTTGCTTACGTACCGGACTGCCGCGTGATGCGCAGCATTTTTTTTACAGTAATTAAGAACGTACGTTCTTTATCATGTAGTGTTGAACCCGTTTTCCAGGCAGAATCAGATGTCACTTTCAGGTTACTTATTTTTACGCAAATCACGAGATTTCCTCAACATAGTCTGTTAAAATACTACATGAGCTGTATAAACGCTCTAATAGATTACTATTTTGGGAGGTTTCGGATTCATGAAAAACTGGAAAAACGTTGTTTCACTTCTGCTAACGGTTTGTTTACTGTTCGGCAGTGTAGGCATTGCGGCAGCAGCAACGGAATCTGCTCCAGGAACAGGTAAACACATCACTATCCTACATACCAATGACATGCATGCTCGAGCAGTGGAACAATCACCTGCTATGGGTTTTGCCAAAGTCGCAGGCATCGTTGATAAATATCGCAGCGAAAATCCAAACACCCTCTTGCTGGATGCAGGCGATGCGGTACACGGTACCACATTTGCAACTCTTGTTAGAGGCGAGAGCATTGTGCAGGTCATGAACGAAATAGGCTATCAGGCGATGGTACCTGGTAACCATGAATTCAACTATGGCTCGGAACGTCTCATAGAGCTGGCGAAGATGATGAAATTCCCTATGCTCAGTGCAAACGTGAAGAAAAAAGATGGAACTCGTATCTTCGAACCCTACCTTATTAAAGAAGTGGATGGTGTGAAGATCGGGATTATTGCCTTGACTACACCAGAAACCATGTACAAAACGAACCCGAAAAACGTAGAAGGTCTGCAAATTACAGATCCTTCTGCAGAAGCTAAAGTTCTTGTGAATGAAATTCGTAGCAAAGTCGATGTTGTCGTTGTTCTCGGACACCTTGGACAAGATGTTTCCAGTACGGATACAAGCTTCAAAGTCGTTAAAGAGGTGCCGGGCATTGATGTGTTCATCGATGGACATAGCCATACCGTATTGAAAAACGGACTTGTATCTGATCATGGAACTTTGATTGCAAGTGCAGGTGAATATACCAATTATGTAGGTGTCATTGACCTGTGGGTAGACGGCGGCAAAGTTTCGAAGAAAACAGCAACATTAGTGGATGAAACCGGGGCCAAAGACATTAAACCCAATGGGAATGTTGCAGCACTCGTAAGTTCCATTCAGAAAAAACAAGAACCGATCCTGAAAGAAGAAGTAGCAAATACCGCTGTTCTACTCGACGGCAAACGTGAACAAGTACGTGCTGGCGAGACCAATCTAGGAGACTTGCTGGCTGATGCAATCCGTGATGTCAGCAAAGCCGATATCGCTTTGACTAACGGCGGAGGTATTCGTTCTTCTATTGAAAAGGGCATCGTAACTAAAGGTGATGTCATTACCGTTCTTCCCTTTGGCAACCAAGTCGTTACCCTTGATGTAAAAGGCTCTGATGTACTCGCAGCCTTGGAGAACGGTGTAGGTTCCTACCCGGAACCAAGTGGTGGATTCCCGCAAGTATCCGGAATTACATTCAAAATTGACGCCGCTGCTGCAAAAGGTAGCCGTGTTCATACCGTAATGGTTGGTGATAAAGCTCTTGATCCCGCCGCGACCTACACCCTTGCAACCAATGACTTCACAGCTGTCGGCGGTGATGAGTACACGATGTTCGTCAAGTATCCAACAACCGGTATGTACGGTGCACTGGATGAGGCATTGATCAACTACATGCAAAAACTCGGCGCAGTCGATATTAAAACCGACGGCCGCATAAGTGAAGGCAAGAAAGCCGCTGTAGAACCAGAAGCACCGGGTACTGAGGCTCCGGCCCCTGTTCCAGCACCAACACCAACCAAGCCTCAACCAGGAAAACCAAAGCCGGAGAAACCGGTCAAACCAGCACCGGGGAAACCAGCTCCAGCCCCTGCTAAATTGCATATCGTAAAATCAGGCGAGTCTCTGTATTCGATCTCCAAACAATATGGTACAACATGGCAGACACTTCAACAGATCAACAAAATCAAAAACCCACACTGGATTTATCCAGGTCAGACATTGAAGTTGCCTGCTGCTTCTTAATCTGCAACCATTTCGAATAAACGACGAAAGGGAGTCCTTACCCAGATCACTGGCTAAGGACTCCCTTTCGTTTTCTATTTCAAAAATAAATCTCTTGCATGCCGCTTTCGGCTTCAAAGTTGATGTCTACCCCCTGCTGAACTAGAACATATATGCCTGTAATATCCGTATTTATGCGATTTACGGCGTGGATGATGCACAACCACGCTTCCGCTAGTTTTGCATACTTATACCCGTATCACTTTGAATAGCCCAGCCTAACGTATCTTTATAAGCAAAAGCACAATTAATCTGATTTTTATTTTCCAGCTATAGTCACTTGGTACGATTATTTTCTGTGATTAGACATTCTTTCTACTTCTAGAGTCCCGTTTTCCAAGGAACCTCTAGCTTATTCAGCTAAAAATAAAGATCGACACAATATTCAGTCCTATTATATAGGCAAATGTTATCTATCACATATGACATGTATTTTCATCGCTTCATATGCTACATCCATGCTTAATCTCGGCGCATTTGCTCTTTCACGTAATTCACAGCTTCCTGTGCCGTTATACTGATTCGCTTCGTCTCGCCTGAATCAGCAAGCATATGAGAGCCCAGTTCTACCTGTGCTTCGGCCGCTCCTCTGCCTACAACAATGTGTACAGGTAGCCCGATTAACTCGGCATCCTTGAATTTCACACCCGGCCGTTCATCCCGATCATCCACGAGCACACGGAATCCACAATCCATTAGATGTTGCTCCAACTCAAGAGCTAGCTTCTGTTGATGCTCGTCTTTCCAGCTTACCGGGATAAGATGCACATCATAAGGCGCTACAGATACAGGCCACTGAATGCCCTCTTCCGTCGCATACTGTTCAGCAATAGCTGCCATCAAACGAGATACCCCGATACCGTAACATCCCATTACAGGTGCACACTGACGGCCATTGCGATCCAGGAAAGAAGCTCCCATGGCATCGCTGTACTTTGTACCCAGCTTGAATATGTGCCCTACTTCAATACCTTTGGTGAACACAAGTGGTTCACCACATGATACGCAACAATCCCCTGCAGTGGCAAAACGGATACGCTCGACTTGATCCAGCGCAAAATCCATGCCTGGACGAACACCTGATAGATGCATGCCAGCCTCATTCGCTCCGGTCACTGCATGTTTCATGGTGGCCACATCAGCGTCTACCACCATACGTAACCCAAGCCCCACTGGTCCAAGATAACCGACGGTGAGATTGGAATGCGCGGCGATAGTTGCATCGTCAGCCAGCTCCAATTCCTCTGCGCCAAGCACCTGTTTCAAGGCAATATCGTTCAGTTCATGATCCCCACGGACAAGAGCAGCAACAAGCTGACCATCCGCCAGATAAAGCAATGTTTTGATCATATCTTCGGCCTTCTGATCAAGGAAAGAGCATAATTCTGCGATGGTTTGAACACCTGGTGTCTCAATCCGTAACACTTCCGTGTGCTCATTAGCTTTTGGTTCATTCGTAAGGATAGCAGGTTCTACGGATTGAAACGCCGCCTTCTCCAGATTCGCAGCATAACCACATGTTTTACACGTCACAATGGTATCCTCTCCTATATCAGCCAGAGCCATGAACTCATGTGTCTCACCTTGTCCACCAATGGTTCCCGCATCTGCCTCAACTCGAAGAAAGTCCAGGCCACAGCGTTCCAGAATGCGGCAATATGCTGTATTCATTGCCTGATAGGTTCGATCCAGTTCCTCCCAATCCGAAGCAAATGAATAGGCATCCTTCATGATAAATTCTCGGCCACGTAACAAACCAAAACGTGGACGGCGCTCATCCCGGAATTTGGTTCCGATCTGATACAAGGTAAAGGGAAGCTTACGGTAAGAGTTGACCTCGTCACGAGCTAATGCCGTAACGACCTCCTCATGGGTTGGTCCAAGCGCAAACTCTCTCATGTGCCGGTCCTTCAGACGCATCAACTCTGGACCATATTGCGTGTATCTGCCGGAATCCTCCCACAGCTCTGCTGGTTGCATAATGGGTAACAATACTTCCTGGCACCCGGCACGATCCATCTCTTCCCGAACGATTCGCTCGACGTTCAGAAGCACACGTCGCCCGAGTGGTAAATAACAGTATATTCCCGCGGCCACTTGACGAATCATACCCGAGCGCAGTAGCAAGCGGTGTCCCGTTGCATCAGCCTCAGCTGGTGCTTCACGTAACGTTGGAACAAGCATTTCACTTTGACGCATCTTGAATACACTCCTTTTATTGATCAGATAGGTAGGCACTACGCACATGAAATCTTGAACAGCAAAAAGACACATTCGTCAAGGGACGAATGCGTCGTGGTACCACCCTTATTTAACTGCATACAGTCGTTTCATAGCTCGCGCGCTAACATACAGTCCTTTGGGGCATAACGGACCCTTCCGGCGAAGGTTGCAACCTGTTATGAAACAGACATTCCCCTTGGCAGCTAACGAGGTAGGAATTGCGCAGCAGCAACAGGAATGTTACAGCAATCCATTCCCTCTCTGTTGAAGCAAGCTTACGTGATTATGTCCTCGGTAAACGCTATTTTTCATTTTTGATCACATTAGAACATTTAGACGAACTTGTCAATCAATACAATTAAATGAAGGGGTCACTCGAAACCCTTATACCAAGCTAATTCAGGCGAAATCCATAACAATGGCTGACACAGCCCCAGGTTCACTGTAGAATAGAGATTAACATTTTACGGATCTAACGTACGGGTCCCTGAATGGAAATTTGTATCTTTCATAAAGGAGTTTATCTTATGTCCTATATTATATATGATCTTGAATTTACAGTGAGTCGCAATACACGCTACTCCTCTGAAATTATCGATATCGGTGCCGTCAAAGTGAGTGAGAACCCGGATACAGGCCTTACAGTCACGGACACCTTTCATACGTATGTTCGTCCATCTAACAAATCCGTCCTGTCTACCGACACCGTTCAGTTCACAGGAATCACACAGAAAGACATCGATGCAGCCCCTCTTTTCCCGGCAGCACTGCGTCAATTCATCGATTGGATGGGCAATGAGCCTTATTATATGTGCTCCTGGGGACCAGATGACCGCAACAAATTCATCTCCCATTGCAGAACACATCATTTGGATGTGGCCTGGATTACCAATCATAATGATTTACAGCAACAATGGTCGCGGGCCATGCACAAAGAAGGAAAGTTTCGGCAACTCGGACTTGCCCAGGCTCTTGAACTCTGTGGAATTGAATTTGACGGTACACAACACCGCGCTTTGGATGATGCCATTAATACAGCTAAAGTGTTTATGCACCAGTTCGACAAGTTCAAATTAGAAAATAATTGCGCAGCGGATGATGAAGGCATTGCTTCCAAAGTGGTTTACTCCAGTGCTATGGATGATGAGGAAAAGGAATCACCGTTTGGCAATCTTGCCAATCTTTTTAAAGCCAAGGAGTAAGACGGTATCCAGACGTTAAACCTGTAATCTGAAGTTCATTTTGGATTGTACACTTGCCGCCAGCGCTCCAAATGTTCTTGCATCAGGTTACGACAATGTTCCGGTTCCAGGATCTCAGCCTCTGGCCCGTATCTGGATATCCACACGAAAAATCCCTCAGCATCACTCACTACAGTTTCAAACAATAGGGTACCTTCAGGCTCTCTGGTCAGAACGGGGCGCACAAAAAAGCGTTCCTGCATCACGCGGTCCACAACTTGGGAAGAAAATCGAATTTTAACCACGGTCTCTTCTGTACTTCCTCTCGTGATCCAGGCAGTACGGAAATAAGACTGGATTAAATAATCATTTTTGCGGAAGGTACGTGGAATAATTCGTAAATCGTATAGCCGGTTTACCTGAAACGTTCTCATTCTCTCGGAGAGATGGCAATAAGCTAACAGATCAAATTGATATTCCCGAGGAATCAGGCAATATGGATCAAAGCGAATCATCTCCATTTCTCCCTGAGACTGATATTTCCCTTCCATGCTGTTTTGTGAAATTCCTGCTTGAAGCAACAAAAGGAGCGAATCACTCGATTCATCACCGTCCATATTTTGACAGACGATTCCTCCTTCTTTAAACATTCCTCTGACCTGCTCAGCCCATTCCACTCGCTCGGTTCTGTTCTTCTGGCTTGAAGCTACTACTTTCTCGTAGGCACTCTCAAATGCAGGCTTTAATAGCGGACGAATATCTTCCATAACGTCTGCAAGCTGTATGAAAGCTTGGGCTTCCTCGTCAGACCAATTTAGCGGATACATGGCAAAATGGCTGATAAACATGTACCCTCTTCCGTGTCCCATATTGGCGATCGGAATATGCATTGCGCTGAGGGCCTCCATGTCACGGTATATCGTCCTTTCCGTTGTCTCGCACCTCTCCGCAAGCTCCCGAGCCAGAATGCCCGGCTTGGCTTGTACCAGCGTAATAATGCGCATTAATCGGATTAGTCGGTCTGTCATTTGGCCAGGCCCTCCATGATGTTGTTTCAAATAGTATGATACAGCTCCATCCTCGACTGATATAGTATGGATATATACATTCGACTTATTGTTTAACTTCACCTTCAAAACTTATGTAAACTGGTTCTCTCTGTACGGTTATCACTTGACTACGTTTTCATTGATCTAACAATGTTCTTTCACATTTTGGCGATTGGCAGTAAACGTAATACCATAATGATAACGAAGCTTCTCCACAATCTCCGCTTCTGTTAAATAATCCAGATCCTGTTTGCGTGCAGCTTCGATTAACAGTGCATCGGCATGACGGCGCAACATGTCGCTACCTTCCTGGGTACGGCCTCGTTCATAAGCACGTAGAGCCTGTTTAAGCAAGGGTACGGTTTCGTTCAATTTAATCGTTTTCTCTACTTTCGGGTCTTCTGGCTGTCTTAGCATGCCCAGGTGACTTGTATACTGAATATAGAGTTGTTCCCGACGAAGAAGCACACGCTGACTTTGCTTTAACTTGCGGGTACTCCAATAGGCAGAACATATTGCTGCTTTTCCTGATAGATGCGGTCCTACGGCAAATTCCAGCAAAATCTGTTTACTTTCTCCCTTGAGTACATCACCAAGTCGCAGTACCCAACCAATATCTGTTTCTTTAGATCGGCATCCATAAATGCCTTTAAGCTGAACGCCATATTCAGGTTTGAGCAAAAGCTCTAAATCTCTCGACATAATTTTGGGTGCTATTTTCCTAAGTCTTTTGGCAGGGGCTCCGTAACGCCACTCTACCATCATATATACGGGATCGGCTCCCCCTGTCGGTATGGCCTCTTTATTCCACGAATAAGATACTTCAAAGACTGAGTTCACTGGTAGTCTCTCCCCCGATTTATGTGTATTATCTTCTAAGTTAGCAGGGTGAATGGACACTATATTGTCACGGAACATATGTTCTCATTACTTTTTTCCATTATATTAGTTTTATTCCCCTTGATCCGCCTAGAAGCGACAATAAACGACGAAAAAGCTTGGCTATTAGCCAAGCTTTTCACACCCTTCTCTATGACAAGTCCCAACTTAAACAGCTGGATGATTATGCTCCATTTTGTGCATGTACTGTGCACTGTCCGTTTGATTAACCGGTGCATAAGTTACACTGTCAATAATCAGTTTGCGTCCGACTGGCTCGCCATTTAAAGTAATCATGATTGTTTTCGTTGACGCGCTCTGGTTTGATACGTACATATTATTCTACTCCTTCATTATTAACGATCTTATTCAAAATCGAAATATATTAATTTTAAGCATTATATTGCATATTTGTGAACGGGATATACCCGGAGCGGAAGTAAATCTTTGTGTTTGCTCTGTCCGGGGTACTGCTATTCTTGTATTACCCTCTGATTTTTAAAATAAAACATTTGTTTTCACCAAACATTCGGGTAATAAAACGTAATCCTCTTGAACCCAACTCCAGGTTTTTGACGTATAATGAAAGAGCGAGAATTCAACAAATGACGACGAATTCAGCTCTGAATCGATCCTACCGAAGAGAGAGGTGTAAATCATGCCAAAATCCATTCAGGGATATTTCATTCGGGTGTTTATCTCCACATGTATTCTATTTACAGTCATACTCGGTTCTACTGCAAATGCAGCGAGTGCGAATATATTCTCGGATATTTATAATGGTTGGGAGCGTGTGTCGGAACTACCTGGGGAAGTGAACGCATTACAGGAGAGTTACAAGCAAACACTGGAGCAACTAAATCAAACCTCCGCCCAGCTCGGACAAGCCCAGGCGAATGTCGAAGCATTCAAAGCACAAAATGATCAACTCCTGGCTCAGAACCAGAAACTGACCGAAATGGTCAGCAAACTTCAAACTGAACAAGATGCCAGAACAGCCACCGCACAGCGAATTCAAACGATGGTGATCACCATTGTTGCTCTCATACTGGGTTACTTCCTTCTGATTCGCGTGATGCGCTGGGGAATGCGCCGGCGATCTGGCCGACTATAAAAGAACAGGAGTTACTGCATGCATATACATCTGAACCATGCTGAAGCTGGCGGAGTCGGACAAGTGGTTACATTTTCACTGATTCAGGATGACCGTCTTCATATTCTGCATCCGCAGCAAATTGTTGCTTTTCGCGGTGCCAGCAGCAACAGACAAGATAAATTCATGAATATCTCGGGTATGTATCGCAAAAAAAAGCTGATTAAATCAGAAATTACTGGACCATGCCAATTTGTAGCCGCCCTTCCGCCGGGATTCACCATGAAAGAAGTGCAGCTTACGGAGCACAGTGATTTGCTTTATGATTTTCGTCACTTGTTCTTCTATTCCGAAGGTGTCACGATGCAGACCAAAATTCAGAAGATCAAAAACATGCTGATTACCCGGGATGCGGTGAAAATGAAATTCTCGGGCAAAGGAACCATCGGTTTGCTCACACAGGGTCAGGTATGCCAACAAGAACTTCACCCCACCGCCCCACTCTATGTAGATGCCGGAAGCGTCATTGCTTACCCTGAAAATGCCCATCTGGAACTAACTGTATATGGAAACAACCTGGCCAGTCAGCATATGAACTATCATTGGAAAATGACAGGACACGGCCCGGTGCTTTTTCAAGCGGGACGCGAAAACTACAGGCTGCAACAGGACATTAATGATGAAGGTTTATTCAAACGTATATTAAAAGAAGTCATCCCCTTCGGCAACGTCATTATTAAGTAATTTTGGGATTTTAAAAAATGTGCCGATCCGGTAAATGATATGGTATACTGTACCCGGACAATTAAAGAAGAAAATCCATGCCTATGGCATGGGAGAGGTTCGCGAACTCCCTCTACAAGACTTGACCTATGTAAGGTCGCTACAGTCTTGCGTACTGCTTTCCGTGATTACACGTATCTTATATATGCTTAGGCTTAAGGTTTAAGTTGTAAAAGGATATGGGCTGACGTAATAACGTTGTCACGATGTACGTAAAAAACTAAGGACACTTGCTTATAGCAGCTTTTTTGAAGCGGTTATTAAGAAGGTGTGTTTTTTGATGGATGCCAGTTCATGAACTTCTCTGTTCTTCCGACATTCCTTGCTACTATGCTGGGGTGATCTCAAGAAGATGGAGAGGTTTTTTTATGTTGAACAAAGAAAAAGCGGTCGTTGTATTCAGCGGCGGCCAGGATAGCACAACGTGTCTGTTCTGGGCAAAACAACAATTTGCCGAAGTTGAAGTGGTTACGTTTGATTACGGGCAACGTCATAAGCTGGAGATTGAATGTGCGGCAGCGATTGCCAAGGATTTGGGCGTGCAACAAACGGTTCTGGATATGAGCTTGCTGAACCAGCTCGCACCGAATGCGCTCACACGAGATGATGTAGAAATCACCCACGAAGAAGGGGAGCTGCCCAGCACATTTGTGGATGGACGGAACTTGCTCTTCCTCAGCTTCGCGGCCATTATGGCAAAACAAAAAGGCGCTCGCCACTTGGTCACAGGTGTCTGCGAGACTGACTTTAGCGGGTATCCCGATTGCCGGGATTCGTTTGTGAAGTCGATGAATGTAACTCTTAATCTGTCGATGGACTACCCATTTGTCATTCATACGCCGTTGATGTGGCTGGACAAAGCAGCAACGTGGAAAATGGCCGATGAACTGGGCGCTTTCGATTACGTGCGTGAACGTACTCTGACTTGTTATAACGGCATCATCGGTGACGGGTGCGGCGAATGCCCCGCTTGCAAGCTACGCAAAGCGGGACTCGATCGTTATGTAGAGGAACGTGCCGTTGCTCTTACAGCTACTCCTTCCACTGGAGTGGATGCACGATGAGAGAACCCGGAACGTTTCGCATCGTTGAGCGGTTGCAACGGATTGACCAGGATATTTTGCCCACGCAGTTGAGATATCATCGCAAACGTGTGCTAGTCAGCAAAGAATTCACTTTTGATGCGGCACATCATCTGCACTGTTATGAAGGCAAGTGCAAAAATCTGCACGGGCATACGTATAAAGTGGTTTTTGGCATCAGCGGTTATCCGGGTGAAACCGGGCTGACGGTTGATTTTGGACATATTAAGGACATCTGGAAAAGCCGGATTGAAGGTTATCTGGATCATCAATATTTGAATGAAACACTGCCTCTGATGAATACGACGGCTGAAAATATGGTGGTCTGGTTGTTCGAGCAGATGGAACATGCTCTACAAACGGAGCCTTATGCCGGACTTACAGATGGCGCACGCACGGAATTCGTGCGACTCTTCGAGACTCCGACCAGTTATGCTGAAGCAAGACGGGAGTGGATGATCGATGAGTAAGGAAGCACGCATCCCCGTCATGGAGGTTTTTGGTCCGACGGTTCAAGGCGAAGGCATGGTCATCGGGCAAAAAACGATGTTTGTGCGCACCGCGGGCTGCGATTATCGCTGCTCCTGGTGCGACTCGGCCTTTACCTGGGACGGCAGCGGCAAGGACCAGATTCGCATGCTGGCCCCGGAGGCGGTATGGGATGAACTGCGCCGCCTGGGCGGCACGCGTTTCTCCCATGTGACCCTCTCCGGCGGTAACCCCGCCCTGCTGGCTTCGCTGGGCGGGCTGGTTGCCCTGCTGCGGGAGAACGGCGTCCGCACCGCGGTTGAGACGCAGGGCTCGCGCTGGCAGTCATGGCTGGCAGACGTTGACGAAGTCACGGTCTCGCCCAAGCCACCCAGCTCAGGCATGGACACCGACTGGGCTGTGCTGGACGATGTGATCAGCCGTCTGGCTGCTGGCCCGGCGGATCGAAACCATAGTCTGAAGATCGTGATCTTCGATCAGACAGACCTGAACTATGCCCGCAGTGTGCATGCACGGTATCCGGGCACGGCTTTATTTTTACAAACGGGGAACCCGGATGTTTCTTCGGCGGATACGCCGGATCTGGCGGCTTCCCTGCTGGAGCGTTACGAGTGGCTGATTGATCAGGTAAGTGCCTCGGACGATCTGAACAACGTGCGCGTGCTTCCGCAGCTTCATACCCTGGTATGGGGGAATAAACGCGGGGTTTAACTATATACGAGATATAAATACGAGGCCTACGGCTTCAATTGAATACGAGGAGTTTATTTGAATGAGACAACCTGACGAGATGCAAGATGTAACATTGCTGGGCAACCAGAATGTGAAATATACATTTGAGTATGATCCTGGTATTCTGGAGAGCTTTGATAACAAGCATCCGTACCGTGATTATTTTGTAAAATTCAACTGCCCGGAGTTCACTAGTCTGTGCCCGATTACGGGTCAACCTGACTTTGCTACGATCTACATCAGCTATATTCCCGATATCAAAATGGTTGAGAGCAAATCGCTAAAACTATACCTGTTCAGCTTCCGCAACCATGGTGATTTCCACGAGGACTGTGTGAACATCATCATGAACGACCTGATCAAACTGATGGACCCACGCTTCATTGAAGTCTGGGGCAAATTCACCCCGCGCGGCGGCATCTCTATTGATCCGTACACCAACTACGGCAAACCGGGAACCAAATATGAGCAAATGGCCGAGCACCGTATGATGAATCATGACATGAACCCGGAGACGATTGATAATCGTTAATTTGAGTCTGTAGATACTGCTTGCTTTAAGTAGATGTCCGCGATTTGGATTATGTGGTATAATTTGTTACAACAACAGAATGGCTTGAATGGGCGGTTGGCTAGTCTCCTGAGTAAGGAGGTGATGCCTGTGGAGATAAAAGATGTACTGACGTTGATGATCAGTTTTGCGGGGTTTACAGTAACCTTGATCGGACTGATTGTAACCATCGTCATTGCATTGAATAATCAAAACAAAAAGAAATAGGCCGCCCTCGGTAAGGTAGCAGCCTATTTCGATTACCTGTCCACAGCCACCGCCCTTGAAAGCGGCTGTTGTAAAAGAGTGAGGATGTTGACGCATCCTTACTCTTTTTTATTTTATCCTTGTTGCCTACAGTTTATCACAACATTTCCCAAAACTCCACATGTACAAAAGTTGTTTTCATTTCCCCCTCTGTTCCCCTTGTCGGTCGATCCGATCTATCCTATTATGTAACAATATGCTTAATTGCATAGAATCTAACATAGGCGCTGATCCCTCGTGACCGCGACCAAAGGAGAACTGAACATGTCTACACAAACCACATTAGCCAAGGACGCCGCAGCGCGTTCGAAAGCCCCACCCGGATTGGATGCCCAAGGCACCGTATACCGGATACTAATTGCCATCAGTCTGGTGCATCTGTTCAACGATTCCATTCAGTCTGTCATTCCGGCAATATTTCCTATTTTAAAAGACTCCATGCATCTAACGTACACTCAGATCGGCTGGATCGCTTTTGCGATCAACTTTACCGCATCGATTATGCAGCCTGTTGTTGGCTGGTTTGCTGATAAAAAACCTACTCCGTCGATCCTGCCCATAGGCATGGGTTTCACGTTCACGGGCATGTTGTTGCTCGCTTTTGCCGACAGTTATATGATGGTGCTCATCTCTGTCATTTTTGTCGGGCTCGGCTCCGCTGCTTTTCATCCGGAAGGCTCCCGGGTATCCCATATGGCTGCGGGCCAGCGCCGCGGACTGGCACAGTCTATTTTTCAAGTGGGCGGTAATGCTGGACAATCCCTTGCACCGCTCCTGACACGCTGGATTTTCATCCCGTTTGGGTTGTTTGGTGCCATCGGCTTTACGGGCATTGCCGCGATGGGAATTGCTGTACAGCTCTATGTCGCACGTTGGTATGGGCAGATGTTGCAATCCAGCGCATATCTGCGTAAACAAGCGGCGGCTCGTCGCGCTCCCAATCCAGCGTTACGTCAAAAAATTGCTGCCGCAATTACGATTCTGATTCTGCTCGTATTTGTCCGTTCGTGGTACGTGGCTTCAATCGGAAGCTTTTATGCCTTTAATCTGAAGGATACGTTTGGTTTATCCACGGAAGATGCGCAAATTTATATTTTCCTCTTCCTGGCTGCCGGTGCACTAGGCACATTCTTTGGTGGCCCGCTCGCAGACCGATTCGGCAAACGTAACATGATCTTTCTCTCCATGGCCGGGGCCGCACCGCTGGCGTTGCTGTTACCTTATGCCAACTTGTTCTGGACTGGCGTATTGCTGACGATTATTGGCTTTATCATGTTATCCAGCTTCTCCGTTACTGTGGTATACGCTCAAATGCTCATTCCGGGCAAAATCGGAACGGTTTCTGGTCTGATTACTGGTCTTGCCTTTGGTATGGGAGGCCTTGGGGCACTCGTGCTCGGCAACTGGATCGACGCCTTCGGCGTTTCACCCGTCATGCAGATATGCAGCTTCTTGCCACTGATCGGTATCTTTACGTTCCTGCTACCATCTGACAAGTTGCTTCATCGCTGGGCAAAAGAAAACGGGAGCGAGGAGTAAGTTCTTTTGGCTATATCCTGCTCTGGAGATCGTTAGATTTTAAAAAATCTGCTTCCAGTATACTTATAAAACACGTACAAAAAGGCTTTCGCCCGTATCTGAATTCATGCAGATCGGCAGGAGCCTTTTTTTCATCATATAATCCTATCTTAGAACACGCTTCCCTAGTCATCTAGAGTAATATTAACCTATAACCAACTGTCTTAGGCGGATTTATCTATTTCAAACGCTTCATAATCAGCCTTTTTTTGTACAGCATTTTGCCTGCTTCAGCGACGTCCTGAATGGTATTTTTATTGCTGACCGAACCAAAGATCATGCCTGCAATAGGCACCAACTGGAACAGCTTTTTCCAGCCAAAAGACTCACTGTATGAGTTGAACACTTCACGCCATCCCTGCATTTGAGAGATCACTTCAACTTGTTTCTCCGGATTGTCATAGTCGGCGAGCTCTTCAATGATGGCTTTCTTGCCTACAATATCGGCGGAAGAGAATTGCAGACATTTCACGATGAAGACACGCTCCAGTGGATCATCGGGATTATACCCGTAACATAGCGCCATCTCTTGCAATACTTTCAGTGAAAGTCCCATCACGAGCGGAATGTCCGCAGCAATGGTGACGATGCCTCCAAATCCTGTCGCAGCTCCTTGTGCCGCAGCAAATTTGCTTCGACTTTCGGTGATATTATCCGCCACACGGTCCAACACCTCAAGTGGTATTTTTTCCACACTATGAATTTTGGCCGTGTTCTCTGTGTTCGTATCCTGCTCTAATCGGTAGATGTCATCAGATGTCATAGGGTAACCCGAACGCTCGGCTTCTTCTTGCAGAAGCTTGGCCACTTTCTTTTTCTGAACAAGAAACTTACCACCCGTTTGCAAATATTGGCCCACTTCGTTCAGGGAGTCGCCAATCTTCTGTTTGATCGCCTTCGGCATCACTTTATCCAGCATTGCAAATGGCAGCCGCCCAATCTTGTCCCATATGAACAAGTCCTTCTGTTCCTTCTCCCACTTTAAAATCTGCTCAAGCTCCCCGTCTAATATCTCGCGTGATTCCATATGTAATCCTCCTTAGGGTTGTAGTGTACTCCCAAAATTCTGAATATGACACAGCTCATTCTCAGCTTAACACATCATAACAAAACACCGAGAATATGTAGGAAACAGGTTAAACTGAGGGGCTTTGGCTTTGGTCTTGGCTTTGGGTTTTAAGCGTTTCGCACACACTCTATTTAGTCTAACGATCTCAGATGAGCTTATTTGATCAATATCGAGCTTTCTCCAATTCTAACGATCACCACAAACCTTATTTCGCTGAAAACGCAAGGTAAATGCCCTTTTTCACATCAAATCTACCAAATAAGCTCTCCTGAGATCGTTAGAATTTCAATCAGTACAAAAACGGCTAAATAGCGTCTCCTGTGATCGTTAGAAATCTGCACACCACGTCCAAGGCTTTATAACAAAAAGTAATAAGCAATTCCGTTTATATTTTGTTAATTCATTTTTTTCGATGTAATGGTATACGCTTCTGCCTCTCTTCGGTTGCTTTCACGATCTAAACTTTCTTAATCCAGACTTCTAACTCACACTGTTTAGATAACTTTGTCCTAGATCATACATATCAAAAAGAGCCTTTTGTCAGCATGATCTGCTCACCAAAGACTCTTATCTCTTATACTTTATCCAAAAAAATACTACTTCACCTCTGCCACGGACTGGCCATCGGGAACCGGAATACCAAAGTTCGGCGTTCCATCTTCATTCCAATGAATGACCTGAGCGCGGGCGTGACGGTTCGGATCGTACAGCGGATCTCCCTCAATCTCTTTGTAGTTGCGCGCATGATAGATCAGAATATCGGTTTGGCCGTCTGGTGAAACGGTAAAGCTGTTATGTCCCGGTCCATATTGTCCATTCTCTTCACAAGTCTGGAATACCGGTTTCGGTGATTTCACCCAGCTTGCCGGATCAAGCAAATCGGCATCTTCATCGGCTGTAAGTAGCCCCATGCAGTAATGATGATCGGTTGCACTGGCTGAGTAGCTGATAAACAGACGACCATTCCGATGCAGCACGGCTGCACCTTCGTTTACTTTAAAGCCGATAATCTCCCAGTCATATTCAGGTGTCGTGATCATGACCTGTTCTCCGCGCAACGTCCAAGGATTTTCCATTTCACAAATGTAGAGGTTTGAATTGCCGTCAATGCTCGGATCTTTCTGGGCCCAGACCAGATAACGAATGCCTCTGTGTTCAAAGGTCGTGGCATCTAGCGCAAAACTCTCCCATTTGGTTCGAATTTGCCCTTTCTCCTCCCACGTTCCTTCAAGCGGATTAGCGGAATCGTTCTCAAGTACATACATGCGGTGATCAAACAAACCTTCGTTGGTTTCACTTGTATGTGCGGCCGCATAGTATATGTACCATTTGCCATCAATAAAATGAATCTCTGGTGCCCAGATGTTTGCACTCATCGGCCCTGTCTCACGTTTCGTCCAAGCGGTTACGGGTTCGGCATCTCTCAAGCTCTCCAGTGTCGTTGCACGCCGAATTTCAATTCGGTCAAAGGCTGGTACGGAAGCAGAAAAATAATAGTACCCGTCTGTATGACGGTACACCCAAGGGTCAGCGCGCTGCTCCAGCATGGGATTGGTGAATGTAATGGAATTGGTCATGGGAATGAACCCCTTTCATATGTGTGTGTATGGCTTGAATCTATGATGTGCTCAGTGTGCTTGCAAAAATATGGAGAGCAGGGTTTGAGGGCACTGCGGACGTTCGCGGGCGGCAGGGCCTTGGTGCTCTCCTTGACCTCCGATTTCTTTCATTCACCGCTCTCGGCGGTCGAAATCGGATGGCAAACTCGCACGCGCGGCTCCTTCCTCCCTCTCTCTGCTAGTGCCCTCTGTACTGGTTGCTTGCGATATTTTCGCTCGCTAGTACACATCGGGCTTCGAGCCTTTAGTTGGCTCGATAACTTGTGGCGTTGACCGCTTGGCTGGGTCAACTCTCCCCGTGGCCGTGCTCAGGCACAGCGAGCGTTCGCGGGCGGCAGGGCCTTGGTGCTCTCCTTGACCTCCGATTTCTTCCATTCACCGCTCCCGGCGGTGGAAATCGGATGGCAAACTCGCACGCGCGGCTCCTTCCTCCCTCTCTCTGCTGGTGCCCCGATTCCGCTTCAGGCACTGCGGGCGTTCGTGGGCGGCAGGGCCTTGGTGCTCTCCTTGACCTCCGATTTCTTCCATTCACCGCTCCCGGCGGTGGAAATCGGATGGCAAACTCGCACGCGCGGCTCCTTCCTCCCTCTCTCTGCTAGTGCCCACGCGTGGAACGCTCGCGATCCATTCGCTCGCCGGCATACCTCACTGAACCACCCTACGGGGTCAGCGGTCTACTTCTCAGCTGCGCTGATTTGTTTGCCCCAGACCGCGATGCCGCGGTCGTTCAGGCCAGTTACTACCAGCGCAGGCTGGCTTCGCTCCCAATCCCAGGATGGGAGCAGCTTTAGCTCTTCCGTGGAAGCACCGCCCCACGGGCTTTCCTTCCACGTCAGCGTTAACGTTTGTTTGCCATCAAACGTCCAGGTTCCCGAACCGTTCTCGCTTTCAATTTTGCCTTTACTCGTCAGCGTATATGGCACAGCCTGCACCTGTCCATTTACAGACGGATCAAGCGCCATGCCTTCCCACGTTCCGGCAATCATCGGTTTCGGAATATCCTGTGCGGTCTCTCCGGCATAACGTTCAGGCGACACGACAGGCCAGCCATCCTTCGTCCACAGCATTTTACGCACATGCAGATACGGCCAGTTTTTATCCGTCTCGCCCCGCGCATGATGCACGATGTAATAATCGTCGCCTTCCTTCAGCACGGAATTATGCCCAGGAGCAACCCAGCCTTCACCTTCCGTGAAGCGGTATCCGCCCAGAATTTTGGTGCCAATCTCATACTGCGGCAGATGCTCCGTATCCAACATTTTATTGCCGCTCATATCCGTATAAGGCCCTGTGATGGAGTCGGCACGAGCTACCCGCACATTATAGTCTTCGAACAGAGAATCATAAGACACGAACAGGTAATATTTTTGAAACTCTGGATTATACACAATGTATGGCCCCTCGACTGCGCCTTCTTCGGTTGCACGATCTCTTGCTGCGATACGTGTGCCATACCCCTCTTCCTTGAACTTGCCCGTATCCGGATCAAGCGGTGCAATGTAGATCCCGTCGAAAAATGAACCATATACCATCCACGGGTTGCCTAAGGCATCAAGCACCGGATTGGCATCAATGGCATTCAGGCCGTCCTTTTCCTGACCAGCCGTCTTCACAACCAGTCCTTCATCCTTCCACGGTCCCTCGGGAGACTTGGAGGTTTGCAATCCGATCGCTGACTGTGTACTACCAAAGCTCGAAGCCGAATAATACAAGCGGTACGTATCCCCGGCTTTAATAATATCCGGTGCCCACAGGTTCGTCGCTCCTGTCCAATCGAGCGCTTCCTTCGGGATACCCGGCAAAGCCTGCCCCACCCATTTCCAGTTGATTAAATCATCGGATTTTCGCACCATTACGCCTGGTTTCGGTTCCCCTGCTACTCGAACGTCTGTGGAATAGACATAGTAGCCTTGATCCGTTTTGATAATCGCAGGATCATGTGCATTGTTAACCGTCCACTTGGATTCATCATCCAAAATCGAAAGATCATACATTTTTGGTTCCTGCGGAGCTTCCGGAAAAACCGGAGGTTTCGCCGTGTCGCCGCCATCTGCACAGCCTACCGTACCTAGAAGCATCAGTAACATCAACATCGCAACTCCTTTCCTCGCCCTATGCCACTCCTTAAGTCCTGTCCAATATTTATCATCTTTCCGCTTTTTTTGCCCCTTGCATTCTTTTTGTTCTTTCATTTCATTCAACTCTTCTCGTTCTTCCGGTTCTTTCCTTACTCTCCAACTTTTCATTCCCATCACCCTTTGACCCCTGAAATCGCAACCGACTCGATAATCTGCTTCTGGAAGATCAGGAAGATGATCAGAACCGGAAGCAATGCCACAATCGACGCCGCCATAATGAGCGGATAATCCGTTTGAATCGCATAGGTCGCGTTAAAGTTCGCAATGACAAGTTGCAAGGTTTGTTTTTCAGGTGAATTCAGATAAATAATCGGTGCCAGATAATCGTTCCAGATCCCCATAAACCAGAGAATCAGCTGTGCAGCGACCGCAGGTTTGATCAGCGGAAACGTAATACTGGAATACAACCGGAAATAAGAGCTTCCGTCGATCTTCGCCGCTTCAATAATCGCATCTGGCACACTGAGCAGATACTGCCGCAGGAAAAAGATCATAATCACATTTCCGAATAGTCCCGGTACAATCAGCGGCAGCAAGGTGTCCACCCAGCCCAGCTTGGAGAACATGATAAATTGCGGGATCATGACCGTTGGATACGGAATCATCATCGAAGCCAGCAAGGCGAGAAATAGTTTGTTCTTATGTGGAAATCTTAACTTGGCAAAAGCAAATGCCGCAAGACTCGACGTAAATGTCCCAACTACCGTCACACTAAGAGCTACAATGAGACTGTTTTTAATCCCGCTGAGCAGCGGTCCTGCTTCCCAGATCTCTTTATATTTATCAAATCGAAACACTTCCGGAATCCAGACCGGCGGAAGCGCGAATACATCCTGTTTCTCCTTGAGCGAGGTGGACAGCATCCAGAGCAAAGGCGCAATCATCGCAATCGCACCGATGGACAGAACGATAAATATAATGGAATTGGTTACTTTCCTTCTTTGACTATAAGACATCTTCCGTTCCACTCCTTTCCTCGCCCATTAATCCCCGTCGTAGGCTGATCTTTCGTTAAGTTTGAATTGTATAAGCGTAATCACAAAGATGAAGATACCCAGAATCATGGCCATCGCAGAAGCGTAACCCATCTGCAGGTTGCTAAAGGCCTTCTGCCAGATATAAAAGACGATTGAAGCGGATGCATATTCCGGCCCACCTGTCGGTGTCATGATATTCATCTCGGTAAAAATTTGAGAACCACCGATGATATTTGTCACCACGAGGAAAAAAGTTACGGGTTTCACCATCGGCCAGGTGATATTGCGGAAAATCTGAAATCCATTCGCTCCGTCCAGCTCGGCGGCTTCGTAATAGGTACGGGATACACTTTGCAGTGCCGCCAAATATAACAGCATGGTATACCCCAGGCCTTTCCAGACGGTCATGATGATCAGTGCGGGTTTTACCGTATCTTTGTTAGCCAGCCAGTTCGGGCCTTTGATACCAAACAGATCGAGGAACTGGTTCACCAGACCATAGTCTCCGTTGTACGCCCAGTTCCACATGATGGATACCGCCGCCAAGGAAGAAATAACCGGTATGTAATAGATCACACGAAATGTAGTTGTACCTGGAATTTTACGATTCAGCCCCATTGCCAGCAGTAGTGCCAACAACAGACCAATCGGAATACCGAGCATCAGGTAAAACGTATTAAACATGGCCTTGTAAAAAAGATCATCGGTCAACAAATCTTTGAAATTGGCAAGCCCGATAAAATTCATCTGCCCCAGGCCGTCCCAATCGGTAAACGAACCATAGAGGGAATAGAGGAACGGGAACAATACAAAGATCACAAGCCCCAAAACGGGGGGCAAAATAAACAAGTATCCATACATCATCTCTTTGCGATACAAACTCGATTTCGTATTCACGTGTTCACCCCTGTTTCTAAGATCAGCATGTGGCATACATCGATTGGCCTTTTTGAATCATGGCTTCTGCTCTGTTCCGGTCAATACATGCCACATGCTCGTATGGAATCTGGCGATAAAATTAAACTAAACGTTTATATCGTTCACTCCGTTACAACATGTAAAAAATAGTTCAATCTGTATCTTCTAAAGAGCAAATGATGCCAGCAGCATCGGTTCAGGCTGCTGGCATCCCTTGTCTATCTATTTATTCTGTGATTTCTTCTCCTGCTCCACCGCTTTATCCAGCAGTTTCTGCATCTTCGGTTGTTGTTGCTTCACATAGTCAGCGGCGGTCATCTTGCCATCGAGTACCGGCTGAATGTCGGTGAAGAACATGTCGTACCACTCCGCGTTGTACGTGTAATTACCTGGCAACGCTCGTCCGTAGTCTTTTACGATATCGATGAATTCCTGTTTGTTTTCCGGTTTGGTCGAAGTATCCTTCGCCCACTCATCAGCCATATCAAGCAAGTTCGGAATTTGCACCTTCGCGTCTACCAGTTGTTTCATGCCATCTTTCGACGCAGTAAGGTAGTTTACCAGTGCAGCAGCTTCTTCCGGATGTTTGGTTTTGGCAGATACACCGATTCCGAGGGAGCCGATCCATGTCGCTGATTTGCCTGTTGATCCTGCCGGGAAAGGCAACAGATCATAATCGAATGGAAGCTTTTCAAATGTACTCATATCCCACGGACCTACAGGGAAGAACGCCATCTCACCCTTCATCCAGCGTTGATACGTATCAAGCGTTTGTGCTTCCTCAATGGAAGGAGTGATCTTGTACTTGTTCTGCATATCCGCGAAGAATTGTAGCGCTTCGGCAAATTTTGGATCATCAATCGTGACTTTCGTTTTGCTCTCGTCCAGCCAGTCAGCCCCGTTGCTCCATACAAAAGATTGCAGTGCCCATTGTACGTTAAAACCTGTACCAAATACGTCCGGTTTACCGTCTCCATTCGTATCTTTCGTTGCTTGCTGATTTACCTTGATAAACTCTTCCCACGTATAAGGCTTGTCCTTGTCAGGGAGCGGAATGCCTTCTTTTTCAAAAAGGGTCTTGTTATAACCCAGTGCAAATGGCCCGACATCCTTAGGCATACCGTAGAGATCACCTTGCCCTGCCATCTTGCCATCATAACGATACAAGTCCACGCCATACTTCCAGATATTATCCAGATTGATATCTTTGTTTTTCTCGATATACGGTGTCAGATTCATGAGCACATTGCTGTTCACATAGGCCTTCATATCACCCGGTGTGAAATAAAATACGTCTGGCAAGCTATTGCCTGTAATCGCCGCGCGAAGTTTTGTCGCATATTGATCCGCTGCGGTAACGATGATTTTCACTTTGACGCCGGGATGTTCTTCTTCGAACTTTTTCACGACAGCCTGATATGCCTTCTGCTCATCCGTGCCGCCACGGAACATAAACGTCAGTTCTTTATCCCCGCTTGAACTTCCGCTTCCCCCTCCACAACCTGCAAGCACCAGTGCACTGACCAGCATTAGCAACATAAACGTGACCCAACTCTTTCTCTTGACCATATGAACCCCTCCTGATCTGGACTTGTAAACGTATTCAATACCATGAATCAACATTTCTGTTGTTAAATTTATCAAATCCAGATCCTTTTAGTCAATACTTTATTAAAACATTTTATGTTTTTATAAAACAAAAATCATACTAATACGTCGGCCAGCCATTCCCGTCCCATAACAAATCGTTAATCAGCAATTTCGGATTGCCATTATCCGTTGCATCATAAGCATGCCGTACGATTAGATTGCCGTTGACCACGTCCTGCCCACCCGGGCCTTTCCATCTCACATTACCTGAGTCCAAAATCGTGCCGCCACCGTTCATCATACTCACTCCGTTTTTGTCGACGTAAGGACCTGTGATGCTGGTGGATCGACCGTAGACCATTTTGTAAGTACTGTTCACACCTTTACAGCAAGAGTCGATCGAAGCAAACAAATAATAATATCCGTTGCGATACGTGATACTTGGCGCTTCAATTGCGCCCCCGTTATTCGGACGTGCTGCAATCGAGGAGATGTTACCTGTCGGTTTCATCGTGTTTTTGTCCAGTTTTACAATTTTCAGACCGCTCCAGAACGAACCAAAGGCCAGCCATGGATTACCCGAAGCATCAATAACCAGTTCCGGATCAATAGCGTTGTAGTTATTCGATGTATTGGATTGCAGTACAAGCCCTTCATCTTTCCATTGCCCCGCGCCAACGCTGTTTGCGGACGCTAACCCAATCGCAGACCTGTTGGAACCAAAGGTCGAGATGGAATAATAGAGCCAAACCTTGCCGTTATACCGTTGTACGTCCGGTGCCCATACATCCAGGTCTTTCTGTGCAGGGACAGCCGAATTCCACCAGGACGGTTCACTTAGAAAAATCTGCGGCACACGATACCACGACGTTCCGTTATCGGATTTCAGCACCTGAATACCCGGACCCGTGGAAAAGGTGTACCAGGAATTGCCCTCTTTGATGATCGTCGGATCATGAACGGCAATGTCTCCCGATAGATTCCAAAACGCGGCTAAAGCCCGAGACTGTCCTGCAAGCACTAGCACCATCACCAACAATGCAGGTAAAAACCAACGCCTTTTGGATGAAAACTTCGAGCTGTTCAAGCCTGTCTTCCACTCCAGCCTCTTCAACTTCTTCCACTCTAAACTCCTCAACTTCTTCCATGAACTGAACTTTTCCATACCGGAACGCCGCCTCTCCTGATTAAATGGTTGCTTTGGTTCATGAAGTATTAAATCAATTTAAGTATAATAGGATTATAAAAGCGGTTACATTACAATTCAATGGTATATTTCAAATATACATGAATTAATTTAAGTTTTTATTTTAAGTATGTGGGGATAAAATCTCATATGAGCTTTAAAAATTTCATTGTTTATATAGGGTATATCTCACTTTTCTCCGCTCTTTCTTTCGAGCATGTAATGATTTATAATTATCTGAAATAAAACAGTCAAATGTGCAAGAGTCTGTGTAAATAGGCTTTGTTCAGAACGGGGAAAGGACATCCACCTATGATTTATATTAAAGATCTGATGTCAGGTGTGAACATTTTCAAAGCACTCAGCTCCGAAATTCGCATTCAGATTATTGAGTTGCTGGCCAGAAACCAAAGTCTTAATCTCAATGACCTCGCAACCAAGCTTGGACTTAGTAACGGCGCGATCACAATGCATATCAAAAAGCTGGAGGAAAGCGGATTAATTGAGATTAACACAGCGGTCGGCAAACACGGCATTCAGAAGATCTGTTATCTTAACGAGGAAAAGTTGATGGTTGACCTGCGTTCACAGGAGATCCACAACCGGTACGAGGTAGAAATCCAGGTTGGGCATTACAGTGATTATCAGGCAGCACCCACATGCGGCATTGCTACGAAAGACAGCATTATCGGGGAGTTTGATGACCCCCGTTACTTTGCCGACCCGCTTCGGATCGATGCCGAGATGATTTGGCTAGCGGAAGGATATCTGGAATACCGAATTCCCAACTACCTGAAGCCCAACCAGACGTTTAGCGAGATTCAACTCTCCATGGAGCTCGGTTCAGAAGCCCCTGGATTCTGTGACAACTACCCGTCAGATATTTACTTCTACATCAATGGCAAAAAGATCGGACTCTGGACGAGTCCAGGAGATTTCGGCGATACACGCGGTACGTTTAATCCGGACTGGTGGCCTCCTCACCTGAATCAGTACGGTATGCTGAAGCTGATTCGCATTACGAAGGAAGGCAGTTATATCGACGGATGCAAAATCTCGGACGTTACCCTGGATGATATCGGGCTCGATTACAAAAGCGATATTCACTTCCGCATCGCTGTCACAGACGGCCCAGTCAACAAACGCGGCCTGACGATTTTCGGCAAAAACTTCGGTAATTACGGCCAAGGTTTGCTCGCACGGGTGCTTTATAACGTGCAGGAGGACTAGACAGGATCTGGCTGGAAAGTTTGGTTGAAGATGCTCCTAATTTTAGAAGAGTGCGAATCTGCACTCTTTTTTTAGTGATATACTTATGACCTGTATTGAACAAGAAGTGATGACGGGTGGGGTTCTATTGAAACTGGAACGGTTAGTCTCGATCATATACAAGTTACTTAATAACGAGGTGTTGTCTGCCTCTACCCTTGCCGAGGAATATCAAGTATCGCCCAGAACGATCTATCGGGATATTGATGTGATCTGCTCAGCCGGATTTCCGGTTGTTTCGCATCAGGGAATGAATGGCGGGTATGGCATTATGGATGGGTATAAAATGGATAAAAGCCTGCTCGGCTCCTATGATGTGGATGCTTTGATTACAGTGCTCACCAGCCTCTCCACCGTATTTAACGATGTGCGTGCACAGGGTACAATCGAACGTTTGCAGACCATTGGAGAACAACATGAGAGACCAAACTTAACTGTAGACCTGAATACATATCGAACTGAGCCTGACTCGCTTTCGCATCTTCGTGCAGGAATCATGCAACATCATGTCGTTCAGTTTGATTACATTAATTCCAAAAATGAGCGCACAAGCCGAGAAATTGAACCTGTTCGATTGCAGTTTAAATACCGTAGCTGGTATGTGTATGGATATTGCCGAAGCCGGCAGGATTATCGGGAATTCCGGCTGTCACGCATGTTAAACGTACATCTGACCAACCGTCATTTTGAAGCGCATGTTCTCCCCATGGAAGAGCCATCTACCGCTCCCCCTGTCACCCAGGAGATCATGACAGATGTGGTATTTCGCGTATATCCGGATGCACTCGCGGAGGCGCTCGATCATTTTCAGCAGGCAGACAAACAATTTCATGAGGACGGCAGTATGACAATGCGCGTTCAGGTTCACAAACCGCTTCAAGCCCCGTGGTTATGGTCTTTTTTGCTGAGTTTGGGAAGTGGCGCAGAGGTTTTGGAACCTCTAGCTCTGAGGGATGTATTAGAGACGCAACTACGAAATGCACTGAGACGTTACGACAAACACAATCATTGAAGCCCGATAATGGGAGTCTTGTGAAGTGAAAGAAGAAGTATGACACGCTGTTGTCATACTTCTTTTTTTATACTCATTTCAGTAACAAGGGAGGCACTAAGACCATCCTATCATTCGCTAAAATAAAGGAGACGATATTTCATGAATCACCTAGAAGAAATGGTTCATTATCATGTTTGGGCTTCGCAGATCATTATGCAACGCATTCAGGAGTTGCCGGCTTCTGTGCTGCATCAGGAAGTGAACAGTTCCTTTCCCACCCTCGCCCATGCGCTCAGTCATATGAATGCTGTGGATCAGATGTGGTACTTGGTGCTAACCGGAACCAGCATGCCTGAAGCTTTACAAATCTGCATGCCGCGTAACGGGGAAACGTTTGCCACCATAGAAGAATATTTCGAGCGTTATGCCGAACTATCCAATCAATACCTGACTTGGTTCAGTCAGCAGACGGATTTGGAGCAGGTGCTTCTGCTTGACAATCCCTTTGCAGGCGTGCGTCAAACCCGTTTCGCGGAAATCATCTTACATCTGGTGAATCACGGGACCTATCACCGGGGTAATATATCCACCATGTTGCGTCAGCTCGGCCATGCTTCTGTCATGAATGACTATTCCAGATTCTGGTACGAAAACTCCAATACTTCAGAGTAATTCTCTAATGCTAAATCTTAGATACAATGCAACATGAAAGGTCTTGAATATGATGCCGTCTGTTCCACTTGAACGAATACTCACCTTTACCTTCAGGGAAGAGTTAAAAAAATGGTTACAGAAGCACGGAACTACAGAGTCCTGCTGCTGGGTTCCTGTGAGTTTGAAACCACGCCCCGATACCCTTTTATATCTGGATGCTGTTGAAGAAGCATTATGCTTTGGCTGGATTGATGGCTTCAAAAAGAAAACTTCCGATGGCCTGTTATTACAACGCTTATCTCCACGTAGTCGCAAAAGCTCATGGACAGAGCTCAATAAGGAGCGTGTGCGCCGATTAGAAAGGCTAGGTCTAATGCAAGATGCGGGTAGAAAGGTTCTGCCGGACATGAATCCTGAAGCTTTTGTTGTGGATGCCGAGATTGAAGAGAGGTTAACTGCGGACAGACAAGTACATGATCATTTCGTAGCTTTTCCTCTCCTCTATCAACGGGTACGTATCGACACGATCCAGAGCGTTAAACGGCAGCCTGCTCTCTTCCAAAGCCGACTTGATAAGTTCATCCAACATACGAAGGCAAATCAACTGTATGGACAGTGGCATGATAATGGAAGATTGCTGCAGGATTAAAGCATGTGTGTATTGGTTCGCGGATCAGCCGGTTGAATGTCGACCCAGAACCCAACTGGTTGATTTTGGTTCAAAATAGAGCTTGAATCATACCACGCACTCTGCTGCTTGCATAACACCGGGCTAACTGCTGTTTGAATAACTTCCAACGCCTTGCTTTTGTTCATTTATTCACCCTGATGCCGAATTTCTAACGATCACAGGATACGCTATTTAGCCGTTTTTCGCCTGACTGGAATTCTAACGATCACCAGACACCTTATTCTCCAATTGTTAGCTATTTTTCAGGCGAAATCAGCCTAATTGGCTGAAATAGCGTCTCTGAGGATCGTTAGATTTTAAAACACCCTATTTTGACCAAAATAAGCTCTGTGGTGATCGTTAGTGCTTCAAGCTTACTCATCACTCTGGCTCTCCACGCAAAAAAAAGGCCAGCCAGTAATGACTGGCTAACCTGATCACACGAAAACCATCTGACCGAACTTTCCCATAGTTGGATGCTAATCAGATCACTTGACTGGCAACTGGCTGGCACCCTTTCATAGAGCATACGATCAGTTAGACGGTTTTCTAGTTTTCTGGAGGCAACTGGTAATGTGAGCAACCTTACATATGCTTTACTTGCCAGAAGGCTGTGCTTCAGCGGTGTAGCCCGTTGGAATTTCGGCTTCTGCCGTTACTTTGGTAATCACCATTGGATACATCATATCCGGATCAGGTTGCACGATGGAGTATTTGACAATAGCACGTTTATCCTTCTCCAGCTTTACCTCATCAATTTTCAATCCGTAACCCGGGTGCGGCATTTCAGCCGTCAGGGTTACTTTACTTGTTTTGTCATCCACTTTGCTGATCGTTACCGCAGGTACGATGGCTTGCTGACCTTCACCGGGATTCGTTGGAGCCGGTTCAGTTGAACCGTCATCACTATGCTGATCCACAAACTCAAGCGCATTGAAAATCATACTGGCTGCCTCCATACGAGTAAGCGACTGATCCGGGCGGAAGTTTCCGTCCTTGTCCAGTTCAATGATGTTCATGTTCAGCAAGTTCTGGACCGCAGATATGGCGTCCTTACTTAATTTTTTTTCATCCTTCACTTCATTATACTTCATAATTACCGGATAATTACCGGTCGTGTTAATTCCCTCATGCAGCAAAATAACAAATTGTTCACGCGTTATCTTGCCTTGCGGATTCACTTCTACAGGAACGGAAAGGCCATTCTGAGTTGCCGCTTGCACAGCATCTGCATACCAGGTATCCGGACTGATTTTATTCTGAGCGGAAGCTTCCGCATATGCATTTTTCAAACCAAATGCTTTAACAATTAACTGAATTCCCTGCGGTTCGGACAGAGCAACATCCGGCCTGAACAGATCCGCCGTTACTCCATTCACAATTCCCTTCGATTTCAAAGTATCCACAACCGCCTTCTGGCCCTCATCCTTAATGTCGGAAAATGCAAATACAGAAGCACCTCCTGCTGTCAAAGAAACGCATAGCGCAAGTGTTGCAGCCAATCCTTTTTTATGTTTCATTTCCTGGCACCTCCATTATGATTAGTAAAACCTGTTTTTCATCTTTTCATCCCTACAGACGGGACATCTTCGTAAAATGTTTCAGTTCTTTTCGCATTTGGTGAATACAATTTCATAACAAGGCATATGATTTGCGGTGTATCGGTAGTCTATTTCAAGCTGTACTAGTACGTTGACAACGACTTATATTAGCGCGAAAATATAAATAGAAAGATTCATCGGTTGACGGATAAATAACAAACAAGTTCGCATAAAGTAAGAGGGCATGACACGCTACGATAAGGTGTCTGCCCTTTTCTTGACTTCGTAACAAAGGAGAACCCACACCTATGTCCAAAAAAGGTTTGCTGCGCGATTACGTGTTATCCAACTGGTCGATCTATCTCCTGGCTGTCCTTTTGATCATTGCGTCCAATGTCGGTCAGGCCTCCCTGCCCCGTATTCTGGGCAACTTTACGGATCAACTCTTGCAAAACACACTCCAGATGCAGACGGTGATCCGTTATAGCTTATCTCTACTTGCAATTGCAATTGCATACAACCTGCTGTTTGGTACCGGCCAGTTCATGATTATGAAACTGGGTCGGCGATTTGAATTTATAACGCGCGAGCGGATATTCCGCAAGTTTTCCGAGCTTAGCGAGCACTATTTTTCCAAACAGGGCAACGGCAAGCTGCTCAGCTATTTTATGAATGATGTCACCTCCGTCCGGGAAGCCATATCAAACGGGGTTACGATGATGACCAATGCTGCCTTTCTATTATTGTCCTGTGTAGTGATGATGTTGCTTAGCGGCATTCCGCTGACACTGATCCTGATCAGCATTGTACCTCTTCTGGCTATTCCATTCCTGGTTGTGTTCTTCGGCCCACGGATTCGAAAGCGCTCCCGTGATGTGCAAGAGGCGCTCGCCACAATGACGGAATCTGCGGAGGAGCAGCTTGGCGGTATTCGCGTCATCAAAACATTTGCCATCGAGGATAACGCTCGTTCTCGTTTTGGCGCAACCGTGGAGGATATCAAAAATAAACAGCTACGGTTAGTTCGTCTATCTTCCCTTTTTCAGGCTACACTTCCGTTGCTCGGTGCAACGTCTCTCGTAATTTCGCTGCTGGTTGGAGGCATTCTAACGATGCAAAACTCCATTACGCTAGGTAGCTTTGTCGCTCTGACCTTGTATCTGCGAATCATTATGGGTCCACTTCAGCAGATTGGTAACGTGATTAATACGATGCAACGTTCAGGAGCCTCGCTCGAAAGAGTGAATGATCTCCTCAGTGAAGAACCCGATGTACAGGAGATCCCTGAAGCAGAGACACTGCAGAACATGCAGGAAATTAAGATCAACGATTTGACGTTCCATTATCCAGGTAGCTCATCGCCTGCGCTAAAACATATCCAGCTCCAGATTCATGCGGGGCGTACGGTTGGCATTGTCGGTAAAACAGGTTCAGGCAAAAGCACACTGGTCAAGCTGCTGCTCCGTACATACGAACCGCCGGAAGGCAGCATTTTCATCAATGGCACAGACATTCGGGAACTGTCACTGGACAGTCTCAGGTCTCAAATCGCTTATGTGCCTCAGGACGGCTTTTTATTCAGCACCACCATACGGGACAACATTGCATTCAGCGACCGTGAAGCGCCTATGGGTGACGTAGAAGACAGCGCCAAACAAGCGATGATCTATGAAAATATTGTGCGTTTCCCTGATCGTTTCGATACCCTGCTGGGTGAACGTGGACTTACGCTGTCTGGTGGACAGCGGCAACGTACCAGTCTTGCTCGCGGATTGATCAAGCAGGCTCAGATCCTAATTTTGGATGACAGTATGAGTGCCGTAGATGCCGTTACCGAAACAGGCATTCTCCGCAGTCTGCGTAAGATCGGCAAAGGCAAAACCACCTTAATCATCTCTCACCGTATCAGTGCCGTCCGTCATGCGGATGTCATCCTCGTGTTGGATGAAGGACAGATTGTTGAACAAGGGACGCATGCGGAGTTGATGGCTGCCAAAGGGTTATATGCAGCGACCTATCGTTTGCAGGAGGAGGGGTTACATCATGTCTGATGCGGATGCGAATCCTAAACACACCAACCATAATTCTAAACGTACCGATCAATCGGAGGCCTCCACCAACGATCATCACAGTAAACGTGCTTCATTTAAAGAAATGATGGGCTACGCCAAACCACATCGCTGGGCCTTTGCCGGCATATTTTTCTGCTCCCTGCTCGGCATATCCGCCGATTTGTTGCAGCCTTATCTGGTCAAGATCGCTATCGATGACCATCTGGCTGTAGGTCAAACCAGCACCTTGTTTCTCGTTAAACTCGCCGCCGTTTTTCTGGGGCTGGCTGTAATCAGTTTTATTTTTACCTATATTCAAAATAATCTGTTGCAACATGTCGGGCAGAGCATCGTCGCTCGCATTCGCAAGGATTTGTTTAGACATATTTCCAAAATGTCCATGTCCTTCTTCGACCGCTTTCATATCGGCAGTCTGGTGACCAATGTGTCCAGCGATACGGAGACGATCAGCAGTTTCTTCACCCAGGTACTGCTCAGTCTGATTCGGGATGGCATGATGCTGGTGCTCATTATCTTTTTCATGTTTCAGCTCGATCCTATGCTCGCCGGTTATTCACTCATCGTACTTCCGGTCATCGCTGTCGTGGCTGCCCTGTTCCGCCGCAGACTGCGGAGCGCCTATCAGAATGCACGCACACGCCTTTCCCGTCTGATCGCGTTTACGGCGGAAAACCTGTCGGGTATGTTCCTGATTCAGGCGTTCCACCAAGAAGAAGAGCAGAAGAAACGCTTCAAAGAACAGAACGCCCTTCATCTGGAGGCAAACATAACGCAGGCCCGCTCCAATGTTATTTTTAACCGGACGTTTGACATCCTTGGTAACGCGGCGCTGGTAATGATGGTGTGGCTGGGTGGCCGCGCCGTGCTGGGTGAGTCATTGCAAGTCGGGGTGCTGTATGCGTTTATCAGCTACATTCGTCAGTTTTTTCAACCGATCAACCAGATTACGATGCAATGGAATACCTTTCAATCGACCACGGTTTCGATGGATCGGATCTGGAACATTCTGAACACAAGGCCTGAAGTACATGATCCGTCCCCGGATCAGGCTTCGCCGCTGGAACCGCAACATGTGATGGGTCAGATTGATTTTAATGATGTATCCTTCGGTTACAAGGCAGATCGCCCTATTATTCAACATATGAATCTGCACCTGTACCCTGGGGAGATGGTCGGTATTGTGGGTACAACCGGAGCGGGCAAAAGCACACTGATCTCCCTGCTCAATCGTTTCTACGATGTCAATCAAGGCAGCATTCAAATCGATGGCACCGACATTCGCCACATTCCACAAGCAACACTTCACCGGATTGTTGGGCTGATTCAACAGGAGCCTTTCCTGTTCTCAGGCACGATTATTGATAACGTGAGAATGTTCAGGGAGGATATTACACGTGAGCAAGCGATGGAAGCATGCCGATTTGTTGGGGCAGATGCGATGATAAGTCGTTTGCCGCAAGGCTATGACACCCGTCTGTCCGAGCGCGGAAGCGGGTTATCCGCCGGTGAACGACAGCTGATCTCGTTTGCACGAATCGTTGTATTCCAGCCGCGGATTCTTATTCTGGATGAAGCTACGGCTAATCTGGATTCACACACCGAACAACTTGTACAACATGCACTGGAGTCCGTATCCCAAGGCAGAACCACGATTGTGATTGCACATCGCCTGTCTACAGTCATGCATGCTGACCGAATTCTGGTCATGGAACAAGGGTCTATCGTCGAGGAAGGATCACATCAGGAGTTGGTTGCGAGCCAAGGCGTGTATGCGGATTTGTACCAGCACGCACGGGAAGCAGGACAACAACCTAGCAAGTCGGGGTAATATTTTTAGCGTTAGTTTGAATTACAACATTCCTCTCAACAGGACATACGGCCCTAGAACCGCTAAGATTAAATTTAATAATTTTTCAAAACTGCCCTACCTAAATGCCGCAAGAACTCGTAAACTTGATATAGGATGCACAGGTCAAACAGGCCGCTCTGCTCGTGCAGGCGGCATTTTTTACATATGAATCTGCAATGAAAGGAGGTGACGATGATGTTACCTGCAACTTCTGAGGAACACCATCAGGGGGAAATTCGCTATCGTCGCATCACAGCGATCTGGAAAGGGAGCGTTTGTTTCCTGTTTCTCGTCTTATGTGTACTGCTCTTATGGGTCATCGTTGCCGGGCAGACTGAGAGCGTGGAAAACATCTATTACCCTATGGCTGCGATACTCGGCATGTGGATGGTGGGACCGTTTTTCTTTATGTTTTGGACCCGTTCCATTCAGCGCGTGGCGATCCTCGTCTCATGGAATGAACAATCTCTCCATGCGGGTCAGCGCCATATTCCATGGAACCAGATTCGCAAGATCGAGTTTGCTACCCCTGCCCGAAGCAAATGGCAATTATCCGCCTCCCCCATGTACGCCTTGTATCTAAAGGACGGCACTCGAGTTCATATTCATACGGACCATTTGTTTGGAAAAAAAGAGCTACAGTCCTCCTTGTCTACTCTCCAAAAGACGTTAAGGGAACATCAAGGGCCTGACCTGGATTGAACTTGTCCAAGTCAGGACCTTCAGGATGATGATTTCTCCACTCCAATGGATAAACTCACCCTATAATTACCTAGCGGTAGCAGCGCTTCCAGCAGTTCACCGAGCTGCTCTGTTGTTCCGGTCTGCACCTGCATCAGGTAACAACCTTCTCCACTGACACGGTGGACTTCAATAATGTCCTCGCGTCCTGCCACAAACGCACGGAAGGCAGCATGCTTATCGCCAGAGTTCAGAAATACCGTGACAAATGCCTTCAAGCCAAGGCCGAGGCGGTCCGGGTTCCATTTTACCGTATACCCTTCAATAACCCCCAGGTCCTGCAACTTGCGCACTCTCGCCCCAACCGCTTGTCCTGTCAGATGCACTTCCTCTCCGATCTCCTTGTTCGAACGCTTCGCATCCCGGATCAAAATCTGTAAAATGCGTACATCCGTGGCGTCTATCGTTTCGTTCATAGGTATTTAGCATTCCTTTCACCTTGAAAATAGTCGGACCGATATGCATTCAGCAGGTTATGTACGACGTGAATCGGGTTGTATAACATATAGGATAATACTAAGAGAGAACCCGAAGGAGTGCAAATCAAATGAAAATCCAATTAATTCGACATGCCACCCTGTGGCTGGAATACGGCGGTCTGAAAATTCTGGTTGACCCCATGCTAATGGATGCCGAGAGTATGCCCACTTTTCCAAACACGCCGAATGAGCTGCGTAATCCTGGAGTCGATCTCCCCGAAACCGAAACAGATTATCTCAAGCCTGATCTGCTGATTGTAACGCATACCCATGCCGACCATTGGGATGAAGCAGCCGCAAATCAACTGCAGAAAGATATCCCATTGCTGTGTCAGCCGGGGGACGAGCCTACTTTCATAAAAGCAGGATTTACGGATGTAACCCCTGTCGACGTAGAGCATGTGCATCATTCGGTGCGATTCTCGCGCACATCTGGTCAGCATGGTACAGGAGAGATTGGCCAACGTATGGGTAAGGTATCCGGTTTTGTGCTTGAAGCGGATGGAGAACCGGTCACTTACATTGCCGGAGATACGATCTGGTGTGATGAGCCTGCGACAGCAATCAAACAATATAAACCAGACGTCATTGTAGTCAACGCCGGGGGTGCACGCTTCTTACAAGGTGATCCCATCACGATGGACGGACCCGACGTTGCTGCCGTGAAACGCGCCGCACCTTCCGCTCACCTCATCGCCGTTCACATGGATGCGATCAATCACTGCATGACAACACGCGCTGACCTAGCCGCTTACCTGGCAAAAGAGCAGTTGGAAGGCCAAGTGCTCATTCCAATGGACGGGGAAAGTTTCGAGTTTTGAATCACCGGCGTAAGCGAAGGGCTTTGCTTTAAGAGAGTATATTTGAATAAAAGACCGCATCCCCTTTCGTTAGGGTGATGCGGTCTTTTATGGATACTTTAGTTTTAAATTAAGTTAAGTTAAGTTAAGTTAATTACTCTGGTTTACATGTTGCTCAAATCAGATTAGCCTTGGCAAGCAAACGTGCGACCATTTGAGCCACCTCGGCACGGGTAACGAATGCATCAGGCGCCAAATCAGTTCTGCCTCGACCAGTGATCACACCTGCTTCAATCATCTGCGCTGCACTCTTGACGGCCCAGGAAGATATGCCTTTTTCAAGCCCGTGATCCGCAAGAATCTGTTGAGCCTGTGCCTCTGATATCGTTGCGGATGGTGTTGCCAGTTCCAATGCTCTGGCTAATAAAACCATAGCTTCTTCCCGGGTCATATTACGATCAGGTTTAAAGCTTCCATCTGCATAAC
This sequence comes from Paenibacillus sp. FSL K6-1558, assembly GCF_038002565.1. Classification (NCBI taxonomy): domain Bacteria; kingdom Bacillati; phylum Bacillota; class Bacilli; order Caryophanales; family Paenibacillaceae; genus Paenibacillus; species Paenibacillus sp. FSL K6-1558. Next base: position 5,190,077 of record NZ_JBBOCV010000001.1, on the reverse strand, counting down.
CGTTAACCAGATTATACTCATGGGCGCTACCAATCGCAGCTGAATACCACGCTTTCTGAGGTACATCAGAGAACATATTATTCACGGCTGTTGGTGCAATTCCCAGCGCTCGTGTAATGATCGTGGCAAACTCGGCACGGGTCATTTGCTGATCTGGACTATAGTTTCCATCACCTGTTCCCTCAATGATCATTCTGGAACCCATATCATTTACGGTGTTCTGTCCCCAGTGTCCAACCATATCCTTGAATTGAACGGGATTCAGAATCAGGGCATACGTGCTGTTGCTCAGACTGTTGATTACCGCTACATAGCGTCCGTCTCTGAGCGAAATACGAGTAGGTACATGCCGTACGGTTCCGTCCGGGTTAACAACTACACCTGTAGTAATACCGGAATTGGTTTTACCATTTTCAAGAGTGATTGTTCGCTCGACATACGTGTTAAATTGATGGATATCTACGGATTGATCGCCGTACACTCCCCTCACTGCGAATTCAACGGGTGCACCTTCAACTGTAAATTGATTTTGTTGCGCAGCGCGATTTACAGCATCATTTGCCGCCTGAGCAGGTTTGCCTATCTCCACTTGTACCTTCATGCTCTGCAAGGCAGTTCCCTCGCCAAAACCTTTAACAAGTGAATCAAGTGAAATCTGGCTGACAGGAAGGCTGTATGTTGCAAAATCCGTCTGTAACTTCAGAACCGCGCGGGATGCTTGCATCTCTTGGATCATGGAGCTGTCCAGTTCACCAACCAACACATCTGCGCCAGAAGGCACCAGAATGGTAACTACAGCACCTGAACCTTCGGTAGCCAACTTCTGTTTTAATTTTTCTGGATCCATGCTAACCTTGCTTACAATTTGACCCTCTTTGGTCGTTTGAGTTAAGAAGCCGATCTGTTCGGATACACCATTAACCAAAACATTGATGCCTTGATTGATGCCCGGCTGAGGTGTCGATGATGTACCACCGGTCGTTACCCCACCTGAACCAGAGCTGTTGTCTGAACCACCTCCGCTTGAAGGCAACGCAGGAATAACGGTATTTGAAGGAGTAGATGCGAGACTGCTACCTACTACATTAATCGCTTTAACCGCAAACGTATAACTTACGCCATTGGTCAGACCTGTTATGGTCATTGGGCTTGAAGTTCCTTTTACCTGAATATTATCTGGGGAAGCTGTCACTTCATATTCAGTGATCGGGCTGCCTCCATCCTCACGTGGAACATCAAAGGTGATCGTCGCCTGACCATTGCCTGCGATTGCTTTTACATTCCTTGGCGCATGAGGAACGGTAGGAATCTTCAACCAAGGTGTTGCTTCACTAACCACACCATTTATGCGCTGCACTACGTAATACTCGCCGCCTGCTGGCAGATTGTCAAATCGCATTTTGCCGTCGGATTGCAGTTCAGGCGCATTCGAAACCGGTATACCGTTCGTTAGATATAAGCTGACCGTCGCTCCTTCATAAACCTGATCGACATCCAGATATCCAACACCTACACTCCCTACAGGTTTCCTCAATTGAACACCGACAAAAACGGAATTATCACTTTCTTCACCGTCTATGGTTTGTGTTACATAGTACTCTCTATTATCAGGTATTACATTTTCAAAACGATATGTGCTTCCTGTAACGGGTTCGGAGGTAGCTTTCAATATGCCGTTGCCCTCTACCAGATAGAGCTTCAATACAGCTCCAGTGGTGAATCCGCTTACGTCAATATATTCCGTTCCTGTTACTACTGTCGGACTGCCAGGCTTGGAGATGGAAAGTTCGACGTTGCTGGTGGATTCACTTACTACACCGTTGATCTGCTGTACAGCATAATATTCGGTTCGTTTCTCCAACCCTGTAAAAATTACTTTTTCTGACTGTCCCATGCCTGCTGTCTCTGATGAAACCAATCCCCCAGTTCCTTTGTATAAAGAAACGGTTGCACCTGGATATACATTGCTGACCGTGACCGAAGTGGAATCAGCACTAGCTTGAGGTTTTCGCAAAATAGAATTGGTAAAGTCCGAATTCGTGCTTACCTCTCCGTTAACCGTCTGAGTAATGTAGTATCCTCCTCCGGATTGAGGTACAACGGACTGAAACAGGTATGTGCTCTGTGTTACAGGAGGCGACGTGGCTTCAAGTGAGCCATTCGATGCGCGGTACAGTTTCAGGATCGCTCCGGATGTAAAACCGCTGACCTCAATGCTTTCCTCCTTGCCTTCAGCTACAGGTTGCCCGGGAATATTTGGTGATACGTAAACGACATCAGAATCCCTGACAACTTCATTGATGGTTTGCTTCGCAAAGTAGTAGGAACGACTGTTCAGATTAGAAAAAATAATCGTTCCATCCTGTTCATCAGGTGTGTCAGAAAATAAAGTTCCATCCTGATTGTGCAGCGTAACGGCTGCTCCTGGATAAATGTTGCTGACTTTGATTGAATTAGCATCCACGATGACTTGTGGCTTTCGCAAAATGGAATTCGTAAAATCGGAATTTTTACTTTCTACGTTATTTAACGTTTGCGTTACATAATAGCCTAACTTTTGAGGCACCACGGCCTTAAACGTATACGTAACATCCGTCACGGAAGGTGAAGTAGATATTAATTCACCATTACTCACCTGATACAGCTTTAGAATAGCACCCTCATGAAAGTTGCTGACTACAATCTGTTCGGGTTCCAGTTCCAGTTTGGCTTCCGCTGTAGGCCTTTCTGGAGTTACAGTGACTTGGTTCGAGCCTGTACTAACGACTTCATTAAATTTCTGAACAACATAGTAACCTGTTCCTGCTGTCACGTTTTTGAACAGCACCGTGTTAGGGGATTGTACTTCAGCAGTGATGCCAACAGGTGTCCCGTTGGATTCATACAGTTTCACTTCCGCTCCAGGATAAACATCGGTAACCTTGACTTGCTCCACATCACCTTCCGCTTGAGGGATACGGAGACTGGAATTAACAAATACTGAGCCATCACTTACTGCACCGCCCACCGTTTGAGTGACATAGTACTGCTCATGATCAGGGACGACTTGCTCAAACAAATATGTGCCTGTAACGGGTGGAGACGTAGCTACCAGTCCCCCGCCATTGACCCGGTAGAGCTTCAGTACAGCATCGGCTTCAAAGCCGGTAACCTCAATGCTTTCTACTTTAGAAGTAACTATTGGCGCAGCTGGAGCGGCGAGTACCACAGGCACTCTCCCCCACATCGTCAGAACCAAACTCACAATCAAGCAGATTGCTGTAACCCTCAAAACCAACCTTCGCTCCATAGCATCGCTCTCCCTTTTCACCTGTGTATACTCCGGGACGCTTTAACGCGGAACACCCCCGTATTGCCGATAACGTCTGGAATATAATGCTATACTATCATAGAAAATATAATATAAGTTGATATTTTTCGACTTTATTCGCTAAAAATTTCAATTTCTAATTTATATTAGATAAACCTGATTCTCCGCACTCATCATTTGTATAATGTAACTTAATTGCTGGTCTTTCTAACGATCACAGTAGACCCTATTTGGAGTGTTTTCGCCACTTTAAAATTCTAACGATCACAGTGGACCCTATTTCAGCGAAATGCCCACTTTTCCCTGGAATTTTACCCCTTTTTACTAAAATAACGTCTCTCATGATCGTTAGAATTAAAATGTGGCGTTAAATGCCTAAATAAGGTTTCCTGTGATCGTTAGCGCAATTGGACAGCGAAAAGGGACTCTACTGGGGAACTCTTCTGAAAAAAAACGGTATGCGAATATTCGCATACCGTTTTTTAATGCACGTCGGCCTTACTTACCCACTTCAAACTTACTCTATTTCAGGTTGAGCCTACCGAAAACACTCGTATTGCTTCAACCTTATCTCACGCCAGCCTTAGCATCAATTCAGTGGCTTGCATACCATCATAAAGCCACTGCCTGCCTCTTATTGCACCTTCAAACGAATCACGTTCCAGGATGCTTTCGCCAGACTCGCGGTGATGAGCGTATCGGATACTACTGCTCCTCCACGATTATGCGGAACAACATTGTTAGGCTGTGCAGCTGTGTTAACCGCTTTGAGATCGTCCGCTTCCAGAACGATGTGCTCGATCAGAGTGCATTTGCCAAAACTGCGCAGATCCACTTCAAGCGGCAGAGATTCTTGCAAGTGACGATTGACCGCAAACACAGTTACTTCTCCCTGCTCTTCGTTATGCACCGCAATACCTTCCAGATAAGGAACATCTGTAATTTCTTTCGTATCGTATTTCGGTGATTGAATCAGAGGCACAAGCGCTGTGCCACGGCCATATACAGATGCATGCATGAACGGATAGAAGATGCTCTGTCTCCATGATGCTCCGCCCGTTTCGGTCATAATCGGAGCAATTACGTTAACGAGTTGAGCCAGACACGCCATTTTAACCCGATCCGCATGTTTAAGCATACTGATCAGCATACAACCCACCAAGAGTGCATCCTCGTGATTATAAATATCCTCCAGCTGCGGCGGAGCAATCTGCCATGCGTCCATTTTGGAATCATTCTCATGGGAGTGATACCAGACGTTCCACTCATCAAAGGACAGATACATCGTCTTTTTACTGCGTTTCTTCGCTTTGATATAATCACATGTCGCTTTCACCGTATCGATGAACCGATCCATCTCCAACGAGCGTGCCAGGAAGGTTGGCGTATCATCCTCCGGATTACCATAATACTGGTGCAGAGACAGATACTCCACATGATCATACGTATGATCCAGTACTGTTGCTTCCCAGTCCGGGAAAGAAGGCATGCCCAGGTTCGAGCTCCCACACGCGACGAGTTCAATCGTTGGGTCCGTCCACTTCATGACTTTGGCTGCCTCAACGGCAGTACGTCCATATTCTTCAGCAGTCTTATGCCCAATCTGCCAAGGTCCGTCCATTTCGTTGCCCAGACACCATGTTTTGATCCCGTGAGGTTGCTTGTATCCATGTTTAATCCGAAGATCGCTGTAATACGAACCTTCCGGGTGGTTGCTGTACTCCACGATATTACGGGCAGCATCCGCACCGCGTGTTCCAAGGTTAACCGCCATCATCACTTCGGAGTTAGCCTGTTTAGCCCAATCCACAAATTCGTTAAAACCAAATTCATTGGTTTCAATCGTTCGCCATGCCAGATCCAGCCTGCGCTTCCGCTCAGATACCGGACCTACGCTATCCTCCCAATTGTAACCGGATACAAAATTACCACCTGGATAACGTACAATCGGCACATGAAGCTCCTTCACCATTTCCAGTACATCTGTACGGAACCCCTGCTCATTGGCTGAAGCATGCCCCGGCTCATAAATTCCGCCATATACAGCACGTCCCAGATGCTCAATGAATGAGCCATACAAACGCTTATCCACTTCACCAATTGTAAAATCTTTATCTACCGTCATTTTCGCTTTTTCCATGAATGATCTCATCTCCCTAAGATTAATATAAAAATTAATTGATATTCTATGGATCAACGTTCATATTTATATTAAAATCTATAACAGCACATAATTCAACCCGAAATTTGAAAAATGTTATTCTTTTCGTTGAATTTATGTTTAACTTAATTCTATAAACGAAATTGGAGGAACATCTGTGATTAGAGCAAATACCGATGCCGAATGGCTCCCTTTATATGAAGCACTTGCCAGTGAAGTTCGGCTACAGATTATCCGCCTTGTGGCTGAGACACCAATGAATGTGAAAGATATAGCGGCATCCCTCGGACTGAGTAGCGCAATTGTTACCATGCATGTCCGCAAACTTCAAGATGTCGGCATTATTCAGTCCAAAATGGTACGCAAGGATGGCGGTACACATAAAATGAACAGCCTGGCTGTCGACTGGATTGGCATCTCCATGCCTCAAGAAACCGGAACATCCCGCAAGTTTCACGAGGTTTCCATCCCTGTTGGGCACTACACGCATTTTGACGTATATCCTACCTGCGGTTTAGCGACATCTGACCATGTCATTGGACAATATGATGATCCTCGTTATTTTTTGGACCCGGACCGGATGCATGCTCATATCTTGTGGATGGGACGCGGATTTGTCGAGTATAAAATTCCAAACTACGTGTTAACCGGGCAGCAGATTGACGCCATTGAGCTGTCACTGGAGATCGGTTCAGAAGCCCCTTCCGTTAATCCAAACTGGCCTTCAGATATTACGTTCACATTGAACGGTATTCGTTTAGGGGAATGGACCAGCCCCGGTGACTCCGGCAATGGACGCGGCATATTCACGCCTGACTGGTGGAGTGATATCGTTAATCAGTATGGCATGCTTAAAGTGTTACGCATAACCCATGAAGGCACGTTTATCGATGGACAGCTTCTGTCGAGCATCACACTCGCTGATATTCCAGTGGAACGCAATCAGTGGACGTTGCGCCTTTCTGTGGAGGAAGATGCACGTCACGTCGGCGGAATGACCCTGTATGGTGAAGGATTTGGTAACTACAATCAAGACATTTTGTTCCGATTGTTCTATCACGATGGAATAGCACCTTTGTAAAATAAAGCACAAAAAAACACCTTTCATTTGCCAAAATAACGGTCAAATGAAAGGTGTTTTAATTTTATATCACTGTCCTACAACGCACTGCCTCCGAACAAGAAGCGGGATTCCCAGTGCTTGCCGGCAATATCACTTACTGTCACACCGCCGCCAGCATTGGAGTATGTATGCAGTATTTTACCATTCCCCAAATAAATACCCGTATGTGTAATCGTCGCCTGAGATTTGTTCACGCCACTGTAGGCTGATGCAGAAGTGCCTTTGTAAGACATAAAGTACATCAGATCACCACGTTTCAGGTTTTTCCAATTCGTTGTGACTGTACCTTTCTTCTTCACATAATCTCCTTGTTGGCGTGAGTCTGCCGGAAGTGTAATGCCAAGTCCGTCAATAAAAGCCCGCCTTACAAAGCTGGAACAGTCAAACGTTGCCACACTATCACGATCCGATGCGTATTTGTAAGGTGTCCCCATATACTTCATTCCAGCCGCAATAACCTTCTCTACTGCAACACTTCCCTGACTTGTTGAGCCCTGACTAGAACCCGAGCCACTTGAACCGCTAGTCGTGCCCGTATTGCCTGTTGTTGATCCACCGCTTATCGCTTGTGTGTATTTGGATGAAGACGAGATATAACCTGTCCGATTAGAAGCATCTTTGATTTTATACCAATCCGATCCGGATTGCTCAAGCACAGTTAATGTTTCTCCTTTGGAAACCATACGAATGACTTTACCAGATGACGTTGGTGAGGTTCGAAGGTTTACACCCCAGATGACTTCTACTTTCGATTGATCTGCCGCTGCTGCGGATACCTGTCCTGTGAGCGCTGCCGTTGTAAGACTTCCCATCAGCATTGCTGCTGTTACACTTGCCGTAACAATGGTATTCTTCCAGTTCATGATGTCGTGTCCCTCCGGATATTACAAAATTTTAACCAAGAAGCCATCTTCCCGGCTCGCCTTATTGTAAACGGGCATTCTCTAACGTTCATCAGCCCAAAGTCCTGCAAGGGTTGAGACAAGTGTGAGCACTAAGGATCAGGGAAAACGTTCTTCGGCTGGAAAAATAGAGCATGTCCTACACGGAATGAACGGTTAATTTTTTGTAACTAATTGATACACCTTAGATTTCCACGTTTTGGTCAGGCAGACCTTTGCTACATGCGCATGCAACCTATGCACTAGATTTTAATATTTCTCCTCATCTAACTGGAAAACATTACTACGTTTCATTTCGTTTCAATCTGGAATCCTTCTTTCACAAATGAAAATAAATGGATTTAAATCGATATGCACGTGAAAAAACCGGAGATTTCTCCCCGGCCTTTCATCGGAAGTATAATCAACAGCAGATTGGAATAAAAGATCAGGCTTTCCGTTCCCGGCCCCAATTCCTGAAACTAACCCTTTCCCTTCATTCCATGCTCTGCTTGCTGATTCAATTATGGCTCCATTCCCCATACCTTCACGCCATCCTGGTATGCTGTTACTTTTGTCCATGCACCAAATGCGGTTTGTGTAGCGTCGAAGGAGTAATCATTCGATTGATCAAAATTCGTCCAGTTGTTTTTGGAGGAACGTGTTTGAATGATTCCTGTCTCAGCCCCAGCGGCCAGACTACCTGCCCCGGCAGTGAAGCTGATCTCCAGATACGTATCTGCCGTACCTTTTGCCGGCTCCACAGCTACAAATTTGCCCTGCACATTGGCACTGCCAACCTGTGCATAGTCACACCAGAAGCTCAGATCAGCGGCACTATCTTTCGTAAAGTAATAACGAAGTTTCACTTTGCTCAGATCGACGGCCGTCGTACCTGTATTCTTCACATTGAATTGTGGTGTAAGCGAGTTGCCTGAAGCACCCGAGCCTCCATTGCGATACTGCACTTCAAGTGTTCCGGTTGAAATTGGAGCAGCCATCGGTGTCACCACAACCACATTCGAGTTCGTCTGTCCATCGGCATTGATGGCAACCACTCTGTAGTTATAGGCCGTACCATTCACTGCTGTTGCATCGGTATACGTCAGTGCCGTCAGCCCTGTCGCAAGATTGGCATACGCACCTGTACCTGTGGAACGCTGCACGTTATAGGTTGCCGCTCCGGTTGAAGCCGTCCAGTTCAGCACAGCTTTTGCATCCCCTGCTGTTCCACTCAGGGTAAAGGCTCCTGGTATAGCTACTCCAGCCTGCGGTGTTGCTGTAACCTGCGCAGATGGCGCGGACTCACCAGCACTATTTACAGCAGTAATGACATAATAGTATGCTTTTCCATTCGTCAGTCCGGTGTCTGTAAACGTAGAACCGCTAACGCCAGTTGCTACAGAAGTGTACGGGCCACCGTTCACTTCAGCACGTTTTACGGTATAGGAAGTTGCTCTCGCCGCAGCATTCCAGTTCAAGACCACTTGTTTGTCACCGCCTGCAGCAGTTACACCTGCAGGAGCGGCAGGTGCTTCCACGCCTGGTGTTTCGCTGTCACCAAGGAGACGGTCGAACTCTCCATAAGCGGTGGCCATATCAACCTGTGACCAGAAACGGTGATACGTAAAGGTCGGTGCACCATTTTCCCACTGCTTCGTGGTCGGGTTGTAAGATGTTTTGTACTTGTTCTCCAGATAAGCCCAAGCCGGATCTTGCTTGATTGCAGGACGCAGATCGGAGTATCCGATGTACACGCCATTCCCGCCTTTTGCCGGATCGGAAGGTACACCTGCGGTGCCTGGAATCGTATTACCTTGACCGAACGTACCCGTCCAGTTCGCCGGCAGATAGATCTCTTTCGCGAAGTAACGGAAGTAATCTTTACGCTCTTCCTCTGTCACAATACCTACACCATCATTGTAATCCCAAGCTGTATCGAGCAACGTCTGAGCCAAGTCTTTGGCTTCCTGACCTTTCACACTGAGCGTACCGTTCTCTGCCTCAGTTCCAGCTGCGAAGAACGTCAATGCTTTGATATAACTTCCCAGTACCCCTGTATCCTGTACTGGATCTTTAGTAATGGCATGGAAGTTTGGATTATTTGTATAGGTGCTGAATCCATTCCATTTATCCGGCTGTCCTTGCCATTCCTGACCACCTGGAATCCAGAACTCGCCTGGAGCCGGAGTTGTTGCTACCTGAACATTTTTTCCACCGAGAATACGCTGTCCTGCAGCATTCAAATAGTAGCCTTGAGCATCCGTTACAGGGCGCTCACCAGCAAACACATAATCTTTGGTCCAGTCCACCCATTTTGTAATGACCTGTTTAGCCATTTTGAAGTTCTCAGAGGTCAAGTCACCGCTCTCTGCCAAGATGTAATACATCTCCGCCACACGCTCCAGCGGCCATGCCTGGAATCCGAACCACGTGTTGGAGTCCGGGTCGCGATATACTGGTGCTTCCTGATAAGCCATATCATAGAACGTGCTCACACCTGCCGGGTAAGATGCGTAGGAACCACCAATGCTGTTGGTTGCCCCGCCGCCAACTGCACCTTCATGGGATTGCAGCCATGTGTAGAATTCGAGCTGACGTTTTAACGTCGCATTCCAGTCCGCTTTGGCTGTAGGTGACTCTGGAATCAAGCCGCCTGCCGGATCAGACAGGGCATATGCTGCAACCGGGTTTTGATAGGCTTGGTGCGTGTGACTTGCCCCAATACGCCATGCCCAATCCCCGCCTTGACCCAATCCACCGCCCCATGACGTATACCAAGCCATGAGATACATGTTGGAGTCTTTACCTGTACCTGGGGTTGGTGTACCGTTCTTCGCACTTCCAACCTTCTGGAAATACTTGTCGTACATCCCGTACCGCAGATAATCACCCATCTTTTTGGCTTTATCAAGATACTCCGTATTGTTATAGCCCATCTCTTTCGCCCAGTACAGTACCTGTACTGCACGCGCATCCGCATCCGTTGCATTGGTATAACGCCACTGTGCCGATGGTGCCTGATTTTCCTTCGTAAACAGACTCATGAACCCTTCGCCTGCTTTACCAAATGATTTATCATCCTGGGATGGATGAGGAACAGCCTCCCACACGGACTCCTGCTCCCCACGCTGGAACGTATTCACATACGTTGTTGTATGAGAAGGATTCAGCAGATTTCCGTATCCATACCAGTCATCCACGTCGATCAGCCAGTGCATCAGATATGTCTGATTATTACCATAGGTTGCCTTGAGCTCGGCATCGAGTGGGTCCTTACCTGCTGCATACTGACCATTCAGATTGGAAGGATACTGGTCAGGGAATGGTTTTTCCGCTGCATATGTTGCAGGACTGTTTGGATTATAGAAACTCATCGTTGGTTGCTCTTCCTTGCCGTCCCCTTCATTCACCGGAATAATGTACTTCTCCATGTTATCCCAGGCTGCTTCCAGTTTGCTCCAATCGCCCGTGTAGTGACCATACATCGTTTCTAGCCACAACCAGTAACTGTACGCCTCCGACGTAGACATATGTCCATAATCCGGTGCCTCACTCAGCAACGTTTCAATGGAGTGATAAGGAATCCCTTCTGGAGAAAAGTATCCGTTCGCCGGGTCTTTTAATTGACCGTATAATTGCAAAAAGCGAGCTTCATTCACTCCATCGGCCTGAATTTCAATCGCCTGATCGGCAGCATGTGCCGTTTCAGGACCAGCCCAGAGTCCCGTGTATCCCGTCAGCATGACGGTTCCTGCCAGCATGGCAGTTAAACTCTTTTTTGCAGCTGTTTTCAACATGAATATATACCTCCCTGGAATAGTGGAAATTTAATATCGATGCTGCTGGTCTGCCCATGCTGTTCTTTGGCCTCTTGCCTGTCAAAGTTCTTTGATTTACGGCTCCAGCCCCCATACTTGGGTACTGCCTTGATACGCGGTCACTTTGTTCCATGCAGCAAAAGCAGTCTTGGAACCATCATAGGAGTAGTCATTGCTCTGATCGAAGTTACTCCAGTTATTTTTTGAAAAACGTCCCTGAATCACGCCCGTTTCTGCTCCGGCTGCCAAACTTCCCGCTCCAGAGGTAAAACTGATCTCCAGGTACGTATCCGCCGTTCCTTTTGCCGGATTCACGTTCACAAACTTGCCTTGCACATTGGCTGTACCCACCACGGCGTAATCACACCAGAAGGTCAGATCCTCTGTGCCATCTTTGGTAAAGTAGTACCGGATTTTCACCGTGCTCAAATCAATAGGCTGTGTGCCTGTGTTCTTCACATTAAACTGAGGGGTTACCGCATTGCTGGAATTCCCGGACCCTCCACTTCGATACTGCACTTCCAGCGTACCCGTTGACACAGGCGGTCCCGAAGGTGTCAGTACAACCACGTTAGATAACGATTGCCCACTTGCGTTTACGGCAACAACCCGGTAATTATACGAAGTTCCATTAAGCGCTGTCGTGTCCGTGTAGGTCAACACAGTCAGCCCGGTCGCTACATCCGCAAACGTACCATTGGCAGCGGCACGTTGTACCTTATAGCTGGCAGCTCCAGATGCCGCTGTCCATGACAACACCGTTTGATTGTTGCCAGCTGTTCCACTTAAAGTAAGAGCTCCTGGCACAGTTGAACCGGCCTGCGGCGTCCCGAGCACTTGAACAGAAGCTGGCGATTCGCCGGCTGCGTTTACAGCGGTCACCACGTAATAATACGCCTTGCCATTCGTCAATCCTGTGTTGGTGTAAGTCAATCCATTCACACCTGTCGCAACGGTTGTGTACGGGCCACCACTAACCTCGGCACGCTTCACCGTGTATGATACAGCCCCAGCGGAGGCAGTCCAGCTCAGCGTCACCTGATTGTTGCCAGGCGAAGCTTGCACTCCAGTAGGAGCGACTGGCACGGTCACGGGTGTAACACCCGGCTCCTGTCCATATACCTTCACTCCAGCATCATATACAGGAATGTGTGCACTTTTTACCGGAGTTCCTGTCGTCAGGTTCTGGTAGGAAGGATCATTCGCCGGATTCCATGCCCCTTGCGGTCCGGTAATCCGGAACTGAACTTCCTTGCGATAATTCCCCTCTCCGCCTGGATAAATTTTGGTATTACTGAAGTCTGCTGTAACGGCGTAGATCCGCTTGGCGGCATCCACGACGACAGGTTGAGAAACGGTTGCACCTTCAGTAGAGGATACTGTGACTTGAACATCGGATACGGTGCGTCCCGCAGCATACACTTCACTCAAATCGAGGAAATATTTGAAGGAAAGCTTATCTCCCATCCGTGCAGGCCAACCTGAGCGGTTGTTAAGCAATGCACGGATTTCCGTATAATTGGAGCCTGATGACCGCACGGCAGCCTCTACAAAGTACTCGTCACCTTTGACTTCAGGAGCAGGGAAATTCGCCAGAGGTTGATGATTCTGTCCATAGAGCAGATTCATCTTGGCGAGTGCACCCGTGAAGCCCGCATTATAATCCGTCGCCACCTCATTGCTCACATAGTCCGAGATATCGTCCGTATACTGATCTGACGCATTTGGTCCTCCCACCATGGCGCCGTATAAAATATGACGGTGATTTGCCGGAATATCTTCATTGTTCATCCATGAACTATGAGCGGTACGATGATGCGGATGCTGTGGCGGATTTTTTCCGTATCCGACAACATAGCTGCTCTGACGAGGATTATCTCCTAAAATGTAATTCATCTGTGAAGTCGCAAAATTTTGATATCTGGATTTTTTCACAGGGTCACTAACCCAATCGGAGTACACGAATGCAATGAATGCTGCATTGGCTGTATATCGGAGTGAACCCCACTGATCCAGCCAGGCCAATCCGCCTGGGGTGTAAGTCACACGCCCTCCATTCGTGCCAACCGTCCAGTAATCGAGATTGCGCTCGGTTGATTGGATGAACTTTGTTGCCTCCGGCATATTCAAACTGGAGGTAATCCGGGCCAGCAGAATCTGGGCACCGTAATGTTTACTATCCCAGCCCTGTGTCCAGGTATAGGGCCAGTTCGCCGAGCCTCCGCTTGTAGACCACCGGTCTGCAGCTGCCATCGCCTTGGACAAGTAAGCGTTGTCATTAGTAGCTAAATAAAGCCATGCTCCGCCCCATGCAAGCTCATCCTCATATCCCGTCCACGAATTATAAAATGCAGCAGCATCGGTAATACAATCGGTGTATTTTCCCCGATATGTATCTGCGAAGTTGTACAGTTCTTTCGCGTGCTGAAGCATCTTCGCCGAGTAGGTTGGATCATCATCCGCAAATACGATGGACGCCGCCGCCAGTGCAGCAGCTGTTTCTGCTGCCAGATCACTTCCCGGACAGGAAGCATCGATCTTGAAGGAAGGCCGGTTCATCTGCATCACCTCTGCAGGTCCCCACCAAGCATGATCGATATTGCCACCCCCGACTTGCCCCCATAATTCATTTGGCTTCGTATGCGCTTTCATAAAATAGTCGGTTGCCCACCGGATATTGTCCTTGATCTCCTCTAATTGCCCAGCTTGCTCATAGCCATCGGCATACTCGACGACAGACCATGCCAGCATCGTTGCAGAAGCTGCCATTGGAAAACCGAATTTCACATGATCTCCGGCATCATACCAGCCTCCAGTGAGATCCACACCGACATCGGCGCCATCCTGCATCCCCGAGTCGCCCCGCCATTCAACCCGGTTATTGGCAGGCAACGGGCCTGAGCGTTGCGCTTCATAGAAATATATGGCCTTCTGTAGTGCTTCGGCATAGTTATGATCTCCGGCGGCCGCATCCGCCTGACGTAATCCTGTATTCATAGAAAAGCTCCCTGCGAGAAGTCCTGCCGATAACGTTACCATAGCAACGCGTCTCCACCAGCGCCCTTTCATAAATCATGTTCATCTCCTTTTCTCGAAAGTTCCAGATGAATGCTTCCCAATATTCTGAGTGACCTCGCTCCTCTCCATGGTGGTAACTCGATGTAATTTCCACCATTAATTACCATTATAGTCGTTTGTTTGACTTGAAATATCAACATTGGTGACTTCTGAAATAACATTGTTGTGACTTGATCAGCGTGATATGACAAAAAAGCTGTTTCTACACCGGACATGCCGGGAAGAAACAGCCTTTTTGACGATCTGCTTTTGCAATCTATACTTTGAATTTGTTCACTTGTCCCTGCAATTCCTCCGCCATTTTGGATAATAATCCAGCCGAAGAAGCAATCTCTTCCATCGAAGCCAGTTGCTCTTCGGTTGCAGCAGATACGTTGTGTACAGAACCCGCGGCTTCCGAAGCAATATTGGAGATTTGACCCACGTAACTTACAACCTCATTTGTGCTAGCTGACATCTCCTCAGAACCGGCAGATACTTCTTGAATCTCACCAGCGACCTTGTTGGCAGCGTCCGAAATCTGTTCGAAGGCTTGACCCGCTGCAGCAACCAGTTCAATGCCGGTTTCTGTTTCATTACTGTTTACTTTTACAGCTTGTACTGCATGATCCGTATCTTGCTGAATCAGTTGTACAATCTGTGTGATTTGCTGTGCAGAAGCGGAGGATTCTTCCGCCAGCTTGCGCACCTCTCCTGCAACGACAGCAAAGCCTCTACCGTGCTCCCCTGCTCTTGCGGCTTCAATCGCTGCATTCAAAGCGAGCAAATTGGTTTGACGGGCGATGTTATTGATCACTTCAGTGATCGTGCCAATCTCGGCAGAACGTTCGCCGAGTCCTGTAACCAGTTCTCTCAAGGAAGCGATGGAGTTACGAACCGATCCCATCTGTTCAACCGCTTGCTGAATGATTTTGTTTCCTTCCGATGATTGATTCGCCGCATCCACAGCGGATACGGATACACTTTGAGCCAGTTCGGCAATCTGTTCTGAACCCAAAGCCATCTCATTCATCGCCTGCGAAGAACGCTTCACGATATCAACCTGATTCGATGTTCCTACAGACAACTCTTCCACGGTTTCAGTAATTTGCTCTGAAGCTTTTGCGTTTTGCTCTGCACTTGCGAGAAGCTCTTCCGATGATGCCGCAACTTGCTCCGAGGTTTCGGATACGGATTGAATCATCGAACGCAGATTTTGACTCATTGTATTGAAGGAGCCTGCCAGGACACCAAGCTCATCTCTATTTTTAAGTGTAATCGCCTCACCCGTCAGATCACCTTCAGCGATCGCCGAAGCAGCTTCACTCATCTTTTTAACCGGACGAGAGATCATACTCGCGATGAAAAGTGCAATGAATAAGGATAACAACGTTGCAACGATCGCTACAATTAAAATGATTGTAAATGCGTTCTCAGCAAGCTTGACAGATCCGGCAGAAATTTCTTTCGCCCCCGCATTACCTAGATCGATTAATTTCACAATATTATCGTTAGCTGTATACCACAATGGATAGGCTGCCGTATGTAGCTTGCTAGACGTTTCATAATCATTTTTGAGACCATATTCGATGAATTCAGGCATTTTTTGCAAATAAGAATCATAATTCGTAGAAAACTGTTCGTACAGTTGCTCTGCTTCAGGATTACCCTTGATTAAAGTAAGCAATTGTTTGCGCTCATCTTCCATTTTAGCAAGCAGTACTTTTAAAGCTTCATTCAGTTTCTCCGTTTCACTTGGGTTCTGTTCTACTATGATCGCTAGTCCCAGTCTTTCGACATCAGATATATCACCGTTCATAATTCCAAGCAAGGTTACACTTGGCATCCAAGTCTTATCAATCTGTCTTGATTTGTCAGCCATCGTAAATACTTGCGTTAGCGTGTACACGCTAACAAAGATAAGCAAAGCCAAAACAATCAAAAAGCCGGTTAATAATTTGCTACGAATTGAAAATTTCACTTTCCCCGATGCGTTCCTTCGCATTTTTCCCATGTTCCCACTCCTCCAACTTTCCCCAATAAACTAGTACATCTATATAATATATCGACATAGATATTCTTCGAGTGAATATATGAAATCTTAGTTTTAAGGAAATTTCTCTTAACAATGAAATAAGTATATTTAACAAACCATAATTTCAATTAGTTGATGGAAGTCGATATCCATTGCCTGTGGAAGGTCGTAAATTTTTCAAGGAGAGTGGCGAAACTTCTTAATGAGTGTACCAACCTCAACAAGCAAACTATTCGTAAAACAATATTGAATTTAAATGTATTTTCGGAATCAATGAGGACATTTCACTTTCTTTTTGTTAAACTAGTTTGGGGATCTATCAGTTCTACATAAGAAAGGTGAGATTATGTTTAAAAAATGGTTATGGGGTACAGCCCTGACCTTGGCACTTGTGGTAACAGGAGTCATTGTCTACTACGGATATTCAATCGTTCATTTTGCCAATAGCATTTCGACCGCCGCATCCGGCGATTCACCTGCTTCAAACCTTGATTCAAGCCACACGGAAAGCTCGGATACACCCAAGGTCGTCATTCCGAAATGGGATGGCAAAGAGAGAGTAAATATCTTGTTAATTGGCGGTGACTCCAGAGGGGATGACGCAGGACGTTCAGATTCGGTGATGGTCGCTTCGATTGATCCGGTTTCCAAAAAGGCCCACCTGTTCTCCGTACTTCGTGACACATATGTTGCGATTCCAGGCCATGGCAAAAGCCGCCTTAACGCCGCCTATTCCTTCGGGGGAGCCGAATTAACCAAACAGACGGTCAGCGATCTGCTCGGTATACCGATTCAGCATTATGTCTACACGGACTTTACAGGCTTCATGGCTCTCGTTGATGCGCTGGATGGTATCGATATTGATGTGGAAAAAGATATGTACTACACAAGCAAAGCGGATAAACACATGTATGATATTGATTTAAAAAAAGGGCTGCAACATATGGATGGCAAGACAGCCCTCCAGTATGTTCGTTTCCGGCATGATGCAACCTCCGATTTCACACGTACAGAGCGGCAGCGCATCTTTATGACCGACCTTGCCAAGAAGATGCAGAGCACCACTTCGCTCTTTAAAATCCCTGAGATGCTGGAAGCCATTGCTCCTTATATCAAAACAGATCTAAGCCCAACCCAAATGCTGAAGCTCGCTTCACTTGGCTTTGATATTCGTGTGAACGAGATTGATCAGCAACAGATTCCACCGAACAAGTTGCTTACAAATGAGCGGGCTGGATCTGCTCAGGTATTAGGTGTGAATGTGCCCAAGCTTCAAGCTTACATTCAGAAGTTATTTGAAGAAGATAACCAGTCTTCCTCTGATAGCTCAGTAACTGGAGAATCAAATGAGGAACTATCACATAATCACCAGTAAAAAGACGGCTTAGGCCGTCTTTTTTGATTCCTTTTTTCGCCATTTAATGCAGCCTTAATGTTTGGAGGGTAGTCTTATATGATGACCCTGGCTACATAAGGGAGGAATGGAAATGAAAAAGCCGAAAATAGCCGAATGGACCGAACTTCGCGGATTAGCTTTTCTGGCTATCGTCATGCAGCATAACATTGCTGAATACATCTATCGGCCAGATATTGAGCAACCTGATTCCGTGATGCTGACCATGATTTATCATTTGACAAGGTTTGGCACACCTACTTTTGTATTTCTGTCGGGTGTGTTGTTGTTCTATCACCATCGCCATACGAAGCCGGATTATCCCCGCTTCATCGGGAAGCGATTTGGTGATATTTATATGCCTTTCTTCATATGGACGCTCATCTACTGGTTAGCTGTACGTGTGTTTACTCCTACGTTCTGGACTTCCGGTATGCCGGATCTGGGAAGCTTTGTACATGAGTTATTTATACCGCAGACAGGATATCACCTGTGGTTTGTGCTGATGGTGTTCCAATTTTATATCCTGTTTCCTTTATTTCTCGCGGTGGCTCATGCTGTTCGTAAAAGGCTCGATAACCTCAAGCGTTTTACGCCGAAACAGGTGACGTTAACCATCATACTCGTTGCAGCACTATTTTATCTCTGGCTTATGAAATGGTCTTATTATGATATGGCTGACTGGACACAATGGTGGCCAGAGCCCTGGTCTAGCATGCTGGAATATCGTTCATATTCATGGCTCATGTATTGGTTCTACTTTTTCCTTGGCGCGGTATGCGCCTGGACGGTGGAAAGCTGGAGGAATTGGACGATGAGAATGCTCCCTTGCATGATTGCGGTCTTTGTCGCGATGTATATCTGGATGGGGTACGCTGTACTGCGCGGGTCAGAAGATACGATGAACCTCAATATCTCTACGTACCTAAAACCTAGTACGTTCATCAGTATTATGGCTCAGATGTTAATGCTCTACGGTTTCCTTGTTCTGCTACATGGTAAAAACCTATGGTTTCAGCGTCTTCTCACTTGGATTGGACGCTACTCCTTCGGCGGTTATCTAGTCCATGCCTTGGTGATTTATGCCATCGCATATGTTACCAGACCATTACACCTTAGCGGGTGGCATCTGCCTGTAACGATAATCTCATTCATAGTCACCGTTGTGACCGCTCTTGGCATTAGCTGGACACTGTCTAAATTGCCAGGATCTCGTTTCATGGTTGGATTGACACGTAGCAAGGCTCGGCAAGCTTCTGCTTTTAGTGATCCATTAGCGGGTTCTGGAAGACGCACCCCGAATCAAAATTCGCCCCTTAGGCCCTCAGACGTGTAAAACAAAGAGCGTTCTCCCCTGCGGAGGACGCTCTTGAATTTCTTCCTCATATTGCTCAGTAGATCAGTCATCTTGTTCTATGAAGTTGATCATTTCACTTCGGTTGAGGTGGATCGGCCAGGCACGTGTCCCGGATGAACTGGAATGGAATGACTGTCCCGTTTTTGATGAACGAACCTTTGCAGATCACCTGTTAATTGTTCTTTTAACTGATTCACCAGCTGTGTTTCACTGATGCCCTTCGCTTGCGCAATTTCAACCAAAGACTTACCCGCATGCAGTTGTTCTTGCAATTGTTCAGGTGTAATCCCGATATATTTCGCTATTGCCCCTTTATCTACCATCGGATGTTTTCCATGGTGCGTAAATTCACGTCGTAATTCGGCAAGCGGGGTATTCACTACTTTTTTTAACTTCACATCCATATTGGCTTTCGCTGCTGCAGCTTGTTCCTTGGTGAGACAACCTTCTTTCACGGCCAGATCCAAGCGCTCTGACAGCGTGGGCTTTAATTTTTGCAGTAACTGTTCCTCACTGAATCCTTTGCGTTCCTTCGCGATCTGGGTTAAGGTCTTGCCAAGTTGCATCTGCTGCTTCAAATCACGGAGTCCAATTCCGAGCAAATCGGCTGTTTCTCCGATCATAAACAGGCCATGGCCTGCCTGCATACAAGGCTTTTGGTTTCCACCGGCAGATTCAGCCAGGTTTTCATCTTGCTGCTCCGCAGGAGAAGCGGGATCAGCTAAAGCCATCTGGCCTGGTGCAACAGCAAAAATGATAACAGCCGCGCTGGCAGCCAGCCATGATTTCCAATTTATCTTCATTCTTTATCCACCTTTCTTTGTCTCGATATCCTCTGCCTTCTTAGTCTGAACCCAAATTGCAACTTTTTATGCTATAAAATCCAAAATGTCATCAAATTTCTCACAAATGATCACAAAAAATCCTATTTTTTTCAACTAACTTAAGCTATACTGTATTTAACTTCTTGATCTTACTGCATATTCCAACATTTAATGCAGGAGGGACGTTTTCATATCATGCATCGAGAATGGCTAGATCCGTATATGCTTGACGTGAAGGCCGTGTTTGATTCCGTTGAAGAGCGTCTTCGGCAATACCCTGATTCACTGGCAGGGCATGCGCTTGAACAACTCCGTTTGCTCAACCCCTTCAGGGGAGAGCCGGGACACAGTTGCATCGGTTACATCACTCCGCTATGGATGCAGTACACAGAGGGACTCCCGTCCGATCAAGCTCATCAACTTAGCACAGCTTGCCTGTTACACATGATGTATTTTCTTAATCTGGATGATGTCATGGATGAGCCAACTGAGGATGCGGTGCTGAAGTTATCTCTTGGGAATCTTTGCTATGTGGATGCCCTTCAAGTCTATAACGCATTATTTGAACCCTCTTCTGTCTTCTGGAACCATTTCAGACACGTTATTCAGGACTGGGCAGTAAGCGTAAATGGTGAATTACGTGTGGATTATTTTCAGCATAACCCACTTCTCATCGCCCAGAAAGCTTCACCAACGCAATTAGGAGTCATTGGTTCCTTGATTTTACTAGAGCAACCGGCTCGAATCTCTTCGGTCTGCGGTGCACTGAATATCGTTCTCATGACTCTACAGATGACAGATGACTTTACAGACACGAAAATGGATGCTGTAAACGGCAACTACAATAGCTACCTCTCTCACCTATCCACAGCTCTCCAACAGGAATATCCGACGAGTCATGTACTTAACGAATCTATACACCACAATGTCTATAACTCACAACTGATGAACAGTTATGCAGACGTAGCTCAACACTTCAATGACATCATTGCATCTTCTAACTTGGAGTTTCCACAATTCATTGCCCTGAATTCTTATCTGTGCAACTCATTGGTACAAGCAATTCAGGAAATAGAACAACGTAAAAAAAGACTTTACCGAGGTGGGTTTCACTACTGGATCAGCGAACCACAATCCGGGCCTTCTAATACGGGACAAGCCGATTCAGTTTAATTTAAATATGAAGGGAATGTTGACGATGATGGTGTCAGAAAAAACGTTGCATGAGGATATTATTGAGAAAGCTTGGACAGATGAACACTTCAGACAACAACTCCATTCTAATCCTAAGCAGGCACTTCGCGAGGCGTTTGGTATTACGATTCCTGATCATATCAAGATTCGCACAGTCGAGGAGCAACAAAATGATTATGTTCTGGTCATTCCACCTAACCCTTCCAAAGTCAATTATGACGTCAATTGCGGACCGTGGAGATCGTTTTAATCTTAGCTAAATAAAAAAATCAGGGGTAGAACATTAAACTGGATATCCTCCCCGAGTCCATCATTTAACGAACTCGGGAAAAGATACAACAGCTTCTGTTCCTACCCCTTTTGTGCTTGTAAAACTGATCTGTCCATTCATCGCTTCCACGATGCGGAAGGTAACCATCATACCTAGCCCAGTGCCTTTGATTTTATTAGAGAAATACGGTTCTCCCAGTCGGGACAAGGCTTCCTCACTCATCCCTTCACCATTATCTCTGACATGCACTTTAACTTTGCCATCCTGTGAGTATGCCCAGATATCAATCTGACCTTGTCCTCCCTGAAACGCCTCAATACTATTTTTAATAATGTTGATAAAGGCCTGCTTGAACTTCGAAGAATTTCCTCGAATATAAATATTAGGCGGGATATCCGTTGTAATTTTTCCACCTTCCAGATTGGCCATCGGTACCAGTATACCTTCGATATGATCAAATTCATCTGAAATATTCAATGAAATAATGTGATCAAATTCCGGTTTTGCAAAAGTCAGAAAATCCGTAATAATACCGGAAGCCCGGTCGAGTTCTTCCAATGCAATACGTACATATCCTTTGTTCTTGTTATCTTCCTGCTCTGTCATAAGTTGAAGAAACCCTCTCGTCACCTGAAGCGGGTTACGTACCTCGTGAGCAACTGAAGCGGCAAGTTCGCTAATGATTTCCATTTTTTCAGATCGCTGCAACTCGTTGTTGAATAGTTCCAGTTCCTTGGAGTACTCTAACACTTTGTTATGTTTTTCAGCAAACCGGCTACCAAGAATAGCAATCAATGAGATGACAAATGCAACCATCGACCACTTCCACCAGAGCAGGTGATATGCCCCGCTTCGCTGATAGTACCAAAGAAGTTCCATGACACTAATCAACGAAAAGGTGCCGAAACCAACTGCTAACAGGATCGCTTCACGGTTACGTTGTAGCGCCCGGGCTATCGTACCAACCAGCAGGATGGTCAGCACAATAACCAGTATAAAGCCCACCACATGCTGTACAAGAAGACTGTACAATAGATCCCATTGCCCACCCGATACTACATATACAAACAATGAAAACACAGAAACGATGGAATAGGCCCATTGAGCCTTCCTTAATTTGGTGAATATCCCGTGTACACCGGGGCCAATAACTTGTTCAAAGAAATAACAAAGTGCAGGCATTCCGAGTAACATGGCCAAATCAAACAGAATAGAATACAGGTCCCCATACACTTGATAGAAAGTGTACAAGAATTGAGAATAAGTGATCACCATTGTCCCGATGGAACCCATCACGACACACAGTGATATCCATAGTCCTTTATGAAACTGACCCAGAAAAAATGTGCAACTCAGCATAATAAGCGAGGTAAATACAAAAGTTGAACCCAAAATGATATCCATTAACCCATTATGGAGATACTTCTCCTGCAACATGGCATATGGCCCGACCTGGACATCACCTTGAATGCCCAACCATCCTCTCTCATTTTGCGCCCAAACATAGAGTGTACTACCCGAATTTTCTGCAGATAGCGGTAAAAAAACGGCATTATTGTCGTAATTATAATGGTAATTCTCATATACTTTCCGATCTTCAAGATAGATCACAATATGAGTGCCTTTAATATTTTCGAAACGAATCGCTGAACTTCCGTCATGCAAACGGGGAATTGTCAAACGTGTCCACAAAGAACCTGATGGTTCTTTCGTACTGTCTACAATTCGCTCAACACTACGTTTCTCCCATATTTCATCCTGGCCCATAACCTCACTAATGAAGCCCTGATCTCCAGCGTTCCCCCATTTCACTTCCCATCCTGTAATGGCTACAGGCTGCCGAATCTCTTCTGGTGCGGCAAGCACGAGTCCATGCGGCATACACAGAATCGTGCATATCGTCATCCACAAGATGATAATAGCTTTGGGCACATTTCTCATTCACAGCACCTCAAAGTTTTTATTTTCGCTTCTTCATTTCTCCCTCACCCTATCAATTCGCCACCGTTTATCATGTCACCTTCTTACACAAATTTAAAATTCACATATAAGTAGATTTATAGTCTTTTTTCCATTTTATTGTTATAAAAGCCGTTAATTTCGCAAGTCCTCAAACTGGTTTTCGATCATTTCACGTTCCTTCTGTTCCACTTTCGTACGAAACTCCAACCACTGCTCCGTTTCTTCATCATCGTAAATGGTCCATATATCAGAGAACAAAAAATCACGTAACTGAACAACCTGTCCAGACCATATACCGCCAACCCAGAACAATCCATCCGGACGACGAATGACTGTACGAGAAAATCCAGGTGTGGACGCTTTCTGTCCGATCCGAATACGTGTGATCATATTGCCTAATGTGTACCAGTCCACGTTGCACCCCTCCTTGAGTAGTCATGCTTCATCATAACATAGGAAAAACAAGAAATGCTGGAAAAACGGCTGGCGCGATTCAATCCAGTGGATCATGTGTAATGGTTTTTCAAAGCAAAACTCACTTAAACAAGGAGATGATTATGATGAATGAGCCTCACCGCACGGTAGAAGTTGAACATAAGGATGTACAACACAAATCGGATTCAAGTATGGTCGCCTCTACATTTATTAAATATGCCGCATATATCATTATCTTTTTTGGATTTCTCTACTTCCTTGTGAAATATGTATTCCCGAAATTTTAACGAATTCCTGACATAATCTGGTCTGTTTACGGGGACAATATCATGCTTGGAATGACGATAAAATGCTGAAATGATGGCATTACCTTGTTTGAATTCGTTGTACTATAAACAAATTATGAAAGGAAGTGCTGATGATGTCTGATAAACCCATTAGCAACGTGGAAAGTGAACGCTATTATGACCGTTACCAGAGGTCCCGTGATATTCCGCCTGAAACCGAAGTACCCGAAGGCGACATGGATACCTTTGATGAAGTTTCTGGGCGTCGCATTGAAATTGAAATGGAAGAATCGGAGCTTCCACCTGCATCTGCTGTAGACGAAGAAGGTTTGGAATCCCGCTTGGCGGAAACTCCACTGGAATCCGTACCCGATGCAGATCTGGTGCAACCGGGCAGCCCGGTTGATCCTGCCGCACCCGACCCCGATGCCCTGCATGGTACAGATCTGTTAAACGGGGCTGGAGCTGACGCTAAACCACAGCAGAATATCTTGCCTCCGCGTTAGTAGATGTCTTGTTTTGCGTATTCTGACAATAGGAGGTGCTGACATGACCAAAAACAATGAGGAAGAACAGGTTAAAGAAAATAAGAACCTTGTTACCGAGCGGGATATCGATCCTGATTTTGGCCTCTTTACAGAAGATTCTTTTCCTGATGCACTGGAAGATGAAGATCAGCGCGATGCGGTCAAACATGCCATTCCCGACGAACAGACCTCCGAGTAACCTCATGAACTGATTTGCAGATCGGTATGCGTAAACGTTGCGCTGAATGTAATAAAGTGATGCTGGAAGCCCCCTCAACAAGGGGTTTCTTTTATTTTCTCTTCAAAGCTTGCTCTAGCTTACACAGAAAAGAAGATGACAATTGCATTTCCAGCGTCATCTTCTTCCCATACTTTTAACGTTTCTTTCAAAAACCTGAATCCAAAATCTATAGCTAAACGCAGTTCTCTCCAGTCACCATTGCCATTGCAAGGTTCACTTCTCCACTGGCTTAGCCACTCCGGGGAGCTTGTGCTCCAACCTGGACCACTTGACCACAATAGCAGTAGCCAGAAGCGCAAGGCCATTAATGATAAATATCCAGCGAATCGGCAGCCAGCCGCCAAGGACACCGCCGATAATCGGCCCTGCCATCGTTCCGATCTGGGCTGCGGACTGGTTCAGACTAAATGCACGTCCCCGAAATGCCGGTTCAGTCACCTGTACAATCATCGCATTGATCGCAGGAAACACGGCCGCAAAAAAGAGTCCGTAGACAAATCTCAAAATGCCAAATGCAACGTAACCTGTTGTAAAAAACTGCAACAGATTGCCCACCGCGCCGCCAATGAGTCCGATTACCAGCACTTTTCCAAAACCGATCCTTGATCCAAGCTTGCCCCAGCGCGGAGCCATAATGACCGTCGCAACCCCTACCGCCGAGAAAATAATCCCTGAGCTTAAGGAAGCCCGATCAGGCTGAACTCCCATCTCCATGACATATACCGTTAATAGCGGCTCCAGAATCATGACAGACAAAGTACAGATGCCCATCATACCAAGCACGGTGACAAACACACGATTCGCTCTCGCTTCACGGATATCATCCATAACATGCGAACGTGCCTTGTTACGATTAAAATTCTCTTCCTTGACCCAGAAGGTTGCAATGATTGCGGACACCAGCACGACTATCGCCGAAAATAGAAACGCACTGCGGTTGCCATAATAGTGGCTGACAAACCCGCCGATCAGCGGACCGATAATCCCCCCTGTAGCTCCAGCAGTGGACATAATGCCCAAAGCATATCCAGTCTTCTCTTCAGGTGTGTTCGTGCCCACAAGAGCAATCGCCGCAGGAACAAATCCGGCAAGCAATCCTTGGAACAGTCGAACCACAATCAGTGAATACGGATCTTGTACAAAAAAATTAATCAGATACAGGACAGCCAAGCTGTACCCTGAACGAATTAACATCGGCTTGCGCCCATATTTATCGGCTAATGATCCCCAGAAGGGTGATACAATAGCGCTTGCAAGAAAAGTAATGCCAAAAGAAAGTCCTGACCAGAATTCCAGATGATTGCGAACACCCAGATCACTGCTTAGAAATAAGGGAAGAAACGGAATCGAAATGGAATACGCCGTACTGCAAAAAAAGACACCGATCCATAAAATGATCAGATTACGCTTCCACGAGAAGTTCATATACCCGCCCGTCCTTTCCGTAACTGACGCCGGGACTGCCGTGTTTGGAGCGGACGGATCAGACCCGTACGTCCCCCTGATGCGGAAGCATTTTCCTTATTTTACACCCATGCTCTCATGATGACCATCCCCAGTTCACCGAATTAACATGGCTTGCATTGCCATTCTGAGCCAAGAAACGGTATGATAGTTGAAGAATTCACCAAACTATATTGGATGAAACTCGTTATAACAACGAACCAAGGAGGAACATATTCATGTCTTTACGGTGGAAAAAAACAACCGCAGTCTCGCTTGTGTTTGCGATGCTGTTGATCGTTATGAGCGGATGCGTACGCCCGGCAAGCAATGCTACGCAAACTCCGGTTCCAGCACCACCAGAGGGTGCTAATCCTGTAGCCACGATTGAGATGCAGAACGGACAGAAGATCGTCATTGAGTTGTATCCTGAGATCGCCCCCAATACGGTGTACAATTTCATCTCCCTGGCGAACAAAGGCTTTTATGATGGCCTGATCTTCCATCGGGTTATTCCGGGCTTTATGATTCAAGGCGGTGATCCGAACGGCAATGGTTCAGGCGGACCAGGTTATGCGATCAAAGGTGAATTCACCTCTAACGGTCATAAAAACCATCTGAAGCATACCCGTGGGATACTCTCCATGGCACGCAAATCTGACAATCTCGATTCTGCCGGATCTCAGTTCTTCATTATGCTGGCTGATGCTGATTATTTGGATAACTCTTATGCGACTTTTGGTAAAGTGACCGAAGGAATGGACGTAGTTGATGGAATTGCAGCACAGCAAATTGGCGAAGGTGACAAGCCGGTTACGGACCAAGTCATGAAGAAAGTAACCGTTGATACACACGGACTGGAATATCCTGAACCTGTGAAGATTACAGAGGAGAAAAAGTAACCCTCTTCTAAGAACAAACAAAAGCTCTGTCCTGTGCATTTGGCGCAGAACAGAGCTTATTTAATGATAACGTTTACATAAATGACTGGTTCAAAACTCTTTTTCGGTCTCGGATAACACCTCAATGTATCCATCCCAATAAATTCAGCCACCCGATAACCGCAATCCACAGTGGGAAACTAAAAGCCATCCCCCATGCAAGCCCTTTCAACAAACTACGGTTTGCCTCCATGAACAACGACTCCTTTCTTCAGGGAATAGTCGTAGTATCGGTACCATTATATGGTTTTATACCTGTCTTCATTCGCCGTGACATGCCCTTTTTCCTGCATGTGCTCTGCAACTTCATGGAATGCGCAACACGAACCTGATATACTATGACTACAATAATGATATGGATGATGATTCATGTTTTTGAAAGGAGATTTTCCAAGTGGCTAAATCCAAAAGACATACTCCAGCACCCAAGGCTCAGAATCAAAATCAGGACCAACCGACCACGCTGAAAGATTTACTGAGCAGTGATGTGCTCGAGAAACTGAAAGCGCAAGCTGACGAAGCCAAAGCTGCTGAAGCACAGCGCAAAGAGCAGGAGCGTTTACAGGCAGAGGAAGCTCGTAAGGCGGAACAGAAGCGCCGGGACAATGACTTTGAGTATCTGCTGAACAATAGCTCCATGGACTGGAAGAAACATAAGTAACCAAGAGATTAAGTGGTCACATCAAGCTGTCCATACATCCTATGATACAAGTTATACGAATGAAACGTATGAAGCTAATCTTACTTCATGAGATTATTTTCATACTATAATTTCTGAACAAAGCAGGGCCCAGCTGAGGCCCTGTTTTTAATATGAGCACATATGATTCACCTCCCCCATGTCGGGTATTTAGAAGTAGAGTGTTCAAGGACAATTCATACATGGAGGGATCAATGAATGGCTGAACAACGTTTGGAAGGTAAAGTAGCAATTGTTACTGGAGGCGGCTCCGGTATTGGTCAGGCCTCTGCCATTCGATTCGCCGAGCAAGGGGCCAAAGTATACATGTTAGATCGTACACCCGAGAACGCAGAGGAAACGAAACAGATCATCGAAAAAGCCGGGGGCGAAGCTTATGTGATTGAATGTGATATCTCCAAGCCGGAACATGTAGAGAAAGCTATCAACCAGGCGGCAACCGAAGCAGGCAAGCTGGATATCGTTTTTGCTAATGCAGGAATTAATGGCGCCATGGCTCCAATTGAAACGATGAAAATCGAAGATTGGGATCAGACGATGGAGATTAACATGCGTGGCACGTTTGCAACAGTGAAGTATGCCATCCCTCATCTGAAAGAGCGCGGCGGCAGTATTATCATTACGAGTTCCATTAATGGCAACCGGGTATTCTCCGGCATCGGATTTTCTGCATACGCTTCCAGCAAAGCAGGTCAAACGGCTTTCACCAAAATGGCGGCACTGGAGCTGGCTCGTTACAAGATTCGTGTCAACGCCGTCTGCCCAGGAGCGATCGATACCAACATTGATGACAATACGTATCCATCGGATGATCTGAAAGATGTTCAGATTCCAGTGGAGTTTCCTGAGGGACATGAGCACCCACTCAAAGGTGAACCAGGAACATCGGAGCAAGTCGCCAATCTGGTACTGTTCCTCGCTTCAGATGAAGCCTCACATGTAACAGGCACACGTATCTACGTGGATGGTGCCGAATCCCTTCTGCGTGGATGAGCTTATTTACACCCCACTCCGATGACAGAAATATAACAAACCCGCAAATTTTCTGGATGATCAGAATGTTTGCGGGTTATCTTAATTAAAACTCGGATTCAGGAAACTTAGTTTTTGGAATACGTCTGCGGCTGCTTTTCCTTTTTGCCACTGATACGTTTCAGCCACTCAGGAATCGCAAAGAGCATAAGGTACAACAAGGAGAATAACACCAGAGCCAGAATCTCTTCTCCGAGAATGTAGACCGGATAAGGCCCAAGCATATCTAACACAGACGGTGTGCCCGGTTTATGTCTCAGGAACATATAATTCGCATCGAGCAACACATCCAAACCGTATACCATGAGCGCAGCAATGTTTACAAATATCATGGAGCCTGCAACAGATCTCCATCCAGGACGAAATTGTTCCACCCAAGTCATATAGAGAAGAGCAAGAATGATCATCGCATGTGCAACAAAGAATTGAATGAAGCGGAAATGAGCAAAAGCATAACCAAGATTCGGCGTAATTATAGCCATCAGAGCACCTGCAATACCTGAAAAAAGCAAGGCAGAAAATAACCATTTTTGGCGTGTCAGTAATAACAACGCTGATAATAATAACGACAGACTGCACAGCTCCAGCGGTAGCGATGTCTGCAGACTCCAAATTCCTCCATACACATACCAGATTTGCAGTACAATCTCACAACTTACCATGAATCCTGCCAAACCGATGCGTACGGTCCTGCCTGAACGTTCAGACATGAAACGAAGACGATGCCTAAAAAGAAATAACAGAATAACAAGTACAAAAATAATGATCATCGATGCAATATGTGAAGTCGAGAATGCCGCAAAAGGCTCTGCATCATACGGGTCAAGCCAAGGTGGATAGGCCATGCCTTTTCTTCTCTCCTTTTCCGGTTAACAGAGGTAACTTCTTATAACGCGATTGGTAACTTTTTTCATTCTGCCACTGATCACTATACCTGTCCAGCTTCATTCAAATAAGTATTGTATTTTAAATATCTTTATGTTAAGATAAAACCAAGAAATAAACATACAAAAAGTTAGTAACTTTAATATTGAATTGATACTAGTCGAACTTAACTCCTTACCCTGACTTGTTATTTAAAACATTAGCGATCTAGTACATTTAAGGAACGTTCATAAGACTTCAACTTTATCTCTATCTAGGAGGAACATATTATGTTAATCAAAGGACTTCACCACGTATCCGCGCTTACCGCGCATGCCGATCAAAACTACCGTTTCTATACGGACATCATAGGCCTTCGTCTGATCAAAAAAACGGTCAATCAGGATGACGTTTCGGTCTATCACCTGTTCTATGGAGATGAGAAAGGAAATCCCGGCACAGAGCTCACCTTCTTCGAAATTCCAATGGCTGGACGCACACGTGAAGGTGTAAACAGCATCTCTGCCACCTCACTTCGTGTGCCAAGTGATGCAGCTCTTGCGTATTGGGCACAGCGCTTCGATGAATATGAAGTAACTCACGGCGAGATTGTGCAACGTGGAGGCCGTGCAACACTGGCATTTACAGACTTTGAAGGTATGCGGCTGATTCTCGTTTCTGATGAACATAACTCGGGTGTCGCCGGGGGTAAACCTTGGGATCGAAGCCCTGTGCCAGCGGAGTATGGCATCATTGGACTCGGCCCAATTCATCTGACTGTGCGGGATGCGTCACTCACTACACCTGTTCTCACCGAATTGCTTGGGTTTAGAGCAAAAGGCAGCTACCCCGCGTTTACTCCAGGTCAACCTGATGTACTTGTGTTTGAATCTGGTGAAGGTGGTAGCGGTTCAGAAGTTCATTTGGAGGAACGCAATGATCTAGAGCAAGAACGGCCAGGACGCGGCAGTGTTCACCACGTGGCCTTCCGTGTAGACAATGAGGAAGAATTAAGACAATGGGTTGACCGAGTACATCAGTTCCGATTCCCAAGCTCCGGTTTTGTAGATCGCTTCTACTTCCGTTCCCTGTACTTCCGTGAAGCTAACGGCATTCTGTTTGAGCTTGCGACAGATGGCCCGGGATTTGATACGGATGAGGACTTCGCCACACTTGGAGAATCACTGGCGTTACCTCCATTCCTGGAAGGACGCCGTGCTGAGATCGAAGCAAACCTGAAACCGCTGGATACCATGATCCGCTAATGTTCGTGACTATCGGGTAAGTCACCATTGAATCTTCAATGAAATGAAAATAAAACGATGATCACCACACAACTCTGTATTCAAAACTTGAGTCAGAGGATGCCTGGTGAATCATCGTTTTTTATTAGCTAGTTTAACGTAGTCTGTCTTATTTGGTCAGATACGATGTTGTAAGCGGTACAAACAAGGCTGAACCTGGATCTTCGGATACAATCTCGACATATACAGCGTCTGTGCCTTTAACATCCACATCAAGACTCATCATACCGCTTTCCGGAGTGATGTTAAATTTTTTAAGCGTCGCGAGATCCTGATCATAAATATGAATCTCCTGATTTCCTTTGAGCGCGGCAAGTTCCAAGTGCAGAGAAGAATACTTTTTACCCGTATTGATCTGGATATCTTTTCCCTGCTTCGCAGGGTCATTATGCAGATAGACATCCTTGTAATCCTTGCCTTTGTATGTGGTATCCTTAGGATCTTTGGTGTGCCAAGCGGTAGAACCCAGTACGGATGTTCCAAGTGCACTCAGCGTTACTTTTCCGTTGGTTACGGGCGCAGATCCATTCGTTCCACCGATGAGGACGGATGAAGTTGCACCGTCATAATTGATCTCTGTTCCAAGCAACGTACCTACTGCACGAACCGGCAGATATGTGGTTCCGTTATATGTGATCGGAAGTACCGTCTTGCCATTGGCATCCTTGGCTGTCACTGTCTCACCATTTAATTTCAGGGTGATTTTGCTGTTGAGATATGCTTTGATTTGCTCCAAACCTGTAGCTGCCAGTGCACCTGTACCAATACCGAGTGTCAATGTGCCCACCATCAAACCAAGTACGACCTTTTTCTTCATCAAATTCCCTCCCAGACGTTTAAATGAGTTGTCCTTTATACATTTAAACGACTAAAGCGTGAATGTCAATTGTTTTCAGCATTTTTCCGCAACTTTTTTTATTTCCAGACAGCACAAAATGAGGCTGTAGTCACTCCTTTTTTTTCAGCCCCATCCAATGGTCACGCTTGCCATGGCATGTCCTATATTTTATTTGGTATTTACATCTAAGACCTCGTGCTGCAGCACAAGAACGCCCTTTAGCTCAATCAAATGATTCATAGTACTCTTCTTCGTATACTTCCGTATTATATTTCAAGTCGTTCGCTTTCCACTCTCCATTCTGAAACACATAAGAAAACGTTAAATCGCCCGCATAAACCCCTTCGCCATATGCACCCGATGTAGAGACAACAAGCTTGTTATCCTCCACGCTATAATAAGTTACACGACCAAATTGTAACTTCTCATGATACAGAACATCTCCTGCTCCCTTCTCCACATTAGAGGACTCGGCTGGAACCCCATTTAAAGTCACCCCAATCTCGATCTGGTCGGAGGTTACCGTAACTTTGGAATCCACATGTTCTTTCACAATCTCATCCAGAGTCTGCATTTTCATTACATCCAGCGAAAGCGGATCAAGAATGTGTGCCTGACCCAGATAAATTCCGGTGCCGTGTCCTTCTGAATACAACACCACAATCTCTTTTTTACCATCACCGTTTAAATCCAGTTCATGTACTTCTGGTTTGTACGATCCCCCCTCTGCTCTCCAATCACTAAATTCACGTTTTTTGCCGTTTGCCTCAACCACGAGGCCATTATATATATATCCCGAGCCCCCAATACTCATTGGGTACACTCGAACATCCTTATTTTCTGGAGCTACGGAAACATCATCTGCTTTAATCGGCATCATATCTTTGTTGCTGTTCAGTGCATCATTCATTCGATCTATATAGGAAGCCTCGACCGCTGTGGCCTGGCTGGATGATTCATCTATATTAAGCTGTTGTTGCGACTCATTTGTCGTTTTGGCAGTTGAAGTTACTGAAAGTGTGGCCACCGCCAAAATAATCATCAGCAGGATACCTGTCCAAGTTTTCAATATACTGGGCTCCTTCTTCTGTTGTGATAATCCTATTATATCTTCATTTATCGCCCGCGCGTTGCAATTTTGTTAATCTTTCTTAAAAATTCTTTACAAATCTTCAATCACACGAAAAAACGTTCGTCTTTTACCATAATAAGCTAGGGCTTGCCTGAAAAACTGATTAGCTTTCAAGATACGCCCTAATTTCCCGGAAAATAAAAAACACTCCGGAAGCAGCTCAAGACTGCATCCGGAATGCTTTAGTTTTATCGAGTAATCGATCTGTTAACTGTCTCAACTCTTCTGCAGAAGAGGATATCTCCTCCATGATTGCGGTCTCCTCATGCGCGGCATCCATGATGCGCTTCGCTTCATCAGAGAAGGATCCGGCTTTCCCCTGGATCTTCTTCACATGACCATGCGTTTTCTCCACACGCCCTGTCTGCTCAGCAATTTTGGAACCAATATCATGAGCGCCTTGCATAAACACTTCAACCGTACCTGTCAATTCAAGCAACGTCTGATCAACGGAAACCGTTCGTTCTGATTCGTTCACAACAAGTCCATGCTGTTCATGGCTCAGCTCCACGGTTTCCCGAATTCGTTGTTGTACACGACTGATCAGTTCATTAATGCGATGAACGGAATCTTTACTCTCATCAGCAAGTTTGCGAATCTGCTGCGCTACAACGGCAAATCCTGCGCCCTCTTCTCCTGCACGCGCCGCTTCAATAGAAGCATTTAATGCGAGTAACCCTGTTTCTTCAGCAATATTTTTGACCGATTGCGTAATCGCTTCAATATCGGAAGCTTCCTTCTCCAAGAGCAACATAATATCACGGGAACGATTGTGAGACTCGGCCAGTTCATCCATGCCTTTCATCAATGATGAGAAGGTTTCTTTGGTATGATCCACCGAACGTTCCATCTTACCAGACAATTCGGTCATACCTAGAGACTGATGTTGCATTTTCTGAAAATCATTCAACATCTCATCGGCGGTAATCAGGGAATGCTGGGAAGTCACTTTCTGATCCTCTACGCCAACCGCAATATGATCCACGGCCTCAGACATCATCTCGATCTGTTCTGCAGCCTGCGTAATGGCTTCGCTCAATGACTGTGCGTTCTGAGAGGTTGTCCGCGTACTTTCCGCAATATCGTTCACGATACTTCTCAGATTAGAAACCATTACGTTGAACGCATCATATAATACAGTAAGCTCATCTTGTGTACGGCGCTGCGGAATCTCCGTGGTGAGATCACCGGAAGATACCTGCTGCGCTGCACGAGACAGCTGAACAATCGGACGAGTCAGATAGCGGGAAGCAATCCAGCCGAGAATCCCGTTCCAACATACTCCCATAAGCAAAATGATAGATATGTACAGCCAGTTTGGCATATCAAGCGAAATCCAATCTTTTACAAAGAAAATAAAAAAGCCGCTAGTTCCGTAAGTAATAATTGAAATTAGTACCAGACCTGCGACAGTCTTCGCCCCTAAAGTCCATTTCATGTTCGCACCCCGTAGTTCTTTTTTCCTATTTTACCAATCTTGTACCAAATTTCATGTGACATATATCACTGAAAACGCTCTATTTACCTTTTGCATATCGTTCATGCATGACTTTCATACCATAAAGCTCATAATGAATAAGACAAGCTTAGGTACCCCTCCCTTGTAGCTGTAATTCATGATATGAAATTTTAAATTCCCCAATTTAAATTATTATCGGTTTCAATGAAAGAATCATTTAGCTTGGCATCTATTTTGCTTAAATGATATACTGAGTGCGCTTCAGCAACGCTGGAGCCGAACTATTTTTATGATGCCACTGGAGGCGAACGAGATGTCTACTATGTCCACACGGACGGAGAAAGATTTTATCGGCGAAAAAGAAATTCCAGCTTATGCGTATTATGGAATTCAGACGGTGCGGGCTGTAGAGAACTTCCCGATTACCGGTGTTCCGGTTCACCGCGAACTGATTACAGCACTGGCTGCTGTTAAAAAAGCGGCAGCGATGGCGAACATGGAACTGAAAATGCTCCCAAACAAGATTGGGGAAGTCATCATCATGGCAGCGGATGAAATGATGAAAGGCCATCATCTCGATCATTTTATTGTAGACTCCATTCAGGGTGGTGCAGGCACCTCCATGAATATGAATATCAACGAAATTTTGGCCAATCGCGGACTTGAACTGTTAACGAAAAACAAGGGAGACTACTTCCACTGTAATCCGAACAACCACGTAAACATGTCTCAGTCTACCAATGACGTTGTGCCAACAGCCTTACGCATTGCGGCTTATCAGCTCTCCGAGACCCTGCTAGGCACGATGAAAAAACTACAGGAAGCCTTTCACAAAAAAGAGATTGAGTTCAACGATGTTGTCAAAGTAGGACGTACACATCTACAGGACGCCGTGCCTATCCGACTTGGACAAGAGTTCGGTGCTTATGCGCGCGTGATTGGACGGGATATTGAACGTCTTCAATTCGCCAATAAACGTATGCTTATGATCAACATGGGTGCAACAGCTGTAGGTACAGGACTCAATGCCAAACCGGAATATATCGTCAAGGTTACCGAGTATCTGTCTGAGGTGACTGGCCTGCCGCTACAGACCGCAGATGATTTGGTTGACGCGACACAGAATACAGACGCGTACCTGGAACTCTCAGCTGCACTGAAAGTATGTGCCGTCAGCCTGTCCAAAATCTGTAATGACATCCGCATGATGGCTTCAGGCCCGCGTGCCGGACTTAATGAACTGCTTCTGCCGCCACGTCAGCCTGGATCTTCCATTATGCCAGGGAAAGTCAATCCGGTCATGGCAGAGGTAATCAATCAGGTTTCCTTCCAGGTCATGGGAAATGATCACACGATTTGCATGGCTTGTGAAGCCGGACAATTCGAGCTGAATGTGATGGGACCGGTTATTGCATTCAACCTGTTACAATCACTGAAAATCATGAATAATGGTATTGATGTCTTCACACGGTATGCTGTGGAAGAGATGGAGGCCAATCGTGAGCGCTGCGAGTTAATTATGAAACAAAGCTTCAGTGTCGTGACTGCTCTGAACCCG
Source organism: Paenibacillus sp. FSL K6-1558 (assembly GCF_038002565.1). Classification (NCBI taxonomy): domain Bacteria; kingdom Bacillati; phylum Bacillota; class Bacilli; order Caryophanales; family Paenibacillaceae; genus Paenibacillus; species Paenibacillus sp. FSL K6-1558. The sequence goes on along the minus strand of NZ_JBBOCV010000001.1, from coordinate 5,153,927 downwards.
CATCTTGGTTATAACGTAGCGGCTTCAATTGTAAAAGAAGCATTGAAAACTGGCATGACCCTGCAGGAAATCATCTTGGAGCGAGGTTTGCTGACTCCAGAAGAATTGGAAGAGATTCTACATCCAGAACAGATGACCACGCCGGGGATTGCCGGAGAACATTTCCTGCGTAACATGGAGCGCATGTAAACACACTCATCTTATGAGTTCAGATTGAAAATTCTAAAGAAGCCCCGTTATCCGTTAGTCAACGGATAACGGGGCTATTTGAAGTATAATTCGATGCGATAAATTTCAGACTTATAAAGAGTCGTTCAGACTTAACGTGATAAGACGTATACACTTCAAGCCCAGCGTTTTCGTTCCAGGGATGACAGAATTCGAAGCTCCTCCCTGTATTTCGCAACGGTTCTTCGAGAAATGATGATGCCCTCGCCTTCAAGGAGAGCAGATAATTGGCTATCTGAGTACGGCTTGTTTAGTTGCTCGGTTCGAATGATTTCCTTCAGCCGCCGTTTGACAGCCGATGCAGACGTCTGCTCTCCAGACACGGTCGTAATACCGGAATCGAAAAAAGCCTTAACCTCGTAAACCCCATACGGAGTGTATATATATTTTCCGTTCACGGCCCGACTAACTGTTGATTCATGCATCTGTACTTTCTCAGCAATCGCAACCAGATTAAGCGGCACCAGTGCAGCGGGGCCCTCACTTAAAAAGCGCTTTTGCTCTTCCATAATGGCCGTCATCACACGTAACAATGTCCTGCGCCGCTGTTGCACACCGCGTATAACGGCTCTCGCCTCAGCTGCCCGAGTCACCCAGATCTCACCGGGAGACGACTCCTGTATCCAGTTGTTGCAAGCTTCATTTACGGTTACGCGCGGATTGCCTGTTGCAAGCAGCTTGAGCACCATTTCCCCATGAACCATATCCACAGTAGCATCGGGGACGATATAATGTGCACGTTCATTACAGCCTATCGATCGACAAGGCTTAGGGTCAAGACGAGTAATATACTCGTATGCTGCTTGTGCTTCCCGCGAAGTTATACCATACTTGCCTGCTGTCCGCCCGGGATGAAAAGGAACCAACGCCTCCAGCCCTGCCCGCACAATACGCTCGGCATAAGGAATCGCTGCTGGGTCACGCTGAATCTGCAACAGCAAACATTCTTGCAGATTTCGCGCCCCTACACCCGGAGGGTCCAGGGACTGCAACAAATCAATTCCTGCGTTCAGTTCGCTCATGGACAATCCGAGCTCAACCTGTACTTCAGATAGCTCAACCTTCAAGTAACCATCAGCATTCACACATCCAGCCAAATAGACCGCCACTTTCTCCAGCCTATGCGGAATTTTCATCGTGCGAATTTGCGAAGCAAGGATTTGTTCCAGCGTAGGCGCTGTTCCTTTGGCTTGAAGCAGAGGGTCATAGGAAGGATACACCTGCTGATTGTTTCTTCTTGATGGCTTAAAAGAATAAACGGACTGCTCTTCCAGTTCAAGAAGCGGATTATCCGCTGCGACATCCTGCAAATAACGAATCAGTTCCTGACCGGACAAGGTCAGCAAATGAAAGGACTGCTTCATTTCCGGCGTGATGGACAGCCGGAAGCGCTGTTCCTGCACCAACTGAACACCTAACATCCGATGCCCTCCTTATGTCAAGCTGGATACTATTCATTGCAACACTGGGATTTGCAGGAATAATACCATACAGTTCAGCCCTTGTCAGCATGTCAATACATACATGCGGTCTCAAACGTCATTTAATATTTTTCAGACACCAGCTTCGCTTGGGTAAACAGCAACAGATAATCCCTGCCTCCTGCTTTGGAATCGGTACCCGACATATTAAATCCACCAAATGGATGTGTCCCTACCAAAGCTCCCGTACACTTGCGGTTGAAATACAGATTACCTGCGAAATACTCCCGTCTTGCCTGCTCCAGATGTGCCCGGTTGCGCGAGATAACCGCACCTGTCAGACCATAATCTGTATTGTTGGCAATCTCCAGCGCATCCTGGAATGAATCGGCTTTGATGAAAGCCAGGACCGGGCCGAAAATCTCCTCTTGCGAAATCCGGGCATGCGGTTCCACATCCGCAATAATGGTCGGCTCGATGAAAAATCCTGCCGGATCTCCGGTACCTCCCCCATGAACCAGACGTCCCTCCCCTTTGCCAATTTCGATATATTCGGTGATCTTTGCATAAGCCTTATCGTCAATGACAGGGCCCATGTAATTTCCCACTTCAAGCGGACTGCCCATCGTCAGCTTCTTCGTACGCTCCAGCACCTTTTGTAATACTTCATCATATACATCCTTATGGATAATGGCACGGGAGCACGCTGAACATTTTTGTCCCGAGAAACCAAAAGCCGAAGCTGTGATCGACTCGGCTGCCAGTTCCAGATCACTGTCACTGTCAACCACAATGGAATCCTTACCACCCATCTCGGCGATCACACGTTTGATCCACTTCTGACCCGGAGCGGTGCGTGCAGCACGTTCATTGATCCGCAGACCGACATCGCGGGAACCTGTGAAACTGATAAAACGTGTCAGTGCATGATCTACAAGATAATCCCCTACCTCACTGCCTGGCCCTGGCAAGAAGTTGACTACCCCATCTGGCAGACCCACTTCTTCCAGCAATTCTACGAACTTTGCAGCGATGACCGGTGTAGTGCTTGCCGGTTTTAGCACCACCGTGTTGCCTGAAACTAGCGCAGCCGAGGTCATGCCTGCCATAATCGCCAGCGGGAAATTCCACGGCGGAATCACCACACCAACACCAAGCGGAATGTAAGTCAGTTCATTATCTTCACCAGCAATCCGTACAAGTGGCTGCGGCTCACTAAGACGCTGCATTTCCCTTGCATAGAACTCCATAAAATCAATCGCTTCAGCCGTATCTGCATCTGCTTCAGGCCAGGTTTTGCCCGCCTCATAGACCATCCAGGCGGAGAATTCATGCTTGCGGCGGCGCATGATTGCCGCTGCTTTGTAGAGATAACGGGCCCGTTCATTCGGGTCCGTATGTTTCCAGGTATGGAACGTTTCCGCAGCCGTTTGGATGGCCTTCTCGGCCAGCTCCCGATCCGCTTGATGAATCGTTCCAATCACCTGGTCCTTAGCAGCCGGGTTAACGGAGGTTAACGTGCGGTTGCTCGTTATTTTTTTCTCACCGATAATCATCGGATATTCCTGTCCCAGTTCGGATTTCACCTTATGGAGCGCTTCCTCAAAGGCTTCCCGGTTCGCTTGCACCGTAAAAGCTGTAAATGGTTCGTTAACAAAAGGGATATTCATCAATGATTCCTCCTTCAGGATGTGGTTTCTACTCACTTTATAAGTCTCACAAAGATAATTTACACGAGCACTCCGAGGACAGAATAACCTTCCATTCGCTGTTATCCCCAGATTTTTTGGATTCCCTTCTCCTAAGGGAAAAATCCGGTGATAAGCGTATGCTTCCGATGCAGCTTTCTTTCAGAAAGCTTTTAAGCGACCACTTCGCTTTTCCAGGTTTTTTCTGTCCTCTCCGTTATTTGTGTAAAAAAATGTTCAACTTATATCGATCGCTGCTCGGATTCACGCAGCACTTACGTCTCATTCAAATATATGAAGCAAGAAGCGTGCCAACTCCGCTTGAGAATGAAATATTTTTTTGTTTCACGGAGATAAAAATGTTCATAAAAATAATTAGGGTATCAGCAATCGCATTCAACAGATTTTGGCACGATTTTTGCTAGATATGTAAATATACAATCATGAATGTTTAGGGAGGAACCACGATGAGTGTCGGAACGGAACTATATCGCAAAACGTTGTTAACCGTAGCTGGCAATAAAGCCGTAGAGAACCTGTCTCTCAAATACGGCAAAAAGCTGGCTGGCAAGTTCATAGCTGGTAATACGCTGGAAGAGGCGCTGGAAGAAATTCGCGTTTTAAATAGCAAAGGCATTATGGCAACACTGGATCATCTGGGAGAGGGCATCACCCATCTGCGCGAGGCGGCACTTTACAGGGATGAATACGTGAGGTTAGTTGAAGGTATAGCGCATAGCGGTGTGGACTCCAATGTTTCACTGAAACCGACCCAGATGGGGCTGGCACTTGATCCGGAAGAAGGGTACCAGAATATTCGTGCGGTCGCCGCCCGAGCGAAGGAACATGAATTGTTCGTCCGGATTGATATGGAGGACAGTCCGTTCACCCAAGCAACCATTGATATCGTACGTAGACTGCATGCGGAAGGGCTGGATAACTCAGGTACCGTATTGCAGGCTTATCTGCATCGAACGGAAGAGGATACCCGCGATATGATTCGGGAAGGTATTCGGCTGCGTTTGGTCAAAGGAGCGTATAAAGAACCTGCAAGCGTCGCATATCAAAATACGTCCGAGGTCATTCACCAGTTCAAAACGATGATTCGTCATCATCTGGATCAAGGTGTTTATACCGCTGTGGCCTCCCATGATGATCACATCATTAACTGGACGAAACAATACGCGAAGGATCGGGATATCTCTCCTGAAGCCTTTGAATTCCAGATGTTATACGGTCTGCGTATGAGTGAACAGGAGCGTCTGGCACAAGAAGGTTATCGCATCCGTTGTTATGTCCCTTATGGCACGATGTGGTACCCGTACTATACCCGCCGTCTGGCAGAGAAACCTGCGAATCTCTGGATGGTTGTGAAGAACATGTTTCGCTAGAATTGATGTAAGAGATAGCCCTTCACGCCATGCAACCCAGTCATTCTGGAGTGCATGGTTTTTCCTTTTTCCAATGATGCAGCACTGCCAAACTTAAACGTTCACTCTAAACAAGAATATATGTCTAAAAAATAAGAATACACAAAATTTAATGTACAAAATTTTAGACAAATTCTACACTAATAATCTTGTATCTTACCCTCATATCGATCTCCATCTTTACATATTTTCTTATACTTATACATTTTGACAAATAATGAGCGTGATATAAATTGACACAAAAATAAATAAAAAAACCTGAAATAAGTTAAAAACTGTAGCTAAATCAACATTTTTTCATATCTTCAATTAAAGAAAACGTATACATAAAAACTACAAAACGGGTGAGCGTTATTAAAACAAAACAATCGAACAAGAGATGTCAAAAAATATATACACAACTCTGTTGGAGCGATATAATAGTACTAATTCCAATCACTTTAATCCGTATGTTGTAATCGAGGTGATCCTGATGAGACATTTACTACCTACTCTAAAAGAACTGATACGAACAGACATGCACATTTACGATGAATCCTCCGTTCAGGAAAAGCTTCTTCCACGCCCGTATACGGATTCAGATATCAACGTAACTCGACCTGTTTTTGTGCGTTCTGGTACAGGGAGCGCTTATCTCTATTGCTCCTTCCTGGATCAACCAAACTTGCCTGATGAGAAAGGCCTGCCTTCCACATCTTCTGCTAAATCAACAGAACCCGACCCTTTTCCGGTTACCTCATCGTTCTTTGTCCCTGTCCCTTTGATCTCACTTTCTATGGAACTGGCACAAATGATTCCTTTGTTTGCCAAGAACTCTATTCTCATCGTCAAAAATGATCGTGACGAATGGACCGGCTATATCATGGCATCTGATGTCATGAACTCACTTCATCAATCCTACCGACTGATGGAAGCATATCTGGAAACTACGCTTGAGACAGCCGGTTCCGCACTATCTTTAATCGATGAAGAAGCCAAGGTGGCGTACTGGACATCCGGTGCGGAGAATATATTTTCTATTCGCAAAACCGATATTATCGGTCAGCCTGCCGCCAACTTTTTCCCACCCGAAAGACTTCAATCACTCAAAACGTTATACACCGGTGAATCGGTCTACCGCAAACAGCATCAACCCAGGTCTGATCTGTTCGCCCTAATCAATGCCCGCCCTGTCAGGCTGGATGGTCGTATTGTTGGTGCAGTTGCTGCGGAGGTCGATATCACAACTGAAATTCGTCTGCACCAGGAATTATTGCATATGTCCTCCAAAATTCAGCATTTGGAAAAAGCCGTTGCCCGGCTTCATCCTGAGACCGATCCTTTTGCGCGTATCAAAGGTAGCAGTCCAATTATACGGCAATGTCTGGAGACTATTCGCAAGATTAGCACCACCCCTGCTACGGTACTCATTATGGGGGAAAGTGGCACGGGCAAGGAACTCTTCGCAAAAGCCATCCATGATCTTCGTGAACCGGAGACTGCTCCTTTTATCGCGATTAACTGCGGGGCCATTCCCGCTTCATTGTTTGAGAGCGAGTTGTTTGGCTACGAGAAAGGCGCTTTCTCCGGGGCAGACCCTAAGGGGAAAAAGGGGAAAATCGAGCTGGCGGAGGGTGGCACTCTTTTTCTGGATGAGATTGGGGAGATGCCTTTTGAACTGCAAGTCAAGCTGCTTCGTGTGTTGCAGGAACGAAGTTATTTTCCGGTTGGGGGTACCCGCACCAAACAAGCTAACTGCCGAATCATTGCTGCAACCAATCAAGACCTTCCTGCCATGATTACGCGTAATCAATTCCGGGAGGATCTCTACTATCGACTGAATGTTATCAATCTGATTATTCCGCCGCTCCGGCTGCGTAAAGAAGATATCTATGAGCTCACCCAGACTTTTCTGCAAGAATTCTCGCTACTCTACAATCGTCATATTGAAGTGATTCCTCCAGAATTGTTCAAACATTTATTCGAGTACGATTGGCCGGGGAATGTCCGGGAACTGCGCAACGTAATTGAGCGCCTGACGATTCTAACGATGGATGGTGAGATCAAGCCGGAATACTTGCCTGATTCGCTGACATCAGCGAAAGTAAACGTACCTTCTGAGCCGGAACAGACAGTAGCCAACCTCAAGTCTGCGGGAAAAGAAGTAGCCCATGACCCCAATGTGACAGACTCTCAACAAGAGAGTCACGGACATGACCATCTTGCAGGGGTTGCTCGGGAAGCGGCTAACCCAAGTGTTACATTCCCCGAACAAAGTTCGGGCTCCTCTTATCAGCAACAGATGGATGCGTATGAGGCTCGGCTTTTGCTTCAATACCTGAAGGCCGCAGGCGGCAACAAACGAACACTCGCCAAACAACTTGGCATCTCCAGAGCTACACTCTACAACCGTATGAATCGGCTTGGTATATAACCTATAACTCCCGCGATGATTACCGCTTGCTTTTACAGTTGAACATAATGCACGGCTAGCAAACGAAGAACATTCCACCCTTGCCGTTGCAGGCGATAGAATACAGAGAATTTGAGTAAAAATCAGAGAAAGCTCAGCGCCGAGAGCAGAAACCACCAAATAAGGTTTCTGGCGACTCTAACGATCACCACAAGCCTTGTTTGCCCATTTAGGCGTGGTTTCAAAATCTAACGATCTCCAGTGACGCTATTCAGCTAATGTCCTGCTGAAAATGGGATGAAATGGGTAAATTGCTCGAAATAGCGTCCGTACGGATCGTTAGAATTTCAACATGGCGATTTTGGGCAAAATAAGGTTTCTCCTGATCGTTAGAGTTTGCGGGGATGCTACTTATGAACAGCTAGATGAATCAGCTAGAAAAACCCGCAGTTACGGATCTTTCCCGTTTTACTGCGGGTTTATTGTTTATTGGTTGTTGCTTTTCATTTTTGTTTTGGTTTTCATTTTTGCCTTGTTCTTGTTATTTCAACCGATGGCTTCTGCTATTTCTGTGCGACCATCTTTCTTCACCCTTTACAATATTCTCGCTAAACGAATCAGTGCAGTTCTAATATGACGATAAAAAGTAGCCCTGCTCATCGAACACACCTGCGCTGCGGCAGTCGGATTGCCAGCATGGGTCCAGTAAGCCGCATGTAACAGTTTCTGATCCTGGGGAGACACTCCATGTATCCTGCCTTCCAACAGATCCAGAACATATAATTGTAACTGAATGCCGTCCCTCACACCTGTAATTCTGTCTGCGTACTCTTGTAACTCTCCCGGTGAGCGAAGGTGTCCGAGCATTTTACGAACTTCCTGTTCAGACCAAACCCTGTTATTGGATCCCGTTATCTGGGGCTTTATTGCATTAGCCGGGGGGTCTGGATGCAAAAGGGACATCACCCAGGCACCGAATTGTCCGCTACGCAGATCAAGTTCCAGCACATCCGCCTGATCTGCATATCGATCACACGCACGTGTGGACGTTCTCCGCATCTGAAAGCCGATACTCCGCAGAAACAGCTTCAGATGTGGATTGGTCGCAACAAGAATGGCTCTCGCCCCATCTCCCAGGAGCGACAAACGATCCAGTGTCATATATCCGACAAGTTCCTCACGTGTATATCCAGGCACATCATCTCTCGCCGCAGCCAGCAATGCGAAGTGTGTATCACTCTCATCCGGATCATTCTGTAATTCCTCTGGCGTAAAGCACTCTTTCATCTCATTCGGAAAATATTTCAAAAGTAAATCACTGATCTCCCGATGCACCAGCACGGTAATAAACATCGCAATCGTTTCGCCTTTCATATCCCGCTTTATTACAATACCTTCAGGATATCGGAGAGCCAGTTCATCCAGGAAGGGGCCATAGTTCACGGCCTGCCAGGGCTCAACGCTATATTCACACCATTGCCCTAGCAGCTTGTGTAGGGAAGGTAGGTCAGCCTGCTTCATTGGTTCAAGCGGTGAGAATAAAGAATCGCGTGAGACGTCAGCATACTTGCGAAACTGGAGCATAGATTCCTGACAGAGTAACAGCATCTTTCTCGCAATTTGACGCTTCCCAAGTGCACATGCCTGTTCATGGAGTGGTTTCAGCAACTCTGCAATCCGAATCCGCATAGACTGCATACGATGCGGCTCACGTTGCCGGAAATCCCGCATCAAATGTACCCGGGCCATATCGTGCAAGGCCAGACCGTCCGGCGCGGAACGAATGAAAGACATCCGTCTCAGCATGTGATATTCTTCCTGTTTAACGGGTACATTCAGGACCGTGGATAAGAGTTCCTGGTTTGCTGTCTCCAGCAAGGTTAACACCTCCACCATCGGATGCAGACGTGGCGTGGTGAGTTCAAGTAACAGCCGGGCACTGATCATATGTGACAGTTCAGCCCACTCGGCATGAGGAAGATTCCGCTCCTGATCAGCCGCTTCCACTGCAAGAGCAAGTCCCAGCGGATGTCCATCCGTCATTCTAGTAATGACTCCAGCCATACTCGGCTTTAATGAACCTGCGGTTGCAATATACTCCGTAATCTCATCCGCGGTAAAATGTTGCAGCTGCAATTGAACCAGATGCTGATACAGCCGGGGATGCGTTCGCCATGTTGCTGAAAGCTCTGAACGAGATGCAAGTATGATGAGTATCCCACTTAGATGAAGTTTCGCTATGAAAACTTCCATAAACCAGCTCTCGAGCAATGCAAGTTCCTCGTAGTTATCTACTGCAATAACGAGCCGTTTCTCTCTGGGCATGCTTTTCAACAACGATAGCAGAATGTTGCCCTGGCTATTCAACAGCCCAAGTTCCAGTCCCAGTGTTGAACTAAAATAATCCATAAACACGGAGGGCGTTGTGCCACATGCCCGTCCATCCATCCATATAGCGGTTGCTTCCTGCTCTCTAGCGATGGACAGCATTTCTGAAAGTAACGAAGACTTCCCAATACCACCCATACCCGTAACTGAAAATATAGTCATAGGCGCTTCATCATTTTCAAACCACTGCTCCAGGATCATTAGCTCTCTGGCTCGACCAACGAAACGCTTTTCGTCCCTGGCAACCTTCTGCTTTCGAGATTCACTTCCGTTCCCCATATATATCCCCCGTACTAGATACTGGTACTTTTACTGTAGCTTACTTTTATATAAAAATGAGACTATATTGAGACGCGCAATCGCTTCCGAAATGTTAGAATCTTGATAAAAGCCAATTTATAGAAAAAGGCAAATCTGTGCCTCTTCTACATTTATCGAACCACGCCGTTTATGGATATCACAAAACGCAACACTCCGCCAATCACCCTGAGCAAGCCTGCACACACGATTTTACCGACTTGGTTTCATGCTTTCCTTTCGTATCCTACTCCAGCCCGATAATTCAGGAAAGGCGGATTTGTGTGAAAAAACATCTCGACATTTCTCATTTGAGCGGACAACTTGGCATCCATTCCAGTAAGCTTCAGGCATGGTTAAACCTTACCGGTTTAACTGTTGCAGATCCACAAGACAGACGGGAACGAAGGTCTGAGCGTATGACATTTCCATATCGCCTTGTAACACCTACCTCACCACTTCAGGCTCCCTCTTCCCGTGCATTCGAACGCTATCGGAGCCGTTTCTCCAATACAGGGTCCCGTCGCCGGTCTCGTGCCTTACGAGGTATACGACGGATCAACAAGCTGTAAATGAGCAAAAAAACACCTTCTATTCAAGCAATGCCCATATCCAAAAACGTTGCTGTCATGACAATTGTCCATCTCCACCTTCAATCATGGCATTAGCTAACAATGCCATCTCCAAGCACACACGTTTTCCCTGTTGCATATAACCTGGTCCCAGCAGTTCTTCCAGTTTCTCCAGTCGGTTATACAAAGTCTGCCGATGAACGAACAGCTGGGCGGCCGCATCCCTTTTGCACCCGAAATTCGCCAGATAGGCATCCAATGTTTCGACCAATCGCAACTGATGGCTTCGATCATGCTCTATAAGCACACCCAGATGATCGCTCGCAAAGGATTGCAGGAAAGAAAGCGGCATGGCTTTTAACATTTGATATATACCCATACGATCGTAAAAGTGAACATGTTTCATTAATTTGACAGACCTCGCCACTTCAATAACCTGGACCGCTTCCTGAAGGCTATCGTTCAGAAGGGTTAGTTGATTTCGAAGTTTGCCGAAGCCCGCATGAATTTCGACTTGTTTCAGATTCGAGCGAGCGAACCGTTTCATATCCTGAGTGATGCTCTCTAACATTTGGATCAGTGGCTGTTCAGAGACAGTTTGTGTTTCTTCCTTGGCACAACAGAGGTAGATTTGATTATTTTTCAGCATGATGAGGCTGGTTAGATGATTTTTCTTCAGAAGTGAGCGAAGCAATACGAGAATGTCCTGATGATTCGCCTCCATTCGCTCCCGGCCCGTCCCCTTCATGCGATGTTCAATCTGCAATAGACCTCCCGCGAACCAGTATTGTCCCTTCACTAACAAGCGAAGCCCCATACGTGTTCTAGCCTGTTCCTCCTGCTGAATGTGGCCATTCATCAAATCCTGAATCAATTCATTCTGGTTGCGTACCATCTTCTCTTCAAGAAATTGTGAACGAAGCGTAAGCGTAGCTGCAGCTTTGGCTGTGTAATCAAGCAACAGCTTGAGATATTCTACCGTTGCCGACGGGTGCACAATCATACCTATGGCTGAAAATACTTGGCCAAAACAAACCACGGGATAACAGAGCAAAGCCCTCTCCTCATCCATATGAAACCACAGCTCCGTATCGGAGTCGTTCAGATTTAGCCGTTCCACTTCCTGGCTGTACCAGCTATAGATGGCCTGCTCCATGTCTGGAGCGAGTTCTGGCACAAAACTCCCGGCCTCCATCGACGAGATGTATACCACAGGTTTTGCCGCATAGGCATGTAGCAGGTCGAGAACCGCCGACATATCTGTACGCTGCAACGTGCGTTGCTGAAGCTCACGGGAATACGTCTCCAGGCTCTTTAATAGCTGGTGTTGGTGGTTAATAAGTAGAGAATGGATATCTTGCGTAATCTCAACAAAACGCACGGGTTGTTCAAATACGATGAGTGGAAACTGATACTGGTTTGCCAGTTCGATCAACGACTCTGGTATCGCATGTATGCTGGTGCCAAACTCGACACATAATCCAGCTGCATCACGGTTGATCAGCTGCATCAGATAAGCTTCACGCCCTTCTTCAGACTGAAGCCATAGACCCGTGGATAAAATAAGATCATGTGGGCTTACAAAAGGGGACACATTGGTAATTTCCAACACATGAACCCAGCCTACCTGACGTTCCAACCCTTCTCTCCCTGCCGCAAGCCGTGCTTGACTAAATACCGGACGTTGCAGGATATCTCTGACAGTAAAAACACGGTCGTTTCGCAAAGTCGATCCCTCTTAGTGTTATTTTTTCTTACATTATAATCCAAAGACATGTGTCCTGAACAGTCTATTTCGACGAATTGTTGAGTCTTGATCCTAAAAATTAGACATTGTGTAAGGTGCAAAACGACGCATGGAGTCATAAACTTGTAGTATAAGCTAACAACCAAAAAATGGACGAGGTGCATGGCTATGAGAATCGGGATTCCCAAAGAAATCAAAAACAATGAAAATCGTGTAGCGATGACTCCTGCCGGGACAGCTGATTTTGTGACAGCCGGGCATCAGGTCTTTATCGAACAAGGTGCGGGACTTGGCAGTGGGTTTACGGATAAAGAGTATGTTAAAGCTGGCGCCCTGATTGTTGAAGAAGCCGCTCAGGTATGGCAGGATGCCGAGCTCATCCTTAAAGTGAAAGAACCTCTTGCCAGTGAATATGGTTATTTTCGCCCCGGGCTGATTTTGTTCACCTACCTGCACCTCGCCGCAGAGCCGGCTCTCGCCAAAGCACTGGTCGAAAAACAGGTGACTGCCCTTGCGTATGAAACCTTGGAAGTCGGCGGCTCTCTCCCGCTGCTCACACCTATGAGTGAGGTGGCAGGTCGAATGGCTGCGCAGATCGGTGCGCAGCTTCTGGAGAAAACAGAAGGCGGCAAAGGCATTCTGTTATCCGGCGTGCCTGGCGTAAGCCGCGGCAAGGTTGTCATTATTGGCGGCGGTACGGTAGGTACCAATGCGGCCAAAATTGCACTTGGTCTGGGGGCGGATGTCACGATTCTGGATCTGAATCTGAATCGGTTGCGCCAGCTTGACGATATTTTTGGCAATCAGATCCAGACGCTGGTATCCAGCCCTTCCAATATTGCGTCCGCCGTCACCGGGGCGGACCTGCTGATCTGTGCGGTGCTGATTCCAGGCGCCAAAGCGCCAACACTTGTCAGCGAGCAGGTTGTGAAGACCATGGCACCCGGGTCGGTCATTGTGGATGTGGCGATTGATCAAGGCGGGATCGTCGAGACCATTGATCATATCACCACCCACGATGAACCCACCTATGTGAAACATGGTGTCGTGCATTATGCGGTGGCGAACATGCCTGGCGCCGTACCGCGCACGTCCACGGTGGCGCTGACCAATGCCACCATGCCTTATGCGCTGCAACTGGCGAACCATGGTGCAGCCACCGCGATTCGCGGTAGTTCGTCCATTCGCAGCGCGGTGAATGCGCTGAATGGACATATCACGTATGAGGCGGTTGCCCGTGACCTCGGGCACGCCTACGTACCTGCAGGACAGGCGCTGGAAGATGCCGCCGCTGTCCAATAAATCTTCTGGCCGTTCCACCTGGAAGCAAATTGTCCAGCCTGTGGAACGCACACAAGCGCAGTGCCAATGGAGGATTCCTCCGGCCACTGCGCTTCTTTTTTTGACATACAGGACGCATATTAGGATGGATTATAGTACAGGTTACGCTCCAAGTTCATTAAACCACTCGTTCACTGCATACCTCACGAAAGTTGCAATCCCGGCATGCACGGTGCGAAGGCATTGGGGTGAAATAGGACATGTCCTTTGGACGGTTGTAATACTCATCGGCCACACAGGAGCGCATTTCCTCGATGTAGCGCCCTACGTTCTCCTCCACCTTGCGAATGTCCTCTTCGGTTGCAGCAAACTCTTTGTGTTTGCCAGTCAACAGATACTCCACCCGGATTTCAATCTGCTCCAGTGGAACCTGGTAATGCTCTCTTACATAGGAAGCGTATAAAATTAACTGATCGGAGAAGTCATCCTCCTTGCCCGTCTTCCAGTCCACAATGACAATATTGCCGTTGCTGCGTCGGTATAATAAGTCCATTTTCACATACACACGCGTATCATGCAGCTGCATCGTATCCCATTTCTCAATCTCCAGAATCGTTGTACTTGCACGGGACAAATCTTCCCACGTCAGCGTCTGATACAAGTTGCCTACACAGGCTCCTGCGCGTTCTTTAATGGTTGCGACCCGGTCGTTCAGTGTATCATCGCCATAATAAATTTCCGACAACATCGTATGATTTTTCGGATTGAGTCGCCATTGCTCCGGATTCATCGACTCTTTGTATGCCTGATTCAGCAGATCACGTATCGTCTTCTCCAAAAAAACTTCACGTGGCTTCGGTTTTCCCTCTTCTCTGCTTCGTACCGCCGACTCACACATCCGGTGTGCAAGATCACCAAATACCAGATAAAGATTACTCAGTTGCTTCAGACGATACAAGCGTACCTGCATCTCATCCGCTGATTCTGTTTTCCAGCCGTTGTGGGCACCATAATAATGATAATAATATTTGCGCAGGCACTCATCGAACATACTCGCCCGCGACTGCGAATAAGACCACTGCGGGTATTGTGCCATATGATAATCTGCCTTTCTGTATATCGGATCTACTCATACCAATGCTGCGTGCCGTACTGTAGGGACGTATCGTAGGACTGATCTGTAAAACATAACATCCGAACTCACTCTATATATCTACCTTTAGCATACATCTGGCTGAACAATCCTTTTATTGCTCACAGTATAAAGCCCTGGCCGTCATGCCGCAACCCGGCTTCCGTTATTTTCTTGTGTACGCAACCGTTTGAGGAACGATACGTATCGTTTATATAGTTACATCAGGATGAAGAGAAGTGCCGCTCGTCTTCATAAAAAGGAGAGCATCCCAACCATTGCGAGGCGTTAGAATGTAGAGGTTATCTCGTGCGGAGGCAAGAGGTTATGACGCATAGGCGGCAGAATATTGAGGTGAGATTTTTCAGCAAAATTCTCTCTGGCGACGCTAACGATCACCACAGACCTTATTTGTCCATTTTGATGGAGTTTCAAAATCTAACGATCACCAGAGACGCTATTTAGCTAAATTTCAGCTGAAAACGGGATAAAACAGACGAATTTCGCAAAATAGCGTTCCTACGGATCGTTAGAATTTGAACGTGGCTGTTTGGGGCGAAATAAGCTTTCTCGTGATCGTTAGAAAAAGTTGAATTCGAGCACGAACGGTATTAACCTATTACGTAAATAACTACGGAAAATATGTACGGGCATATCCAAAAGGAGGCGCCACCCATGAAGCAGCCGGATTGGTTCCAGGCAGAAGTAGCATTACAACAAATTCAAGTCATCGGAAGCGATCGGAATGAGCTGGTGAATATCATCGGCGAGGCAGCAGGAGTGAACTGCATTGGTATTGGAACGGATGCGGCTGTATTTACGTATGACCAGCTGCCACAGTATGCCTTCAAAGTATATTCGGATCATGCTTTAAATAAATTAAATAATGAAAAACAGGTCTACGCCCAGCTTCAGGGCCTACCTTACTTCCCAACGTATTATGGCAGCGGCCGAAATATACTGGTCATCAGTTACGAACCTGGAGACACTTTACTTGAATGTTTGGAAAAAGGAATTCCCGTCCCCGAGCAGGTCATGCTCGATGTAGACGCAGCGCGAGAAGCGGTTCGTCGCCTTGGACTGAATCCACGCGACATCCATCTCAAAAATGTGCTTCTCCAGAATGGACGCGGCAAAGTGCTCGACGTATCGGAGTATATTCAAGAGGGAGACGATCATCGCTGGGAGCATCTCGTATGGGCCTATCACAACATCTATCCACGTATTAAAGGTACGCCCATCTCCCCACGGATGCTACAAACGATCAAATGGGCATATAATCAGCTGGATCAGGCTAATCTCAAAATGGAAGATCTCTCAAAGAAAGCTAATCGACTGTTCTCCAGATTTCTGAAATAGACCGCACTGCAGCAAGCGATGAATCCAACCCTTCCCCCAACCACCCGGATTTAGCCGATAATGGGCTAGATCAGGGTGGTTTTTGACTTCACATTCCTTTTCTTCAAGCCTTCTCCCCTTTCAACAGTATCTTCCTCCCCTTCCCACTCACCCTTCCTTCATTCCCCGTGCCTGCGAAGGCGTCATGCCCTTGTACTGCTTGAATAATTTTGTAAAATAGTTCGCATTCTCACATCCCACCTGAGCGGCAATTTCCGTAACTGTGAGGTTGCTGCCTTGCAGTAAGCGCTCAGCCTCACTCATTCTGCATCCGTTTACGTATTCTACGAGCGTACGTCCGGTCAGCTTTTTGAACATTTTGCAGAAATGATATACGTTCAACCCCACTTGGCTTGCCGCTTCACCAACCGACAATTTATCCTGGGGATCAGCCTCAATCTGTGCAATCAACTGTTTGAACCGCTCGCGGTTAGGAAAATACACTGCATTCGCTCGATCCCGCAACTGATGCGGCATAAACGTCCGGGCCATCAACGTAAACAACGCATGCAGCTTGGACTTCACTACAAGCTGGTACGCCGGAGGTTGCGCCGCCATCTCTTCCACCGCTTCATTTAATAAAGAATAATACCCGGCACAGGCCGCATTCTCTGCGGCTGGTTTGACCGGAAACCGCACACTGCCTTCCAGATAAGGCGCAACATACTGCTCATGCACTGGATCGCTCGCAAAATCCTGAAATAACGCACGATTGACCACAACCGAGTCATAATGCACATCTCCTTCATCCAACGCGTATCCAACATGCAGGGCACCACCCGGAATGATAATAACCTCTCCAGCCTCAATTTCATAAGGTCGGCTATCAATATGAAATACCGCTCTCCCCTTACGCATAATGATCCATTCAAAGTGCTCATGCCAGTGCAGATATAATATACATTCTTCCGTTTTTTTCGCAGAACAACGATTTTGGAACAACTGAAACGGATGGGATTTATGATCAATTCGCGTGTCTTCATGAAGCGCTTTCAAGTCTAACATGGCTTTCTTCCCCCTCACCACAAAATCCGACTAATAAAGCACAAAATTGTTTAGAGCGTTCCCATAGATCCAAGGCTATAATGAGTGTGTCACGAAGTACTATAAGCCAATATTGGAGTGAATTACAACCATGAATCCATCCATTCGTATCGGAACCCTTGTAGGCGGCCATGATGCCGTTCGGGTCATTCCGCAGATTATGCAACATGGCTTCGAATCCTTTAACCTGACGTTCTGGCAAAGCACGGGCAACCTTGATCTTGCAGAAACCGCCAAGCGTGTCCGCGATATCGTTGACGAACAAGGCATCACCATTTCGGCTGTAAGTGTATTTGGTAATCCGCTCACCGGCACAGGGGATAACGCTGACACCTTGGCAAGCTGGGAGCGAGTCATTGACCACGCACAGCTTTTTGGGGCAGATATCGTTTCCGGCTTTACCGGACGTCTGACCAATCAACCGATTGACGAATCGATTCCACGGTTCAAGGAAGTGTTCGGTGAACTGGCACGACGGGCGGCAGACCGGGGTGTACGCATTGCTTTTGAAAATTGTGATATGGGTGGAACGTGGCAGACCGGCGACTGGAATATCGCTCACAACCCGACCGCTTGGGAACTGATGTTTAATGCCGTTCCTGATGAAAATGTGGGGCTGGAATGGGAACCCTGTCACCAGATGGTCAGCTTGATTGACCCGATTCCACAGCTTCGCAAATGGGCTCCGAAAGTGTTCCATGTCCATGGCAAAGACGCCACCATCGCCTGGGATATTGTCAAAGAACATGGTGTGCATGGACCGAATGAATTTGTCTGGCATCGCACCCCCGGCTTTGGGGACAGCAATTGGGCAGATATCATCACCATTTTACGCCAGAACGGTTACCAGGGCACGATCGACATTGAAGGCTGGCATGATCCGGTGTATCGGGACGAACTTGAGATGACCGGGCAAGTGCATGCATTGAATTACTTAAAACATTGCCGCGGGGGCAGCTTTGTGCCCAATCCGGTGTAAAGACATAACGGCATGAAGACTGAAAGACTCAGTTACTCATATGCCCATAAAATACAAATGCTCGTCACAATCACATGCACTTCTCGCATGGAACAATAACTTATAACATGGATGAATAACATCTATGCATCTATATGAGGGAGTTGAGCACATGACCTACCCTTATCGGGTTATCATCGCAGGTTGCGGGGCAATGGCAAACACTTGGGCGGACTATGCCAAAGAACGACCAGATACGGAAATCGTGGGACTCGTTGATCTCTACGAGGAAGCTGCGTCATCTTTTGCCAAGCGACACAATTTATCCTGTCCAACCTTTACTAATATTGGTGATGCCCTTGAAGCTATCGATGCCAACATCGTATTTGATGTGACCATCCCTTCCAGCCATTATCATATTGCGATGACCGCGCTACAGGCAGGTTGTCACGTCTTTGGCGAAAAACCGCTGGCAGAATCCTTCTCGGACTGTACGGACATTGTGCAAACCGCCCGCAGTACAGGACGTATTCAAGCGGTGATGCAGAATCGCAGGTTCGATCCTCGCATCCGTGCCTATCGGCAGCTCATTTCCAGCGGAACGATTGGACAGCCGGGATATGCAGGAGCGGACTTCTTTATCGGGGCACATTTTGGCGGTTTCCGCGACCTCATGGACAGCCCGCTTTTGCTGGATATGGCGATACATACCTTTGATCAGGCTCGTTATATCCTTGGTGCAGATCCGGTGTCGGTGTACTGTCACGAATTCAACCCTCCAGGTTCCTGGTATAAGGGCAATGCGATGGCGATATGTATTTTCGAGATGTCCGACGGATCTGTGTTCGATTATCGGGGGTCCTGGTGTACCGAGGGCGTGCCTACATCCTGGGAAGCAAACTGGCGTGTGACAGGTGAAAAAGGAACCGCCATCTGGGATGGTCATGACAACATCTATGCTGAAGTGGTCAACACACTCGCACTGGAGGCTGATGGCAAGCCATCTTTCCTCCAGCGCGCTGAACGAATCGAAGCGGAGCTGCCTGTAATGGACAAAACCGGACACCACGGCTGTCTTGAAGAGATGTTTGCTGCACTTGAAGAAAATCGACTGCCCGAAACGGACTGCAGTGACAACCAGTTCAGCATGGCTATGGTGCTCGCCTCCCTTGAAAGCGCACGTACCGGACAAAAGGTACGGATTGCAGATTTATTGAAAACAACAGGTGAGCCATCTTGAATGAGAAAGGAAGTGAGACTTATTGGATAGCGAAAGTGAAATTATTATTTCTCCATTAAATGCGGACTTAGTAGATGATATCCATACGACAAACGATGATTTTACGTTATTCGGTAAAATCATCCCCAGTTTACAAGCTGGACAATGGTCCTATGAAGAAGTTCTTTTTGATGAACCGAAAGAAACGCGTTTTCCGGATGACAACCTGGATTGGGACCAATATATCAACCAGGACGATAAAATGTTGTTTTTAGCGTATATGAATCAGGTTTGTATAGGACAGATTAGAATCATCAAAGATTGGAATCGTTTCTGTTATATTGAAAACATTGCGACGAAAAAAGAGTATAGAGGCAGCGGAGTCGGAAAGCTGCTCTTAAATAAAGCAGAAGAATGGGCAAAACAAAAAAATCTTATTGGAATGTCCCTCGAAGCACAAAATGATAATCTGGGTGCATGCCGATTTTATGTGAAACAGGGCTTCGTACTAGGTGGAGCCGACACACTCAAGCAGTCCTATACCCCTAATATTGATACCACTTTATACTGGTATAAGTTATTCAAGTAACGAAGGCTCCAGCAGCATAAGGAAAACAGCCGTTCCAACATTGGAACGGCTGTTTTTATTCACCTACAAAATACGCTTCTTCATCGCTTTGTACACCAATTGCGTAAACAAACTGTTGGACCATGCAAACCATGGACGCGTATACGTATCCGGATCATCGACATGAAAACCTTCGTGCATATACCCCGTTCCCGCGTCGGTGTTCTCCAGCAAATCAATCATGGCGAGCATCTCCGCGTCATTGTTTGCCGTCAGTCCTTGCATGGATAATGCCATATGCCAGATGTACCCTGGAGGGGTGTGCGGGCTGCCAATGCCTTTGGCCGCTGTTCCTTCATAGTAATACGGATTTTCTTTACTCAAAATAAAACGCCGTGTATTCTGATACACCACATCATCCACGGAAACATATCCGATATACGGAATCGACATCAGTCCTGGTGTGCCCGCATCATCCATTAGACAGACGTTGCCATACCCGTCCGTTTCATAAGCGTAAATCTGACCATACACCGGATGACGGTAGGTACCATACAGGGCAATGCCGTGCCGGATCTCCTCCTCCAGGCGCGCCATACGGCTCACCAGCTGTTCGTCACGGAACACCCATTTTGCAATCTTCCCCATCTGGCTCAGCGTCACCGCGGCGAACATATTGGACGGAATATTGTAGTGAAAATCACAGGCATCGTCGCTTGGGCGAAAGCCCGACCAGATCATGCCCGTATAATTTACTGGCATCCCCATTCCCTCGTTACGCAGTGTATCGTGCGCCGGGCAGTTACGCCGCATGAATCGATACGGGGATTGCTCTATATGCCGCTGTTCCGTTTCCCACAGGTGCACGATCTGCTCCATGACCTTTTTAAAACGTTCATCAAAGATGTCTGTAAGCTCAGTCTCACGCCAGTATGTATAGGCCAGCTTCATGGAGAAACACAACGAATCCAGTTCAAACTTCCGCTCCCATACCCAAGGTGACATTTCTGTCTCATCATTAGCGTCCCAGTGCCACCCATTGGCCGTTTCGTTAAAAGCGTTCGCATAGATGTCTATATCTGCATAGAACGTATGCCGTTTAATCAGCCCTCCGATAATCCGTTGCAACTGCGCGTCATGCTTCGCCAGCGGAACGTAATGGATCACTTGCTCCACCGAATCCCGGAGCCACATAGCGGGGATATCTCCCGTAATCACAAAGGTTGTACCGTCATCTAACAGCTTGGTGGTCGTTTCGAGCGTATTCGGAAAACAATTATGGAACTGAGCCAGCAGCTTCGGTCTGTGCTTCAAATGCTCATCCGCTTCAGCCAAAACATCACGAACAGCTTGGGGTAATTCCAACTCGGGCATCGGAATTTTAGGTAATCTGAACTGATCCATGGGAGTCCTCTCCTTTTTTATAAGTTAGCCCAGCTAAAGAGTTTACATCTGCACTCCAATGACAGAATAACCTTTCAATAGGACTATTGTTATTTTCGTTATTATAATTTATAATAACGTTATCATCCTGTAAGTTTACCTGTTCCATGTAAGCACGTCAATTCACAATTAATCAGTTTCCTATTCAATCGGCTACCCATATGACACAAGTCATTTACCTACTGATAAAATCAGGTTTATCCATCTGTACATAAAAGGAGTAATCATATGTCTCGAAAAGTATCGATCCAGACGCTAGCTGACCAGCTGGGGTTGTCCAAATATGCCGTGTCCCGCGCACTCAGCGGTAAAACCGGTGTCAGCGAATCTACGCGTGCACGGGTTCTGGAACTTGCCCGTGCACTCGGGTATCGCCAGAATATACCCGGCTCGGCGAGCCATACTGCCAATACCAATAAGGCTCATGCAATCGAACCTCCATTTGCCCTAATATGTATGAATCAGCTTAACCGGGGTGAGCCGCACTATTGGCAGCGTGTGCTGTCAGGCATCATCTCTGGCTGTAACGAGCAAGGCTGGCATCACGTCATTGTGTCACCTTCACTGGACTTGCCGGGCAAGGAGATTTCACCTGAAAAAGCCATCGCACCTCATCTCGATTGGACACGCTGTGCCGGAATTATCGTTATGGGCGCTTTTCCCCATACCGTGCTGCAAACGCTGGTACAGACAGGCCACCCCATGATTTTGGTCGATCATCAGGAGCCTTTGCTGAACTGTGATACGATCAGTCATGATAATCTGGAAGCTGGCATTACTGCGGCCAGATATCTCCTGTCGAAGCAATGCAGACGCATCGGTCTGATTACCGATGACGGACGTGCCGCAAGTTTTGCACAGCGTAAGATTGGAATCGAGCTGGCTTTGAATCATTTTCATACCGAGGTAAGGGAAGAAGTGGGCTTTCAAGCTTGGAATGTAGCCTATGAAAACGGAGAATGGGTGAACAAGCTCGCTGACACCATCGAGCGACTTCCTGCTGAAGAACGCCCCGATGCGTGGATTGGGGCGAATGACGATATTGCCTTACAGTGGATGCACAAACTTCAGCAAATGGGGTTATCCGCGCCTAAGAATTGCCTGGTCATCGGAATTGACAATGTGTACACCGCTGCCACCTCATCTCCTCCGCTGACTACGGTACATTTGTGCAAAGAGGAACTTGGGCAACGAGCCGTCGAGGCTTTGAAGCGTCGAATCGAACGCCCAGGTACACCGAAAGAGACGGTCATGTTATCCACCACATTGATTCCAAGAGATTCGGCTTAATGGTCTATCTACGTCAAAAAAAGAGCCTCGCATTCTTAATGTGCAAGGCTCTTTTTTTTATAATACATAATTGAAGATGTTTATTGATCCCAAGGCATACTTGAATCACTCGCAAGTTTTACTTTCCAGTCCACATCCCCGAAATCACGATGCACTACGGTTCGTTTTAACGTCAATTTCGTCCCCTTGTCCTTGTTAAAACCTTGAACAATGAACTTCACATCATCGACAACATACTCTTCATTCAGATTGGCTGGTCTTCTACTCCCCATGACTTCAACCGGATATTCTTTTCCGGTCGAGTCCGTTGCAATCCAATGATCGCCATAGAACTCGTTTTTGAACAATGCAGTTCCTTCCAGAACAAGAGAAGCCTGACCCCCAGATCCACCTTGTGTTGGGTCATTCGATGACTGCCCTCTTTGATAATTAAACCGGTAAAATTCCAACTGATCCCCAAGGTGTTTAAATGAGGCAAACGTATAGAACTTAGATTCCTTACTAGCCTTATCCAGATCAACGTCCATCGTCTGTCCCTCTTTCACAGGTATCGTGTAACCGTCCAGGACAAATCGAATATTGTCTGCATTCAGTGTCACCAAAGACGGGTCCCACGTCTCCGATATCTTAAGTGGGCCTCCTGAACTCACTTGACTTAAATCTCGATAACGGAATTTGGCCTGTCGCGCATTGGGTCTGCCCCCGTTGAAAATACGATACTCCCCCGTGTCCTTCACTTCAATATGATACAGAATATCCATGTCCCTTGCCCAACCTTCTCCTGCTTTAGCGCGAAGCTCGTCGTTCAGATTCACTTCCAGATCAAGCCGGGTTCCGTTTGGCGTCTGCACCAATTGCGTCATAGCCAGTTCCAGCCCTTCCGGTGTTGTATAGGACGCATTCATCGGGGTTTCTTTGGACATTACTTTGGCTTGGGTCATATCCAGTTTGAACTCGAAGCTCCAGTCTACGGAGACCTTTTTATCCGTATAGGTTTTGGTATTCACATCATAGCCATAGCCATCTCCTACATCTAAATGCCCGAAATCTCCACGAACCGTGATTTCATCAGGGATGTCTCGATCTAACTGAAACAACAGCTTATTCAAAGAACCATTCCCTTGCCTTGTATCACGCGCAAGCTCAGCAACATTATTCCCCTTTTCATCTGTAATGTGGATATCCTCTACTTTCGAGCCCAGCAGATACATTCCTGTGCCATCAGGTGCCGTTTGCTGCAACATAAGTATAAGTTGGGAACCGTCTACAAGCACATCTTCAATCTTGAGTTTGTACCCCTGATCATCGATATCAATGTTCGGGTTCACGACAAGCCCAAGCGGTTGAAGCCGTTTGTAGTCGTCTGACAAGTTGGCATATCTCAGAACTTTCGGGACGGGAATGTTGGGCAAAGGAGGAATATTTACGGCGTTTACAGGCGGCTGAACTGGCTTTTCCGTTGTTTGATCCCAAGCAGCCCAAGCCCCTCCTGCAATCAGTACCGCAACCGCTGCAGCGATTCCCGTTCGATAAATCCATGTCCTCTTATGCGACTTTTTGGTTTCCCATGGTACCTGCACGTCAGGTTCCTCCATAGACACATGATCCAGCTTCTGCATCACTTGTAATGTAAAATCTGCATCCGGCCCCTCGCGAAACAGCTCCTCTTCCCACTTGCGATCCTGCTTCTTGTCCTGCTCACTTGAAATAGGCTTCATAGGTCGATAAACCTCCTTTACGTTCCATCTGCTTTCTCAGCATTTTCTTCCCTCGATAGAGTGCATTACGCACTTGTGCGTCACTCATATCTGTAATTGTGGCGATCTCTTCATAGGTCAACTCATTGGTGTATTTCAAGAGCAGTACAAGCTTGTACGTTTCCGGCAACTGTTCAAGCTGAAGATGGATTTCCCGCTTCATCTCCTTGTGTAGCAAGCTTTTCTCTGGTGTGTCTTCACTGACGGATTCGATCTCCTGATCGGCGGTCATCATCGGTTTCTTTTTCCGCATATGATCCCTCATGATGTTCACTGCTATGGCATACACCCAAGCCGAGAAACTGCTGCCTTCTCTACGGGTCGGCATATATCGATAGATCCGAATAAATGTGTCCTGTGCGAGATCCTGCGCATCCGGGTGACTTGCGCCCATTCCGCGTATGATGCCGTAGACTTTATTTTTATATCGATCCACGAGCACGCTGAACAGCTGTTTATCCCCATCTATAATGCGCTGAATCAGTTCCTCCTCTGGTATCGGATGTGTCATGTAATCCCCCTTCTCTACAGCGTCCATGCATGGTTCTGTACTATATAGACGGAAGCCCTCCCTGAAACTTCTCACTTTATCGTCAAAAAAAAAAATCCACCCTCTCCGGCCATCGCCGAACGGGGTGAACTCAAATCTACGAATGATATCGTGAAGTACGCCGATTTTTCCTATTCTCCACCGTTCTTCTCAGCCACAAAATCCGCAAGCTGGGCATAGATTGCCACAATGTCATCCATCGACATGCGTACAAGTCCACTGGATGAAGGCGCAACGAACTCCTGAATCTCTTTCACAACCGGGTCATCCTGGAATCCCCATTCAACTTTGGAGCGTTTGCTGTACTGGGTGTATACACCTTTGCCGACAAAACAAGCGATATCCGGCCGGTATGTTTCCAGCTTTTTCCGCAAAATCTCGCGCCCTTCCGCATACTCTTCCTTCGTAATATCCTCAATGCCTTTCGTTGGACGGGCTACGATATTGGTGAAACCATATCCCAGCTTCAATAGTTCACCATCCTCTGTTGCATCATATAAACGCGGGGTTAACCCGGAACGCTCCAGAATGCGCCAGAAACGATTGCCTTTGTACGCATAATGATGGCCAGTCTCTCCCGAGGTAATGCTGGGATTGAATCCAATAAACAAAATCGATAAGCCAGTATCCAGATGATCCGGGATCATAGGGTGGCACCTCCTGAACTTTTTTGACCAAATGCCCTTACAGGTGTGTATAAAATGATATAATGATCGAAGTGTTTTCCGTAAAGAACTGAAATTTTCATGAAAAAGGAAGCTGAACCAATGATTGCAGACATCATGTTAGAAGTCGTCCTGCCCGTCTTTCTCCTGATTGCTGTCGGGTCCTGGATGCAAAAGGTGTTCAAGCTGGACTTGTACACCCTCGCCAAAATCAATTTCTATTGTATTACCCCCGCAGCCGTCTTTATGAGCATGTATCACTCAAATATGTCCGGTGAGCTGCTTGGCACGGTTACGCTTTTTTACGCGATCTATGTACTCATTCTCTATATTATAGGCTCTGTGGTATCCCGCTCGTTCCGTATGAACAAAGGCATGAAAGCCGCCTTCAACAATAGTATCATGCTGGATAACGCAGGCAACTATGGTCTACCGATTAACGCACTGGTATTCCGGGGTGACCCGCTCGCCTCTTCTATTCAGGCACTAGTCATGTCCTTGCAGTCTTTGCTCACCTTCACATACGGTGTTCTCTCCATCCAAGGTGCGAAACTCAAAGGAAACTACCGCGCAGTCATCATTGGATTTCTGAAAATGCCTGTACCGTATGCGCTCTTGCTAGGGATTTTGTTTCAGGCGTGGAAGCTGCCTTTGCCTACATTTCTGTCCATGCCACTCACCTATGCACAGCAAAGCATGGTTGCCGTTGCACTACTGACACTCGGGGCACAAATCGTGAAATACCCGATTCGCTTATATCGTCTTGATGTGTATATTAGCACATTTATACGTCTGCTGATTGGTCCGGCAATCGGCATCAGCATTGTGCTGCTGCTCGGACTGGAAGGCATAGCGGCTCAGGCACTCATTATCGCATCGGGCATGCCTACCGGCGTCAACTCTTCCATTCTTGCCGAGGAATATGACAACGAACCTGATTTTGCAGCCCAGACGGTGCTGATCTCCACTCTACTTAACATTATTACGATTACGGCACTGATTTCATATGCCAAAACATTCTAATAATTAACCTAAGCTCACATCCCTAATTAAACGTATATCACAAAGAAGTCCAAGCGCAGCGATGAGTCGTTGCACTTGGACTTCTTCTATGATACGCCAATTCAGTTATCACCTGATACTATCCCAATGGTCTGTCGGCCTTCTTATGAGAAGACTTACGAAAGACTATGATTCAACCGTGGTTCGGTCTGGAAACTTGCCGCCTTCTCTGAACAAACATCTTACCAGCCACTGAGCTGCCTTATTGAAAAAAAAGCTGGGACTGATTCCATCCACTTGCACAGGCTCTAGTTCCTTCACACTTTCCTTGATCTTGTTCATCTCAATGAGTCCCATCTTCCGCTCATTCGGTCCGAATCGATAAATAACCTTTTCATCGTCCTCCGTCTGTTTCACCAGCAAAATCAATGACGCCATACAGGTTACCCCCTCGTTACGTAGTGAGATTCCAATGCTATTCAATTACTATTCTATCCTCTTATAATTATTACCTAGAATAGAGAGATAAGATATAGGGCTTTGGTTTATCAGAATGATTCAATAATCCCATCTTTCTTACAAAAAAAGAGGCCCTTAGGCCTCCATTTTCATCATACCAAGCAACTAGTTTGATTCCAGACTACTAAAAAATCGCTCAACAAAAACATCACCATATATTTTCTTCATATGTGCCGTGTTAAAAATATATTGTTCCATACCGTCAAGCTTGCGCAGACTGCGTATCAGTACTTTCCGATCATCATCAGATAGATCAAGGTCATCATCAATCTTCATTAAAGCATTTTTCACACGTAGGGATACCTTTTCCATATACAGATGGTTTTTGGACTTCGGCGGAATACATTGCGTCAGGTCACAGCCTACAAAACGAACACCGTCAAGAATGCAGTTTTCTAAATTGACGATTAGCTTCTGTTTACCATTTCCCTCAAACGTAATATCCACTAACTTGCCAGCAAAAGAACAATTGACGATATTTGCAACTTGCAAAACTCGATCATTGAATCTACATTTAACAAAGGTACAGTCGATAAACGTAGCATTCTCCAATGTCATGCCTCTCAGATCACAGGAGGTAAATTCACAATTGGTGAACACGGCTTCGCCCTTGCCAATGCCAACAGAGCGCAAGTCGGACCGAATAAATGTACATTGATCCACTGTGCTACCTTCAAAAAATCTCGCATTCGTAAGATCACAGGTATCAAATACAAGCTGATGCAGAGTGCAATTCCAGAATATAGGCGAACCAACATTCGAGTTTGTTACGGTCGTTCCGCTTATCGTTTCGTTTTCATACCTTAAAATATCAGAAAAACATTCGTTGTCTACCGTCATACCAGACTCAAGTCTTCTCATCCCGATCACCCTATCATTTCATCCAGAGTTTAACCCGTCACTTTTAGAAAAAAAACGTCTTGACCAAAAAATTCCTGTTTTTAACTCGTTATTATACCATAAAGCAATTTATATATTGAGATAAGCACTGTTGTCTGGGAACGAAAAAAAGTCGCTGAAATAGCGACTTTAATGAAAATATACACTAAACACAACAAAAATAATGTCGAATTAATGTTGTTATATGAAGTTATTTGTATTTTTTTATCACATTATGTCTTGGATCAATGAGCCATGTAAACCGTTCCTTATTCATATATACTTCCCGAGCATTCACAATAGATGGGATCACATCCTCCCCCTTATAGAATACTCTTCCCCCGACTTTCTGAATCGGCACATGGTAAGAGATGCGCAAAGCTCTCATCAGCACCGGTTCAAGTAACATGGCATAATAACTAATCTGGTGCTTCTCTGCATAATGAACGATCGCAGATAATAAATCAGTAACATATCGCCCCCGAAAGGTAGATAAAATAGCCAGTTTATCGATCTCTGCAATATGCCCCATCTCTGCCTGAATCAATGGATGCTCCAGAAAGGGACCGATTTCGTTCATGGAACTATCTTCGGCGTAAGGTTTGATTTCAATCGAACCTACATAATGGCCTTCCTCCGTAACCACCACATATCTTTCCAGAAACACCTCTGAGAACTCGAACTCAAATCCTTTTTCATTCCATACCGTTGTCCATATCCCATTGAACATGGCAAACTCCAATTCATTTTCTACCCGTTTAAACATGGTCTTCGCTTCCTTTCTGAGTCCTTTTATTGGAAAACTCACCATTACTATCGGAGCATGTAAAGTTGCTATTTATACAAAAACACCAACACCAGGCTTCACCAAACAAAGAAAGAAAGCGAAGTACAAACGGTACATACCGATAAAACTGTACAACGCAAAAAAGGAATGGAACTGGATGGAAAATCATCCAATTACATTCCTTTTCAAGTTCGTTCATGAACCACGACCTACAAACGAGGATCTACGCGTTCCGATTCCAGCGATAATGTGGCGAGCACACATTCATGAATTCGTTCTACGGACTCTCCTCGCACAAAACGTTCGATCCCTTCCATGCCCAAAGCACTTTCAAGTAGAGCATGTCGCTCCTTTTTGGACGTTTTACGTTTGCCAAGACGGGACACATGCTCAGGAGCCAAATAATCCATGCCGTAGATGAGATGCAAATAGGCACGTCCTCTAACTTTGAGCGCAGGCTGCATCATTTTGTTACCATTCCAGCTGCGGAATGTCTCCGGTTTGATGACGATCCCCTCATGTCCCTCAGCCGTCATTTCCTCCCACCAGCGAATGACCTCTTCCTCATCCGTTTCATCCGCAATAATCCGGTATTCCGTCTCCATCATCAGCGACGACAACTGAGCCAGCTCACGGTTTTGTAGCATATGCCACTCATGTGTACGCTCCCAGAAGGTTCCCGTACTGTGAGCCAGCGTATGAAACGGTGCAATGCGAATGTCAGCAATATCCTGCACATCCCAGCAATAATATTGAAACACATCCCGGAATGTCTGCGCATTCGCCAGTTTAACCTCTGTTTCCTGTAACCAGTTCGCAACTTGGCGGCCCGCGCTCATAGCCTCGCGAATTTTGTCCATCACAACGCTACGATCCATCAGCGCTGCCTCAGCGACATGCGCATATTGAGAGGAAATAAGCTCCCGCGCTTTCAGGTTCCAAGGTAAAATCTCTGCATCCAGCAATACAAATTCGGTGGAATACCGTTCAAAATAACCACTTACGGTCAAGTCTGCATGTAATCTGGTGAGCATCTTCTGTTCTGTCTCGGGATCAAAAAAGGATCGGCCTGTACGTGTCACGATGCTCCCCAACATCGGTCTGTGTACTCGCTGCGATGCAGCCTGTTCGTCGCGGAACAGAAGCAGTATCGCTCGGCTACCCATATGTTTTTTCTCTGCTACCATACGGGTCACGCCCTGAGAACGGTAATAACGAAATGCATCTCGCGGATGCTCCATAAAACCTTCTACCGAACATTCCCCCGGCGGCGGACTCATCGTTGGCGGGATATAGACGAGTTCCTCCAGTGGCACCGTAAAATGGGAAAAGGTATCCAGTGCCGTCTGCGCCACTTCTCCCTGCACAGCGACATTCAGCCGCGAACCCGTCTGAACGGTAAAACCGTCCTTGAACTTGCGGATGTTGGGCGGTGCAAACCGTTGCTGATTCCAGCGTTTCAACGGACTGTCTGGATCTTGGGCATAGTCTTGCTTCGCCGGTACACTAACACTCTCCCGTTCCGGCATTCTCCACGCCGTGAGCATACCGCCAAATACAACACCCTGATCGATATTCACTGTATCATTCACAATCGTAGGGTATGGCCTTGGATCATGTCCCCAGACAATGCATTCACCGGACGTATGATCCACGTACCAGTCTTTACGTACGGGCCGCCCCTTATCATCCGTTCCTTCCACATCGCCATATCGACAGTAATCCTGAATGCGTTTGGACTGTTTGCCGATAAAATGGTCCCGTATCCCGGCATGGGCGACAACCACTTGTCTTACCCCATTCCGCGTAAACACCAAATGAGCAGGTGCATTCAGCAGAAAATGCTTCAACGAATCCCGTACCCTTTTCGCCTCTTCACTGCCTTGCTTCTGTTCAAGCTGGAGCAATTCAGCTTCCACCCGTTCATCCCCATGACTTAAGGTGACATCACGGCCGTCCAGATAACGTGCAATTTTCCATCCATGGTTACTGTCAACCATATAAGCAAGACCAGCGGCACAGTGTTGTTGCCAGAAAAGCAAACATTTTAACGATTCCGGCCCGCGGCTGCTTACATCCCCGACAGAAACGAGCTTCCGCCCTTCGGGATGGCGCATCAGGCCATCTTCCTGTTCAGCGACGTATCCCAGACGTTGAACAACTTCTATCATTTCATCATAACAACCGTGGATATCGCCAATGATATCCATCCCCGTTCCCATGTCTAACATCAACGGATTCGTTGTGCGTACAAAGGTCACAGGATATGGATGCTTCAGCACATAACTGGCATCAAATCCTTCATCACGGATCGCACGTAGTGTACGCTTGAATTGCTGTGCCTGTTGTTTTACGCGTTGACGGCCACGCGGATGTTTACGCTGATCATCACGTTCAAGTAATACATGCTCCGGTACATCTAGTACTACAGCGATAACAGGGACATGGGATTTGCGTGCCAGCTCGATTAACCGTCCGCGATCCTCGGGATACAGATGAGTCGCATCCACCCAGGTCAGCTTGTTCAGACGACAACGTGTGGCGAGTATGGCTTCCATTGCTTCAAATGCTTTGGTGGATACTTGCTGGTAATCTGCATACAGCACATCCGCTTCACTACGAGGCCGTTGCCTCCATTCCACATACTCGTCGTCGCCTACCAACATGCGGAACTGATCGGACGAGACGACCTCGGTAGCGCGGATCACATCCTTTTCCACAAGTTCTGCAAGCAGTGTACTCTTTCCGCTGTTCGATGGACCAATCAGCACTACGATGCCTGCATGCGGCAGTTGGATCTCTCGCTGTCTATCCTGCGTATGGCTTGCGATTTGTCGCTGCATTCCATCTGTTCCGTAGTGCGAACGATTGTGATCACCCGCACCTGTCTGCCTTTCGTTTCTCATACATGCTCCTCCTTTCCCCGTGTGAACATCGCCAGTTGTGTCGGCTGTCCGTAGCCTTCCTTTTCCTCACCAATACCCCTGATCTCGTAAGCATAATTGCCTTTCTCTGCCCACTCCGCACATCGGCCATTGAATTCCTCCCGTGTCCATTCGAAGCGGTGATCATGGTGACGGAACTGTTCTTGCTCCATCGCATACACTTCGTTATATTCCTTATTCGGAGTAGTAACCAGTAGCACTTGCGGCCGATACTCCTTCAGAATCGTTTCCATAATGCCATTCAGACGATATGCCTCAATATGCTCAATCACTTCACACAAGATCATGACATCCTGATGCTGTAATTGCTCGTCAAAATAAAACAGAGAACCAAGCGTCGGTTCCGGCATAGCTTGAACCCCTGCCCGATCCTGCATCTTGGCGAAACGTTCCATCGCCCGCAAACGTGATTGACCCGATGGCTCAACAGCAAGGATTGATTCCACTCCCGGAATATAAGCGAGACGTGCAGACAGCTTCCCCTCACCTGCCCCCATGTCCACAATACGGCGTTTTTCAGGCAAAGAATCCACAATGTCCGTGATCGCGCGGTAACGTAGATCATTTAATCGTACAGGTATTTCGGACGAGTCATCAGCTCGATCTGCACTTGTGGCCTGAACTGTGTCTGCATTCGGATTCTTATCCTCATGCCTGGATATTGCCGACTCCGATTTTAATGTTTTTTTCAGATCACCTTCTGCTTCCTCAGCTTGTTGTTCTAATCGTGAAGGCCCATCATCCAACGCGCCATGCAGACGTTCATACGTCCGAATCAGTTCGGCAAGATGAAGCGTACGCCTAACGATAAGTCCCTTAAGCGGATGGGTATCTAACCAACCCTCACCGTAACGGTTGATTTTATCAATCTCATCCTCACTGATGAAATAATGCTTGTAGTTATCCAGCACCGGAATGAGCAGAAATAGCTGACGTAAAGCCTGTTGTATCGTTTGTTTACCTCGCAGGGTGATGTGACGAACTGTACTTCGATTTTTCAGGTCAAACGAATACGCCGACTCTCCCCGTTCCACAGTAATGTCATATCCCAAACAGGAGAACAACTCCTCCACCACACGGTCAGGCAGATCAGAGGCAACCGGGCCAAACTTCAGCTCCAGTTCAAAGGCATGATCCACCCATCGCACATAGTCTTCCTTCGGTTTGCCATTCAGAGCTGTGCCCAGCGCATTCCGTATGTAAGAGCAGAATAAACTGCTGGTCACAAACTCACGGTCATTGATGTATTGTGTGATATCATATCCATCCGGTGTGCCTCTAACGAGATCGACCGGATCAGGCTCGGCATGAATCAACACCTCCGTCTCTTGCTCACTCGCTTTGGTGTAGACCATCCGAACACGCACACCTTTATCTGTCCGGTCATACACATTATTCGGATTTTTGGCGAGCAGGTGGGATACAACCCCTGCGTTCACTCCACATGCTTTTACAATCAAATGCATACCTTCTCCTCCTTTCGTTGATCTTCAACCCATTTTGTGAGTTCTAATTCCATCCATTCATTTATGCCCAAACTTCTTGTACAGCTGATTGAAATATCCGATTTAAGACCTCAATCTCCACAGTCGCTTGTCCTTGAATCTCGGTAGCCAGTTGCTCTACATGTGCAATTTGAGCCGTAATATACGCTTGAATGGCCGGAAGCTGCGGCTCCATATCCAGTTCGTCTCCGGCTTTTTTCCGGCGTAACAGATCATGAATTTCCGTATACAGAGGTGTGCCCGCTGGAACCAAGGTCTCAACGAGTTTGTCAAAAGCCATCGGCGGCATGGTTTCATAACGTTCAATCCAGCCACAGGCCAGCAAAGGGCGCAACACATAAAAGTATTTTTTGATCTTCACCTGCTCGCCCTGCAAGTAATCACGGAAGTTTCCCTTAGCCATGTTCAGGTAATGGTACAAGCATGATTTCGGTGAAAACGTTAGCGGCGACAGACTCCGAATCTGCCCTGCTACGCTATATTGCTCATCGTATTGAATCGGGGACTGTAACCACTCCAGCAGCGGCGGGTTGGACTTGCGGAACAGCTTCAACGCTTTGCGTATATCCCATCCGTTAATATCCAACTGGTCGCTGATCGGACGTTCAATCACATCCCGTTGCTCTTCAATCGACAGATACCACTCTAACGGTCTGACATAAATAAAACGCACATCGTAGTCACTGTCTTGGGAAGGAAACCCCCACGCCCTGCTGCCTGACTCACAGGCATAAATAATGCGAACTTGCTCCTCCTGCTCAATCTGTGCAAGCTGCTTCGCGATGATGTCTCTCATTGTTTGTTCCACCTCACTCATATCTGTCCCCCTCCTCCTTCTCTTCCTTCATTTAAAATTGACTTTTCCGTACACGCTCGGCAATCGTCTCATACCCTGTTGCTGTCTCTGCAATATATGTCAGTACGGCTTCGCTCCAGCCATAGATGTAAAAAGTCTGACCATCCCGCGGCGGAACCATAGCCTGCCGGTAAGGGGTAATATCTACAATGAATGCCTGCAGCCCCGGATTCATGGCGCGTCGGTATCGTTCTAACTCGGCATACATTGGACTCCCCTCATTCTGTTGCTCATCCGTAATCATAATGATGCGATCCACCGTCTCTTGAGACTCTCTTAGCTCTCGTACAGGTCTTCCTGTATCGGTTCCGCCTTGTGCACGAATTCGATATGCCTGCGCCAGAATACCCTCGTCCAGCTTCGGGCGGGCATCTTCGACCTGTTGATCGAACAACCAGAACAAGGAGTTGCCCTGAGTTTGTTTGTATAGCGCCAGTGCGAGCACGGAACCGATACGTAAGTAGTCTCCCTGCATGGAGCCTGAGCGATCGAGGAAAATAGCCGTTCTTCCCGGCAACCGTGGCAGATTGTGCACGGATAGCTCCACGGCCTGTTGCAACGCTTCCCGGAGTTCTGACCGCTCAACCATCTCATAAGCTTTGACGAAGCGAAAAGGTAATATCCGCGATTGACGCAATGCCTCGGCATCCGTCAGACGACGTGTGACGTAAGCGATATTTTTCTTTTTGGCAAAAACTCCGGCACGATCCATCGTATTTAAATGACGCAGGAGCGCAAACATCGGCATCTGGAGCATCAAAGCTTCCCAAATCGGACGCGTCGGCTGAAGGATCGAGGTCACGACCGAATAAGGTAGTTTCCCTTTTTCAATCTGATGAAGCTGACTGGCAGGGTTACGTGTCGTTTTCAGTTTCTCCAGTGCCTGAAGTTGCGGAAGGTCCACCAGACTGGTCTCATGCCCCCGCAAATAACGGAATAAGGCTTGTTGCTTCTCATCCTTCGGCTTGGGATGTGCAGTGACGATCATATCTCCCAGACTGTACCCACGCCCACGTCCATTGTATTTTATGGCCCAGTATTCGCTGATTTCGTTCAGAAACCGATTGACTTGACGCTTCACTGCACGCCCTCCCTCTCCCCGCCCGCTTCCTCTGAGGATGGTCAGAAAATCGGCCAGATCCGCTGGCGTCTTCACGACATGAGCAAACACTTTTGCGAACTGCTCCGGATTAATCTTGGACAATACGGCGAGCCCATACAAAGGCTGAAGCCGCATGAAACCTTCATTTCGAGCATATACCAAAGCCTTCGCCATGAAGTTTGCATCCAGTTCCGCCATCTCCTGATGGCTGCTCCACGCTTCTTGCATCAGCTGTTGTTCATCCGCATAAAACGTATTGTTAAGCGTATTCGTCGTCAACATCTGTACATATTGTTCCTCGACCAATCGCTCATAAGTTGCATATCCATCATGATTATGTACTACAGATTGAGGTGTATTAAATAATGATTTGGCTCTACTCATCGCACATAACCTCCCTACGCGTAAAATGCTGTGCTTCATCTATGTGGAACATCTAAAGTTGTTGTTTAACGTTTCTTCGTTTCTAATAAAAGGTTTCCGAGGAAAAAGGGGGAAGGTTTTACCTGCTCTACCGCTGAGCTACACCGCCATAACCGGCGGCGATTGGATTCGAACCAACGACCTGGTCGATTAACAGTCGAAGTAACCCTCCCAGGCGCCTCGGAAACAGATCAGCCGAGCTAATTCACTGCCCCGCTTCACATCCTTATTATGCATGGAAACCATCAACCACGAACATGGTGAAAGTATGGCGACTTGGCGTGAATTAGAGTGAGTTGCAGTAACTTGGCGTGAAGTGAATTGCAGTAAGTTGAATTCAAATGACATGAATTTAAGCGAGGTCTAGCAACTTTGCCATGAAAACAGGCGTTTATCTTGATACAATGAAAAATACATAGTCCAATCGGGAGTGAGACACATGGCTAAAGAAAGCTTTGATAAAGAAATTCAGTTCCTGCGTATGCTGTCTCTGACCAGCGGCGCATATAACCGTCAGCAGTATGCCAAACGGCTTGGCATCTCTGTACATACCTTTGATAAAACACAGCGCAAGCTGCGAGATATTCGTCAGAGCTTGACCAATCAACGCACAGACAGTGAGTTGGGCTCAGAGATGACCGACCTTGTTCGTTTCCAGTACGGCGAGTCTGCCGAGCCTCTGCTACTATTTCTTTTCCGTGCCAAATCCATGAAAGAAACCGAAGTGGAGCGCTTGTCCGTCATTTTACATACCCTTCAAGACTCCGCGCTGACCGCGATGGAATTACTGGATGCCTGCTGTGCCGATTTGCCGGAAGAACTGGCCTTGCCGGATGAGAAAACGATCCGTTCGGATCTCAAGTATCTGGAGGAAGTCGGTGTTATTCGTAAAGAGCCGGGCGGACGTCCTTATCGTTATTCGTTACAGCAGGATGTACTGACACGGCTTACCCCGGAAGAACAGCTGGAGTTATACGACTTCGTTGATATGATGGCGAACACACAGGTTCCATCGGTGCAAGGATATCTATTGCGGGATAGTATGAAAAAAGTAATTAAAGCCAGTTATCCGCAAGAAGAAGCGACGGAGCCATATATTTATAAGTATCATTATTACTCACGCATTCTGGACGAAGCCCATCTGTACACCCTGCTTGGAGCGATCCGTCAGCGAAGACGTGTGCAGTTTCAGTATTTTTCACCGAAGAAACCATCCAGCTATAGCTCGCAAAATACGAATCCAAAGTTTGAACGCGAGGCTGGCGGAAGCTCCAATCGGATCATCCCGATTGAAGTCGTTTATGATCACCAGTATGGGCGCTGGTATGTCATCGGTTATCAGAGTCGGCGGAGATTCGTGAAGTTTCGGATGGAGGGCATCACCCAGCTGGAGGAGCTTCAGCCTATTGAAGAAGAGCATATGCTTGCATTGAAAAAAGAATGGGCTGACATCAGACGGTACAGCTGGCTTGTCGATACAGGCCGCACCGTGACGGTGCAAGCACGCTTTTTCCACCCGGGAGATGGTCAGCGTAACTTTATTCTGGATCGCGTCCGGCTGCAAGGACAATGGGGAATCATTACACCCGAAACGGATCATAGCTTTTTGTATGAAATTCAAGTAAACGGTACAACAGAGATTAAACCTTGGCTACGCAGTTTTGGCTCAAGCTGTGAGATTCTGGCTCCGCGTAAGCTGCGTGAGGAAATGATTGAGGAATGGAAGGAGATTGCGGCGTATTATGAACCTGTTCGAGAAGATGTTCAACTACCAGATCATGACGAGACTGAATGAAACCGGACTGTTCACCTGGACTTCGCAGGAGCGAGCCTGGCTCCGTATGATGATGGAGCATCCGGCTGCACAAGAAGCCTTAACCCCCGCAACCTTGACCAAACTAAACAACATGCTGGACGGGGAAAAGCACTTGAATCTGCAAGATTACCTGACGGAAAAAGCCAAAAGTGAAGAAAGCAGTGTCTCTCATCCCCTGCTGAGGCCGTTACGGCAGATGATCCTAAACGGCGAAGGGTTTCAAATGACAGGTCGTATCCGTAGCGGACGCACAAGCCAGGAGCAGTTCGGGTTCCCGTATAAGCTGGAATATTCCATGGTCAAAAAGGAATGGTATGTGCTCTGGTATGCCCCGCACTTTGCCAGATTAATGTCTACCAAGCTGCATAGCATCACCAAGCTTGAGGCCAGATCCATTAAACCGGAGGCCGCATCACGATACAAAGCTAGCATCGCCCTGATCACGGAAAAACGTAAAACGTCGATCACCATCGAGGTATTGCCTGAGTTCAATGCGGAGTTGTCCCGAATACTGTATGCCTTCTCCTGCTTTGAGAGAGAGGTTACATATAACGAAGCGAGTCATATATACCGGATTCTGCTGACGGTTCCGCGAAACGAGGTCGATTACGTGTTGTCCAAGATGCGTTTTCTCGGTAAACGTGTTCGCATCATCGATCATTCGGCTCTGCAGGAGCGTATGTCCGAGACTGCTGCCAAGGTGCTGGCACGATATGCGGAATCCGAGTCCATACAGCCGGGTGGTGAAACGGCTGCGCAAGGGGATTAGCACAAACCAGCGCTTTAAGAGCTATCACTTAGCAAACTCCTCGATCTCATCTTCTCTGTTGGATGCACGATACACAGTAAAAAAGGACAAAATGATGCAGGCGTGCATCTGACCTGACCGCTACTCCATCGGCCTAGAACAGATCAATCGCCTCAACTTCGT
Source organism: Paenibacillus sp. FSL K6-1558 (assembly GCF_038002565.1). Lineage (NCBI taxonomy): Bacteria > Bacillati > Bacillota > Bacilli > Caryophanales > Paenibacillaceae > Paenibacillus > Paenibacillus sp. FSL K6-1558. The sequence continues at coordinate 5,115,694 of NZ_JBBOCV010000001.1, read as the reverse complement.
CCTTGTAGATGAACGTAATTTTGAGAGATACATCCCTATACATTCCAGGTCTACGAACTACTGCTACTGGCTGCGTTCCGTCTTTTGTTAATCGCGTGCACGCCCATGACCACAGCAACCAATTCATAAGTGTCCAAGTATTCGGATTGATTATCCAGCACAAACGCCCCTGAACTAAACCAACCGCCGGTACGACGGAAGCTTACTACAACACGGCCCGATCCATCAGTCACATCATATTCCTGCGAAAATGCCGGAGCAGATACATCATATATGCCACGTGAGCCCGCATCGTACTCATACTTTTTGCTAAAAAAGCTGAATCTCGCTCTTAGTACCCCCAGATGTGTGCCATCTGCTGCGGTCACGTCCCAGCGATTCGTCAACATGCGGAATTTGCCGCTACAGACCAGGCCATTTTCATCCGATACATCGAGTGATGATCCAAATACACTTTTCAAATCCAGGTGCCCTGCCCGTTCCTGGTCGGCATTCAAAATTTCGGTATATCCGGCGTTGAAAAAGTTATCTCTGAAGTACAATTGCATATCCCTCTCCCCTTCCCGATGTTGTAATGTCTAATGATGCTCATCATGCTATTCCATCTTTAATTACCCTATTCGCGGTTATTATACATATATTTACGTATTCAAACTGGAATAGGGTGCATATATCCGTTCATTTCTGCCAAAAGAAAAAACGAGCAGCTCTGCCACCCGTTGTATCCATTCTGTATTCTTTTGCTAAAGCAGGGATCAGACTTCCACTTTTTTGGTGTTCATATAAATAATACCCCATACGAGAAGCGCGGCAAGTGCCATTTCAAACACCGTGGTCCCCCACCGTCCATCCGCCCATATAACACCGTTGGCTGAAAATGAGATGCCCGTGCTTTCTTCGGTGAACTGAAACAGATCATTCGGACTGAACTTTCCTGAAAAAATAACATTTTCCAACCAGCTAAGCAGGTTAATCAGAACAATGAACGTGACAATCCCGATCCATGGGCCTGTTTTCCAGCGGAACGTTCCCGCTACACTAATGGAGAAAAAGATCATGATCGTCATAAACAGAACAATCCAACCTGCAAAAAACAAAGTACTCCATATCTCAGCTACACTTATGTTGACACCAATATAAGCAGACAGATCAAGCCCCAGTTTCATCGTAATGTAGAGGTAGGCGTGGAGGAAGCCTATCAGCAGCAAGCCCAGTCCGCAAATTGTACCAAAAATGATAGGTGATAACACATGAGACAGACCCGTGACCGGGATCAGACGACGATTGTAGGAGCGGATATTGGCAGCGTAGGTTTTTATCGTCTTCACATAGATGGCTACTCCTGCCCCGACGTATGCCATGATACCAAGCACATTTGCAGTGACACCTGACGACACAAATATCATTAGTCCCAGTTGAACAATAATGAGGATGACTAGCCCTGCCAGCAAGGTGTTCCAGCTTCTTCTAAAATCATACTTCAACAATGTCATCATTCTGCATAGACCTCCTTGAACATCTCATCCACACTTTTTCCATGCTTCAGCCTGATTGTCTCGACTTCCTCATGCAAAACTACCTTGCCTTCCCGAATAAAGACCACTTCATCGAAAATGCGTTCAATATCATTCACCAGATGTGTGGAAATGATCAGGCTGCTGTCTTCATCGTAAAATTTAACGATCGCGTCCAGAATCTTACCTCTGGCTACCGGGTCAACGCCGCCGATCGGCTCATCCAGCAAATAGAGCCGCGCCTTACGAGACAATGCCAGTGTTAACTGTAGTCGTTCATTCATGCCTTTGGACAAATGACTAACACGCTCATCCGCTGAAAGATTCATAAACTCCAACATCTCCCGTGCCTTTTCTTCATCAAAATCGCCATAAAAATCACGGTAGTATGCGATCGCATCACGAACCTTCATCCACTTCTCGGTTAACGGACGATCCGGCATGAATGAAACGAGTGACTTCGTCTCCAGTCCAATCGCCTTACCTGTAACCTGAATGCTACCGCTAGCGGGATGTAGCAAACCTGCGACCAGTTTCATCAGTGTACTCTTTCCACTTCCGTTGCTACCTAGGAGACCTACAATTCGTCCTGGAGCAACATTCAGGGAGACATTGTGTAACGCCTGTTTACGCCCATATGTCTTGTTGACCTGGTTAATTTCAAGAATGTTACTCATGTGTCTTCTCCCCTTTCCCCTGACTACCTTCTGCCAAAGCGTCCGTCACGATGGACACAATATCCTGTTCTTCGATTCCAAGCTCTTGCATTCCGGTCAGGAAACGATCCAGCAATTCGCCGGCCATTTCTTTCTTGATCATCATGATCTTCCTCTCCTCACTTGTCACATATCTGCCCAAACCCCGCTTCGTTTCAACCACTTCTTCACGCTCCAGCTCCTGGAACGTACGCTGTACTGTATTTGGATTAATCTGCAGTTCGGCAGCCAGTTCACGAACCGAAGGAATTTTATCTCCTGCCTTGAGGGCGCCGGTTACAATCTGTCGTTTGATATATTGCATGATCTGCAGATAGATCGGTAAATTGTTATCAAATTCGATAGGCACGATGTTCTCGCTCCTTTCTGTATCGGTGTGTTAGTTACATAGTACACTAGTGGATTGGTATTGTAAAGCCTATTTTCAGTTGTTATTTGAACACACAAAAAAACAGGTCTCAAAGACCTGCCGTTCTAAGCCATATGTATTATTTCCTCCCGTTCAAAACGTAAATCCTGCCGCCTTTACCATGCTGCCAATGATTCATCATCATAAGATACAGTTCGTCGATTGGCAAAGTGATACTGCTTTGCGCAATACTGATGGTTGCATCCACCATATGGCTATTCGCCGCCATCAGCTTGCGCTTCATTCCGTTATGACGCTCCATAAATGCTTTCTCATCCTGCAGTTTAACCCCAATCATTTTTTGTCCCATCAGCTCATACATAAACATATGTTCAATTTCCCTCCAGGCCACTGCCCCGCCTGAGGTATAAGAGGAAGAATCGACAAACCCCTGTTCATTAATGACAAAGGAAGGTTCTTTTCGGATCATCTTTACCAGGCTATAGAAGAAACACGTGCCAAAAAAGAGGACAGACAACAGACCAAGAACACTGGATATGATGGAAGTACCTGCACCTGAAGATCGGTCAAACATCAGAAAGAATCCGGCACTCACAAAAAGCGCTGCCCCTGCCGTAATCAAAGCCATTCGTTTCCTGCTCGGATATTCCACATGCTGTTCATAAGATGTATTCAAGCATAACTTCCTCCTTCTTGTGACTAAATCATGTGCAGTTCAAAACAGGAATTGCATTGTACATTAAACCATTCGGGCTAGGCCTAAACATTTCCTGTGCGTCTATTCCTTCCTTGTAAAAAAACTTAACGTCATTCCATTCGACAAGTTGTTGTCCTGTACTTGTCTTTCCGTTAATATAAATGGAAAGCTTAGGAAATTATTCAATCTGAATACTAGTGGGAGGACAAGCGATGAACGAGCAACGTGGCATGACATCGGAAGATTTGTACCAGCTTACATGGGTTAATGATCCGGTCCCTTCTCCTCAAGGCGGACATCTGGTGTATGTTAGCCGGCAAGTAAATGAAAAACACGATGGTTATCGCTCACACCTGAGACTACTTCATCTGGATAGTCGAAAGGACAGACCTTTCACTTCTGGAGAAAATGATCATTCCCCAGCTTGGTCGCCGGATGGGGCACAGCTTGCTTTTATACGCGAAGTGCAGGGAAAATCCCAGGTATGGCTCATGGCTTCAGATGGCGGAGAAGCACAGCAGATCAGTCACCTGCAGCATGGCGTCAGTTCCTTCTTATGGGCGCCAGATGGCAGGACACTGCTTGTAAAGTCTTCGGTGGAAATGATAGATAAAAAACCGGATTCAACGTCCGCGGAAGGCTACAACACAGATCATAAGGAAAACTCACTGCCTCAAGAAATCATCGTGGACCGAATTCGCATGAAATCGGATAGTGGCGGATTATGGAATGGCAAACGCTCTCATCTCTTTGTTATCGCGCCAATCAGCGCAGAGGCTATTCCTGTTACGACGGGTCACTATGATATCGGGGACTATGCTTGGTCTCCGGATGGAAAACGCATCGCCTGGATTACTGAAATGCCTGAAAAGGGCGCGGATCATAGCGACTTTACGTTGACCAATCATGTGTATACATCCAGACCTGATGGATCAGATCTACAGCAACTAACCCCGGAAGGATATACCTTCTATCGGCTTAGTTATGCACCTGACGCGCAATCTCTGGCCCTTCTCGCCAGTGACCGCTCTTATGGCAATGCTACCTTGGCGAAGTTGTATACACTCCCGATATCGGGTGGAACACCTGAATGCCTAAGTGCAGATTGGGATGTACAGTTGAATCATAGCCTTGTTGGTGATATGCGCTCTCACCTCATCACGACAGGTCCGCTATATTCACGGGATGGCTCTTCCATTCTGTGTCTTGCTACGATACATGGCAGCGTGCGTATCGCTAGATTCGCATTAGATGGAAGTGGTGCCGATTACATTTTGCCAGATGAGTGCGAGATCTATCAGTTTGCAGAACTGGCACAGGGCCAGATCGTCGCGGCTGTTGCGAATACACAACATCCCGGTGACTTGTATCTGTATGAACAACCAGGAGACCCCGGAATCGAACCTGTCCGTCTCACGAACAGTAACCCGCAGTTAGAACAGGACATTTGGCTTAGTACGTCAGAAACCTTCTGGTTTGACTCGTCGGATGGGCTACAGCTTCAAGGGTGGATCATGAAACCTCATGGCATCGTTGAAGGTGTCAAAGTTCCGACCATTCTTGAGATTCATGGCGGCCCGCATATGATGTATGGTTATACTTTTATGCATGAGTTCCAGCTCCTTGTCGCTCAGGGCTACGCTGTGATGTATCTCAATCCGCGTGGAGGATTAGGATATGGTCAACAATTCGTGAATGCCTGTCGTGAAGATTACGGCGGAGGCGATTACCGAGACCTGATGGAGTCTGTGGACTATGCTTTGTCCCATTATGCCTTCATTGACCCATCCAGACTGGGCGTAACCGGCGGTAGCTATGGCGGGTTCATGACGAACTGGATCGTGGGACATACGAACCGCTTCAAAGCCGCTGTTACCCAGCGTTCCATCTGCAACTGGTTGTCATTCTATGGCGTCAGTGATATTGGATATTTCTTTACGGAAGATCAGATTGGCGGTAATGCATGGGAAGACACGGAAAAACTGTGGAAACATTCTCCGCTGGCTTATGTGGGCAATATGCAGACACCACTGCTTATCCTTCATGGCGAACAGGATCTCCGCTGTCCCATTGAGCAAGCCGAGCAATTGTATGTTGCACTGAAACGCCGCAAGCAAACGACCCGACTCGTTCGTTTCCCTGGAGCCAACCATGAACTATCTCGCTCCGGCAATCCACATCTGAGGGTGCGACGTTTAGAGCATATTGTCGGGTGGTTTAACGAATATCTGTAAACCTCCCATGGAAGATGAACGAAAAGATTGACCCAAAGACTATTACATGGATACCCTGCACTTTGAACGCAAAAAGCCGATATGCCTGTAATCACGAATCATTACAGGCATATCGGCTTGCTTTATTTTAAGAATTAGACAACATATGAACTTGCTTATTCTTCTCCCCAGATGACCGTAACTTCATTCAAATCCTTATCGCTTGAAGATGCGTTACCTGTAATCGTTACAGCGTACTTGCCTTCCTCACGACCTAAAATGCTGAATTCGTCAGCTTGAATATCCTCACTGTTTTGAGTCAGGTTTTTATTCTGATAATAGTTTTTGTAAGATGAGGCGAGAGTGCTCAGACTCTCCTTGGATGTATAGATCAGCACTACTTTTTTGTTTCCATCTACAACATTCTCAATCAAGCTGGTCGCTTTTGCATCCTTAGGCAATGGGAAATCTGCTGGCAAGTACTTGGATTTTACGCCTGGAGCTTGTGTGTTCGTACCTGTCGATGGAGATGTGGATTGACCGCCTCCAGTGGATGCAGACCCGCCTGATGAGCTTGAAGCACCGATGCTTACCTTATTATTTTTGGCGTCATATTTCACTTCTGTATTTAAAGCTTCAGCAATGGAGCGAGCCGGAAGGTATGTACTGCCTTGATACGTAATAGGCGCAAGTTTTTTGCCCTGATCACCTGTCGGTGTGAATTTTTGTCCGTTTACTTCAATGGCAAGTCCGTGATTCAGATAGGCTTTGATCGTTTCCAGTTGCGTACCTGCATAGACACCTGCTGATCCCGTTAACACCATCCCAAATACGCCTGCTGCAATCAACCACTTTTTGTTTTTCATATTCCTTCGCCTCCAAAGTTCAGTATAATAAAAGATGAATATTACATATTGAATTGAATCATGAGGTTATGAAAGGTATAGTGCAGATGAATTTAGTTCATATAACAATGAACTGTATCGACAATCCTTCAACTCCCACCTCATGTTAGCCATATCATAAGTACTTGATGGCAGGTTGTAAACGATATCTCGCTAAATCAGGACTTGGGTCATATAAAAATGGTTTAGAAGTTGCGAAAATACAAGATGTATTAGATAATGATGTCTTGTTTGTAGGACGTAACAACGAATCAATGAACCAAGGAGGACTTCTTTGTTATGATAGATCAATATTTGTTTGATACACCGATTGACCGAATATCTACCGCTTCCGAGAAATGGGACGGGCTTGAGGCATTATTCGGTGTAACAGATGCACTTCCTATGTGGGTAGCCGATATGGATTTTGCTGCTCCTCCATCTGTTATTGAAGCTTTACAGGCCCGGATGGGACACGGCATCTTTGGTTACACTCTGCGAACCGAGGCCTATCATGCAGCCGTCACAGACTGGATGCAACGCCGCCACAACTGGAAAATCCATGCGGACTGGATCGTATTCACGCCAGGGATCGTACCTGCGCTCAGTATAGCGGTACAACAATTTACTTCACCAGGGGATGCTGTAGTCATCCAGACACCCGTATATCCTCCGTTCTATGATGTCGTGAGAGATCAGGGACGGGAACTCATTACGAATCCACTGATCGAAGAACATGGGAAATACAGCATGGATCTGAATCATCTGGAGAGAAGTTTCCAGAATGGAAAGGTCAAAATGCTGATCCTGTGCAGTCCTCACAATCCGGTTGGACGAGTATGGAGCCGTGAGGAACTGGAGGCTCTTGCATCACTGTGTCTGAAATATAATGTGCTCATCGTATCGGATGAAATCCATGCTGATCTGGTGTATGAACGTGGAACACATACACCGCTAAGTCTGATCTCGGAAGCGATCGCAGCTCGCAGCATCATCTGCACAGCACCAAGCAAAACGTTTAATATCCCCGGATTAAGTTCATCAAACATTATCATTCCTAATGCCCCATTAAGGGAACAGTTCGCCAAAGGCGTGCGTACCATGGGTTTGTCCAGTATCAGCACACTAGGAGCCGTAGCAACCGAGGCGGCTTATAACGGTGGCGAAGGCTGGCTTGATCAGTGTCTTGCCTACATTCGGGACAATATGGAATACGTGCAGAAATTTATTGCAGAGCATCTGCCTGGTATCCGTGTACCCCTTCCTGAAGCCACCTATTTGTTATGGGTCGATTTCCGGGAATTAGGATTGACTCATGCGCAATTAAGCAAGAAACTTCTTCATGAAGCAGGACTCGCATTTAATAGCGGGGTTGTATTCGGCAAAGAATATGCCGGATTCATGCGCATCAACGTAGCCTGTCCACGTGCAACAGTTGAAGAAGCTATGCGCAGATTATTAGTTCTGGCCAATAAATAAATAAATAAATAAAGGGTGTCCCGGTCGTCATGTCATGTTTTTTTCATGGTGAACCGCTGTGACACCCTTTTTTAAAATGGCGATTTAACTTGAATTCTTTGTATCTTTAGTTTTCTTTTTTATGAGCCTGAATAAATTGCACGGATGCCTGTAGCGCCTGCTGCGCTGCTTCACTCCCCAGATCGAACTGGTAATCATGTCCCAGCTTCTCCGAAGATGATTGAAAAAATAACGTTTCTGTCGTGACACCTTGACGCTCTAACACTTCTGCAAGTTCAATCGATTGTACGGTCAAAGGATCATCATTACCAGAAGTAATAAATGATGGTGGAAAGGCGGCTGTGGCCTGAAGGACCGTTGACATTTCGTCCAGATGTGGATCATTCTCGTATGCCTTGCTTCCCGTATATGACCAGAGAAACGTTCGCATAAACGGAAAGCCTGTACTCTCGACAGTACGCAATTGATATGGCCCACAGAACAAAAGTGTACCTCTTAACTGTTCAGGCTTCACTGATGGCGTTATATTCATTTGTTTTGCCAGATTGGGATTCGTAAGCAGCGCCGCAGTCTGACTCGCAATCTGGGCACCAGCCGAATTACCAGCAAGAAACAGGTTGCTCGGATCACCTTGATATTCACTCACATGATCTCTGATATATGTTAGAGCCTGATTGGTTTGCATTACTGGCACAGGGTATGTCGTATTCGGCGCAAGTGCATAATTCATGCTGACCACCACATGACCACGTTTGCTTAACTGCACCGCATAATCGGCTATGTCTTTTTTATCACCCATAACCCAACCGCCGCCATGAACCCACAATATGACTGGCAAGGGTTTAGTTGCTGCGGAAGGATAATAAATGTCCAGCGTACTGTTGTTACGACCTCCATCTGCATAGGCCACATCGGTAACACGGGTTATCCCTTCCGAAATAAACGATGCCTTGTTGCTTTCATTTGAAGTAAACAATCCAATCCCTGTCTTTAGCAAAAGTACTGTTATTCTGGGTGTGAATTGTGAGCCTACTCCTACAACACCGATAATCAGGAGCAATAAACTGATGGGAATCCAGTAACGCTTTCGTTTCAAACCCGTTCTGCTCTCTATCTGCACCAGCCTGCACCTCGCTCCATGTTCAATGAATGGTTCTGTTATAGAGGTGTACGCACCAGAAAAAATCTAGTTTCTCCCATGCAATTTTCTTACAGGATCAGGCTCATTCATTTGGATCTGTTGTGGATTTCTTGGCTTACTGTAACGTAGATCGTAGACACCTTTTGCTCTAACGTGTGAATATGTTGGCTCGCAACCGTCCATCTCTCAGCAGAAGAAACCAGGGAATTCAGGCTACTCAGCACACGTGAAGGCTCACCTTTTTTTAGGGTTTGTTTAAAGTTACGAAGCGCATCCGAGTACCGTTCTCTGGACAAACTGACTTGTTTCTTGGCCGTTTGTATCTGCTTTTTTACAGCATTTGTGCCATTTAACATCGCTCGTAGCCGCTTCACCTCCTTATTTTTCCGCTTCCTTGCTTCAGCAAGGCTCAATTTCTTCGCACGAATATCCTCACGTGCCAATTGCACCAAGGGTTTTAGCGTGTCAGCCTGTGTACGAATGGCCGAACTCCACTCTTTGCTCTGGAGAGCCTTGGAAGCAGACAATTGTTTGTTCAGTGAGCTATAAAGTTTGAATAAAGGTTCATAACGTGCCTGTGTAAGTTCCACTGACTTCTGAAGAGCAGCCAGCTTCGCTGCATCGGTATTACTGATTGCCTTTCGAAGCTGCACCAACTCAGTAGCGTTCGTTGTATGTAGTTGCTTGATCTTTTGTTCCCACATCTCTTTTTGGGAAATCCATTTCCCGGCACTTTCGTATGTCTGTAGTAAGGAACGTTCCGTTTGCGCATCTGCCTTATTCACTACTGTATTCCAGGCTTTCTGCGCAGTAATATTCAGCTCAATCCCTTCACCGTGAACTGTTGTTGCACTACATATCATTCCAATGCCGTACGTTGCAACAAACATCACACTCAATCTTCTTAAAACCGAATGTCCAACCAGTAGCTTTAACCAAAAATGAAAAAACTGCACCCACATTGACTGCCTCTTCCACGTTTCCATTGGTTGTCGAGGCAACGTAAATTGCTCTACCAATCGTTTCTTCTCCGGTCTTAAATACATCATCCTTCTGCACCCCTTTTTCTCAAAATTAGTATGGAAGTCCGCGACACTATTCACCCTGTATATATCCAATAATTGTTCCGTACAGCGTCCAGAGTAAGACTCCCTTGCAGTTCAAGATTCAACATCAGCGATCCGTTCGGCGAACGACAAAAAAGCACCCGCAAGTCAGGCCTATGCCTGCTCTTACGGGTGCTTCCCTCTTGAGCCGTTCCATATTAGATTCAGTGATTCAACGAATCGCTTGGATCTTCACTTTTTCAAATATATTCCATATATTTCATTTGGTCAAGCTGAAGTAAAGAAAAATTTAAAGATCGATTAGAATGGCTCTCATATCCTCGGTAAGATCATCCTCTTCTAACATCATATAGACGTTCTGGCCTTTATTAAAATTAAGCTTGATCTGATAGAAGATACCCTGATCGGTGTAGTAACCTGATCTTTGCCGCTGGAGCAACTGGCTGATAATTTCTTTGTTCTTGGTGGCTACTTTCTTGTTTCCTTTTAGATTTTCATCTATGAATTGCGGGTCAGGATAGACATAAATAGCTTTACCCGGGCTGTTAATCTCTTGTTTAATAAACTGGGCAGAAGCAATTTCATCTACAGAGACCTGCAACTGATCATACAATTTGTTCTCTTTGAGCCATGCAATTAAACGGGTGTAGGTTGGTTTAATCTCGTATGTGGAGCTAAGATTAGGTTGATTCAAAATCTGCTTGGACGATAATCCATCCCGGTAATCTTGATAAATCTCAGCTGATGCATACGACTCCCAATGAGATTTTTGATCTTCATACGTTTGATCTAAAATTTCTGCTTTCAAGAGAGCCTTGAACTCACGAATGAGCTGCGGGTTACTGATGTATACAGCGCGATCACTAGTCAATCTTGACCGAATCCCAACGCTGCGAACGTCATCGTCGAGTGCATAGGTTACATAACTGACTGCTTTATAATCTTCGAAGTTTTTCATATGCTCAAACTCTTGTTGAAAACGGCTCTCTTGAACGGTATATTGCCGTGATATTGTCTTTCCATTCTTCAATTTATAGTCAACCCTGACGCTCTCTTGGTCAGGTATAATCCGGCTTTGTCCCTTCTCATTCAACGTCTGACGGGAATCTACAATTTTCTGATGAAGTGCAAGAACAGCATCAATATATCCCATGTCATTAGAGTAGAATTGTTCATCATCCAGCTTTACAATCTGATTATCTACATAGATCGTATGGTCCCCGCCAATTCGAACCTTCTCGACGTTGTCTTTCGATGGCACATTTGTCGCATAACCATTCCAGTCTGCCACAGGCACGTAAAGAATAAGTGCAGTTGCAATTCCATATACAGCAAACTGTGGTAATAAGCTACTGTTCCAGATCAGCCAGGTTTTGCGAATGATCATCTCAGCTCCAATGTACCCCGCAACGCCTCCAATGATGTAACCTGCAACGCCCCATATCCGGGAATCGCCCGGGGAAATCGCTGAGAAATAGGCGCCACTAAGCAATACAATCGTGAACATAAATCCAAAACGGAAGATTGGTTTGACAATGCGAAATGCAATGGCTTGGGTTGCCGATTCTACATGGCGCTTACGGTAAAAGAGATATGATAGAGCGATCATAAGTACGGTCATCCCAGCGTAAATACTAAGTTCGCCCCATCCAGGAATCGCATAACTGAAACTGCTGACGCGGGAAATAGGAGAAATAGTCTCGATTTTGAAACGAAAAATGTTCTCCGGATAACCAAACAAAAAACGCTTCAGATGCAGTTCAAAGACTCCCCAAAAGATTACTGGAATTAGGCAGATACCGTATACGGTCAGACCCTGTAGAATAGATTGCCCGATACACATACCTACCGCGACTGTCAACGTAAACATGAACAAAGAAACGATACTTATGGTTACTCCCCACATCCAGATTGCACTGTCGTTAAAAACATAAGCGGGTTCATTCAGAGCTACGGACACCCACTTGGTAACTCCAGCCGTAATCCAGATGGGGACCAGAATCATTACATATCCGGTCATCAGGTTCATCGTGAGCAAATGTCTACGCTTCAGCGGCAGGCTGTGATATACATCCGCTGGCCCCCCTGCTTGAATGTAACGGAACAGGAACAAAGCCATCACAACCGGCACCGTAATTGCAAGAAACCAATGAAACTCCCCGTTTACTTTAAATAGAGTACTAATCTCCTCCGTATAATCTCGATACTCTGTGCCGATAAATAGCGGAAGCGTTAATAATAACAAGAGATAAACAATACCAAGCCATCCGTGCTGCCTGAAATTTTGGTACAGGATACCGCGGTTAAAGTATAATTGGTTGAATGTCATACCCGGCACCCTCCATTTCATAGATAAAAATCTCCTCCAGTGTCAGCGGCAACACATCCAGCAGATACGGATCATGCAAACGAAATTGCGCCGTAACATCTTCACGATGACCTTTAACAATATACAAAGAGACACTTCCTCTTTTTTCCTCATGCATAATATGAACCTGTTCTTTCAATAAATCAGCATGATCCGGGTGGCGGAAGGCAACCTGAATCTTGTGTGTATCAGACTTAAGGTCATCCAGATCCTTCTGCACGATAATTTGGCCTTTGTGCATGATGGCTACATGGTCACAGAGATCTTCGATCTCCCGCAAATTGTGGGATGAGATGATAATGGTCACCTGACGCTCCGCCGCTTCCTGAAACAAGAGGTTTTTGATCTGTTGGCGCATGACAGGGTCCAGTCCATCAATCGGTTCATCCATAAGCAACACCTCAGGCATACAGCTGAGTCCCAGCCATACCGCAGCCTGACGGCGCATGCCTTTGGACATGCGATGAAGCTTGCGTTTTACATCTAATTTGAAGACAGCCCCGAGTTGGTTGAAACGTTCCTCACTCCAGCTTGGATAGATTGAGCGGTAGAATGAAGCCATATGCGTAATCGAAGATTGCGGGAAAAAGTTTGGTGAATCTGCCATGAAAATAGTGCGGCCTTTCAGGTCTAAATTTTCGTATACCTCGGCTCCGTTAATGCGCACTGTTCCACGGTCTTGACGATAAATACCGGCAATGATTTTGAGCAACGATGTTTTGCCTGCCCCGTTGGAACCGAGTAAACCATAGATCGACCCCTTATTTATGTACATTGTTACGCCATCGACAGCCTTTTCCTGTTCAAAAGCTTTAACGACTTGATTCAGCTCAATCATGGGGCACCTCCTTCTCTATACGGGCCATCGCTTCTTCGAATAAAAGAGTCATCTCCGCCTTGGATAAACCGGAAAACGAAGCTTCGGCAATCAGTTTCACCAAGGATTCTCTGATCTCGTCTTTCATAGCCTCCTTCGGATGTTCCACAGATGGTGATACGAAACTTCCTTTACCCTGCACGGAATAAATATAACCTTCTCGCTCAAGCTCACGGTATGCCTTCTGAATTGTATTCGGGTTCACGGTGAGCTGTGTTGATAATGACCGAACGGAAGGAAGCTGCTCATCGGGTTTCAGAATACCGTATACGATCATTTCTTTGACTTTATCCACCAGTTGCTCATAGATCGCCTTCCGGCTACGTACATCCAATTCGAACATCCCGCACCTCCTTTCTTAACTTAGTATGTCGCCTTGCTTGTTTTTCTGATAGTGCACTCTCGGTGCACTATCTGTACTACTATTAATAATACAGTTAATACAGTTTGTCAATCTTTAACTTTAACTCCATGCCTGAATTCGGGAATAGCAAAATGTATATAAAACCAATCCATATGGTATAGTTGACATATAAAAAGAGCACAAAAAACGATCATGTTATTTTCTAAAAGATCAGAGGGATATTTCTTTCGAATTATAGTTTAACGAGAGAGCTTTTGATCGCTTCTATAAATATCGTTCCTCCTTATTTGGCTGGTGCGAATATGCTCGAAACTGGACTTGGTACGAATAAGCTCGAAAGATTGTTTTGCACCTGCTCCTTCGTTATGATGAGTTACAATGGCTTAGTATGAGTTAGGATGAATTAAGATGAGGTATAACAAGGTATGACGAGGTATGAATAAGATCAATGAATGTGAGATAGAGAGGTAGTTATGAGTTAGAGATGTGATGAGTTAAAATGATAGAATGAGTTAGGATGAGTCAGGGTGGGTTAGTGTGAGGTGGGAAGAGCTAAGATGGGATGAGTTAGAGTCAGTGTGAGTGTGATGAGTGAGTGTGAGTAACAGTATGGTGTAAAGTTTTCATTTTGCTATTCGCTATTCGCTGTTCCGGCTTTCGGAAAGGACATGATCTGTTTGTAACTTGTCCACTTGTCGTGTACATTTGGGGATTTTGTTTATCAAAAGGTGGACACTTTTCTTAAAAGAACACACTTCACCTACCAACCTACATATAGATCAAAAATAACAATTTTGATTTTCCCATCTATATATGGTGTTACAATCATTAGTGGAGGGACATGCTCTTTTGGAGAGTACTGTCCACTCTTTGAAAGACAAAAAGAATGAATTTGTTTCCATACAGTGGACATTTATATTTACAGAAATCTCTCAACGACTACAATTAAAATCGAGGTAAATAACCATGAACACAACAAAAGGTGCATTTTCAAATAAGGCCGCTTCTTCACGCATACTGATTGTAACGGCTGTGGACGCGGAAAAAGACGCCATCCTTCGCGGCTTGGGTGATGATGCCGCAACACAGTTTGATGTTATTGCAGCGGGCGTTGGCCCTGCCTCGGCCGCTGCCGGAACTGCCGCTGCCCTAGCTTTTGCTTCAGCAGCGGCACGTGAACTGGCGCACGGCAAGGCCGCGCCAGAGGAACTTGATGCGGCGCAAGGCACAGCCGCATCTTCAGGGCCGGGGCCCGTTGCCGGGACCGGCGCCAGATCATCAGCCTATGGGCTGGTGATCAGTGCCGGCATCGGCGGCGGGTTCCCCGGCCGGGCAGACGTCGGCTCCCTCGTGGTAGCCGACGCCATGGTTGCAGCCGATCTGGGCTCACAGACGCCAGACGGCTTCCTCTCTGTGGACGAGCTCGGATTCGGCTCGTCCCGTGTGGCTGCGGACGCGGTGCTTGCCGCGCGCCTGCGCCATGAGCTGCAGCGGGCAGGGCTCGCTGTCAGCGGAGGCACTGCGGTCACCGTGTCCACGGCGACCGGAACCGCGCAGACGGCCGCGGAGCTGTTACGCCGCGTGCCGGATGCTGCCGCCGAAGGCATGGAAGGCTTCGGCGTAGCAACAGCTGCGCAGCAGTTCGGCCTGCCGGTGCTCGAACTGCGCGGCATATCTAACGCGGTCGGTCCACGCGACCGCGACGCCTGGCGCATCAAGGATGCCCTGGATGCGCTCCAGGCAGCAAGTTCTATTTTACGGGAGGTTATTACATCATGAATATTGCTTTTTCCCCTTGTCCTAACGATACTTTTATCTTTCACGCTTGGGTACACGGTCTAATTCCTGGTGCACCTGAGCTTGAAGTCCGCTATGCGGATATCGATATAACGAACGGTCTTGCTGCAAGTCCAATTGGACCAGACATTCCGGAAGTGATGAAAATCTCTTATGCAGCGCTACCTTATGTATTGGAAAACTATGCTTTATTACCTGCTGGCGGTGCTCTGGGCAGAGGCTGCGGCCCTTTGGTTTTAACAGCTGATGGAACAACTGATCCGTCATACCTGTCTGGACGACGTGTTGCCGTACCAAGCGAGCGCTCGACAGCCTATCTGTTATTCCGTCTATGGGCCGCGCAAAATGTTCCTGGCGGTGTCGGTGAAATTGTCGTCATGCCTTTTGATAAAATTATGCCTGCTGTCCGTGATGGTCAAATCGATGCCGGGCTGGTTATTCATGAAGCACGTTTTACGTACCAAAACTATAACTTGCAGCTGATGACTGACCTCGGCAACTGGTGGGAAAATGACACAGGCTTGCCGATTCCGCTTGGTGCAATTATTGCCCGCCGCGATCTGGATGCTCACGCATTGGCGGGCTGGGCACGTGCCTCTGTGGAGTACGCTTGGGCTCATCCTGAAGAATCCCAAGCATATGTTATGGAGCATGCACAAGAGATGGACCCCAACGTAGCCGCTCAACATATCGACCTGTACGTCAACGAATTCAGTGCTAACTTGGGTCAAGACGGCTATGCTGCGATTACAGCCCTGCTTGGTCGTGCCATGCAAGAAAAACTGGTTCCCGAGTTTGACTTGAACTTGCTAAAAATCTAACCTTCACGTTACGCTCTCTCTGTATTGGGAGATATATGTACAATTAAAATAACCACACATATGAATAGGGCAACGCCTCTCGCCACCTTTGTGACGTATTGGAGTTGCCCTTTATATTCGTTGGATTGGTTTTCGATTGGCTAGTTGTTGCTTGCCTGGTTATCAATATATCAGCAGTTTAATTACTTGTTTCCGTCTCCGACATAACCGTGCGAATCATCGATCGCAGTGCATCCAGCATCACTGGGAGTGGCAGAGATGGGACAGAAGGTGCCTGAACAGCCATTTCTGTCGAAGCCGGAAAATGAACAAAGCCTGCTCGCACAGACAACTGTTGCAACCGAATGTAATCGAGTATCCGGTACATCGTGTTATTACATATATACGTTCCTGCCGTATTGGAGACTGTTGCTGGTATGCCTATAGCTGACATATCATTGACCATCGCCCGGATAGGCAAGGTGGAAAATAAACCATCGGGACTTCCGGCTGCAATCGGCTCATCCACAGGGCGCTGCCCCTGATTGTCCGCATAAGATCCGGGCGGAATGTCCTTCACATTAATGGCGATGCGCTCTGGCGTAATTGCCGTTCTACCTTTTGCCAACCCGCAGGCAACAACAACATCCGGCTGAAAGGCCTGCATCTCTGCAATCAGCATGTCTGCACACTCATCAAAATTCACAGGTAGCAACACGGTTTTTAATACTGCTCCCTCGATCACATCATGCGCTAATGCTTCCATTAACGCTCCCGTCGGATTGACAGCATCACCGCCAAAAGGTTCAAACCCCGAAATCAGAAACTTCATCAACTGCTGCACTCCCTCCTGATGGACTAATCCAAATGCTACAACCTGCTTCGCCTAATTAGTAACGCTACTCTTCCGTTATACAACTGCAAGGCTTGTACAACTCCAGCGCCCCTTTTTAATCAACCCGCCAACCCTTTGTTTATTTCTGCGGATATAACAACAGATGCCATCACAATAAACTAACTGGACTACATCACTTAAAGAAAACACTCGCCATAAGCGTGGGACTTCTCACACGCCCGGCATTTCCAGCGTTCCATCCAGCTTGCGTGTATCTAAGTCACTATAAATAAGGCCTTTCCCATCACTAGCCAGCGACACTTACTCCGATCTGTAGCGCAATCCCCACTGCCGCCGAACCGTGTCCATCAGCTTCATGATCTCCAGGGATTCGTCCAGTTTCATGGTATGACTCTCTGTTCGACCTTGCAGAATGCAACGTCCCGCCTCTTCTGCTTCAAATGCGTACCCGAGACAAGTCCGATCATCCACAAACTTCTCTGGCTCGTCCTGTCCGTTCACATGTAAATAAGCTTCTTTGCCTGCGAGGAAAAAAGGCAGACGAATTCGGCCCTCCGTACCATAAATGACGGCCTCATTGTTCAGATTCAAACGAATGGCACCGCTTAGTGACGCCGAACGCCCCTCGGAATAAGACAACAATATAGAGAATTGCTCGTCCACACCCGTTTCCCCAATGTGTGCTGTGCTCCATACATGTTGAGGTTGTTCACCGAAGATCATCGACGCGAAAGAGATCGGGTAAACTCCGGCATCCAGTAGCGCACCACCGCCCAGATCGGGATTAAGCAGCCGCCCCTCCGGCTCCCAGCCGATGCGGAATCCAAAGTCTGCCTGCACCATCCGTACTTCACCAATACGACCTTCCGCAATCCATGCCCGTGCCTGTACAATCGGCGGCAGGAAGCGTGTCCACATGCCCTCCATCAGGAAAAGTTTCCGTTCTCGCGCCGTTTCCACGAGCGGCTCCAGTTGACGTGAGTTCATCGTAAACGGTTTCTCACAAAGTACCGCTTTGCCCGCTTCGAGGCAGGCCATCACATTTTCCTTATGTACCGGATGCGGCGTTGCCACATAGATGATATCCACCTCAGGGTCTCGCAGCAATTCATCATATGAAGCGTAAGCGCGTTCAAAACCGTATTCGGTTGCAAATTTCTCCGCACTACCTGCAGTTCGTGAACCAACCGCTGCTTTCACCGCATTTCCCGCATGTGCCAAATCCTTGGCAAACTGGGATGCAATCCATCCCGTGCCCATAATGCCCCATCGTACCTTATCCTGTCCCGCTGTCTGTGTCATACGTACATCCTCCCTACTACCAATTTGCGTATTACAAGGTTCATGATTCAGACCAGCCAACATGGTATCTCTCTTATTTTACCAAAAAGAAACGTTTTCGTCAGAAAAGCTTGCTTCCCTTTATCACATTTCAATTCCGCAACAGATTTGCTAAGATAACTTGGAGACACATAATGAGCACATGTACCCTGTTGAAGAACACAATGATCCCAATGAAAGGAAGGTACGCTATGATCTCTGAGCCAAATCAAGGCCATAACCGCATACCTTCAGATGACGAACTGACTGTACGCCCTAGCGGCAATTTAAATCATATAAATACACGTGCAACGGCTCGCAATGAACTTCACCAGTTCCTGGATCATGCCTTGGTTGAACTTCGCCGGGCAGAGCATGTTAACACACAGCAACGTTTCCGGTGGCAGACGGACGAACTCCCGAATCATACCTTCATCTATATACATCGCTTCACGGGAACACAGATTGTGGATGCAGAGCCATCCCGTGTTGTTCGCAAAGCGGCCTGTTTGTACCCACCCGGAACCCGTTTGGAACTTGTGTCGGATGTCGATCAAGATGCCGAGCTGTATATTCTTGAATTTGACCTGTTTCGAGTGACGGAGAAAACAGAAGCGAAGCGCATCTATGAACGTGAACTTCATTCACCTGTTGCCGGATGGATTCGAGGTCCCTTTTACGGCATTCAACGGATCGCTACCCAACTGATCGAACTTACACATCCCGATAACGAAACAGCATCCCGTGAAATCAAAGCACAATTACTATTAGCCGAGCTACTCTATCTACTCTGGCCTGAAGAACATGCAAGCCCTACGGATGAATCGGAGCAGGATGATCCGGAGTCCTGGTTAAAATCCACATTGCAATATATACAGCAACATTATATGCATGAGATTAAGCTGGATACCTTAGCCGAACTGGCCGGCATGCATCCGTCGTATTATTCTCAACTGTTCAAAAGCCGAATGCACAAAAATCCGATCGAATACATTACTCATTTGCGTATGAACCGGGCGAAGGAAATGTTACTGACCTCCGATCTGCGTATTCGTGATGTCGCCCGTGAGGTCGGTTACCGTGACGAGTTTTATTTCAGCAGACGGTTTCGTAACTATGCCGGTTATGCTCCAACGGCTTATGCCAAGCAAGTTCATCGCAACATAGTGTCACTCTCTTATCCCTATACCGATCATCTGATGACACTTGGCATCACACCCTGTGCAGCACAGATTCAAGGCCATCTGCCACATCTGCCCCGTTCGCTTACCATGCCTTTTCATGCCTATGAACCGTGGGAACAAGGACGGCAGGCATTTCTCGATGCGAATCCCGACCTGATTCTGACCAAAGATAACGCTACGGCTAAAGCGATGGAACATATTGGTGATGTTGCACCCATCATAACCATTCCATGGAACCAGACCGACATGTTCGGCCATTTGGAACAGATCGCTTCGATTGTAGACCGGACTCAGGCGGCCAAAGAATGGCTGGACAAGCATGAGCGCAAAGCAGAGCGTGCGCGCAAGAAGATCAAAGAAAAGGCTGGCAGCCTCACTGTAGCTGTAGGTACATTAACTTCCAAAGGGCCGCGGATGTACAGCCACCGTAACTTCGGTCATGTGTTTTACCGAACGCTACAACTCAATGCACCTCAGCGTATTCAGACGGAACTGAACGGCAAGGCTCCCGGGATCGGCTTCAACTGGATGCCTTTCACACCGGGAGAATGGGACGGTCTGGAAGCCGATGTGCTTGTACTTGCGACAGACAACCTGCATCACCCGGCAACATTATTGCAAAAATTAAAGAATGATCCGCTATGGAACAGCCATCCCGCCGTTCGCAGCGGCCGTGTGCATCTTGTAGATTGGAACGCTTGGGTTGTGTACGCTCCATATTCCATTAACATCCAGCTTGAGGAAGCGCTCTCGATGTTGACGAACAGGCCCGCACTTTTGTAATCTAAAAAATGTCCATTTCCCAAATCTTAATTTATGCCATGTACGGGCCTGGATTAAGATTTTATAATATTCACTAATTGATAATGATAATCAATAACAACGAAAGATGTTATTTGTTATAAAGGAGTGACCCGTATCCAACATCCGGGACTGCCTCATCGCCCGTCCATGACTCAACGATCTGCAGTCACCGTTGGGCTGATGTTTCTGTCTGCCATCGCGATCCTGCTGATCAGCATGTTTGTTGCCATCTCATTAGGAGCCAAAGGCTTAACACTGGAAACCGTGTGGACAGCCATTTTCCAGTACAACCCGGCTCTGACACCGCATCAGATCATTCATGAATTGAGACTGCCACGCGTGCTTGCTGCCGCTGTGATTGGAGCAGCTTTTGCTGTAGCCGGAGCCTTGATGCAAGGCATTACCCGTAATCCACTGGCCGACACCGGCATCCTTGGCATTAACGCTGGAGCAACGTTTGTCGTCGCATTAAGCTTTGCGTTCTGGCCGGGATTATCTTATGGATGGATTATGCTTTTATCGTTTATAGGAGCCGTGCTCGGTACATTGCTCATCTTTCTGCTGGGCATGGCTGCCCCAGGGGGCTTGAGCTCCATTAGGCTCACGGTGGCTGGTGCAGTGATTGCCGCAATGCTCGGTTCTCTGAGCACAGGAGTAGCCATTTATTTTGATCTGAGCCAGGATCTGGCCTTCTGGTATGCGGGAGGTTTTGGAGGTATTGAATGGCGCCATCTGAAACTGATTCTTCCGGTGTTGCTGCTCACACTACTATTAACCATGCCGATCGCACGTCGTGTTTCGCTGATGTCTCTGGGGGAAGAGGTCGCCATTAATCTCGGGATGAACCTGCGCTGGACTCGCTTTCTTGCTCTTGCCGCTGTCGTTGTGCTCGCAGGGGTGTCCGTCTCCGCTGTAGGTTCGATTGGATTTGTAGGGTTGGTTATCCCTCATATCTCCCGTAAACTGGTTGGCGTAGACTATAGGCTCATCATTCCGATGTCTTCCCTGCTCGGGGCGATTCTACTTGTGCTCGCTGATCTCGGGGCACGCATCGTGAATCCGCCTCAGGAACTGGCGGTAGGTATTATGGTCGCTTTTGTCGGTGTACCGTTCTTCCTCTATCTAGCCCGTAAAGAAAGGAGGGCTTTGTAGTGAAGAAACAGGGAATGAAACTCCTCTTCAGATCCCCTTTAGAGAAGTTTAATCAGACCTCTCGGGGCAAAAGAGCCGTACTTATCAGCTCTGTTCTGCTGTGTCTCGCAACATTGGTGATTCTCATCAGTCTGAATACAGGCACAGTTCGCGTATCCCCACTGGCCGTGGTGCAGACCTTGCTGGGACAAGGGAGCGAACAGGATCAGATCATCCTGTTTGACTACCGATTGCCCCGCATTCTGGTTACCGTTCTTGCCGGAGCTGGATTGGGTATTGCAGGTGCTGCGCTGCAAGGCATTACACGTAATGCACTTGCCGATCCGGGGATTCTGGGCTTGCATGCCGGGGCGGCTTTTGGGCTAATGATTTTTGTCAGCCTGTCGTTCAGCATGGATACCTCAGTAGCACTGTTGATCCCACTCTTTGCTTTTGCCGGCAGTGTAGCTGCAGCGCTGATTATTATGCTACTGTCCTATGATCGAAACAGCGGCGTATCACCAATTAAACTGATTCTGGTCGGCATTGCTGTTGCTGCTGGATTTCATGCGCTTACGCTCTATCTGTCGCTACGTCTCGACGAGGACACGTATTCCTTCGCTGCACGCTGGCTTGCAGGCAGTGTATGGGGTCGAGACTGGATTCATGTCCAGGCTTTGTTACCTTGGACCGTAATCTGCATCGCCTATATCTGGAGCCGTTCCAAAACGTTGGACGCCTTCCATCTAGGCGATGCCGCTGCGACCAGCATCGGCACACCTGTGCGCTCGCGGCGCATCCTGCTTCTGCTCTGTGCCGTTGCCTTATCTGCGGTCAGCGTATCTGTCGCTGGAGGTATTGGCTTCATTGGACTCGCCGCCCCGCATCTGGCCCGCAGACTGGTCGGGCCACTGCACCGGCACTTGATTCCCGCCGCAGGACTGATCGGCATGGTGATTCTGGTAACGGCCGATACGGTCGGCCGGACAATATTTGCACCAAATGCCATACCAGCGGGTGTTGTTGTAGCCGCGATTGGCGCGCCCTATTTTTTATACCTGCTGGTACGAACGAAATAAAGCTATCCAAAATATGAATTTCATCCATGAGATGTTTAAGGAGAACGCGAATTATGTTTATGTTGAAGAAAAATCTTATGCTTATGCTTATGCTAACGATCAGTTTGGTGCTGGTACTTGCAGCCTGCGGAACGGCCAAAACGTCCACATCGGGCGCGAACGATTCAAACACCAATGCTAACACAAACACCTCCGCAGACGATTCAAATAGCACTGCTGCTTCAGGTGCACCACGTATCGCTTCCATGTCCATCCACCTGACCAATGATTTGCTGTCCCTCGGGATCACGCCTGTCGGTTCTGTCATCGGCGGGGAAGCGAAAGGTTTCCTGTCCCATGTGGCTGATCGCCTGAAAGATACAACGCCACTTGGCCCGGTCAAGGACCCTGATATGGAAGCACTGCTTGCACTTAAACCGGATGTCATCTATCTGGATGAGGAATTCTCCGGTGACGATGTGGCCAAATTCGAAAAAATTGCACCTGTACATGTGTTCAATCTGGACAACGGCACATGGCGGGATCACCTGAAAGAGATTGGCAAACTGGTAAATCGCGAGAAAGAAGCGGAGCAGTATATTCAGGACTATGAGACAGAAACAAAAGAAGTCCAATCACTGATTCATGATCAGATCGGTGACGGCACTGTCATGGCTATTCGTGTCACAGCCAAGGAATTACGCGTATTCAGCACACGCCGTCCTATGGGCCCTATTTTGTACGATGATCTCGGACTGACTCCAGCCAAAGGCATCAAAGACATGGATACCTCCAAGCCATATCAGGTCGTATCCCGTGAAGTGTTGCCAGACTATGATGCCGATGCGATCTTTGTCGTGGTTAACTCAGATGATGAAGCCCAAACGATGTTCAAAGAGCTGCAAAGCAATCCAATCTGGCAAGGGCTGAAAGCGGTCAAAGCAGGCCACGTGTACCCGATCGGGGCACAGCCTTGGCTTGATTACTCTTCCATCGGGAACAAAATGGCTATGGATGAAGCAAAAGAGATGTTTTCCAAAAAATAAACCAAGCTTCGCCTATTCATAAAAACAACAAAAAACCTCGCTTCAGTAACGGAAGTGCGATTGCGAGAGCACAGGGCATATGATTCATGCTCCGAGCTTAATGAATACAGGGATCAGACTTCGTAATAGTCTTACTCCCTGTACCTCGCACGCTTCCTTACCCAGCTGAGGTTTTTTCTTTTAGATACAACATACCGATTGTACTCGATCATACTGTGCATACAACGATCTCAATATCCATCTCCGCAAACGTATTCTGAATAATTACGCTGACCTTCTCCCACTTCAATCTGTCCAACCCGCAACCGATTCGAGGCATAGCCAGCCCAGTAATTCCCTGTTCTAAGCAGACATCCCGCATAGACTCAACCGCCTGGGTTAATGATGCATACGTAGGTTTATTCGAAAATTTGGCTTTGGTCACAAGATTCAGCGTCCTTCCAACCGGATAACATCGCCCAATCTCCAGCGGCTCCAGCTTCGCTTGCTCCTGAAGAGTCCGTAGATCAAACCGCTCTCTGAATTGCACCGCGATTCCTTTACCCATTCTCGCATCGGCGGATATGCAGTGTGCCAGCGCATAGTGATGCTCTAGTTCAAACAAATCCTGCTGTCGTTCATGAAATTGCATGTTAGTTCCCCTTTCTATGACATGACGTCCGTGCTTTCTCCTACTTCACCTGCTCACACTCATGCTAGCAGACGCTTGAAGGTCTCCAACGTTCGCTGTCCTGCACTCCGGTCATATATGGCAAATACGATGTGATCAAAGTAGTCCCTGTATCCTTCTTCATCCAAAACCTCGGCAATATACGATGCCACCTGTGCCGGTTCATTCCGGAACACACCACAGCCAAAGGCCCCAAGTACGATAGTTCTATGACCTTGTACAGCGGCAACCTCCAATATATATCGAATGCGTTGCTTCATGACCGACTTGATCTCTGCATCTGTTGCTTCCTTCCGCTCTTTGACTACACCTGTATTTACCGCTGGAGCGGTGATAAAGGCCGTTGTGTAATATTGATCCAGCAATCGGTCGTAGTCGTCACGGATCACGGGAACATCTGGAGAATAGATCATATGGTCTGAATAGAGGCACGTACGTTGCTTGCGATTGTACTCATACATCTCTGTCATCTGGGCAATACATGGATATAGCCCTGTTGCCCGTGCCAAGCTTTCCTCCTGAGCCTGACTTCCACCAAGGAAACCACCACCCGGATTTTTGGCCGATGCAAAATTCAGACAAACTACATCCGTTCTGCCTTCCTCTAAGGTTAGACGCGCTGCTGCTGCCAGCGTCGTTTCACCGGTTACTTCCATCCGGGCCGGGTTTCCTCCTTTGCGCAATTTCTCCCCTAGTTGAGAAAGCTCCGAGGGCCTATAGAGAACTGAATTTTGAATGGCTTGCTCCATGTCTTTCTTGATATGAACAGCACGATCATAACCGTTTACATACACGCCTTCCTCCAGAATCTCCAGCGTCTGATGTGCTATACGTGAGCGTCCGGAACGAGAGCTAACGCCAGTCTTATCTGTTGATGCGTTAGAATTACGAGACCCGGTGGTCGTATTATTTGAATTACTGATGTTGCTGTGTTTGTTTTGTTTATCGAAGTTACTCATGTCGATCCCTTCCTATCTCTTCTCTCAGACGAGTAAGAATCTCACCTAGCCAGTTCGTTCCTCGCCATGTTTTTCGGTTACGAATACGCGGATCTTCCTCCGCCAGCCCCACACCCCAGATCCGATCATCCGGGCTTGCCTCTACAAGTGTTGTGCCTTGGGTGGCGAGCAAAGCCGCCAGTAAATCCTCGTTCTGTGTAAATTTTGCCTGATTGCCTTCATAGACAATGCGCTGGCACTCGCTTTCCCATATGGTCTGGTCGAAACCTGTGACCTGGCGCCCCAGCTTTTTTTGTACCGAAGCCGAACGGGTCTTCATGATTTTATCCGCAATCTGTTGATCGCCAAAGAGCAGTGCTTTCTGATGCATCATATATTGCTCTGCACTTGTATACTGAACCCCGTCCACCGTAAAATCAGCCTTAAACCACTGGGAGAACGGCGATGCTGTCTGCCAGAAAAACGTAAACTTTTCCATACATATCACCTCTTACTTCGTTCCATTCCAAACGATTGCTTACATCCTTCGGATTGAACTATTTCTACTCATGACTAACTCCAACTACAGTACTTCTCTCTCCGGATTTAATCGGTACAGCCGGGATGGCCGATGACCCGCACTGCTTGTATATTCCCCCGTTTCAATCACCCAGTCTGCCATTTTGCGCCGAAATGCAGCTGCCAACAGTTTTCTGCCGCTAATAATCTCATACACTTTCTGCAACGCCGTTAACGTGAATTTCTCCGGCATCAGATTAAACGCGATATCCGTATATTCAATCTTGGAACGTAGCCGCTCCAGCGCGTAATGAATAATTTGGGCATGGTCGAATGCGATCCCTTGAACATCCACCAAACTCAACTTGCTGTTCCGCACTCGCCCTTCTACCTGCTCTGTGGTCTCCACAGTGGCTGACAACTGTTCTGTTTCATTGCTCAAAATAAGCTGCAATCTGCGCCCTGTTACCCGGCCGCGTTCATGAATATGACGTTTCTCTTCAATGAGTTTCTGCTCTACCCGGAACCAGCTTGCGTCGCTGGCATCATCACCCGCCTGAAGCTCCAGTTCACTGCTGTCCACCAGAGCCATATAAGAGCAACTAATGACCCGTGTGCGCGGATCGCGGCCTACATCTCCCCATGTATACAGCTGTTCCAGATAGATACCGTCCAGTCCTGTCTCCGTATGCAATTCCCGACGGGCAGCATCCTCCAGTGATTCATCCATGGAGACAAATCCCCCTGGCAGTGCCCATTGCCCCAGGTAGGGGTGACCTCCCCTGCGAATCAGCAGTAAACCAAGCTCCGGTTCCGCCAGCTTACGGTAATTTTCCTGTTCTCCGCTTCGAATCGTAAATACGAGCATATCCACAGTAACCGAGGGACGTTCGTATTCTCCGGCATCATAGGTTTTTAAAAACTCTTCCTCGCTAATGTTGACTGGATCAAACGCTTTGTCTCCATGAGACATGGTTCATACACCTCATCCTGTTATTAACAATATGTTATTAACAATTCGTTAATAACAATGTAGCATACTCGTAGGGAGCAGGTCAAATCTTCCATAAAGCCAAAAAGCCGCCACCTTTGCTCTACACTTTCATAGCAAAGGTGGCGGTTAACACACCCGTTTAATATTCCATAGAATTTATAACGCGGTGCAGTCTCAGAGACCCACCTAATCTTTCTTAAAACACGCTATCCGGAACGTAGTATATTTTCTGCCCACTGGATTTATTTCCTGGATCGGCAACAATCAGAAAGTAGACGTTCCCGTTCTTGTTTTGTACACCCTCGATTTCGTGTTTTCCGACATTCGTTATTTTTACAAGAGACTGATACACGCCTGAACTGGAAATTTTAGCAATCTGAGGTGTATCTCCTTCGGCCCCGCCGGATGTAAATATTTGAGTCTTACCGAGCAAGTCTACTCCTTGGAATGACCCATTTGGCCGAATTATTCCGCTGCCCGACTGCGTGAAACTGGAAACAGCCGCCTTAATTGCCGCAGGGCTGTCCATGCGAACCTGCTTGTTTTGATCAAGCAACCTGTTTAATGCAGCCGTATCATACACAGACCAGACTACCTTATCCGTGTTGGACTTTCCGCCTTCCCTCGTTTGAATTCTGAACACGGTGTAGTTGCTGTTGCCACCGCCATCCACTCGGTATGTCGTTCCCTGTTTCGTACCCTTTTTATTCGCATAGTTCATATAAGTAAACCGATGAAGGTCGGTATAATCTACAGTTTTGCCAGCAGCATATTGAAGTCTAGCTACTTGAAGTGACCAGACGTTATCAGATGATGAATCCGCTTTGGAGCTAAAATAAAAATAGTTCGCTCCGTTGTACGTATACATATCCAGCGTCTGGCAGTGCCCGCTGTTCGTAATCGTCATATGATCCACGTATTCGGCATTATTGCCTTTGATTAGTAGTCTGGATAGTTGACATGTCGTATTCACCCGCTGCGTTACGTATACGTATTTGTCTGCTATATAAGCCTTCTGCACCACCCGGTTAAATTTGAGTCCTTTGAGGTTATAAGCCAGTTTTGCTGAAGCATTTACGGTTTTTCCTGGAGAAGCTGCAATAGCCGGGACCACAGACATCATAAATAGCATTACTGCCAGAAAAGCGGCTACGATCGTTTTCCACTTCATTGCTGCAAGGTTGAGAGATTGTTTTTTAATCACATAGGTGCCTCCTTTTTCATTAAGTACGGAATACATCGGATATGTTAGGTGGTCTCTGAGACGATACCGCATTCAATAGATAATACCATATTTTCCAAATTACGAATCATAAATTGCACATCACGAAACTACTACTTCTCCAAGAACCTAATTTCCTTTAAAATTGAATAATTCTTTTTAGTACATTTGTGTTATATTGTTTTTAATTCATATGTACCAAAAAAAGGAGGACTTCATGAAACGAATTGCCCTACTCGATATTCTTAGGGGTTTTGCTATTATTGGCACCTTGGGAACCAACATCTGGATTTTTGCTTACCTTGGTGATCTGAACCTGGTATTCGGTAACGCGCTTGAGCCGTGGTGGAGTTCAGGAGATCGCCTGATGCAGACGATCATGCTCATCTTGGTGAATGGAAAATTTCTTGGTATGCTCACTTTGCTATTTGGAGCCGGCATGGAATTGAAACGCCAAAAAGCAGCTCGTGAAGGCTACGCATGGCCCGGTGTCTATATCTGGTCATGTGCACTTCTGCTGCTGGACGGACTATTGCACTATATTTTGGTAATGGAATATGACGTATTGATGAGTTATGCCATTACTGGCATGATTGTTTCGCTGATTATTCACCGCTCCAGGCGCTTTATGCTAACGATGATGGTGATTGCAGGAGGCATACATGTGATCGGCGTTACGGGAATTACAGCCTTGCTGGCATTTGAATCCGGTTCATCCTTCAACGGTATGGATACCCTTACACACCTGTACGCTTCTGGAACGTGGTGGGAACAAGTGCTGTTCCGGTTGCATAACTTTGGTTTTTTCCGTGCAGAATCGATAGCTATTATCCCACTGAATGTTTTTCTCTTTCTACTAGGAGCACTGCTTATGAGAACGGGAGTATTTTCTAACGACGAGTCCGGACGCCGTAAGCGCCGTAAACTGATGATGATCGGGCTTGCGGCAGGTATTCCTCTAAATCTGCTGTTGCTTGTTCCCGGTGGAATTATGGATGTTTGGGTACGCTATATCAGCGCGCCAGTACTGACCCTCGGTTATCTCGGAATTATTGCTTATGGATTGGAAAAAGGTCTTTTCCCCAAGCTGTTCGAGCGTTTCGGTGAAATTGGCAAGATGGCGCTGAGTTGTTATATCGTACAGAATATCATCGCCTCTGTGCTCTTCTATGGATGGGGACTCGGTCTGGGCGGACGCCCATCTTCTCTATTTATTTTGCTGATATGGCTTGGCATTTGTGTGTTATTAATGCTATTCTCACACCTCTGGCTACGCAAATATCCACTAGGTCCAATCGAATGGTTGTGGCGCAGGTTGTCGATCTCCCCTTCTCCCAAACCCGGAAGTACGTCTCAAGACACATCTGTATAAATGCGTTTCGCGCAAATAAGGGCATCCCGGAACTCCATCGATGATTGATCGTAATCAATGACCGATGGAGTTCGTAGGATAGCCCTTGTTTATTCCATACTGCTAAACAACCCAGCACGCCTTATCCCCCCTTTTTGCGCTGGTCTGACACACAACACTAACTATTCGCCCGATTCCACAGGCAAACACAAGGTGAACGTGGAACCTTCCCCCATTTCACTGGAAACGGTAATACTACCGTTATGGTCCTGAACAATTTTTTGGCAAAGTGCTAGCCCCAATCCCGTTCCCTCCTCTTTTGTTGTGAAAAACGGGTTGAAAATCGCGGTTAACGAACGCTCGGGAATCCCGCTCCCCGTATCCGCTATGGAGATCAACACGTTATCCCCTTCCTGTATCATATCGATATGTACCTCTCCGGGGTCTGACATCGCTTCAAAAGCATTACGAATCAGATTGATTAGAACTTGTACAATTTTATCCCGATCCATGTTCACACAAACCGACTCATCCCGCACATGAAGGGTAATCCGATGTCCTCTGGAAGCCGCATCCGATTCGGTCAAAGACATAACACGCTCCAGACAATGTGCCAGCTTCTCCGGTTTCATATGATGGGCTTGAGGTTTGGAAAATTGTAAAAATTCTCCCGTTAAATCGGTGACTCTGGTGACCTCACTCATAATAACTTCATACCACGGTGCGATATTAAAGGATTGCCCACGTGACAGTTGCAAAAATCCTCGGATGGCGGTGAGTGGATTACGGATCTCATGGGCCATCCCTGCAGCAAGCTCACCTACAGCACGCAGTCTTTCGGAACGGAACACTTCCTCTTCATTTTTAATCCATTGACTACGCTGTTGCTCGATCAGTTGATCTTCCGCAATGGTCATGAATTGTTGCAAGGTCTGTGATAACCTCGGATAACGCGATATGCTATAACTTACTTGCAATCCCTGTAGCTGATTAGACAACAAGGAAGATATCCGTTCTTCGATATAAGGTATTTGCGGCAACACAATGGCAAACCTGTCACCAGCATACCTCGATATGCCATAAGCTTCGGGGAACTGGTTCGTGATCTTTTGTCCGATACCCGTAATGACTGCACACCAGGGATCATCTGATCCTTTTTTGTAACCACTAAAATTATTAACATTCAAAAGAATCAAGAGGAAGGATCGTTCTTCCTCCAACGTCTTATGAAGCACCTGCATGTATCCTTCATAATTTAACAATCCCGTAAGCGGATCATGAAGGGTAAGAAACCGATTTTTTTCCCGAAGTTTCCGTTGTTCAGACTCACTGTTCATTAAAGTATGATATAGCCAAATAACCACTACCGCGGTCAGCAAATCAAATAATGACACCAGCAAACTGTATGGTTCTATCGGAACATATGACAACCTGATGATCGTATACTGGAGCATAAGCAGCAGCGAAATCGGCAAGGTCTGTACCATTCTCTGCTTGTCCTGAATCATTGAAATGATGAGCATATAATAGAGCAGATTACACCAGTTTAATTGACTGAAATAATGAAATGCACCAAGGATTAACCATTGAATCCATGTTAAAAATGGATAACGCCGTTCCGCCCATATGCTGATAATTAGCAGAATGCCTGTGACGATCATCAAGGTTGGATGCGATGCTTGTCCCAGTACAGTAGAGGATACCATGACAAGCAGACAACCTATTGGGAAAATTACCATCTTCATTGTGTAACTTAGCAAATAGCCTCGCCCCCTTAGACAAAAGTCACACTTTCAAACATATACACAAATATTATATCGATTATGATTAGCCGATGTTGTCGATTATTGGAAGATGTTAAAATTCGCAAGAATATATAATTTTCACAAACAACAGGACATATGAATGCATTGAAATGTAAAAATGTGCACATTAATATTTCCGTACGTATCTCGCAACGCAAAATTCATCATAAACTATTCAAAGCCAGCTCTCGAGGGATGAGGGCTGGCTTCTTTGTTGTTTTTCCATATTAGGTAACTTGTTCTGGAAGAATAAGCGGATTTCCTATTATTTCTTAGCCATATATTTTCGAATATCAAACGCTACAGCTGCAACAATAATCAACCCTTTAATAATCAGTTGCCAGTAAGGACTTACCCCGATAAAAGTAAGGCCGTAGTTAATGACGCCAAAGATCAGCACGCCTGCCATCACACCGGGTACAGTTCCGATTCCTCCAGCCGTAGACACCCCGCCAACAACACATGCAGCAATGGCATCCAGTTCGTACATATTACCGTAGTTGTTCGTTGCTCCGCCGGTACGAGCCGCTTCCAGTACTCCGCCCAGTCCATAAAGCGCCCCAGCAATCGCGTACAACGCAATCAGGTTTCGAGCGACGTGAATACCGGATACGTGAGCGGCCTGAATGTTTCCGCCGATGGCATACATATTTTTACCCAGACGGGTTTTGTTGAAAACAACCCAGCAGATCAGTGCTACTCCAATGGCGATGAGCACGATGTAGGGGATCGAATAGCCTCCACCCAGATCAATATAACCTGATCCTATTGTCGTGAAATCCGGTCTAAGCCCTCCGATGGGTTGCGACTGGTTGGGTTCTGTATCGAAGTAGATCGAGTTCAGACCATAAACAGCGACCATCGTACCCAGTGTGGCAATAAAAGGGGGGACATGTAGCTTGGCAACGATAAGGCCATTTACTAAACCAACGAGCAACCCTGCTATGATGCCGATTACGATCGGCAAGCCCACCCATAATTGCGGCAGATCCGGGAAAAAGCGATTGGCATACGTATCAATCTGTAACATCGATGCCGATACCACTGCTGTCAGACCAACTACGCGTCCAGCCGACAGATCGACGCCTCCCGTCACCAGGATGAACGCCGCACCCAGTGCGATAATCGCGCGAGTGGAAGATTGTTGTAAAATATCTCGCAGGGTGGAAAATGCGAGAAAGTTCGGATCGGCAATGGCGATACCGATAACAAGCAGGATCAGCACAATAAAAATCGCACGCTGAGCCACATATTGCTTCACTTGATGAACAAGGGTTGTATTCATTTGTGTTCCTCCTGACCAGCCATCCGCTGCTGCGCGGCCAGCCTCATAATATGCTGTTCTGTCGCCTCGGCTCCGTCCACAATACCGGTGAGGCGTCCTTCGCTCATGACCATAATGCGATCTGACATCCCTAGCAATTCAGGCATCTCGGAGCTGATCATGATAATGCTTTTGCCTTGCCGGGCCAGTTCCGTAATGATCGTATAGATTTCGAACTTGGCTCCAACATCAATTCCGCGTGTGGGCTCATCCAGCAACAGAATCTCAGGGTCAGTCAAGAGCCAGCGAGCCAGCAGTACCTTCTGCTGATTGCCTCCAGACAAGTTCCGAATGAGCGTGTTAACTGAAGGCGTTTTGGTTCTGAACTTTTGCGTCTGTTCCCGTGCCTCTTCCCGTCCCTTCTTCTCGTCCAGCAAACCCAGACGATTTCGGTAACGACCAAGGCTTGCGATAATCGTATTCTCATAAACGGATAACACGGGGAATATCCCGGTCACTCGTCGCTCTTCGGTTAATAGTGCTATGTTATGACGCTTGGCGGCAGCGGGCGAGTTAATCTTCACCTTGCGACCATGAATGGTAATCGTACCGGAAGCCAGTCCTCGCAGTCCAAATAAGGATTCCATCAGTTCCGTCCGCTGCGCACCTACCAAACCGCCAATGCCAAGTACCTCGCCTTTGCGCAGATGAAACGAAACATCCCGGAACGAATTCGGCTGATTCGACGTCAGACCCTCTGCTTGAAGAATGACTTCACCAGGGACATTAAGCCTTTCCGGGAATCGTTCACTTAAATCACGTCCAACCATACGTGTAATGATCAGGTCTGTCGTCAGATCCGCAGCATCCCAAGTGCCTACAACAACTCCATCTCGCATAATAGTCACTTCATCCGAGATCGTTAAAATTTCCTCCATCTTGTGTGAGATGTAGATGATGGACACGCCGCGGCTTCGCAACTTATTGATGATCGTAAACAATTGCTCCACTTCTTTACCCGTAAGGGATGAGGTCGGTTCATCCATCACAATCACTTTGGAGTGAAACGATACCGCTTTGGCAATTTCCATGGATTGAATTTTGGACACAGACAACGTTCCAGCAAGTGCCTTCGGATCAATATCCAGATTCAAATCCTGAAACAGTGCCAGCGTATCGGCATACATCCGTTTCTCATCCACCAGAAGCCCCTTCATCGGGAAACGTCCCAACCATATATTTTCCATCACCGGACGGTGCGGAACCGGATTCAACTCCTGATGAATCATGGATATACCCTGCTGTAATGCGGCCTTCGAATTCGGTATTTCTACATCCTTGCCTTCGATGCGCACTGTGCCTGCATCGGGACGATACATCCCAAACAAACATTTCATCAAGGTTGACTTTCCCGCCCCGTTCTCGCCCATCAACGCATGAACGGTTCCCGGCTTCACCTTCAGTGTGACTTCACTGAGCGCCTGCACGCCGGGGAATGCTTTGGAAATCCCCTTCATCTCCAGCAGATAAGGTGACTGCATCTTCTATCTTCCCCTTTCATCTGACCGGCAAAAAAAGGACGCTGCCAAGATGACATACGTCCCTCTCTGCTACTATTATTGGGCGTCGGCAATGTTGTCTTTCGTAATTTTTTTGTAAGCAATCCAGACATATTTCCCGTCTGTAATATCAAATTTGGTATTTTCTTTGGTTGGTGTCTCGCCTTTGGCAAGAACAGCCGCCAGCGCAACCGTTGCCGCTCCCTGATTTTTGGCATCATTCAGCACGGTGCCCAGCATGGTACCATCCTGCAACGCCTGAATTGCTGGAGCTGTAGCATCCACACCTACGACAGGCATCGTTTTGCCATCCTTGAAGTAACCCGCTGCTTTCAATGCTTCAATCGCACCAAGTGCCATGTCATCATTGTTCGCCAGTACCGCTTCGATTTTGTCGCCATGCGAAGCAAGGAATGCCTGCATTTTCTCTTGGCCTTTTACCCGATCCCACATCGCCGTATCTTCGGCCAGTGCTTCAACTTCAATGCCGGCATCCTGTATGGCTTGAACCGAATATTTGGTGCGTAGCTCGGCATCCTGATGACCCGGTTCACCTTTTAGCATGACATATTGCAGCTTGCCATCGCCGTTTTTATCAGCTTCCGGATGTGCTTTCCAGTAATCCACGATCAACTGACCAGAAATTGTACCGGACTCTTCCGCTTTCGCACCGACATAATACACTTTATCCCACTTGTTCATGTCCTCTGCTACAGGCTCACGGTTCAGGAATACTACCGGAATATTAGCCGCTTTCGCCTTGTCGATAATGACACCTGCTGCGGTCCGGTCTACCGGATTCACCGCCATGGCATTGTATTTCTTGGATACAAACAGGTCGACCTTCTCGTTCTGTGTCGGCTGCGCATTCTGACTGTCTACAATATCAAGGGTAGCTACGCCCTCCGCCGCTGCAGTCATTGCGTTCCTTACTCCTGTCATAAACGTATCGTCAAACTTATAGATGGCAACGCCAATTTTCGGGTTTTCCGTTTGCGTTCCGGCTTCCGCCTTCGTGCCACTGTCTGTTCCCGCGCTTCCGTTCCCACCAGCGCTGTCTCCTCCGTTGCTGCACCCTGCCGCCACAGCCATGCACACCGTAAGCAATAATGTCATCCACGTTTTCTTTTTCATTCTTCATGACCTCCCCCAAGTTCATTCGGCTTTACCGATGTCTTTATTATGAAAGGGTTTACATTGTTTTCGAATACAATATCTTCATCTGTTCTATCGAAATCCTCATCAGTTCATCTATTCTATATAAGTTGAACTAAAAGTTTTTTACACGGTCCACTCCGATGACAGAATAAACTGGAGAGTAGCGGTTATCCCCAGATTTTTTCGATTCCCTTTTTCATAGGGAAAAATCAGGTGATAAGCATATGCTTCCGATGTAGCTTTCTTTCAGAAAGCTTTTAGGCGAGCGCTTCGCTTTTCCAGTTTTTTTCTGTCCTCTCCGTTAATGTGTAAAATAAACAGTTCAACTTATATAGCAAATTCACATGAATCAGGAGAATTATATTCATTGAACAAACGGAAATAAGAGCTTTTGATTATCCATCCAGAACATATTGTCTGTGCTAACGACCTTGGTTTCCAGGATGACCCTTGTCTGAACATGCTCCCGCTTCAGTTTGGCAAGTGCCTGATTAAGCCCCAGGTAGCCAGCACTGTACCCATTCTGCACAATCAATCGTTGAAAAACGCCTTCCTGCAACTGTTCTAACTGCTGTTGCTCGCTGCCGAACCCAACAATGCTGATCTGCCTTCCATCCTTGCGACGATGCAGTTCATCTGCCGCTCCGAGCGATGCCGGCTCTTGCAGGGCAATGATTCCGGTCAGCTCATGCTGATCCAGTAGTTGCTTGACTGTTTGCCAGCACGCATCCCTGTTGTTGCATACGGATTTGGGAATGAGGTTGATGCCCGGGTATTGCTGCAACGCTTCCTCAATCCCTTGTTCCCTCAGAACCAGGCCTGCGCTTAGCGGATCCGGGCCTACTAAAGCAATAAGGCCATGGCCTTCCAGTAATTCAGCCATGGCCTGCCCGGCTTGACGTCCTGCCTCAAGATTATCCATGGAGATGACACTGGTAATGCCTTTGACGGGGAACTCATCGTTCAACACAATAACAGGTACGATACCTCCATCTGTTCTCACCGTCTCTGCCTCCCGAATGATTTCGCCAAGAACATCTTTACTTAACGGATCAACCAGCAGTGCGGTTGCCCCTTGTTTCAATGCGAGTTCAGCTGCCTGGACCTGGGCTTGTTCACGCTCACTGCGGGTATAATCCCGATTTGCCGTGGCTGGTGTTGCTACAGGTGGCGGACTTATTGCATAGTCCGCATTAGTTGAGGTGTGTGAAGCGGAGTCCACGGGATACGCTTCAACGGTGATGAGCTGTGCGCCGCGCTCTTTGGCGGCTGCCTCAGCTCCCAGGCGGATCGCTTCGGCGAGCTCCCCCGTGCCCGCAGGCGTAATCAGCGCTATGCGCTGTGGCGACGCCGGTTGATCCGCTCCTGCCATGCCGCAGGCGGCACAGATTAACAGGCAGCAGGCTGCAGCTGCCTGGCACAAGGCTTTGAATAGCCATAATCCCGGGGAACCGGGAAGAGTGGCCTGGCTTTTTTTTGCCAATACACGCCGTGTGCTCTTGTTCTGGTTATTGATCTTGCTGCTGGTTTCACCAGTGGTTTTGCTACTGATTGGGCTATCGTCCATCATTCATCCCGTCCTCCTTCTGTTCCTCCTGAACAGGAATCCGAATCCATACCGTAGTGCCTTCCTCCAGCTCACTTGCAAATTCCAGACCATATCCCTCACCATAGTAGTGCCTGATGCGATCATGCACATTGCGTACAGCGACACCGGAACCCGCTCCGCTCTTCACTACCGGACGGCCGTTGAGCAATCCCGCCATCTGTTCCTCCGACATGCCTACACCGTTATCTGTAATGCGAAATACCAGAATCTGCTCTTCACGTTGCACATGCACCTCGATACTTCCCTCGTCCATGTGATACTCGATACCGTGCACGATGGCGTTTTCAATGAGCGGCTGTAGAATGAGCTTCAGTGTCAGGCAGTCCAGCACCTGCTCATCCGCATGAATATTGAAAGTAAACTTGTGTTTGAAACGCATCTGCTGAATGGTCAGGTAATGACGGGCGTGCTCCAATTCTTCGCGGACGGTAATGATCGTTTTACCTTGGCTGAGACTGATGCGAAATAATCGGGAGAGTGACGTAATCATCGTGATTACTTCATCATTACGGCTCATGCCCACCATGCGTACAACCGAATTCAGCGTATTATACAGAAAATGCGGATTAATCTGAGCTTGCAGCGCCTCCAGCTCCAGACGGCGTTTCTGCTCCTGTTCATGAATGATCTCATCCATGAGGTTACGGATTTTGTTCACCATCAGGTTGAACCTACGCGCCAGGCGCTCGACCTCAAGCGGTCCCGTTATGGGCAGCTCCACGTTGAAATCCCCTCGTTCCACCGCCTTCATCTTTCTCTCCATCAACCGGATTGGACGTGTCAGACTCGAAGAGAGAAACAGGGATACCACAATGACAAGCACCAGCACAACAACCAGCACACGAATCAGGTATCCGTTCACTTCCTGACGTGTTGTCATGATTTCATCCAGATACGCCACACCAACAATTTTCCAACCGATATTGGCCACCGATTTGACGGTATTCAGCCTTTTCTGCCCATCCGCCTCATCTTCGTAACTCCCCGTAGCCACGAGAGCCTGCTCAATGTTTTCTTTTTTCAGTCCCATATACATGAGTTGCTGCTGTGGATGATACACAATATTGCCAGCACTCTCATCAATAATATAGACGTAACCCCGTTGCCCCAGGCTGACCCGGCTGCTCAGTTCGTCCATTTGTTTAAAATTGATATCGACCAGCAGGATCACTTGCTTCTCCTGACCTTGCTGTTTGATGGTGATGCCCTTGCTCATGGAAACGACCCATTGGTAAGGTCCAGCGTACATATTTTGAATATGAGGCAAGGAGAAACTTAGATGATTAGGTACACGTAGGGCCGATTGAAACCATCCTTGTTGAGTGACGTGAGCACTGCGCTTCAGTTCGGCAGCCGGCCTGTTCTTGAGCAACTGTCCGTCCGCGTCGAGCAGTGTAATGGAGATGATATCTTCCCGGCTGCTGAGCAATGTATCCAGCTGTTTGTCCACCTGTTCCCCTTCCCATGTACCGTCCCGTAGCATATGTTCCTCAATGGCACGATACAGATGGGACATGCTGTGCACGTAATCCTCCAGGTTATAACTGACCTGATCCACGATCTGTCTGGTCGACAGTTCTGCACTGCGCTCCGCAGCCTGGGTGAATTTGTCATGCAGTAATATCGCCATAATGGTGAGTACCAGCACAATGAAGATGGAGAAAGACCACGTAATAATGGAACGAATGCTGCTGACCTTGGACGAACGAACAACCAAGCGGAGCTTCATCACAATAGACTTAATTCGTGCGGTTAACCTGCTCCAGCTCATTGAGGGGAACCTTCAGGGGTCGTAGTCGCCTGTTTACGATACTCTTTGGGCGAGACGCCAGTATGCTTTTTAAAACAAAAGCTAAAATAATTCGGCTCGGCAAAGCCCACCTTCTCGGCTATCTCAAACGACTTCAGCTCCGTGGAGCGAAGCAGTCCCCTGGCTTCATCCATTCGAATCTGCATCAGATATTGCAGGAAGGTAAGCTGTACTTCTTTTTTGAAAATGCTGCAAAAATAACCGGAGCTGATATGTAGATGTGCGCATACCTTCTGAATGGACAGATCCGGATCGGCATAATGTTTCTTCGTAAACGTGAGCGCCTGCTCCACAATATCTTTGTATACATGCTGACGCCCGCTGGATATCCGCTGTTGTACAAGCAGACAGACTTCACTCACCTTATGCTGTGCCTCGGACAGACCCGGAAGTCGGAACAGATCCGTATACAGCTGGAATCCGGCACCGAATATATCCTCCATCTCTTCACCCGAAGCCTGTGCGGCCTTCCAAACGGTAGTTAATACTTCGATCAAATACAACTGAATATCACTGCGCCCGTGGTCCACCGTAATTTCCCGGAAAATGAGCTGTAGCCCTTGCTCCAGCTCTGCCTGCGTTCCCGCCTTCAAACAGCGGGTCAATGTCTGTTGTTTCAATTCATCAAAACGTAGCTTGCCTGCGGCCTGCCGCTCCACGTCCCCAATGTAGATCAAGGAATCCGTCCCTGGCACAAGTCGGTAATCCAGCGCCAGCAAGGCATCCTCATAGGCATGTTTCACATCGGGAAGGGTGTTCACAAGCCTGCTCGATCCAATCGTTACAGGCATACGCAAATAGTGACGGATGCTTCGTACTACATTTTCCAGTGCATGCTGTTGCGGGTTTCCCGCCTTCCCTTCTATTCCGTCCAGCGGTTCCACGTAGAGCAATACAACCGTCTCTTGGTGCATAAAGGCATAGCCTGCCTTGTGATCTGCCCACACCTCTGCCGCAATATTCAGCGCTGCAAACAGCTTCAATTCTGGATCTTCGGTCGGATGCAATGTAAGGATCGATACGCCATAACGTTTACCTCCCAGTTCCAGTCCGCACTGGCTTGCCCGACTTAATATATATGCTGATGATTTCTGGCGATGTAACAACGTTGCAATCAAATCTGCCTGTAATAAAGGCAAACTGGTGCGATAGTGTTCTCGTAGCTGCTGTACGTCTTCACGTTCCGCAATCTCTGCCTCCATCTGGGCGCGCAATCTGGTGAGCAGTTCGGTAAGATGTCCAGCCGAGAAGGGCTTCAACAAATATTCATCCACACTAAGCGATACCGCCTGCCGAGCGTAATCAAATTCATCATATCCCGTTAAAATAACGACCTTCACTAGTGGATTTCGCTCTCTTAATCTTCGTGCCAGCTCCAATCCATCCATAAACGGCATGCTGATGTCAGTAATCACGATGTCGGGTTCTATCCTCTCTGCCATCTCCAGAGCCTCACGGCCATTCTCGGCCAGACCCACAATGCGTAGATCCAGTGCCTCCCAATCCACCTCGACAACCAACCCTTCACGAACATCTTCCTCATCATCCACGAGCAGAACCCGGTACATGATATGCTTCCTCCCTTTTTCTCTAACGAACGAATATGCACGGTCTTTAACCGATATCATAAAGCGCAAGGTTTCCAACATAATATACAATAAAATTCAATTCATGTAATCGCTTTCTTTTTGGTGAGAAAATATGATCTACCGATGAATCATTTTATCCCGTCTGGCAAGGGATTTCGCTTCTATGGGCGCTCTTTTTTTTAGAAAATACATTCAAAAATTGACTTATATTGGTACGCGTGTTATGATGATATAGGTCGATACATTAGTGGACAGAACGTCTACGGTCTAACCACCGAATGAGCATTAATTATTGAATGCAGCTCATACCAATGGTCGTACAAAACTTATTATTTTTGGAGGAATCACATGCAAACAGGTACAGTAAAATGGTTCAACGCAGACAAAGGATTTGGCTTCATCGAAACTGAAGAAGGAACAGACGTATTCGTTCACTTCAGCGCCATTCAAGGTGATGGTTACAAAACGTTAGACGAAGGTCAACGTGTAGAGTTCGAAGTAACTCAAGGTAACCGTGGTCCACAAGCGGAGAACGTTACTAAACTGTAATTGATACGAGGGCTGCCTCCGGCAGCCCTTTATTTATGCCCACCGACACTTACTTTTTGTTGTTTGTTAATACCAATTCCTATATAAGTTTGGATTTTCTGTTTATACAATAACGGAGAGGACAGAAAGGTTATTCTGTCATCGGAGTATCCGTATAAGCACCTTCCTTACACTTATATCCATCACAGAAAAGAGGTTTTTATTCCAACAGATCATTATAAATCCAATGAACACGTTGTATTTTCCACGGTTGACGACATCATTAACTTCTACTCGCCTCAGCAAACGAGCACTGAACGTACCGAAGCTCACTCACGTCCTGCGCGTGCGGCTGATCCATCCAAACACACGGATCACACGAATTACAAGGCCGAACGTTAACCACGAAAAGACAGCAACCTATCCGACAAAAGCAGAAGGCCCTGAACCGCTTGAACGGTACAGGGCCTATTTCTATTTTATTTGTAGTCCTACATCTGTATGCTTATTTTACATAACCGTTTCGAATTGCAAAAACCACTGCCTGCGTGCGATCCTCCACCTGAATTTTCTGCAAAATGCGATGCACATGCGTCTTTACGGTGCTCTCGCCAATGAACAACTTTCGGGCAATCTCTTCATTCCTTAGACCGTAAGCCATCTGTTGTAACACTTCAAGTTCACGTCCCGTGAAGGCATCTGCGAGCGATGCGAGCTCTCTCGTTTCCTGTCCGAAGGTTGAATTCACAGCTTCTTTGGCTTCTTTGGCTTCTTTGGCTTTTTTTTCATCCTGGGCCGGTGTTCCGGGTGACCGTACTGCTATTCCGATCACCTTCGCGGCAACAGCGGTTCTGTAGATCGCTTCACCGCGATAAGCCGCCCTGACCGCATCAATCAGTTCTTCCGGCGCGGCGTCCTTCAGCAGATAACCTACGGCCCCGGCACGTATTCCCTGATATACATAATCTTCTTGATCAAACGTCGTTAAGATGACGACCTTGCATTCGGGCTGCAAATCCAGTAAAGCCTGTGTGGCTTCCAGTCCGTCCCCGTCCTCCATCTGCACATCCATAAACACGACGTGGGGGTTTAACTCTGCCGCAAGCCTCACCGCCTCATGTCCACTCCCTGCCTCACCAACCACTTCCATATCTTGCTGGGCATTAATAATAAAACGCAACCCATGCCTGACCAGATGCTGGTCATCCACTAGAAGCACACGAATGGTTGATTTCTCTGTCATAGCTCACCACCTCCTGAAGTCGATTTTATGCCACCATGCGGAATGCAGACAGTCAGCTTCATCCCGTGCGGATGGATCGCTTCGATGGTCATGGATCCTCCAACCCTCTCACACCTTGCTTTCATACTGGATAAACCAAAACCAGGTACAAGCAGTTGTTGCTGGATGAATACGCCGTTATCCTCTACCTGCATGAACAGATCCTCTTCCTGTTCCTTGATATGTACGCTTACTTGGGTAGCTTGGGCATGACGAATAATGTTCGATAACGCCTCCTGTAGAATCCGGTACAGTAGTTCGGACGTCTCCTGTGACCATGCTTCCTTTGGCCCAGCGTAGCGCAGTTCAATGGAACAATCGGTTAGCTTCTGTACTTCACTGACCAGACTGTTCAGCGCAACCAGCCCAAGCCCAGCTTCGCTGCTCCCCATCTGATGAGCCACCGTCCGCACTTCCTGCAAGCTATGCCGCACCACATCCAGCACGGTGCCAATGGCTTTATCCGCTTCAGTCGCGTCCACCTTCATCATATATGGAATAGCTTGAAGTTGCACAATAGCCGATGTCAGACGATTCCCGATACTATCGTGCAAATCCATCGATATTCGTCCCCGCTCTTCAAGCACCGCATAGTGCATTAAACGCACGGTTGCCCGCTCCAGTTCTTCATGCGTATGCTGAAGCTCATCATGTGCCTGGCTCAATTCGTCATGTACAGCCTGTAATTCGGCATAATGACGCTCGCTCTCTCTCCTGCTCTCCCGTTTGATCCATGCTCCCCAGCAGAAAATGTACGTAACAATATAAGCCATCGTATATAACCAAATCAGATGTAACTCCACTCCGGCAGCATACAATAATAGCCCGTTACCCACGAGAATGATTAACCCCAGCCACCAGGAACGGAATACAGGCAGATTCAACGCAGCATATCCGATGAGATAAAAGGTAAGCTCAAAAATACGATACTCTGCATGGAACAATGCCGCATAGAGAAGCGTAGCCGCCCAGGTTAAACCAATCATGATCGTACGAATCCGATCTTTTTTTAGCCAGTTCGGTGTCCAGACCAGTACAAAGTAAGGTAAACGGATAACGAGACCTGCACACAAACCGAGCCAGGTGAATGATTCCATTGGGCTGACCAGATTATACAGTAGCAACAGACTGAGAATCATATCCCCTGTGTGATCAGCTATAAATTTTCGCATGTTATCCAACGTGACCATTTGATTCTGCATAAGTTTCCCTTTCGCATCACTTTGGATCCAGCGAGCCTGATCAGATGACTCCTCGTAAGGATTCCAGTTTAATTTCTTGACTATACGTTGAAAACTATACCTTGGCAGCTTGCATGTGACGAACCCGATAATAAATGATAAACCGACGAGCAGCAATACTTCCGAGCGGTATAAATAGCAATGCACTGCTCAGAGCAACCACACTGTGATGTACATCCAGTGTACTGATGTAATGCTTAACCAGCATAATGATGATAAGTACAATAGCTGTGCCCATGGAACCTTTAGACATCACTTTGCCAGTCAACGCATCCACCCGCAACCGTTCCATCCAGGCACGCCACAAGCCTATACCGCAACCAATGACCAGAAACATAATATAAAAAAGCAACGTCAGCCCTGTAAGAGGTACTTGAGATATATTGAAAAAGATTACAACCGCAACAATCACAGGCAGCATCCACATGCGATCAAGCTTAACCTCTTTTTCCCTCATCGATAACAATACAATAATCAAACCTGTAATCACCATATTCAACATCTTACATTCCTCACTTTCTTTCATATTACGTCTCTTCTTACCGCTCCATCTAGGAACAGTATAACCAGCCCAAAGTAAATAAAAGTCCACCCGCAGGTGGACTTGATGCAATTTCACTTCAATCTGTAGGTGGATCGTGTTGAAAGATTATGGAGAAGCCTAGGCTACATGTTATATCTTAAAAGGTTTCAGGGATGCTTGCAGTTCAGCCGAAACGTCAGACAGCATCGCTGCGGACTCCTTGATCTGCTCCACAGATTTGAGTTGCTCTTGTGCAGACCCGGCGGCATGTTGAGAATTGGTGCTGGCCGTCTGTGCATGACGTGCAATCTCGTTCACCGATGCCACAATCTGCTCTACACCTGCCGACATCTCTTCACTGGTCGCCGCCATATCTTCGATCTCTGTTGCAATGCGCAGGTTCGTATCCCGAATCTGGGTAAAGCTCTGTTCGGTTTCTTTTGTAAGTCGCAAACCCTCGCTTACTTCTTGCTTCACTTTGGCCATCGCTGCCAAGGAATGCAACATGTCCTGTTCCATCGCTCCGACAAGCGCTTCAATCTGGCTCGACGATTGTCCAGCCTGTTCAGCCAGCTTCCGCACTTCGGTAGATACCACGGCAAAACCTCTACCTTGCTCTCCCGCTCTTGCCGCCTCGATGGAAGCATTAAGCGCGAGCAGATTCGTCTGGCCTGCAATCTCATGAATAGCAGATACCATCTGACCGATCTGAGCAGACTTCTCCTCCAGCATACGAATCACTTCATCCGTCGCACTGACGGAAGCTTCAATGGCTGCCATCTGTTCCACCGTTAGCTGTACCGCTTGTCCTCCAGTGTCCGCTTGCTCCCGTGAGTACACTGCGGCATCTGCAATGCTGGAAGCTCTATCTGCTATACGCTGTACGCCGATAGCCACCTCT
This sequence comes from Paenibacillus sp. FSL K6-1558, assembly GCF_038002565.1. Taxonomy (NCBI): domain Bacteria; kingdom Bacillati; phylum Bacillota; class Bacilli; order Caryophanales; family Paenibacillaceae; genus Paenibacillus; species Paenibacillus sp. FSL K6-1558. The sequence goes on along the minus strand of NZ_JBBOCV010000001.1, from coordinate 5,071,045 downwards.
TCCATCGCTTGCAGATTCTCTTCCGTACTTACAGTCTGACTTACGGCCCCTCGGGCGACCTGTTCCACAGAGACAGCAATCTGTTCTGACACACTTGCGGTCTGTTCCGCAATCTGTAGCAGCAATCCCGTGGAATGACCTGCTTTATCCGCTGCGTCCAGCCCGCCTTGAATAATGCCCTGCAAGCTACTTCTCATTTCATTGTAACCTGCACCTAGCATACCAATCTCATCTCTAACATGATCGACCACTGGCTGTGTGAAGTCTCCCGTTCCTGCACGTTTAATGGCAAGAGATACCCGGTTAATTCTGGCTCTCACCCTCCGGACGTACCAAACAATCAATACAATGGCAATCAACATCGCAATACCAACGACGATCAAAAAGGTTCGAAGAAACGAAGAGATAATCACATCAATTAATGATTGAGAAGCACCCACATAGAAAATACCGATGATCTCTCCTGATGCGTTTTTAATGGGTTCATAAGCAGTTTGAGTCTTCTGTCCGACAACAACAGCTTCCCCGAAATACTTTTCACCCTTCTGCAAAACAGTCTGTGCCACCTGTTCGGACACTTTCGTGCCTATGGCGCGTTTCCCGTCAACCATTACATTCGTAGCGATTCGCTCATCTCCGCGAAAAAGGGTCACGGTATCCCCTGACGCGTTGCCGATTTCGTCCACCAGATCAAAATTTTCTTCCAGCAATGCATCGCCTTTGTACAACTGCCCATCTTTAATGGCCCAGTCTCCCGGGTATTTGTATGACAAAATGTGATTCGCCATCTCGAGGTCCCGTTTCGCCTTTTCGGTAGCGAAGGTCTTAATGCCATTTCGCATCTCCATCACAACGCTGACCGCTACGGCCGAGGAGAACAAAATGAAAATACCGATCACGATCAAACTGATTTTAGTACCAATACTCATGCTACGCATGTGTGTGAGCCATCCTTTTCACGAATAAATTGTCTTGATCTCTGGCAGATTGGGTTCTGCTTAGAGATTTCACATATAGACTTATCGGTGTGGGTATACACATTTTTTATAACCTGACTGTGACCTTTATCACATTTTTTTCTGAAATATTAACTAGTCGTTTACGCATTCTCCGTAATTGTGTCAAAAGATGCATGGGGCTGGGAGATTAGCAGTGATGATTCCATGCCACATGTCCTAAAAGTGCAGATAACTCTTTGTTTAGAAAATAAAATTTTCGTAATTCAAATCAGGAGAGAACACTCATAACAATATGACACTTCTTACGTAAAATACGAAGATAATCCAAAAGTTCCAGTCCATAAGTCCTATTTTGTTTGAAAAATCTAACATTAATATGTCGAAATAACGATATAACTGAGGAGTAGAACTTACCTGGAGTTCATATACGTGAAGAACAAACACAATATAATTAGCAACTATAGTCTTCTTATCTGTAACGACATTGAAAATCTCATCGTAATTGGAGATGTCTATCCATCATGAAAGCAATGCAACACTAGCGTATACGACGTCCAGGTGAAGTCCTTTTTAATTTTACAGGAGGAGTGAATGACCTTGTTTAAAAAGCTTCGCTGGAGCACCATTCCATTTTTCGCCAAAAATCTGATCATTTCATTCGGGAGCATCGCTCTGATTGGAATTATTCTGATCACCGCAGCTTATCAGTTGCAAAAAAGTATATTAATCAAGCAATTGCAAGATCAAGCCGAGATTACGACCTTGAAATGGTCTCAGGATCTGGACACAAGTCAGGTTGAACAGGCCACATCCGAGAAGAGTTATTCCGATACATATCAGAGTAAGCTTAAGGAATATCTAGATTCCATCCACACCTTTAATCCCAATATCGCGCAAGCTTACATTTTCGGTTCACAGCTGGATCAAGAAAAGAGTGCTCCGATTTATGCGATTCCAACCAGTCTGGTTGAACCGTTTGAGAAAGATAAGTATCTGCCCGGTACAAACTATCCGTTATCTCCTCAGATTGAGCATGGTCTCGATGATATGAATGCAACCGGCGCACCTGCGTTTAGTGATTTTTATACCGATGATTTCGGAACATGGACAACACTGATGTATCCAATCAAAAAGGCTGACGGCTCCATCTACGCAGCACTGTACTTTGATGTTGATGCAAGTGCCGTTCCCAATGGGCTGAATAAATTACTGTTGTACGGACTGATGTATCTGGTCGGTTTCCTGATTCTGTTCATGGTACTGCAATTTATTATGCTGAAGAAAACCATGCGCCCGATTCGTGACCTCATGCAAGGCATTGAGGAAGTAAGCACAGGTAATCTGAACGTTACGATTCGGACAGGACGAGATGATCTCGGAGTCATTAACGACAAGTTCAATGAGATGATCGAGCGTTTCAACACGACTCTGTTCAAGGTAAAAAATACATCTCGTCATCTCTCGAATTCGTCGAAAGAACTACTGGATATTTCGGCGAAAAACAACGATAATATTCAATCGATCAGCACCAACATCCGTGAAATCTCAACTGGTCTCGTCTCTCAGGACAAAGCAACTGTAGAAAGTGCACGCGCTATGACCGAGATGTCTACCGTAGTACAGAACATTGCCGGAAGCTCGGCTGAAGTTGCCGATGAAGCGCTCAGCATGGAGCAACGCTCGAACAACGGACATGAAATTATGCAACAGGTTATCGACCAGATGGGCCTGATCTCAAGTGCGGTCCAGAACACTTATGCGTCGATTCAATCTCTAGAGAACCGTTCCAATGAGATCAGTAGCATTGTCGGAATCATTACGGATATCGCTGGACAGACCAACCTGCTCGCCCTGAATGCTTCCATCGAAGCGGCACGCGTTGGGGAGGAAGGCCGAGGCTTCGCAGTCGTGGCTGGAGAAGTACGTAAACTGGCTGAGCAGTCCCAAGAATCTGCAACCCAGATTCGTGTGTTGATCGATGAGATTCAGCGAGATATCGGACAATCGGCAGACGCAATGGAACGGGGTTCGGAAGAAGTACAAAAAGGCCTCAACGTTACACGGAAAACGGGAGTTTTCTTCGAAGATATCTTGACCGCTACCAACAAAGTAGCGAACCAGATTCAGGATATCTCCAGCTCCACCGAGGAAATCTCGGCAAGCACACAAGAAATGTCCGCAACGGCAGACGAACTGTCTGCAAGTGTCAGCAAAGCAGCAAGTAGCAGCAAACTCATCGAGAACTCCATCGCCGAACAGGAAACTTCCATGGCTGCCATCGTCAGCGCATCCGACGAATTAGCTGAAGTATCCGAGCAATTGCAAGAACTCATCTCGTTCTTTAAGGTAAAAGAAGCGTAAGCTGAGAAGTTTGGCTTGGCAGGCATACCGCGGAGGAGAGAAGTACAGATTATGCGGTCGTTGTGAATTGTATTGCATAAGAACCCGCAGAAATTGTGAGGAATTGCAGGCAATCACCAAGTACTGATCATAGGCGGTATGCGCCATAGAAGTACCATCAACCAAGGCATGAGTGTTTGTGCACTCATGCCTTGGTTTTTTAGCTTGCTCTGATTGATGTTAATTCTAACGATCTCAGGAGACGCTATTTGCCTGATTTTTTGCTTCATAGAATTCTAACGATCACCAGAAACCTTATTTGTTCCAAACACCTTGTTTTCCGACGTTTTCTGCTGTATTTCTTCCAAATAACATCTGTGGTGATCGTTAAAATTGGAAAAGGTCATAAACTGACCAAATAAGCTCTCCTATGATCGTTAGCACTCGTCCGAGACTAATTCACCGCATCAGCTATGCGGCTCAGGCCGGCCCTAACTTCGTCCACGCTTCGGTAAGCTCCCGCAATTTTAACCAGCTTCCATCTATTTTGCTGCTTCAAATAGTGTAACGTCACCGCGCTGGGCATCAGGCATACTCGCTCATCACCCATTTCGAACCATTCCAGCTGCATTCCCAAATTTGCCGCAAATTGTTGAATACGTTCTACTGTCTCCATTGCAGCTAATTTAGAAGTAACTAAAGTAGACTCTACTGAACCTGAATCTGACTCTACATCTATTTCTGTCGCTACTCCTACGCTGTTCCCTACTTCGGCCCAAACATCCACACTATCAAACAAGTACGTCCCGTCCATCTGGAATGTCATATTCACCGTGTATCCTTCGTAATCAAAGCTAATTACTTCGAGTTTTTCCGCTTCCACACTCCACACTTCATCCGCCTGTGCTCTAACCTTCTCCAATGTGATCTGAACATCTGCTGGTAAACACTGCGGCAACTTTCCCTTTTGCACATACTCTTCCAAAGAGGTCGCGCCGATAAGTGACTTGGTTTGCTCGTTATTCATCGTTATTGTCAGCACCTTTCTGAGTCTCTATCAATATTGTACTATTGCGCTTCGTTATTAAAGTTAAAGAATAAAAATATGTATACATCGGTTGTATGTCGCATGAATGTTTAATAAAATGAAAGTAAGGAAAAATAAGAGTAGCCAAGCCAATGGCTACTCCTGTACAGCATTTGCGATGGATAATCCTCCAAGTGTGCTTCGTAAGGTGAAGAAATAACCCGCTAGGCCTCCAACCTATGGCGGGTTATTTCTTTTTTCGATCAATGTATGTCAGGAGCGCAATAATTAACGTTGCGAACATGATTACATCTGAAAAAGAGAAATTCATAGACACCACAAATTGGCTGTACATTTTAAATTATCCCAGTGTGTAGGTGCTCAGACGAGCATCTTTTTTTTATTTTTTAACAACTTACTTAAGTTCACATATTTCAATCGACGAACTCCAAACAGAGACGCTCGGTCAGGTGCAATATCCTGTCTAGGCGCCTTGTTTTATGGTGTAGCTCTTTTATTACAGGTATCCTTTGGACTTCCAATATCGCTTCGCAAAGGATTCAACAGCATAGGGCAATTCCCCATCCAGCAAATCCTGATTCGCTTGCATCAGCTCTTTGCGTCCTCGTTCCAGCAATTGAACGGCATGTAGTAATTTAGGACCACCTACATAATGAAGTTCAAGCAACAATGGCTCTTCCTCATCCTCTTGCTCCTGAGCCGAGTATTCAATTAACACAATTTCCGTGCCGTCCGTATGCCGGTGTAGCGTATAGAAGTATTTCTCGACCTTCGTCTCCCCTTGTGTATCCGTATACTCTCTACCAATACGCAGCATAGCTGGCTGGGGAACATCATTATACATTTGACCTGCTTGTCGAAATGCAAAGTAGAAGTCTCCAATCCACAACCCATGCCGGTCATCATCATAATAATCGTCATACGGCTCCGCGATAGGCAACGCTAATAAATCACGAATACGTTGCGGCGAAATCAAGGTGCGTACATACTGGTAATTCGATACAGACTGTAACAAGGTATCCCATCCACGGTTGCTTAACTGCTGAATATCCGAAGGTGAGTCTTCCGTAAATACGCTCCATTCGGAGTTCTCACTGTTCACATAACGATATGCGCCTGAGATCATCCAGACAGGAGTGCCCGCTTGCTCAGCAAGTTCATTAAGAGAGCCTGAAGCTTGGCCTGCTGGCTCTATTTTGAGCAACAATGCACAGCCTTGGTCGTCTTGAAAATACAGACTCCGGAAATAGCCTTCCGTATACTCATCCCCGTAGACAGAACCTCGGCAAAACTGTCCATCCACCCAAAACTCATAGCTGTTCAGCAACTCACCCTGCTCTCTTACAGGTAATAATGAAGGGTGAGTAAGACGCTCAATGTTCTCAGCGGTGAACTTATGATTTTCGAACCAATCCGGTACATCTGGCGCTAGTTCTGCGGCATAAATATACTCTCGTTTAATGATAGGCTGTCCCTGCTGTAACCTCTTTATCATCTCTTCTCGCCATGGAAACGGCTCTTCTGTATCTTCGTCAATTACACACTCAGGAACAAATAACTCCAGCATGTCAAAGCCTTGCCATGGTCCGAGATCCTCCCACTCTTCAAGCTGACGCTTCACTTTCCGCTGTCCTTGGATCTGAATTCTATATTGCTCTGTACTTACTAGCAGCCCACCTTCTACGTTGCCTCTCACCGTCAATTCTCCATGGTTGTAATCTCCCCAGAACATATCCTCCACATAAAGATTACCTGTAATATATATTTCCTGCCCTCCAACGAGCATATAAGGCGTTGTAAGATCACCAAGCACAACCAGGTTAGAAGCAGCCGCGTCCGATCCTGTGTTTCCAATATAACGATCAACGATCAGATTTCCCTCCACCATAATTAAAAAAGGCCCCTCATCCAGCAACAGCTCATTGATATGAAGATCACCCGAATGCAGCCATACTTCCTCGGCATCAAATTCACCATCATGTGCTTCATTCTGTGTATACATCCAGCTCTCGTGAGGCAACCTCGTTTTGATATCGGCAAAAGTAACCTCTTGACCTATGTGATGTATGGACATGTCCTGACACTCCTCATCGGTAGATATATGGATAACATCTTCAAAACTTCTAATCTCGAGTGAGTAGCCGATTGCTCATTTTGATACCGACTCCCCCCCTATGATTTCAATCCACACACTCCATACGGAGTGAGACAGCGAAAAACACATATAGTACGTTCGTACACATCACAAAACTACGTTTTTTCACTACTATTCTATGTGTTCCCGCCTGCGAATTCAATCTTTTTCCAGCATATTGTTGCCAAAAGGCATCAAAATGCCCTATTTTCACTACTTTCAAGGTGCGAATCCCCCGGGGTTTTCATGTGAGCTTCACATTCGCACCTTACTCTACTCTCCCAACTTCTCCCCACCCCATCATCACAACGTTCACTTCCCAAACTATGACATAGATCACATCCAACCCCATACACAAGTGCTACATTAGATAACGACCAACTGACCAAAACAGTAAACTGGTCAATTGTAATTTGTGTTTTACCCTCTTCACCCATTACACACGTCAGACCCCAAGGAGGTGCATAGCCGTGAAAACGATAGATCGAAGGCAACAGGTGATGGACTCTGCCGAGAAATCCTTTGCCCTGTTTGGCTACAAAGCCACAACGATGGAGCAAGTGGCGAGACTGGCCAATGTGGGCAAAGGAACGATCTATACCTTTTTCGAGAACAAAGAAGAATTGTTTGATGAGATCCTGCGCTCGATTATTGCAGACATGAAACGGATTACGGAGCAGACGGTGAAGGAAGAAAACTCTTTTCTGGATAACGTGCATCAGAGTATGGACTCGTTGCTAGAATATCGGGAGGAGCACGAGCTGCTGATCAAGCTTTTCCAAGAGGTCAACGATTTCGGAACACCCCAAGCGAGAGAGGGTCTGCAAAAAGTAGAGAAGGCCATTCTCGAATATCTCGAGCGTCAGGTTAGTCGGGCCATGGAGTTACAGCAGATTCGGAGCGACGATCCCAAGCTGGTCTCGTTTGTGCTACTGAAGTTATACGTCAGCCTAACATCCGATTGGAATAAAGCGCATCCTACCCTGCACAAGGATCAGATCAAAGCGTTTGTAGGTCTTTTTCTCAAAAATGGATTATCCCCCAACTAGAGAGACGCCCGCAGACGCACACATACCATACTAAATAGAGAAACAAGGGATAAGCGTAAGATAGGGAGAGAACATCATGAAATCATTTCGTGTATTTGGGCAGGATCTGAAATCCGCCTTTAAGAAACCAAAAGTATTTATTCCAATTCTCGTGGTGCTGTTCATTCCCGTGTTATATAGCGGACTGTTCCTGAACGCCTTCTGGGACCCATATGGCAAAATGAATGAATTACCTGTCGCCGTGGTCAACACGGATCGGGGTGCAGTTTACAATGACAAATCGCTTGAAGTCGGTCAGAATCTGGTCGATGAGCTGAAAAAAAGCGATGATTTCAACTGGCAGTTCGTCACCCGCGACCAGGCAGAACAAGGCATGAAGGACAACAAATTTTACATGACCATTGTCATTCCGGAGGACTTTTCCTCCAAAGCAACCACCCTGATGGATGAGCATCCGGCTCCGGCAGAATTGATTTACGAGCCCAACGAAGGGTACAACTTCCTTGCGGGTCAGATCGGTGGTACGGCGGTGAAACAGATTCGCTCCAAAGTCTCTGCCAAAGTCACTGAATCATATACCGAAACCCTGCTGGATAAGGTCGAGAAAATCTCGGACGGTTTGGCGGATGCCGGAGATGGCGCAGGTAAAATCCATGATGGAGCAAGCAAACTGGACGAAGGGGCGGCTACGTTAAAAGAAAACCTGGCGAAACTGGCTGACGGTGCAGGCAAGCTGCAAACCGGCGCCGTTTCGTTAAAAGAAGGCACAGCCACCCTCGCCAAAGGCACAGGTGATCTTCACTCCGGCGCGAGCACATTATCCAGTGGTCTCGCACAATTAGCTGCCGCCGGCACCAAGCTGGGTGACGGCGCAACGCAGGCTGCAGCTGGCAGTAAACAGCTGCATGCCGGTATCCAAGCTGCGCAAGAAGGCGCGTCCAAACTGGACGCCGGACTCGCAGCTACCGAACAAGGCAGTGCCAAGCTGACCGCCGGACTGCAAACTTCCGTGGAAGGTAGCGGCAAAGTCAGCGAAGGCGCCAAAACGGTCGCCCAAGGTCTGGCTCAATTAGCAAAGTCCAGTCCCGAACTGGCAGCCAGCCCCGCTGTTCAACAGTTACTCGCGGCTAGTCAGGCCGTTGCCGCTGGCAGTGAGCAGGTATATCAAGGTGGACAGCAACTCGTTGCCGGAAGTCAGCAACTGCAAGCTGCACAGCAACAATTGCATCAAGGCAGTAGCCAGTTGGTTCAAGGTGAAGAACAGCTGGTACAAGGCGCTGCACAGTTATCCGGCGGACAAGAAAAGCTCAGTGCCGGACTCAACCAATTCAATGCCAAATTAAACGAAGCCGCAGCTGGCAGTGCCAAATTGGCAACAGGATCAGAGCAACTGAATACTGGTGCAAGTAAGCTGTTGTCTGGAGTAAGCCAGCTGGAGGGCGGAGTTTCCACCCTTACGGACGGTTCTCATAAGCTGGCTGATGGTGCTGGTAAGCTACAAGAAGGCACGATCAAGTTAACGGACGGTTCCGGTGAACTCGCCACCAAATTAAACGATGCTGCGCAACAAACGAGCAGTGTCAAAAAGACCGATGAACTGGTCACGATGTATGCCGAACCTGTTCATGTCGATGAACACAAATTAAACGAAGTGCCCAACTACGGCACAGGTTTTTCGCCCTATTTTCTATCACTCGGATTATTTGTCGGTGCGTTGATTGCAACGCTGGTTGTGCCAACACGTGGCAGCAGTGTAAGTGACGCAAGTGGCTGGAATCGATTTGTCAGCAAAACCCTTGCCTTCACCATTATGAGTGGCGTTCAATCTTTGCTCGCTTCCGGGCTGGTGTTATACGGACTTGGCCTGAAGGTACAGAGTGTGCCGTTATTCCTTTTGTTCAGCTTTGTGACGAGTCTGAGCTTCATGTACATCATTCAGGCATTGGTCACTTGGCTGGAAAATCCGGGACGATTCATTGCCATCCTGCTGCTCATCTTCCAACTCACCACCAGCGCGGGAACGTTCCCACTGGAACTCATTCCAAACTGGCTGAAAGTGTTCAACCCGTGGCTACCAATGACGTACTCCGTAACGGGATACAAAGCGGTCATCTCCAGCGGACAATTCGGCGTTGCCTGGGATCAGATCGGCATTCTGTGCATCTTCGCTGTTCTCGGTCTGGTCGGTACATTGACGTATTTCCTGAAACATCGCACGGTAGAAAACGAAAGTCTTGGTAGTGAAGCTGTGCTTCAAGCTTAGATAAGATATTCAGCTTTGGTATAAAACTTAGCTATCATGTTGGATTTAATATAAATATCAACACAAACGGTTATAGAAATGTAAAAGGCATATCCTTTATGTCAGACTAGCTGTGATGCAGCGAGTTGGGACAATGGATATGCCTTTTTGAATTTGTTTTTATAATAAAATAACCTTTGCCGGCTTCATGTTATAAGCAAAAAGATTCTATACTTATCGTCAGGCTCTCACAACATGTTCTTCAACAAACGCTAGAAACTCTGCTTGCAAGGAGCCGAGAGTAAGCATTTTTTTGATGATGCTAAACCGATAATGAATACCATGAGACTGAAATGACCATATCGACGCCAACGAAACCCCGGATTTGAGTCGCTGTTGCTCCAGATCTGAAAGTGGTATTCGAACCATTTGAACAACTTTGGAAGAAAATAAATTGAGGAACAAAATTTTAAGCACGTCATGATTGATCAGCAATATAGCTCGAGATGTCGTTGAGGAAATCGCTTGTGACGTAACATAACAGGCCAGCATATCTGCTTCTTTGTAAGGTTCGCTTAGTCGATTTATTAATTTTCTAGTAATAAGTAGCATATTGATCGTACTCCTAATATGTAAAATACACCCGCAGTCAAAACTATAACACTAAAGACTGCATCAACCAACTGGCATAGTTTTATCAAAAATAGTGGTGCGTGTCTCTTGGAAAGATCGTATGAACTCGAGGTTTCTCTCACCTATATTATCTATGGGGAAAGTTTCGTTTTAAATGCACACTAGTGTGGGCGATCTCCGGTTTCCAGATTCTAACGATCACCAGCGACACTATTCAGCCTATTTTAGGCATTTATAAAATCTAACGATCACAAGAAAGCTTATTTACTTGATGTACAGTGATCTACGCTACATTTTGAGGGTTTCAGCCCAAATAACGCTTGTGGTGATCGTTAGAATTCCAAAGGTCGCCGAAACGACAAAATAAGCTTCTCTGTGATCGTTAGCGTGTTGGTTGTAAGCGAAGCCGAGAAAATCAGATTTCAATCCACGCACTCCATACGGAGTGCGACAGCGAAAAAACACGTAATAAAAGCATAGATTGTATACTTTATTACGTGTTCTCGTTTAATTCTTCTACTAATTAGTTTCATCTTAATATAAAGCCCTTAAAATATTCAAGGTAATATGCCAAAAGGGTTCAAATCAGCCTATTCTCAGGTGCGAATCCCCCAGGGATTTCATGGGAGCTTGGCATTCGCACCTGTTTTAAATCACGCTCCACCGTTACTCTTCCATATCTACTCTCTTTAAAAACGTCTGGGTACGTGCGAGCTTGGGTGCACCGAACAGTTGATCGGGTGGGCCTTGCTCGGCAATTTCGCCATTGTCCATGAAGAAGACACGATCCGCAACATCACGAGCAAAGCTCATCTCGTGCGTGACAATCATCATCGTCATGTTTTCCTGTGCCAATTGCTTGATGACGCGAAGCACTTCTCCCGTCAGTTCCGGGTCGAGTGCTGAGGTTGGCTCATCAAAGAGCAGGATGTCCGGTTGCATCATCAGGGCACGGGCAATCGCTACGCGCTGCTTCTGTCCACCGGACAGATTCGCCGGATAAGCATCGGCCTTGTCCGACAATCCGACTTTGGCAAGTAATTCCGCACTGCGGCTACGAATGACTTTGGTACTTTCCTTTTTCAACGTCTTCGGTGCGAGTTCCAGGTTAGCCTGTACAGTCAGATGCGGGAACAAGTTAAAATGCTGAAACACCATGCCCATACGATCGGTAATCTTCCGAATCTCTGCAGCACCTACGTACCTTCCGTCATCCGCCAGTGTCTGATTCTGAATTCGAATCGTTCCGCCTGTAATATCCTCCAAGTGGATCAGGCTGCGCAGCATCGTGCTCTTCCCCGAACCCGAAGGCCCGATGACCGCAATGACTTCCCCTGGCGCCACGTTAAAAGATACCTGTTTCAGCACATCCAGTGTGCCAAATGATTTTTTCAACTGATTTACTTCTATACTATAGGTCATATGCAGACAGTCCTTTGATTGAACAGATTTGATTTATTCATACGAAAAGCGCTTCTCCAGAACCTTGAATAGCAAGGTAAGCACCAGAGTCATAAGCAAATACATAATCGCCGCTACGAAAAATGGAATGAGTTGCAAATCCCGATTCACTGCGGCTTGCGCATAATAGAGCAACTCGGGTACAGCTACAGCGTAGAGCAATGCCGTATCTTTAACCAGCGTAATGGCCTCGTTCGCTGTGGCTGGAAGCACCACCCGAACCATCTGTGGAATGATAACTTTCGTCATGGTCTGCCACTTCGTGAGTCCAAGCACTTTGGCCGCCTCATGCTGACCTTTATCAATGGACAACAATCCGCCCCGAAAGATTTCTGCAAAGTAAGCTGCGTAGTTCAGAATAAATGCGATAGCCGCTGCAATGAAACGATCAAAGACCAGATACTCTCCGATGACAGGAAGTAATGGAAGGCCGAAACAGAAAAATAATACTTGCAAAAGTAACGGTGTCCCACGCATCACATAGACGTATGTGTGTGCAATCCACGCCAGCGGTTTGAACTGGCTCCGCATCGCCAACGTTACCGCGAATCCTAGGGGTACCGATAGCACAATCGCAAGTAAAAATAAGAAAATCGTCGTTTGTGCACCTTCCAGCATCGGTTTTATAATCGTTGAAATATAGTCCCAATTCATGAATTAGTTCTCCTCTAATCTGTTAACCCCGCACTCCTTGGAAGCATATCGCTCCATCATGGAATACGGGGTCATCGTTTTCGTGAGTACAGTTTCCCCAACTGGGAAAAGCTCACATCATTATTTGTCAGGTGTGTTTCACCTGGCTACTTTCAAATTCGCAAATTCAATTCTAAATGATTCTTCTTACTTCAGAACCTTATCCTCACCAAGCCATTTCTTAGAGATTTCAGCGGCTTGGCCGTCCGTGTTCAGCTCATCCAGCGCATTTTGCAGCTGATTGAGAAGTTCTTCATTGCCTTTTTTGATCCCGATGCCATATTGCTCTGGCGCAAGTGATTCATCCAGCAATTTGAAAGTGCCTTCTTCCTTCGACATATAATATCTTGCGACCACTTCATCAATGATGACTGCGTCCAGACGTTTCGTTTTCAGATCAGTCAGTGCCAGTACATTGTCTTTGAATTCTGAAGCTTTGACTTTATCCTTCAGAGGACTTGCCGCCAGCGCATCTGCCGCTGAGGACAGTGCCTGCAAACCTACATTTTTGCCGTCCAGTTCGTCCAGCTTCGTAATCGGGGAGTCTGCCAGAGTAATCGCCACCTGACTGTTCTCCAGATAAGGCTTGGTGAAAAGCACTTTCTCTTTGCGCTCGTCTGTAATTGTATATCCGTTCCAGATCATATCGATCCGGCCGCTGTTCAGCTCCGACTCTTTGGAAGACCAATCAATCGGCTGGAAAGTCACCTTTTTACCCATTTTCTCCGCAGCTGCACGGGCATAATCAATGTCAAATCCAACAATTTCATTCTTCTCATCCCGGAATCCCATTGGAGCAAACTTATCGTCGATCCCTACAATAATCGTATTCTCGTCTTTACTTGCCGAGCTGGAACAGCCCGCCATAATGATCATACATATGCTAATAAATAATAGTAGAATTGCTTTCTTTCTCATCTCTCGTACCCCTCCATGTCTATGACCAAGCTCAAACGCTTTAGTTCGTTACCACGTTATCAGAGACTTATAATAACATAGCATGAGAGAAGAGTCGAGCACCTTGCCCATTTCCAGCGAATTCAACCCTAAGAATTGTCAACAATTTGTGAAAATAAAGCCCGCACGTCAGCCGGTTCCACCAGCTTCTCGCGAACGATAGAATCCCAGAGCTCCGGCTTTTGTAGCGCTTTAAGCTCTGTTCCAGCCCATTGCTGCGCGAGCTTGCGGTCGAACACAACCCGTGTGTCTTTGAACTGGTAGACAATCTGCTCCAGATTATCGATCAGTACAAAGTTTGCAAGAGCGTTATACACGAGGATTCGATCAAGTTGCACCGCATCCATCTCATCTGTATTCAGACTGTAATTAATCTGAGCGGTCAATTTCTCGGGAAACAGCTGATAACCATCCAATTGCTCATGTAACGGCAGATTCTGATTCAGATGACTTAGATTCGAGAAATTCCCCATGTACGCATTTTGATATTTGGCCAAGGCCGTAAAATCATGCGTCAGCGGACTATTCTGCTCGGCTTCATATCGACTCTGATCTGCCGCAATTTTAGGATTAACGAACCCTTCCACCACGACAAGACCCAATAACCCGATAATAAATAAGGAAACAATCCACCGATTCTTTCCGTTCATATGTTATCACTCACTTCGTATTTGCTAACGATCCGGTATGCCCGGTGAACGACCAGAGGAATGAGGATACTAAGTAGCGGTAATGCAAAAGCAAACAAAATGACAGCGAGCTGGTAGGGTCCATTCACCTGAATGGGTCGGTCAAACCAAATATTGCTTCCAAATCGCAATGCTGCCTGCGTACCCCAAAGCACAAGCACAACGGCTGCCCACAGCCACCATGCTCTACGTTGCCACTGCTTCAACACTAACACACGAACCCGTGTGGTCTTTTCTGTATCGGAAGATCCACTGCCATTCTCTCTGTTGCTCATCGAGTAAACTACATAAGCGGCTCCCACAATCAGGCTAATGATCAAAAGCAGATTGTTCAGAGCAGCACCGCCTAACATCACTCGTGTAGGAATCGTGATAATCCAGGCAACCAGGCTGTAGATAAGGGTCGATTGCCACAGCGCTGTCCAATAAGGAACACGTTTCACATGTCGGTAATCACTCATGAATTGTTCCATACCATCCATATGCTGTATCGCTGTCTGGAAAGCTTTCTCCTCGCTCATGCCTTCAGCCAGATAATCATCTATTCGTGCGGCGAGGTTGCTACGAATTTCTTCTTTCAACTCCCGATGCTCCAGTGTATCCTGTGCACCTGCAAATAAACTCTCCAAATGCCGATTCATCCGTCTTTCGAGCGTCATCCTTACTCATCTCCTTCTTCACCGGTGGCAATCATGCAATCGATTAACGTTTTGGCTGCATGCCAAGCTTGAACCTGCAATTGATAAACTTCACGTCCCTGGCTGGAAATCCGGTAGTATTTCCGCCTTCCACCCTGCGTCTCCTCACCCCAATAAGACTCCACGTACCCACTCTTCTCCAGCCGTTTCAGACTGGAATACAGCGTTGGCTCCTTGAGTTCAAACTGCTCCCCGCTTTTACGATATATTTCCTTAATAATGCCATATCCGTAGTTGTCTGCTGGAATAAGCACACTCAAAATAATGGGGTCAATATTTCCCCGAATCAGGTCACTGTTAATCACTTGAACATCCATCTGTGCGTCTCACCGCTCTCCCTCTTACTCTGAGTATACTATAAGACATATTACTATGTCTGTAAAGGTAATATGTTGTGCATTGTAATTGGTTTTATGTGCCCACAACAAAAAGACGAAGCAGTTCTAATGCTGCTCCGTCCTCGTTTCTCTTCTTTTCCGCTTCATTCACGCTGTTATCTATGCCTCATTATCATGCTGTTTTTATGCTTTTGCGCTGGTTATTGTTATCCTGCTATAATGACTTTTGTTTCTGCACTCTCTACCTCTGTACCTTCTCGCGGTCCTTGCCTTTATCGGACTCACCTGCATTTTTATTCGCGGCATCCCGATCTTGTTGCATCTCTTCTACCGTTTTGACCTTCAGACGTGCTGCGCCTTCGTATGCCTTGGTTGGAATAAGATCACCCGTAGCAAGTCTCTCTTCTGCAGCTGTAATCGCATCACTGTACTGTGGCAACCACTTCGCCTGTGCAACCAGCATCTCATCGACCATCTGCCAGATTTCCTTCGGATTACAAACCGCGCCTACCAGCGGGTCCATCATAAATGCCTGTCGTAGCAGCTTATCGTCCCCATGCACTGCTGCCTCCACCGCAAGGCGCTGCACGGAAATACTCACATTGCACACCGCCGCTGGGCCCAGAGGCAGTTCGCCGATATGCGGCATCGAGATGCCGTTACGATCCACATAACCCGGTGCTTCAATGATGGCATCATCCGGCAAGTTGGAGATCACCCCGTTGTTCACAGTGTTAAAATGACCCCGATACACACGTCCCGTCTCCAGGCTCTCTATGATATAGGAGCCGTGCTCTTCGCCGCGTTTCTCCGGTAAATACTGCATCGGATCATCCTTCATCCAGTTTGGGAAATCCGTTTCGAACCAGTTACGCCCCTCGGTACACACGCGCAGATATCCACCCGTTTCACCGTTAATCCAGCTTCCCATGTCAATCCAGTCATTAATCTCTTCAGGACGTTTGCGATACCATGGCACATATTCACTTAAGTGACCATTGGATTCAGTACTGTAATAACCAAAACGGCGTAACATATCGATCCGAACTTTCTCCGTACGACTGTACTCGGGATGCTTCTCAAAAGCTTCCAGCAATTCCCCCGTAAGATCCTTACCTTTGTGGGACGCCTGAATATACCATGTCTGATGATTGATACCTGCACAGATAATATCCACTTCACTCTTTTCTAGCCCGTACACTTCCGCAATCTGATGATGTCCATGCTGAACGCCGTGACATAGTCCGATCGTCCGCACACCACCGTACTTGTTGCACGCCCAGGTCAGCATCGCCATCGGATTGGAGTAATTCAGGAGCAGCACATCCGGCGCACTCTGTTCGCGAATATCTTTGCAGATCTCAAGCATCTCGGCAATCCCGCGCTGTCCATACATAATGCCGCCTGCACACAGCGTATCCCCGACACATTGATCCACCCCGTATTTGAGCGGAATATCGACATCGGTTGCAAAAGCTTCCAGTCCCCCTACACGAATCGTACACAGAACATACTTGGCGTCTTTCAACGCTTCTCTCCGATTGGTTGTCGGCTGAATCTGAATATTCAATCCATTCTCTCGGATATCCCGCTGGCACAGCTCGGTGACCATGTCGAGATTGTGCTGATTAATATCGCAGAATGCGATCTCGATGTTATTAAATTCCGGTACGGTGAGCAGATCACGCAATAATCCTCTTGTAAAACCAATGCTACCCGCCCCGATAAACGCTACTTTGAACGACATGTACATGTCCTCCCGTAATCCGAACCTTCCGGCTTCGGTTAATGACTTGCTTCATGGGTTCATTGTAGCAACAGTAAGACGGAGAGCGTTATCAAAATCATGACCTGTTCGGAGGCAGAGTGTCAAAAATCCTAACTTATCTTATCTTTTCTTATTATTCTCAATTCTTCTCATATCCTCAACTACAGTTGACTATAGCTAATGAGTTGAATCCCTTGTTCCTCCACATATTCCCGTAGTGCCGGATTGAGCAACACCGCAAGATCATGCTCACGCTCCTCTACCAGAGAAGAGATACTTCGCAGTTCATCATCCGCATAACCTGGATGTCCAGCAATCTCAACGATATTTTCCGTATCCGTATCCTTATACTGATCCAGTACCCCGCGCAACCATGATTCCTGCAGAGTAGGCATAGCCGGATCACCACACAATATATCCGTAGACCGAATCCCCGCATCCACAAGCTTGCCGTTCAACTCCGGAGATAAGATATCATCTCTTCTCATAGGAACGTTATATTCCCGAGCCAGTTCCATGACCAAGTCCAACATTTGTGCATCTTTCACACTCACCCCATGATGGGTATCCAGATGATTTAACGTTAACCCGGAAGCGAGAAACTTCTCGATCTGTGCCTTCAACTCCGCGCGTACTTCCCCAGGATCATAGGTCGAAGGAATAAGTCCAGGTTTTCGATAGAAACGGCCCGACTCGTCCACGATACTCTGAACAGCCGAAGCTTCCAGCACAGGGGTCATGAACGTCAGGTTCAGATGAACCCCCATAGACGTAATGCCCGCTTCAAGGGCCATAATGCTACTCTTTTCAAAATGTACCGAATTCACCAACGCCGAGGTATCTGTAATCAGACCCTGTTTCATTCCATGAATGATGCCTTCGCTCACTCTCATCGTGATGCCATAATCATCTGCATTAACAATCAGCTTCATCTCGCTCTACTCCTCTCTGATCTGATTTAGGATCGAACAGATAACAGTTCCTCTGTGACAGCAACCGTTCCTTCTGACAGCAACGGCGTAATATCGCGGAATTGATCGGAGTTCGTCACCACAATTGGCGTGGTCAGCTTAAAGCCTTCGTTCCGAATCTGATCCATATCAAATTCAATCAGTACCCCTCCCTTACGGATTCGGTTCCCTTGCTGAACCTTCTGAGTAAAATACTTCCCTTTTAATCTCACCGTATCTATGCCGATATGCATGAGAATTTCGACACCTTCGTCCGAGGTGACTGCGATGGCATGTGCACTTTTCATCGTGACCGACACGACGCCGTCTACCGGGGATACGAGCTGACCTTTGGACGGAATGATGGCTACGCCCTTCCCCATCGACTCCGAGGAAAATACGACATCCTCCACGTCATGAAGCGGAATGACCGTTCCTTCGAGTGGACTTGTAATCAAGCATTCCATCGCAACGTTCGCGTCGATCCCGGCAGCGTTTTGTTCCATTTTCGCCGTGGACGATTCAGGTGTTGGGTGCTGGTTATTCTCGTCTCTCTGTACCTTCGGACCTTCAGCAACCTGATTATTTTTCTTGCTCTCGTAACCAAACAGCACCACACACAGGGCTCCGCCCGCAATCGCAGTCAACACGCCAATAATGTAATACAACATTGGACTCTGGGCCGGCAGTGTGAACACATTAAGGAAGAAATTGAATACAATCAACTTCACACCGAGATATCCCATCAATCCACCGGCAATGGCTCCAGCGGCTACCAGATAAATAAGTGTTTTGCGATAACGCAGAATGATACCGTACAGAATCGGTTCAGTAACCCCGGACAGGATTGCAGAAAGGAAAGATGAACCGCTCAAAGCCTTAAGATCTTTATCCTTTGTTTTCAGGAATACCCCGAGACCAATCCCCATCGAAGCCGCAACGGATGTTGCCGCAAGAGGTGCAATGAGATCGCCCCCAGCGCTCAGATTACCCATAATAATAGGCACCGTTGCCCAGTGTAGTCCAAGCAATACAAGGAAGGACCACGTTCCCCCCAGAATAATTCCGGCGATGACCGAGTTGCTGTTAATCAGGAAATTAACGATATCCCCGATCCATTGACCTACATACTGCCCGAATGGACCAATCAACATGGCCGTGAGCGGTACCATAATGACAAGGGAGAAGAACGGAACTGCGAACAACTGCACATTTTTGTGCATGATTTTCTTCAAAAACTTCTCCAGAACCGCGTAGATGCTAACGGCGATAAACATCGGAAAGACCGACGAAGCGTAGTTCATTAACGATACCGGAATGCCTAGAAAATGAGTTGTAGTTCCCGCTGCTGTCAAAGCCGTAAAATTCGGCTCCATTAATGCGGCGCCGATCGCCGCTGCCACATAGGAGTTCACGTTCAGAACTTTAGCAATCGTAATCCCAAGTAGAATCGGCAAGAAATAGAAGATAGAATTCCCTGCCGCAGCTAATATGGCATACGTTCCACTATCCACGGCAATCCATCCCGCTCTCTCAAGAACGATTAACAGCGCCTTGACCAGGCCCGCTCCGGCAAATACCGGGATTAATGGCGTTAGACTGCCCGATATCAAGCCAAAGATGGCTGAACGAATGCTCTTCTTTTCTTTTTCAGAGCTTGCACCGGAACCTGCTCCATCGAATTCCCCTTCCGCAACGATATGTTTGTACACCTCTGACACGTCATTGCCTACAACAACCTGAAATTGTCCGCCGCTTTCAACCACCTTCAGGATGCCTGCTGTGTTTTCGAGTGTGTCTGCATCGGCCTTCCGGTTATCGTTCAAGACAAATCGCAAACGGGTAGCGCAGTGAGTCAGCGATTGAATGTTCTCCCTTCCTCCAACGCGGTCTACAATGTTTTGAGCTAATTTGAGATAATCCATGTTGTTCCCCCCATACTTTGTATAATCCCTACAATTCAGATCTTCACTTCATCATTTCGGATGACGTACTACGATGACAAAATAAAAACCTGAACTGAAGCTCGTCTACTGACCTTAGTCAATACACAAGCCTCAGTTCAGGTTTCGCCTGCCGAACAGTCACAATCCCTAATGTATAATTTGTATACGTATTTCTTCATTCTTCCGCCAGATCATGCTCACGGTTCGTGACCCGGTGAATGTGGATCATGAAATAAACCATTTCCTCATTCGTTGTTTTCTTCTCGTAGTTAATCTCCAGATAGTTTCTAATCTTTTTCGCGCACGCGTACGATTCGGGGTACTTGTCCTTTACATGATCGTATAGAGAATCCCGATCCTCCGGAATCAACTCATCATGAAGAATTCGGTACGCAAAATATCGCAAATGTGTGAGGAAACGGCTGTAATTAATCGAGTTTTCGTCCAGTTTGATTCCAAAATGGTATTTCACAATGTTCGCTAGATCGTTAACAATCTTCGTCATCTGATAGGTTTGTTTCATATCCTGCCCACGCTGCTGTGCATTCACAAAATGAAGAGCAATGGAACCAGCCTCATCCTCTGGCAGCTTCACGCCTGTTTTCTGCTCAATAATGCGGAGCGCTTTAAAGGCAACTTCATATTCGGCTGCATAGAATTTTTTGATCTCCCACAGCAAAGCATTCTTTACAATGATGCCCTCAGGAAACCTTCTCAGTGCAAAACTGATATGATCCGTTAGGGTGATGTAGATGTTGTCACTGAATTTGAGGGCAAGCTGTTGTTCGGCAAATTCAATAATTTCATTCGACAACTCCAGATGTTCGGTTGGAATCTCACCAATCAGCCCCATCAGCTTGTCGGACGTTGCTTTTTCAACGACAAACTTTTTCTCCACTTGCGAGAAATCAATCGCATCACTGTTATGTTTGTTATATCCGATCCCTTTGCCCATCACGATCATCTCGTGCCCGTTATCATCCGTCAGTAAAATCACATTGTTATTAAAAATTTTCCTAATCTTCATCTGCATCACCCCCACTCATCACATGCTCGTCCGTTAATATTCCATACAATTCTTCAAAAAATCAAAATCTCCTATAAAAAAAACCTAAATTGAAGCAGTAACATGCACAACTCATGTTTACTACGAACAATTTAGGTATCGCCTGCCGAACAGTCACAATCCTGAGTATATTAAATTAACTACTGCATTATCGACGAATTGGTTACTTCTGAACAAAGGATATCATGAATACCCTTTCAGTTCAACATTTAGTTTCTACCCGCCTGTTCCAGCCTCGCGGCCCTGCTGCTACTCCGATTCCTCCGGATAGCTCCACTGTATTCGCTCCATGGATTCTCGGTATTGAACAGGCGTATTACCCGTATATTTTTTGAAAAGCATATGAAAATACTGCCGACTGCCCACACCCACATAGTCTGAAATTTCAGAGATGGGAATATTGGTCTGCTGTAGCAACATCTTGGCCTTCTCCATCCGTAGCATCGTCAAATAGTCAGTCGGAGTCCATTGCATATAATTACGGAAAATGCGGTGCAGATACCCCGGATGTAAATTGACTGCTGCCGCCATATCTTTCATTTGAATACTGCGATCCATATTATGATGCATGAATTCAATCGTTCGTTTTATATATATCTCTGTCTGATCCAGTGCACTTCGTTCCATCTCGCCTCGCAGTCTTGCAATCCGAACGAGCAGTTGGATAAAAAGAGTTCTTACCAACGTTCCCTGCTCCGGGGATGTCAGGTTTCGGGCTTCACGATGAAGCGTGCGCTCTTCGGCAGGAATCACTCCCATGTGTACTGGAGAAAGTTCAGACTTCGTTTGCTCTTGCGATTGTTCCGGTGCCTGCTCTTGTCTCAGCCTCTGTTCCATCAGACCACGCTGATCCAGCTCAAGCACCAGGCTTTTCATCGTGTAATACACCTCTTCCGGGTCAGGCAAAACAAGATAAGGAGTAGATCGAGTTAGAAAAGCATGAACCGTATCCTCTTCCTGCGCAAGTTGCTTTATGGTAAGTTGTCCAGATGCAGTACGCGCAAAACCGAATTCTACATTGAGCATTCGGCACGGCACGCCGTCCTGCACCAACAGCCGATGGGGAACCCCTGCATCCAGCAGGATGAACTGTCCTTTTTTCAACACCGCCTGTTCCGAGCTTCCGTCTGCCATCCTCACATCCACTCGGCACATACCCGTAATGATGTACATAATTTCCGTGGAGTCATGAGTGTGGTAGGACATCTGATAATCATCCCATTGTTTGTAATAATAAGCGAAAAAACGCGGACCCCAATCTTCGGTGCGAAGGCGTTCCTGAAAAAGACTGCCTGAAAAGGATGGTGTATGATTCGTTACTGATCCTGTCCCCATCTCTACAACCTCCCTCCAAGCGCAATATGGCGTACAGATGTATTCGCTCTATTTTTGAATAAACATCGTTAAAATTGACGTTAGATGCTACTAATCCGGTACTGCTCCCCATCCATGATAATAACCTGGGAGTTCGTTATCGGCACGAGAGGCAGTGCGGACTGATACTCTTCCATAACCTGAGCTGCCGACTCTACAAATGGGGGACAACCCACATGCGGCACGGGATAAAAATCAACCGCATTCAGCCCTTCGTAACTGGACAAGTCCGGTGCTACCGCGCAATCATCCATAGCTTTCACATAGGCAATATCAGGGGCGAGAATGATGGAACCCGCCGACTCTCCGATGTATATTTTCCCTTCTTGGATGTGAGCCTGTATGTATTTCTCTGCTCCACTTCTGCGAAGCTCCTGTAATAGAAAAAAGGTGTTGCCACCCGACACGTAGATCAGGTCACTTTGTTGCAACTTGGTTGCTACTTCTTCAGAAGATGCCGTGGATACTTCCAACTCTTGTACGATAAGTCCCCACTTCTCAAGCTCCTTCCTGCCCGCATGTACATATGCATCATATGGCTCAGGAACCGCAGCTGTCGGAATAAAGGTAACGGTTCTTCCGGTTAACGTTTCTTCCAGTGTGTTCAACAAGCTTGCTGTGTCAACAAAAGAAGATGACAAAAACAATTTTTTCATATTAATATCCTCCAAATTGTAATGGATCGAAACGTTCAGTTCCTATAAGCTTAGTATAAAATCATTATATCATGATCTGCCATTTCTAAATCCAATGTTGAAGGAGATTTCATGCGATGAGTACAACCTTTTATCTGGTCAGACATGGTGTCAAAAAAAGTGATATTGGAGACGTGCCACTTACTGCCGAAGGTAGCCGTCAGGCTCAATTGACCGCCCGGCATTTCTCGAAAGCTCCGTATCCCATCCACCGGATCGTAGCGAGTCCACTCCGGAGAGCACAAGAAACCGCCGAAGCCATTGCTTCCCTTACCGGGTCTGACGTCTCGGAAGATGCACGCTTGCGTGAGCGAGCGAATTGGGGTGATGATCCCGAGCAGACTTTCGAACAATTTGTAGCTTTGTGGGACCAGTGTACCGCAGACCCGGAGTTCATTCCACATGTTGGTGACTCTGCCAAACAGGCAGGCACACGGCTGGCCTCTTTGCTCGGCGAACTGGCAACACAGGCGCCAACCGGCAGTCATATTGTATTGGCTACCCATGGCGGTCTGATTACCGATTTCCTGGTGCAAACGTTTTCCGAACAAGAACTGAACAGATGGCATCCGAATTTCCTGGTTGAGCAGAAACGTCTCGTTCCCGAGTGTTCCATCACCAAGTTACTGATTCAGGACGGTCAATATACGCTGGAATCCTTTGCTTCCGCAACACACTTGACTGAAGACATCGAGAAGTAGTTGGATGTACAAAAAAGCTCTGGAATCTCTCTGCGTGATCATTACACAGAAGCGAATTCCAGAGCTATTTGCGGTTAGCTTACATCATTTCTCTTTCTAATCTGAGCGGACAGTCTTATTTATCCCCTTTGCCTTTCCCCGGAGTATAGAAGTTCGGCAACGTCACCTTCGACCAATCGATATCCGATGCCATGTAGAAGGAAGGATACGAAGGCTGGTTATATCCGCTGTTCTGTCCAGCAATACCTACACGATACATCGCATCATGCATGAGCGTATAGAGCTTGCGATCTGTTTTCTCGGTGCTCAAATAGATGCGGATCGCTGAACTGTCGGCTGTACGCACCAGCATCTCCTCACGCCAGTCTCCGAATACATCGGCAACCAGCGACGGTGTACCTTTCGTGTGGTTATTGGTTAAGGTTCCTGTCGCGGTCAGCACTGTGCCGCGTGTCCAGTCTTTGATTGTAGGAGTGACATCGATGGCACCGTCTACGATTTGGGTGGTCATGTCGGCGGCCCAGCGAATGCTCATATTGGTTCCGGGCGCCTGATCACTTATTTTTTCCCCCTGTGCCGTCCATAATCCGACAGCCCATGTCTCCAGCCCGCGCCGGGTTGGATCGACATCTCCGACCATACCGCGTCCGGTATCTTTGCCTGTATATCCGCCATAAATGACTTCTCCGGTCTTCGCATCACGCAGGGAATATCCGTACGGCGCCCAAGGTCCGCCCTCATGTACCATAAAGATCTCCAGTCCCGGGCGATCCGGGTCGATATCTGCCACATGCAGTGCATCTCCGTGTCCTAGACGGGCAATCGTTCCCGGTGCAGCACTCTCGGGCGGCATCACATCGGTGGAACTATATAACACACTACCATCGTGGTCAATCGTAGCCGAACCATAGATAATCTCCTGTTTGCCGTCACCGTCTACATCCGCCACACTGAAATAGTGTGCTCCCTGTGTTGTAATCGAACCGTACTGCGGGTCTGTGCCATCTACACCATGTGGCCCGTCATTGAACGGATTTTTCATCGGTGTCCAGCCACTGTCTACCATCCACTCTTTTTTCAGTTTCTTGCCATCCCAGTTGTAGGCAGCCATGGTGGAGCGAGTATAATATCCGCGTGCAAAAATCGCAGACGGTTTCTTGCCATCCAGGTACGCAACCCCAGCCAGGAAACGGTCTACCCGGTTTGCCGGTTCAATGCGTGCCATCGCATAATCGCCCCACATCAGGCCGTCATCATGACGTTCGGGTTCATACGGGACGGTCTGTAATTCTTTTCCCGACTTGCCTTCAAACACGGTAATATACTCCGGCCCGTCCACAATAAACCCTTCGAACTTGCGCAATTCATTGCGGGCGCTCCGCTGCGGTGCGTATACATCTATAAAATAGTCAGCCAGACTTTCCGCATCCTGCTGGGATAACGGATAGTTGTATTTTTTCTCGATTCCAAACGCCTCTTCCAGTGTCGCAGGCCAGTTTCCTTTCACAACCTCTTCGTGTTTATGCCAGTTCCGGAACATATCGACCACATGGTCATAGTACCCTTCCGCACTGAGGCGATAATCGTCCTCGTGTGTCACCCCGGCTTTGCGATCTTCCTTCGGCAGTGTGATGTACTTTTGTGAGGTTGGTTTGCCCTTTTTGTTGTACTTCATAATTTGTGTGCCCGGAGCGGTCTTGAACATCAGTTCAGCCTTGCCATCTCCATCAAAATCATAGACAAGCATCTGCGTATAATGCGCTCCCGCACGAATGTTAACCCCGAGATCGATCCGGTACAACAGCTGACCGTCCAGCGTATAACAATCAACGTAGGTATTACCGGTATATCCTTTTTGCGATACGTCCTTAGCATTGGATGGGTCCCACTTCACAAAAAATTCGTACTGACCATCCCCGTCCACATCACCAACACTCATGTCATTGGCACTGTAGGTGTAAGCTTCACCCGCAGGTGTCACACCGTCAGCCGGCTTTTGCAAAGGAATATCCATATACCCGTTCGCCCAAGGTTTGACGGATGCGCTTCGTTTGCTTTCTTTACCTTTGTTATTCACGGCGGCAACTTCATAACGTGAAGATGTCGTACCTGTGCTGTCTACATAGTTCGTGCTGTCTGTGACCTTTGCAATTCTTTTGCCATCCCGATACACGTTGAAATCCGTCCCGGTCAGCCCCTTGTCACTGTACCCTGTTGCCTCGTCCCCAAGCAATCTCCAGCTTAGAAACACACCTTCGGACGTCGAAGCCGCTACCAGCCCGCGATCCAGCTTCTCCAGTTGAATGCTTTTCCCTTGAGATTGGGCTTGGGATTGTGAAGCATCCGCTCCACTGATCCCGGCAGTTCCACTAAGAATTAAAGCCAAGCTGAGTGCAGAAGAGAGCACTTTGGCCCCAAGAGGCATGCGCGATCGTTTTGCCCTATGAGTGCTAGCGCTCTTCTTTTGGCTGACATTCGTACTGACATGGGTTCTATCGTCAGTGCTGTTACTATGTTTAATTCGATTATCTTCTACTGATCTTAAGTTCATCAACCTTCACTCTCCCTGGTTAGAATGGGTAATGATACTTCTACCTGAACATGTTAATGGTCTGGTCAATTTCGTGTTCATACGAAGATCAGATTCGTGCTCATGTTAGGTCAGGTTCATTTTCATACATCAAAGGAAAAATGGTTGCGCTTACATTATGAAGCGAAATGAAATTCAAGAAAGAATTTAGTTGCCTGACGTACTTCCTTCTCCAGTTCCTCCGATCCCCCTTCCACTCTCTTTACTTCCTTCGTAGCAAGAGTTACCATCCATCGGGTACTATTATAGACATCCTTACCGCCTAACCATAGGCAAATATCCGTGCAAAACGATCAATATTCAGTGTATCTCGGTCAGAGTGTACAACGGTGAATAATGAAAAATGAACAATCTTCAAAGGCTTATCATTATAGCTCATTCTTCCAAACCGTCGGATAGCGCTCCAAGCTCATTCATCCCAAGCTCCTGAGATCGTTAGACAAAAACAGAGCTGCCCCCGGTCAATGAATGACCAGAAAACAGCTCTGTTTTGATAAGTTGTGCGTACACTCACACGTACATTAGCACTAAACCACCAAATGTATGACCTTTAAGGCTCAATTCCCCATACAAGACTACCGTCTTGATAGAGTGTGACTTTATCCCAATCCTGATAGGATGTTTTCGTTGGGTCATAGGAATAGTCATCACTCTCGTCAAAGTTGGACCAGTCAGTTTTGAACATACGAAGCTGAATGTCTCCGGATTGTCCGCCCGCAGCAATGCTTCCTGCGCCGGACTTAAAGCTCAGCTCAACATATCCATCTCCAAAGGTACGGTCGATGTTGGCTGCGCCAACCACTGCCCAGTCAATGGCAGAATCCATCGCCGCCGAACCTTCTTTGGTGAAATAATAACGAAGTTTCAAATCACTCAGATCCACTGCAGTGCTGCCCAGGTTTTTGATGTTGAACAACGGTCTGATCTGGTTATCCGTTGCATTGGTATCCCCTGCACGATATTGCACCACCAGATCACTTGTTGGTACAACCACACCCGCTGGTGTCGCAGAGGCTACAGTAGAATTAGCACTTTGCCCAGCTGCATTCACCGCACTCACCACATAATAGTAGGTTGTGCCATTGGTCAGCGAAGTGTTAATATACGACGTTGCAGTTACATTCGATGCAACCGTCGTGAATGGACCCGATGCCGTCAGGGCACGTTTTACGTTATAGCTTGTCGCACCTGCCGAAGCTGTCCATGACAGGCTCACCTGTGCATTGCCAGCTGTTGCTGTCAACGCTGTTGGTGCCGCCGGAGCCGTTGCAACGGCTGCCGGTGTTGCCATGGCCGATGCAGAGTTCACACTCTCACCTGCTGCATTACTTGCTGTCACGACATAATAGTACGTTGTCCCATTCGTCAAGCCCGTGTTGGTGTAAGTTGTTCCGCTGACATTGGCAGCAACCGTTACAAATGGACCGGATGCCGTCAGCGCACGTTTCACCGTATAACTCGTCGCACCTGTCGATGCCGCCCATGTCAACGTCACTTGAGCATTACCGGCCGCAGCTGTTAGTGTAGCAGGAGCTGCCGGTGCTGTGTTTCCACCTGGAGGGTTGCCTCCACCATTCTCAGAGAGTACAGGGAAGGAGTTCTTCACCAGTTGTACGAACTGATCATGGAACCAGTGACCTGATACCGGCGCGTTAGGCAATGCACCAGTCAGCACCCCATCTTTCGTTGTATACGTTGGATCACACATCCGGTCGAAGCCTTTACCCTCATTGTTCGGAATTTCGGAACTGGAGCCATCGGATTCACCTGGAGGTTTCACCCATACATAGGCATCCAGATGCGCTGGTCCCGGAGCTGCCTTCGGTGCTTCTCCGATACCTGCTCCGCTTGCATTACACCAGTTCCCCCGGTGCTCACGGCGATCCACACGACCTGAATTTACATAGTCATTGATATTGCTGCCTGTAGCTGTAGCTGGACGATTCACACCGCCCCATCCGTTACGGCTGGTATCAATAAGGAAACCCGTGCTCGCTGGCCATCCTGCCTGTACGAAATCGGCATACAATTTCGCTGTGAAATCGGTTTCGTCAAAGTACGGATTCCATTCATAGAACTTCGCTGAACGAATCGGTTGTCCACCGATGTTGAGATCCGGGTTGGTTAGGTTTGGTTCAGCCAGCGGTGTAGTATTGGCAGTATTCGTAATGAATCCATCCGCACTGCTCAGTCCACCCAGCGTATCCCCGACTACATCGGTATAGAGCGCGACCGCTCCAGAACGGTTGTTATCCCATCCGAGCCAGCCGGAGTGACCGATATCGAGATAGTTGTATACGTTTGGAATCGCATGGAGCTTGTCGAGCGTATATTTAATCCCAGCTTCATAAATCCCCGTTGAAGCCGCTTGACCACAAGCCGGTGTGCTCAGATTGGTTACCAGGTTAGGCAAACTATCTGGCTCAATAACAGCGATAATGCGGATGTCTTGATATTTAGGATCAGCAAAAATATCTGCAATCACGTCAATGTAATCCGTTTTATACGTTTGCAATGCTGCCTGGGTTAAAGGAAGCTCCCCGTTAGAAGCGAGGGCATGGCAGTCCCGACCCGGCAAGTTATAGATGACAAAGGAAGCCGTAATAGGTACGCCTGGCTTCTTCTGAGCGAGAACCGCATCCAGATGCTCTTCCACGCTCTTGCGACCAGCATTCTCGGCCCCGCCATAGATGGCTGCAATACGGTCAATCCATACCGCAGTAGGGTAAGATTTCACCGTTTCCATCTTCGCTTTCAGCGAAGCATCACTGGTAATTGCAATAGAGGTGTCCACAAGTGCAGAGTAGTCCTCATTGAGATAAGCCGTGGCGCCCACAAACGGATTGTTCACATGCGCCTCCGCTGCCTGTGTCACACCTGGAGACATGCCAGGGAAGATCCCTGCTGCAAGCAGCGCAGCTGCCATCATTTGTTTTACACCTTTACGCAGCAGCTTCTGGCCTCTTGATTTGGTTTTCAATGTTTTCTTCATAGTTCCACCTTTCCCTTAGATAAGATTGGTCTCGACTCATGTCTGCTGTTCCTCTGTGTAGAAGCAGGATGCATGGCACAAAGTGCATGAAAAAATGTGTGGTGTTTCGGTCACCTCCATCATTAAAAGGGCTGAAGTCAAAGAGCAAATAAAAATAAACGTCGGGTGTTTTCAGTAGAATTGCTGTGTGTGAGCTTGTGTGGGGGTTGAATCTTGAGAGTAAACCGTGGTGGAGTAGTTAAATCATCATCTTGGAATTGAAGTGTGAAGAGAACGTTGAATGCGAACTAACTTTGCGTAAGCGCTTTCCATTAAAACTTGAAAAAAAATGTGATCTCGCGTATGACTGCTTGTTCACCTCCTTATAGTGTGATTATACGACATGTAAATATTACTGTAAATTGAATTATATAAATTAAATTATATTTTTTTCCACATAAAAAGAAGGAATTTGCTCCTCTCTGTCGCAATAGAAAAAGCTCATTACGGCACAAAACCGCAATAAGCTTTTACCTCCTTCTATGGAATAACAACAACATCCCCTGGCTTCAATCCACTAACAACCTCGGTTTTATCTCCGGATTCCATGCCTGTCTTAACCGCTTGCTGCTCCGTCTGTCCGTTCCCTTTATCCAGTAGCACGTAAGGTTCGGGCTGATCACGCATAATGGCGAGACTCGATACGGCAGTCACCTTGTCCTTGCGCATCGTTTCAATGTCTCCTTCCAGACTGACACCTCCATACATGCGAGCATCTGGCTTCAGATCGATGACAACATCAAACTGAGAGGCCTGCTTCAGATCGGTATCCGTACTTTTCCGGGCAAATTTGGATACCTTGCTTACTTTTCCGGTAAATTTCAGATCCTTCTGCGCACTCATGCGCACCTGTACCGGCATGCCCTCCTTCAGCTTGAACATCTCTTCCTCACCGACAATAGTATTGAATTTCATTTTGCCCGTGTTCGTGATTGAGCCGATTAACTGCCCTTCCGTAACGGCCCGTGTTTTGTTATCCTGCTCATTCAACTGAAAGATCCCTGTGGTCGTAGCATGCACCACTGCCTTGCTCATAACATCCTGCTTCTTGCGGATCTCCTGCTCTTTGAGAACCAAAGCCTTTTGGCTAAGCTCGTTCGCCAGACGTTTGCTCTCCCGGTCCGCGAATGCTTTTTTACGTTCCTCTTCCGTCACACCTAATGTTTCAGTCATGCCGGCCTGGTCGATGCTGATCTGATTCATCTCCACATCTAACCGTGCTTTGTCCAGGTCACTCTGCATCTGACTGACTTCTGTCTGTAATGCCGACGTATCGAGCGTGAACAAAACATCCCCTTTTTTCACTTGTTCCCCGTTCTTGACATGCCACTGTTTAATATTGGAAGCATACGGTGCAAACACGTCCGTCTGCTCGGTATAGACCGATTTCCCTTTCACTTGGATGGTCTGTGTCATCGTCTCCTGTGTCACATCAAAAGTGATAGGCGGAGGAGTCTCAACGGGCGCTTCCGGCTGGGGTTTGTATTTCTCATATACCCAATACCCTGCACCTGCCATAAGTACAATCGTAGTGATGATGCTGATCCATTTCTTCATGCTTAGTTCCCTTCCACTGAAAAGTTTGAGTCTGTTCATATCTCCAAATGTTCCACGTTCAGCCATGCACGTTAGCCTTTCCGTAGATCCATCACATCGATTTAATCACACTTAGCGCATTGGTTCGCGATGCGCTGATGGCTGGATAGATACCCGATACCACACCGACAAGTACGGCAAAAACAATCCCCAGCGGCAATGCCGATTGCTGAATGATTACTGTCATCGGTCCGCCCGCCTGATCCGCCATCTGACTTGCAAGTAGCTGGTTCACCCCGCCGAGCGCGGCAAAGGCAATCCCCGCCCCAGCCACACCACCAATGAACCCCAGCATGGCTGCCTCCGCAATAAACATCTGACGGATCTGCCACAGGTTGGCGCCAAGCACCTTCATAACCCCGATCTGCTTACGCCGCTGATGCGTGGACATGATCATCGCCACAATAATAGACAGTGAAGCCAGCACCATAATAAAACCGCCAATACCGATGGCTGCTTTCTGGTACATCGCAAGCTGTCCTGCCATGGCCTCTTCCTGAAAAAGATTACTTTGCGTGTTTAACGTCAGCTTTTTGATCTGCTCTTCCACCTGAGCTACATGCCGCTTGTTATCTACCTTCACCAATGCGGAATTGAGACGTTTGAGTGCCGGGCTGTCCGTTTGTTGCAATCCCAGCTCATCCTGCAGAGCACGTGCTGTATCCAGCGGAACATATACTTTTTTGTCATTCTGAGCGCTCATATCATCCATATTGGACGGTTTGGCTAGTTCACCCGATACACGTATCGTTCCACTCATCTTGGTCTTTCTGCCATTCGTAAAATCCTCATACCGAAATTGTATACGTTGCTGCATCAGTTGATCCTGCTTCATCATCATCTCATTGTACTGTTGCAAAAGATCATTGTTATAGGGATCGGAATTCAACTGCTCAAAGAGCTTCTGAGTCACTTTGGAATCGATAAAGCCGTAGGTCGCTCCATAATTCACAATTGCAACTCGGCCATTGCCAGTTCCGCTGCCCTGTGCATATTTGTATCCGAACCCGCTCAACGTCTGCATCTCGGTTCCAATCACTTCCACGTAGGAGCTGCGCCCATCCGGAAGCACCATATCGAGCGCATCCAGTTTCAGCATAGGAGCCACAGCGACAACGTGAGGAAGGCGCTGAATAATCCGAATTTTCTCCATCGTCAGCGCGCCGCGTTCAAACTTACTCTTCGTGCCTCCGCCGCTTCCATTTCCCGTTTTGATTCCCTCGTTCGGGCTGATCGTAATCTCGTCCATCTTGTAGTTATCATTCAACGTTTTCTCGCTGTATGTCTGTACCGACTGCCCCACACTCAGTGCAATAATCATCGCTGCCGAACCGATTGACAGACCGGTCATACAGAGTAATGTGACCACTTTGCGCCGAATGATCTGTCCCCAGGCCATGCGCACTACGTCCCGTATTCTCACTGTTCCTCTCCTTTAACATTAACTCTCATACATGCTGCAACTGGGCAACCTGTTGCTGTTCGACCAATCTCCCCTGCTGTAACGTCAGTACAACCTGCATCTGTTCAGCCACCTCGGCTTCGTGTGTCACAATGACAAAGGTTGTTTTCATCTCTCTGTTCAGTTGCTGCAAAATGGAAA
The DNA here is from genome assembly GCF_038002565.1 of Paenibacillus sp. FSL K6-1558. Classification (NCBI taxonomy): domain Bacteria; kingdom Bacillati; phylum Bacillota; class Bacilli; order Caryophanales; family Paenibacillaceae; genus Paenibacillus; species Paenibacillus sp. FSL K6-1558. The sequence continues at coordinate 5,038,484 of NZ_JBBOCV010000001.1, read as the reverse complement.
GAATCTCTTCCTCGGTCTCTGTATCCAGATTACCCGTCGGTTCATCTGCAAAGATGACCGAAGGCTCCGTGATGAGCGAGCGGGCGATACTGACCCGTTGCTGCTGACCACCTGATAACTGCGACGGAAAGAGATTCGTCTTATCGCCGAGCCCCACTTGTTCTAGTAGGCGAAGCGCCTTTTCTTTACGTTTGGATGGTCTTATTCCCATAAATACCAGAGGCAACTCTACATTTTCCCGGATCGTCAGATTGGACAACAGCTCGTAGGATTGAAATATAAATCCAATGTGACTACGCCGAAACTCCGCCAGACGATTCTCACTGAAACGCACAATATCCTGTCCTGCGATCCAAATCTTGCCTTGTGTTGGCTTCATCAAACCAGCCATCAGATTCAGCAGTGTGGACTTCCCTGAACCTGAACTACCCAGCAGCGCAACCATCTGCCCCTCTTGAATCGTCAGATTAATATCTTGCAGCACGGGAACATCGCCCTGTGCATTGCGGAAGGCATGGGATACCTGTTCAACTTGAAGCATTCGTGGCTTGTCTTCCTTTCCATTTCCTGATTATGTATTTCTGTGTATCTCACTTTATTATAGTGCGCAGATGTATCGGGGCAGGACGCAGTTGTATCCAACTTGTAACATGTCAACACATATATCCCTGCGGCAGAGCGTACAATGCTTGCCCGCAGGGATATATGTTCTTTCTAATATCTGAATAAAACTAAGGCTGTGGCAGCAAATTCTCTACATGAATCGACCTCTCGCTGGGTAGTGCTCCTGTCATAAACCTACCATGCCTTAAAGCTAAAACGATACAACTCACTCTTGCTGGCGGTGCTGCTTGCCATGAACAGTTCTTCCTCAAACCATTTCAGCTTGATAAAATTGTTGATATTCCGGTAGATCACCGTATCAGAGGACAAGTTCTGATCATTGAGGAAGGCAATATGAAGCTCATTTTTCTGATTTTCCAATGTATTCAGATAAGCAATTCGGGATTCGTCCGCGCTCAGATCAAAATTCCAGAATGTGCCCTTGGCCAGCAAGTTCAGCTTATTTTTTTCCACCTGATATCGATATAGTCCCTGCACCTGATTCACTTCACCCTGAAAGATCATATCCCCATTTTTCAACAGATGGTATTGCTGGATATCCTTCGATCTCAGGTATAAGGACACGTCCGGATTTTTCTCCAGCGACACACGATAGACGGCAAAATCATCCTTGTGCATGACCAGAACATAAGCCTGCTTCATATCCTGACTAATCTCAAAACTGTCAATAACGATGTAATTCTTGCCCGACTTATCCTCATGTGTCTCTACTCCGACTTTCTTCATCATGACCTCATCGGAAAACAGGATCTCTTCTTTGCCCGTTCTCAGATCGGTCTGAATGAAACCACGATCATCATGACTGATGGATGTGTCGTTACTGAGAAACTCCCTGAAATAGGAATGTTCCTTGCCCAGTTTGGTTCGTTCACCACTTTTCATATCGTATATAAAAGCCGTGCGTTGGGCTTGTCCCGAACGATACTGAGCATACATCAGCTTGGTTCGATCCGGGCTCAGTACAACGCCAAAATCCGTGTTGCCACTGATCTCTTTCACCTGGTTATCATCCAGATGCAACTTGAGCAGCCGCAGTCCTGTATACGAACGTTCGGTACTGTTAACAACAATCGTATTCCGATCCCCCATATCAAAATCGTAAATAACAAAATCATTCGGAATTTTAGTCGCTGACTCGATTTGGATTGTACTGCTCGATGGGGGCGCGAGACGACTGTTGAATTGCTCACCAGGCAATATCACAGTACGTGGTTTAAGGTGACTCATGCTGAACAGGCTGCCAATCCCGAATATCCCCCCGACAAAGGCAATGAGTAGCCCGGACAGCATCAGCTTATCGCGATGTTTACGCCAAAAGCCGGTATATTTCATGTGTTTCGATCCCCCGGCAGGCGGATATGGACTTGCGTCCCTTCCCGCATGATGCTTTTCATCTCCACTGTTCCTCCATGACGCTCCACAATGTTTTTCACAATCGACAGCCCCAGGCCGGCGCTGCCTTTTTCGACACGGTTCATGCCCTTATCCTGGTAAAAGGGTTCAAACACATGATTCAGGGCTTCTGCACCGATGCCTTCACCCTGATCTCGAATCATAATGGCAATAGACTGTTCTTCCCGCGAGGACTGCACTTCAATGATCGAATTCACATCACTATACTTGACGGAGTTATCCAGTACGTTCAGGAATACCTCTTTCAGCTTGTCCCGATCCCCCCGTACATATAGCTCTTCTTCAAGTTCATAATGAATGCCGATATTGTATTTGCCTGCCTTGATCGACATGTCCTCACACGCTTCCCGGATAACTTCCGAGACGTCAACCCGTGCAAAACGGTAGTTCTCAATCACTGCCGAAGACACGGACACTTCCAAAATATCCGCAACCATCGTATTCAGACGACGGCTTTCCTTGATGATATAATTCATGCCCTTGTCGAAGAAATCCGGGTCGGTGAATCCATTATCCCGCAAAATCTGCGCATAGCCCAGAATAGTCGTCAGCGGTGTTTTTAATTCATGTGTCACATTGTCAAAAAAAACTTTGCTTCGTGCCTGTACTTGTTTCACTTCGTCCCGTTCTCGCTCAATCACATCAATCTGCTCTCTTACCCGGTCAATCATGACCGTGAAGCTCGCCGCCAGTTCCCCAATCTCATCCTTCGTGGCAATCTGAATATCCGCATTCAGGCTACCTTGAGCCACTTCGGCAGAACGTTTCGTCAGCACACGAATCGGCTGTGTAATTTTCCGGGAAATAAAAATCGAAGCAATGAAAACGAACACAAATATCGTCGCTGCGAACAGCTTAATTGTATCCTGAAAGCGCATATTGCGTCGGTAAAGATCCGTATAATCCTTTTCGAGTTGCACAATGCCGACAAGTTGCTGGTCACTCTGAATCGGAAAAGAAAGGCTTGCGACAACCCGTCCTTGATCCACTTTTGTCGTATAGGCAATGCGGGATTGCATCGCTTCTCTCAAATCCTCTATCTCTGTATGTTTGACCAGTTTCCCTTCACTGGTGCTGGAGCCATACATAGAGGCATCGGGACGATAGAGCGTAATGCTTCCACCCACAGCAGAGCCAATCTGCTCTTTTAATTCCCGGCTGCCTGCCTCCAGCGAATCTTTGCTGATCCGTTTGTTATGGATGAGAAAGTACTGATTCAGGGCGATATCCAGATTTTTTTTGGATTGCACCATATCCTCTCGCACTTCACGATACATATTCTCTTGAGCAACCTTGTTGGACAGAATTAGCAGTGCCGAGAAACCGATAAAAACGATCACCGAGAACAGCACAACCATCTTGAACTGAATCGTCCATTTCATGTCTGCACCTGAATATTCAGCTTGTATCCTACGCCAAATACCGTTTCAATCATCGATATGCCTTGATCGCCGCTGTCCAGCTTTTTGCGAATGCGCTGCACATGGATGTCCACGGTACGCGTATCTCCTGCAAAATCAAATCCCCACACTTTGTCCAGCAGCTCTGAACGTGTATGTACTTTGCGGTGGTGGTTCACGAGAAACAGTAGCAGATCATACTCCTTATTGGTGAGCCCTGCCCGTTCTCCGTCCTTCCACACCTCGCGCTCATCCTTACGGATCTCGATATGTTTGCCTAACCTAACGACTTCGTAAGACTGGTTCTCCAGCGTTTCGCTGATGAGATCGATCCGGCGGAAAATCGCCCGGATGCGGGCAACTACTTCGCGGATATCAAAAGGTTTTGTAATGTAATCGTCAGCCCCCAGCTCCATGCCAAGCACCTTGTCCAGCATATCGGACTTCGCCGTGATCATGATTACCGGGATTTTGGAGTTCACAGACAACTGCCTGCACACATCGAAGCCGCTCATATCGGGCAACATCAGGTCAAGCAGAATCAGATCGGGCCTCGACTCCCGCAGCAGATTCAATCCTTCCCTGCCCGAAGCCGCCTCCTTGATCTCGAACCCTTCTTTGCGAAGCGAATAGGACAATATATCGCGAATGGACTCTTCATCTTCGATGATTAATATCTCTTTTGGTCTCATAATACATTCGTAATCTCCCTGCTCTATGAATTTCATCTGTCTATATTCTGTATCCCAAGCCGACTGCTTGAACAGAGGAAATCAAGAAATGTTACAACTCCGATACAACTCTGAACCTTTTGGAAACAACCTCCCGCTATACTGGCATTAACAGAACGCCAAACGGACCGGAACCAAGGTTTGATCCATATCCAAGGGGGATTCACATCTTATGAACCACACACAGATTAATGATGCTTACATTAACTATAAATCAGAAATCACCAGGTATCTATCCCAAATCGTCAAACAGCCGCAGGATGCGGAAGACTTGGCGCAGGATTGTTTTATCCGTCTCATGAACGTCACTGTCCATATTCCTGAAGACCGAATTCTCTACTATCTTAAGCGCATCGCCCGTAACCTGGCTATGGACAGCTTTCGCAGACGTACCCGGACCTTACGCCGAGACAGCCGGCTGGAAACCCCTGCTCACCATGTTGATACTCCTCAGATGGAGATTAATGAAGGAGTTAACGAAATTGTCTCCCATATCCACAATACCGAACATCGCAAAATTTTGGAGCTGCGCCTGATTCATGGGTATTCAATTAAAGAAACAGCCCAGATGGTGAACCGCAGTGAAGGCATGATCAAATCTTCCGTTTTCCACGCCGTCAATCGTATTCGTGCCAAAGTCATCTCGTAGAGATGGCTTTTTTACGTTGTGTTCCCCTACTCTGTTATCCACCACATTATTATTTCCATTCCTGTAATAACCAATAATCCAAATGACCTATTCATATGCCGAAATACCTAATTTTACAAAGTTCGATCTAATTTTTACAATTTGTTATGACTATGTGAGATTTTCATGTGGTAGAATATGGACGAACTCATGAATCAACTAATATTTGGGAGGGATTTGGTTGGGTAAAATGAAACGTTTGCGGGGAGTTTGGTTAAAATCACTCCTGGCATTATCCATGGCTTTGCCACTTCAGATCGGATTATGGAACGGAGATGCTTCGGTTCATGCGGAAGGACCGACAGACCCGGCACCATTCATTCAAGCCAAGGTCGTTAACCAGAATGCTGGTAAGAAAGTGCTGTTCGACAATTCGCACGGTCAGACTGCCGGAGCAGCCGATTGGGTTATAGATGGTGGCTTCTCGGATTTCGGTAATGCTCTGGCGAACGACGGTTATTATGTGAAAGAACTGCGCAAAACGACACCTTTTACCTATGATGATCTGAAAGAATACAACGTATTTGTCATTGCAGAACCTCAAATTCCTTTCAAAACGTCTGAACAGGCGGCATTGAAACAATATGTTGAATCCGGCGGGAGCATTTTCTTCATTGGAGATCACTACAATGCCGACCGTAACAAAAATCGCTGGGATGGCTCTGAAGTCATTAACGGCTATCGCCGCGGTGCATATGAAGATCCAACCAAAGGCATGAGCACAGATGAGCGCAATTCAGCAGCCATGCAAGATGTAACCAGCACGGACTGGTTGTCCGATAACTTCGGCGTACGTTTCCGTTATAACGCACTCGGGGATCTTAACGCCAATATCATCGTGCCAGCGAATCAGGCATTCGGCATTACCGAAGGCGTATCTGCGGTAGCGATGCACGCAGGCTCCACGCTGGCAATCACAGACCCGGAGAAAGCCAAAGGTATTGTGTACTTGCCAAAAACCAATGCCAAATGGAATAACGCCGTTGACCAAGGTGTATATAACGGTGGCGGTATCGAAGAAGGTCCATATGTGGCTGTATCCAAACTGGGTGCAGGTAAAGCGGCCTTCATCGGTGACTCTTCCCCGGTGGAAGATGCATCCCCGAAATATTTGCGCGAAGAAACAGGCACACGCAAAACAACATATGACGGCTTCAAAGAAGTCGATGATGCTGTATTACTCGTGAATACGGTAAACTGGCTGGCGACACAAGAAAACTATACTAAGCTGTCCGAAGTAAACGGCCTTACATTGGATACGGCTACAGCGCTGTTACCATTCGAGGAGCCAGCGGCTTCCACTGAACCGCAAGCTGAACCTTGGGCTGCACCTGCGGCCGGATACAAGTGGTATGATCGTTCCACGTTCAAGCCAGGCTCTTATGGCGGCCCTGCATCCAGTGCTAACGCAGCGTACAGCTTCGTGAAGCAAGATACATTGCCGAATGCCGAAGACTTCCAGATTCGTGTGGTTGTAGAAAATATGGCTCCAAACACTACCGTTTCCGGTTACAGTGCCGGTATTTATCTGACAGGCGGAACACAGGTAGCTATGATCCAGAATGATAGCGGAACATGGCCAACTTCATACGGATACAGCTCGGCGTTTAGCGTAACGTCGGACAGCAAAGGACGCGGGATCAAAGATCTGAATGTACGCATCAAGCCCGGTACGAATGGTAACGCCAGCTTACGTCTGCGTCAGAACGGTAGCAACCTGATTACCAGTGCGGTGAGTATCGCTAACGTACCTGCACAGCCACTACCAGAAGAACAAGGTCCAATTCCAGCAACCATTAGCGTAGCCGAAGCACGCACCAAAGCGGCTGGCACTACAGTTACTGTTGAAGGTGTTGTCACAACGAAACCAGGTTCTTTCGGTGGACAAGCCTTCTATCTTCAGGATGATACAGCCGGAATCTACGTGTTCCAGCACACGAGCGGATTCGATGTAGGTGACAAAGTGAAAGTGACTGCACCCACAACGATCTACAACAGCGAGTTCGAGTTAACCGATGTGGTTGCGATTGAGAAAACAGGAACGGCTTCTGTGCCGGCTCCAGCGCTGGTTACAGCCATCAATGATGCGAATCAAGGTCAACTCGTTCAATTGAAAAATGTAACGGTCCAGAACATCATCAGCGCTACACCTGCCGGTTCATTTGAATTCGATGCGGTAGCTGCGGACGGGACAAGCACACATGTGCGTGTGGATACACGTACTGGTGTGAGCGAAACGACTTTCCCTTATGTTGCTGGTGACAAGATTGATATCACAGGTGTGTCTGCCATTTTCAAAGATGTCTATCAATTAAAACCAAGAAGCTTGGATGACATTGTAGCTTCGGAAGAACAAGGTGGAGGCGAAAACCCTTCTACTCCAGCCGAAGGAGCGCCGGGCAAACCGGTGCTTTCTTCCGATAACGGACATACCACCGGGCTGTCTGATGGTTCATTCAACGTTAGCATGAATCTGTGGTGGGGTGAAAATGCCACCGAGTACAAGCTGTATGAGAACGGTGTCCTTGTGGATACGCAAAAGTTAACAGCAACTTCCCCTTCTTCACAGTTTGCTAAAACGGCGATTAAAGACAAAGTGAACGGAACCTATACGTATGTTGCCGAGCTGATCAACGACAAAGGTGCTACTCGCAGTGACGAGTTAACGGTTCTCATTGCGAACGCGGCTCCAGGTAAAGCCGTATTGTCTCAAAACAACTGGGACGGCGATGGTAACTACACCGTAACGATGAACCTCTGGTGGGGTACTAACGCAACCGAGTATCGTCTTTATGAAAATGATGTACTGATCGATACGCAAGCGTTGAACGCTGCTACACCATCTGCTCAAACGGCGAAAACGGAGCTGAGCGGTCGTGCGAACGGAACATACACGTATCGCGCGGAACTGATCAATGTCGCTGGCGTAACTAACACGGAAACCGTCACGGTACAAGTCAGCAAAGCAGCTTTGCCTTTGGCGAGCTAGTCTAGTAGTAAGCAAGCTTAAAAGCAATAACGAAAAACCGAAACCAGTCCGGCGGCCAGAAACAGGCGGCGGTGGTTTCGGTTTTTTTGTAGTTTTTTTAGGTCTTTTTCGTTTTTTGAATCAGCTCATCTGAGGCGTGGATTTTCATAACCGTCCCTTACAAAAAGAATACTGTTCCACACCGCACAATAAGCCGCAAAGGCCAAGATACCAATGACAAAAATAAGGTTCATCTGCGTAAATGAAGCGCCGCTACCTATAAAAATAATAAGAATCGCACTGAGTCCGATATTTTCCCGGTTATGCTTTTTAAACTTCTGAAAGATCATTCGGTACAGCAATATAAGCACCATAAAGACGATCCATATCAAATAAAATGTTTCCATAGCATAGTTACCTCCTTGCAAAAAGGTCGACTTTAACGTTAAAAGTTAACGTGTCGAGCCATATATCCAACATCATTATGTACGTTCCAACTTGTCCAGCGGCTATATTCAACAGGCAACACCGACACGATCTATCACTCTCGCCACTACTGCAATTGTAACACAGATAACATTCTAATTTTACCAATATATCTAATTTCTAAGAATTAATAAACCACATAAACCCAAGTATCCAGGATGCAATAGACAGATACACGATAATTGTAATGAACACATTTTCTTTTTTTCGCTTAAGGAAATACACCACAACAACAAATGGGAACAGCGTTAGCACCATGTTCAGTACAATACGAGTCTTCCAGCAATACTCAAAATCCCGGTTAGAATCAACAAAATAATCAGTATAATAACCTACGCCCTTTAATTAGAGCATCGGTATCTTATACGGATAAACGAATGATAACTAGAAATTCTTGCGATCGGGAAAAAAATATGTAGAGTTAATTCCGACCCATCTACCTACAATAAGACTCATTTGTACAATATATTTCTTTTCCCCTGTCAATTACAACTGTTGCATAATTATCTTCCGCTTGTCCCCTAAAAGTTAGCTTAACATCCGTCTCAAATGTTGTATTAACAAATGGCTTTACCTCGTTTTTTTCTATATCTCCTTCTTGTATTTTTCTCATATAAACAACGGTTCGTATGACTTCGTGATCGGTCCGGCCTTCACTTTCTTTCTGGTCTATGACAAAAGGCAAGTGTTGTTCATCAATAATGTGCTGCACTTGACTTTGAATCTCCGATTGGACATGTTTCGAAGGCGTTCTAAAAAAGTCGAATACTGCACTTTGATATGGTATTAATATAAAACTCATTACAAAAGATGCTACAAAAGAAACGATTATTGTTTTTTTTATTGCATGCTGCTGCTTCTTGTTAAGAACATATACCGCGACAACAAACGGCAGAAGAATTAAGGCAAGCTTGAGAAGAGTCTCGCTTTTAGGCGGACCAATGAAAATACGAAATCCACCATCGTCTATAGATAAAAGCAGTATAAACAAAAAATAGGCAAAAACTCCCCCTCCTCCAATACTCAATATCGATGCAATAATAGGAAAAATAATTCTCAAAATGAAATTCACCTCCTTCTCATATTAAAATCGGAATAACTTACAAATAATTGAATATAGAATTAAGCAAATTGTACAACTATTTTTACAAAAAATTTCAAGTGAAAAATTAGGCAACTACCAATATATCGCTAGATTTAGAGCCTGTTTATTTTAAATCAAAAAAAAACTACCTCCTGCCGTATCATCCAGCAAAAGATAGTCCTTCTCTCTACCGCTTCATTCCGTCACCTACACCAGCTTCTTCCGAATATACCCCGAGATCAGGTCAATAATCGTGATCATCACGATAATGCCGAGCAGGATAATGCCGACACGCGGCCAGTTGCGTGTGCTGAGTGCAAAGATCAGCGGTGTTCCGATACCGCCTGCGCCGATCACACCGAGGATCGTGGCAGAACGAACATTAATTTCGAACCGATACAACGTATAGTTCAGGAATCCCGGGATAACCTGCGGCAAGATGGCAAACCATAGCTGCTGCATCCGGGTCGCTCCAGAAGCCAGTAACGCTTCGGACGGGCCGTAGTCAATATTTTCAACCTCGTCCGCGTACAGTTTACCCAGCATCCCGATCGAGTGAAGTCCAAGGGCTAACACCCCTGCGAATGATCCGGGACCTACGGCCTTAATGAACAAGAGGGCCATAATAATCTCGGGAAACGTACGGATGAAACTAAGCATCATTTTACCCGCACCCGAGATCGCCCGATGTCCACTCATATTCCGTGCAGACCAGAAAGCGAACGGGATACAGAGCACAGCGGAGATCACAGTACCCAGCACAGAAATCGCCAGAGTATCCAGCAGTCCGCGCAGCAAATCCTCGCCTTCCGGCAAATAAACGAAATTCCAGTCGGGCGAGAAAATACCCGCAATAATAGCTTTCATGATCTGTCCGGCGGTTTCCTTGAATCCGGTAAAGGGTACGCCCGCAAGCGCCCATGCATAGACCAGAATTAACAGCAGAATGATAAGCCAGCGCAGCGGATTTTTCCGTGGTTTGGGTCTTGGCCGAATACGGCTCGCTTCATTTTTCATCATAACAATTTCTCCCGCAGCTTAGTGCTCACATAGTCGATAATCAGAACGATGGCTAGTGTGAAAATAATAATGGTATTCGTCTTGTCATACTCCAGGAATCCAAGTGTCGCTTCGTAATAAAGTCCGATACCACCCGCTCCGACGAGTCCAAGGATGGCGGCGGCACGTACGTTAATTTCGAAGGCATACAGCACATAAGACGTGAACTGGGCTGCCAGTTGCGGAACGACACCATAGACAATAAGCTGAATACGGTTCATGCCCACAGCGGTCATCGCTTCAAGCGGCCCTTTATCGATCGTCTCCAGCGTTTCATAGGTGAGCTTGGCGATCAGACCTACCGAGAATACAGCCAGTGCGAGAATACCCGGAACCGGCCCCAGTCCAAATACAGCAACGAACAACGCTGCCAGTAGCAAGTCAGGAACCGTACGAATCAGATTTAATAGAAAGCGTGCCGGATAATAGATCCAGCGGCTCGGCGCCAAATTACCTGCACAGATGATGGAAATAGGAATAGCAATGATTGCACCGATGGTTGTCCCGAGCAAAGCCATACGGATCGTCTCCAGCATGCCCTGTACGATATTGTCAAAATAACTCCAGCGCGGCGGAAACATCTCCTTCAGCAGCTTCCACATCTCCGGGCCACCCGTGAACAGTTCTGCAAAGCTCGCATCCGTCTGCTTGGCGCTCGCCCACAAGAGTAGCACAATGATGACTAGCGTCAGTAGATGTTTGGTCTTCCCCGGTGGTTTGGGGCGATTCACGATCTGCTTCGGGCTTGAGCCAGGTTCCTTGCCTGCACCTGAGCGCCCTTCATGTTCAAGTGAAACGTTGGATTGTCCTTTCATACCAGCACTTCTCCCTGCTCATGCACAGCCTGCTTGTCCAACAACTCATCCGCCAGAATCGGTCTGCCGTAAATTTCAGCAAAACGCTCATCCGTCGCTTCTTCCACCGGACCATCAAATACAACCTCTCCTGCCCGCAAACCAACAATACGTGTCGCATATTCTCTCGCCAGATCAATAAAGTGCAAATTAACAATCGTGGTAATGCCGAGATCCTGATTAATCCGTTTGAGGTCATCCATGACCTGTTTCGTTGTCAACGGATCGAGTGAAGCCACCGGTTCATCGGCCAAAATAATTTTGGCTTCCTGAGCGAGTACACGGGCAATCGCCACACGCTGCTGTTGTCCACCAGACAACTGATCTGCACGAGAGTAAGCCTTCTCCGAGATATTCACCCGATCCAATGCATCAAAGGCCAGTTCTACATCCTCTTTCGGAAAACGACCCAAAATGGTACGAAGTGTGGAATGGTACCCCACCCGACCAGCCAGTACATTGCGCAACACGCTGGATCGTTTCACCAGATTGAAGCTCTGGAAGATCATGCCGATATCCCGGCGGATCAGACGCAGGCGTTTGCCTTGTGCCTTGGTAATGGAGCTACCGTTAATCAAAATCTCACCTTCACTAATATCATGCAGCCGGTTGATCGACCGCAGCAACGTGGATTTGCCTGCACCAGACAAACCGACTACCGCGATGAATTCTCCCTGCTTAAATTTCAAATTTATGTTATTGAGGCCTTTCGTGCCGTTTGCATACGTTTTGGTCACGTTGTGAAGCTCAATCATCGCGTTAATCCTTCTTTCATCCATAATATTTATCGATATAAGTTGAACTAAAGGATGATTTACACAGGCACTTCGATGACAGAATAACCTTACAATCGCTGTTATCCCCAGATTTTTTTGATCCCCTTTTCTAAAAGGGTAAAATCCGGTGATAAAGGCGAACGCTCCGCTTTTCCAGGTTTTTTCTGCCCTCTCCGTTGTTGTGTAAATTAAAAGTTCAACATATATCGTTTCCGCTGTTCCCTAGCAGAAACTTATAATAACGGCACAAGCCAGAACAGCGTCAATTACGCTGAACTGGCCTGTTCACTGTGCAAAGTCACGAATGGCTTGTTGGAACGAAAAACTACTCGGTTTTCACTTTCTCGTTATACTGGCGAACGATATCGAACTTGCTGTCATCGGACTCCACATAACCTTCGTGCGTGTAGATTTCTTTGATGATCTTGTGGCCTTCTGTATCTTTACCGATATCGATGAAGGCTTGTTTGATCTTCGCTGTCCAATCTGCGTTCATGTCGGTACGAACGGCGATCGTATCGTTAGGAATAGGCTCAGTGAAAGCAAGTACTCGTGTATCTTTGAACACATTCGGGTAGTCTTTGGAAACCGTGTTACGGGCATCCTGGAAAATAGCTGCTGCATCTACGTCACCGTTCAATACGGCAAGAACAGCTTGGTCATGGCCTTTAACGGTTACAGGCTGTACATCTTTGAGCGGATCAATGCCGCGATCCAGCAACAAGGCTGCAGGCCATACATAACCAGCGGAAGACGTTACGTTCTGATAAGCCATTTTCTTACCTTTCAGATCCTCAACCGATTGGATCGGAGAGTCTTTTTTGACAATAATCATCGATTTATACGAATCTGCCAGTTGCTCTGTCGGAGCGCCAGTCTCATCATTCACACCAAAACGCTGTGCTTGCAAAATGACTTGTGCTGCTCCTTTTTCTTTCGCAAGTACATAAGCCGTCGGAGGCAGGAAACCTACATCTACTTTTTTGGAAGCCATCGCTTCGATAATCGTGTTGTAGTCCGTGGATACGCTGACTTTCACCGGGATACCCAGCTTGTCGCCAAGCAGTTTTTCCAGCGGTTTTGCTTTTGCTTCAAGGGTGTCTGCATTCTGTGAAGGAACGAATTGCACTGTCAGTTCCGTAGGTACATAACCTTCAGCGGTTTTGTCTTTCTCTGCTGTTTCGGTTGATGTGCCGGACGCGCTTGAATTGGCTTCAGCGCCATTTGACGAATTGGATGTAGCATTAGACCCACATGCACTCAGGAACAGTACCAAAATCAACAATGGTAAAAATAAAGCAGACTTCTTCAATCGAACACCCTCCAAAAGTTTTTCTGATTTTCAATACTTGTCTACTATAATTGGCAAATATTTGCGTGATGTGAAACGAAATTTGGAGTTTTGTAAAGTTTCTTGGCAGGCTGTCAACGTGACATTCTTCTGTTAAAATAGGCTCATTATCGTCGATGAATTCGGAGAAATTACGCTTGGATTAAGGCTTAACATCCGTTATTCAGGCTAGTTTTTCTGCTTCTTTCTACGGTTTATGCCATATATCTAAACTTATATATTAGAGGAGATTGTAAAATGACACGCATTCCCCCTACGACAAACTTCGATATCTTGTTCACAAGTGACCTTCACGGGGCGATTCGCCCGGTCCATTACAATACCAACGCATATCGTCATGCCGGTCTTGCTTTGCTGGCTTCCCTGATTCGGCAGGAACGTGAACGTTCGCCTGAATTACTGTTAATCGATAACGGAGACTTGCTGCAAGGCTCCCCTCTGGCTTCTTATGCAGCTTCTCATGCACCCAAAGCGCAGGCACATCCTTTTATTCACGTCTTAAATGAGCTTGGATACGATGCCGCAGTGATGGGAAACCATGAGTTTAACTATGGCCAGGAATTGTTACGCAGTGCGGTGGAAGGTTCCTCCTTTCCTTGGCTGTCTGCCAATATTGCAGAACTGCCGCTTGCTCCTGAAGGAGCAGGTATTCCGGCTTTTGGCGAACCGTATCTGATCAAGACGCTCTCGACTGGTGTAAAAATCGCCTTGCTCGGTGCAACCACCCATTACATCCCCAACTGGGAGCATCCGAAAAATATTGAAGGGCTGCATTTCATGAATGCGATGGATACGATTCGTACTTGGGTGAAGTACATTCGGGAACATGAACAACCCGACGTACTGGTGGTCAGTTATCATGGGGGATTCGAGTGTGATCTGGAGACGGGTGAACCCGCGGAGCGCTTAACGGGGGAAAATCAGGCATATGCCATCTGCCGAGAGATTGATGGCATTGACATACTACTGACGGGTCATCAGCATCGCCAATTGACCGGCGAAATCCATGGAGTAACTGTAATTCAACCAGGGTTTAATGGCAGTGGATTAGGTCAAGTGTCTGTGCAACTTCAGCAATCGCCGGACACGGGCAAATGGGTGGTAACGGAGAAAAAAGCGAAGTTGCTGTTGCTTGAGGATTACCCTGATCTAAGGCCTGATCCTGCTGTAATGAAGCTAACTAATGAGCTGGAAGCTTCGGCACAAACTTGGCTCGATCAGCCGATTGGCGAAGTAGACGGGGACGGGGATTTATCGATATCCAGTGCCACACAGTTGCGGCTTCAGGCGCATCCTTTTATTGATTTTGTACACCAGGTTCAGATGGAAGCGACAGGGGCACAGCTCTCCAATACCGCAATGCTTAGTGAAGAAGCCCGCGGATTCGGCCACCAGATTACAGTGCGTGATGTCTTGTCCAACTTCATTTACCCTAATACCCTGACTGTGCTCGAACTGAGCGGCAAGGATATTCGGGATGCTCTGGAGCAGACTGCACGTTACTTCGAACTGAACGTATCGGGGGAAGTCATCGTAAATCCGGCGTATATGCAGCCCAAACCTCAACACTACAATTACGACATGTGGGCTGGCATCGAATACGAACTGAACATCTCCAAGCCTGTAGGCAGCCGTGTCGTGAAACTGGAACGTGATGGAAAACAGCTGGAGATGGATGGTACATACTCCGTCGTGATGAACAGTTACCGCGCGGCAGGCGGTGGAGATTATGCGATGTATCCAGGCAAAAAGGTGCTACACGAAGGCGCCACGGACATGGCTGCACTAGTAGAAGATTTCATTCGCAGGAATCAGCCATTACAAGTTCGGGAAGTGCATAACTGGAAGGTCACCAACTGAAGTTTGGATTGTGGAAAACGAAAAATGAACAAGTACATGAATTAAACGAGTACGTGAAAAAGGACGGAGCCGGCTTTATCCGGTTTCGCCCTTTTTACTTTTTATGGAACGAAGACTATGGAATCACTGGTAGGATCAACATTGTTCTATTAAAACAATGAATCCGAGAGAAGCAGTACAATGAGAAAAGCCCCTAACCAGACCAGAAACAAATTTGCAGTTGCGACAGCCCACTTGCTTTTGCCCGAATGATAGAACGCCCAGCATACGAAGGAAAATAATACACCCATGGGATACGTAGCCATAAGGATTGCTGCTATCGTATCTAACAATGGGTGGTCACCAGACTCCCGATAGCCATAAAAAAACAAACTAATCATCAGTGCATACGGATAGGCTACAAGCGTTAATCCATAAATAATATTGAAGAATATAAGCCGATATGCAAGTTTGGGATTTTTCAAAACAGATGGACAACCTCCTTGTGAACAATAAACTCATTTCAGTATATCCACCTGTTCCTATCACGTCATGGTATATTTTACCATTAAAAGCATTAGTATATATCCATGTACATCTCCTTTCAAACAGCAACCTGTTTGTGCATTCTATTCACGCGTCTGTAGTGGTAAGCAAACAGGATGAGTCCCAGCGCACTTGTAATGATCTCCGTTACTGTCATAGACCAGATGATACCTGTAAGGCCATAGAATTTATGGAATACGATAATTACCGGAATAAACAGTGTACCCTGGCATATCGCCATGACATTGGTTGGTATGCCTTCTCCTGCCGCTTTGAAAATGCCTGTAAACAGTCCTGTTAATCCAGTGAACAGAGCAGAGATCAACATCGCTACCAGAATTGAACTTCCCGCCTCCAGTACGGCTACATCCGAAGAGAACAACCGAATGACAGGTTCCTTGAACATATATACAACGCCTATAAACAGAACACCAATACCGACGATATATAGCGAGGCCTGTTTATACGTGGCTTTTAAACGACCAAACTTCTTACTCGCGAAACTGTGTGCCACCAGTGGGATAATCCCCATAAAGATCCCCATTGCAAGAAACTCGGGAAGCTGTACAACCCGTAAAGCAATACCGAATCCCGCGACTACGTTTTCTCCATAGATCATGGCATAATGGTTCAGTAGTAGTGTAGATACAATTAGAAAAGAGGTCTGTAGCAACTCGGAAACTCCGATTTTGAATACTTCCATCTGGTCTTTGACCTGAAGTTTCCAATGTCCCAGAAACCCTCTCAAATTCTCGCTGCGGCGGGACAAAAACCAAACATAATAGGCCGCGGAACATGCATTGGCTAATACAATGGATAAGGCGGCTCCAATCACATGCCAATTCAATATCAGAATCAACAGCACATCCAGAACGATGCTGGCTGCAATACTGATAAACATACCGATCATAGATTCTTTGGATGCGCCTTCCGAGCGAACCAGCTGTTCCAGTGTAAAATTGAGAATAACGATAGCCCCGCCTGCCAAAAGTGTAATGGCATATTGACTGGTGTATTCATATACAGCCTGATCCGCTCCCAGTCCCTGAACAATGGGTGAGGTGAATAACCAGGCAATCAGGGCAATGAGCAAACCAATACCCAAGCTGGAATAAAAGGAATACCCTGCAACTCGTTTCGCTTTTTCCTGCTCCCCTGTTGCCGCTAAACGTGTAATGAATGTGCCACCTCCGACCCCGAACATATTGCCAAAAGCCATTAATACCGTAAAGATCGGCAGTCCCAGCGTAATGGCGCTAAACATGCCCGTATCATGAACCAGACCGATAAAAAACGCGTTGATGAGGTTGTACAATGTCCCCGCAGACATACCAAGCATCATCGGAATGGACAGATGCATAATCGATTTGTGGACAGGCGCTTTGTCCAGATAATAGGAGTTTGAATGTTTTTCTTTCATGGTAACTTCCACCTTTCTTAACCCTTTAACAATTAGAGTTCTAAGTATTTGTTTAAAAAAATACGAATCGAAGTTCATAATATTCTGCAAAGAAATATACAGCTTGATGCATTTACGTTCATAATTACATTTACAACTACAGCCACAATAACAGCTACATTTACAACTTGATTAATAGAACATTAATAGTTTGAATTCTAAGTTTTTGCTGAAGAGCAGTTCATCTGCTCTATACATCCCCAGTTACCGTAATCAAACTTATAAATTCTGATTAACCTTGGTCAGCAAACGCATCAATGTTGCCTGCTCTTCATCCGTCAAACTTTTCACGATCTCGTTCTCCACGGTCGCAAACATCTGCTCTATATCTTGAATCACCTGCTCGCCCTTCGGCAGCACATACAGATTCTTTTGCCGTTCATTGTCAGCAGGAATTTTTCGAACGATATAACCGTTCTTCTCCAGTCCTTTTAACATACTTGTAATCGTTGCATCTCTGCGATTGAATGCGTCAGCCAGATTTTTCTGAATTAATCCTTCGTCCTGATGCTCGTAGATATATCCAATGATTCTTCCTTGCTGTGCGTTCAATCCCAGTTCGTTAACCTGCTCATCGGCTTTGCGTTTGATCTTGATTCCAATCGTTTGAAACAGATCCGAATACGGCGTATTTTCGCGCATGAATTCTCTCCTTCCTGTTTTTCTTTCTCTTTAATTTGTTTCATCACTGTTCGCTTACTTACTTACTTACTTACTTACTTACTTACTTACTCGAACAGATCAAATATCTAAATATTAGATATCTAACTATTCATGATCTAAATATACAACTGTGACTTCCTCTCTGTCAAGGATCAATATCTTTTTCTTCACTGCACATATCAACATATATAAAAAGGATTGAAGCCCCCTTCCGAGCTCCAATCCTTCTGCTGTTACATCGCTAGCCTAAGTCCCACTCTCCTGCTTGCTTCATGCCAGCCTACACTCTACTGTGCTTTCTTCCGCAGTTGGCTGTTATACAGATCACTATAAAATCCACCCTGTTTCAGCAGCTCATCATGTGAACCCTGCTCCAGCAGTTTCCCGTCCTTAAGTACCAGAATCCGGTCGGCCTGACGAATCGTATTCAGCCTGTGGGCAATAACAAAGCTGGTGCGGCCATGCATCAGACGTTCCAATCCCTCCTGAATTTTGATCTCAGTCACCGTATCAATGCTGCTGGTCGCCTCGTCCAATACCAGAATGGACGGATCAGCCAGGATGGCCCGGGCAATAGCAAGCAATTGCTTTTGTCCTTGGCTAATACCGCTCCCATCCGCTTGAAGCACCCGGTCATACCCGTTCTTCATTCGCATAATAAAGGAATGTGCATTCGCCAGCTTGGAGGCAATCTCCACTTCTTCATCGGTTGCATCCAGACGTCCGAACCGGATATTTTCACGAATCGTTCCCTGGAATAAAAATGAATCCTGCAATACAAACGCCATGTGCGACCGCAGGTTTTCCCGCCGAATGGTTGTCATCTTGTGCCCATCGACGGTAATCGTTCCACTTGTCGGATCATAAAAGCGGGACAGAAGTTGAATCAGCGTTGTTTTGCCTGCTCCTGTTGGACCAACCAGCGCAATCATCTCGCCCGGCTTCGCTTCAAAACTAATCCCGCGCAGAATATCACGACCCTCATCATATCCAAAGGACACCTTATCGAACCGAACGTTGCCCTGAATGTTATCCAAGGCAATGGCAGCCCCTTCATCC
Organism: Paenibacillus sp. FSL K6-1558; assembly: GCF_038002565.1. Lineage (NCBI taxonomy): Bacteria > Bacillati > Bacillota > Bacilli > Caryophanales > Paenibacillaceae > Paenibacillus > Paenibacillus sp. FSL K6-1558. Next base: position 5,019,484 of record NZ_JBBOCV010000001.1, on the reverse strand, counting down.
TTGGATTCCTCATCCTCATCCAGCACCTCGAATACCCGCTCCGCCCCCGCGATCGCAGACAACAGCGTGTTCCACTGATTCGCCAGATCATTCAACGGACGTGTAAACTGACGAGCGTACTCTACAAAAATAATGATGACCCCTACCGTAACGGAACCCTGTATCGCCAAAATACCGCCAATCCCCGCAACGATTGCAAAGCTTAGGTTGTTGAGTCCGTTCATCAGTTTGGGAATAAAACCTGAAATCGTCTGTGCCCAGAATGCGGAAATACGGATGCGCATATTACGCTCCTCAAAGCCGCGAATGACCCGTTCTTCCTGAGAAAAGGCCTTGATGATCCGCTGTCCGGATAACGTTTCCTCAATATAACCGTTGAGTTCCCCCAGATTTCGCTGCCGCTCTTTGAAAAGCGGACCCGTTCTGCGCGTTATCCAGCGCATCCCCAGAGCCATTAGAGGTACAACAATAAATGTGAGTAACGTGAGCAACGGGCTGAGCCACAACATCACACCTAATGTGCCGATTAGCGTTAACACACTCGAAAAAATCTGAATCGCTGAGCTGTTCAGCGTACTGCTGACGTTCTCAATATCGTTGGTGACCCGGCTCATAATCTCACCTTGCTGGCGCTTCCCAAAGAACGGAATCGGCAGCTTATGCAGATGAGCAAACAGATCATAACGCATACGGAATACGGTCTCCTGCGCAATTTCAATCATCCAAATATTCTGGAGCCAGGATGTGAGTGAAAAGAGCACATACACCGCTACCAGTCCGAGTAGAAACCAAGTCCAACTTGAACTGGTCACCTCTCGAGAGATAAATTGGTCCACTGCTACACCGACCATATAAGGCCCAAGCAGAGCCAGCGCAGAGCTGGCAAATACCATCAGTAACACAAGTGAAAGCTTGACTTTACGGCGTGAGAGGTAACTCCAGATCCGACCAAGCGTGCCTGACCAGTTTTTGGCTCTCACTTTTGGTTTACGCCGCCCCCCTGAACGGAGTGACTCGGAATCCAGAACAGGCTGTGGCTGACGGAAAGGCTCAATGAGTGCTTTGAACATACTGTGCGCCCTCCCCATATTGTGATTCATGAATTCGGCGGTATAACTCCGACGACTTCATCAAGTCTTCGTGTTTTCCCTGTCCAATCAGGCGTCCATCATCCAGGAGCAGAATCAGGTCAGCCGAAGTGGTTGAACTGATCTTCTGCGTAATAAGAAACGTCGTACAGGAGAGGTCTTCCAGTGCACCTAGAAGCCTGCCTTCAGTAGCTACATCGAGTGCACTTGTGCTGTCATCCAGAATAAGTATGCTCGGACGGCGTACCAAAGCTCTCGCAATGGAGAGGCGCTGCTTTTGTCCACCCGAAAGGTTAACACCCCTTTGACCGAGCAACGTATCATATCCGTTCGGCAACTGCTCGATGGTCTCATGAATCTGAGCCCGCTTTGCCGCTTCCACAATTTCATCCATCGTGGCATCTTCTCGTCCCCAAGCAATGTTTTCACGCACAGAACCCGTGAACAGTACGACTTCCTGAGGAACATAACCAATGGCTTTACGAAGGGTAGGCAAATCCAGCTCGGATGCATCCACAGCATCAATACGTACCTTACCTTGTTCTTCCGTATACAAGCGTGGAATGAGTTGCACCAGAGAGGATTTTCCTGATCCGGTAGCTCCCATAATCGCAATCCGCTCACCTGCTTTTGCAGAGAACGTAATATCTTCCAGCACTTTAATCTCACTATTGGGATAACTGAAACCAACTCCGCGGAACTCAACTTCACCTTGTACGGCTCGCTGCTCCTGCTTATGCTGATCGGAGCCATAGCTATGCACATGATTCAATGAACTTTGGGTATCCGTGTGTCCGGCCTGTTCCCGTTGACCCGTACGCTCCGTCTCTGACGTATCCTCGGTTTCAAACACTTCATTCAGACGCTGTGCTGAAGCGCTCGCCCGTGAAAAGGTCACCAAAATCCATGACAGTGCCGACATCGCTCCAATGGTACGTAGCAAATAGTTAATAACCGCAACGACTTCACCCACGGTTGCCGAACCTGATACGATATCCTTCCGTCCAAACCAAAGCACGGCGATAATACAACCGTTCATCATCAGCAGCATGAATGGCATCGTGGTCTCCGTCAGGCGAAGCGCGGAGATCGTGCCTTTCATCAGCTTGCCGCTGAAGCTGGCAAAGCGTTCAATCTCGTGGCCCATCCGTACAAAAACACGGATCAGCCGGATGCCTGTCAGATTCTCCTGGATGACACCGTTCACGGCATCCAGTCTGCGCTGCACATTGCGGAACAGCAGCGCTGCCTTTTTAATCATCCAGATCACAACAACAAGCAACACCGGCACCATAACAACAAGCAACAATCCCAGCCTCGGACTGACCACCACTGCCATAATCATGCTCCCAATCACTACAAGCGGAACACGGGTCATGAAGCGAAGACTCATAAAGATGGTATCCTGAACCTGGGTCACATCCCCGGTTAATCGTGTGATGAGCGATGATGTCGCAAAACGGTTGAACACGGCATAGGAAAACGTTTGCATCTTGTCATACAACTTCTCTCGCAGATCATACCCGAATCCAAGACTCGCATGCGAGGCAAAAAATGAACTTGCAATCCCGGCGGCAAATGCGATGACCGCACTGCCAACCAGCACGCCCCCCCACATCCATACGACGGCCAGGTCTCCCTGCTGGATGCCATTATCAATGATTTTCGAGATCAGATAAGGCTGAGCCAGCTCCACCGTTAATTCAATCAGCATCATAACTAACGCTGCAATGGCGGCGACCCGGTATTTTTTCAAGTGAACGAACAGCTTGAGCATTCCCATTCCTCCGGCCCGGAGCACGTTACTGGCGATACCGCATTACAATCACACCATCAGCTCCGTTATTCTCTTTCTTTAAAGCTATGTAAAATTTCACGTAACCAATACGACTATTATATCGCATTTTCCATCTGCACACCGTTATGTTCTTCTCATTCTTAATATTAACCTCAAATTTCAAGCTGCAATCGACTGCTCAAAAACATGGTGGCTTATCAAAATAAAATACCCGAGGCAGCGTCGCCCGTTGCCTGGGCATCCTTTTACAGCTGTTTTAACGCGGTACCCACGTAATCACGGCGCTCTCTCACATACGTGCGAATCTTCTCCGGTTCATTCAGAAAGACATTCATGGGCCACTTCATATAAGGGTCGTTCCCTACATCTTCCCGAATTCCATCGTGTAATCGATACACTAACGGCATGATTTTTTTCTCCGTAAAAGCAACCTCCAAATGCTGTTTCATCAGCTTCTTATACTGCTCACGGAACGTGCGGAATGCAAGCATCCGCCCCGTAAGTTTATTGTACCCCTGAATGCGAACCAGATTCGGATTGACCTTGGCGCCGTAACAATTTCTCCCCCAAGTCCCTTCGTAATCCCAAGGTAGGATACCGTATTTTCCACTTTTCACTTTTTCGTACCATGTATAGTTCTGATGGAAGCCGTCGAAGTTGCCTGTCAGCACAGCCCCGCTCAACCATCGTAAATAGTTGTCAATATCCACACGGGATTGTAAAAAACGAAACAGATCCATCTTGGACTTCATATTCAATTGTTGAATAAACCTGCGTAGCCTTTGGCGGTCCTCTGTATTGCCGCGGATCAGGCTGTATCCAGATAACTGGCTGTTTTCTGAATGAGTTGATCCGGTTGATAATGCAAAATTGGCATTGTCGTTGACGGCATAGAAAATACTCCGGACAGGCATTCTCCGCTGGCGAAAATAAGAAGATTTCACGCCTTCAATTCTTACATACACCCCTGCGAGTTGATCATTGAGATAAAGTACACAGTGGCGCGTAGCAGGCGCCGGAACCCGAATGGATTCAAAGAACTGAAATGAGAGTGCGTTCCGTAACAGTGAAGGGTCATCATATTCCGCATTGAAGTGGAACGTACGGCTTGCCGTGCGAATCTCGAATGATTTTTTCTCATAAGCGCGTGTATGCCCACCCCGGTACCGAATTCGAATGGGAAGCTGCTTGCCGTCCATCTGCATCGTGCCGTTCACAAACGCTTCTGACCATATGTTCGATGTTAATCGCTGGTATTCATTCGTCGACACATGGATGTGGTAGACAGGTAGAGTCATTTCCATCCGCCTTTCGGTCACCTGTGAGTTAAGCCCGTAGGCTATTACATCATCCTATGCACAAGCACAGCAGACCGTAAGGGCGAATGCACAGCCCATTTATGGAACCATCCGCGAAGTCACAATGTAAATTTGCTGAAAACATATCACACTAATCTATAAATTACCATTTTCCTCATAGATTACTGCCAATTTGCTATACAAATGGTTGTCTGCTGGTTCCTCAGATGCTAGGTACACATATGATTAAACTACAGACAGACTCCAATGACGAGTGGCAGGGATTCAACAAACATCAACGAACAACCGTCAGCGGCCTATCTGAACTTATATCTGGGAAGGGGCAAAATACAATGTCTATGAATGGTCAGGGAATGAGAGGTTTGGTTGGAAGAGAAGTCAAGATTAATCGTGGTGGACCCGATTCAATCCAAGGCACATTAATGGATGTACGCTGGGACTACATGGCTGTGAGCTGCAAAGAAGGTATGGTGTATGTGAATGATGCTCATGTCAAAAGTATTACTGACACAGGTCGTTCCGGCGGAGCCAGAGGACCTATGGGGAATCCGATTCCGGCGAACACATTCCTTGGCGTTATGCAGGCACTTCGCTTCCGTCCTGTACAGATCAACCGCGGAGGCCCGGAAAAAGTGGAAGGCATTCTGGCCGATGCCAACCAGAGTCAATTAATTCTGACGATGAAAAATCAGGAGATCATCCGTATTCCTTTACAACATGTGAAATCCGTCTCTCTGGTTCGCGGAAGCAGCAACAATAACAATAACAGCGGCAACAACGGTAAAAACACAAGCCAAGGGAATAAAACACAAAATACGCAGTCTGGCGGCAATCGTTCCCAAGGGAATCGCAGTGCAGGCAACCAAGCGTGCGGAAACAAATCACAGGGAAATAAATCGGGCAACAACAAGTCGCGTGGCAACAAGTCTCACGGGAATAAATCGGGTGGTAACAAATCACGGGGAAATCAATCTCGCGGAAATAAGTCTGGTGGCAGACGGTAATTTGTAAACAACAACAAACGAAGTTACTACCAGTTTAAAGGGGGGAATGATCATGCTGATCTTTATCGCAATCGTCTTGACAGGTGTGCCTTTGTATTGGATTGTTATGCCGGGAAGGCCCACTTCGACTCACGAACATCTGAAACAGTCTTCACAAGGACTTCTCCCCCTGGGAGGTGAATCACAGTAAATGCCTGATTACCAGTTGTGGTTAACCTTCGGGGTATTTATCATCACTGTCATTTTCCTGATGTGGCGGCCTGGCGGATTAAATGAATCGATTCCCACTTCGCTTGGGGCGCTGCTTCTTATCCTGACCGGTGTAAGCAGTTTGGGGCATATCCTGGGCATTTTCGAAATTGTATCTGGCGCAGCGATTACGATTCTTTCCACCATTGTCATGTCCATTATTCTGGATAGCATCGGCTTCTTTCGCTGGATCGCTGTGAACATGATTGAAAAGGCACGAGGTTCCGGATTCCGATTGTTCTGGCTGATTCTATTACTTTGTTTTCTCATGACCATCTTCTTCAACAACGACGGTAGCATTCTGATCACTACCCCCATCATCATTCGAATCTGTTCTATGTTACGTCTCAAAATTCATCAGCAGTTGCCCTACCTCATCTCTGGTGCACTCATCGCTACAGCTTCCAGCGCTCCGATCGGACTCAGTAATCTCGCTAACCTGATTGCTTTAAAGATGGTTGGATTAAACCTGAACACCTATACTCAGATGATGTTTGTACCATCCATGCTCGGAATTATCGCTATGACTTTGCTGTTACTCTATTATTTTCGCAGAAGCATACCCAAAGTTATTCATCAGTTCCCCGTATCCATGCAAAGTTCATCTGGATCAGGCTATCACCCACTGCAGACCACAGAATCTGAATCGGATAACTCCAAAACGAATGTAGACTGGTGGTTGTTCCGTGTCTGTATCGGGATTGTCGTGTTCATCCGGGCAGGATACTTTCTGGCTGAGCAGATCGGTATACACATGGAAATCGTCGCCATTACCGGTGTGGTTCTGATGCTTGCTGTACGGTGGTATCGTACACGATCAGGACTGAAAGATGTCGTCACACAGACGCCGTGGCATATTCTTCTCTTTGCCTTCAGCATTTATATTATTGTGGACAGTCTTCACCGAGCCGGGATGACAACATGGATTACCGAATTTACAGGCCCGATTGCCGAAAGAGGCAATGCCAGTCTGATTGCCGTATCCGGGTTATTACTAACGGTGCTGTCTAATTTGTTCAACAACTTGCCCTCAGTCATGATCGGAACATTCGCCGTTACTGACCTTCATTTGAGTGATACTCAACTTCATCTAGCATATCTCGCTAATATACTAGGCAGTGACATCGGAGCATTATTAACACCCATAGGCACACTTGCCACCTTAATCTGGATGTATATATTACGGACCCACCATATTCGGGTCTCATGGAAACAGTATATGAAAGTAACCTTCATTGTGATACCCATCAGTTTAATTATCAGCCTATTTTCCTTATATATCTGGGTGGCTATGCTGTATTGAGAGGAGGTATACTGTGAAATTTGCAACGACATGGTTAGGTAAAACGATAGAGTTTGAATTATCCGGCTGTAAACTGCCTATTCAGGGCGAAGTCATTGATGCAGGAGAAGATATCATCGTTGTCTATGGGAATCAGCGCTACATTTATGTGCCGCTTCATCATATTCAAACGTTGCATTTTACAAAATCAGAGGAAACTTCAACTAGCCTGAACCTACCTGCACCTGATCCCGAAATGGACCATGACAACATCTCTTATCGAAAAGTACTCATGAATGCTCGCGGAAGATTTAGTGAAATTTCCATTGGCGGGCGAACGCTACACGGTTATATCACCAGCATCATGAACGATTATTTTATCTTCTATTCTCCGTTGCATCATTCGGTTTATGTTTCCATCCATCATCTGAAATATATAATCCCTTCTCCCTCCAATAGCAGACCATTCGCGATGGAAAATCAACATTTTCCCATACAGCCATCATCCATCTCACTCTCTCGCACACTCGATCAACAGCTGCAAAAAATGGTAGGAGAACTCGTCATCTTAAATCTGGGTTACAAGCCCGAACAGACAGGACTGCTCAAAAGTATCAACGACAAGTTGCTTGAAGTCATTGATGCTGAAGGTGGTGCACGGTTCATGCACACTAGCCATGTTCAAACGCTTCATTTACCTTAATGTTTAAAATAGAACGCAAACAGGGATATTCCGGAGAATAGCACTATGGCCTGGAATACCCCTGTTTCATGTTTTTTTGCGAACCTTTACTTGTTAATCGTTAATCTGTATGCTGGCGATTTAATTGTCTATATAATTGCTTATTTAATTCCTTTAGCCTTCGCCATGTGCTCGGCCCGAATCTGATGATCCGTTGAATTTACTGCGTTCAGCATGTTCCAGATCGCCTGGGTGTCCTGTTCTTGATATAAGGTCTCCGGAAGTTCTGTCTCCAGTCGTTCTGTTTTGCGCTGAATGGTCTCCACAATTTCATGATCATAAATAATCATTTCATCGGAATTGACATACCTTACGGCTGGATCAACACTGATCCGGCAACGATTCGTGAACGTCACCATGGAAACCAGCCGAACACGCTTGTAATCCCCGAGGTGTGCCTGAATCGCTTCAACATGGGCGCGGTGTTGCATGAGCGGATTATACATTTTGACCCTGCTGCTGCTCACGGACCAATTCGCTTCGCGGCGGCCCCCACGAATCTCTCCAGTTGTCAGGTTCCGGGTTTCGATGACAAAGATCGCCCGCGGGCCAATTACAACATGATCAATCTGGGAATATCCCGAACGTGACTTTGGATTGGTAACCAGCAGATCGTTCAACACTTTATATTCACTGGGCAAACCAAGCAGTAATTCGGAAGTTGTTGGTTCTTGCGGTGTGCTGATCCAATCGGGTTCGGACTTCTTCTTTTTGCGCCGACTACGAGCCAGACGGGGAGGAATTGCTGTAACTGGCGGCAGAGCCGAAGCTGCAACAGAATCGGTAAGCGGGCTCACAAGCTCTGGCTGCGTCTTGAACAGAGACCAAATTTTCTTGAACATGGGCAAGCTCCGTTCTATTTGAAATGGTTAATGAAATATGGCTTATGAATTATGGTTTATGTAGATGTTTAGTACCTTTTTACATGAAAACTTCTATACCTTATGTCGGATAAAGTCGAACAAAAATAAAGAGACATTGGCCAAATTCATTGTTTCGTTAAATGCGCACGACAGTATATACCCAAACCTGCGACTTTAGACGCACATCAAATCCACAGTAAGTCCATATCAAATCCCTATCAAGTTCATTTCAAATCCATATGAAGTTCCCTTCAATTCCAAAATATAAAGAAAAAGCAGCATCCCCTTTTCCCTAAGCAAAAGAGTCCGCTGCTGTCTTCCCATGTTCATCTTCTACGCCTGGAGATAGTACGTGTACAGTACTTGTGTACCTTTCTCATCCAAGCCATTCTTCGATATTTCCTGATAGAGCGATTCCGCCAGAGCCAGTCCCGGTGTGTTCATGCCCATCGCTTGAGCAGACTCCAGTGCAATCCCCATGTCTTTGATAAAATGTTTCACATAGAATCCAGGCTCATAATCGCCTGCGATCATGCGCGGACCCAGGTTGCTGAGGGACCAGCTTCCGGCTGCACCGGTCGCAATACTCTTCAGCACATTCTCCGCGTCCAGTCCCGACGTCTTGGCATAGGCGAGTGCTTCGCATACGCCGAGCATGCCAGAGGCGATGGCAATCTGGTTGCACATTTTGGTATGCTGCCCGGCGCCGGGCTTGCCTTGCAGCACAATATTGGTGCCCATCTGCTCAAAGATCGGACGCACCGCTTCAAAAGCTTGTGCGTCACCACCCACCATAATGGACAGCCTGCCGTCCCGTGCGCCGATATCGCCGCCGGATACAGGCGCGTCCAAGGCATGCAAACCTTTAGCCTCCGCAGCTTCGGCGATGCGCGCAGCCAGCAGCGGGCTGGAAGTGGTCATGTCAATCAGGGTTGAACCTGATTTGGCATGAGCAACAAGCCCGCCTTCCCCGAGATAAATCTCCTCGACATCCTTGGGATAACCGACCATGGTGATGATCACATCACAAGCAGCAGCCAGTTCTGCCGGCGTTCCATGCCAAACAGCTCCTTCCTTCACGAGCGCTTCTGCCTTAGCGGCAGTGCGCGTGTATACATGAAGCGGATAGCCTGCACGCTGAATGTGACCAGCCATGCTTTTTCCCATAACGCCTGTTCCAATAAAGCCTACTTTGATCTCTTCAGGTGATTTAGTTGATTGTGTCATCACAAGTTTCCTCCCTGTTCTTGAGTGATCCATAGTGAATTTGATTGAGTGATTGATCGATAGTGATATTGAGTGCTTCATAGTTCATATGAGTGCTACATAGCAATTTTGGGTGATGCAATTGCTTGTCCATACTCTGTTGAAGAGGATGCGGACAGGGACACCGATGCGAGTGAGTAAGTGGATACTGATGCTATCATTCTCTAACGATCACCAGGAACGCTATTTGAGCAATATCACACCTTTTTATATTCTAACGATCTCAGGAGACCTTATTTCGGAGAATTGGTTCAAAAATGGGCGTTAATCTTGTCTTTTCAGCAAAATAAGGCTTCTGGTGATCGTTAGAATTCGAGAACTCCCCATTTCGCTTAAATAAGCTCATCTGAGATCGTTAGAATATTAAAGTGGTGAGCGAGAGCTCACTTCTTACAGCTTATACCTCGTACCTTGACCTATACCTTATATGTATATGTTATAGCTTTCTTTCCCCTCCGTCCATCTCGGGCTGATTTTTCTGTGAAAAAATCTGAAAAACGAATCATTTTCTCATAGACTGTACAATCTAACGAAAACACATCGAAATGGGAGGGGATGGACATGGATCAGGAAAAAGGGCAGATCACCATCTGGTTATCCATCTCCATTATTTTGCTCAGTGCCGGGCTGGTCTGTCACGTCTTGTCTGTCCCCGCCATTCTGGATGTGGCCGGAAGAGATGGCTGGCTCTCTGTTCTCGCTGCAGCGCCATTGTTCATGCTGTTCCTGGGTATGATGTACATCATTATCCGCCGTATTCGCGGACAGCGCTTGACCGATTGGATCACGCGTGAGTTTGGCGTCGTTCCCTCCTGGATCTTTCGCATTACTGCGGTCTTGTTGCTCTTCTCGCTAGGGACACACACCTTATATGAAACCACCAACTGGACGGTATCCACCTATCTCCCTTTTACACCGACCTATGTGCTGGCTGGTGGAGGTGCTCTGGTTGCTGCCTGGTCAGCAGCCAAAGGCATTCGTTCGATTGCAATGACATCCAGTATTTTATTACCTCTGGTCATTCTGCTTGGCTACTTTGTTATGTCAGCCAATATGAAATACAAAGATTACAGTCAGCTCTTCCCCATTATGGAACATGGCTGGACTCCCGTCATCCGAGGAATGATCTACTCTCTAGCGGGACTCATGGAGATCTGGGTGTTGATGCTCTTTCAACATGACATTAAAGGCAAACTACGCTGGTGGCATGTGTTGTTGCTTGGCCTCTTCATGATCAGCATGGCGCTGGGGCCTACACTCGGAGCCATTGTTGAATTCGGGCCAGAAGAAGCGGCGAAACAGCGGAATAGTCCATACGAACAATGGAAACTCGTCAATATCGGCAAACTGTTTCAGCACGTTGATTTTCTCTCGATCTACCAATGGCTCAGTGGTTCATTTGCACGTGTTGCCATCTCCATGTACCTGATTGTTGATCTGCTGGATATCCGCAGACCTAAGAAACGCTACATTACCATCCTCTGTCTCACGCTGATCATGTGCGCTTTGGCCATTCAGTGGTGGCGCATTGATTACGTTGATTATTATGTCGATCACATTCAATTTCCAGCCATGCTCTCTTACGTGGCAATCATCACCACTCTTTTGACACTGGCCGCTCTTATTCATAAAAAGGACAAGGAGGCTCCTGCTCATGGCTCAAACGCCGCGAACGAAACCAACCCGTCCAGGGACTAAACCGTTCCGTATCGATCAGCATCATCTGGAAACTTTTTTTGCAGGCTCCGATGATGTTATTATCGACAGCCACCGGCTTGGTGACGGACAGATGAAGCTGATTGTCGCTTATTGCAGCGGCATGGTCGATACACAAATTATCCATGACATCATCTTGCCGGAAATGAAGCGAACCTACGAGATCACACATTTCATACGCAAGTCTGACATTGAAAAAAATATTAACCTGCAATGGAACAGCGTTGACCTTGATGATGCGCAGTATGGAACGGAACTGATCTCCCTTCGTGTTTTTGAAGGGCATCTGCTCCTAGGCCTCCCCTCCCTGCAGACCATGTGGAGCATCGATATCTCCAATATGGCTACACGGACACCAGAAGAGTCGACGACAGAAGTCTCGATCCGCGGAGCAAGGGATGGTTTTATTGAACCACTTGCTGTCAATGTATCCTTGATTCGCAGCCGGTTGCGTACGGCCGAACTTGCATGCAGTATCGAACTCATCGGATCACGTTCAGCAACCAAAGTGGCTCTGATGTATATGAAAAACATCGCCAATCCAGCGTTGATCAAGGATATAAAACATCGTCTCCATACCATTCAAACCGAACGTCTTATGACAGCGAATGATCTGGAAGAGTTGCTCTCACCTGCCAAGATCACCTTGTTTCCCTTAACGCATTACACGGGTCGACCTGATTTTGCATCGGAATGCTTGATGAGTGGCCGCTTCGTTCTGATTGTAGACGGTAATCCCAGTGTAATTATCGGGCCTGTAAACCTGTTTCTGTTGCTCAAATCACCAGAGGATGCCAGCTTCCCCTTCCTTCCGGTGAATATGGGGCGCTTGCTCCGATTCATCGGTCTATTTGTCACTATATTTTTGCCGGGTTTCTATATCGCGCTGACTTCTTTCCATATGGATCAAATTCCGTTTCCCCTCGTCGCAACGATATCTGTCGGTCGCATGGGGCTTCCTATGGAGTCTGGCATTGAGATGTTTCTCATTATGCTGCTTATGGAGCTGTTCCGGGAAGCAGGCGTCCGTTTGCCCAGCGCCATTGGACAGACGCTAACCGTCGTCGGTGGTCTGATTATCGGAGATGCAGCCATTCGGGCCGGTATGGTCTCTCCGCTCATGATTGTCGTCATCGCCGTTACCGTTGTAGCTGGAGCAACCATTGTCAATCAAGTCATGACCAGCTCCATACTTATCCTTCGCTTCCTTTGTTTTATTTTGGGAGCTACATTGGGGATTTACGGGTTCATTCTGTCCATGATCCTGTTTCTGATCTATCTGACGGACTTAAAATCGTTTGGAATCCCATACCTTACACCCTTAACACCGCTGAATTTCAAACAAGCCATTGCCTCTCTGTTCAAAGTCCCTACGGGTTTGGGAAAACGTAGACCTATTTACCTGGAGACACAAAAACCGCGTAAGGATGGCAAAGGTCGATGAGCAACATACTACCGTGCTGGTTACAACGCTGGTTATTAAGTTTATTGAGTCTTTTGCTTTGCATCATGACCACCGGATGTTGGAGTGCATACGAGATTCAGCAGGTGGATTATGCCAAGGCCATTGGCATTGAATATAAGGACGGCATGTATCATATCTACGTGCAAACTCTTGATTTTTCAAGTATAGCCAAAACGGATAATTCAGGGAAATCATCCGAAGCACCTCCCATCTGGGTCGGACACGCTCAAGGAAAAACAATGAGTCTTGCCATTAACGAGTTATGGCGTGCCTCACAGCTTCACATCGCCTGGGGGCATGTGACGGCCATCGTCATGGCAGAGAGCGTACTAAACAACCGGCACATCCAGGATGTGTTTGACATGCTCGGACGATTCCCAGAAGCACGATATACCACATGGGTATACGGTACACGGGAGCCTTTGTTGGATATTCTGAGCACCGCTTCAATCTACAATTTGTCTCCACTGGACAGCATCCTGCACAATCCGTTGCCCAGCTACATGGAAAATTCACTGTTTGCACCTGTACTCAGCTTCGAACTGATTGCCAAGCACAATGATCCCGCAACCACGACGTATCTGCCTGTCATTGCCTTGAACAAGGACTTATGGCTGCAAAATAAAAAGGAACATGACTTGTTTTTAATTGAAGGAGCTTATTTTGAAAGGATGGGTGAAAAGTTCAATTTTTTGTCGCGAGACGAATTGTCCGGCTATCACTGGTTGATTAAAGGTATGCGCCGGGCTCCTCTATTGGTTCAAAAAAATGGTGTAATCTACGGGGCACTAAGTGTCGGTCTGCCCACAATAAAAATAGAACCGATCATCCGAGGAGAGAAAGTTACCTTTCGGATTGATGCCAAATATCTGACTGCACTGTATGAATATCTCGTTCCCATGACATATGACGAAATGACCCAAGTAAGCGAGGATACGCTTAAAGAGCAGATCATGGAAACCTATCGAAATGGATTAAAACGGGGAGTCGATGTATACGGCCTACAAGAAAAACTGTATCGCAAAAACCCGAAACTGTGGCACAAGTTATCCGGGGATGGGGAAAACCTCATTCTCACGGAGGATTCCATTGAAACTTTAAATATCCACCTGACGATTCCGTATACCGGTAAATACAAGAGGAAAGTGTAAAGGAAGAAACCCTGCTGCTGATAACAAAACATGTTCAGCAGTAGGGCTTTTAGACATCATTTTTTCATCGTAAAAAACGTTGCCATCAAGACTTCGAGCGTAAACGCTGCACTAGCTCCAGCACCCAACCGATGATGACTGCAAAGGATACGCCAAACAGTAAAATCGGAAAGTTGTAGTATAGCGTATTCGTATATTGGTTCAGCCAGCCAAAACGATACACTGCCGATTCTGGGTCATGTGTATAACCGTTTAGCTGCACACGCAGGTCTTCAAAGATATAGATTTCCCAGAAGACAGATAATACACACAACGCTGCAGCAACAATACTGACCGCCGCATTGCCCCATTTGCCCCAGTACTCGCGTTGGTCATAGAACCACCATTTTGTGACATATGCCGTCCAGAAACATAAGATCAGAAAAGTAAGCACGGATGGAAATAAAGCAAGAATGCCCAAATTGCCATTCCCAGATACACCTTTACCCATTTCATGCTTGATCGTCATTCCATCTACGGCAAAAACCATGAGCACATTCCATATCAGGAAGATCAGATACGGCTTGTTAATGCGTTTGATTACCTTCATTTCACCCTCTCCTCTCCTATCCCGGCTCACTTCCAATAATAGTCCATCACTCGTAATCGAGTAACAAGAATCATAAGTTGTGGGATAAACACAAAGGCAATATACACCAGAATAATTAACCACAGATGAGCGGCAAAATGTTCAGCACCAAACGATGGCTTTGGTCGCTCCACAAAGTACCACCATATCGGAATAGCAACAACCCATGTTAGTATCGTCGAAGCCAGCATATCCTTGACGTCACTCCAGAGAAAGCAAAATATAGCCGCAAATAAGATTGGAATCGTCCATGAGTTTAAGATAGGGCCCCAGCTCTGAAAAATGAAAATAATGGCGGGATACAGAAGAATAGTCGTCCATCTCCAGATTGGATTTTTATACATCCTCATATTTGACCTTCCTCCTTGTTTAACCTGTGTTGAACATCGATGCCTAGCATTGTTACGTCCTAATCATTCCGAATAGGAATGTATCCTTAAAAGTCAGGCATGTTTTTGGAAAAAATAGCTCATACTACCTTCAGGAAAATATTGAAGGAGTGACAACATGAGTTTAAAACGCATCGTTGCTATTGGAGCGATTCTGGCATGTACATCTCTAGTTTGGGGATGCGGTAACGGCAACAACAGCAATAACATGCCTACTGCCGAGCAAACGAACCCGAACGAACAACAAACCCGAAGCTGGGGAGATCCCAAACGGTTAGAAGCTTCTCACCTGGAAGCTCTGGAAAGAATGGAGAAAGATCATATCCATCGCATGGTTTCTCTGAGCGTTAACACGGATGGCAATCAGGTCATGACAACGCTAGAGCGTTCAAGTCAAAAACTTGAAGAGATGAGACCACTCGCCGAGATGCTCCAATATGAAGGCCACCCTGCTTTGTTACAACGAATTCAGGAAATGTCAGGAGATATTGAGGGCTCCAAAAATGCAGTCACCGAAATGAAAAACAATCCTCCGTCCGGAAAAATTAAAATCCAGTCTGCGAAAACAGATGCCCTGCAACACATCAACAGTTTTCGTGACTACCATGAATATGTACAAGGTCAGGTCAAGGTGATGAATAAGTAACAACAAGCCTCCTTTATCTCAGGCCAGCCACATATATTATAAATAGTTAGACTCGGAGCCTTTGATCTGCCGATTCTAACTATTTCTTCGTTATCGTCATATCTATAGTTATTGAGACATTCGTCTTGCTCTGCGATCTTCCCGATCTGCTTCCTCCATCTTACGAATATATCGTTTGAGTTCCTCTTTATGGGCTTCAAGTTCGGCAAGTTTAGTGGAGGCTCCTTCTACAAAAGACTGCATTTTGGAGGTTAATTCGGTTGCCGATACCCCTACCCAATCCTGCTTTAATCTTCCATGGATCGTTCGCATTTTCTGTTCCTGTTGCATAAGCCGTTGTTGTAACTGTTCACATTGCTGAACTGCTCTTCTTAAGTCTGATAAGGATACG
Source organism: Paenibacillus sp. FSL K6-1558 (assembly GCF_038002565.1). Classification (NCBI taxonomy): domain Bacteria; kingdom Bacillati; phylum Bacillota; class Bacilli; order Caryophanales; family Paenibacillaceae; genus Paenibacillus; species Paenibacillus sp. FSL K6-1558. The sequence continues at coordinate 5,003,487 of NZ_JBBOCV010000001.1, read as the reverse complement.
GAAATTCTGCCCATGTCCTTCCTCCTGTTAGTCTGAATAAGATGCCTTGTGCTTTACTGCTGGTCTGCAATGACAAAATCTTCTCGCTTACGCTCAATGTAATCTGCAATCTCACTAATCGATTCCTGGTACCAACGATTGATCCGTTGCAGAGTCGCTGTCGCGTTATACGCAATTGGGGTAAAAGACTGACTTTCGCTTGTGGAAATATGCGTCTGAAACATCTGAATCGAAGCTTGCGCATCACTGGAAAACCCAGTTAGACTCATTCTCATTTCACGAGCAGACTGTGCTAACTCTTCCGGTGTTAATTGTATCTTTCCTCCGCCTAGTCCCCCTTGATTCCCAGCAATAGCTGTTATCAGTGTGCCTACTGCTCCTGAGGTGATTTTAGAGAAGGCAGCAAGAGCCTCTTGGTGTGCAGTCCATCTTGGAGAGATATCCAGGGTAGCACCTGTTTTCCGATCAATTAATGGACCAATCAAATTCCCTTGTTCATCAAAACTATATTGTTTCATGGAGTGATATCCTTTCCCCTCATCCTTGGAAAAGGAATCCATGAGTCTAACAATGTTGCCCATTTGCAGTTTATCCAGATCAAAACCGAGTTTTAAATCATGCACCAGCATCGGTGATCCAGCCCCGAGAGGTTGAAACGGGATTTTAAGCTGTAACTGAAATTTCCAATCCTGATACATCGCATTGGCCGACTCGAAATCTTGCCCTTTATATACGGTAACACCGACATGTCTGTCATATTCGACTAATCCGCCCGCACCTACAGAGTCATTAGGATGAACAACATTAAGTATTTTGTTATCGAAGTATCCTTCGTTAACCTTGGCAATGCTGGCATCATCCAGCAGATTCATCACACTTGGGGCACTGTAGGTCATCCCGGATACATCATTCCGAGCGGCAACATATTGAACTAAGCCACCACCAAGAGAATGACCTGTCACCGTAATATCTGAGTCAGGATATGTCTTCTGTACCACCTCATATAGTTCCTCAGCTTGGTGAAACTGATTGTTCTCCCATCGTTCATTATCCACTATAGCTTTAAATGGACTATTCTTAAAAATGTTATAACGTTCCGGGTCGGTCACTGCATCTTCAAGTCTTCTTGTTCTACCACCTAGAACATCGAAGACGTCTGTTTCCCAATCCGCTGCCTTATCTGTAAGCTTGCCTGCCGGTTCTGTACCACGATAACCTATAATTACTTGATTCGTTTTTGGATTCTCAAGTACAACTGCATCAAATCCTGAATACTTTCTATGCAATTCTGCACCATCAGGTTCGACTGTAGTCCAATCTTTATATTCATCCTTATCTAAAACATTACTTCTTCCAGCAGGGACATTCGTATAAGCAAGTTCTGATATTTTCATATATAATTCGTCCGGCTTGTAAGAATTCAATCAAATCACCCTTTTCTCAATTTAGAAGAAGTTGTATAATGCACAATATCTAACGACAACATTAGGAATATGAGGTGAAATATTGAAAAAGTCATTATTTCTTTTTCTAATACTAGGCACGGTTGCACTTACTTTATTAGGTTGTATGTCCAGCGAAAAAAAGGAGATTATCCAAAAGGCCGAGGAAGTAAGCTTGGCTTATTTCAAAGAAACCTACGGCATTGACGTTGTGTTTACAGATCATAAGTTCATCCCCGCGGATCTATCTCATACGGTTTCACTGACAGGGTATGTACAAGGACACAAAGATCAGGAAATTTTTGCAATGGTTGATTATGATACGTATACGGTAAAAACCGGTTCAGTACCTGATGCGATCAAATCCTCTAAATAGAATATAATGTCACCAGCTTGACCCTGCGTAAGAGCCTGATACTCCATCAGGCTCTTTTTTGGTATAAACGTATAGGATTGAATCTATCCTGCATTTTCCAAAGAAGTAGAATCATTATAGATCATCTAATACATATCGTGTATAACATCGCTCATAAATGAGTAAAAGGTCATTATGCACATCCTAATCTAAACCTAGTTTATTTGATTTATTCATAGGACGTTGTTACCAGAATATTAATATCATATTGCATCTTTACACGTGCTCTATCAACACTTCTTCATCGACCACATCTTGCGCTTCACTCCACCCAAAGGGATGCCCAGATAAATAAGCAGAAAAATACAACGGGAGCCAGCGCTCCGGCAGCAATCCATATCCATAACTTAACCGGTCTAGCGTCTCTCCAATACTTTTTGACCCCATTCAAACGTCCATTGCGCCAGTTGGCGGACTTTAACTGACGAATCATTCGCTGCATCACTTGCTCCCGTTCTTTCCCTTGCGGCACGTCTTCCAGTGCACGACGAAGCTCCTCATATAAATGCGCCTCTTCCAGACTTGTTTCTTCTAGATGTGGATTACTCATCTTCTAACCTCCCATATCATGATCCCTATACCTACTCAACAAACGAACCCACCCTAAAGTTTGGTCCATTTCATAAAAAAGACAAGTCGATGACAATACGTTCAACATTTTAATAATAGAAAAAAGCCCAAGTGTTCCTGGGCTTGTTAACTTCTTTTCAGGCATATTGAAATTTTAGCGAATCCAAGTTAATTAACATCGGGTTCTACCATCTCTTACGCGGATGATCTCCAGATTGATGACCGTTAATATCACCCAGACTTTCTATGGTATCTTTATAAATTTTAATGAGAGACTGAACCTTGCGAAAGTCAGGATCTTCAGGCCCGATTCCCTCCATAAACATTCTCTGAATGATCTGTTGAAAAAAGTCCACCCTTGCACCCAGTTGCTGTTTCTCCAGTTCAAGCACCTCTTCAAAACTATGATTCTCTATGTAATCCATTAACTCATCGTTCTGTGATGATCGATCATCCCACCGCTGATCCCTCTCGAACTCTTCCGAATCATCTGATTGTAGATTAACCGTGGTTCGCAGACGCGATAATACGATTTTTTCTTTGGCAAGCATCACATGAAAGTCCTTGTTTTGTAACAGATCCGAAACGACCAGACGACACATCTCCCGGTTCTCAATCAGAATGCCATCAAACGGATGCAGCTTCCATTCTCCATTGGAACAGAACAGATTAAAGTTGAAAAACTGACTACCATACTTGTATTGAATGTTAATTTTGGCCTCATCAATGATTTCGAAAGTAAACTCCAGCATGTTAGGCGGCTCCTTCTTCGACTTCCAAGGTTTGCCTTAATTTTATCAAAGACTCCCCGGAAAATACAGCATATTAACGTTCATTTAATTCCGCAATAGACTCTGCTTTTTCACTGCTAGCTACGACGATCAGAACACCCACGATACCGGCAATAATGAGAGATAACATGCCCTGCCCCCTTCACGATGAAGATGTACATGTTCACATGTGTATGCCAACAAACTTCAATGTATGCCCAGTATCGTCCGCATGAGATTGGAATAAACCTGTGCCAATTTCGGACTTGAGAGTTTCTTCTCATCGATGCAACTACAGAAAAGCAAAAAGAGACGCCACGGCGCCTCTCTTTTCATAAACTCTGATAAATACATAAGTTAACTTACTAAATAAGTTGAACTATTCTTTTATACATTAACGGAGAGGACAGAAAAAACCTGGAAAAGCGGAGCGCTCGCCTTTATCACCGGATTTTTACCTTTGTGAAAGGAAATCCAAAAAATCTGGGGATAACCGCTACTCTCCAGGTTCTTCTGTCATCGGAGTGGACTGTGTAAACTCTCTAGTTCAACTTATATAAACATCGAACTAATCCAGATAAGAGCTTAACGCATTCGCACCCGGTTGCTTTTTAGTCTGGATACTGCCGGCTTTGGGAGCTTCCAGGCCTAACCGTTCACTCATGCCAGCATTGAGCGCAGTCATCTTGGCTGTATAATCATTGCAACTTTCAATAATACGGCGATTCGACTGCTCCGAGAGATCCAGAGCTGACATCAAATCTCCAATAGCCTGATTAACCGATTCCATCGACATCGCCGGTTTGGCTAACAGATCATTTGTCTTTTCGGTCGTGGTTCGCAGCAATCTTGCATTCTCCTTGAACTGTTCTTCAATCGTTCTATTGGTGGCTTCCACAGCCGAGATGACCTTCTCCTGATCATTCAAAGCCATCGCAATCATGGCCGATACCGTGATCAAATTAGCCGTTTTATCAATCGCATTGTTTACGGAATCAATCAGTTTATCATTGTTATCATTAATAATATCGGTAGCCGCAATCGCCTGATTATAGAGCATAATCATCTCGGTCATGGATTGTGTACGCGTAACGACCTTTCGCAATCCGCGCTCCAAGTGAGCCTTGCGGTTCTCATTTTCCGGCTTGGCAATCTCCGCCTCGAATAGTTCCTTCAACTGATTACCAAAAGCAATTTTGGTTTGCAAGTTATAGATTTCCTGAATCGAAGAGCGTTTTAACTGACGCATGCTTACAATGCTTTCTTCCAGATTGTCCTTACCATCTCTTAACCCATTAATGATACTATCAATGTTGGTTCTGACAGACTGGTAGCGATAGACATAGTTTTTCAGTGGGCTTTTGCGCAGTAATCGTCCTACAAAACTCACATTTTTGCTCTGTTGCAAGCTTTCGCACTCATCACGTAGCTTCAAGATCATCGTTGACACTTCTGCCCGATTACCAGACATCAGATCATTAACAGGTCGGTCCAGCATTTTTAACGTTTGACCCGCTTTTTCTTGCGTTTTGACACCCAGTTTGCCGATATCATCCATTAACAGATCTAGCTGAACAACATCCGTCTGTGATACTTTCTGGATTAATTGGCTTGCTTCCTGGTTAATTCGCTGCTGATCATCCTGCTTCAGTTGAATATATTCCGTTGCCATCTCTGACCATCCCTCCTATAATTCGGAGCTACTATACCTTTGATGAATAAGCTCTGCTTTATTCTGAAGCTCCATTAAATCCTTATGTTCAATGGTAGATACAATCTCTGAAACTTTGGAATCCACATCCTTCAAACCATTTAACAACATTCGGCGATTCGTGCGCTTCGCTTCTCCACTCAAACGCAGGAAGGGATTAATAAATCCATTGAGATCTTTCAAAATCAATCTGCGCATCGTATGGTTAATATCACCATTGTTTAACTCTTTCAACGCCGGAATGACTCGTTGCAATCTGGCAAACAGAGCTAACGACTTCTCCACGATTTCATTGTCCAGTTCATTTTTTTGCCCTTCGGAGATCACCATATCCTCCAGCACTTCAAGATACTCAATGACCGGGCCAAAAACAGGGTCCATATCCGTCTGTTTATGCTTTGAACCGACTTCGGAAGCGCTAGTCATCTCTGCTTGTCCAGTAGTAGGATGAATTCGCTGATTAGCTGTACGTTCAACGGTCCCCTGCTCGCTGGATGCACTATTCAACGCTGATGGTTCAGGGTGTCGATTTGAATCCAATGTTTTCACTGCAGGCTCATGCGGCCTGGATGGAATCAAGGCACCAACCATTGTCGCCAAAGCCGGGATGGCCCAGGTTACAAATTCAGGGACAAAAAAGCTGCTTACAGCGGCAAGTCCATATCCGATCAGTGCACCTAATCCGATTTTTGTTTTGCGTAACATCTGTTTTCCTCCTGCCTGTAACAACACTATCGTATACAATGAACAAATGAAGACTACACTTGATCACTTCGCTGCGGTGTACCTCTCAAGATCATCTATATAATCGTATTGTAAAAAAATCAGTCAGAAGGTGTCAATCTTTGGCAACGGTTCTTTAATGATTCCTAACCTTCTGCTCATCCATAATGAGTGGCTGCTCTACATGACTTCCCAGTATGCCATACTGTGGGTGTAGTGGCCCCACCTCATAACCTAAAGCCAGCTTTACTGCCAGATAAGGGAAGTTGATCCCTGAAAGACAAGACACATGTAGTCCTCCAGACATCCTTGGGTTAATCTCTAGCAGTTTGGGAGTATCATTCTGATATTTCATCTGAATATTGAAGTTATATGGGATGCGATATGCGCTGGCCACCTCACTCGCGATGTTCAACAGGTCTGCATTTTCCTCTAGTTTTCTTAAACGACCGCCTGCTTTACGTCGAGGCACAGCTGCCAGCAGCTTCCCTTCACTGTCAGCCAGACAATCGATACTGTACTCATACCCCTGAAGTCTCTCCATAACCATAAGATTCGGAAAAGATTCTACAGAAGAAAAGGCTCGAAATGCATCTTCGAATGATATGCGATTCTGCGTATGTCCAGACAGTTCTTCCAGCGGATTACGACTATTGTCAATCACCCTGAATCCCATACCGCCTTCACCGTTACAAGGCTTGAAGCATACTTCATGTCCTGCGTTAGTGAGTGCTTCATAAGCATGTTTGAATTGAGATGCATTGCTGACCGTAAAGTAATCTGGAATGCTCATGATCCCGAGTTCACGAACAGATTCATAGAAGTGATCCTTCTCCATCAATTTTTCCATTAAGTCTGTATCTCTGCAAACCAAAACCTTGGTTCCTACCTCTTCAAAGAGATGTATATTCCGACTGATATCCAGCATGTGGAGACGTGGGATAAATAGATCAATCTGATGTCTGCGGCAAAAATCAACACAGAAATCAATATACTCTTTTCCTGTCACCTTCGGCTCCAGTTCTGCATGATCACATGCCTGAAGCGCCATGTTGTTCGGATCAGAATGTGTGCCATAGATTTCGAACTGCATCCCGTCTTCGTTGTTCCGAATCATATTCATATAGTGATATGCCACCGAAAACCAGCGGTTAAAATATATACGAGTCTTGGTCATGAGACGACATCTCCTATCGCAGCGTGGTGTATAGAGCGGACATATTTCAATATCTCGTCTGCGGCAAAAATACCGGATTGTTCGGTGAACTGGTAGTGAACCGTTTCAGGATTCCGCTGTTTCTCCCGATATAACTCTCCATGCCGTGGAGCAATCGCATAATCTGCATAATCGAGCAGACAGCGATCCAGTAAAGAATCACCGGACGCAACAACGGGTACATCGCCAATCTGATGGCGAATATATTCTACCGCAGCTCGTTTATTCACCGCCGAGGGAACCAGATATAACTTACGGCCTTGTATGGAAGCCTCCCAGCCCAGGGATTCCACACGCTTGATCTTCTCTGTAACTTCTTCTACCGGCATGAGATCACGATGGATGACAAAAGCGAAAAACAACTCATCACATAGTCGCTCTCCTATAACCCATTCCTTGTTCAGTACATCGTCAAAGATCTGACGCACCTCGGCAGCCGTTGCTGCATGCTCTTGAAGCTTGGAACGAACATGTTCGTTCCAAGAGGGATCGACCTTGCCATTCATCAGAATGTTGCCACCATTGCTAGTTATCGCATAGGACGGAATAACCTCTTGCTGAAAGATCTGTATCCGCTGATACTGTGCCACTGTCCGTGTCGTTACTGGAATGAACAGGATATCTTTGGGGAGTGTCATCAGTTGATTCAACGTCTCGGCTGACATAAAGGCAGACAACTCACCACGAATCCATTCTGCAGGAACCAACCCGGGCGCATCCTCACCAACGCCCATAGAACGGCGAGAATAGACCAGTGTCTGATCCAAATCACTTGCATAGATCATTCGCCGCCCCCCTTTACAGATCGAATAATGCCACAACATGAATAACTTAGCCCAGGGAATATCTCAACGGGAACTCCACGATCTTGAGCAAGTAGCATGATATGTTTCAGGTTAGGATTGTTCGGACGGTCAATCAGTATTTTCCAAGGCACACGGCGAAGCAGTACCCGTGTCGTCTCTCCAATCCCTGGCTTGATCAGATTTACATCCTGGATATCAAACGCCTGTTGAATGGATTGAATATCCTTCATTCCCTGCCATGTGACTTCTGGAGGATCGGCTAGCGCATCCTCTGCTTGAAGCGAGGCCTCCGTCTCAACTTTGGTAAAATATTCTGAAATCTTGTCTACATACATCGTCGACAGATCAGAAGAAGCCCACTCCTTGTACCATTTGGCTCCATGGAAGTCATTCGGTCCAATAAGATCGTCCCGTAGCACAGTCCGACTCATCAAACCCGATACGGTCGAGTTGAGACAGGCACTTGGAATCAAATAATCTTCTCGGGTGCCATAGGTATCTGAGCAATGACCGGGGTCAGCGAGTACGGCCAGATTATCATTCAACCGAATACCATAACGCTGATCCAGACTGTCGCAGGCATCGACCAGCACCTTGCGAATGGCTCCTTTGCCTGTCCAGCCATCGATGAATTGGATTGGCATATCAACCCCATGCTGTTGCCAAATATATAAAATGGCATTCTCATCTATTCCTTTGCCACGGATAATCGAAATGCTGTAATGAGGCAAGTCCACATTATATTTCATGGAAATATAACGTTTCACCAGAATGCCAATGGGCGTTCCTGCACGAGCCAACGAGACAAGAACGGTGTTCAATCCCCGCTTGCGTACAATAATCTCCGCTACCGTTGCGGCGGCTCTGGCTACTTTTTCCGCAGATTGTGCTAAAGTCTCGTGAAATAGCTCAATATATTCATCCGAAGGGTGATACTCGACAGGCAGCATCTCTGAATAATGCACGCCCGACTGAATTGCGTGTTCACGTTCTCCGGTCTCTTTTTCTAATGAAATGTTACTTAGATCCTTCAACAAAAATATAACATCGGACGGGTCATAACTCCCCATTGGTTCAGGAGGTTTAATCTGTTTCTTGATTATGCTTTCCATAGCAGGTAAGTTCATCGCTTGTCTTCTCAGCCTTCCTGTGGAGCACCGCAGTACACCACATGTATTTGCTTACATCCGAGTTGTAACAACACATCAAGCATAGGCCGCATGCGTTCCTCCGGCATATGTCTTTCCATCAAAACAAAGATCTCATCATATTGCCCAGGCAATATATTGTAGATATAATTTCGGACAGCCGGATCTTCTGGAGAAGCATATCCTTCACCTGCAACAACAGCATATCCCGGGCGATTGACCGTATAGATCGGACTTCGAGTCGTAGACTGATAGAGAACACCGTCGCCCATCTCAGCTGCAATCCGCATCGGGATATGCATAAACTCACCCGTTCCCATGACAAGGGTTCGTTGTCCTTTTCTTTTTTCACGTAAAATGGATGCAATCCTTGAGATGCCTGCACTCAGCATTGAATTAAGGCCGGAATGAATGCCGAATCGTCCTGAATATTTCAGGTAGGGCAGTGAACAGCGATTCCCCTCGGAATCTGCGGACACTATAGCCCAAGGCTCCAGTTCACCTGCTACAGATATAACACTTATCAGAGATGTGGATTCAGGGATTTTCTTTTCCCCCGAGATATCAATGGCTGGCTCACCCGTGACCTGAATTTTTCCTTTTAACAAAGAGAGAGGGGTGATGGTTATTCCAAGTTCATCTTCTAATGAAGAAAATTTTTGCTCATCTGCATCCGTACGCCAATCCAGTAATGACGCAATATAATAATGTTTACGCGGATAATTACGCTGAATATCCCGAATGATGTTTAACGTGGTGTTGCCTGTTGTAATCTCATCATCCACGAGGACCAGCGGCCCACCCTCAGCAAGGGAGGCAGAGTCCACTGCATAACAGCGATGAGACATGGCATGGGAATGCTCCTCCTCGAACTGGATATCCGGCTCAATCTCGGGAAGGTATTCTCTCGTAGAATGAATGTACGTTGCACGGTTAGCAAATAGCTCGTACATGCTGTGTCCCAAAGCTGTGGCCGTCTCGGCAAAACCAACAAAGCGAACCTCTTCAGGCAAACTCATCTGCACACCCATTAGATATTCATAAGCCTCACGGGCCTGTTCTGGATCGATTAGTCCACGGACCATTTGTTGCTTCCACTCTATAGTACGCTTGTCCTCTCCGTGCGTTATATCCTCATACAATAGAACGGCCAGAGCAGCGCCGCTTAGTAGTGAAGTATATGGATTAACGGCAATATGCTTGCCCAGCAGCTTGCTGACAAAGAGAAAAGATCTCTTTTTATTCAGGCGTGCCGCCATAGAGAACAGATTTTCCAATGGGATTGCAAGCGGATTATGTGTAGCCTCGACGGTGACTTCAAACTGATCAAGAATAGGAAACGTAAGTCTGTTCGTGTTTGGGCAAGAGCCCGACAAAATGCTGCTGTTCATGTAACACCCCATATATTTGTGATCGGATCAAGATTCGTTTAGCCCAACTTAAATGCGGTTTAATTTCGTTCATTTTATTGGTATACGTGCTTTTAAAAACACCCAGGCTCCCATCATTTCGAGCGATAATTCCCTGTGCGTCCATGAATTCCTCATGCGTAACCACATACATCGCCTGAACAGGTTTGATCTGTGTCGGATGGATGATTGTTTTACCTACAATGCCGTTCTCCTTATCCATCATCACTTCACGCATGAGCCCGTCCATGGAGTTCGTAATATATTTCATTCTGAGGTTCCGCCCTGTCTTGCCCAGAGATTCCTCGAATGGCGTCTGCCTTAATTGGGGTTTGAATACACGTTCACGCTGGCTAAAATACTCCCAGACCGGCCCGGATATCACATATCCCTGATCTGCACGCCCGAATAAATTGACAATATCAGCTATGCAATCACGTATCGTTGCAATGTCGTAAATCGTAAGCTCCGGGCTTCGCCGCAGACCGAACAGGCTTGAGAAATCTGTGGCTCCGATTCGGACATTCAATACATATGGTGCATACTCATCCACAATCTGTTTCAGATCCATCAATGTCTGCCAACGTGACTCACGGTAAATAACTTCCGCCGTCTCCAAAATGGGCATCGCATATAAGAGTGGATGTGAATGATCTTTCTGCTGATTATACTGGTGAACAAGCTGCAGATAAGCACGTCCATTCTCACAGCTAAACTTCGGCAGTACAACACCTGTTAATAAAGAGATTCGTTCTCCCAACATTTCTATAAGGTGTTCCAACTGTTCAGGGGATCTCATCCGGACGAATAATAAAGGCATGTCATCGGTGTGCAATTTCCCTGCCTCCATGTAGTCGGTAATCAGTCCAAGTTGCTGAGACAGACATTGTTCCGCAAATTCGACTTGCTCGTCGCCTACCGCATCTTCCAGATCAATAACGATGGTTGTAAGTCCTTCATGTTTACGTTGTAGAATATCGTCTGCTATATGCGGACGTGTGGCTGGCATGTACAAAGCAGCCCCAACAGCGTATGCCAGCATTTCTTTGGAGGTTCGGTGACTAAACGATATGGGCGAAGAAAAAAATAAAGCTTCTTCTTCCTCTGCATTCAAAAAACTAAAATATTTCAGGTTATTCTCCTCCTTGCACTTCTGACTTGAAGTCAGTTCTGCATCATAAAATGAATGCTGTCGGGGGTATAAAAACCAATCCCTCCAAGATGCGGAGGGATTGGTAGTAGGTGTGGCGATTTTAAAGCTAAGCCTTACCTTGATTTTCTTTTTTCTTTCTTGCAGAACTTATCAGCATTGCTCCAACAAATACAACAATCAGTAACGAGAAGAAGAGTACGTTAGGGATATGGAAGCCAAAAGCACTCAACATCATTTTTACAGAAATGATCGCGATAAGAATAAACGCCGCTTTTTCCAATTCAGGAAATTTGTCAATGAGTTTGAGGAACACTTGTGCAACTCCACGCATCATGAGTACCCCGATAATACCTCCGAGGAACAACACCCAAATCTGCTCACTGATACCAAATGCAGCAATAACACTATCGATACTGAAAGCAATGTCCATCAGTTCCACCATAAGTACGGTTTTCCAGAACGAGTATTGCTTTCCTTCCTGATTCTCCTCTTCCTGAGGCTTGAATAGTCCCTTGTAAGCAATGTAGAGAAGGTACAACGCCCCGAGGACCTTGACCAAGGTAATCTTGACAAGGAATGTTCCGAGCCCAATGGCAATAAACCTGAAAATATACGCACCTAAAATACCATAGAACAACGCCCGTTTCTGTTGCTCCTTAGGTAGGTGTTTAACCATTACAGCAAGTACCAGCGCGTTATCTGCGGACAAAAGCCCTTCCAGCAAGATCAAACTGCCGATGATTCCCCAACTTACGGGGTCGGAGAGTGTGGCTACGATTTCGGTCCAAGAGAAAAAATGACCATAATTCTCACTAATACTTCTAAAGAAATCACTAAACATGAACAGAGAGCCTCCGCTAACTCAAATTGTTATTTACTGCCGGCAGTCCAGCGCATACCCCATCCATGGGCTTCATCCAGAGCGCGGTGTCCATTATAGAACTGAACAATCCTCTCAATACTAAATGTTTCATCATTCACGTTGCTGAACATAGCGATTCCACACATACCTAAGGAACTTCCATATTCATTCATTCGCACGATGATATCCGGGCCGTCCTTCTGGTTAATCGTAACGACGCCGTCCGCTTGCGACCAGTTCGTAACCCCTTCATAGATGTAGGTGAATACGAGGAGTCGTTTGATTTCCGAAATACGTGCACCATTAATACGCAGATTCTCTCCCGTTTTCACTGAACCTGTCCGGTCATCCCCATCCAAAGCAATATAAGGGTACCGATTCAAAGAACCAAACGATTCACCTAACGCCTGAATTACTCCTTTGCTACCATCCTTCATTTCGAAAAGGCAACCCAGATCCAGATCCACGCTCTTGTTTCGCCCGAACAATCCCTTGCTCGTCTGTTGATTCCAGTTCAGATTAATTAGAATCTCACCAAGTCCACCTGCATTTTTCTTCAGATTGATGGTATCGCCCTTTTTCTTCAGCTCAATCTTGCTCAGGTTCAACTCAATCTTGGGTTGAGGCGGTGGAACTGGTGGAGCAGGAGGTTTCGGCGCAGGTGGCTGAGGCACTGGAGGGACGGGCTGTGAAGAAGTCGTGTCGTTCTCCACACTCACGCCAAAGTTACTGCATAGTGCATCCAGTCCACCGGAAAAACCAGCCCCTACAGCGTTGAATTTCCATTCTCCGTTATGTCGGTATAACTCGCCAATAACGATCGCCGTTTCCACGGTAAAACCACTCGCTAAATCATACCGCAACGCTTCCTGTCCGCTATTCGCATGACCAAAACGAATATAGGTGTTCTGAACCTGGCTAAAACTCTGGTTTTTGGACTCCCCTTCATAGATCGTCAGACTGAACGCAATCTTTTCAATACGGGCAGGAATTTGGCTCAGATCGATATCGAACTGCTTTTTATCCGATTGCTGCGGTGTGTCTTTGTAGGTAATAAAACCGCCTGTGGGCTGGTTATAGAAGATAAAATCTTCATCACCCGATACCTTTCCGCTAGCACCAAGAAGAAAAGCAGATGTGTCTAGTTCAAGGGCAGGAGAAGAATCCCAGCCAATGCCCACCGTCAGCCGGGTCAGCCCGGGATTCGTTTTAGTGAGGTCCGTTTTTTGCCCTTTGACGACTGTTACAGCCATAACAGATTCACCTATCCTTCTCTTATTTCGCGTCTAGTCCATAATTCTGGCATAACGCGGCGAGCCCGCCTGCAAAACCACTGCCGATCGCCTGGAACTTCCAGTCTGCACCGGAACGATAAAATTCGCAGAACACAACAGCCGTCTCGGTAGAGAAGTCTTCGCCCAGGTCATAACGTAAAACTTCACGGTCACTAGAAGCATCGACAACACGAACAAAAGCGTTGGATACCTGACCAAAATTTTGTGCGCGTGCTTCATAATCGTAGATCGTTACTGTAATGCCGATTCTCGTGATGTTTGCAGGGACCTTGCTGAAATCTACGATGATCTGCTCATCATCGCCCTCTCCCTCACCTGTCCGGTTATCTCCTGTGTGAGTCAATGATCCTGCGCCGCCTGTTGGATTGTTATAAAAGACAAAATCATCTGTTCCTTTGGCTTTGCCATCCTCATGAAGCAGGAAAGCGGAAGCATCCAAGTCGAAATCGACTCCGCCACTATATTTGTTGGTATCCCATCCCAGGCCCACTACAACTTTAGTCAGACCAGGGTTTGTTTTCGTAAGGTCAATCCGCTGTCCTTTAGCCAAGCTAATCGTCATCTATTCGTCCGCCCTTCTTTTCAGCAAAAGATTTTAAAAGATCTTAATGTAATGAAAAGGAAAACCGTCAGATCGACGGCTTTCCGGTATTGCTATACATGCAGAGCTTGATTAAAAAGTTCTATTGCAAGCCATAATCCCGAGTCAGTCCAACCAGACCGTCTTGGTAACCGCTACCGATTGCGCTGAATTTCCACTCACCGCTATGACGGTACAACTCTCCAACGACAACACCTGTCTCAATAGAGAAATCTTCGCCCAAGTCAAAACGGATCAATTCTTCGGAATTCGCTTCGTTTACAATGCGTACGTAAGCACGTGATACTTGTCCAAAGTTTTGGCTGCGCTCCTGAGCTTCATAGATCGTAATGGTAAACGCGATTTTCTCAACGTCAGCCGGAACGTTAGGCAGGTCGATTTTAATTTGCTCATCATCGCCATCGCCTTCTCCAGTGCGGTTGTCCCCTGTATGCACGACAGAACCGTTTTCATTTTGCGGATTATTGAAGAAAATAAAGTTTTTCTCCCCGTTCACTTTACCGTCAGCGTTAGCGCAGAATACGGAGACATCGAGGTCAAAATCTTTACCGCCATCATATTTGTTCGTATCCCAACCCAAACCTACAGTGATTTTAGCAAGTCCCGGGTTTGTTTTTGTTAAGTCAATCTTTTGACCTTTAGACAGATTAATAGCCATTTAAGATTCATCTCCGCTCACTATAATTTTAGTTGCTGAATTCATTTCAGGTAATCCTCATTTTTACGTATAACGACGAGCAAGCTCATCGATATGTACAGCATGAGCACCTTCACCAATAGCTGAGAATTTCCATTCGCCACCATGTCGGTACAGTTCACCACAGATGAGGGCTGTCATCCCTGCATAGCTATCAGACAGGTTAAAACGAACCAATTCTTGCGAACTTCTACCATCCAGGATACGAATATAAGCACGTTCAATCATTCCAAAATCCTGTTTACGATTAACACAATCATATATGTTCACGACGATCAGAATTTTATGAACATCAGCAGGTACGACGGAGAGGTTAATTTTGATTTGCTCATCGTCCCCTTCACCTTCGCCCGTCAAATTATCTCCGGAGTGAACGACAGATCTACATAAACTCTGTTTGTTATGAAAACAAACCAGATTTGTTTCTTTGGTTAGCTTTCCATTTTCACCTAATAGCAAAGCTGAAGCATCACAATCGATATTGGCTTGTTTTTTTCTCCCGAAAAACCCTTTCGAGGCTACAGGGTCCCAACCCAAACCGGCGATCACATGGGTTAATCCAGCTTTACCTTTGGTTAAATCAATTTTCTGTCCCTTTACCAAGTTAATACCGGCCACTAATATTCACCTCCTTTCAACTTCCCTATCTAATAGACTCTAGAGACTGAACTCACCTGGATTCAGGCCCAGAACAGCACAAATTTCAGCCACTACTCTGCGCTCTTGATCATCAAAGTTACCATCAGCAGCACCAATGGCACTGCATACACCTACAATGACACGCCCTACTTCAGGTTTGGACTTGAACTTGGCAATCGCCTTCAAAGCTTCCTGCTTCCCGATCTCAGGGGAAAATTCGAAATTATTCACATAATGATTGAATCTTTCAATCACGGTTGTCATATCAAAAACCTTCAATTCCTGACTCAGGTTAATGTAACCCGCCATCTTGTTCTTCTCCGAGGCATCGACGGACCCATCAGCAAAAGCAACCAGGGCACAACCAGCTACTACAGCATCCATGAAATCTTTGTTCTTAAATCGCTTGACTTGATCCTCTAACCCTTGCTTGGTTGAATTGAGCCAATTCTTAAAAGCACTCATATGTACCCTCCGTTAACTTCATAATAAATGCATTTATTCTGGTCAATACACTGTAAAATTCCAGTATACTGTTTACAACCTAAATGTCAGAAATCAACAGTTAAATTCTTCCTCAACTATACTCTTTTCTGTGCCAATTTTCTACAATAAAAAACAAAAACCAATCTTTTATACCAATCCATACTTTTTTCTAATATAATTCGTAATTTATTCATTTCATCTACAATTTATTACAATATTCGACATCACAATTCGACAATAAATGCATGTATGAACAACATCTCTTGAAGAAAACAGGGATCATATAATCTCCAAAATTTGCAGGTTTCTACCAAATGGCATAAATTAGTACTAGAGAAAGCCTTTAAATTAATCTATTACATGAGAATCCTATTCACACGCTACATACCAGTACCATATCTACGAACGGAGGAATATATGAAATCAAAATCAAACTACTCCAAGCTGTTCGGTGCCTTTTCCCTTACTTTTCTAGGAGATGGATTAACTCTCGCTGCCGTACCCTGGCTTGTCTCCACCCTAACAACGGATACGTTATATGCATCCATTACGATGACTGCCCTGCGATTACCTTGGCTGATTTTTAGCCTGCCGGTTGGTGTACTGATCGACCGATATTCACGCAAACATATGCTGGTTGGAGCCAGCTTTACCCGGATGATATTTCTATTATTCCTGACAATCTGTATCTGGGGAGGCTGGATCAGTATACCTTTGCTTGCCTTGTTTATGTTCGGGATTGGTCTAAGCCGCGTTGTCTTTGACAGCACCGTGCAGACGATCATTCCTCAGGTTGTAGAGGAGAAAAAACTGGAAAAAGCCAACGGCCAATTTACTGCCGGGCAACTGATCACCAGTGATATTCTGGGCGTAGCGCTTGGCGGATTCATTATTACGATGCATATCGTATACCCTTTTGCCATTGACACCGTGACGGCCATACTCTCGTTGTTACTCATTAGTGGCTTGCGAGGCAGCTTTCATCCCGCGAAATCAAAAGAATCCCAAGTTGAAGAACAGGCGGAGAAGGAAACTCGCCCGATGAAAAATTGGAAACGCGAGATGTGGTCCGGCATTCAGTATGTGTTTCAAGACCGGTTTCTTCGCGGCCTGGCCATCTTGTCGGTGACTATCACGTTAATGTTCTCGATGATTCTGGTGACTCAAATTTTCTTTGTACGTGAAGTATTACAGCTGGAAGCGTATGCCTTCGGTATTCTGATTTCCATTGCGACCATCGGCAGTATTCTGGGGAGTCAGGCTGTAGCTTATATGCGGAAACGCTGGAGTTCCAAGCAGCTCATTCTGCTCTCCATCCTGTCGATGGGGCTACTCTATGGAGCTGTTGGTCTAACGTCCAATGCGTATGTGGTCGGTGGTCTATACTTCTGCGCAGCCTTCTTCATTGTTGTCTATAACGTGGTCCGTTCGTCGATTCTGCAGCGCTCCGTCCCGAATGAACTGCTCGGGCGTGTAGGCAGTGTGTTCCGTTTCCTGTCGTTTGGCATAAGCGCTATCGGCACCTTGCTGGGCGGATTGCTCGTTCGCGTGAGCGAAACGTTTTTCGACCGTCTGTTCTCACTGCAATTACCTTATCTTTTACTTAGCGTTGTTTACATCCTGGCCTGCTTCCTGTTTGCTTCCAAAATGCGAAATGTACCTGAGCAGTGACAGTAGCAATCGTCAATATACGCACATATCGTTGATTCGCTTGCTTCAAAAACAGTGACAATCTTAACTGTCGTTTCACCATGAGGCTATTGGTGGATCTCCATTTTCAAACAAAAAAGCGGACTCGGAAGGAATATCCTACCCGAGTCCGCTTTTGAATTTATTCTGTCTTTTTATAGCTATAATCAAGCCTGATTAATTCAGTTCTGCATTCAAGCAGATCGAACCGTGCTGACGCACGTTAACGACAATGACTGGTGTATCCAACATACCGCGCATCCAGTTCATATACTCTTCTGCCTTCTCGTTTGGCACAATCGCCAGAATAACACCTGCGAATCCACCACCATGCACACGACATGCACCATCGCCAAGGTTGCTCAGGTAGTTCTCAGTCAAGGCAAGCGCCACGGAAATCTCTTGTGCACGGGAAGCCCCGCCTTGATACACGTTCTGCAGCCATTTCCATGAAGAGTTACCTGATGCAGTGATCAGTGACAAGAAATCAGCAAAACGTCCTTCACGCAGAGCGGATACCTGTCCATCCACGCGTGTGTTCTCAGCCAGGAAGTGCAATGCACGTAATACCGCACGGTCTCCTGCTGCTTCACGAATCGCAGGCAATTTTGCATAAATATCTTCTTCTGAGATTTCACGCACGTATTCAGCGCCAAGTGCTTTCGCAACAGCTCTCATCTCGTTAGGTACAGAAGCATAATCTTCTGTCAGGTCGGCATGGTTGCCACCTGTATTCACGATGACCAGGGAATATCCGTTTTTTTGGAAATTCCACTCCACAGGCTCAATCACAGGTTCAGCCGGATTTGCAAAATCAATCGAGATCAAACCGCCATATGCACAAGCCATCTGATCCAGCAGGCCGGACGGTTTGTTCCAGTAGTGATTTTCGGCATATTGTCCGATTTTAGCCAGCGTTACGACATCCAGCTTGCCATCGTTATAGAAATGGTTCAGGATCGTACAGATCAACATTTCGAAAGATGCAGAAGAACTTACGCCCGAAGCCGCAAATACGTTACTGGAGATATCCGCTTTGAATCCGCCGATGTTGAATCCAAGCTCTACAAAGCCCGCCGCCATACCACGGATCAATCCGGTAGTACCGTCATCTTCCGTGTTAGGTTTCAAGTCCGCAAGGTTGATAACATACTTTTTGTCGTATCCCTCAGAATAGAATGTAATTACGTTATCGCCTGTTGGCACAGCCACTGCAATCGTGTCCAGCGTAATACTTCCCGCCAGCACTTTACCATGGTTATGATCCGTATGATTACCGCCGATCTCACTGCGGCCCGGGGAACTGAATAGATGCATGTGCTCCTGCTCACCAAAATGCTCACGGAACGAAGCGTCCAGCTTCTCGTAACGGGCACCCTGCTCCTCTACATGCTGTGGTCCGTACATTTGCGCAAGCAAAGCCTGTCCCTGTTTTGATTGAATGAGTTCTGTTACCTGTGTGGTCATCTCTATTCCTCCCATTTCATATGCAAGCGGTATGTAACCGCTATCCCTTATGTCGTCTAAAATCCTTCATCGGATTAGCCATCCCCATTATCTCAGCTTCTGAGCCGAAAAGGTAGGGCAGAATTGAAATTTTGGAAGCGTTTTTTGAAACATGTGTCCATTTGGGAAATGCATAATCCCTAACTTGCACGAGATTATGGAATATGAATCTTGATGGTGTATTTTCTTCCATATTTTCGTTGAAAAGTTGCGGTAATATACGTACTGACTACAGGAATTTATTTGAGTAATATACGAACTGATGTGCTTGTAGTCTTTTTGGTTGCATATCTGGTCTGATCTTATTTTGTTTTGTTGATTTGTTCGCCCGCCTGAAAAAAGAAAAAACCTTTAAGACTTATGCTCCGTTGTGGGGGCATGTCTTCAAAGGTAAGGTTCGGATGGATCGTACTTCCTTCCATGAACAGTCTGCAAACATCGACCCATATCGTATCTAACTCAAACATCGTTGTGGACATGAATCTATTGGATGCTCGACATTTGTGCCGAGATGGACACGTTCCCCTCTTTCACGATAACCTCGTTGAAAAAAGGTTCAAAGAATGAAGCAGGCACATACGTTATGCCTTTTCTGGATTGAACGGGTACAGGCAACTCCACATCCTGAGTCAGATTGATGACTTTCAGCTTTCCCGTAAACTTGGCTAGCGTGCTGCCATCTTTCACGATAACCGATTGGATGCTGTCTTCTACACGAATGGCCTTCTCTGCTACGAGCCAGCTGACCTTGTAGCCCAAAGACTCTGCCGTAGCGCGCAAAGGCACAAAAACCGTTCCCTTTTGCTCGAAAGGCATCAATTCCGTTTTACTCGTCTGTATCTCTTTGCCGTTCACGGTTAAGGTGTAGGCCGGTGTGGATGCCGCTGCACTGACTTTGGTGGCTGAAGCATACAGCGTACCAGCTACGGTGACAACGCATAGTGCGGTAGCAAACAGTATCCATTTTTTCATAAATGGGTGCTCCTTTCTCGCTTATCCTCGGTTTGGGATTTATGTTTCAGACGTGAGTCGTAGCTGTTTTGTTTCACAGCATACGTTATGATCCCCAGTCTAATTACAAGCCTTGTAGCTCATAATTATGTGTCATAGCCCTATTGCAAAAAAAGCTTATCTGCTTCGTTAATGATGAAGCACAGATAAGCTTTCTTAAAGGCCTATTTTAATCAGTCCAATTATATCTACATTTTATTGTAATTAAAAAATATGAATCTCCAACAAAATTAGCTGGACATTAAACAAATACTTCAGCGATTTCCCTATAACTACACGCTCTAATTTTAGTAGTTATCTGAACTCACCAGCTAAATCAACTCCATCGAATGTAGCTTTTGGATAGTAAAACACAAGAATAGGTAACCCTGTGAAAGAATCAGTCTTATTCAACGTCAGATAACTTACCTTACCAGATGAAGCCTGGCTCACTGTATTATTATAAATCTTCCCCATTGAACCATTTTCAAAGTTGACAATACCTACACAATCAATCTTGATTTCTGCTCGAATATTTCTTTTTATTGCACTAGTGTCCCATGCATCCATATATAGTTTCCAACTATTTTTACCAAAACTAGAGTCATACTCTACATATCCGGTCAAGGCTAATGTTTTATCATTTCCTGTGAAATATTTCTTTGATGTAGATAAAATTGAAACTTCACCTTTATTTTGATTATATGTTATATTATTGTTTAAAGATGAATACTTTATTAAAAATTGTGTGTCCTCCTCGGAGAAAGGTTCGTTTATATCATACTTGTCCAAAATATTTTGTATTTTAGATGTAATATCTTCTTCTCCAACACTTGCATATGCTGAATTTGTAAAAATAGTAGAAATAGATGTAGAAACAAAAAGTATAATTAAAAATATACTGATCTTCTTCATTGTACTTCCTCCTGAAATTTATATTATGAAAGGGGTTTAGAAATGGATATTGTTTGGAGCAATATAATATTCTTCATTCTTGGTCCTATAGGTTTAGGAGTATTAATCTTCGGAATAATTTATTTTAGTAAGAAAAAGTCTTAAATTTATCACCTCCTACAAATAAACCTCCTCCCATATAATATTAAATATTCTACAATTATCCATTTAATCCTCTTTATAATTTTATTTTCCTATAAAACAATTGTGAATATATGTTTTATTCATTCTTATAACTTCAACATACCAATAGTACCTTAAGCGAGAACACACCATTTTCAAACCGCGTCATACTTCCCTTTGCCCGGCTCCACTTAGACATGGGCATGTCAATGATTAGCTTCACGATCTCATTTTCTGTCTTCTCATTCCATTCCGTGAGTGTGACCTTAACTTTATCCAAGAAGTCCTTTCGTTTCCGATACTCTTTCTCTGTCAGATACGTATAGAAAAATTCAAAAGCTTGTCATTGGCTTGGAATTGCTTATGCTTCTTACTATGCTGGAGATTGGCCGCTGTATTCATCCCCTCCATTTTTACTGCTCTATAGTAAGTCTCATTATCTTCTACTGCAATATATTCGTCTGTCTCTACATTTTTCACTTTAAATAATTTTGTACCTTTTTTATATTTGTTGGAGAACAGATTGGGTAATTTATCGCTCTCATTTGTAGAGTGTTTTTTAATTGTTCCAATTTCGATTTCCACATCGGTTGTAGGAACAGTGTCAGTTGTCACCTTGTAAACTCCCTTTTCCCAAGTTACGACATCAAATGCCCAACTTTGAAGTTCATTATGCCCTGAGTTTGAGCATGCCACAAGTAACAACATTGAAGTGAGAATGAATACCCAAGTCCTTCTCATAAAATAATCCTCCTACTACAAAATAATGTTATATCATAATCCGGAAAATTAACATTATGCCAGAAGTATAGTCGTAGGATAGTTAAAAACTTAGAATAAGAACCTCCAAATTCTGTTACCTATAAGGAGTTCGGGTTCACATAACACCAATCAGACAGATTAGAAGTTTTCAAAGCTTTATCTAGATCAGACAATGTATACACCCAATCTTCCTCTATCCAAACTATCATCTGTGTGTATCTCGTAAGAAAATGATACAGAAAGGTTAACGTGACCTCTTCATTTTGATAAACCTCATCAATAATAAGCGTGTTAAAGTATATCTGTCCATCCTCTCTCCAT
This sequence comes from Paenibacillus sp. FSL K6-1558, assembly GCF_038002565.1. Lineage (NCBI taxonomy): Bacteria > Bacillati > Bacillota > Bacilli > Caryophanales > Paenibacillaceae > Paenibacillus > Paenibacillus sp. FSL K6-1558. The sequence continues at coordinate 4,981,199 of NZ_JBBOCV010000001.1, read as the reverse complement.
TCCAACTCTCTGTATTGATGTAGGGCAGGTTCGTCATACACATCAACTCTGATCATATCAGTCGCCACACTATTGTCTGAATCTTGTTGGTTTGGACGTGAAATACCCAAGGCACAATGTTTCATGTTCTGTTCTGAATCTACATCTTGAATTCCAGAAACGATATGTAATCTCGCTTCCCTACAGGCTTGTTGTATATCTCTCACCAAACGATCTATCGGTATATTACTGTTCTCTTCTACTAACACAAAAGCGGATGCCATTCCTTCATTACCTTCAAACCAAAACAGTCCATCACTTCTCTACTAGAAGTTGAGGCGGGCCTTTGATTTATACTTATTTATTTGTTAAACACGATATTCTCCTGTTCACTTTCAAAAACTTTATTCTCATATATCTGCCAGCACAAATGATAGTCTCCATCATGATCATCTATCAAAAAATATCCTGTTATATCCTGAATGTTAGCCATCTCAGAAAGTTGATTTTTCATAAAATCAAGGTGATACTCTCTGACATCTGCCCCATAAAATACATAAGCTGTCCAGTTAATTTGCTTCTCCGGGAATGTCCAGCCCGACTGGTAAATTGCCAATTTATCTTCATCTAGTAAACCTTCATTGTACTTCGCTGTGAAGTCATCTCTTATCTTTTTCACTTCGCTAACTGTATTCTCATCACACTCCAACCAACCTCTGACAGATACATACTTTCCCATGTCCAAAACTCCTTTGGTCAGTAAAAATGCAGTGAAAATCATTGCGTCCAGAATGACTCTATATAAGTTTACAGGGTCCGGACTGAAATTCCGTGTTGTTAGATCAATCTCTCAATATCTCCATCCATTTGAATATTTCATCTTTTAAGGATTCATCACATTGTTCAAGAGCTCCATCTAACAATATGTTAAACATCTCTTTACGACTTCCCGTTGTCAGCCACTTATCTAATTCAATATCCTTTAATCCTGGTGGCAACTCTTCAAAATCACTCCACCACTCCTCTATTGCATGCAATAACCACCCGATTTCGTCAGGGAATTTCGTGGCATTTTGATCTACAACGATAAAAACACACTGAATCACTGCACCTAATTGAGCATCTTGTATATAACGTGTTCGCTGATTATAACGAATTGCACTTTGTGACAAACGAATCTCCCCCCTACTCACTGATTCGGTATGGTGGGTGGATAGAGTTGTTTATGCTCCAGCTCAAACCATTGCTCAATATGGTTGCATAATAGAGGAATATCTTGAATCGCCAGTTCACAGACGTCATTATATGACGCTTGAAGCACATCCCGCAGCTCCATATTTACCTGATATGTCTCGGCTTGTTTCGCATAATATACATCAGCAGGTTCAACAACATAATTTTGATGTCTGGTTACAGGACTTACATGAATTATCCATTTCAAGTTACCTTTGAACTCCTCAATACATGGCTTTAATTGTTCGTAAACCTGATCGGCATTGTGAAATCTGAAATAAAAACCTGCAGGTTGCTCATAGATCCGGTTTGGATTGTACATCTCTGTCCTATTCCATTCGTACGATCCCAATTTGGCCAATGTATAAGCCATAAGTTCCTCTGGTAATAACTCATCTTTGTTTTTTAGATAAATACTCTTTGACACACTCTCCACCAACCTCTAGTTGATTCACACTTCCCTATATCCACTTGCCTTTTATTTTAGGAAGCAAAGTAATTACTCACAATTTGGGTTAGTTTATCATTTCCAAGCTCAATATTGGTTAAGTAGTCTATAAAAAATGTGTGGATGTGTTCTTCTTTGAATAAACTCAAATACTCGAATGCAGCTATCAACAATTCATCCTCTGAATAGGTCTGCTCTACCAGCCTTGTTATGGCGAACTGAATTACTTCGTATATGAACGTGCCACACTTCGCGTGTATTAGCATATTAAAAACAAAGTCAATCTCATCTTCGTTGTTACTCTCCAGAATATTTTTTATTTCGGAAACTTCTAATTCTGCGAGATAAAATTTGGCCTTAACTTGTCTGAAAGCGCGTAGAGCCCTTGGATCATCAGTATAAAACTCTTCCCAAAATGGGATATAAGCGAGCTCTCCGGGAACTCTGGCAGATGATTGATTAGACTTGTTTAAGATCGTCCATTCACCATATAGCTTATCTGAAACTACATCAAAAAACATCGAATCATACGGAACAACCTGCTTCGCATCATTTTCAATTCTATAGTACGTATTTCCTGAAGCCGTAGATTCTATTTCATATACGATATAGCTTTGATCCAATGATAAATTGGTTTGTAATGTTACTGTATCTTTAAGCTGCACTCTCATCGTCTCACTCCAATCCGTTATTCTTCTATGGATTGAATCGCGTACTCGATATCTTGCTCCATATCCAGGTCGGGATATTTCTTTTGCAGCTCTAACAGACAATGTATGAATGCTTGACTCTGAAATTCGGCAGACAAATCTTCAAATATCTCACATAACCAATACAATTCCGTTTCCTTACTTTGCTCTAAAAATGCAATCGCACTTTCCTCATTGCTTTTTAGGAAATTCACCAAGTCATGCCACATTAACTGAATTGCCGGATCATCAGGATGTAAGTTCCCTCTCTTCTGTACTAACGCATTTACTTCTCTAAGGAAATCTGCCATGTTGCACTCTCCTTAATGGTTGCCTGGAGTTATTGAAGCAATTGTTCAGATATTGACTCAGATCAGTGTTCAATCAAGTTTTCATCATAAAAACATAAGCAGCAACGAAGCCCATTTTGTCCCCGCTTCACTGCCACTTATATCTCATCAATATATCTAATTAGAGTTTATCCCCGCTCAAAATACGCATGCAACCGATACAGACATATTTCCCGTGTCCAGCGATATAACAATGCTCGTTCCTCTGAATTCTGCACTTCTACATTCAGCGAGAACACGCCATTTTCGAATCGCGTCATACTTCCCTTTCCCCCGCTCCACTTAGACATGGGCATGTCAATGATTAGCTTCACTATCTCATTTTCTGTCTTCTCATTCCATTCCGTGAGTGTGACCTTACCTTTATCCGAGAAGTCCTTTCGTTTCCGATACTCTTTCTCTGTAAGATACGTATGGAAAAATTCAGCCATTTCACCCGGTGTGATTGGTTCCATCCAGTGCACTTCGCCTCGCTCCAGCATATAGAGCAGCACGACCATTTTATAGCTTTTGTTCATCAGCGTCTTCTCTACATCCCGCAGCCATGCCTCGTGCCGAACATAGATCTCTCCCTCAGCCGGGGATAATAATTCCGCCCAGTAAAGGAAACCGACATATGAGCCAAATTCGCTCCGGTATCCGATGCTTTTAGACTGCCCCATAAGATGAAGCTCCAGATAAGTCGGGATGCGACCAAGCTCACGTTTGACAGCCAGAAAATCCTGATGCAATTTCTCGCGGCGTGGCATCCGCTTGCGGCTTAGCTCCTGAAGCAGATTCACTACCCGGGTCTCCAAATGGATGCCGCAGTTATCCGGAACCTCCGGTATAGCTACGTCCAGCGCTTTTCCACCACGTTCCTCTTCTCCCCGTACATCAAACAGGCTAAGCTTCACATCCGCATTGCGATAATTCCCGATCAGGTCGATGATAACACAGTGTGACTTTCCTTCGGCTAACCTCAACCCGCGACCTACCTGCTGGGTGAATACGGTAAGTGACTCGGTTGGACGAACGAAGAGTAGCGTATCTACGCTTGGAATATCCGTTCCTTCATTAAATAGATCTACGGTCAGCACAACTTCGAGTTCTCCCGCACCCAGTCGCCGGATGGCTTCCTCGCGCGACATTTCCGATGTACGGGAATGCAGACTAAGCACCTCTACCCCCTGACTGCGGAAATACGTAGCCAAGTAGTCCGCTTGACGAATGGATGAGCAGAAACCGATGGTTCTCGTCTGCTTGTGCCGCATCCAGGCCGCATAGATCGTTTCCACATGCTCCTCTTGTAACTGAACGGACATAAGCTGTTCTTCATCATATTTGGTACCGATTAAGCGAATTTTGGAATAGTCGGTATCATCGAATACACCGTAATACTGAAATGGCGCCAGCCACCCACGCCGGATTGCTTCGATAAAATGCATCTGGTACGCGACATTCCCGTCACACAGTGCATATACATCCTTACCATCCAGTCGATCCGGGGTTGCCGTAATGCCAAGTAGAAACTGTGGACGGAAATACTCAATGACCTTCATATACGTCTTCGCCGCCGCATGATGGAACTCATCCACCACGATCAGATCAAAGGTATCAGCCGCAAACACATCCCGATGTCGTTGCAAACTCAGCGTATAGATCGAAGCATACACACAGTCTGCCTCTCCATCCTTATGCTTACCGTTAAATATCCCATGACTACGTTCTGGCATGATCTGTTGGAACGATTTTTTCGCCTGATTCAAAATCTCTTCCCGGTGCGCTATGAACAAAATCCGCTGAAACCTTTGGGAGAAAAAGCCCGCCAGATAGGTTTTACCAAGTCCAGTAGCCATCACCACCATGGCTCTTTCATACTGTTCTTCCATCGTGGCGTCCAATGCTTCGAGCGCATCTAACTGAGCAAATCGCGGCTGAATAGGCAAAAGAGACAAAACAGCGGACTCTTGTTCGGTCGCCTCATCTGGCAGCCTTGTACCGAACTCTGCTTCCTCCATCTCCATGATCCGCTGGATCATCTCCGGGTTCTTCTGGTGATACTGCCGATACTCTTCTTCATACAACGCGATGGAATCCGGGTTCACTGGCAAAGTTGTCTCGTGATAGAAACTCTGCATGAACTTCTCCAAAGCCGACTGAAACGTATACGGCTCTGCCTCCGCATTCATTGCCAAGTTCCATTCATACCCCGTCTTGAGGGCCGTGAATGAGAAGTTGGATGAGCCGACAATCAGCATACCTTCTCCATGTTCATGATCAAACAGATACGCTTTCGGGTGAAAAGAAGTACCCATGCTTCGCCATAGCCTTGCTTCAATTCGTGAATCAACTTCACATAGCGCCCGTAATCCCTCTGGCTGTGTGATATATAGATAATCTCCCGCGAGCATCCGTACCTCTGCCCCGCGTTCTGCCGCTTGCTTCAAATGCGGAGCAAGTAGCTTGACTCCAGATTGCATAATAAAAGACGTCATAATATAAATCCCGGACGCATGTTGCATCCGGGTAATAAGTTCATCGGCCAGATTGTCGGTAATCAATTTTACATTAAGCTTCGTCGACATCGATCAGATACACTCTCTCCTGAAATCCTCCACGTGCCTCGGCTTTATCTGCACGCAATTTGTCCAGTTGTGCAACGTTGGCTCCATGCACCTCTGCCAGCGCCCGGATCACTTCGAGCATATCTGCCAGTTCCTCTAGCGCTTCTTGATTGCTTCCTGCACTCATGTATTCTTCCGACTCTTCACTCAGCTTTGTTCTCAATTCTTGCTTATATTCCTCCGGGTCCAGAATGCGCGTCCGGCACTCCTTACCGCTGGATGTAATAATATGCGGAATCTTGTCCCGCACCAATTTGTTGTATGTAGGCATGTGGTATATCATCCTCTCTACTTGTGGAAAATCTCCAGTACCGCGCCAGAATCTCCCTTTTTGCCATTATACCATTTGCCATGGATGGGGAGAGGTGGAGTTTATAAATAAATAGAAGCAGGAAAGAAAAAAACCTATTTTCTGATTAAGAGAAAATAGGTTTTTTCATTAGTCAAACACATAACTTATAGGAATTAAATCATCACAAAAATAAGCGTGTAATATTTATCGAATTAAGGATCCTGTCTTCTTTTACCGATACACTTATTGCACATCTCAATTCATTTTTGCACAATTTTAAAATTCTTTAACAAGGGAATAAGATTAGATACAACCAATATATATCAGAAAACTAATATTATAATTCCTCTTCAACATCTGATTTATCTAATAATATTTCAGCGTCACCTAGTATAAACATAGCCTGTTGCTCAATACTAGAATAAGCTTCATTGGCGAAGTATATCCCATCTATGTTAGGATCGTCTAGTCTTTGTTGCACGCTTAAATGTTCTGTAGGAAAAGGGAAATATATAAAAGCGTAAAATTTTGTGTGTGGAAACACTTTTTTAAATTTAACAGCTTTATTGATTATTTCGTCTGCTCTTTTATGAATATCTCTTTTCGACTCTATTCTTTTAACATCAATCCCTACAGAAATTGCACCCGATATAGGTGTAGCAGCATCTAACTCGTATTCTTTCTCTTCATAGGTGAATTTCCTCTTAATAAAACCAACTTTTGAATTACTATTGATCGCATCAAGTACTGTCTTTTCCCAGTTACCTTTATTCTTCCTTATCTCCTTATCTACAAAGAACCAACGATCCAGCTCACATATTGCAGGAATTGCAAGCTCATTCGGTAACATAGGCATAATATATCCAGCTAGAATAGATGCACTAGATACTGTGAGCCTCCCTTTGTATGTGTCAACATTTATTCCTAAGTCTCGTACGATTGCTCTACCAGCAACATTTACAACAGTAATCAATGGTTTCACTAATATCGGAAAATTAATGAATACTTCAGCCAGTTCTTGTGCTGTAATGTTTCCAAAATTTATAAAAGGAACTTCTTTATATATAAGGTTAGCTTCAAAAGCCTTAATTAACGTGACCTCTATTTCTCCTTGTCGTTCTATAACACCTGCCACTTGTGCTACTTGTTCTCTATGACTACTATAGTCCATTAACTGAAGTCACACCTTTCTATAAACTACTGCATCTTCATAATATACTTTATTTTTAACATACACTGATGATTTTGAATTCACATGGGCTAAATGATTTTTAATCACTTCACGTTTAACAATGAAAGCTTCGAGACCCAAGTTTTCACCCATTTCGACGTACATTTCGCCTAATTTCCCTTCAACCTCCTTAAAATAAGAAGACTGCACTACAAGACAGGCTTGGCCCCCTGATCGTAGAACTCTTATAATTTCTTTTATTGATTTAAGTGCATCTCTAAAATACTGTAAGTAGATAGGTAGATAATAAGACTTTGCCGCCTTTGTATGGTGATTTTCAACTTTAGTTAAGAACATTTTACAGATATTTCCCCACAAAGGATCAACCTCTAGTCCTTTATCGCTAATTACAGGTGCTCCCATAGTCCTCCGCCTTAATGAGTCAAACCCTGTGTTCTCCTCATACCCCAAAAATAACAATTCAGGTTTTGTTGATACAGCATAGTCGATTCTTGTTAGATATGGTGGCGAAGTGATAATATAGTCAACGGAATTACTATCATAACTTAAATCCTTACTGTCCCCCTCCACTATCTTCGGAATAGGAATACTGTTAATCAAAAGATTGTTGAAAGTTTTTTTTAAATCCTCACTCATAGTAAAGACTGCTTCTCTGAATAAATTAATAACATTAATCTCGCCTATGGAGGGATTAAGCATATTCTTTGTAAGCCATGTAGGATTACTACCATTATTAAATGATCCTATCGAACGAATGCAACGGAAAAGAGCAGTGTAAAAGAAAGCTATCAAATAATCTGGATAATCTCCACTTCCTAAACAAATATCTATAGCCGTTCGAATAGATTGTAACTGTAGATTATATTTTTCTTCAATAAAAGCGTTATTAACAACATTGACACTAAATAAATCATTGAAATCTACATTATTTATAATCATTTCAGCATATTCTAATAAATTATAATCAAGTAATTTTGCTGATTTAGCTTTTGAAAAAAAAACCATTACAGGATTTATTTCGTTGCCCAGACACTGTATTCCCTTTTTTTGGCATACTAATGCTGTGGTTCCACTCCCCATCCATGGGTCTAATACAACTGATTCACTATTAACGCCTAAATAATTTAACATGTCTTCTACGAAAGCCTCTGAGTACCCCGCATAGTAAGGATGCCAACTGTGGACTCCTTCTCTTTCATTTTTTTGCCGCTTGGCACTTCGAATATTTTCAGCATCTATATTCATCTAAAACACCTTTCAGCTGTTATACAACTTTCAATCCATTGATGTAGTATAACATAACTTCGGTTGTATTCTCTTTCGAATATTCTTTGAAATAAATGTTACTAAGCATAGTTAATTTCAACAAAAAAAATTAAACTTTACTACTTTGTAAATAACTTAAAAATGGAAAACAAAAAAACTCCTTAATATTAAGAAGTTTTTTAAAGAATATATTTTTAGTGACTTCTAAATCTAATTGAACTTTAATTGCCTAGCGAACAATTAAATACGATTAAACCAATCCTAAAAGCTATATATCTCTTTTGGCTTCCATAAAATCTGAAATTGTTTTAACAACACTATCAAGTAGATATTTACACGCATTTATAATGAAATCTGATGACTTTTCAAGAAATAGGAGTTGATGGTAAGTATCTAATCTAAATGTTCGAGCATCAATTTTCTCAAAATACTTTAACTTATCAAATAACTCACTATAATCAACTGGATGAACTACTCCACGACTATGTACAACCCTATTACGTATTGCAAATAGTAATTGTAAGTCTTTCCAGTTGCTTGATTCGTACAATTCACTCAGAGGTATCACCTGATTAACGCTTTGCAAAGCCCTCTCAATTGTAGAACCACTTAATTGTTTGTTACCGATTGCCACGAATTCTAGATTTGAATTATCTTGAAGATCCTTATGAATCTTCAAAATTGTATCCTCAAGCTCTGTAATGACAGAAGTAAGTATCGATGATCGAAGTAAATTAGGATAATCAACAGTTAATTGCTTCACACGATCCATGTTGTACTCCCAAAATCCCTCTTGCTCCTCCAGACTATATTTTTCTGCTAACTTCTGCATTCTTTCAAGTTGTGAGGTTGATTGTTCCTTAATTAGATTCTCCATGTCATTAGAGTATTCTTCAAAAAGATCGAATTGAAACATGAAAAGTCTATAAAATAATTTAGTTCTAATCATCATGTATCCTCCTTTTTGAATCATGATTAATTCTGGATGTTAGATTAATCGTTGGATTCCAATGATATATGGTCCCAAAGAATATGTCCACATAGTACCAATTGAGTATTGCACTTGATTCGGTAATTTTACATTATGCCCCCCCTTTTCTTTCCTTCATAAAAGGAACCTTATAATTACAGTAACTTTTCACTAATAAAATACATATCAATATTGAAAAATTTGATGCCGATTGGAATAAAGTTGTTCCTTATTTTTTCAATTATTGTACTAATTCATACTGTTTAGCTGATTAATATTAGGATAACTGATTTGAATCTTTCATCAACCGTGCGGATAACTCGTTCAATATCTCTTCTGTTCTTAGAAAAAGCCTTTCGATATTCTTTAGTTCTAGTAGCTGCTCATATGGGTAATCCACTAGGGAGGACATATGTTGAATCGTACCGATAAACAAAGCAATATCCAGTCCGGGCTCAGTATCCGTATGCACTAAAGGTAAAATCTCATTCATGGTAAGCGTTTTCGGTGGATGTACTTCATGATACTTTTGGATATATAATGCCTTGACCATAGAAGCTAGTGCCCAATCACATAGGATCAGAAAAGCCTGAAACTGATTGTGACTATTCATGATCTCGGCAAGTTTGATGTGATATGTCGAAAGCTGGTGATAGTCCGATATTGTATTACGCAGTCTATAGTCATCTAGATTATGTCTGAACTCAGATTGTATAGAGTCATAATGTTCTTGAAAACGTGGAGTAAAATCTTCTTGGTGATTACAATGCGCTTCGATAATAGACCAATTTCTTGCCATTGTCATCCCTCCAATGAGTTAATACCAATATTATACAACAAAATGATACTCATAGTAATCAAATTATTATTTTGTATTCTTCGTTTGGTGTTTAGCTTTAGGAAACTTGACTACACTTTTTAACATAGAGAGGTGAATACCATGAACGAGGATAGAGAAGTTTTAAAATTGGTCGGAGCCAGAATTCGTGCACTACGCAAAGAAAGAGGGTATTCACAAGAATCCCTCGGAGAAAAAGGCGGATTTCATTTTTCATACATAGGTCAGATTGAACGTGGTGAAAAGAACGTTTCTTTGGTCAACTTGGCAAAGATCGCTGAGTCCCTTGAAGTGAACTTAATTCAATTATTTGCGTATGTGGAGGAAGAATTTGAAGTAACCGAAGATGAGAAACAAATCAAAGAAATTGTACAACTGTTAAGAGACTCTAATTCAGAACATATACGCACAGCTAAAAATGTTGTAAAAGGAATACTGATGTAAAGAAACCCTAGCATCTTATCAGAATGATAGGGTTTCTTCATTACGTGCAATCAACAATTCATTGTATTTTTGTTCCACTTTGTAAGTAACTCATCAATTCTTTATCCCGGCAGTAAACATAACAACCTTTCATCCCCCGAGACATCAAAATTTTATAAATGTTTTTCACCAGCTTAGTTAATTCCTCGTTTTTAAACTTAAGCCCTTTTTTCCCCATTCTATCCTTGTACTCATCGTATTCTGAATAAAGCTCCATCTTTTCTGAATCAAACTTTAGATCATTTCCTATAATTACGCCCACATAATCAAACTCAAGACCCTGAGACGTATGAACACATCCAATTTGATCTATACCACTTTCATCTATAGCCCAAGTGCTTGATATGGAACGAGCATTCCAAGGCATAGCAAATTGATGTTCTTCAATGTTCACATCAGGAATTTCTCCATTGCGATTCCCGTCTTTATCAGCAGTCCAATTCCAAGCAAATCCCGCTAGCATTCTTGCTTTATATCCCTGATCATTTTTACTTTTGATCAAATCGTACAATTCGTTTGGTGAGTCCATTAGTTTAAATTCAAAAGATTCTTGATCCCACCCATCGAAATTAGCAGTAGGACGAATTTGCAATGCATCATCAACCCAATTCAGAAAACCCTCTGCCCCAGAACAACGAAACTGGGCTGCTAGTGAGTATTCATGAACTTCCGAATTATAAACTTTTGCTAAACGTTTAATTTCTGCAACGGAACCTATATCTTCAGGTCGAATACGTTGAAAATCATCTATGAAAAATACATTCACTTTAGAAGCTTTAATGATATCCTCGATCTGATTCTCCCCAAAGTATTGATATGCTCCTTTGCCCTTCAATCGGTGTGCTTCATCCACAACAAGCACGTCATACATGTTAGCTGATTCTTTGTAAAATTGACTTGATCCCGAAAATAACATCTTTGTCCGTGTCTTGTTTTTAGCCTGTCGTTTTGTCAAAGTTTCTACCATAACTGTTCGGAATGATGAATTGGGGGCAATAAATTTAACATTCAACTTGTTTCGGAGTAATCCACCAAGAGCATTCATGGATATTACGGATTTACCTGTTCCAGGACCACCGTCCACAATAATGGTTCGTTTAATATCTGTTTGCTTGGCGAGACTCATTATAGCTTCATATGCAACCTTCTGCTCATCAAGCAATACAAAATCAGAGTTTCCCTGAAATAATCCATCAATATGATCAATTAGCTTTCTAGAGGGACGAATCTTACCATTTTCAATTAAATAAAGTAAGTTAACCCCCTGCCCTTGACCTACGTGCCGTTTTAGGAAATTTTGAAGTTTAGATGTATCATCAGCTAAAAACAAGGGAGCTTCACGTATAATATCTTGATATTGATCATATTTAAGGGGATCAGGATGAACTGTTCTGTAATTATGCAGATATGCACATGAGTATCCATTAATATCCTTGGAATAAACAGCCTCATTCATATCACTTAAATATTGTTTATATGACCATGCCTGGTACGAAGGGTGTGGTGTCTCCCTTGTTCTTCCTCCAATAAATGCCCTCACAATATCTTCACGATCCATAGCCTCGACTGCATCCCATTGTTTTAACTCCACAATCACAAAGTTATCATTCTTTTGTTCGTCCTGACCTGCAATGATAAAATCTATTCGCTTACTTGTAGAAGGAATATTATATTCAATCAATATACCGCAATCATCTGCAACCTTAGAATTGCGAATAATTTTCTCCATAAACTGCATCGAATTATTCCAAGCTCTCACCTCACCTTTGTTTGGTCTCTTCCCCATACCTTTAATATAAGCTTCCTCGATTTGAACTGTAATCTGATTATTATCAACTGATTCCCGGAAAGCTAATGCGTTACTGCTGTAGATAATCATGATGCACCACCTGAATAATATTAGTTTTTCAGCGTCACTTTTAAATATAGTACTCTATTGAATCTTCTTTGTTTTTTAGTATTCTCAAAAGATGTATTTTCTCAGAAAGTATCTTTGAACGTTCTTCTGTACGAAAGATTGTTGCATCATGTATATACTCATTATTACCAAGTAAAAAATTCTCTTTATCAATAAGATGATAAATGAACCATTTCATTTCTTGATCTTCTTGATCTAAAACGTAAAAACACTCATAATCGTACTTACTAAATTTTTCACGAAGTTGAAAGAATGTCATTATTATCAGTAATACAAACATTGAACTGGTAAATAATAACGATAGCAGACACAGAGTTATATTAATTAATAATTCTCCTGGCTTGTCTGTTGTTAACACTAAACTACCTTCTGATACACTACTGGCTATGAAGCCTGGCATCACAGAGAAAAAACAGAATGTTTGTAGCAAAAGTAGACTAACTGTAAAATTAAGATTTTTGGATCTTGAAAACCTTTTATCAAAAACACTCTTTTGGGTTAAGGTAATATATAAAACAACTAAATATAAAAAAGTTCCAATGATTGAGATAACAAATACGAGATATCCTTTCAAATCAATTAACATGTATATAATTGTAAGAAAAGTAGAAGCAATTAAACCTATTGTCACATAAAAAATGTAATTGGATATTTTTATCAAGGTCCTCTTTTCTTTTGATGAAATTAACCTTTCGATCTTGGATGAAGTTAACGAAGTTATTACCTGATTTTTCTTAAAAAAGGTCCACATAAAGCTAAGAATAGCAACAATCCCGCCCACTCCGCCTAATTTAGATAAAAATTGTCCATCCAAAATTCTATCCCACATGACCTTACCCCCATACAAATTATAAAATTACTTCTCAAACAATACACTTATTCGCCACCGCCACCATCTTCGCAGGCATCTCTTCCCGCAGTCGCCATACAAAGCTCATCGGCTTATTCCCCTCATGACTCACATAATCCGCTTCGCCCAGAAAGACAAATGGAGACGTATAACCATGCTCCTCCTTATACTCCCGCACGAACAGCGCGATACGATGCCCCGTCTCCCGATGATGAATATAACGCTGCGCGGTAGCCATATGCTCCGATACCCGACTCTGAGTCTGCCAGTGGAACAAGCGCTCATTGATCGCATAATCCTCATACAGCGTGGATGGAGAGAAATCTTTGTCCGATTTGTTCAGTGTAATGAAGAAGATATCGGTCTGTTCATCGGCAAAATATTTCACGCCTTCGCGAAAGGTTGGCGATTGCTCGGCATTCCAGTAGCCGAAGGCGGCGAGCACTTGGTCGATGGAGTACATACAGTGGATATCCAGTGGACAAGTGTACGGGAACGCATTGCTTTTATCCACAAATCGCAGATGAGCCAAGTTATATTTGAAAATATCCACAAGCTCGGCCCGGAATGCTTCGCAGGACAGGACGCGTGTAATCCCTTCTTGGATGCTGCTTAGACCCAGCTTCTCCGGTGCAGCCCGGTGGAAGGTATAATAGAACATGACCAACATGCGTTGTTCATCAGCATTGGTAGGCTCTTTCCCTTTTTCAATATACTCGATCAGGAAATTCAGCCAGCTTCGAGAGTTGATTGACAGCACAGATGGCAATCTGCGGATATATTCCTCCTGCTCATCCTCTACTGGCTCGGTTAGCCCCGCTTCGGCCAACAGGCCGCGGAAATATCTTTTACCTGTACGTCCACCATACAATTCATATAGTGTCATCCCGTGATGCTCTACAAAATGAGCCAGCGTCAGCGGCAGTCCAGTGTCCTGCTGGAACGTTTGCAGCTTCTGGATCAGCGCTCTGCGATTGCGGCTCATCTGTTTTAGATTACGCATAACGTAATCCTTGGCCTGTTTTTCCAACTGAATAAACGTGCCACGAGGCAGGTTCGAAAAGCCGTTCTCGACATAATACGAGATGGAATGTTTGGTCGCACCGATCAGGGCGCGGAATTTATCCTGGTATCTGTACTCCTGATGCGCTTGCCCCATGAAGTCGAGTACGGTCAAGCACTCTTTGCCTTCTGCCATCCGTAGTCCACGACCGAGTTGTTGCAGGAATACGGTTAAACTTTCGGTCGGACGCAGGAACAAAATCGTGTTCACTTCAGGAATATCCACACCCTCATTGTACAGATCGACAACAAAGATCAGGCGCAGTTCCCCGTTCACCAGTTTTCCTTTTGCAGAATGACGCTCCTGATCACTTGATCCGCCATGCAGCGCTATAGATGGAATGCCAGCTTCGTTGAAAACTTTAGCCATATACAGCGCATGATCCACCCCTACGCAGAAACCAAGTCCTTTCACATCATCCAGATCGGTAACGTATCGGTTCAGACTTTGCATGATCTGATTGGCACGGATTTTGTTATGGGTGTAGAGCTTCTCCAGCTCGTTCAGATCGTAGCCTTTACGTGACCACTTCACCTGAGACAGATCAACGGTATCGGTGACACCGAAATATTGAAACGGGCTAAGCAGCTTCCGGTCGATGGCTTCCGTCAGACGGATCTCGGCAGCAATCGTATGATCGAAGTACGCGGTTATGTCTTTGCCATCCATCCGTTCAGGCGTTGCTGTGAGTCCCAGCAAAATCTGGGGCTCGTAGTGAGACAGCAGTTTCTGGTAGGAAGGTGCAGCAGCATGGTGGAATTCATCCACAATGATATAGTCGTAATAGTCTGGGCTGGTGATTTCCGTTAACTTCATGGAGTTCAAGCTCTGTATGCTGACAAACAGATGCTCCAATGCCTCCGCCCGATGACTCCCGACGTGTAGCTCGCCAAAGTTCATGTCCTTCAGGATATACCGGAACGTGTCCCGGCTTTGCTTCAGAATCTCTTCCCGATGGGCGACAAAAAGAAGCTTGGCTCCCGCATGGCTTGCGCGGAATCGCTTGTAATCGAAGGCAGAGATGACCGTTTTGCCAACGCCTGTGGCGGCCACGATCAGGTTACGGTTTCGTCCATACAGCGTGCGCTCGGCGCTCAGCTGTTCCAGCACTTCCTTTTGATAATCGTAAGGCTGGATGTCGAGGTGGAATTGTCCGGTTTGGTCTTTTTTGCGGTTCAGAGCTGCTCTCAGTTGTGCCTCATGCTCCTGATCCTCAGGAATGTATCTCGTAAATTCGCGGTCATTCCAGTAACTCTCGAAGGTTGCTTCGATCTTGCGCAGCACATCTTGGGAATCCTTCTCCGTGACCTTGAGATTCCACTCCATGCCACTGGTTAGGGCGGGGTTGGACAGGTTCGAAGAGCCGACATAAGCAGTCGTGAATCCCGTATCGCGATGGAAGATATATGTTTTGGCGTGCAGTCGCGTGACTTTGGTATCATACGAAATCTGGATTTCGGTGTTCGGCAATTTGCTAAGTTCGGTGATCGCCTTGAGATCGGTTGCCTCCATATAGGTGGTTGTAATGATCCGTAGCTTTCCCCCACCTGATGTGAATTGCTGAAGCTGTTCCAACAGCAGGCGAAGCCCGCTGAATTTGATAAAAGACACCAGCCAATCGATCCGGTCGGCGGTCACGATCTCTTTTTGCAACTCCAGCAGCATACTTGGTTCAGACTTGGCACCTGTGAATAACGAGCTTTGAGCAATTGGCGTATCCGGGCGAATGATTTTGGTATCCCGAATGGCACGAATGCTGTTCAGCTTGGAATACACATGGGTCAGCACTTCCCCCTGCTCATCCAGTTGCAAGTCGTTATATTCCTCTTCCCCCAACGTGCCTTTCAGGGTTGCAATAATCTCATTGCAGGTTCGAATCTGCTCTAACACGGCCATCTTGTCTTCCGTCTGTTCCCGTACAATCTTAAGCGCTCGCCGTGTCACCGCCGCCAAATACGTGGACAGCAATTTACGCGCTTCCTCCGCATCCAGCTTCTCAGTCCCAATATGATACATATCCGGGTCAAGTGCTGAAATCTCCTGTCTGGTGATTGTGTTGATAAGCTGTTCATATATGCCTTGTTTCATGAATATACCTCGCGAGGGTTAGAATGGTTGTGGATATGTAGTTGCGCTCTATTGATATTGCTTGGTATTGGTAAATATGGTCTCTACTCTATTATCGTCCAGCACGTGAGAAATTTCATTAGTTGTTTGGATGGAATAGCAAACGGCACCTCTACTTGTGGTATGGTAACATATGTATATTACATTTATTCGAAGGTCAGAAGTTACACCAAGCATCACGGAAAAACGATACAAGGAGGATTGAAATGGTAACCAAAGTTATTTATTCATTTATATTATCTACTGTCATATTGTTTAGCATAGTTGGCTGTACAACAGAAACTAGCGCAACTCAAGAAATGGCTCAAACTTTAATGAAAGAGGACAAAAATAGTGATCTATTTTTAATCGAGTCGATTCTCTATAAGAAGGTCAAAAGCGTTAACGAAACAGAATTTAAATCTGTAAACACTACTCCATACGGTCAAATATCCATGAACTATAAAAAAAATGAAAAGTTTCAATCCGGTATGGCTTCTGTGTTGCCTCCAGGCACAAAATTGTATCGTTCAATAGAACATCCTGAGTATGTATATTCCAGTGAAGAAAACGGATATACAATGTATCAGTCTGTTCCTGAAGGCTAATCCAAATTTGTTGGATTTGTGGACCTTGTCATGCAATGAAGTATGCACAATCGCAAGCTGAATTAGTATTGAGCAAAAAAATGACTCCTATCAAAGATAGAAGCCACACATTAGTTTTCAGAAATCCCTTCAAGCAATCCTTATGACACTACAAATTGTACGACAATTGGAGTGCCATCATTTAATGCATCTCCACCGGGGATTGTAAGTGTAGTGGTGGTAACCGAGGATGTGTCTGCTGTTTGCATAAGGCCATTAATGTAGAGATTGTAGTAATTGAATGAGCCTGGAAAAGCTGTTGCGGCTGTACCTGCATCGTCCGTAAAAGCTGTCGCAGCAATGGCAAACGTTGCTCCGGTTCCTGTTCCATCACCAATAGTCGCAGCGAATCTTAAACTGTTCTGAAATGGTGTAACAAGTGGCATGTTTCTCACCTCCTACCTGACATAGTATATGTAGTAGATTTGAGAGTAGTGAAGGCAGAGGGATGAGATGATATAACCATTTTCAATTGTTTAGGATTACCGCTGTTAATTGAACAATCTCGATAATGACTGGTGTTTCAGCAAACAGAACACCGCTTTGAGATGGAATAAATAAATCATCTGTAGTTAACACATACGAATTACCAGGTTGTACGATCCCATTAATATAAAGATTGTAGTAACTCGTCATGCCGATCCCTGCAAATTGAGATATACTTCCTCCCTCATCATTAACAAATTCACCAGCAGCAACTGTAACCGAGTTCGATAAATCCAAATCCGTGTCAGGGAAATAAAAGTAGCGGTCTGATGTAGGAATGATCTGAATTCCGGGGACACTGCCCGGCGGACCTT
Source organism: Paenibacillus sp. FSL K6-1558 (assembly GCF_038002565.1). Classification (NCBI taxonomy): domain Bacteria; kingdom Bacillati; phylum Bacillota; class Bacilli; order Caryophanales; family Paenibacillaceae; genus Paenibacillus; species Paenibacillus sp. FSL K6-1558. Next base: position 4,963,469 of record NZ_JBBOCV010000001.1, on the reverse strand, counting down.
GCTCACCTGGAGGCCCTGTTGGTCCCTGCACCCCGGGAGGCCCCTGCTCACCAGCCACACCCTGAGGACCAAGCGGACCTTGGGCTCCTGGATTTCCCGGCTCGCCTTGTTCACCACGAGAACCAGCAAGTCCCTGCACTCCAGGGGGGCCCTGCTCACCGCCAACACCTTGAGGGCCAACCGGACCTTGTGCTCCCGGACTTCCCGGTTCGCCCTGTTCACCACGTGGGCCAGCAAGTCCCTGCACTCCAGGGGGGCCCTGCTCACCGCCAACACCTTGAGGGCCAACCGGACCTTGTGCTCCCGGACTTCCCGGTTCACCGCGATCACCGCGAGAACCAGCGACACCTTGTGCCCCTGAACTGCCTGCTTCACCCTGCTCACCCCGAGGGCCTGCCAAGCCTTGGGAACCTTGTTGTGCGATCAGTCCCTGCGTTTCGGGAAGACTGACTGTTTTTATTTCCTCCATTTTAGCGGGGGTAGAATTCATAGTGGGCTCAGGACAGGCGAGAGGAACATTGCCTCTTCCAGAGAATGTACTATTTCTGTGTCTGCGGGATACTTTCTTTTGTCTCACGCGTTGCTTGCAAGCACATCTTTTTCTTCCCACAGCTTTACGTATCACATACCGTTTCTTACGTTTTCTCGGAATCTTGTTACAGCGTTTCGTTGAAGGATGTCTCTTTCTTACTGAGTGAAGAGTCGTTTTCACCTTGTTCGTATGCTTCAAATTCGCCACCCTCCTTAGGCCAGTAAACACAGTATATATGCCCTATACTATGTCTTCTGCACATGCGGAGAGTGTGCGAATAACTATGACCACAGCCCAATAAAAAAGAACTACAGCTTCTGCTATAGTCCTCCCTCTTACCTGTTACACCATTATTTTCTTAATCGTACCTGGGATTCAACGCATCTCTCCAAACGTCATCTTCCACGAAATCAACATTTTTCTCCTTAAAATAAGATCGTGTCTCTTGCTCCAGATCATTTAAGATTTGAGGCCAGTCCTTCTCTTCGATCACTGTCGTTTCAAAATCTCCGACGATATTCAACCACCGCTGATTTAACTCTTGGTACTGCTGTATTCTGGCTTTTAATTCAGCGGATACAAGATAATTGCTGATATCCAGCCTTTCGAATGTCATCTGCATCCGGCGAAGTGCCTGCGGCCATATGTCTCCTACTTCTATATGATTGATAAATAACGGCACAGGTTGAGCCAGCCAATTCGCTTCCTGACTTAAAGTGAGATTCATGAAGTTATATTTATCGATGATCTGCATTATATCTATTAGACCGTAATAGACTTGCCTTGCCTGCTCTCCGTCCTCAACCATCTCGTTTATGATTTTGCCATCCTCCAGTATGCGGTTAAAAATAAGATCATTCGTGATGATCGCACTTTTCATGTCAACGATATCTTGGCGGATATTCATAGTCAGGTACTGTTCATACATTCTTTTTTCTCTGTAGAAACTGTAGGTTAGAACAAGCAAGATCACAAACGCAAGGCAGCAACCGATCTTGAAAATCCGTTTTTTAAGGATCATAGCGAGATATTCTCCTTGGATTTTATAGTAAGAAGCACCTCTACGTTTATGTGGTAGAAGTGCCTTAAGTCTCTCATCGTTTTAGTTGTAAGATTTCATCTAGATCATTCCCCGGCCCATGTAACACGAACGATTACTTCGTTATCTTGTATTTGATCAGATGATATCGGCCGTCGCTAACCACGGTACGATAGACCACATTTTCAGATGCATCATATGTGAAGTTACTCTTATGCACATCATCTAAAACAAAGTATTTACTAAGCAACATTTCTCCATTATCTTTCATTAGTGTATACCGTTCTCCCCATTTGCCATTAATGGTTCCAAAGTCAATGTACTCAATATAGCCATCGTTACGATAGAAGCTCATTAAATAGTTAGCATTAAGCTCTCCTTCGTAATCATGAGAAAAAAGCTTTTTGAAGTTATGGTCGTATACCGTGAAATTGTGTTCAGTTTGGTTATCAATTAATAGTTTACTTCCGGTTGAATGCGTAGACATGCTCATGTTTCTATCCAGCACGGTGTCCCATTTGAGTTTACCATTCAATCCATAAGCCATTAATTTCTGTCCACCATCTGAATTGGATCTAGCATATTCTATAATCAGTGTGCCGCCACTTAATTGATGATACTTCGTAGCATAGAATCCACTAAACTTTTGAGTGTTTATCGTAAATAATGGCTTTTTCAACGATGTTACATCTTTGAAAACCTCGATTTTATTCTCACCTTTAAAATGAAGTACATAACCAGAATTCAATACCTTCGTATTAAAACCTAATACCGTTTCGCTTGTCACTATCCCATTGGAATTTAATGTAATAAAACGAGATTGATCTTTAAGACTATCCGTTTGTTGCAGAACAATTCCATTTTTATACGGATAGATATTGGAGAAACCTATATCCTTCTTCTCGAATAGACGCTTTCCTTTCCCATCTAAACTGAGAATGTTAAACGTTTTTCCGCGATTCGTAGAATACTGATAGAATATACTGCCGCTTTCGTTATAGAACCAAGTATGATTTAGGGGGTAAAAATTCTTCACTTTATTTTTAATGTCATACGTCCAAGCTAGTTTCCCTGTCTTCTTATTTATCGTGTATAGGCTGAAGTTATTACCAGATACCTTGGCGGGATTTAACATCACAAGCTGAGCAGCACGATTAATAATGTCTAGTGGAGTGTAACCCAGATCAAAGCTCAGATAATCAATTTCTTTCGGAAACGTATGTATCCACTCCTGCTGTAACCCTCCGTGCTCTTCTAAGCTTAATTCCTTAAACTCTGCATAAGTCTGATTTGTACTGGCTAAATACAATGTTAAAACTACAAAAATGGCTATTAATCTTTTGGATACTTTACCTTTCAATACGACACAGCCCTTCTCTTATTTTATGTCTCCATCCTCTTAACTCAAATAACCTTTTCGCTACACCAATTTGGGTTATAAGGTTCCTGACTTAGTCTAAAGATATCATCAGCCGTGTAGCACCACTCAGCATCATCAAACCACAAGTAATCTTCTGGATTATCTTTAAAATACTCCACTACAAACTTGTAAATGAATTCATAATCCTCATATTTTATATTTTCAATGTCTAATGCCCAAAAATAATTCTCGTCCTGTGTAAGCCATGTAAAACTGTCAAGCGAATCCTCTTCGATCGCATTAACGTTAAAAGTGAAATACTTCAAACCTTCTTTATTCTGTATACTTTTAAACGTGGATTCATCTACATCAGAAAGTGTTCCTTCCCCGGATAAAAAGAGTTGTCCATCATATTTAAGTTTTACTAAAATACAATACATATTTGCTTTATCAGCTGCCTTCTGAAAATCTTCAATAGCTTTCTCAGGGACGTAATGTTCTATGTTTTTCAAAATAATTAACGAACTCACTTTCTCATAACCTCCTCTAATTCACCGGTAGAACTTATTATTCTTATCCCTTTATCATGAATCATTTTAAGTATATTTTCCTGTGTTTTATTTTTTACAGTAGTATCTTCGATATAGTAAATAACCTCTCTATTATTGAAATTGAAAAATTTTTCGTCCATTGGATCAGTAAGTTTATTGAATTGTTTTTTGCTTACCGCGCTTAACGATTTCTTTACCTCAATAAGATGGGAATCGGTCAAAATATCAATGTCTCCTGCTTTTGTATCATCTTTCATATGCAATTGTATTGCCGTTCCTTGTAACCTTCCTGTAACTTTTACAGTTTGTGCTACTTTGCCCTCTAAGATATCACCATCGATCGAGCTTTTTAAATTCTTCTCAATAATTGCGTCTAAATCTTTTGGGCCTTGATTCGTCCAGGATATTTCATTCCCATATGAATTTGTATATATGGTTTTAATACCTTCCATTCTTATTTTACCGTTATGACTCAGGCCACTCTCCTTATCAGTCTCCTTCTTACCTCCCCCACCTCCACCCGATTCATGACGTTCCTTCGGGTGTAAGGCTCTGCCGAAGATCAAATAAGAGAGGGCTTGGCCGACCATCGCACCTTTAACATAACCTGACTCGTCCTCATCGAGTTGCTTCTTCTTTCCATCCACAAACTGCTCGATATCAGACCTTGCTGTTCCGTTGCCCCAGGCCGCATCCCAAGCAAAGGCGAGTCCACGTCCAGCGTCAACTACCTTACCTAGAGTCATCGCATAAGCCAAACTGCCTAATGTGCTTAACGGATTATAGATGAGTGCTTCGGCTGTCTCGCCCATACCTGTAACGGTGTCACCAATGGCTTTGTCCACGGCTCCAGTGAAAAAACTTGGTTTCAACTCATTAGGGATGTACAGAGCCACCTCACCTGTGCTGTCTGTCGTTCTGAAATTATTCGCAATGAAGGTAAACTCCTTCTGAATATTATCCAGCATGCCGAGTGTTGACGGGAAAACATGCTTGACCTCCATGAAATCCCAGAAGAACTTTTCTTGTGTAACCCCCGACCATTCAGAATGCAGCGTATTAAGAGATTTGTCCAGTTCACGAACCATTCGGTCCAAATCCAATTTACATTGCTGAACATAACGTGCCTTGGCATCCAATTCATCGGGGTGTACCTGAATCCGCAACATGCCGTTTTCACCACCAAACCTGATCATAGTCGTTATACCTAAATTTTAACAAATGGAATTTATCTTTGAAATTGAACAGAAGGATCATTTTCTCCCTCAAAGATTCAGTAATTAAGCAACTGCCTACACAACCAAGATTGCGCATTCAAACATACGTTCTATAATGATGAATCACTTCTATGTTTATGTGTAGAAGTGCCTTTGCCCCGTTTTATTTCAGTCGGTATTTCAATCCAATCAATGTTCCCTTGGAATGATTAGTTGGATTATGATTCAATTTATTATGGAAATCATTGAGCCTTCATATTACGCTCTCTTAATGAATTAGCAAATCATTCAAGTAAGTTCTCTTACAAATCTATGGGATTCTTATAGCACCATTCATTGTCCAATGGCTTATTTTTTATTTTTTCTAAATCCTCTATTGTATAAAACCAATTATCTTCAATCCATACTTTTGCAGAAGGATATATTTTTAGAATTCCATAAAGTACTTTAAATAATAAATCTTCATTCTCATAGAAATCTTCAGATACTAATGCCTTAAAATATTGGCTTTTAGAATCATCCCAATTAAAATCTACGGTTTGAAATTTATAAGGCTCATCATACAAATTCCAAGGTATTTGCCTTGAATAACTGTCTTCAAACGGAATGTCACTAATATATATTGAGCAAAACTTTAATTTCCCAGTTTCATCATACTTGTCATAATTGTTAGCAAAGTAGAGCCCGTAATTAATAGATATTTCTCTAATAATTTTTAATAAATCGCTTGCCGAGATACTTTCTCCTTGCCTAAATAATACAAAAGTTGAAATTCCCATTATTTCAGCCCTCTTAACTCAAATAACTTTTTCACTACACCACTTAGGATTATAAGGTCCCTGACTTAGTCTTAAGATATCATCAGCCGTGTAGTACCACTCGGCATCATCAAACCACAAGTAATCTTCTGGATTATCTTTAAAATACTCTACTACAAACTTGTAAATGAATTCATACTCATGATTGATATTCACAATATCCAATGCCCAAAAATAATCCGTTGATTGGGTGAGCCACGTGAAACTATCATATGAACTTTCAACAACCTTGTTTACGTTAAACGTAAAGTACCTAATTTTATCTTCATCTTCGGAACTCAACAGAGTCTCTTCGTCTACCTCGGATAGTGTGCCTTCTGCAGATTGAAAGTTCTGATCTGTATCAAGTTCAACTGTAATGTGAAAATAGTACAAAATATTCGCTCTCCGCGCTGCCTTCTTGAAGTTCTCAAGGGTCTGCTCTGGAGAATAATTTGATATTTTTTTTAGAATTATTACTGAGCTAATTTCCTTTAAGCCTCCTTGAAATTCTCTATATCTCCTGATATTTTCGATTTTGAATCAACGTTCTGTACTCTTCCCGATTCCAAAATCCCTCTTCGTTATTAATTCTCAGAATTCCGTCAATTCTGTAGAAGTATTCATTATCGTTATGGGAAAAAAGTAGATTACTATCTGTAGAATCAATGATTTCGAAGACGATCAATAGAATATTCTTGGTTGCTTCAATGCTATCCCACTCATTATCTAGGCGAAAATTTAAACTTTGAGTATATTCAAAAGTCACTAGAGAGGAATTTCGACTCGTATCCAAAGGGATCATCTGACGTATCAATTAAAGAATTAGAGAAGCCATATCTGCTAATCGTTTCATCAATCTCAATTCCTTAACTGGATCACCTCTTTACAAATAAACCCAATCTTATTTAATTTCTTTATTAGCGCTTCTACTATAAATACAACGTACAGACATTCAACACAAGAAGTCCCTCTTACATTTACATGGCAGAAGTGCCTTTAAATCTAACTTTAACGTTCCATAAAGTTCTCATATTCAATATGCTCAAGAAGCTCTCCATAATTCGTCTGAAGCATTTCAAGGTAAGTTATGTTGAACGTATACGTTCCTTCTGCATAAAAAAATATTTCCTCTCCCGATGTGTGATAGAATATTCCACTTACATGGAGCGATTCTAGAATTGCAAATGAGATTTCGTACATCATTTTATAACAGATTTCATAATGTTGATTGTTTTTTAATTCGTAAGATATAGTCTGTTCATATATAAAATCCTCTTCTTGGAACATCGTTTCATAAGAAGCGGCTGGATGATTTCGCGGGAAATGATTATCATATAAAGTTATTTTCAAACCGTTGCCCAGATCAAACTCATCATTGTTTTCATTTTTTTTATAACTCACCTTAAGATTTTTACTTATTAATAGATTCTTCATCCGTAAGGCATCCTGTTTTCCGTTTAGTTTAAGTGAATACTCCATAGACTTATCTCCCCTACTTTATGGATATACAGAAATTATCTTACCGTCCTTTTTTATTGCGATAACTTCTTCTAAACCTTCAATTTTCCAATCTCGGAATTGTTTCAGCAAAGAAGCGTCATCTCCAGCCCACTTTGACAAGTTAATTACCACATTCTTAGTTTGTTTTTTGGCTACGACTTTTTCTTCTACTTCACTCCAAATACCTCGGATACCTTTATTCTCAGTTGGTGAGTAGCAATCAAATATACGATCTTCAATTCGAAAATCTGGATCTCTATTAATATCAATACCATCGCTTTCGCGAACTTTTGGGTTTTGTTCAATTTGATAACCATTTTTCGCTAATACATCAGCAGCATCATTTTCAAGTTCTAAGGACTGTTTAGTTGCCTTATCTGCCATTATTGGGGATTTTTGTTCTGGTACCATTTGGCACAGCTTCTGGATTAGGTAGTCCACTTGGCTTAATCACACCAGATTTTGCATTGTTTTTTTCATTTCCCTTTTCCTTCTTACCTCCCCCACCTCCACCCGATTCATGACGTTCCTTCGGGTGTAAGGCTCTGCCGAAGATCAAATAAGAGAGGGCTTGGCCGACCATCGCACCTTTAACATAACCTGACTCGTCCTCATCGAGTTGCTTCTTCTTTCCATCCACAAACTGCTCGATCTCAGACCTTGCTGTTCCGTTGCCCCAGGCTGCATCCCAAGCAAATGCGAGTCCACGTCCAGCGTCAACTACCTTACCTAGAGTCATCGCAAAGCCAAACTGCCTAATGTGCTTAACGGATTATAGATGAGTGCTTCGGCTGTCTCGCCCAGACCTGTAACGGTGTCACCAATGGCTTTGTCCACTGCTCCAGTGAAAAAACTTGGTTTCAACTCATTGGGGATGTACAGAGCCACCTCACCTGTGCTGTCTGTCGTTCTGAAATTATTCGCAATGAAGGTAAACTCCTTCTGAATATTATCCAGCATGCCGAGTGTTGACGGGAAAACATGCTTGACCTCCATGAAATCCCAGAAAAACTTTTCTTGTGTAACCCCCGACCATTCGGATTGTAGCATATTAAGCGATTTATCCAGTTCACGAACCATTCGGTCCAAATCCAATTTACATTGCTGAACATAACGTGCCTTGGCATCCAATTCATCGGGGTGTACCTGAATCCGCAACATGCCGTTTTCACCACCAAACCTGATCATAGTCGTTATACCTAAATTTTAACAAATGGAATTTATCTTTGAAATTGAACAGAAGGATCATTTTCTCCCTCAAAGATTCAGTAATTAGGTAACTGCTCTACACAGCCAAGCTTGCACATGTACGCATACCCTATCTAATTTGATGTATTATTAGGCTCCCATATGAAGAACAGGCGTTCAGCGGAGGCATCATTTCAATCCATGATAATTAATCTCCACCACCGCCCGAGTCCCCGCCTCCGCCGGAATCCCCGCTGTCTGATCCGTGATGATGATCGTCCCCGCTGTAGCTATCCGTATTGACCGAAGTGTGACCGCTACTTCCACCCGAATCAGGGAATATCGTGGCGAAGACATAATTGGTGCGATCAAACGGAAACTCTGCCGCGAACATCGGCCTGAATATGCCTCGCAGATGCAAAGCTAGCACCAATAGAGGTGTATGTTTTAATGTTGTTGATCCAGGTACACTGTTATCTGATGCAGGTTCACGATCCGCAAGGCGTCTGAGCTCTGGATCATGGTGTTGCTGTAACACAGACCAATCTGTTTTGCGTACACATCGTGATCCAATGCCCAGCACCAGAGCGGTCTGAATGATCTGTTCCAACACTTCTGGCGACTCACTCAGGCGCTCGACTGGAATGCCCTTTCTGTATCGTTTACGCCAGTGACGCATAGAGGCCTCCCAATCCCTCTCAGATGGAGCCACTTCTCTAGCAGGCAAGAACAAACGAACAAAAATAGACAGAAATATAATACTATATAGCGATGAAGTAAACGCTGAATTGCCATTGATCGCCACGGTGAGGCTGATTATTAATCCTACACAAGCCGCCTGATAGAGCAAACGCACATGAATTTTCCGAATGACCAAGAACCAGATCACCACCGTAACTACCAGACCTATCACGCCCGGCACAGACACACGATCTACAAAACACACGATACCTGTCAGAAGCATCAGAACAGGAAACATGACATAGACAAGCAATCGCAAAAGCAACGGCGTTCGAATCAACTGTCCCCAATCTCTCGTCTCTACGACTTGTTCCTTCCACGACTGAACGCCTTCGCTCAGCGCCTTTTCTTTAAGCCGGTAGTACTGCATAGCTTCTCTCCGCTTGCTTTCCCCTTCGCTTGGTCCGGCCAAAGCATCGAGTCTCAGCCGTTGTTTACCGAAACCATAGGTAGAGAATAGCCATTGCAACAGACCCTGTTCATCCGGCGAACTGCTAGTAACCGAGGATTCCACACTGTACTCCAACGTTGTTTTGGGTCTAAGTTGAGGATTGCTTTCCCCCGGGTCATTCCGATATCGTCCTTTGGTTTTCACAACTCGCATCGACAATATGCCTTTACGAATTAACTGGAACATGGTCGCCTGCGTGTCCTTCAACTTCAGCCTGCCCTTACTTCGCAAATAGGCGAGAAACAGTGGGTCTGCTTGCTCCACTTCTTCGTCTGTGAAAGGTCCCTTGCTCAAGCGAGCCCTCACCCAGATCAGCAATTGAACGACAATGATACCCAGAAGCACCCACATGATCCCTTCCATAAGCTGCTTCAACCATGCCTCCTGCAAGATCGGGGCCAGCTGTCTCTGGACAAGAACCGAATGATAGAACTGAGATGAAGCTTGCCAATCTGTTAGTACATCTCTCATGTGATGACCCCTTTCATAGGAAAAAAAATAAAACTTCGGCAATCTAACCTACTCTATATAAACCTGTTCATATCCCAAAAGAATCCCACCAGAGCACCCTTTTTTCATCGCTGCGCCTTTCAGTGTTCATTCTTAAACATTCATCATTCATGCTTCATGTTTTATAATTCATCATTCGTAACTCTTATCTTTCTTCTACATCTTTGGAAAGTAGAAACTATTTTGCTTCTCACAATTGGTTAAAACGTACACTGATTCTCCTCGCTCCATTTTGGTCAGTTCCAATCCCTTGCAAGTATTCGTCATGATCTCTTCTCTGGAGCCATACTTATCTCTTGTGGCATCATAGGTGGATTGAAACAGCGTACCGTCATAGATTAGCTCATGGATGATGGGATCGCCTTCAATCGTATACATGGTGACCCGGACGTGATCCGGTTGATTCTGTTTCACATTTTGCAGAAAAGACTCCCACTTCTCTCGGTTTCGCATCTCCCCCAAAAGTAAGACAACATCTCCACTTTCTTCTGCTTGTTCCCCGTTATGCGGCTCAACTATAGCAGGAAAAGGATTTTTCTTCTCTACCGGATCGACAGTCTGCTGCGGATCATTCGAACTACACCCTGTTACAAGTACAGTTGCTAAACATAACATAATTAAATATTTTCCCATTGCAATCACCTCATATGTACAACGTGACCTGGACTGGATAAGTTACATTTTTTGAAAATGAGTGTCCGAACTTTGGAACATCCCCTGCAACTTTTTTAGTGAAATCTCTACATTTCATGTAACCTTCATCCCAGTTCCTACGTTTATTTAACAGCACATCCATTTTTACCATTAATCTTCCAAAAGAGGCGATCTTATGTATTCCGATAATCAAGCTAATCATGTAACAACAGAAAAAGCACCCTTTTCCTCGCTGGCCAATCTAGCCCGCAAGCAACAAAGTGCATCCCTTCGCCGCTTCAGTAGAATCATCATTTCAGCTAGTGTTGTCTCTACTCTGTTCATAGCTACGCTGCCTTCAGTGTCTACTACGTACGCAGCCAATGACGAGCAGGCTTTCACGGGGAGCGCTCCGGATCGAGCAGTCTCGGCTTCATCTCCGGGCTCCTCCCCTAAATCCTCTCTAACTACCAATACAGCTCAGGAGCTCCACTACACTCAAGTAGCAGGAGGTTACTATTACACGGTGGCGTTAAGAAGTGACGGTTCTGTCTGGACATGGGGACGAAATCTGTTAGGAGAGCTGGGAATCAGCGACACGGTGAGATATCGCCATACATTCAGTCCTGTCCGTATTCCGCACTTAACCAATGTCACAGCAATCTCTAACTCCGGTGGAGGATACAGTTTAGCTGTTCAAGCAGACGGAACCGTGTGGCAGTGGGGAGATGGCAGAACCCCCAGTCAAGTTCCTGGCATCACCGATGCTAGACATGTTACCGCAGGATCTTTCATGAGTGTAGCCCTCCTTCGGGATGGTACCGTTCAATCCTGGCAGACCCCACCTCAGAAGCTTTCTAACATGATGAACGAAGAGGCTGGGAAGAAGCCCACCCTGCACCGAATCAGCGGTTTGAAAAATGTCGTGCAAACGACGCTATCTGGTTACGATGGATATGCGTTGAAAAAAGACGGTTCTGTCTGGACATGGAAAGAAGCGGATGAAGCGGGCAGTACCCCTTCCAAAGCCAAGCCAGTCAAAGGCCTCACCAATATCACGTTCATCACGGGTAAAGGCGGACAACTGATGGCGCTCGATTCGAAAGGCAGAGTCTGGAGAATGGATGTGCAAGGAAAACGGATTCCATACCACCATGAGCTTAAAGTGAAAACGTTGGATGCAAGCTCCAATTATGTCCTTCTGGTGACTACAAAAGGCGAGGTATACAGCTTCGGGAACACCGTAACAGGCAAACAAGGGAAAATAAAGCAGTTATCGGATATCAAAGGTGTGTCTGCCGGGTACTACCATAGTCTTGCACTTTCCTCCGATGGAAACGTCTGGGGATGGGGTGGTGGCAAATATCAGGAGGCAGGTGCGCCGGCCACGTCTTCGGGAGGCATGGTGTACACCCCTGTTCAAGCTAAGCTAGGTACAGATATCTATGTGAATGGCAAGTTACTACAAACCGTATATCCTGCAGTAGAAACGAGCGGAACGCTCCAACTTCCGATCAAAACGATTGCGTTAGCACTTGGAGCAACATTTGAGGTGCATACCGCAGATGGATTAATAAGTCACTATACCTTAAAATATAACGATCGGATCATTACGATCAAGCCGAATGAACTGCAATACACGGTATCCACCTTAAATAAGCTTGACCCGCAGGAAGAACAGGTTATATCGCTACGTGAACCCATTGGCAACTACTCTGGAGCCACCACAGCACCTTATGACATGTTTCAGGGGCTTGGGCTGGACGTAACCTGGAATAGTAACACCGCCAAAGTAACGATTGATGAAGTGAAATGACGGAAGATACTACCCGCACATGGACAAATTAATTAACACTTGTAGCCAACTTAGAAAGCTAAGCATACACACGAACTGAAAAAATCCTCCTGAAATCAGTAGCTGTTAAGAAGCAGCATCTAAGATTTGAGGAGGATTTTTGTATCTATTTATGCAAGAGGCGGTTTCTGATATAAACTTGTATTTTTCGTACTTTCCTTGTGCATGGTACTTAGGTGTATGTGCTCTTCCTTATTTACTTCTCGAACCGGAACCAGCCAAAGTCAAACTGACTACCGGGCAGAAATATAAAAGTTACCTTTTGCTCCCCGTATACCGGTTCTAATTCAAATGTCCGTTCCTCGTAACCTACGGATTGAGTAAACTCCACCAGTTGGTTGCTCTGCCCGTCCGCACCCGAGAAGCGGATATGAATCGTGTTTTTATCTATCGCTGAAGCGCCATAGATCACTAGTTTTGACGTACCTTCAGTTGTGAAGTTCATCTGTTCAAACTCCAGCGAAACGTTATTCCCGATGCCTGCCACACGGTCGTCCTCAATCGTAAACGTATCTCCGTACAGATGATCGCAAGACGCAGCTGCATTGGTTTCAAAAGCCCTGCTTTGGCGTTCAAACGAGAAGCCCTTAATATGAATCTTCTGTTTCAGCACAAAGCAGATCGACGTAATGCCGCTGAGTCGTTTGGATAGGCGGTACGTCTCCTCCTGGTATACATTCCAAATCGATTCCTTGTCATATACGACATCGGCAATCATCACACTGCCCTCTTCACCCGGCATGCCTTCCCAGATTTGAATGAAATATGTTTCACTCGACAGCGCAAAAATGGGAATCGTGATCGTATCCGAGCCGTATAGGCCGAAGTCGATATTGCGAAAGCCCACATGAGTTTCGCTGTCCCTGCTGGTAGCTACGCCACGTTCATTACCGTTGCCCACATCACCTTTGGTATAGTCGTACAGGCCACCTGAGATAAATCCATACGGATCTTTGTAGGCTGTACCCAAACCTTCTGCCTTGAACTCCAGTTGGGAGATGAGTTTGGGTTTGTCTGTACCATTGTTGCTGGTTGCACGCAGGCGGAAATCCCCGTCGCCCATAGCTGATACTCTGACCCTATGCCTTTTCTCGTCTACGTCTATACTCTGTGAACCTGGCTCGTCGCTCGTTCCAGAAGTGATCACTTCTACCTTGGCAATATTGGACACGATGCCAGCATCATTTACAACAGACCATTGCACATCCCGATAGGAAGTATTTTCCGGGTACAGTTTGGCTGTAACTATCACTTCCGGGTTAGAGGCATCAAGAATCTGTCCTGATTCACTGATGATTTCAATTTTGCGCAGAGGGATCTCCTGAGCGTGACCCGTCAGTACCGGGCAATTTTCATTTTTCATGAAGACAGGTTTTGCATCCACTGTTATGGATTCTCGCTCCACATCCGCTACCTTAGATTCAAATGTAGCTGTTGCTCCTTCTAGTCCTTCCGAAGACACTTCGACCTGGATTGTTCCTGCCTCATTCGTCGATCCAATAATCGCCATCAGCTTACCACTGAAGAGTCTTCTACTAATACCTTTATACGGGTCATAGTCCGTGCTATCCCCGTTATCCAGACCGAGCAAACGTCCCGCACCAGACACCTTCACCTGCACACGGTTATTGGCATTGTGTACCGGATGACCTGCTTCGTCTTCAGTCGTAATTTCCACAAAAATAAGTTCTTTCCCGTTGGCTTGCATTTCCTGCCGATCCGCATGCAGAAGAACCTTCTTCGCATCGGTAAAAGAGTGCTGTACATCGGTAGCAATCACTGTACCATGCTCATCATAAGCGATGGCTCTCAGCTCACCTTCTTCAAACGGTACTTTCCACCAGCCGGATAACTGAGTTCCGTGAGCATGGTCGATATCATACGTGCCGATGGTTTCACCATTGAGCTGCAATTCAATTTTGGGTGCGTTACTGCAAACACGAACATCAATGATCTGACCAGGGCTAAAATCCCAGTACGGGAAAAGATGCACCATTGGACTTTTTTTATAATCCGTCCAGGCGGCTTGATAGATGTAATAAGAGTCTTTCGGGAACGTAGCCGTGTCCAGCTGTCCAAAATATGAATTCTTCGTATGATACGGCGTCGGTTCGCCAATATAGTCAAACCCTGTCCAAAGGAATTGCCCCAAGGAATACGGATGATCGCGCTCAGCGATGATACAATACTCGGGCGATTTCGCTCCCCAACTGGTCGTGCTGTTTCCAAGTGCCGAGCACTGCTCGTCATCATCGTCCAGAACGGGTTGTTCATAAGGGAAGTGATAAATGCCACGGCTTTGCACCACCGACGAGGTCTCACTGCCATAGATAATCCAGTCCGGATGCTCGGCATGGTGCTGGTCATAATATTTTTCCGCATAGTTGTAGCCAGCCAGCTTCACGATATCCGCACATTTCTGAGCATTCTCCCAAGGCATGTAGTTCGAACCAATCGTCACCCTTGCGTTTCCTTTCGGATCAAATTCCTGCACATACTCCATCAGCATGCGAGTCACTTCCTGCCCACGCTCATCCGCATGGGTATCATAGATTTCGTTCCCGATACTCCACATGATCAGACTGACGTGATTTCGATCACGTCTCACCCAACTTCTTACGTCGGTATGTGCCCACTCGGTGAAAAACCTGGCATAGTCATACGGCGTCTTCGCCCGTTCCCACATATCAAATGCTTCGGACACCACCAGCATGCCCATCTCATCGGCCAGTTCCATGAACTCTTTCGCCGGCATGTTATGCGCGGTTCGAATTGCATTGACTCCCATCTTTTTCAGTAAAACAACCCTTCTTCTCAGCGCTGCCACATTAAACGCAGACCCTAATGCGCCGAGATCATGGTGTTCGCAGACACCATTCAATTTCATTTTGACACCGTTGAGGTAGAAGCCTTCGCTGGCATCCAGTCTGACCTGTTTGAACCCGATCCGCTGTGGAACAGACTCGATAAGCTCCTCATGTTGCTCTCCCGAGATCAGACGTAGTTCTGTTACGAGATCATATAAATGGGGTTTATCCGGGCTCCATACGTTGGGATTAAGGACGTTAAGCTGCTGGCTGTTTGTAAACTGAATTGGGTGTTCATGTGCTTCAACACCTTCATCTATAGCGCTCGCCACTATCTCCGCCTGAGAGGATGCAATGACTTCACCGTTGTACAGAATCGTATGCAGCAACTGCGCACGCTGATTCTGTTCCAGACACAGCTCTGTATCTACCTCCACCTGCCAGCCATCGGGTTGCTGCTCTATGGAAACATAGATGCCGTCCGTTACGATGTGATTGCGACTCCTCGTTTTCAGCCACACATTACGATAGATACCCGCCCCGGAATACCATCTGCTGTTCGGACTCTGATGCACAACTTTGACCAAAATTTCGTTAACCCCGTCCAACAACGCATTCGTAATTTCGTGCTCAAACGCAGAGTAACCATACTTCCACTCCCCAACAAACTGCCCATTCACATATATGGATGAATCCATGTATATTCCGTCGAAACACAGAATCACCTGCTGCTCATCCTTCGTATATTCAAACGTCTTGCGATACCACCCAATACTGTTCTCATATAAATCCAGCGTATTGTAGATCAGCCAATCGTGAGGGAGCTCAACCGCATCGAAGGAAAGCTCAGTCAGATCAATAGGGCCAATACGACTCGTTGCCTCAGTGAGATTAGTTTGCTCGGTAGAATCCGCATCTTTAGTAAGATCAGTATCTGTATTAGACTCCGTCCGCTTTGTAACGCTTAAATCACTTTTGGCAAATTGCCATCCGTTATTAAAAAGTCTTTTCGCATTCATGCCATCTCTCACTCTCTTCTGGTTGAATAGTTATTACGTTAAACAGCCTAATTCCGCTTTCAAATCGAAAACCTTTTCGTAAAATGACAAAAAATTCTTGTCGCCAGTTAACAATGCAACAATTATACCATTTCTCTCATCTTTGTAACGTAATTTAATCTAACTAATCAAACAAAAAAGTGAACGTTTTCATATCTGGCATTAATCTTTTATCGTATGGCAACTTAACATAATCTCACGATCTACGACGAAACCAGTATCAAAAAAAGGCAAAAAAGAAGGTAACCCGCGCACGGGCCACCTCTAAATGGCTGATACCAGTTGAAATTCTGTTTTACGTTCCCCGTATTATCTCTCTAATCACGACTCTCTAATTAAGCCTCACTAACTTAAATCAATCCCCTTACCACCTGTCCCTTTTTCTAACGATCACCAGAGACGCTATTTGGGCAGAATCACACCGTTTTATTTTCTAACGATCACAGTGGAGCTAGAATAAAAAGTGGACACCCGTTAACGGACGGAAGGATAATAAGGCTAACGGAGGTGTGTCCACATGGGAGAACAACGGCAACGATACAATGAAGAATTCAAGAAACAAACGGTAAAATTTATTCAAGAACAGACCAAGACACTCGGAGACTTGGCAGAAGAACTCAACATTCCAAAAAGTACATTACACCAGTGGATGGGCAAGTATCGTGAACTTAAACATGAGCCCGTAGCTAGCGTAGATCGAGTGAAAGAACTGGAAGCAGAGCTTAAAGAAATGCGCCGGTTACTTCAAGAGAAAGAGCATACGCTTGCGGACACGCAAGAGGAACTGGCTATTGTAAAAAAAGCAGTGCACATCTTCAGCAAACCAAAGAATTAAGATTTCAGTTTGTGGAAGACCATCGCTCCCTGTTTTCTTTGGAGAAGATGTGCACTCTGTTACACGTGTCACGGAGCGGATATTACAAGTGGCGGATGGATCTAACCAGTAAGCAACAGCGCCGGAGAACTGAAATCATGAAGCGTATTCGGTTTCATTTCTACGACCACCAGAAGCGGTGTGGGAGTCCGAAAATTACGTATGCGCTCCATCTGGAAGGATACAAAATTTCTTCCCGTACCGTCAGTATATACATGCGTCAAATGAATCTTCGTTCCGTGCACAGTCCTCGGTATCGTGTCCAGACCACGGATTCTAACCATCATCATCCCATTGCACCCAATACGCTGAACCAGCAATTTCAAACGTCCAAACCGAACACTGCATGGGTCACCGATATCACCTACATTCCCTGCCGTGGAGGCCGGTTATATCTCGCCAGTGTTCTGGATTTGTGTACGCGTGAGATTGTGGGCTGGCGCCTGTACAACCATATGGAAACGAGCTTGGTGTTAGATGCATTGAAAGATGCTTACCAGGCCAAACGCCCCGCTCCAGGATTGCTCCATCACTCGGATCGTGGCTCACAGTACACGTCAAAAGAATACGTGGAGCAACTGAAATCGTATGGTATGGAGCTCAGTATGAGCCGCCGAGGAAACTGTTACGATAACGCATGTATCGAGTCTTGGCACAGTATTTTGAAGAAGGAACTCATTTACTGTAACCCTCGTTTTAAGAATCCAGAAGAGGCGTATAACGCCATTTACCAGTACATTGAGTTCTATTACAACCGCAAGCGAATGCATGGTGCGCTAGGTTATCTTTCCCCTACTCGTTTTGCGAAGAAGTTTACGGACAAATCCGTCGCGTAAGTGTCTACTTTCTTGACATTGGTCCACAGGGAACCCTATTTTGAGAAAAGGAAGCGAGAACAGGCAATAAACCTATGTTTTTTGCGAAATAAGCTCCCTGGTGATCGTTAGAATTCCAGAGGACCCTATATCACTCCAATAAGCTCATCTGAGATCGTTAGCGTTGTTAAGTTATCGGAGGAATACTCCCATCCAATCCTACGCCTTGTAAAAAGGGTTCCACCCTTGGCCTTTGCCCGATGGCATCGCGCCTGGCACACCGTCCGCCTCAAGCAGCGGACGGACAACTAACTTCACAGGCCACGCCTCGCTCTCGAAGATCACGCGCTCCAGCATGGACCGATCCGTCTCGGGAAGCTGCACCTGGTGCAGCGCTTCCCGCCAGGCCTGCTCCGTGATCTCCCAGAACTTCGTTTCCGGGATGTTATACACTTCGCTCATCGCTTCCATGATCGCAGCCAGATTCACCTGCGTCCCAAGGGACTGCACATAAAAGATCAGCTTCTGGATCGTCTCATTATAGAGACTGTTCGAATACCCCGGACGAATATGATATCCCGGATCAGCAATTCCATGTTTGTCCAGATACGGTTGATGCAAACGCACAGAGTCATGATCCCGGAATAATAGTCCCTTCACCTGATTATGCTCCAACACCAGACAGCAGTTCTGACCATGAATCTCCGGTACAACCCCCACCTTGAACAAACGCATTACGATATCATAGAATGTAGTCGCAATTTGATTGTAGAACTCCAGAACATCTTCTACACTCAGATTCCTGCCCATGATTTCGGTGAGCAGATGGTGCCCATCCAGATTTACGCCGAGTGCAGCCATCGGCACAATTTTGTAGGCATCATCCAGCAGTTCGGCGGGATAGACACGAATCTGTGCTGACAGATGCCGCGGGTGATCGTCGAACAATCCCATGGACTCCGGCATGAAACCCCACCAGTTCTGTTCCTCACACATGTACACGTTCTCTTTCAATGTCTCGTCACAAGCCACTGCCTGCCTTAACATCTTCTCTCCCACAAGTCCATTCAGCAGCTTAACAACCGGAAGATATCGCGCGGCACCGAGCGACAGCACACTAACGGGCAACTTGAGCATAAGTGCAGACTCAGCCGTTTGAGCCATAGACCGCAGAGATGACGTAGCAAATACATCTCCAATCTGCACATCCAGCACCACAATGCTGCCTTCTACGATTTCTTTCGTAAACCGCGGCAAAATGATGTGTTCCAGCTGCCACGGATGCACGGGCATAGGCAAGTACTCGTCCATCGACAAACCTCTGCGAGAGCATTCAGCCTGGACTTCCTCTCGCTGAGCATCATACAGCATATCCAGAATCGACAAGCCGTCCTCACATCCCTGCTGCACAGCATCCCGTTTGATCGCTACCCAGCGCAATCGAATCTCCTTACCGAACTCGGCTGCGTATGCCTTAACATCTTCGGCGCTGAATCCAACCTTTGCTTTGGAAGAAGGATGGAACGGGCGATCCCGGAGCGCAGCAATACGCTCACTTTTCACAAACCATTCATATGCGGACTTCGGATGATAAGCAGACAACGTCTGCACCTGATTCCAACCAAGTTCGTACTGTTCTACAGCTAGGTCCAAACTTGCCAGAAAATCTGCCACACCCGGCTGCTTAAATTCATCTTCGGATAATGCCCGTTGTAATACCGCCCGCCCCACGGCCGCCGGAGTATCCAGCATCGTCCAGTTTCCATCCGATTGTTGCTGATAGATCGGTGATCCCTGAACCCACTGAATGCCTTGCCTTACTCCGTTTTCAACCAGACAAAGTACTCCTGCGATATGCAAACCCAGACTGAAAGGCGGCGTAACAACGGACATATCCTGAGCACTAGCGTGATCCTCAGTAGGGTTACTCTCACTGAAATTATCCAGCGTAAAGTTATACTCATTGGAGTTATACCCACTCTTGTTCTGCTCATCGACAATGTGACCATGTACATGTTTCTTCGCGCTACCCTTTTCCCATTGAGCAAACCGCTGATATAACTGTCGAAGCTGTGCAGGTGCAGTAGCAAAATCAACAAAACGGTGACCTTGCAGTGGAAGTAACTGCTCAGCGAGCAGGCTATTCATCAGATCGGACATCACCTGCTGTTCAGCAGTTTGCCGACTGGAACGTTGCATTAACGTTGACATGTTCATCACCCTCCATCAAATAGTGGAATGCCGGGTGCGGATGCCCCAGAAAATCATGATGCGAGATCGTCCAGGCGTACGCACCGGATTTTTCGAACACAATCACATCGCCGACTCTTAAACAGTCAATCTCTGCATCGGAGTGCATCCGATCCTTCGGCGTACATAATTCACCTACAATATGGGCTCGCTCTCTCCGCACCTCGGGTCTTGTAAACTCATGCTTCCATCGATCCGTATATACAATGTGGAAGGGATGATTATGTCCCCATGACGCAGGCAGCCGATGATGATGTGTACCTCCCCTTAAAATGACAAACATCTGTCCGTGCGAACGTTTAATATCCGTTACCTCGGTTGCATAATAACCGTGATCTGCCACTAACAAGCGACCTGATTCAAAAAACAACTCTCCACCTCGGGTAGCCAGACGATTTCTAGCTTCACTCTGCTGCAAAAGCGTGGTAAACAACGACCAGTCAAAGCCCGGACTCCCGTCATATGTCACACCAAAGCCTCCGCCTGCATTGACCACGTCCACCTGCAAGTTATATTGCTGTTGCCAGTGCTCCACCTTTTGCAAATATAGCTCGATCATCTCGGCATGCAGTCTGGCGTCCATATTGTTCGACAGGGAGTGGAAATGGAATCCGCATAACCGAACCGAACCCGCGCCTTCCACACGAATCAGTTCAATCGCTTCGTCCACCGACTCTTCATCAATACCAAAAGGACTAGGGCCACCGCCCATGACAATTTTGGTCTGTGGCAAGGTGTTACTTCGCAAGTTGATGCGGAGCAACACACGCACCTCGGGCTTCTGTTGCGCTCTCTCTTTGGCAATCGCAATGATACGGCGCAACTCCAGCAGGCTCTCTACATGGATATAACTCACGTTATGCTCGATCGCCAGCTTCAGCTCGCTCTCCTTCTTACCCGGGCCGCCAAACAGGATCGGAACTTCCTGGCTCACCGCCCGAACCTTGAGCAGCTCGCCAATAGATGCCACCTCGAAACCCTTCACCAATGGAAGTAGCGCTTCAATAATGCGTGGATCGGGATTGGCTTTGATGGCATAAAATAACTTCGTATTCCATGGCATCGTTTGCAACATACCACGTACCTGCTCCTGCATACCTGCCAGATCGTAAATGTACGCGCAGATCGGCTCATGCTTTTCGCGTTGGATCACATCTAAGGCTTGCTGTACACTGGTTTTCATAACTGTCCACCTGCACTTCCATAGTCATTCCGCTTTTGGGCGTAGGCCCGAAATGCCGTATTCCGATCATCTCCAAGCACATAGATGTGCACACCACGCTCACGCCATACCGCCATATCTTCGATGCCTCTTGTGACTGTTGCATAAGGTACGCCGAATTGTTGCGCGTTCTCGTACAATACGCCTAATGCTTCTCTCACATCCGGGTGGTTGGTCTGCCAAGGCACACCAAGTGATTGTGATAAGTCCGCTGCACCTTCCAGCACAAAGCTCACCTGCGGATGAGATAAAATCTCCGAGCTCTGACGTACCCCTTTCACACTTTCAATCATCGGCACGATCATCACCTGCGAGTTGGCTTCCGTAATGTACTCCGTTAGCGGAAATTTACCGAATACACCTGGACGTCCACTGTTAAGACTGCGCATACCCAATGGATGGTAATAGGCATGATGTACGGCTTCTTTCACTTGCGAGAGCGTCTCCACATGAGGAATCACGATCCCCTGTGCCCCGCAGTCCAGTACCTTTAGAATTTCCGTGCGCTCGACCTTCGCAATACGTACAAGTGGTGTAATACCAACCAGTTCGGCGGCTCTTATCATCTCTTCTACCGATTCCATCGACGTTGCCGTATGCTCCAGATCAATGATGACAAAATCATAATTGGCATGACCAATCATCTCAATGACGATCGGGTGCGGAATCGATACAAATAGGCCAAATACCTGCTGTTTGCGAGCAATTTTTTCCTGAAGTGTATTCTTCCTCATCGCTTTGTTGCCTTCTGTTCGTCTTCATACTTCTGTTTGTGTTCATCCTTCTGTTCAAGCATATCCTTCGCCAGTCTGAGCGGATTGTTTGTTTTGCGGAAATATAACTCCCCATCCCCATACAAACGCCGTTTCGTCATCTCTTCAATCAGGGCATCCTCTGCCAAAAGATCAAACATATCAAACCGCTCGGCATACTCGGGATGCTGCTGCTGATAACCCATAATCACTCCGGCACACAGTTGCCAAAAGGCTTCTTCGGACAAACCGTATGGCTCCAGCGACAGCGCAATATCCGTCATGCAGATAAAAAAGAACGCATCGTACGTATAGTCACGTACCTCCGACACATCTCCGGCATAGATGAACGAATATCGATTGAATTTGCGATGAGTTTCCGGTTCAGGATGCAGCTTCGGTGCACGTTCCGGGTGTAGTAGCTGATCCGGGACATAACGAACGCCATCATGTAAATCTTTCAGGATGATGCGTTTCGGCAACTCATTTTCCAACACCAAAATGATATTCTGGGCATGGCATTCAAACGCAATTCCGTGCGCATACAAAAGATGAATAACAGGCAGTGTAAGTGTACGCACCAAGGCCTCTGCCCATGGCTGAACCCCATGTCGCTCGATCGCCTCCTGAATAAAAGGAACCCCGTTTCGTTGCACCAGCATAAGAGCATTCAGTGGCCAAGCCGTCTCGCCCTCATTCAGGTGAACGGATACATTCTCCCGCCAGATCGCTCCCAGGGTGCCGTAAGCGCGGCCGTACTGCGTAACAGGTAATTGTTCATAACGGAACGAAAGACCCATGATTTCTTTTAAAATGGCAAACTGCTCCCGCTGTAACACCTCATCCTCGCGTACCAGTTGATCCAGCCAGTCACTAATCAGGGGGGCGTTTTGCGTCGTATGTTGGGCGAGGATACGTGTGCTAGAAGTGTTCGTAATACTCAGAGCCAGCTTAATGTAAGGTGCTACTAAATTTTCCCGATTCGAGAGGGAACGAATGGATTGTTGCGCACGATAGGTTGAGGCCGAAGCCCCCAGATATATGATGTCTCCATCCATTAGTTGTTTGGCAAATATGGATTCGATCGCGTGCTCCCACTGCCACGGATGAATCGGAATGAATACGTAAGCATCCATATGTAAGGAAGCCGTTTTGTCCGAAATCACCTGACGAAATTGCTGCAAATCTTCCTTGGTCAGATGCTGTTCCAGCAGTGCTGCCATTTCGTATCCATCGGATGTAGCCGCTTGAGCCAATTCTTTTCTCACCGCAACCCAAATGAGTGGAACGTCGGCATTGAACTCGGGGCCATAGGCTAGATTGTCTTTCAGCGAGAATCCTAACCTGGACTTGTAGCTTGGATGATACAGATGGCCATCAGTCATGTGACTTTCCAGCGCATCGTAGTGACGATCCCCTGCCGGAATGCGAAGAGGCAACAAAGCCCGGCACTGACTGTCTTTAGCCATCGTTTCTTGCAATTCCTGAACAAATGCCGTCAGTTTCGCACCCTGCAAACGATTCAGCACCATCTCTTCCAAAAACACATCCAGATCCGTGCAGACCACGCCTTCGCGCTTGATCGACCCGGCCTTCACCTTCACCCGTGCAAACGAAAACTTCTGCTCTGCGTCACACGAATACACCACGGATTCACCAGTTGCAGTAACACCGCAGGTCGACCACTCACTCCCGCTCACCTGACGATCCAAGATGTCTTCGAACCACATCGCTTCCAGCGCCTGGCGTATGATCCTTTCCTGAACTTCCACGTACACAGGGACTGCGTTGTCATTTGGCATTCTACGTCCTTTACCCGCTATGTTTGGTTGATGTGATTCATTTGATTGGGGTGATTCGTGTGATTCATTAGGTTCGTTTTGTTCGTTTTGTTCTTTTTTTCCGCTTCGTTCACTCGTACTGTTAATCTTATTTGTTCCACTTGTTCCGCTTATTTCAGTTGTCTCTGTTTTTAACATTTCTGCTGGTTTACTTTCCTTCTTCTCTTCTGCCTCATTACCGATTTTCGCGAATCTCACGTGCTTCACTCCCTAAACGTTTCATGACGTTACCTACCGGCACATAAGCCGGAGTTTGACTAATGCCCGTGAGACAACTCACCAGATTTTGTTTGGCTAGAAAAGCATCTGCAGTCAGCAAATGTTCCACATAAGCGTTACCTGTTCGTGCTAATTCTTTCTCAAGCATCTCACGTACCTGCATCCAGAAGTATTCCTCCGATACGTTCACATCCCGAGCCAATACATGAATTAACGAACCCAGATGGTTCACGATAAAATAATACGAGGTTCGCGCCCATGCCTTCTCACGCGAATAACGTAACAGCTCAGACACTTCTGAACTTAGAATCTCCCTTTGCTCATGCCGCTGCCATCCATCCACTAGCTGCTCATCTACACTGACCCCTTCCAGATCACGTACGATAAATGCAACCGGCATGCCCTGCTCCAGCGTCACTAACGTATTCTGCAAATGGGCTTCAAAATGAATGCCTTTCTCTCCGGCCGCCCGCACAAGCGGCAACAGTGAACAGTCCAAGTATCGTGACAACCATTGCTCTACCTTGTCACGATCAACGACATCGGCATCATCCTGTCTACCACACAGCATGGTCACTAAGCGGGATGGTGCTCCTGGCAATGGCGACTCCACCAGACTGGACAATACATAGGTACTCGCAGCGTCGAACTCAATCGGACGATAAGCAACGGTGAATAATCGGGTAAGTTCTTCGTCCTCAAACTTACATGTCGCTACACCTGTCTCATATGCGATATGGGTACAAGGCTCCGCTTCGAAACAGCCCTGTTGCCACACATAATTGGACGCATCCAGTGTCCGCCGCATCTGCTCGGCACTATTGGTGCGAATCATATTCGTAATCTGCATATGCAGCGACAGCTTGATGTTGCAGTTCCAGTCCGGAATGTATACTGTACGTACGGAAGAAGTCGGATAGGCAAGAGGCCCTGCCTGGCCGAGCAACAATATCTTTTCTTCAACGATGTAGGACTGCACCTCGTCCAGACCGGAGATATACGCATACTGCCACGGATGGATTGGCACAATCCCATACATGGCCAGCTTTTCTTTGGAGACAGACCATTCATGGCTTCCCAGAAGCTGATGCAGATCCATTTTGTCCGCATGTTGTACCCATTCCTCTGTATACACATCCTGCCTTACGGCGATGTAACAGAGCTGAAAAGAGGTTCGAAGTTCTGGACTGTATCGCTGTACATCCGTGGCAGTGAAACCTCTGGAGTTTTTGGGAAAAGGATGAAACGGGTGACCGTACAGCAGGGATTGTTCAGAGGTAATATAGTCATATATCTCAAGATCGGACGCCTGCTCAATGTACAAGGTCATGTTAGCCACACTGTTCTCCACTTTTTGAGTAAATTCACGAACGCGTTCGGCTCCCCCACCTTGATCTCCACTAATTTCAGAAGCGATCCAGCGTACCAGATCCCGGCTATGCACGGCTTGTCCATTCCAGTTCATGCTGAGATATTCATGCTCCCCCATCGCCGAGTAGTAAGATAGCAACCCCATCACGCTTACACGGCTGGTTGGAAAAGCAATCGTATACGTCAGCGTATCCGGGTTAAGCTGCATATGTTCAGCTTTTTTCGGCCCAAGCTCACGGATATAACAGTTCAGCAGCAACTTGCAGGAATGCTCATCGGCCTGTTGCTCCGCCTTGGACCGGAGTTTGTTTTCCATTTTGAACAATGAAGCCAACCTTCTTTCGAGTTATAAGTAAGACTAGAGGTAACGTCAGCAGAATGGCACAACCAAGACCTACGCATATTTCTTTAACGGCTCCCCATTTCGCTAACTCAATCGATCTTCCATGTCCGGCGAGCCATTGCCAGCGCATATCGTAATACAGCGTCATGCCCATGACTGCAAACGATGAAGCCAGTCGTTCAATCGTTGTGGACAGCACCGATCCTTCATGCATGTCTTCCTCAGGTAACGCCTGCAGCCCAATTGCAGAAATGCTCATACCGGACAGTCCTACGCCAATGCCCCGGCACGCCATAAGCACCCCGATGATCCATATGGACGCCCCCATGGGCAGAAAGGCAAACGTCAGAATAGAGATCGATACCAGCAATGTGCCCCAAGCGATAAACTGAAGTGACCTCCCGCGATCCAGCAAGTTTCCTCCGATCCACATGAACAGACTCGTGGAGATCGAGAGCGGAATGAACAAGGCACCGGAAAGCGCTGGAGACAACTGAAATACCTCCTGAAAAAGCAGGGGAAGCGCAAAAATCACGCCAAACATGACACAATCCTGAATCGTAGAGATCAGAACCGTAAGAGGAAATACACCTTTTCTCCGCAGTAACGAATAACGGATCAGCGGTTCATCACGTTCATTCTCAACCTGGATAAAACGAATAAGAAGCACTAGGCCAAGCACAATCAGTGTCCATGATATCCATGGAGCTACTGCTGGGCTGGCGTACACCTGTACGCCCAGACTGAGTGCACCCACTGCGCCAACAAGCCGCATCACACTGGATGGATGCCACTTTTTCCTGCGAGCAGGTGTGTAGGCTTGAATCACTCGTCCACAGCCGATCAATGAAAAAACAGCCAAGGGTACATTCAACCAGAACAGCATCTCCAGCCTTCCATACTGAATGATAAATCCGCCAAGGGTCGGTCCAGCCGCAGGAGCTAGCATCAGCAGCAGTCCCCATGCACCCGTAATGCGTCCTCGAACCTCCGGGCCGTAGACATCGAACAGCAACACAAGGGATAAAGGAATCATCAGGCCAGCTGCCACACCATGCATGAACCTTACAAGTAGCAATACTTCAATATAGGAATGGAGCAATGCTCCGAGCACCGAAAATACTCCATAGATGCAAATACCGAGCATATACGTCTGCTTACGCCCCAGCCGATCTACGACCAGGGAAGCCAGCGGCATCGTTAATGTCATGGCGAGCATATACAGGGCAATGATCCAGCCCCCAGCCGTGGCGGAAATGTCATAATATTCGATAAAATACGGAAGCAGCAGGTTAAAGGCACTGTTGGTAAGCACAAGTGTGAAGGCTCCTAGTAGAATGGCGAGTAAAACCGCATGCCGCCGAAGCAGCGATACACTCAGCATAAAGCTGCCGTTAATGCAATGGCTTCCGATACCGATTGCTCAAAGATCGCGAGTACCTCGCCTGCTTCCTTCTCCGTAATATTCAGCGGCGGCAAGAAACGCACAACCGCAGAATGACGTCCGCCAACTTCCACAATGAGTCCATTACGGAAACATTGCTGCTGTATAGTGGACGCTAGTTCACCATGCTGTAGATAATGTCCAAGACGATCCTTACCCCCTTGCGGGTTAACCACTTCAACACCGATCATTAGCCCGCGGCCACGAACATCACCAATTTCGGCAAAACAGCTTTTCATCGCCTGTAACCTTGCCATGAACTGCTCACTACGCAGATGCACGTTCTGCATCACATTCTGCTCCCGAATATAACGGAGCGTGGCTAGACCTGCTGCCATGGCCAGCTGATTGCCACGAAATGTGCCCGTATGCGCACCGGGTTTCCACTGATCCAGCTCCTCCTTATAGATCACAACCGACATGGGAAGACTGCCACCTACGGCTTTTGAGCAAATAATGACATCAGGCACAATGCCCGCATGTTCAAACGAAAACATCCGCCCCGTACGTGCAATGCCGGTCTGCACTTCGTCAATAATGAGCGGAATATTTCGTTCCGCAGTGATTCGGCGTAACTCTTTCAGCCACTCAATATCTGCAGGAATCGCTCCACCCTCGCCCTGTACCGTTTCTACGATCACTCCGCACGGTGCAGCTATTCCGCTCTCGCAATCATCCAGTACATTCTCGATATACTGTGCACTTAATCGGGCAGTCATGCCTTCACCAACACCAAACGGACAACGATATTCATAGGGAAATGGCAAGAAATGCACATCCGGCAGGAGACTTTGCAGGTTTTCTTTTTTACTCAAATTGCCGCTCATGGACATCGTCGCTTGGGTTGAACCGTGATATCCACCTTGGAAAGCCAGAATGGACTTCCCGCCTGTAGCATGCTTCACCAGCTTAATTGCGGCTTCGACCGCATCCGCTCCCGTTGGGCCGCAGAACTGAATTTTGGATGTATTCCGCATCTCTTCGGGCAGTAAAGAGAATATCTCTTGCATAAACGAAAGCTTAAGTGGTGTGGCCAAATCGAGTGTATGTAATGGAATCTGCTGATCCAGAACATCCCGAATAGCGCCTACGACTGATTCATGGTTATGTCCAAGCGCGAGTGTGCCCGCACCTGCCAAACAATCGTAATACTCACGGCCTTCCGTATCCGTGATCTTGATGCCTTGAGCTTTGCTGATGACGAGCGGGAAATGCCGTGGGTACGCTCGTGCGTTGGACTCCTTCTCGTTCTGCAGCTTCAGGTATTCCGTCTGAACCTCTACTGACATAACTCTCTAACGCCCCTTATCATCGATTCAGGCCCAACTGCCTGTACATTCGTTATTGAATAATGCTAAGCGCTAACTCTGACTGAGATATTCCAGATACTGCCGAACAACGTCTCGTGTCGTGCCGCCATGTGGATACACATGGTGAGTGAGATCTGGCAAGGCGTTGACCTCCAGAATGCCTCCCTGTTCCGTTGTAATAGGTACTCGAATGTCCTTACAGCGAACATCGATACCTGCAACGTCAATCTGGAGCGCTCGGGCTGCCTGTATCATCATGCGGACATTATCCGGGTGAATGTCATCCGTACAATCCCTGTAAAATTCACTGATCTTTCCGGCCGCCGAATTACGGAGGTCATACAGTTCAATCTCCTGATCCACAGGAGACACGTCATTCAAAGCAAGTCCTTGCTTACGCAATGTATCCAGCAGATGAGTATTGTCTAGGTCAATCGCGGGGAAAGCTTCGTACATACCGATCTCTGTGTCCTGCATGCGGTTCCGGTTCAGCATTTCAATCCGTTCACGGACAGACGAACTGCCGTTACCCGTCACATACACAGGACGGTATTGGTTAACCGCCGCTACCTGTTCGTTGATAATTAACACCCGGTAGTCGGTTCCAATGACATATTGTTGTAGCAGAATGCTACTGCCATATTGGGTTGCGAGATGAATTGCCGCTTCCAGCTCAGCAACGGTGCGTACATCCAGGGTAACCCCCTGACTGCTGCTCGAATCCAGCGGTTTGACTACGATGGAACTGTATTGATGAAGGAAAACTTCGGCCTCTTCTCCCATGGCCGCTACAACGATATGAGGGGGAACTGGCATCCCCTGTTCATGCAGGATCAGATTACATGCCTGTTTATTCTTGGCAATCAGTCCTGCGATCAGCGGTAGCCGATGAGTTCTCGTTTTGTTAATGATGATCTGTTTGTGCTCCAAGGACAGTTTTAGAAAATCCTCACAACCATCCACCAGCAACTCGCACCCGATCCCCATCTCTCTTGCTTTGTTCAGAATCAGCCGATTCTGTAGATTCTCAAAACCTTCTGGAAATACGGAACATTTGGAACGAAGTAAATTCATATCCGACCTTCCTATCGGTTGATTTTATTGATAATGATTATCAGTATCATACAAAATCTATTTTATGGTAATTATTCACCCGTTGTCAATATGAAACTTTTAAGGAAAAAATATCTTTATTTCAGAAGGGTATTGGTATTGTAATCGTGGAGTATTGGCATACTTAGGCATAACAAACAAGGCAAGCTATGGAGTTTCCAAATCCTCTGCTTGCCTGTTTCGTTATCCCCATGACAATAAATTGATGGTACTGAGGAATAATTTTGGGGGTGGATGGCCGTAAGAACATGACGTATACGCCTGTGTCCATGATGCTATAAGAATCGTAGCATTTGCCAAAAAAGGCAAAGCAAACGTACCGATTCAGCATTACGGGTATTTTTGACCAACAGGTGCCTCGAAGCTCTTGTTTATCAAGCCATCTGTGTATAACGTTGCTGCGTTTCATGCAGCTTCCTGCCTCTTCCGTGCGGGATACAGGTGGGTGTACCGAATAACGGATCTACAGCAATGTCACACTCCATCTGAAAAACGTTTCGTACGAGATCACGAGTAATAATATCCTCCGGTTTGCCCTCTGCGTAGATGGACTTGTTGTGCACCGCAACGATATGATGTGCGTATCGACAAGCCAGATTCAGGTCGTGAAGCACCATCACGATGGTACGCCCTTCCCGTTCATTTAATTCAAACAGCAGGTCCAGAATATCAATCTGATGTGTCATATCCAGATACGTCGTAGGCTCGTCCAGCAGCAATGTTTCTGTACCTTGTGCCAAGGTCATCGCGATCCATGCACGTTGACGCTGACCACCGGATAACGCATCAACAGGACGATCTGCAAGTTCTGTCAGATGTGTGGACGCAAGAGCCAGTTCAACCATGCGCTCATCCTCACGCGACCATTGTTTAAGCCATGTCTGATGAGGATAGCGTCCTTGGCGAACCAGCTGATTCACGGTCAAACCTTCCGGTGCCGTCGGTCCTTGGGGCAGAATAGACATGCGTCTTGAGATTTCTTTGGTGGGTAGCTTTGCAATCTCTTCACCATCCAATAGCACAGTGCCTGAGCTGGACTTCAGCAGTCTTGCCAGCGTACGTAGCAGCGTCGATTTGCCGCAACCATTACTGCCGATCAGGACTGTAATCTCTCCCTTCGGAATGGTCAGGTTCAGGTTTTCAATAATCGGATCTGCTCCATAGGAGATGGTAAGCTCCTTGGCTTCCAGAATACTCACGGCTCTCTCCTCCTCAATAATGGTTTCGATTCTTAAATAATAGATACAGAAAAAACGGTGCACCAATTCCTGCGGTAAATACGCCTGCAGGGATATCCAGCGGCAGAAATACCGTTCGGGCAATGAGATCGGCTGTACATACCAATAAAGCACCTACAAAGCCGGATACCAGCAGCAAGCTGCCAAACATCCGCCCTACCAGTTTTCGTGCAATATGAGGAGCAATTAAACCCACAAAGCCAATCGTACCTGCGACAGACACCGCAATCCCGGCGAGAAGCACACTGCATAATAACAAGGCAGATCGATGCCACTGCACCGTAACGCCAAGCCCTGTGGCAAGGTCATCTCCGAACTCCTGCGCATTCAAACTGCGACCAAACCACATGGCGAGGGGCAGGACGATGATAATCACAGGTAATATCGTCTGAATATCTGTCCATGTGGCTCCATAGATGCTTCCAGTTAGCCAGATATAAGCCTGACTTGCTGTATAGAACGGGCTTAAAATCAACATAAAGGTCGTGCCAGCGCCCGTTATAGCCGATACGCCTATACCGATCAGCACCAGCCGGATCGGACTGACTCCTTTTTTCCAGGCCAAGATATAAATGATGAATGCTGTGACCATCGCACCCATGACCGCAAAGAGTGGTAGCAATTTAATGCTTACGGCTCCACCCAGTAATGTTACAAATCCTACAGCTGCCACTGCAGCACCACCCGTTATACCGATGACATCAGGTGAGGCAAGTGGATTACGGATAATTCCCTGGAGCAGTGCTCCCGACATTCCCAGTGCGGCCCCGACAAGCAGAGATAACAATACACGTGGAAGCCTGAGTGTCAGCACGACGAAATCATGCTCTCCTGCATTCAGTCCAAAGATGGTGCGAAGGACGTCCAGTGGAGAAATAAAGTCACTGCCTAAGCTTGTTCCGACTACCCCTGCTACCAGAAACAGAAGGACACATACAGCGATAACCATCACGGACTTACGTTCCACTTGAATGGAAACAGTATCTTTTTTATTCCGATACGTCAGCATCTTCCTCATATCTTCGTCACCCCCTTCCGGGCGATATAGATGAAGAAGGGTCCGCCGATTAATGCCGTCATTACACCCAGTGGAACTTCCTGCGGCATAATGACAAGCCTTGCTACGACATCAGCTGACATTAGCAATATCGCTCCACCCAAGAAGCAATACGGGACAAGCCAGCGGTAGTCATTACCAACAAATGCACGCATGATATGTGGTACGACCAGACCCACCAAACCTATGGAACCGGCAACTGCTACAGAACCACCCGCGAGTACTACCGTAACGATTCCCATCATCACTTTGACCAGTAGTACGTTCTGCCCCATCCCTTTTGCAATGTCATCCCCTGTTAATAACAAATTTATAGCTCTCCCCATAAATAACGACACCACTGCGGCTACCGCCATATAAGGTAAAACGGGATACAGCATTTCTAGTGTTCGCCCACTTACCGAACCGGCAAGCCAGAACAGAACATCCTGCAGTCCCGTGCCGTCCAGAACAAGAATCGCTTGCGTAAAAGAGGCAAACAAGGCTGAAATAGCGGTACCCGCTAATACAATTTTGATTGGCGTCAGACCATCACGCCCCAGTGAACCCAAACCATATACAATAGCTGCCGAGATTGCCGCTCCGGCAAATCCAAACCACATCATCGTGGTTAACGAAGACACGGACAATACGACAACAGCAATAACAATAAAGAAAATTGCACCTGCGTTGATCCCGAACACACTCGGGGAAGCGAGCGGATTACGCGTCAGTGCCTGCATCAGTCCGCCTGCAACAGCCAGACTTGCCCCTACAACAGCCGCAATAATCGTGCGTGGCAATCGCTCTGTCAGAAGCACCACATGCTCTACTGATGTTTCATCATAGGACTGAACCGCATCCCACAACATATGAAACGTAATAGGGGTGCGTCCCAGAATCATGCTGGCGGTTGCAGCGAGCAACATAAGAATGAACAACCCAACCAACCCGTATATTTTGGCACTCGCCTTGGTAAAAAGGGGAAACATACTCTCACTCTTTCATCTATGAAGTGAAACAGGACCTGCCTGCCCATACACTTTGCTAACGAAAGTTCTGGTGCATGGCGGATCCTGATCCGGTTATTATTTATTCAGGTTGAACAGCTTGTATAGATCGTCCAGCATCATGTTGGCTGATGTATATCCGCCTGCCATGTTCCAGGCTACCTCATCGACCTGGTACAGTTGATTGTTTTTCACAGCATCAAGGTTTTTCCAGAGCGGACTGCTCGTCCAATCTTTATAATTTTTCTCGATCGCAGCCGTATCCGTACCTGAATTGAAATTAAAAATCATGTCTGCATTCATATCCGGAATGGCCTCTTTGGATGTCAGTTCAACACCCCATTTATCTGCATCATGGCCCGCTGGTCTTGTAAATCCAAGTTCCTTCAGGATTTTACCTGCATAACCCATGTAGAAAATACGAACCTGATCTGCTCTGAAGTTAGTAATGGTTGCTTCAATCGGCAGACGGTCACCCATTTTCTCTTTGAAATCCGCTACGCGTGTCTCCCAATCGGCAAGTAGCTTATTCGATTGCTCTGTTTTGTTCATTGCTTCCCCGACCATCTTCAATGTTTCTTTCCAATCGAACAGCGTTTCGGTCACGACCGTTGGTGCGATCTGGGACAGCTGATCATAGATTTCTTCATCTCTAATTTTGGTAGCAATAATAAGATCGGGCTTCAACTTGTTGATTTCTTCCAGATTCGGCTGGGATTCCTGACCTACTTGCGGTACGCCATCCAGATCTTTACGCAGATATTCATATACCGGCTGCTGCACCCATGATTCCACGACACCTGCCGGTTTCACGCCAAGTGCAACAACGACATCATTCGC
This sequence comes from Paenibacillus sp. FSL K6-1558, assembly GCF_038002565.1. NCBI lineage: Bacteria > Bacillati > Bacillota > Bacilli > Caryophanales > Paenibacillaceae > Paenibacillus > Paenibacillus sp. FSL K6-1558. Next base: position 4,929,549 of record NZ_JBBOCV010000001.1, on the reverse strand, counting down.
ACCTTGGAACAGTGTCACGATTCGTTGCGGAGTTCCCGTGATTTTTGTTTCCCCCATGGCATGTTTGATTACCCGAGTCTCGTCTGTAGCTTTGACCGCTTGATCTCCATCCGTGCTACCTTCAGCACTTTTACCACTTGTTGCTGAGCTTGCTGTATTGGTTGTACCCGCACTTCCCCCTGAAGCACAGCCAGCCAGCAGCGAAATCATAAGAATAAGTGCTGCATAAATATATAACTTTTTGCTGAATCGAAACATGGAACCCGTCTCCCCTTTTCACTCTAAATGATATTGAATCTCATTATCAATTGTATTGTAATGGAGTTGGATGATTTAGACAAGCACTTATTTGGAAAAATATTTACGATTCATATCCAGCTTCATTTATTCTATAAACGCCGCTATAAAAGCAAATTTCAGGTGAATACATATAATATAAATCGATATTATCCAACGTTGGTGTAACCACTTATGCCAATTGTCACCTACTTCTTCTGGTCCAAATACAACTTGAACTATCCTTCTATTTCATGATGTGACGGTATACAAGTAAATTAATATTTATACATAAAAGTCTTATATTTATGAATAATTTGACCGTACTTTGTACTTTTCGTACTTAGAGTCGGCTCATATAACTCATCATTTATTCCTAAATTATTCCTGTAAATGAAACTCTTCTTATGTTAGATTATCCCTTGGAATAAAATCACATATAGAGACAGGGGACGGACATTATGAAAAAAAATTGGATTCTTTCGATCCTGATGAGTATGGCGTTGATCGGCGGCATAGTTCTTCCAACAGGGCATTACGCTGCGGCAGCAGACAATTCCACTGTGATTTCGGACGAGGTAAACACGGAAGAGACAATCAACCAGGAAGAACAGGAACTTACGGCGGATGACCAAGATTTTCTGGATTATTTAGATGCATTGGAAGCAGCGGCTGTTTATGAAACGAAAGCTATAAACGCCATAGGCGGAAACACATACATCACCTCTGCCAATCGCAAATCTTTCTTTTTGACGTTAAACAACACAGCTATCCCGAATTACACAAAGTATGTTTCCATGCTAAAGCAGATCAAACCGGAGAATACGGAGTTGAAAAAAATCCATGACAAATTGATTAGAGGCAGCTACGCACAACTGGAAGGTTATCAGTTGTTCAAAAAGGCCGTGTCTAAAACAACAATAAACCGTACGTTCCTCAAGCAGGGCAATGACAAGGTTGCTGCGGGTAAGAAGAGCATCGAGCAGTACCTCAAAGAAGTTAAGACATACGGAGAACAACTGGGATTCCAGATGTAGTATACTCGGCTCCATAATTAATTGATAATTAAGGAAAAAAAGTGTTTTCTTTTGCAAAAATAATTCGTATAATATCCGTATAATCAAAAGGCTATGCTGCCGAAAGGTACAACCTCGTGAACATGAGAGGTTGTGCCTTTTTTGCGTTTTCTACGCGTTTTTCACGGCATTCTCTAGCCCTATTTTGCATTTAACCATGTGCCAAGGAGTGATATCTATGATTTTAGAAGCCATTTATCATCGTCCCAAACTGAACTGGTCTTATGCGTATAATCGAACAACCATGCATCTTCGCTTGCGGTCCAAACGGGGAGATTTGGATGCCGTTATTGCGATTACAGGGGATAAATATGCCTGGGATCGGACGATCACACATATTCCTATGCAAATTTTCGCCCGGGACGAAATGTTTGATTACTGGGAAGCCGAGACATCTCCGCCTTACCGCAGACTTCGTTATGCCTTTCAGCTAATCCAGGGGGAAGATTCTGTGTGGATGACAGAGCGAGGATTTGAACAGGTACTGCCGGATCATCCGCTGGAAATGTTTGATTTTCCATTCATGAATCCGGTTGATATTTTTGAACCGCCTGCCTGGGTTAAAGATGCTGTATTTTATCAAATTTTCCCCGAACGTTTTGCGAATGGCGACCCATCTCTAACGCCAGCAAACGCTGAGTCTTGGGGCGGTACGCCTACACCTACCAATTTCTTTGGCGGAGACCTGCAAGGCGTGATGGATCATCTGGATCATTTTCATAAACTCGGGATCACAGCCATCTATTTCTGTCCATTGTTCGAGGCCACGACCAACCATAAATACAATACCGCGGATTACTTGAAAGTTGATCCTCAGTTTGGCACGAATGAACAATTGAGAATGCTAGTGGACGCATGTCATGCTCGCGGTATACGAGTCGTTCTGGATGCTGTATTTAACCATTCGGGAAAAGAGTTTCCTCCTTTTATCGACGTAATGAAAAATGGCGCTAATTCCCCTTATGCGGACTGGTTCTACATCAAGGATTGGCCGCCACGGGTTGAGGATGGCATCCCAACCTACGAAACCTTTGCCTTTGAGCCGCTCATGCCGAAGCTCAACACGGAGCACCCGGATGTCAAAGCGTACCTGCTTGAGGTTGCACGCTACTGGATAGAGGAGATGGATATTGACGGTTGGCGACTGGATGTGGCCAATGAGGTGGATCACCAGTTCTGGCGTGAATTCCGTCAGACGGTCAAAGCGATCAAGCCCGATGCTTATCTGCTCGGTGAAATCTGGCATGATTCATTAATGTGGCTGCAAGGCGACCAGTTCGATGCAGTCATGAACTACCCTTTTACCAACTCCGTACTGGATTATGCCGTGCACGGCAAGCTGGATGGACTCGGATTCGCCAACGAGATTGGCAAACTGCTTGCTGCGTACTCCCAACCCGTTACCGAAGCAGCGTTTAACCTGCTGGGCAGCCACGATACGCCGCGGTTACTGACGTTATGTGATGGCGATATACGCAAAATGAAATTGGCTGTCACGTTGCTTTTCTCCTATCCGGGTGCGCCTTGCGTCTATTATGGAGATGAGGTCGGACTGGACGGTGGATATGACCCGGGTTGCCGCAAATGTATGGAGTGGGACGTGGGCAAACAGAACCGGGAACTGCTTGAATTCTTCATCCATACGATTGAGGTACGTAAGAAACATCCAGCTTTGCGCAGCGCGGGGTTAAAGATTATGTATGCCGAAGCAGGTGATCCTTGCCTTGCTATGGAACGTGTGGATTCGGAGACGGGAGAACGTATGGTACTGGTGATCAATGCCAGTGATGAGCCTCGTAAACTGGAGCTTGGATGGGGAGATCATAACGTATGGCGTGACTTGTATACTGCGGCTTCGGTTGAGGCAAGACAGAACAAGTTGACCTTGGAGCTCGGCGCATACGGCTTCTCTTTGTTGCAATGTGAGGTGAAACAGCCAGCAGAAGCATGATTTTGGTAAAGGGTAAAATTCCGAAGGGCTGAACGTGAATAACGTCCGGCCCTTTTTTGTATAAAAAGCACACCCTTACGTCTTAAGCAACGTCTCTCCTGTATGAACAAAAAAAACGCACATCCCTTCGGATTTATGCGTTCTCCAGTTCATGGATTGTATTGGATTCATCAGCCTGATCATTCTCTGATTAAGCGGTTACGCATGATCCGGCGGCGATCATACCGGCTTTCTTACCTTTTTCATACGGGAGCTGACGAGTGCTTCCTCTGTAATCACAATTTTCTGCGGAATTTTGTATGCAGGCAGTTTGTCTTGGCAATAGGCCCATATAGCCCTGCGAAGCTCTTTCAGTGAACTAGGATTAGCGAGTCGCACTGTCGCTTTCACCTGCTGGCCTGTTATCCCGCTCACTTCTCCCGTAACTACCGCCGCTTCAATGCCATCCATCTCTTCAAGCACACTCTCCACTTCGGCAGGGTACACCTTCCAGCCACCTACGTTAATAATCTCGGAACGCCGACCCAGAATGCGGATATATCCTTCCTCCACCACTGCCTCATCTCCCGTTCGCAACCAACCGTCTTCTGTAAAAGGAGACGGAGCATTCAGGTAACCCATCATCGCCGTTGCGGTATAAATCTGTAACTCCCCATCTACAAGCCGACACTTCACCTCGTCATCCTGAATGGAAAATAACAGCGAACCCGGTTCTTTAGAACGTGTTGGTAAAATCCCCAATTCGGACATGCCGTAAGCTTGAATCGTCCTAATCCTCGGAAAGCGCCGAGTCCAGGCTTCCAAAACCGACTCAGGCATTACTTCCGAGCCATAAGAGACCACTTCCAGGCTGGAAAGGTCGTAATGCTCATCTTGTTTTCCCAAAAGCAGCAGATTCATAAATGTCGGGGATACGGGCAGTGCCTGTACACGATGTTTCTGAATGGTATGACACACTTCCTCCGGAGTACGGTTCATCACAATACACAGACACCCGCCGCTGGATAGCGATTGTAGCATGGTATTCACCCCGCCGATGTGGTCAAACATCATAAAAGGGATAGTACGTAGCGGACGCACCTGCCGTCGAAAGGCCTGTAACAACCGGTCTGCCCGGTGAACCGTCGCCTTACTTACTCCCGTCGAACCTGAGGAGAACAGAACTAATCCGCCCACCTGCTCCAGTCGCAATTCAGTCAAAATGGACGGCATCGCTTCTTCTTCATGAGTCTCGCTCATCTGTCTCACCAAAAGCTTGCCTGCGTCTACACCCAAGCGTACAGCTACATGTGCAAGCTTTACGTACTCGTCCCGTTTCGCTTCGACCAAATTACGGTCGATCGGAAGCACGATGCACCCTGCTCCAAGCAATGCCAGCATTGCCGATGCTGCATAGGGAGAATAGTCCTCTTCCAATGTGACAACCCGCCCCGATATCCTCTCTCTCTCGATCCATTCTCCCATGAGAAAAATCTGACGAACCAGCCAGTCGTAACTGTACTCTTGCTCCTCCCAAATAAACGCCGGGTGCTGCATGTGAGCGGTAAAGCGCTCTAGCAAAAAATCAATCACCTCACACCCTCCCCATCACTGCCCAAGGTCTGCTGCTGTGCAAGATAATTCACCAGCGAGCCGACCGTCTGATACGGACTTTCCGGCAAGGAAGCAGCAGCAATCTCGGCGAGAGCGTTCCCCAGGCCTCTTCCCCAATGCTCTTCAATGCCCTGCTCTACCACAGCCAGTAAAGACACCAGTTCCAGTGAATTCAGTCGTCCATCCCGACCATATAGTGGTGCATTACCGCCCTCATCCAAGGCAATGAATGTGTTATGATACGCATTCAGCTCCCGACAGCTATCCAGTACAATGCGTAGCAGGGCAGCCTTGTGTTCATTTTCGTTGTCTATATCTGTTTGGGATTGCCGCGGATATGTGGAAGCTTGAGGCAGTGCTTTTCTTAACGACGAATACCAGTTGTATTCATCTGCGGCTAGCTCTTGCACTACACCTGACAACTGAGCTTGCCACCCTTCACGCTGCTTCAACCTTGCCACCTGAAGCAAACTATTGGCCTTTTCCCATCGGAGAATGATGTTCTCATATTCCTTGGCGTATTGGTCAAGCGGCGCACCCAGCCACTCAGCAGACTCCTTGAGCACGTCCCGGAAATAATATCGACTCCACCGCATATCAAAAAGCAGACCCGATATTCGCGCTTCGCTCTCTGCATTCCCTCCTAAACTTCCTTCCAGTGCATCGATCAGACTGGTAGAGACAGCATGTCCAAAATAAAAACGCCGTGCTCCCTCCATGATCGTTCTACCTGTCAAAAATTCATGTACCTGAGTAGTCAATGCCTGGGCCAGCATCTCCCGGTACCCCTGCGAATCCAGCAGGACTTTGGCCTGAATATCCGTTGTTCCGTAGGTTCGTAGCGTCTCCTTCCGTTTAACCTCCGCAAGTTCAGGGATCGTCTGATGCCCTCTCCAAAAATCATGGAAAGCTGCATGCTCCACCTTGCCTTTAAACTTGTAAAACACAGGGTCGTAGACATACATATGGTCTTCATCCATGCCATACACGGCAAGCCAATGATCCATCAGGTAATGCCGTGAGCCTTGTTTGACATGTTTGTTAATATACTCGGGATTGTGATAGTCGTCGCAATAAGGCAGATGATAGCTGGTGCCTGTCGCCAAAAAAAGTCTGCCCGTTTCAAGCTGCTGCCGGATCAGCACTTTTCCTTCCTCAAAGCTGCCCAGCTCCCGCTGGTCATTGATCTTCCAGATCGGTTCCTCATAATCCAGCTTGTGAAAATAAGTCTTCACCAAGCCGTTATCTTCGCATGATGGCAGCGTATATAATCGGCTGGCAGCCAGCATGGCAAGACTTGAAACTGAGCCCTGCCGTTCAAGCACTTCATGAATCAAGGGGAAATTGCATGGATAATAGTAAGGGATGTCCAGTGTTGGAGCGAAGGAATGGATTATCATTTGAGGGAGCCTCCTATTTCTACTTTGGCAGATGCACTGCCCCAAGCCTGAATATGATAGTGGAGAGACATGTCTTCGGTTGCACGAAATACTCGGTTGGCTATGGGATTGCCTTCCTGATCCGTCTCGAATAACCGGAAACCACGGGTAAAACGAAAAGAGAAGCCACTGTCTCGCGGAATAAGATAACAGCCTTCATAGTGACCATCACCTGCATGCGTAAGCTTCATGCCCATCCCGCCGTAGATGAATTCTTCCCATGGCTCCGATGACCTGAAAGTTGGTGTAAGCTTTGCCTGCATACAGACCTGTACAACGGGGGTTAGTTCAGATATAACCCTGTAATCTCGTGTAGCCGTTAAATCACCCGATTCCAGCGTAATCGTAGCACTCCCTATGGCCTGAGGAATCAGCGTACCATCTGCAAGAACCTGAAGAACTTCGGGATGGCTTGAAACAAACTCTCCGCTTAGCAAGGTCTGACTCAGACCGTTATCACACTGGAGCCGCGCCTGAACCCTTACCTGCATTCCACCTTCTAGTCCGATGACATCTCTGCCATACAGCTCTAATGAAGTCGGTTGCCCTTCTTGGCCGAACATGTACAACAGGGGGAAATGTACTCGTGCTCCCCAATCCGCTTCCTGATGGCAAGCGTCTGCCTGTTCGAAGTAAGCCAGCTTTTTTGCATCCGCTCCCCGATCCAGCATCTTCTGTACAACCCTTCTTACCTGTTCAGGCAAGAACAGTCCTTCGGTGTCTCCAATATCCACCCACATGTTCACATCCGGAATGCTATCCGGCAGTCGGTACATGTTTTTCTCCCGCAGTCCATTCTCAGCTTGTTCATCCAATTGTGCATCCACAAAGTACGGAGACATCATGATCAGCTTGCCAAACACATTGGGATGACGCATCCCGATATGCAAGGTGCATAATGCGGCCGCCGAGGAACCGAGTAATCCCGTGTTATCTCTATCTCTCTTTGTCCGGTATCGCTGATCAATCATCGGTTTAAGCTCATCAATAATAAATTGCTCGTATTCAATTCCGGAGCCTCCTATGCCGATTGCTTCCTGCTCAGCATCAACGTAGTGGTAGAACTCGTTGCGGGTAACCGGACGAACGTGGGCAATGGCAACAATAATGATGGGTTCAATCCGACCAGCAGAGATGAGTTCATCTGCTGTCAGGTCCAGCTGCCACGTTTCGTTTCCCGGACTGGATGGCCCAAAAGCCCGCTGTCCTGCATGAACGTACAACACCGGGTAATGCCGTTCAATCTGCTCCTCGTAACCTGACGGAAGATATACGTAAATGTTTCTCTTATTGCCGAGCTGCGATGCCTGAATGTTTTTCAGACACGCTATAACCGATCCTGTGCTCACTGCCATCAACCGCCTCTCTGTTCCTTTTCCCTCAGGACAAACTAACTAAGCAAACCTCCCCCGGATTCTGCTGTGAATCCTAGGTGACAACAAACAACCCCGCCTCAGGAGAGACGGGGTTGTCCCGGATAGGTCAGCTGAATTACAAGCTGATCCGGAAAGCATAGCCCTTAATTTGATTGAATCTGCGAATAGTTTAAATCGAGCGGGATACTTTTGTAAATATAAAAATAGAAAAAAAATACTCAGAAAAAATTTATTGACATAAAAACCAAATTTTCTTAAGATAGCGTTGTGATCATAACTCGAGGGCTATGCTTTTAAACCCCAGTGGTTTAGGACAACCCCGGTAACTCCCCATGGAGATACCGGGGTTGCCTGCGTTTGCGCCTGGAAGGAGGAATCCAAACATCTCAGTGAATCAACCTGTACTATTGTAAGCGCTATAATTCAAAGTCCGTTGGTTGTTTATCAAAAACTACTACATTCACGAAGGGTGGATTACCATGTTTCAACTGGCCAAACGCGCATTCCTCAGCACTACACTGACCCTCGGCTTGCTTGCCGGCAGCGCCCTGCCGTTCTTGCCAGCTTCCGCTGTATACGCCGATCCGGACACCGCTGTGACCAACAAACAGAGCTTCAGTACTGATGTGATTTACCAAGTATTTACGGATCGCTTTTTGGATGGCAATCCCTCCAACAACCCCACCGGAGCCGCTTATGATGCCACATGCAGCAATTTGAAGCTGTACTGCGGAGGAGACTGGCAAGGGTTAATCAACAAAATCAACGATAACTATTTCAGTGATCTGGGTGTCACAGCGTTATGGATATCCCAGCCTGTCGAAAATATTTTTGCGACGATCAACTATAGCGGTGTAACCAATACTGCCTACCACGGCTACTGGGCTCGAGACTTCAAAAAGACCAATCCGTACTTCGGCACGATGGCGGATTTTCAGAACCTGATTACGACGGCTCATGCCAAAGGCATCAAGATTGTCATTGACTTTGCACCGAATCACACCTCTCCAGCGATGGAAACCGACACCTCTTTTGCCGAAAATGGCAGACTGTACGATAACGGTACACTGGTAGGCGGTTATACCAATGATACCAACGGGTACTTCCATCACAATGGCGGCTCCGACTTCTCTTCCCTAGAGAACGGCATCTACAAAAATCTGTATGACCTGGCCGACTTCAACCACAATAATGCGACCATCGACAAATACTTCAAAGATGCGATCAAACTGTGGCTTGATATGGGCGTTGACGGTATTCGGGTGGATGCGGTGAAACATATGCCTCTCGGCTGGCAAAAGAGCTGGATGTCCTCCATCTACGCACACAAACCCGTGTTCACTTTTGGAGAATGGTTCCTGGGATCAGCTGCATCCGATGCAGATAACACGGATTTTGCTAACAAGTCTGGTATGAGCCTGCTCGACTTCCGCTTTAACTCTGCGGTGCGTAATGTGTTCCGTGATAACACGTCCAACATGTACGCTCTGGATTCCATGATTAACAGTACAGCTACGGACTACAACCAAGTGAACGATCAGGTGACGTTTATCGACAACCATGATATGGATCGTTTCAAAACAAGTGCGGTCAACAATCGCCGTCTGGAACAGGCTTTGGCCTTCACATTGACTTCACGTGGTGTGCCTGCCATCTACTATGGTACTGAACAGTATTTGACGGGGAATGGCGATCCGGATAACCGTGCCAAAATGCCTTCGTTCTCCAAATCCACTACAGCTTTTAACGTCATCAGCAAACTCGCGCCTCTGCGCAAATCCAATCCAGCCATTGCCTACGGTTCCACACAGCAGCGCTGGATTAATAATGATGTATATGTTTATGAGCGTAAATTCGGCAAGAGCGTAGCCGTTGTCGCGGTAAACCGCAATCTTTCCACGTCAGCAAGCATTACAGGATTAAGCACTTCCCTGCCTACAGGCTCATACACGGATGTACTTGGCGGGGTGCTGAACGGAAATAACATCACCTCCACGAACGGTAGCATTAACAACTTCACCCTTGCTGCGGGTGCAACGGCAGTATGGCAATACACAACTGCCGAAACAACACCAACCATCGGTCATGTTGGTCCGGTTATGGGGAAACCCGGTAATGTGGTGACAATTGATGGCCGTGGATTCGGCTCGACGAAAGGCACGGTCTACTTCGGCACTACAGCGGTTACCGGAGCAGCGATTACGTCTTGGGAAGATACACAGATTAAAGTAACCATCCCTTCCGTTGCCGCTGGCAACTATGCAGTCAAAGTTGCCGCGAGCGGAGTAAACAGCAATGCTTACAACAACTTCACCATCCTGACTGGCGATCAGGTCACCGTTCGCTTCGTCGTAAACAATGCGTCCACAACGCTTGGACAGAACCTCTATCTGACAGGCAATGTAGCCGAGCTTGGCAACTGGAGCACCGGTTCCACTGCCATTGGACCAGCATTCAATCAGGTCATTCATCAATACCCAACCTGGTATTATGATGTCAGCGTACCGGCAGGCAAACAGCTGGAGTTCAAATTTTTCAAGAAAAACGGTTCAACGATTACATGGGAAACCGGTTCTAACCACACATTCACTACACCAGCAAGCGGAACAGCCACCGTTACGGTGAACTGGCAGTAAGAACTTCATATCATTGAATACACAAGCTAACCCGGAGTACGCGAATGCAGCAATGCAGCGTATGCTCCGGGTTTTTGCTATGTGATCGGATTTGTGACAGAGGATGTTCCGTTAATATCTTGTTAAAAGAACCGTCTGTCTTCATTTGTATGAATATCTAAGTATAGGTTCGAATGGACTTCAAGGTTGTGATGGCAACGATTCCTGTTGCAAGCAACATCATCCCTACGCCTTCCAATACGGCGGCGGCACCCCAGTGATCCGCAAAGATCGAGACTACTGTCAGCCCCAGAATCGGCGCTGTGCTTGTAATGGTGCCAACGATACCATAAACGCTACCCTGCATCTCATCTGGCACGGCGGTGCGAAGCATAATCTGGGTGAGCATCGTGCAACAGGCAAACATGGCTCCTCCACCTATGATAAGCGGCAAGGCCATGAGAGGCGAGGATACATTCGCTAGAAGCATATAAACAGGCCCTAACACAAGTAAGCCGATAAAGACCCAGCGCCCGCGATGTTTCAATCTTTTTCCCGAAGCAATCAATACCCCTGATCCAATCATGTATCCCAGAGGAATACAGGTCTCGATCAAACCAAATTGAACTGGAGTCGCCTTCCATACGTTAACAGCCATCACCTGAATGAGCATCATGGCTGACATAAAAAAGAGAAGTATCAGCGGATTGAGTAATACAATAGAACGAATGAGTCGACTCCGATAGATGTAAGCAAACGAACTGCGCCACGCCTGTGCAAAAGATTTCGGGTCACCACTGGCACGCATCACCTGTGGAAAACGCCCTGCCAGCAGCACACAGATTGCAGACAATAGGAAAGTTGCCCCCGTGATCAGGATGGCGACAAAACCGCCGAACACAGCTACAGCGACCCCGGCGGCCGCCAAACCACTTATACGAGCCAGATTGTCCACCAGATGAATGGTACCCGTTGCCTGCTGGATGTGCTCTTTACCCACGATGCTCGCAGCGGAAGCATGAAATGCTGGAGCCTGAAACAAACTGGAAAACATCGATAAAGAGAGCAATAACAGTAATACAGGAAAAGGTACATGCCAGCTGAACAGGCTAACTGCAACCAGCAAAGCGATCACACCGCGAAACACGTCTGAAGCCAGCATCAGCTTCCTTCGATCCAGCCGATCGGCCACCGTACCCGCTACTGATCCAAATAGAAAACTGACCACCATATTGCAGATCTGCACAGCAGCCATGCTCTTAGCACTGCCCGTTGTCTGAAGTACCCACAGGCTGATGGCAATACTATTAAAACAGTCACCAAAAACAGATATGCCATACCCGTACAGGATTCTGCGGAACGTCCTGTTACGCCATAGGGTGCGCGGAGCTTCACTGCTCTGCAGAGTAGCTTGTCCCCCTGGATAGACTGTAGCTTCAGGCTCACTGGAAGGGTTCATGCCCATACATCACCTTCCTCCTTTTTCTTCATTAGAAGCCCTCGACAAGCAAGCCTTAATCAGAAAGCCTGGATATAATTCTACATCCCCCTAAGCACAAGCAGACACTTCCGAAGCGTGGCCAGTCGACATAGACATGACGTTGCGTTGCGGAAGTGCCTGGTCGAATTGCCGCAAGTGCGGCTCATCTTGCCATTAATGCGGCTGACTATGCTGTTAAAGGCACGGTGTCTTCTTACCCTTTGGACGCCCCTGTGGTCAGCCCCTGAACGAGGAAACGTTGCAGGAATACAAACAACAAAGTAATTGGAATAGCAATCAGTACAGCTCCTGCAGCAAACATCGTGAAGTTACTGTCCTGATATCGATTCACGAGATCCCACATTCCTACAGCCAGAGTCCAATTTTCTTTGGTACGCAGCACGAGTCGGGCAAAAATAAAATCCATCCACGCCCCCGTGAAGCTGGTTAAGGCAACGTAAGTTAGCATCGGCTTGGATAATGGGAGGATGATGCTTGTGAACACACGCAGATGACTGGCACCATCGATACGAGCTGCTTCATCCAGACTGCGCGGGATGGTGTCAAAGAAACCTTTGACGATGAATCCGCCCAGCACTGCCCCTGAGGAATAGACCAGAATAAGCGCAGCATGCGTGTCGAGCAGTTTGATTTGCAGCAAAATAATATAGATGGCAATCATGCTCATGAAGCTTGGAAACATGCCCAGAATGAGCATGGTGGACAGAATCGTTTTACGCCCCCGAAAACGGAACCGGGATAACGCGTACATGCCCAGCGTCACCATCAATGTGGAGAAAATCATCGTGAAGAATGCGATTTTCAGCGTATTCATATACCATCTGCCGTACATAAAGGACGGATTGTTAAACAGCTCTCCATAATGGGATAGCGTGAATCTTTCCGGCCATAAGCGTTCACTGAACAATGCCGCGCCGGGACGCAGGGACGACAGAAAAATCCATAAAACCGGATATACGGATACGACGGCAATAATCACTAAAAGCACGTAACTGAGTGTCAAACGAATCGGATTGTTGCGTTTCTTCATTGGATCATGTCCTCCTCCTTGAATGATTTGGAGCGGCGGAAATTCCAGATGGAGAAGGTAGCAATAATCAGGAAGATGATGATACCTACCGCAGAAGCCATATTGAATTTATTATTGTCGAGTGTGAGTTTGTAGAGCCAGGTCACCAGCAAATCCGTTGCCCCAGCATACTGATAGTCTCCGCGAAGCGGATTACCGTTCGTTAGCAGGAAAATGACGTTGAAGTTGTTGAAGTTTCCGGCAAACTGCATAATCAGCACCGGTGTCGTGGCAAATAAAATAAACGGCATCGTAATAATCTTGAACTTCTGGAACGCAGAAGCGCCGTCTACTTCGGCTGCCTCATACAGATCACGCGGAATAGCGGTAAGCACACCCAAAATGAGCACCATGCTGACCGGAATACCGATCCACATGTTGACGACAATGACAGTAACTTTGGCCCAGAACGGGTCCGTCAGCCAAGGCAAGCCTTCCAGTCCGAATGCTCGCATGTACGTATTGATTGGTCCAAACTGACCGTTGAAGAGATTGCGCATCAGTAGCAACGAGATAATCTGTGGAATGGCATAAGGCAAAATAAAAATGGTACGCCACAACTTTTTGAAGCGGATGCCTTTCTGTTCAATTAACAAAGCTACAAGAACTCCGCCGAAGTACGTCGTTACGGTAGCCAAGACAGCCCAGATGACTGTCCAGGTGAGCACCCCGTAGAACGTCTGGCTCCAGGATTTGAGCTGGATCAGATCCGTAAATGTTTTGAACCCTACCCAGTCCACCAGTTTGGCTGGTGGAATATGATCCGGTGCCGCATAGTTCGTAAACGCAATCGTAACGGTGAACAGAATCGGCATGATTGTAAAAAACAGAATACCGAGTGCCGGGATGGACAGGAACAGATACGGAAAATTTTTGTCCATTACATTGCGCATCGTTGCCGCGGCTCCCAGCGTCGGTTTCCCTTGCTCTCTTGCAAGTCCGGTCATATACGCATCCCGGATATTCAGAATGTAAACAAGCACAAACACAAAAAAGACCAGCAGCACAATAATTCCGTCAAGCAACAAAAAGATAGAATGGTCGCCCTTTTGAAGCACCGTTGAACCATTCACTTTCACAAAACGCTGTGTATTCTCCCCCAGTGTCCATATTCCCCATACCGCTTGGGACAGCCGAGGAAGCAGGTATGCAAGCCCTGCTCCCTCCAGCAGCAATAGAATAATGCCTTTAATCCACTGCCGATTGTATAACTGTCCGAGACCTTGCAGTATGATGGAGCATATGGCTGCTGTCATCCGGTGCTGCTTTTCCCGATTGGGCTGGGCAGACACCGGGACATGCTGTTGCCGCATATGCTCCCTCCTCTCCGTTTGGTATCATTCATCGTTCACCGTTCATTCGTGTCATCGCTGTTTCGTCATTATTGTGTGGTTGCCAGGCTCTCCTTAATCTGTTTCACAGCATTGTCAAGGGAGGCTTTCACATCCTTGCCGCTATCCCAAATATCTGTAATAGCTGACGATATAGGTCCCCATACACTGTCCATGGCTGGAAGGGAAGGCATCGGTGTCGAGTTGTTGAATTGTTCAAGGAAGGCTTTGTTGATCGGATCTTCCTGTACTTTGGCGTCTGCCGCCACATTTTTGTTCGCCGGAAGTGTACCGTTCATGTCAAAGTTCTCCATCTGGGCTTCTTCGTTCGAGAGGAATGCAGCCAGCAACTTGGAAGCATTAGGATACTGGGTAAACGCATTGACGTAATAGGCTTTCACACCCGAGAAGGAAGTCATTGGCTTGCCATCAATAGCGGGAAGCGGAGCAACTCCAAAATCAATTCCGGCGTTGCGATAGTCGGCAATGGTCCAAGGTCCGTTAATATCCATGGCCAGCTTGCCGCTGGAGAACAATCCCTTTTTGATATCGTAGTTCACATCGCCCATCTTGAGCGGCAGCACCTCAGCCTTCAGCTTTTGGAGGAATTCTCCCCCCTTCTGCGCTCCTTCGTTGTTCAAACCGAGGTCACTGCTATCCATCCCGTTGTCCCCAAAGATATATCCACCCTGAGACGCTAGGAAAGCATAGTTATAATAGAATTGTTGTAATTCCCACATCAGCGCATACTGATTGGATTTGGTATTGTTAAACGTTTTGGCAAAATCGATAATTTCATCAAAGTTTTTCGGTGCTTCGGGGTACAAGGCTTTGTTGTAAAAGAGGGCATACGTCTCGACGCTGTACGGATATCCGTATAAAATGTCTTTGAACGTCACCGCTTTCAGCGCATTCTCGCTGGTATTAGCTGTGGTCTCAGCTTCGAAGATATCATTAGGCAAAATAAGTCCTGCTTCCGAGGCGCTTCCAATCTTGTCATGCGGGAACACAACGACATCCGCAGCAAGCCCGGCAGGGCCATCCGTCGTTAACTTGGTTACCTGATCTGTTGGCGGTAATTCCTCCATTTTGACCGTGACGCCATATTTTTCTTCGAATTTTTTGACTCGTTGCTGAATAAAGCTACTCTGGTTTTTATCCTCCCAGATGACCAGTGTTGCGCCCTCTTCTGGCTGGAGATTCTCAGCAGTCAGCTGCACGGTATCCTCTGGATTATCACTTGGCGCTGCAGGAGTAGAACTTCCTCCTCCTCCGGTTGAACATGCAGCTAGTGTAAAAGCCATTCCGATGGACAGAACTGTGCCTTGCCATTTTCTCATGTGAAATGTCCCCTTTCCCTCTGTGTAGTTCAAGAAAATTTTGCGCTTTTCACCCTTTAAACGCCGTAGATTGTCAGGATTTGTGTTCCATGTGAATCGTTGTACAAACGTTTGCCCAAAATGAAACACAATGTCACTGATGCATTCGATATGTAGGGGTAAATAAGTTAAAAGTATGTAAAAACAATGATGTAAGCGCTATAATATATACCACATCATACAATACCGAACTTTATTTGTACAAACGTTTGCACAAGCTGTATTCCTTCAAATTTAACCATATCCTGAATTTTGTTCACAGTAATTTCCTATTTCCTTGATCTAACTCTATCTTCCTTTATTTTGCTCCACTTGCATTCCGGGTTAACGAGTTAACAATTGATTTCTGGTACCCTTTGCATTACCATAGGAGAATGTTGAAATGATTGAATCAGAAGGGGTTTTTTACATGATTACGATCAAGGATATTGCCAAATTGGCGGGTGTTTCCCCTTCTACAGTGTCACGGGTGATTTCAGGCCATCCCAGAATCAGTACGGAAACATCTCTTAAAGTTAAACAAATTATGAAAGAACTTAATTATCATCCCAATATGATGGCTAAGAGCCTTGTATCCAAAACAACACAGACGCTTGGAATTATGCTGCCCCGTCCTGCGGAGGAGCTTTTTCAAAATTATTTCTTTGGAGAGTTGTTGCGCGGCATTATTACCCACGCGACTCGTAACAACTATGAGTTACTGCTGTCCACCGAGACGTCCTCCGATGATGAATTACAGGCCATTTCCCGTCTCGTGCATGGTCGCAGGGTCGACGGTATTCTGTTGCTCGGTTCCAAACGGGACGATCCCATCATCTCTTTTCTCGAAGAGGAAAAATTCCCGTTTGTTCTCATTGGCCGAAGTGAGACACATCCGAATGCCCCTATGGTCGACAACGATAATGTGCAGACCGCGTATGATGCAACGCAGCATCTTATTGCACAGGGACACACACGCATCGGCTTTGTGAGCGGCCCGCCTGATATTACGTTATCGCATGATCGCATGCGTGGATATCGGAAGGCTCTTGAAGAATCCGGATTAACGGCAACGAACGACTGGATCGTGGAGGGTGAATTCTTACAGGAAAGCGGCTTCCGGGCAATGTCCCTTTTTATGTCGCTGCCCGACAGGCCTACCGCCATTGTAGTTATCGATGACAATGTCGCTTTCGGTGTGTTAAGAGCACTTGCGGAGCTGGGATATCGAGTGCCTGAGGATATCAGTGTGGTCAGTTTTAACAATATCGCGTTGTCCGAACTTGCTTCACCTCCGCTCAGTTCCATTGATATTGGCACATACCAGCTCGGGTATACCGCAGTTCAGGTTTTACTAAAAATTCTTGGCAACGAGCCTCTCGCTCAGAACCCGGTTATTATCCCGCACCGCCTGATTGTACGTGAGTCCTCCCTATATTTGAAGGCAAAGCCCTTCCTGAGTTAAGCGCTCTACCTCATCTTTTGGGAAGTGCAAACGTTTGTCCTTTAACAACTCAGGCAAGATCTGTGATGAGCACAGATGCCAAAGAAGCCGCATTTCTGCGGCTTTTCTTTTGCTTTATTTCCCTATCCTTGCTAAGCGTCAGTACTATTTCCAGTTCCTAAGCACAATTAATTTACCAACAAATTAATACGAACTCCAGCCTGCATCAGCCGTAATGACAGTCCCATTTACAAAACTGGACTCGTCCGATCCAAGGAACAGAGCCACTTTGGCAATCTCTTCACTCGTTCCTACTCGCGGGTTGATCGCCATCCCCTGCTGCTGCCGTCCCGCACCGAACGGGTTAATACCTGTCATGGATGCCCCGATGTTAGTCGCAACCGCTCCGGGTGCAATGGCATTACAACGAATACCTTGCTCGGCATACATGTATCCTGTATTTTTGGTAAAGCCCACCACAGCGTGTTTGGAAGCGGTATATGCCGCTCCTGCCCGTCCACCGTGCAAGCCCCCTGCTGAAGCAATATTCACAATAACCCCTTGCTGTTTCTCTAGGAAAATTGGCAGCACTTTGCGTGTGGTTCGCATCACACTTGTTGTGTTCACCGCAAAAACCTTTTCCCACCGCTCATCGCTAATATCCGCAGCTGGCTCCATCCCATCCATAATCCCCGCATTGTTGACCAGAATGTCTACTGTACCGTATTTACTCACCGTTTGATCAATAAGTTGCTGTACATCTTCCTCTTTCGCTACATTAGCCAGAAGAACGAAGGCTTCTCCACCGTTCGCCTGAATCTCTTGAACGACAGCCTGAGCAGCTTCTTCGTTGATATCGGAAACAACGACCTGGGCTCCTTCTTGTGCATACAATGTGGCAATGGCTTTGCCCATTCCTGATCCTGCCCCTGTGACAATGGCCACTTTATTTTGAAGTTTCATTTGTCTATTCCTCCTTTAAAATGTATTCGTTTACATAAAGATAACAAACAAATGTTCATTATCTCTTATCCTTAGTATAATAAGTCATAGCTTTTCGATACAATCAGTAAAAGCCTGTCCAAATGTACGTTAAACAACAGGCTCTCACCTGTTTGTACGTTATCTTTTAATAAATATCACTCGGGAGGAATTCCAATGCCTGAAACATCAGACGCCATGGACCGACGAATCCGAAAATCCAAAGCCGTCCTGAAGGAAGCCCTCCTTCATTTGATGCAGAAGCGTAATTTCAAGGAAATCTCCATCTCGGATATTGTGCAGCAAGCTGATCTGAATCGGGGAACCTTTTACAGACATTATCAATACAAGGAAGACCTGTTCAACGAAATCCTGCATGATGTGACTCAGGATCTGGTGACTTCATTTCGCAAGCCTTATGAGGGAATGAAGGAATTTCAGGTGGGTCTTATGCCCTCTTCCGCTATTACCATCTTCGAACATGTGCATCAGCACGCCCAATTTTACACCCTCGTTGTGCAATCCGAAGCTTCTTCCAGCTTTCAGCGTATGATCTGTGATGTGCTGCGGGATCTGTCTTTACAGGATCTGAATCATATTTTCCCGCCCCATATTAACCCGGAACTGCTCGCAAGCTATCAGTCTCATGCCATATTTGGCATGATCATGGAGTGGATTAGACAGGATTTCAAGCACAGTCCCACCTACATGGCGGAAGAGTTATTCAAAATTATTCATTATACGCCCGCACAACGATTAAAAACTGAATAATTTCTCAAAATATGGGTATAATAATATAGTTATTATTCAATTATTTACACATTGTCTAGTGAATTCAAATTTGAAGCAGGAGGAATGATGATGAAATCTTTCAAGTATCGTCTTGAGCAAAAAGAACCTCGGACCGGTCCCGGCGGCATCACTCGCGGAGCCTCGGTTCATGACTTCCCCGCATCTATCGGTATTGCGGGAGTATCCATGCGCCTGGAACCAGGCGGCATGCGTGAACTGCACTGGCATGCCAATGCGGCCGAGTGGGCATATGTGATCAGCGGTTCCTGTCGTACCACCGTTATCCATCCGGACGGACACGCGTATACCGATACCTTTGAACCCGGAGATGTATGGTATTTCCCACGCGGATACGGTCATTCCATCCAGGGACTCGGGCCGGACGAATGCCATTTCATTTTGATTTTCGACAATGGGGATTTTTCGGAGGATCATACGTTCAGCATTACCGACTTTCTGACTCAGACACCGGATCATATCGTGGCACAGAACCTTGGTATCTCCCTCGAACAAGCAGCCAAGCTCAATCAGGGCGAAGCCTATTTTGCCAAAGGCCCGGTACCCGATGACAGTTCCTCCTCTGCGACTTATCGCCGTAACTCTGAACTGACCACGCCGCATCGTTATCCCTTGCATGCCAAACAGCCACGCCGCGCGCCAGGTGGCGGTACGCAGCGTACGGTAACCGTCGAAGATTTCCCCATCTCCACCACGATGGCGGGTTCTCTGATCGAGCTTCAACCAGGTGCTCTGCGGGAACTGCATTGGCATCCCAATGCGGATGAGTGGCAGTATTACATTAGTGGCAGTGCCGAAATGACGGTATTTCTCGCCGAAGGGCAGGCTGTCACTGAACAATTCGAAGCTGGAGATGTCGGGTACGCTCCGATGGGTGCGGGGCATTATATCAAAAACACGGGTGATGACGTCTGCCGTGTACTGATTGGATTCAACAGCGGACACTATGAAGCCATTGATCTTAGTGAATGGATCGCAGGCAACCCGGTAGACGTGCTCTCCACGAATCTCGGCATGTCCCGTGATGAGGCAGAACAGCTTCCTAACGATACGCTGTTTATTGCACCCGATCAGAACAAGGGAAAATAACCAAGAAGGCTATACGTGAGTGTCGCAAGGTTCATTCCCGGAGATTAGCTCAGTTAAGGGAATGGCGACTTAAGCGAGAAGAAGCGAACCTGACGGTTATCTGAAAATGGAGGACAGATGCCTATGCATTCCGTACATGACTCGTCTTCCCCGAACGTTAACAACGAGAGTATCGGACACACGGTAGAACGTTTAGAGCCGGGATTTTCCCGGCTTTTGTTATCTTCCGTTCTTGTATTGCTTGCCGGTTTCATCGATTCCATTGGATATTTGGGGCTGGGTAAAGTGTATTTATCCTTCATGAGCGGCAACAGCACCAAGCTGGGCATCGCTCTATTTGAAGCAGATTATGCGTTATGGGCAACGACAGGGACTGTCGTTCTTTTATTTATTGCAGGGGCATTTGTCGGCACTTTCATTACAGAGTCATGGAGGAAATGGCATCTGACCCTTATTTTGGGCATGGAGTGTGTATTGTTTCTCTTCGCAATCCTGTTGTCGCTCCTGTTCCACACGCATTATATTATATTCCCGCTCACTATGGCGATGGGCATGCAAAATACGATGCACCAGATGGTTGCACATGCAGATGTAGGCAAAGGCTTTGTATCGGGTACGCTTTTTGGGATCGGTCAGGCTCTGGCCAAAGCTGTACGTGGCAAAGCTCCCGCGTCCGAGTGGGCTGTGCTGGCACTGTCCTGGTTTATTTTTGTCATTGGCGCGGCACTGGGCGCCTGGATGCTCGTTAATGGCGGTCTGCTCCTATCCCTCATTGCGGCTCTGTTGTTTCTTGTCCTCGTTATCCCCTATGTCGTTTATATGCAACGTCTGAAAAACGGTTGACCCTGAATAAAAGGGCCAACCGTTTTTCACCTTTAGTTCTAGGAAATCCCACTCGGCTTCATGTATACTATAGAGGAGTGCAGAAATAAGATAAAAGGAGGTGACATTTCACATGAAAAAATCAAGTATTATCTCATTAATGACCAGTTTCATTTTGCTTGGCGGGGTGCTTCTCTTTCCTGCTCCTCAAGCCAATGCTGCCAAAGGAGAATTCTCTACATATTGGGAACAGGACGAGTTTGACGACGAATATCAATCTGAAGGAGATTTAATAGACGATACAGAAGAGCCTGAGGCAGAAGATGAGTTTATTCAGGAAAAAGCGGAATTAAAACAATATCTTGATCAGATTTTTGCTATCGGGTCCTATGAATCTAAAGCCATTGATTCCTTAAGTAGTGTAGGTGGCACCGTATCTTCAGCGAATCGAAAATCGATGTTTCTCAAGCTAACGAATACGGTAATTCCGAATTATACCAAATTCGTCTCCAAAGCAAAACTGATCCAATCCAACAACCCAGAAATCAAAAAAATTCATACCTCCTTCATCAAAGGAACTTATATGCAGCTTGAAGGTTATATGCTTTACAAACAAGCTGTTTCCAAAAACAAAGTGAACTACACGATCCTTCAACAAGGTAATGCTAAAGTTAAAGCTGCCGATGTTATTCTTGACCAAGTTACTGATTCATTGTTAGCGTATGCTGACAAAATTGGGTACGAGTAATACCTGCATGCGACTATTGCAAAAAAAAAGCAACCATCCTTAACTAGTTATTAGGGAATGGTTGCTTTTTCTAGTTATTCTCATGGATTAATTACAGACCAAGCTTCTGTCCTTTTTCTAATCGTTGAATCTGCTGTTCCCCGCTCTCCGCCAGTTCACGGAACTGACCAATGGTCTCTCGCATTCTTGGCAAAGCCTCTTGTTTGTAGACCGAAATCGAGTCCAGGGCAGACAGCACATCCGTGAAAGCCTGCTTCATCGTATCCACTGAGATACTTGCCTCGTAAGCCTGCTTCTGGATCGCTGTCCCCTGATCCTTCAGCATTTTGGATGTGCCAGCGATCAGATCATTCGTGGTACGGTTAAGCAATTCGATTTTCTGCAAGACGATCTTCTGGTTGTATAGTGCACTGGCAACGGTGACTGCAATCTTAAGCGCGGAGATCGTCACATTTTTCGCCCGATCCACACCACGAATTAACTCTTTGTTGTTGCGAATGACCACTTCAATCGCCATGATTCCCTGTTGGTTTACGACCAGCATCTGTTGCAAATCCATAACACGCTGACGGAGCGGGAACAATACTTCTTCGGTAATAAACCGCACCTTCTCAGGGTCTTCCCCGCGAACCTTGGCTGTCTCAATCTGTGTATCAATGGATTCATCCATTAACATACCAAGCTGGATCTCCTTCTGAAGCCGCTTGGTTAGTTCGCGCAGGCTCTGCTGCTCGATCTCAAGCGTGGTGTTGTCATTGCGCAGCGTGGCACGGCCCTTGTCGAGTGAAACGACAATGTCGGCGATGACGGCGTCGGCTTTCTGGTACTTGAGGAAATACGCGCGCAGCGGGTTGAACAGCTTGCCCAGAAAGCCTGTTTTGGCGAAATCGACCACGCTCGGGTCGAGATCCTTCAGTTGCATATGCAGCTCGGTCAAGCCTTTGGCGACCTGACCGCCCTCGTCTCCCGTCTTGGACAGATGTCCAACGGAGACTTGAAGCAGAGCGTTTTTCTCGGAAGAGGATCGCATGGTGTTCATGCCAAAGCCGTCGATGGATTGCAAAATTTCTTTGCGCTTCTCCAGAGATTCGAGGTCCAGGTTCATAATCATATCCACATTCGAAGTTGCTACCTGTTGCAGTTCCGCGACCTCGGCGGGCACCGGTTTGATCTCTTCTTCAATCACCTTCTGAATTTCCTTCTGGCTCGGTATTTCCATCGTAAACGACATTCACAGTTCCCCCTTTTAGTTACATCCGTATCTGCTTACATCTGAACATTAATATAGACTTACATCTGTACGTTAAACAGGTTTCCGATTTTGTAGACAACATCGTCGGTGTCCGCATTAATGCTCGCCGCCTCGTTAATGCTGGAGATGCTCTCCAGGGCTTTGATGTCGGCGTTATATCCAATCGTGTAGATCGGCACTTTGTACGTCTCCACCAGGTCTCGAATATCTTTGAGCGAATGTCCTTCGTTCGTCTCGCCATCACTCAGAACAAAAATCAGCGGTTTCACGTTAGGGTTGGCTGCTTTGTAATCCTCCAGCATTTTCATTGCAACCACGATGCCGTCGAATGTCGCTGTTCCCCCACTTGCTTGCAAACTATCCACCGTTCCGACAAACATGGATTGCTGGTTCGTATCATATTTGGCAATCGGCAGGTTCACGGTTACATCGCTGGAGTAAGAAACCAAGCCAATGCTGTTGTCGGTACCGAGATACTTCTGGCCTTTGCGCAAAGATTCTTTGAGACGGTTAAGCGGTTCCCCCGCCATACTCCCGGATACGTCCGTTACAAACACAGCGGCAATTGGATTACTGCCGTTCTTCTTCTCTTTCCAGACTTTCTGCGCGGACAGCAATGTTCCACCATCTACGGTAGCCAACTCGGATTTGTAATCTTGCAGGCCGTTGAATCCGAACTCTACTGCCTTTTTCTGATACTGCTCTTGCGTGACAAAATCAGCAAACTTCTGGATGATCTCCTGTTTGTTCTGCGGCAGTTGACCAAGAGCATATAGCGGGCTGTCATGTCTTACACCGAATGGGGTAAACACATATCCGCTCTTCAGATCAGCTGTATTCACATAGGTCTGATACTCCAGTACAAAGGCATCCAGTCTGCCCGACTTGGCCGCTTCCCTCATCTGAATCGTGGTGGATGCAGTGAATGGCACGTTCGCCTGGAATTTTTCAAAGCCTTGAATGGCTTTCTCGCCCAGCGGATTCGCGCTGTCATACGTATTTAATGCGGTAACCAGAAAGTTCAGTCCTGTAGAACTGGCAAACGGGTCGGTATAGCCCATCGTAAGCTCATTATTGGCAATAGCTTCGGTTATCGTTTTGACATTTACAGAGCCGTAGGTGTTCACCAGTGCATCATATTTGGCTTTGGAGATGACGATTCCCGGTACGTTGCCAACAAGCCGCTTCGAGATGAGCTTCGTCTTCACTCCGCTGGCTTCCACCATCTCGCCCCACAACTCATTGGACGGGGTGAAGGCATCGGGCACATACTTACCGGACTTGATGTAATCCGTTGCGGTACCGGAAGCAATATTACGGATTTTGACCGATACCTGTTTGCCGCCGGCCGTGATGTTCGCTTGGTTAAATGCCTTTGCGACCTCGGTTAACCATCCATCCACGCCACTACCCGACTTCTCGGTGGAGGAGAAAATTTCGACGAAATCATTGGTGGTGTTCTCCACTGTAACCGGGAATTTGGAAATGTCCGGAAGGGATTCTGCAACATCAACCGGATCAAGATCAATCTGTCCTTTCACCGGTTCCGCCGTAGCTGGTGCAATGTCCGCGTACAATTTGCCAAGTTCCTTACCTGCATTTTCGGTCGTGACCTGTGTGGTAGACTTGCCAAAGTTCGATGTCAGTGTGATTCCTCCATAAACGAGACCAAATACTAGGACTAACATGATCATGGATATGAGAAAAAACTTTCCCTTCTTTGCCATAGGTGCAACCCCTCACTGTCTATATAATTTGGTGTGCTTGATTAACTGATCAATCTCCTGCATACAAGGCATCTGCTCAATATCTCCAGCTTCAACACTGTCCAGGCGCGATATCTCCAGCAACAGCTGATCCAGCTTCAATAAAATCTCTTCATTCGTGTGAAGTGAATCCTTCACGTAGGTCAGGTAATCGTTGTACACTTTCGTTTTCTCCTGAAAAATCCTCTGCGGGATCGCAGGCGATTTGGCTTTCATCATGCTGGCATAATCGGCTTCATCGAAGACGTTCAGTCGATTCAGTATGCTGCGAATGTTCAGATATAACAGCTTCTCTACCTCTTCCGTGACCGAAGCGAATTTCTTAAAACTCAGCTCGCCGGGGTCAAAACGTTGATGAAGCACATTCATCAATGTCTCTTTCTTTTTTTTCATCCGGTTCAGTTGGGACAGCCCCAGCGTAATATCTTCTTCAAGGATTTTGATGCGTCTGTAAAAGGATAAAGCTTCTACATAATCTTCATGGGTTTCGATCTGTCTCACGGGTAAAACCACCGGCTGTTTGAACAATACATTGTAACTGCCATAGAAAAGTGCAAGTACGCTTCCGAAGAGTAGCGTCACGGAAAGTGAGGTCTGGAACGCATTCTCTCCGAATCCAAGTCCAGCAAAACCCGGGGAGAAGGCCAGAACATTCACGGCCACGATGCCGATGATGAGCCCAAACAATTGTATGTACCTGGTCATGGTCGATCCTAAGGCCTCCTTTCATGTTAGATATTAGGATTAAATGTCGTATATTCCCTGTCTCTCATCTTCTTATTGTACATGATGTGAACGCTCTCAGGTGGATAGGATTGGAAAATGGAAGGGATATTTACGTTAATATTAGAGCGCTATAAAGTAGATGTTTGACTTGAAGTTCGAGTGGTCTTCCAGTGGATTTGAAAGATCTTTTAATGATTCTTGCCAGATATTTAAAAGAGAACTCGCGCTGGTATTGGTACTGTACTCCATAAGCTATGATGTCGGAGCAGTATTCTTCATAGTAATATACGTGGATAGAGCTTATCCCATTATCCTTTTCACGGACAAAACAGAACGAGCTTCACAACTTGCTGTTTAGAAGAACTGCTGGACAACCAGGAACTACGGAGGCGCGTTAGTGGTAAATGAAATGTTATCCGGTAATACGTGGAAAATCAGGTTACGTGTCATTTTTTATATAGACTTGTCTTAGCGGGCTGGAGCATGATGGAGTGCGAGAAGGAGTTTTCGTCAGGGAATTGCATACCAAAAAGACGAAACGGCGATAACTCCCATTTCGTCTTGTGTATGTTATTGTTCCTCACATCTGAATCCACCTACTCACTTACTCAACAAGCTAATGATCACAGATGATGCTATTTGGTGTACAGATGATTTGTTGTTACTGGACGCTCACACGCAAAAATCCGGTCTGCTACGTGTTGTACGAACCTCTGTCACTTTTCCCGCACAGCCGTCGTCCCCGATTGCCTGGAATGTTACCTTCACACTCTCTTTATCTCTGGTGACCTCTTCCGGAATCTCATAGCTGACACGGAATACTTCGCCGATCTTGTTCATATGAATGCGCTGTTCCCCTACAACTACATCTTCCACCAAAATACTAAACTGCCTTTCATACCGGATACCCTCTCGGTCAAAATGTAGATAGTCCCCGCCCCAATAGGCTACGCACAAATGATTCAGAGCATCCGGCTCGACAGCCAAGCGGTAGCCGAATGCTGCTTCGTTTACTCCGTAAGCCTCACGCCACATATACAGCCTGCTGCGTCCGTCTGTACCGGAGCCATTATATTGCTCCCTGCGGCAGTTGCTCTCCAATTGATGCCCGATCTCATCCTGCTGACCATCCGGCTGCACGCTATCGATGGTGATATCATTTAACGCTTTCTCCAGCGCATCCCCTTCATCATTCAACGCCCAATACACCGTATAGAACTCATGATGCACATCATAAAACGGAATTAGTTTCACCGCTTCACCTGTAGATGTCACTTCCTCACTAAGCTCAAATGTAAGCTTCTCTTTATCGACAACCTTGATCCACTTGCTCACATCCTCTTCTTCCGTTTGGATAACGGGTACGGGAGCTGTTTTTGGATTCAGTGCAGTTTCGTCGATAATGGTATCCTCGGGAAGTCCTTCACTTCCAAGCGCACCAGCTAACACAATCGGGCCATACTGGAATGCCACCTTGTGGGCATCATCCCGTGCTGTATATTTACGCAGTGCCATCGGCAGCGTAATAGTAATCGTATCGCCCGCTGACCAAGCGCGATCGATGGACAGATAGCCGGGTTCCAGACGTGTATACGACTGGGCCGAATCCCCGCCTACGGTTGCCGTCATCGGCTCCTGAAGCCAGGACGGCACGCGTAGTCTTAGACAAGCCGAGGCGCTGCCTTCGGTGATTGTCAGGATTGCTTTTTCCGAATAGGGGAAGTCCGTTTCCAGCTTTAAGTTCAGTCCCTGTGATGCCCACTCCAGCTCGGAAGCGATGTAGAGGTTCACATACAAGTCTTGTTCATCCTCATAATAGATAGCTTCTGCATACTTGCCCGGGTTCTCCATGCCTGATCCGGTGCAGCACCACCAAGCCGTATCACGTGTGCCGTAGATTTTGTAATGCCCTTGCAGAGTGGAGGCAAAATAGGTTTTGTTGCCCGTAATCGGGTCTTGCGTGCCGAGGATATGGTTATAGACCGCGTTCTCATAATAGTCCATGTAGGCACTGTCCCGGTTCCAGGCAAACAGCTGCTTGGTCAGATGCATCATGTTGTGCGTACAGCAGCTCTCCCCGGTTTTGATGCCAAGGCTCTCCATGCCCTTTGCTTCATAATGCTCGGATATGCTTGTCGCGCCAAAGACATAAGAACGATGCTTCACGGTTGTATCCCAGAAAAATTGTGCCGCTGTCCGGTATGATGTCCGTGCAGGGTCTTGATTGTATATTTCGGCTGCGCCGATGACCTTGGGAATCTGCGTGTTGGCATGCCTTCCTTGCAACTCATCCCGCTCCTGCTCCAGCGGTTCCAGAATGAGTTGGTGCGTGAATTGACGGGCAGCCCTCAGATAGGCTGAGTTTCCTGTAATCCCGTACAATTGGGCAAACACTTCGTTCATCCCGCCATGCTCAGACATCAGCATCGTCTGGATCTGCTCCTCGGTCATGGCACTCAGTCCCGTCACTGCCCAATCCGCAAAACGTGCAACCACCTCAAGAG
Source organism: Paenibacillus sp. FSL K6-1558 (assembly GCF_038002565.1). Lineage (NCBI taxonomy): Bacteria > Bacillati > Bacillota > Bacilli > Caryophanales > Paenibacillaceae > Paenibacillus > Paenibacillus sp. FSL K6-1558. Next base: position 4,901,822 of record NZ_JBBOCV010000001.1, on the reverse strand, counting down.
CCTGCTCATTGCCCGTCTTTTGATAGGCATCAATCAGACCACGATAGATTTTATGCACGCTGTACCACGGAACCCAATATTCACCGATGTTAAATCCGCCAATGTTCTCCGCGCGAAAAGCCATACGGAAAGCCTCCTCAGACAAACCCCCGACATATCCGCTGCCCGTCGTCTGTTGAATTGCCGCCAGTTCATTCACAGCATAATCGAGCGTTTGCTTTAAAGTAGAATTACCCGTCGCCTGATACGTCACCGCGAGAGCCGACATGTAATGTCCGAGGGAATGTCCGCTAATCGAGCGTGCCTCCCAGCCTGCATATCGTTCCTTGCGAGGTGTTAATCCGTGGGCTTCATAACATGGAGCCAGAAAGCGGTCAATCTCCAGTGATAACAAGTAACGTTCACCGATATGTTGTGACGTTTGAAATGGACCTTTCAGCAAGTTAACCTGTGAGGGGCCCAGAAATCCTTTTCTCGTATCGATCATGTGGCTCGCTCCTTTGGCATATGAAATAACTTCAAATGGTTTCTTTTAGTAGGGCTGTATTTAGAGATAAAGGATAAAATCCGTGTTCCACTCCGGCTAGAACTTATCTCTGCCATCTAGCTTTCACCCTTGAATGTCCTCATATTATCAAATAAACTACAGTTACAGCAGACTCAGAATCCAAGAAAAGGTGGATAAATCCGTCCTATGTCAAAACCATTGGAGCACTATTTATGTGGAAAATTCATATCAGAGGGCAACTGGAGCCATATGCGTCGAAGCATGCCGGTTCATGAGATCATTTTGATGCTGGAAGGTGAGATGTATATTGCGGAGGAGGACAAACGATACGTTGTTCGTGCGGATGATCTTTTATTTTTAAAGGCGGGCCGAACGCATTATGGTTACCAGATTAGTGACGCACCTGTGAGCTTCTACTGGATACATTACGGTACAGCACCTGGCTTATTCTGTGACTTTCCAACTCTTTCAACCATTCAGATTCCTTCTATGGCAAATCAACTGTTCAAGCAGTTATTGCATGTATCTTCCTTCTCGTCCGAAGAGGCGGATGCTGCTGCGCTATTACTTCTCAAAGAAATGGAACGTAACCTGCGCTCAGACTATCGCCAGCATAACGCCGTGGTGGATCATATCTGTAAGTGGGTCGATATCCATCTGCATCTGAATATTACGGTGAGTGAGATTGCGGAGAACTTTAATTTCAACAAGGACTACATTTCCAAAATGGTGAAGCGGGAAAAGGGAATCGGACTCAAAACGTATATCCTCACCGAACGCATGCGCCGTGCCAAACGACTGTTGCTCAACACCAATGCCAGTGTGAAAGAGATTGCAGCCCAATGCGGCTTTAGTGATTACAAGCTGTTTCTGCGTACCTTCAAACAACACGAGGCCAGTACGCCAACCGAATATCGCAACCATCTATACAGTACACAGCTGAATCGGTTGTAAAAAAGATATAGAAATGTTGAAATCACTTATAGAAGATTCTAATATATCGGTTTGAATTCACTGTGTTATAATGCAAGGAAATATCATTCCCCACTTTACTTATAAGAAAAGGAGAATTTAGACATGACGACGGCTGCCATTACGATTCATCCTGCTTCCCCAGCTGACCATGCTGAGATTGTTGACATTCTGGTTGCCAGTTACGCGGAATACCAGAGCTCGTTTGAGCAATCGGATCGTTGGGAAGCCTACCTGAAAGATATCCGCGAATCCGTGGACAATCCATACTTGACTGAATTATGGGTAGCCAAGATCGAAGATCGGATTGTCGGTACCGTTCAGTTATTTGAAACGGCACATAAAGCCTCTCCCAATTTTGATCTGCCGATTGATTATCCGTTTATTCGTCTGCTGGGTGTTGATCCCGAGTGGAGAGGACATGGCATTGCCCGTGAACTGCTTCAGCGGTGTGTGGAATCCACGAAGGAGCTGGGCAAAAATGCAGTTTATCTCTATACCGGTGGTCAGATGGTGAATGCCATTCGGTTATATGAGCGGTTTGGCTTTATTAAAGATCAGGAGCTTAGTCCCGTGGAGGGCGGAGGGCAGGTAATCTGTTATCGTTACGAGATAAAATAAAGTCTTAACGGACGACATATAATACGGACTTACCAGGCTTATCCAAAGTAATAGTGCATTCTGGAGAATGTTACGTCTCTTTATAAACATGAAACATAGGGCTGTTCTCCTGCCATCTGTAGATGACAAGAGGAACAGCCCTCTTTGTTTAAACTTGATATCATAACGTTACAAAAGATTAGCATCTTGAACCTGAGCTTAACCGCCAATCTCAATCAGAATTTTCGCATGACTCTTGTCGCTCATCAACAGCTCAAGTCCCTCCTGCACAACATCATGCAGCTTAATTTTCTTGGTGATTACCTGCTTCACATCGAGTGCGCCTTCAGCAATGAGTGAGATGACCTCAGGGAAGATATGTCGGTACGCCAATGTGGCGGTCAGATTCGCTTCTTTTACCAACATGTCGAAGAAGTTCACTTGAAGCGGGTTCGGAATCGCGGCGATCACCACAACTTCTCCACCTTTTTTAATCACGGACACAGCACTGTCCATCGTCGGTTGCACGCCAGCTGCTTCATACGCGACATCGATTCCACCGGATTGCTGCGTAATGACCTGTGTTGCATCCACCTTACTGCTATTTACCGGAATTGCGCCAAGTTTAGCCGCCAGTTCCAGACGATCTTCGAATACATCGACAGCGTACACTTCAGATGCCCCAGCTGCTTTGGCTGACAAGATGGTCAGCAAACCAATCGGCCCTGCACCGTATACAGCAACCTTATTTCCGACTTTTAACTTACTATGACGCACAGCATGAAAAGCAACGGCAGTCGGTTCTACAAGCGCCCCTTCTTCAAAAGAGACTTGATCTGGAATCGGGTGCACCATATACGCTTCCACGACTACATATTCGGCAAAACCGCCATCCGCGTTCAATCCGACAAAACCAAATTGAGTACACTGATTGTATCTACCTTGAATACAGTACTCACACGTTCCACAATGGTAGAGAGGTTCAACCACCACGCGATCACCAATATTGATACCGCTTACATGATCACCTAGAGCACTTACTGTTCCTGCAAACTCGTGTCCCAGTGTCAGCGGCGCTTTTTGTCCTGAAAGCGGATGATTCTCTCCCTCTTGAATACCTACACCATGATGATACGCATGTAAGTCACTACCGCAGATTCCGGCATACTCGACTTTGATCTGCACCTGGCCAGACTTTGCAACCGGAACCTCACGATCTTCCACACGCACGTCTTTATGACCATACCACACTGCTGCCTTCATTCTGTACATCCCCTTTTATCTAAACTGTTAATACAAGAATGTTCTGCTTGTCTATATATTATATCGCTATTCAACCATTATTCATATTTATAGATACTTATGTTAACATTACTTATACTAATGCTAAAAAGGGATGATCGCATGAATCTGGAACAACTCGAATACGTTGTCGAAATCGCCAAAACGCAATCGTTCTCCGCCGCATCGGAGCATCTTCATGTCACGCAATCTGCGATCAGCCAATCGGTTCATCGCCTGGAAAAAGAGCTGGGGCTGCTACTATTCGAGCGTTCCAGACAAGGCACTCATCCCACGCCGGAGGGTAAACAATTTATCGCCAAAGCGCTGGACATTTTGCAGCGAATTGATGAATTGAAATCACTAAATGCAACGACATCTACATTGACCGGTGATCTTCATGTGGCTACTTTCCCGAGTGTTATGCCTTACTTGGTGCAGTCGGCAGCAGATATGAAACGAGATCATTCACAACTGAGATTATCGATTGAAGAGAAAGGTTCCATGGAGATCATTGAGGACATCCGCAATAATAAAACCCATCTGGGCTTTATCGCCATTTACGCGAAACAACTGCGCGAATTGGATGGGTTACATTTTACACCGATGTATTCGAGCAAGCTTGTTGTATGCACCCATCAACTGTCTGAACTGGCTAAGCACGCACGCGTGACTCCAGAGCAACTAAAAGAGTATAATCTAGCGTTATATCGGGACGGTTTCATTGAAGATTTTCTGCAGGAGTTCACCTACGAATATGGGCCTTTATCCATCTTATTTAAGACCAATAATTCGGAGGCTATCAGCACTGTGTTAACCAGTAATATTGCCGCGACTATTGGGCATGATTTTTCCTTTCACCAACACCCGCTTTGGAAAGAGGGGTTAATTAAGATGGTCGAAATTACCGAGATCCAGCAGCCCAAAATGCAGATCGGCTTCGTGCAGACGGAATTCAGGGAGGCTGCAGCTGCGGCAGAACAATTTGCCCGTCGTTTCAAACAAGCGATAGAACTCGGTCATCTATAATCTGCTGTCCATGTATATAGGTTATATGCCCCTAGCAAAAAAAAAGCGCTTCGCCATGTGGCGGAGCACTTTACTTATTTCCTCTAAATTTAGTTGCGCTTCACTTACACCTTCACCTTTTTCACCGCTTCACTCATCTCATTCGTTTGCTGTTCCAGCATCGTAGACGTTTCGGCCACCTTACGGAACATCACCGATTGATCCTGCATCAAACGGTATATCTCATCCGAGTGATCCGACACGCCTGCGGAAATCTGTGAAATCGTGTTGACCGAAGCTGCCGCCTCTTCCGATCCGGCCGTAATTTCTTCAGCCGCAGCAGAGACCTCCTGTATACGCTGGGTAACTAGTTGGAACGCATCCACGACTTGTGAGAAGGCCTGCTCGGCTTCAGTTGTAAATACGACCCCCTGACCAATCTCCTGGGCAGTAACCCCCATTCGGGAACCTATCTGCTGTGACTCCTGTTCAATACGAAGTAATAAGTCCGAGATTCGTTCCATAGACGAACTGGAGGCTTCGGCAAGTTTCCTCACTTCTTCTGCCACAACCGCAAAACCCTTTCCATGCTCACCCGCATGTGCAGCCTCAATGGAGGCATTAAGCGCGAGCAGTTTGGTTTGACTTGCGAAGTCACGTACCGTATGCAGTGCACCACCAATTTCAGTAGAATAGTTGTTTAACACCTGCACCATCGTGGTAACCTCTCCAGATACTGCAGAGATGTTTTCCATCTGTTTCTTCATAATCGTCATGCGTTGCTGCCCCGATTCCGCCGTAGTCAGCGCCATTGTTGCCGCATCCGATACCACATTGGAGGATTCAGATATATCGTTGATGCCTTTTGCAATCTCTTCCATAGCATGCGCACTGTCACTTGCACTCTGCTTCTGTGTATGCGCACCTTGTCTTATTTCCTCAACGGCACGATCCACTGTTTTACTCATCGCGAGCATCTCTTCGGTACTCCGATTAAACTCTTTCGTGGATTCGGATAACAATTCGGTTGTTAAAGCTACTCCTCCAACCATGTCACTTACTATTTTATTTAAATTCCCAGACATATGTATCATCGCCTGATACGTTGTTCCGATCTCATCTCTGCTCTTCAAACGATAGGCTGTCAAAATGCGATTAGCTTCGGCAAGCTCACCTTGTGCCATCTTTTCCACACTTGATTTCAGCGGATGTAGAGGGCGCAGTCCTCTAACGATAAACCACATCACTATAGCAATACCTGCAAGAGTAGCGAGCAGTAGGATCACATACAACGGCAGACTTGATCTCAAAATATCGGTTTCGATACCTCCGATAACAGAAATCCCTGTATCGATACCAATTACACCCGCAAGAGTACCGTTGCTATTCAGAATTGGAGCGTAGGAAGAAATATAATTACCGTACTCTGGATTGTTAATGATCGGCGAACTTGCTGTTTCCCCTTGTAGCAACTTCTGCACCGCATCTGCAGGAATGTCCGTTACTTCGTTAATTGCTGAAGCTTTATCCGCATCCTTCATGCCATCCACCATGATCAGCGGCGTTCCTTTATCGTCAATTTTGACGAAATACACATACATGGCACCAATACGCACTCGAAAATCATCCAATTCATCCCGAATACGAAGATACTCCTCATTTTCCTTGGGGTCCTTGGCAAAGTCCACATATGATGCTGTATCCAATTGCTTCACATAACTCTCGGCAATCTGAATATTGTAGCTTGTGATAGCCCCCTGCGCAGCAAGTTTCACATTAGCGATCTGCGTCAGCATACTTCCCGCAGCTATAATCGTAATGACCAGTGTAACAATAGCCGCAATGCGCACAACCAGACGTTTCCTGAAAAAACCGATCATTTGCTCCCTCTTCCTCCCCACGAACCCAAGCCTTTTTGACTAGGCCGTACCCAAAAAACATATGTTTGAAGCACTAAGTATGGGAAAATAGTATACGAATATGTCGAATTACGCAAGAAAATATTGGATTTACATAAAAACGTTATCATTTCCGTATTCGCTTTGGTATTAGGGACTTTAAAAAGAGTTATTTAGCGAGGTTTTTAGAGGATTTCAGGCAAAGAAAAACTCCAACATGGTAGTTGGAGGTCTGTAGTTACTTTATCATCTTATGTGGGTCATGTTTCGAGAGAGTCTCTCTGTCTGAGATAACAATTGTATATTCATTTTCTACATAAAATGATTTGATCGGATAAAAGGTCAATCATGAAAAATATCTGACCATAATCAACCTGATAGATCTAAATCTTTTGCAATTTTGAGTATAAAATGAAAGTAATTATATCTATTCATAAAAAATCATAGAAAATAAGTTTAACTAGTTTATCTACCTAAGTAATGCTATGAGTTAGGTATGCTCCTACCCAGCTTATGCAATATTAAACTTTTGCTTGATTTCTATTAGTCGAACTTCAACCTCATCCTTAACATTTGGATTACTCTTTAAATAGTCAATACTGGCTTCCCATAGATACTGATAAAAAGTGGAGTAATCCAGTACAACTGTCTGATCTTTCTCTACCGCAGGATAATCAAAAAAATAACAAACCCCCGTATCTCCGAAATATTCTTCTTCCCACTCATCTATCTCACCAGCAAAAACACACCAAACACTTTCACTACCACCATACCCTTCTCCAACGCTATATTTTTTAAGTGCATCTAAAAAATATTTTCCCTCAAGATGTCGATAATACATATCTATTAACTCTTTTTCTGTTAATTTGGCATTCATCAAAATCATCCTCCTATACATTATTCTGATATCGTCGGAAAGAAGTTGGTTACTTTTCCACTTTCATTAAGATATCCTGTGAATTTTAGACCGTTCGATGCTGTTCCACGAATTTCCCTAACCACAATCTCTCCACTCGCCATCGCTTCTTTTCCCCATTGTATCATTTGTTCATTTGAAATTACTTTTGGATCATATACAGTCTTAGGACTTGGAATATTTTTATACTGATCAGCTATTACTTTCAATTCCCTATCAAGTGCCGGAATTCTATAATCAATCTCGAGGACTCCAGATATTGTAGGATGTGGTGTTTTCGAAACAATAAGTTCCTCAAGATTCCAACCTTGGTCTGTTAAAATCCTTTCGAAACTTTCTAAATTGTGACCTCCGACAATCCCTTTATTCTTTTTCCTTACAATACTTTGTGCATTTATTAGATGATCGTCAAAACCGTCCAAATACTCAAAATTATTTTTATTCACCCATGTAACATTATCATCACCATATTTTGAACGTAAGTACTCATCCCATTCTGCGCCTGTTCGAGTGATCTTACTATTTTCCGTCATCCGTCCCGCCTCAGGCAAACGATTAAACGCACTAACCTTGGCGCCGCCTCCTGACGAGGTCAGTAAATTATGCGGTTTGATCATCTTAGCGGTGAGGCCACCGCCGACCATCATGCCTCCCATGCCCATCATATTGGCCCAATGTTCGCTGGACCAGGCATTCGTGGGGAATATCGCTTCACGGATTGTACCATGGATGCCAAATGTCAACCAATTGGCTGTATCATTGGCAGAATTAAAGGCTTTATCCGCTCTATCCATGTAACCTTCCACCAGACCACTTGGGATACCAAACGTCCAATAGTCCAGAAATCCGCCGACACTGTCGTAACGCTTCTGGTAGCGGTCATCTGCAGCCTGCATAAAACCAGTACCCAGTTCTTTCAAACTATCCACCGATTTTTGAAAAGCATTACGATTGTCTACAGTGGGAGCCCGGCATTCATTCGGTGGAGGCGGCATACAATTTGCATCGTAGGATTGCGTAGTCTGCTGATCCGCCAGTCTGAACTTCTCCGCATGTCCTTCAAGCGTTTTGGCAATCGAGAGGGATAGTGAACTGAAGTTGTCCATCACTCGTTGCGCCGCGATGAAATCAGCATAAAATCTTTCCTTGGTGCTCCCGTTCCACTGCCTTTCAATTTCGAACAGCTGTTGTTTCAAGATGTGATTCATCTGAGCAATCTGACTTTGGGCTGAAGCGAACTGTTTTGAAACGGACAATAGCTGTTCCGGGGTTACTTTAATCGTTGTCATGGTGTACCTCGTTATCGATATCGTTCTAATTATGTATTTCGTTGTTACACGAAAATTCTGTGTTTCATATATGCCAGTTCATCCACCAGCACATGGGATTCAGTATAACTGGATTGAAATTCTTTTCGTAGAGACTCCTGACTTAATCCTTTAGTTCCTATTACCCCCAGTACGCCCTATTTGTAACTGTCTTTGTGACCTAGATGCCCCCCACTGCACCGATTCAAAACTTACTATTGTCATATAAGATAGATTAGGCTATATTATTAATTAATTGATCAGTTAATTAATAAATTAATTAATGTGCAGATAAGAGAAAGGAGAATTTTTGTGGCTAGAACTGTGAATGAACAGAAAAGGCTTGAGCGACGTAAGCGCATCTTGGAAGAAGCTGTCGTCTTGTTTGCGGAAAATGGATACTCAAACACCACAACGGCTCTTATTGCTAAAAATATCGGTGTGACTTCCGGAACCATATTTCAATACTTCCAAACTAAAGAAGCTTTGTTTCATGCGGCTGTCCTGGAACCGCTTGAAGATATCCAGAAGAAATCACTTGCTATGCTCCAACAAAACGGTACGCCAGCCGAATTACTTAAAAATATGGTCAAAGACCAATTCGACCATATTTACTTCTATACCAATGAGTTACGACTTGTTCAGTCTGTATTGGGACAGCGAATCCGGTTCCCAGAGCTTACTCAAAAGGTTCTGGGCAGTATAAAAGTAATGACGGACACGATTGAAGCTGTTTATGCAAAGGGGCAATCCCTGGGAGAATTCAACCCAGATTTCTCACCGGCTATGATCTCACGAAGTTATATCTCTTTCTTAAATGGGGTAGCGTTAACACTCGGAGAAGATATTGTTCATCATCCGGAATGGGAAAATCTAAAGGCACACGCCTATTATCTGTTTGCCCCCGTACAACACAGCAAGAACTAACACTGGAGGAAAGAAAATGAAGCAGCAACAACCGTCACTCGAACTCAATTCGACATTTAAAAATCGCATTAAAAAACATAAGAAACGATTATGGAGCCTGGCGATTGCACTCGTACTTATCTTAACTGTCGTATTCTTCATATCTTATAAAGTCGTAGACATCCTGTTACACCATCCACGAGATACCAATGTCAGTTATGAATTGAACATGGATAAAACCCCCTATGAGGTCGTTGAATTCAAGAGTTTAAAAAATGATAATACGATAAGAGGGACCTTCTTCCCGGCAAACACTTCTTCAGACAAACCAAGTAACAAAACGCTAATTGTCGTGCATGGATATACAAGTAATCGCCTCGTCAAAGGACGTACGCCAAAGTTGGCAGAGCATTTCATTCCGAAAGGTTATAATATATTGGCCTTTGATCTCAGCGCGCAAGGTAAATCCGATGGTGAGATGATCACACTCGGTCTGCGTGAGAAATATGATCTGCTTGCAGCTGTTGACTATTTGAAATCCAGAGGTCAGGTAGGCGAACATATTGGCGTCATTGGCTTCTCTATGGGAGCTGCTACGTCTCTGCTAGCTACAAGTGAAAGTGATGATATTGAAGCGGTTGTAGCGGATAGTCCGTTTCGGAATGCCGGTTTATTTTTAAGGGAGGGTCTGCCTGTATTCTCTGGATTACCTGCATTTCCATTCGGTTATACCTCCACATGGATGGCTAATTGGGCATTTGACGTTGATCTTGATTCTGTGTCGCCTATGGATGCGGTTAAGAAGATGCAAAATAAACCGGTTATGCTCATCCACGGTACTGGGGATCAACAGATCAGTTATACAAATTCAGAAAAGATCTATGAGAACTTGAAGAATAATCCTGATGCAGAGGTATGGTATCCAGCAAATACCGAACACATTGATGCTATTAATCATTATCCAACAGAGTATTTTGCAAGAGTGGACCGTTTTATGGATAAGTATGTAGGAAAATAATTTAATCTGTTAAAGTCAGCAGTATAATCAAAATCATCTTTTCTAAGAAACAACATAGATATGCTTATCAAAAAAGGTACAGACATCTCAACAATGTGAGATCATCTGTACCTTGTTTTTACTTAGCCTCTTTAAGCTGATTTGTTATTCATCTTGCGGAATCGAATCAAAGACCAGATCGTCAGCAATGCAAGTACACCGAGACAGATGCTAATACTGAACCGGTTGCCTTCATCAAACACAAACATCAGAGCAATGACGCTCAGGATCAAGACAACGACTCCGGTGATGTATGGAAATCCCCATACCTTGAATGTAGGCTGAACCGGATACTTTTTGCGCAATTTAAGCTGTGAAGCAGCGATGCAGATCCAGACCAAAATCACGACAAACCCCGGAACCGCAAGTAACACTCTAAACAGCTGATCTTGGGCAAACAGCCCTAACATGGAACCTGCCAGCAGCACAACGGTACACACCAGCAAGGTATTAATCGGGCTTCCGTTGCGGTTGGTCTTGGCAAGTGCTTTAGGAGCTTCCCCGCCAACAGCCATGGAATGCATCATACGAGATGCTCCGTAAATGCCCGAGTTCGCTGCGGACAGCACCGCGGTCACCAATATAAAGTTCATAATATGTGCAGCACCCGGCAGGCCAGTTGATGCCAGTACCTGTACAAACGGGCTGCTTTCCGGCCCAATCTCATTCCAAGGAATCAGGCCACAGATAATCAGAATCGGCAACGTGAAGAACAAGATGATTCTGAACATGAAATTGCCCACGATCTTTGGCATCACTTTCTCCGCATTTTCCGTTTCCGTCAAGGTCAGACCGATTAGCTCCGACCCTCCATACGAGAACATAACAACAAGAAGCGCCGAGAAGATCGATGTCCATCCGTTCGGGAAGAACCCGCCAGCTTGTGTATAGTTTTGCAGATATGGTGTGTTGTCACTTGGAATAATACCAAAGATCAGCCCTGCCCCGAGCACGATAAAAATAATGATCATCGCAATTTTGATTCCGGCCAGCCAAAACTCAAATTCCCCGAACACACCAACGCTGAGCAGATTAACCAGTATAATGAATGCCGCACATGCCAGACTGAGCATCCAGAGCGGCACGTCCGCGAACCAATATTGCAGGAAACTGCCCGCAGCGATGACCTCGATAACACATACAGATAACCACAAGAAGCAATACATCCATCCCATTATAAACGAAACTCTGCTTCCGAACGCTTCCTGTACGAAATCTTTCATATTTCTATTCTTGTACACCGTAGCCATCTCTGCCATCGCAGCCATAACCACAAGCAACAACAGTCCGGCAAAAATGTACGTTACAATAACACCTGGGCCTGCAAGTCCAATCGTGCCTGCACTGCCTTTAAAAATGCCTGTCCCAATGACACCCCCCATCGCCATAAAGGTAATGTGTCTGGGTTTTAATTTTTTCTGTAATGATTCTTCCGTCTGAGTCTGAGCCAATTGAAATCCTCCTGAGGTACAAAAACGTCTGTAATCCTTGTCTATTTTTGAGCAATATAAAGTCCAGTATACCCTATCCATGATGAAACAGCCCACCCAATCTGTATGGCCAATTCATCCCAAACTTATGACATGCCTATGATTTATACCCCATAACTGTACAAAGTAATCGATATGTTCCCCATGTAACCAGGCTATATCCCACTCCATACATCACCCACGCACCCAAATTGGCGGTGAAAGTTGCCCAGTTACTGGTGATGTACAATAAAGGTAACAAGAGAGACATACCTAATGCGACCGCCCTGCTGCACCATTTTGTAGCGTACCAGCAGACGCCCAGAACAAAAGCGATTAAGGGGCACAACACAAATACAACGAAAATGGGATTCAATCCTTCAAACCACCAGTAGAGCATGTTTTTGCCCCTCCATTTCATTGATGCGTCACAGCGTTCAAATCTCAAATGTAAGTTTACCACTTTTTGCGTTGTATGAACTGTATCAAATGTTTCATTTTTTCCTCAGAACCATAAACACTTCAACACATAAATAAACGTTAAAAACCAGCCCCCCTATACTAGAGAGACTGGCCGTTTCCGTTTAGATTCATCGTCTATAATGTTATCCGATAACTTTGGTCATAAATGTACTGTTTGGGTCTAGAACATAATCAGCAAACGGCTCGCAATATTCAAAACCAAAGTCTTCATACAACTTGCGTGCCGGGATAAACGAATCCATCGAACCCGTTTCCAGACTGATGCGCTGATATCCACGAGACATAGCCTCTTCAATGATGTGCGTCAAAATATGGCGGGCTACCCCTTTACGTAAATGAGCGGAAGCTGTACGCATCGATTTCAGTTCCCCATGCCCCGTGTTCAATTCTTTAATGGCTCCGCAGCCAAGTAGCTCATTGCCTTCCCATGCACACCAAAATGTGATCTCGGGCTTCTTCAGCCCATCCAGATTCAAAGCATGTATGCTCTCTGGTGGGGAATCCGCCGCCATACCTAACAAATGCTCCGCGATTAGTGCTTTTACTTGATGCCCACTCAAATCATCCACTCTAATTTCCATCGTTTCCACTCCTGCCGACATTTTGTGATTTATCTCTCCACGAAGCTGATCAATGATTATATATTACAACGATGTCAGGTTTTATAACAACAGTGGTTTCTTGCTGGAAAACGATAAGAAAGTGGGTGGATTATATTATGATTGCTGATACGATACTGCTGTCATCTGGCATGGCTCACACGCAAACATGTAATACACACCTTCACCATTCTCCTGAATCATCTCACCGTCCAACTGTCCGATAGCTTTCATCGTAGCAGAGCAGGCTGGACATACTGGATAATCTGCATCTTGCACCCAGCCGGGGTGACCCCCAACCTGTGATATAGAAGGTTCCATTGCCCACTCACTACCATGGAAAGGCTGACGCGGTTCCGGCGCGATACGGAACCAACGTCGCTGTACCTGCTCCTGCGCCCCTCCTGACCACTCTCCCTCGCCAGCAAGGCTACCTACATCTAAGCTACTTGAGCTAACTCCCGAAACATCTACGCTCATCTCTTCTACATCAATTTCATCAAATCCGTCCGGCTTCACATTATACTCACTCCAGATTGGTTTCCCTTCTGCATCCATTTCCATGTACACCACGCTGTAACTGCTGCATACCAAGCAGGTCTGCACATCAAGTTGTGGAGAGTTCCAGTGAACAGACCGAAGCGATGGATGTTTCACATGTAAATTCATTAAGCTGATAAATGAACTACCACACCAGGGACAAAGCTTGGAGCTTGGCACAAGTAAAGAAATCGGAGAACCATTCAGGTTCTCACTCTCGCCTGCCTCTACATCACTGTATTCTGCTTCATACAATGAATAACTCGGGGTGATGAACAATTCTCTGCGTTGACCTTCTTCGGTTAACTCCCAACCCGCCTGCAACGTGTAACGCTCAGGTGCGACATACAGCTCGCTGGCCCACAGGGGCGGAGCCTGCCTCCACTGCAAGAACTGTTGTACAACCACTTCGTCACCGATATAAGCCAGCATGATCAGAAAGTGGTTACGATTCTCCCCATCGTTGTTCACCTGCTGAATCAGATGATCTCGCGTCTCGCCAGAGGCGCTTTTGAATAAAACCGCTGGATAAACAATCTCCCGCTCCAAAAGTTCAGGAATTTCCGACGTCAAGGGCAGATCATGATAATAAACAAGATACTGCAAAATATCCTTACCGCCGTCCTCATCATCTGAGCGGATCAACTCCATTGCGTAACGCTTCATCTCATGTTGCTGCTCTGCTGTAAGGGACAGATACACTTGTTCCATAGAGTACCTATACGGTACATATCGAATAAGTTCGTTATATGTCCGAGGTTCATGCATGATTTTCAGAATCTGCACCGCATCCGTAACGCCCTCATACAGATCAACATCACGCCTATTCGCTGCAATATAACGTTGATGTGCCTCCCGTTCCATCTCCTGCTTACAAGGCATACAATACCCACCTGTTTTAGCCGCTGTTGCTGGCAAAATCATATGGTCGCATCCTTCACGTATACACGGAATACGTTCTGCCATGCTTCTGCCTCCTTCAATTTTTAGGAATGGTGTCCAAGTTGCTCCTTGGTGAATTCGTAAAACGCAAGCGCATCCTCACTGCTCTCGAATCCTGCCTGAGCTATTTTCTCGCTACCGCCGCCTTTGCCTTGGTAAGCCCCGAGATTTCCTTTGAAAAACGGCCCGCACGCCCATTCGGACGGCTGTCCATTCTGAGCCAGCACAACCTTCGCTTCCGAGATGCTGGCAAACAGCACCAAACCTTCATGTTCTTCCGTAAGTTTGGTAGCAAGACTTTGCATGTCCTTGAGTGATTTGTCCTCGAAAATCCGGGCAATGACCAGCCCTTCCCGTGCCGCAAGCAGTTCCTGTGCGTAGTAAGCGTCGTTGGCAGATTTGACAGCATTCAGCTCGCTTTGCAGCTGTTTCTGCTCCTGTTCCATTTTCCCAATACGCTCCAGAAGCTCGTCCCGGCTTGTCTTTAATTTGGTCGTAATACCGTTCAACACCTGCTGAACGGCCATGAACTCGTTTAAAGCTCTCGTACCGCATTTAAAATAAATTCGTGTGCTGCTCTTGATCTTCTCCGTTTTCAGCAGCTTAATGATGCCTACTTCGCCTGTAGCTGCCACATGTGTACCGCCACAAGCATTGTACTCTACATCTTCAATCTCCACGATGCGAATGTCCTCCGTCACTGTCGGTTGCTTCACTAAAGGTAAACGTGTCGCTTCCTCCGCGGTAACCCATGAACTACGAACCGGAGCATTGCGAACAATCTGCCGATTCACCTCTTGCTCGACTTCAGCCAGCTGTGCTGCGCTGAGATTCTCTGCAGCTACATCAATCGTAGCGTAGTCCATGCCCAGGTGAAAGCTGAGTGTCATGGCATCCGTCAGTTTTAGTGTAATTGCTGATAACAAATGCTGGCCCGTATGTTGCTGCATGTGGTCAAATCTTCGCTCCCAATCCAGCTCACAGTCCACATCATCCTGCTCCGGGGAACGCTCTAGCTTATGCCATACTTCTCCGTTTTCCAAGTTCACATCCAGAACAGCAATGCCGCCAATCTGTCCCAGATCACAGGGCTGTCCACCGCCGTGCGGATAAAATGCAGTCTCGGCGAGTGTAACGTATACGCCATCTTCTTTCGTCATTCGATTGGTAATATGTGTATGCCACTCGCGCGTGTAGGCAGAGTCATAGTAAATTTTTTGAGTCATTGAATGGATTCGTTCCCTTCTCGTTCAAGTAAGTTACCTCTACTCTCAGATTACACTATTTCCCATAGCGAAAGCCAATATTGCCACTTTTATTCCTCGCTTTTACATCAGGAATACCATTGGATAAACTGCACATTTGTATATTCCACTCTGCATCCTCCGTTTACAAAGATAAAAAAACCGTTTTGTAAGCTAGCCTACAAAACGGTCCCTATTATTATTCAACTAAACCCTAGACTTGGCGAATTTATTCACATTCATCTCAGCTGAACGGATTGCTTCAACAAGATTATTATCTCGTTCATCCTGGGACCTACGAAAATAGAGACTGCGTAAGAAGTTTTTAACATTCACTCTGGATATAACCTGACCTCGATTTCTAGGCCAGCTTGTACATCGAACCAATCCGTTAATCCATGATATGATATCCTTTTGCGAAAGCAAACTCTGTTCTATTATGGTATCCAGAATGGTTGTCATTCGCTCATCTTCTTCTTCACTGAAGATATGTGTTTTATTTTCCAGCATGTTCTGAATCGAATTTAGAATGTCTAACTGCAAATCTGAGTCACTCTCTGGACATTGTATCAGCTCCACTAACATATCCGCACCGTGAGCTGCACTATGAGCCCACCCTCCTTGAGGTACGTAACCCCTCAAATCTTTCTCTTCCTTATAGTAACGAAGAAGTCCATTCTTCAACTTTATAAAATCAAATGAATTCAGAAAAGGATTCTGACGATGGCTGCGAATAATTAAAGCAATTGGTAGGGCAGAGAATGTCCTTGTGAATACGGTTTCATCCCCTACATTGCCAATATGATAAAACAAATGCTGCTCATCTATTAGAGTATTTAGAAGATTACATAATTCTTCTCGAGAAAATAAATTCTCGGTTTGTATCCAATTATAAAACGTTGGATAAATTAACTCATCGCGAAGTTCGGGATGCGGATCTCCGATATATCGCAGCATTAGTGGTAATATATCATGCAGATATTCCCCTTCACGAAGGTGGTAATCCTCTGCTTCAATTCTCTGCAGATCCATGATAAGCTTTGCACGCAAATCGTTCATTTTTTCATCTCCTTTAATATGCCCATAATCTCTTCAATTACAATTTCCGGTTCATCATGATGGATATTATGTCCACTGCAACAAGCAATCCTATGTCTACTTGACGTTGACAACTTCTGAAAGTCAAATTGTAACTTTTGCTCAATTTCCAAAATGGCTTGAGCAGGCCAGGTGTCTTCCATCCGATCCGGCAAGCCTCTTGTAATAATTGCGAGAGGAATATCATATAACTGGGAGTGTTGAGTAATCTGTTCATAACTAGCTACCTTATCAATCAACTCATGATTTAAAAGTGGATTTTCGTAATATTCCCTATTACTTACACGCAGTGTTCCAGTCAATACCTTTTCATAGGCAAGTTCCTTATATTCCGGAACCCCATCAACTAAAACAATCCCTGATACAAGATTTGGATACAAGCTCCCGCATAATCTGGCTATTAAACCTCCAAAAGAATGGCCCACCAGTATAAATGGCGATTTCATATTGTGTACAAGTAACAATTCTAACATCTCGTTCACCAGATCTTTACAAGTCCGAGGTACTGAAGTTCCTTCACTTTTTCCTACCCCTGCGCGGTCATACGAGAACGTTGATGCTACTTCTGATATCTGATCCTGAATCAGATTCCATGTCTCACAGCTGTCGCCTAAGCCAGCAATAAAGACAACGCTTGGGGTCCCATTTCGTGAATATTTACAATACAATTTGCAATCCCCATATATATAATAAGCTTCGTCATACCTATTAAAAAAACCAGACCCATTAGTATTTATTCCCATGCTTTTGCTGTGAGGAATTGAGACATCCGTTCCATTGCGCCACGAAATTTGTCAGGATGGAGACCGAAACCAATCCGGAAATGACCTGGTCGCTCGAAGACTTCACCAGGCAGAACTGACACCTCAGTATTCTCAATTAACCTCTCTGCAAAATGCTGACTACTGATCGACTTATCTTTCAAAAAAGGAAATGCCACAATTCCTCCTTTTGGTTCAATCCAGTCTATGACGGAGTTGTGCCTGGCAACAAGTTTTCTAAATTCAGTTATATTTTCCAATACCCACGACTTGTGCTCCATACCAATTTTTTCCCAGTGAAGCAGAAGACGATAGGCCAGGAAGTCATTAATTGAACAAATCGTATGTGTCGTATAATCTTTAAAATCACGAATTTGATCAACCAGCGTTCTATCTGCAACCACCCAACCTACCCGAAGTCCAACACAGGCGAGACATTTTATCATCGACCCCACAGCGACAACACACTCCGACTTTCCATATAGAGATGGAATTAAATCTTCATCTCCATAAGGAATAAACCTGTAATGTTCATCAGCCAAGATTTCAATTCCATACTGTTCAGCAATCTGAATAATTTCCGCAACTTCACTATCTGTAAGAAGTGCCCCAGTAGGATTATGAGGATTGTTCAGCACGATGATCTTGGTGTTGTTATCAATCATGGATTTCAAACTTTCTATATTGATTTTAAATCCTTCCTCGGTCTTGAGATCTAATAATCTGACTTCATAACCTAAATACTTAGGAACTTCATATAAGGTCTGGAATGCAGGGAATGGAACAATAACATTTGCACCCGGCTCATAACGAAGATGATAATAAATAAAGACAGCTTCACTTACACCTGTTGTTACAATAATCTCTTCAGGGCTTACATTGTCATAAAATGAAGCAATACTTGTTCTCAATTGGAGGGAACCGTACGTATCATTGTTTTTAAAACTGCATTGAAGCAACTCTTCTATCTTCGTTTCAGTAAGCTCAAGGACTTCACCAAGTGTGCGATCTTCTATCCCACTTTCTCCTAGATTAAATTTCGTATATTGATTTTCGATCAACCAAGGTTCCATCAAGTGCAGTGCCATTTGCATAATTGAACTCTCCTTTTATATCATTTATTTTTCAATTCTTTCTGGAAGATTTCAACTAAACCTAGTAAATAGGGATCAGAAAACAGATTCCAATGATCTCCTGGAGTATCTATAATAGTTACTTTTCCTCGGGTCATCTTTTCCCAGTACGATTGAGTGAATCTTACCCATACCGAATCATTTGCTTTGATTGCTAAAATATCACTTTCAATTTTGGACCTGATTTTATACTTTTTTTCAATATATCTGAAGTTTTCTTGAACAGTCATTTGTGGGAAGTTACTTATATTTTTTTTAGAATGTTTTAGATAATAGTCGTGAGTCCAACTATTCGGTGATTTCTGAAATCTTCGAAGCATGGATCGTTTTACCACTTTATATGGTCTCGACAAAACAGAACGGAGCCACACATATTTAAGCTGGTTATCATTTAACCATGGCTGCTCATCGATAACAATCAGCTTTTCAACAGTTTCCCCCATATTCTCTAACATTTGCACAAGGCTATACGCAAACATAATTCCGAAGCAATGTCCCCCAATAATATAAGGCCCCTTAGGCTGCACCTGTTTAATCTCATGCATATAGAATGACACTAATTCATCCAGGTTCTGAGGCAATGAAGACCCTTCAATTAATCCTTTGCCCTGCACAGCATAAAAATTGCAATCCTGTTCAAGGCGCTTAGCTAATTCTTTATATCCGAATACTGTGCCATCAAGGCTGTGAAGAATAAAAATATTTTTTTTCTCACTTGAAACCCGATTCATTCTAACTACACATTCCATATGCGAGAACATGCCTTCCATCTCAATACTACTCGCTAAAGCAGATATCGTCGGATTGGAAAACAACTCGCCCAGTGAGATATTCACCTGGAATTCTTTTTTAATTTCACTCACAATCTTGAGAGAATTGATGGAATTACCACCAATCTCGAAGAAATTATAGTTAGTACCAATTTCTTTAATGTTCAGGACACGTTCCCAGATATGCACCAGCTTCTGCTCAACTTCGGTATTGGGTGCCTGATATTCAACACCAAGGTTCTGAACTGCTTGAGGCCTAGGAAGCGATTTGCGATCAACTTTCCCTGTTGGTGTAAGTGGTATATGTTCTAATTGAACAAAGTAAGATGGAACCATATACTCAGGCAGATTAGCGGACAGATGTTCTCTTAATTCAGGAACAGTAAGTTCTCTGTTGGCAACAATATAAGCACACAACAAGGCGTCCCCGCCTTTTTCTTCTTGGGCTGTTACAATAGCCTCACGAATATCGTCGTGTTTTAATAGCACATTCTCAATTTCTTCAGGTTCGATTCGAAATCCACGAATCTTGACCTGATGGTCAGCCCTGCCTATTAAATCCAAGTTGCCTCCATGCATCATCTTGCCCACGTCTCCCGTTTTGTAAATGATATCCTGAGGATTATCCGTAAACGGATTTTTCATGAAGACGGATGCAGTCAAATCACGGTCTTTGTAATAACCTGAAGATATGTAGGGTGTCCGAATGTAGATATTTCCTATGTTTCCCTCAGGACAAATCTGCATGTCACTGGTTAGAATCATCACATTTGTATCTGAAATAGGTCGTCCCACAGGAATCGTGATGCGATTGGCATCCTCTTCCTGTACTCTGTAGAAAAATTTTGCTAGCGTTGTTTCAGTTGGACCATACATATTCACCAGTTGTATTCTACTTCCAAATAATTCTATAAACGGTTTTACATCGCTTCCTCTCAGCATTTCACCAGCTAGAAGGATATAACGCAGATCCTTTAACCTATTTGAGTCTTTAATCTCTGTAGTTAAAGACCGAAATAGTGTGGGAACGAGATGCATCAAATGAACCTTATTCTGCTCCAGCCATTGTAAGAGATATGACGAGTCAGCAATCATCTCTCTACTATCAGGGATACAGAGTGTTGCACCGGAACACAAAGGGACAAATACATCTCTTAAAAATGGATCAAACGAAGGTGAGGTCAGTAGACTAATCCTAAAACTCTGATCCACACCAAATTCCTTGATCTCCCAATCAATAAAATGTTTCAGACTTCGGTGTCTTCCTAGGATCGCTTTCGGATTGCCCGTAGATCCAGAAGTGAAAATAATATAGCCATTTTTGTTTTCCTCAACTACAGTCATCTCTTGATCATGTTCAGCATTCGAATTCATGATAACTACGTTGATATGATCATAGCCTTTTCTAACCATCTCTTTATTATCTAGGAGGAGAACGTTAATTTTCCTGTTTGCATCCTTCATAATCAATTCGATCTTATCCAACCATTCAGTATCAGTAATCAGCCACTCACACTCCACTTTATTTATCATGTATTGGAGTCGCTTTTCAGGGAAGGAGGGATCCATTGGTGCATATATTAAACCGGCTTTGAATATTCCAAGAATGGATGAAACGAGAGTAATGCTGTTATCCAGCATTACTCCGATATTTTTTTGCTTTCCTACCTTCTCTCGCAAAAAATTTGAGATCAAATTCGACTGGTGCTCTAATTCAGCATAAGTGACCTTCCTGGTACCCCACTCGATTGCAATGTGATCAGGTGTATTACTTGCTACATAACTTACTGTCTCATGAACGTTTTTCAATTTTACGGTTGCTATTGATGTCATAGATTGTAGCCCCCCGCTTCAAATAGTCAGAAGAAATCATCATTATCAAATGCGTCGTCGAATTCCTCCAGAAATACATTCGGGCTCTCTTTTGGCGATAGGAAGACCCTACTAATCGGAATTTCGTTTTGTTCAACTACAACTTCAAGTACTGTTTTGAATCCTTCAGTCAAGTTCAGCATCATTGACTCATCGATGCTATTATTGAACAAGTAGTCCAATGTAATACTGTCCTCTGTCTCGGCCGCATAGAGTGTTAATCCATATTTTGGCTCTAACTCGTCAAATGTGAATGGCTGAACGTTAAACCCTTCAAAAGACCATACCTCGGCATCTTTTAGCGGTAAATAATTAAACAAGATTGAAAATAAAGATTCGTAACGAAAGTTTAATAGTTCCTTGGCATCAGCATATAGCGACTCATACGGATAATCTTGATGTTCCTGACCTTCCATCAATTTATTCTGTAGTTGGTGTAAATAATCAATGAATGTCTCCGCATGATGAAGGCTAGAACTGATCAACATCAGATTAAGGAATACTCCCGGCATATACTCTGTCTCTTCTCGTCTTCTACCTGCTACCGTTACGCCTAATGTAAGTTCACTTCGATCCATAACTCGTAGTAATGCCATCTGGAAAACACCCAATATAAAAACGGAACGAGTTATCTCATGTTTATGACAAAATTTATTTACATGTCCTATCCATTCAGATTCAATCACCATTTGTTTTACTATGCCCTTTGGTCGTTGTCCGACAGATGCCCTGGCAGCAGGTAACTCAGTATAAACAAAATCTCTAAGACTATCGATCCAGTACTTTCTGGATGCCTTAATCTCTTCCGATTGCATTAAAAGGTTATGCCAGACAGCATAATCCTTATAATGAAGTTTTGGGTCATCCAGTTCGATTCCTCCGTACAAACTAGCAAATTCCTGTAACATAATTGATAATGATATTCCATCCGATACAATATGGTGCACATCGAACAACATCAAATGCCTATTTTCTTCAAAAGTAATCAAAGCTGCTCTAAACAAAGGTGCAGCGGTTAAATCAAAAGGTTTAATGAAATGTAACGCACGTTCTCTAAGTTCTTCTTCTGTCCCTTTTAAGAATTGGATATCCGTGTCAACATGAGATTGAACAATCTGCACAGGTTCACCATCATTTAGATCAAACGAAGTTCTTAATATCTCATGCCGTTCGACCAGTTTCTTCACTGCATTCTCAAACTTCAATATATCCATTTCCCCTTCAAGAATCATTCCTGATGGCATATTGTATGCTGTGGAATGTTCATTCATCTTCCACATGATATAAATTCGTTTCTGAGATGAGGATACTGGATAATATGGCATGATCTCCGCAGACTGGATTGAAATATGCGGATTGTATTCAGCTGCCTGAATGAATGTTGTTAATTCTTGAATTGTAGGATGCCTGAATAGTTTAGCCAAAGGAACAACTGTATTTAATTCCTTGTGTATTTTGGATATAAGGATAGTTGCTTTCAACGAATGTCCACCTAATTCGAAGAAGTTATGATGGATGCCGATACCTGTTACATCAAGAACCTGTTCCCACATCTGTACTAAAATTTTTTGAGTCTCGTTAACTGGTGCAGTGTACTCGATACTCAGGCTCTGTAAGTTCTCTGGTTCCGGTAAAACTTTACTATTTACTTTTCCGTTAGAAGTTAATGGAAACTCCTCGATTCGCATGAAACGCGTAGGGATCATATACTCGGGAAGCTCCTTCGAAAGATATCTCTTTATCGCTTTAAGGTCGAGTTCCCCATCTGAAATCACGTAAGCACAAAGATACTTGCTTCCGGTCTTATCTATGCGATCAATGACTACCACTTCATTAATCCCAACATATTTCAGCAATTTCTCTTCAATCTCCCCTGGTTCAACTCGATATCCCCTAAGCTTGATTTGATTATCTTGACGCCCTAAAAATATGATGTCTCCGTCACTTGTCCAGGTTCCTAAGTCACCCGTTCTATAAATGACCTCACCAGGAGATATAGGATTATCTGAAAACTTTTTGGCTGTAAGTTCCTGATTGTTCAGATATCCGCGGGCAAGCCCATCTCCTGCAATACATAATTCTCCTGGAACCCCGATGGGGGAAATATTGTTATCCTTATCCAAAATGTAAACTCTTGTGTTTGCGATAGGCTTGCCGATCGTCGTAGACCACGGATTACATATTGCTACGATCGAATCTACTGTCGCTTCGGTAGGACCATAATGATTAGTTAATTGATAACCTTTGGAAAGAATATCTAGTTTAAGAGTATCGTCCAGCTTATCACCCGCAACAATAACAATATCTAGACTTTCAGGCTTCTCATCATAGCTCAAGAGCTCTTTCAACGTAACCGGTACAAACTGAGCGATCTGAATACTATTTTCCTTCACGAAATGAAGGAATGCCCTCCGATCAAGTGCCTGATCCTTCTCAAGAATAAATATCGTAGCCCCATATATAAGTGGTGGAAAAATTTCGACGATCGAAGCATCGAACGATACATTAGCCATATGAACAATATTCCGATGAAGTGACAAGTCGAACATTTCATGATAGTACATGGACAAATTATGAACGCTCTGATGTGTGATCATAACACCTTTCGGATTTCCAGTAGATCCTGATGTATACATGATATACGCTAAATCTTGTGCCTCATTTACGTTCTCAAGGTTATGAGAGACTCCCTTGTACAACGATTCGTCATCAAGATTTATTACTGCTCCATTATAATCATCTGGTGCCATCGTAATTCCCGTCGTCATCAAGAGCTTGGCTCTACTGTCCTTCAACATATAATTCTTACGTTCCTCTGGATAATCAGGATCAATAGGCATATAAGCTGCCCCCGCTTTTAGCACAGCAAGTATGGCTACAATGATGTCTATAGAACGCCCCGCCAGAATTCCAACGATATCATTTCTTGCTATTCCTTTATCTTTGAGAATATGCGCAACCTGATTTGCTCTCTTGTTTAACTGGTCGTAAGAAATTTTGACATCACCATAAACTAATGAAATTTCAAGAGGATTCAGCAATGAGCGCTTTTCGAACAGTGCATGCAATGTCTGTTCGCGATCGTAACTTCTCTCAGTTCTGTTAAACTCATGCAATATTCGGCTTGTTTCCTCTATTGTTAGCATGTTAAGTTCTTGAATCTTAATTTCAGAACGTTCAACTATTTCCTTAAGGATATTTACATAATGTTTCGCAAGGTTTCCTATCATTGTCTTGGAAAACAAGTCAGTACAGTATTCTATGCTAATTGACACTACATCTGGCTGTTCTAAAATATCCATAGATAAATCGTATTTCGCTGTACGACTCTCAAAATTGTGAAAATTAAGTTTCAAGTCTTCACCCATTGAAAAAACATCTTGAGTGATACTTTGTAAAGCAAAAACCACATCAAATAATGGATTTCTACTCAAATCTCTTTGCAAATGAAGTTGTTCAACCAGATCATCAAACGAATAATTTTGATTGTCATAAGCTGCAAGTGCAGTCAGTTTACATTCTTGGAGCAACTGGTTAAACGTTTGCCCACCAGATACTTTATTTCGTAGTGGTAGCATATTAACAAACATTCCAACAGTATTTTTTAATTCTTCCTGATCTCTTCCCGCGATAGGCGTCCCAATAACGAACTCTTCCTGACCGGTATATTTATACAACAAGACATAAAATGCTGACATCATAAGCATATGAAGCGTCGCTCCATTGTCAGTTGCAAACCTCTTCAAAGATAAACTTAGCTGTTGGTCAAGCTGGAGGTCTATGCTAGCCCCATTATAGCTCTGGATTGCAGGACGTACTCCTTCCGTTTGCATATCCAATACAGGGATATCTCTCGAAAAAAGCTCAAGCCAATACTCCCTTTGCTCAGCTATAGCTTCCTTATATTCACTACTGTTTTGCCATACAGCATAATCCTTATATTGAATACCAATTTCGGGTAACAACAGCCCTTGATACAAGCTACAAAACTCTTGAATTAGAATATTCATAGACAAACCATCCGAGATGATATGGTGCATATCCATCAGTAACATATGCTCATTGTCTGCAATTTTTACCAACCCGACTCTTAATAATGGGGCCTCAGACAGATCAAATGGCCGGACAAATGCTCTCTGAATTTCATGAATATGTCGTCCCGAATCTGTCAGAATGTCAATGGAACTAACTACATCTGTATGGATTCTCTGAACAATCTGATCGTCTACTATATCAAAAGTTGTACGCAATCCTTCATGTCGATCTATGAGCTTCTGAACTGCTTCCTTCAAACTGGTCATATTAAGGATACCCTTTAGAGACAATGCGACAGGCATATTGTAACTGGTATCTACTCCATTAAATTGGCACATCATGTATAATCTTTTTTGCGCGGAAGATACGGGATAATAATCCCTGAACTCTGCAGACTGAATGGGATTATAGGAAACACGCTTCTGGCTCTCAATATATTCAGCTAGCTGTTTAACAGTGGGGCTATTGAACATTTCACTCAATGGAATTTCAACCCTCAGCTGTTTGCGTACTTTGGATACCACAGCTGCAGCGCTTAAAGAGTTACCTCCGATTTCAAAAAAGTTGTCACACGCACCGATGGCATGCCCCGGTCCCATAATTTGATTCCATATTTCCGCAATTTTTATTTCAAGAAGAGTTGATGGGGCAATATATGGCGTTTGTGTAACGACTTCTTTGTCTAACACCGGAAGTGCCTTGCGATCTACTTTCCCATTCAGACTCAATGGAATGTTTTCAAGTTGCAGCATAAAACTCGGCACCATATAATCCGGAAGCTTCTTTAAGAGATATGTCCGTAGTTCGCTAATTGTTACCTCAGAAGAAACAGTAAAGTAAGCACATAGATATGGATTTCCTGCACGACTTCTTGCCACCACTACTGCTTCTTTGATTTGAGGATGTTGAACCAATTTCCTTTCAATTTCCTCTAACTCAATCCGAATCCCACGAATTTTGACTTGGTCATCAAGTCTTCCTAAATATGCGATCTCCCCATCAGGTAACCATTTAGCCATATCCCCGGTCTTATACATTCTGCTACCTGGCACATAGGGATTGAGTACAAATTTCTCTGCCGTAAGTTCAGTGCGATTCAGATAACCTCTTGCAAGGCCAGTGCCGCCAATGCATAGTTCTCCTGGAACCCCAATTGGTTTTAACTTATCCTCTGCATCAACAATATAGATTTGAATATTATCAATCGGTTTGCCAATGGGGACATTCTCCAGATCATCTCTCATTGAACAATCAAAATAGGTTACATCAATCGCCGCTTCCGTCGGTCCATAGAGATTAATCAGTTTGACCCCTATACTATCGCAAAGAAGTTCATTGAATTTAATTGCTTGTTTTCCGCTCAGTGCCTCTCCGCTAGTAAAAACTTGACGAAGACTTGTTAATTTGTTAACCGTCTCTGGCCTTTCAATTTCTTCAAGGAAGATTCCTAACATTGATGGTACGAAATGCATTGTGGTAATCTGATGATGATCAATACACTCAATGATTGCAGCAGGATCCTTTTCACCTCCGGGTTGTAGGAAACATACTTGAGCGCCTGTAATCGCCCACCAGAACATCTCCCATACTGACACGTCAAAAGTAAATGGAGTTTTTTGCATAATAATATCCTGTTCACCGATAGGATATTTCTTTTGCTGCCATAGAATTCGGTTCACCAAAGCTTGGTGTTCAATAATAACTCCCTTGGGTTGACCTGTAGACCCAGAAGTGTAGATGATATAAGCCGGATCTTGGGAAGTTCCCACACGAACCAGATTTGAGCTGTCACCTTGATATAAAGTTGAATCATTTAAACTCATCACTTTTAAATGGCACGCACTAAACTGAGCCATCCATATTTCTTGCGTCAATAAAATCTTAGAATTACTATCTTCTAGCATGAATTGAATACGTTCCAGCGGATAATGAGGATCAATTGGAAGATAAGCCCCTCCCGCTTTAACAATAGCCATAATAGCTACAATCATCTCAATTGAGCGTTCAGCGATTAATGCTACGACATCATCTCTTCCTATCCCATTATCCCTAAGCAATCTGGCCAATTGGTTGGATCGTTCGTGAAGTTCTTGATATGTTAGACTTTCATCACCAAACACGACAGCAATCCGCTCAGGTATTCTTTCTGCCTGCTCTTTGAACAATTCATGAATCATGATATCCTTCGGAAATTCAGCTTCTGTGTTATTGAAACCAAATAACAGTTGCTCTCTCTCATCAGATGATAACAGTTCGATCTCTGCAATTTTTAATTCAGAATGATCAACAATTTGTTCAAGAATGCATATAAAATGCTTACTAAAACGTTCCATTGTCTCATCCCTGAATAACTTCGTACTGTATTCCAAAAGAAATTGAACAACACCCTCGTTCTCCTCAACGTTAAGTGCAAGATCAAACTTCACTGCTTGGTGATCCACACGAAGGGGCTCGAACTGGAGTCCTTTAACTTCAAGCTTTTTCATATTCATATTTTGGAGTACGAACAAGACATCGAATAAGGGGTTCCTTCCCTTATCTCTTGGTATGTTCAGTTTCTCCACTAACTGTTCAAATGGATAGTCAGCGTTCTCCAGAGCTGTTAATGTCGTCTCTTCGACTTCACGAAGAAAATTCAAAAACGTCTTTTCACCGCAAGGCTTACTACGCATAGCAAGTGTATTCACAAACATCCCCAGCATAGATTTCACATTCGCATGTGATCTGCCAGCAATCGGAGAGCCGACAATAATGTCCTCTTGACTAGTATATTTATGGAGTAGCACATTAAAACTTGCTAGCAAGACCATGTAGAGCGTTGCACCCGTCTGTCTAACGAAAATGTTCAATCGGTCTGATAGCATTCTGTCTAGTTCAAACGAAAACCGCTTTCCCTGGAAACTTTGCATAGCTGGGCGAACATAGTCCGTTGGCAAATTCAGAACTGGAATTTCCCCGGCATATGTATCAAGCCAATATTGCTCTTGTTGTTGAATTCTATCACTCTCAAGTAACATGTTCTGCCAATATGCAAAATCTTTGTACTGAATACGACAAGGTGATAGCTCAATTCCCTCATACAATTGGATAAATTCCTCTATTAAAATGCCCATGGAGGTTCCGTCTGTTATCATATGATGCATATCAAACAGCAAAAGGTGTCTATCCTCTCGAATGTTAGCTATCCCTGCCTTTATTAAGGGAGCACTATGAACATTGAAAGGATGAATAAACCTTCTAAGAGTCTCTTCAATATATTCTTCCTTCGTCTCTAGTCGTTCTACTCTAAAATCAACTTTCTCGTGTACAATCTGTACGACCTTCCCATAAACCATTTCAAAAGATGTCCGCAACAGTTCATGTCTTTGAACCAATTGCTGGATAACCCGTTCAACTCTAGTATGATCCAGATTCCCTTTCACTATAAAGGCTGCTGGGACGTTATAGCTTACGCCAACTCCATCTAATTGACTAAGAACATACAACCTAGTTTGTCCTGCGGAAGCTGCATAGTAAGCGGCTTTTTCCAAGGGTTCGATAGGAACATATTGATTCAACTTCGTAGACGCAACAATATACTCTGCAAGCTGCTCAATAGTGGGGCTCTTGAACAACTCTCGCAGCGGCATCTCAACTTCAAATTCCTTATGAATTTGAGCCATTAATAACGTTGCGTTCAGGGAATGTCCTCCACATTCAAAGAAATTATGAGTTACTCCAATCTCCTCAAATCCTAAGAGTTCTTGCCATATACTGATTAGTTTCTCTTCCACATCATTGGAAGGAGCCTTATATCTTCCTTGCATTATTAGATTTTCCTCAATCTCCGGTAATGCATCGATATCAATCTTACCGCTGACTTTTAGAGGCAAGGTGTCCATAACGACAAAATAAGCAGGAATCATGTAACTTGGCAATTCTAATGATAGAAACTCTCGAATCACAGTCGTCTTTACTGTAGTATCCGCTGTTAGATATGCGCAAAGCTGTTTATTGGTTTCGCTGCCTTTAGGAACTACAACAACCGCTTTGACACCCTCATAGTTGAGAATCCGTTTCTCAATTTCAGGAATCTCAACAAGATATCCACGTATTTTCACTTGAGTGTCCATTCTGCCCATGAACTCTATGTTTCCATCAACCAGCCAACGCCCACGATCCCCTGAGCGGTACAACTTGATATCTGTCAACTCTCCAGACTGTTCCAAAGGAATAGATATGAACTTCTCTTCATTTAACTCTGGATTATTTAAATATCCCCTAGCTAAACCATCTCCACCAATATAAAGCTCACCAGGGACACCGATAGGACAAGGCATTTGATTCTTATCTACAATGTACACGCTAGTATTACTTATAGGCCTTCCAATCGGAATTGGTCCTTTAACGTAGCTTTCGATGGAGAAACATGTAGTAAATGTTGTATTTTCCGTCGGGCCATATCCATTAATAATCGTGACATTTTTACATTGATTTTTTACGGCTTGAATATGTGCAGGTGATAACACGTCACCACCAATCAACAAATATTTAAGCGTCTCAAACATCTCCGGTTTTGCTGAAGAAAGTTGATTAAATAAAGGGGCTGTTAACCACATCATATTTATCTCCAACGCAACTATCGCTTCATGCAATTTACGAGAAGACAAAATTACGTCCTCATCAACAAGACATAATTGTAATCCGTTTAAAAGAGCTCCCCATACTTCGAAAGTAGAAGCATCGAATACAAGTGATCCCGTCTGAAGAATTTTATCTCCCGCTTCAAAGGTAATATAATTCGTGTTTTTCACAAGTCTAATAACGCTTCTATGCTCAATCATTGTCCCCTTCGGTCTCCCTGTGGAACCCGAAGTATAGATTATATAAGCTAGATCCGATGACATATTGGTTCCCACAACAGGGTCTGCTTCCGAATTCCAAAGACGCTCATTTTCCCGACTTATATCCAGCCATTCTCCTGAATAACCAATATCTAAAGGTTGTTTGTTAGTTGTTAAGAGCAGTACACTTCTACTGTCTTCAATCATGTATTGTATACGATGTTCAGGATATTGCGAGTCTATTGGCATGTAAGCCCCACCCGACTTCACAATGGCAAGGATACCTATAATCATTTCCGGAGTGCGTTCCGCCAACACAGCGACAATGTCCTCCCGACCTACACCTCTCGATCTGAGTTCACAAGAAAGAATGTTAACCTTATCATTCAACTCTCTATATGTTAGCTGATAATTTTCATGTATAATCGCGCATTGATCCGGTGTTCGTTCGACCTGTTCTTCGAATAACTGACCTAAAGTCTTGTCTTTAGGATACACACTACGCGTATTATTAAAATCAAATAAAACTTGCTTTTCCTCAGAAAATGACATAATTTTCATCTCAGCTAGACGCTGGTTCAAAGATGTAGGGATATTTTGTAATAAATTCAGGAAGTGCTGTGCCATCCTTTCAACCGTAGGTCTATTAAAGAGATTAATACCATACTCGAATCGGAATAATATGCTACCTTTTTCTTCTTGGGCACTCAACGTTAGATCAAATTTGGAGATATTAGATTCGTAATCATATAATTGAAATGAAAGCCCATCTAAATCAATAGTGATGTTCTCTGTATTTTGAAGCACAAACATGGTATCAAACAACGGATTTCTACTGATTTCCCTAGTTTGTACTGTTTTTTCAACGAGAAGCTCAAAAGGATAATCCTGATTCTCGAATGCTAGCAGAGACTGTTGTTTTACCTGTTGAAGGAACTGCCCAAATGTTAATTCAGCCCGAGCGTGATTACGCATCGGAAGCGTGTTAACGAACATGCCCAAAATACGATCAGTCCCCGCATGATGCCGTCCTGCCACAGGCGATCCGATTATAATATCATCTTGTCCTGAATATTTGGAGAGTAAAAGATGATATGCGGCTAACAACACCATGTAGAGCGTCGTGCCAGTTTTATTCGCCAGAGAGAGTATCGCTTCAGCATCTCTTGCTTTTAACTCAAAAGTGAAGCTATCTCCCTCAAAACTTTGTGAAGTTGGTCGAACCCTATCCAAAGGCAATTCTAGAGTCGGTACGCCCCCTTTGAATGTATCCAACCAATATTTTTCCTGATTTAGGAATGCTTTTGATTCTATCATGGTATTTTGCCATACAGAATAATCTTTGTATTGTATTGCAAGTTCAGGGAGTTCGTTCCCCTTATAAATATCAATAAAATCCTGTATGAGAATATTCATTGAAACACCATCTGAGATGATATGATGCATATCAAGCAGCAATACATACTTCTCCGATTCAGATTCAATCAGTCGGCATCTAATCAACGGAGCTTGACTCAGATCAAATGGTTTTACAAATTGTTGCATAACTTTCGGAATTTCAAAATCATGCATTTTTACATGCTCCAGTTGAAATTCAGCATCGGGATGGACTTCTTGTACAATCTCGCCATTCTTCACCAAAAATGAAGTACGAAGGGCTTCATGCCTTTGTATCAAACGTTGTAGTGCAGTCTGCAGATGCTCACGATCCAGCCTGCCTTGTATGACTACTGTGCCTGACATGTTATAGTTCATAGAGCCATTTTCCAACTGGTTCAGAATATAAAGTCTTTTTTGAGCCGAGGAAACTGAATAATGATCCCTTATTCCTACAGGTTGTAGTTCGATATAACGACTTGTATCTAATTGTTCAATCATACTTGCCAATTCCCGAATCGTTGGATACTCAAAAATGTAACTTAACGGGATCTTTACATCCGTTTCTTTATGAATTCTAGATACAACTGACGTCGCTCGTAATGAATGTCCACCCATTTCAAAGAAATTGTAGTCAATTCCTACTTGTTGAATATTAAGTACCTGCTGCCATATTGCTACCAACTTTTCTTCTAGCATGGTAGACGGTGGTGTGTATTCAGTCGCTATTGTCGAAGTTGTATCGGGGTCCGGTAATACCTTACGGTCTAGTTTCCCATTAGATGATAAAGGAAGATGCTTTAATCGAACGATAAAACTAGGAATACTGTAGCTAGGCAAATTTGCAGCTAAATGTTTCTTAATATCCGTAATCAATACATCGTTGTCAGCTGTAAAATATGCACACAAGTAAGTACTGCCGCTCTCATCTGTTTTTGGAACAACCACTGCTTCCTTTATAGCCGGATAAACTGTAAGTTGCTTTTCGATCTCTCCTAGCTCAATTCTGACTCCACGAATCTTTACCTGATGATCCATTCTGCCAAGGTACTCAATATTACCATCTGGCAACCAACGTGCGAGATCCCCTGTTTTGTACATTTTCTTACCCGATACGAACGGGTTATCTACAAATTTTTCGGATGTCAATTCAGTTCGGTTCAAATATCCTCTCGCAAGGCCATCTCCAGCAATACAAAGTTCTCCCGTTATACCTACAGGCTGCAGTTTTCCAACCTGATCCAAAATATATAACTGAATATTATCTATTGGCTTTCCAATTGGAATGAGTTCCATACGATTATCTGCAGAACAATTATAATAAGATACATCAATAGTAGCCTCTGTCGGTCCATATAAATTTATTAATTCTACCTGCATTGTTTCATGTAAATAATCATTAAATTTCTTCGCCTGACTCACTCCAAGTGCTTCCCCACTGCAGAATACTCGTTTCAGACTGGAAATCATCTCTACTTCATCCATCACTTGAACATAATCTAGAAAACTGTTTAACATCGACGGTACGAAGTGCATCGTACTTACATTGTGTTGATGAATGCATTTTATAATCGCGTGTGGATCTTTTTCACCGCTTGGCTCCAAGAAACATACACTCGCACCATTCACCGTCCACCAAAACATTTCCCACACAGATACATCAAAAGTAAATGGGGTTTTCTGCATAATTACGTCAGACTCATTAATCGGATATTGTTTCTGCATCCAGTTTATCCGATTAACAAGAGAATAATGAGCAATCATCGCTCCCTTAGGCTTTCCAGTAGAACCCGAAGTGTAAATAACATAAGCCAAATCCTCTGAGGAGCCCATACGTTCCAGATTGGAGTATTCACCCTCATACCACTTGGGATCATCAGCATTTATCATCTGAATATTGAGAGTGTGACGCTCTACCAAATGCTTTTGTGTTAATAGCATCTTTGCTCCGCTGTCCTCAAGAATAAACTGGATACGATCCTGCGGATATTCTGGATCAATCGGCAAATAAGCACCGCCTGCCTTGACAATAGCCATAATAGCTGTAATCATCGTCAGTGATCGTTCAGCCATCAACGCCACGATCGAATCTCTTCCAACCCCCATGCTTCTCAGTTTCCGAGCAAGCTGATTGGAGCGTTCGTTAAGTTGCCTATAAGTCACCCTAGAATTACCATAGACAGCTGCTACATGATCTGGGGTCTTCTTTACTTGATTTTCAAACAGTTCATGAATCATCGCAAAATTAGGATAATCAGCTGTAGTTGAGTTAAACTCTATACTTAATTGCTTCTCTTCCTCTTTAGTCAACAGATCAATCTGAGTGATCGGCAAATTATAGTTCCAAATCATCTGTTCTAATATATTCACATAGTGCATAGACATCCTCTGAATCATTGCTTCGTCAAACAAATCACTCATATATGAGAATGTTAATCTTATTTCATCAAAAAGTTCAATTTCGACTGTAAGGTCAAAATTGGTTTGTTCAAATATGGAGTAGTCAGTTACCCTTAGTCCATCTTCCGATTTCATCATAGTCTTTTCAAGGGGGTAATTTTCAATGACTAGTATTGAATCAAACAAAGACTCTTGAATCCCAACTTCACTGCAAGCCTTAATATCTACAATAGAAGTACTTTCGTATTGCTCCCTCTCATAAATACCTGCCTCCACTCGTTTCAAAAGATCCTGGACACTATCGTTTAGCTCTGTTTTCACCCGTAGCGGAGGGGTGTTAATGAAAAGTCCAACCATATTATCAACACCTTCAACAGAGGCACTTCTCCCAGATACTGTCGTTCCGAGAACAGCATCCCATGTGTTACTATATCGCTGTAGTAAAATTCCCCATGCAGTATATAATAACGTTGCTGAGGTTGTCTTTAACTCCCTTACCGTTTGTGCCATCCGCTCTTTGAATTCATTTGGTAACGTCAAAGGGTAACTATGTGGATCAGTGACTTTTTTTGAAAATCTGCTACGCTTCGGCAAAAGATTTTTGGTGTCAAACCCTTTCAAGTACGAATCCCAAAATTTTTTTTGTTCCATACTGTCCTGCTGGCGATGCCACTCTATAAACTGTTTATACTTATTTTTTGTAATAATTCTAAATTCTTGTCCAGTTCGAAGCTGACCATAAAACCGGAAAAATTCTTTCAGCAAAATCCCGTTACTCCAACCATCCAGTATAATATGATGATTGGTTATTATCATTTGATAATGACCAACCTCCAACTTACAAAGTATAATCCGGAATGGTTCACTACTTATATCTATCGGATTAGCACGATCCTCTTCTAAAATAGATTGCAAAAGTCGTTCTCGTTCGTCCTCCCGCTCACTAGAGAGGTCA
The DNA here is from genome assembly GCF_038002565.1 of Paenibacillus sp. FSL K6-1558. NCBI lineage: Bacteria > Bacillati > Bacillota > Bacilli > Caryophanales > Paenibacillaceae > Paenibacillus > Paenibacillus sp. FSL K6-1558. The sequence goes on along the minus strand of NZ_JBBOCV010000001.1, from coordinate 4,866,868 downwards.
TGCTCTTTTATAGATAGGAAGCATTCTTTCAATACAATTTGTATTGGCGCCGATAACTTATCCCATCGAAACACAGTTCTCAGCATCTCATTTGATTCTGCGACGAGCTGCCATGCTTTTCGGAATAAAGCACTGTCTACGTGACCATCTAAATCTAGAACAAGCTGTTCAAAATATAATTTACTGCCTGGGTGATTCAGGTAATGAAATAACATCCCTTCCTGCACAGGGCTGAGGGGATACATATCTTCTACACTTTCTTTTTGGAGCTTTTTCATTTCTATCATAGGAAAATCCCCCAACTTTATTTTTTGTCAATATTCCTTATAAAACTTGTAAAAACAGGATTTCGACTTAATATTAAGCACAATATTACGATAACTGCTCCAGAAACGATAACGACATACGTCCATGGGATATATTTGAAAATCAAACCATAGAACCAAATACCAATCGGTGTAGATATTAACAATGCCGTCTTCAACATACCAAACACCCGCGCACGTAGATCCTCTGGAATCTCGATTTGAAAGTAACCCAAAATAGGAATATTCTGTACTGTGTTTAGCATACTGATTAAGCCCAGCAGTACAATAAATACACCAGTAATAAGAAACGTGGAGGATTCCTTGAACATCGGAAAAGATGGAAATGACCAACATATTATGATGAAAGCTTGGATTTGCAATAAAATAAAAAACTTTTTGAACATTACGTGGCCTGACTTTAATCTAAATACATAAAGTGCACCAAGGATCGTCCCGACAGCTGCGGCCCCTCTTATTAAAGAAAGTTGAATTGCCGATACATTCATAACATCGTAAGCGATATAAGGTATCCCCAAATACAATAAGGGATTGTAAATAAAGTTTATTAATACAGCTACGAACAACAAAAGCTTTAAAATCTTTTGATCATTAATAAAAATGAATACCGCTTTCAAATCAGACCAATAGCTCTCTTCAGCTTGCCTCTCACCGTGGGATTTACTATCGAAAATGATAAAAATTACTGACAAAGCTCCAATTAAAAAAGTTATGGAGCTTAGAGAAAAAATCATTACCATCCCTAGTTTATTATAGATAATTGCACCTATGACTGGCCCCAGGATATTCATGACCGCCCAAATTCCTTCCAGACTAGCATTAGCCTTTGCAACTCTTTCTTCACCTACAATGTTAGGAATTGAAGAATTACCCGCTAGCCAGAACAGACTTTGAAATGCATTCAACAAGATAACAAGCACCGAAATTATAAAGATACTTTGGAGATTCTGTAAAAATAAAAATAAGAATAGAATGGAGATAAGTGCACTAGACACTTCAGCAAAAATCATAATCTTTTTTTTGTTGTACTTATCTACAAATACACCACCGAACATATTTACAGCAGCCTGCGGAAGGATTGCCAAGGCTAATATTGTAGAGAAAGCCGTTACCGAGCCTGTCAAGTCCAATACATATAAACTCAGAACAAAATCAAACACACTCGTGCCAACTACCGACAAACTTCTTCCAAATAAAAACCACAAAAAATTCTGGTTATATTTAATAGCTTGTTGAGGCTTAGTCTTCATCTGCAACTCTACATTTCCCATGTTCCGCCCCCTGCTCTTATATTTTGGTTAGGAGCACCATCTTCTTTTCTAAAAAGAAGAACTGCAATTCTATATAGAAAATACATTCCAACACCTGCTCCTAACTCAGCAACTGCTATCAGTATAGTTAACGGAGCCCATACCGATACAAACCCCCACCCTACACCATTAAATGCAAATTGAGGAATATAGTAGATTATCCATTCAAAAACGATTAATAAGAGAAGAAAAAATAAAATCATAAAGTTTGTACCGAACTTAGGTGCTACAAATCTTCTTTGTTTATTAATTATCTGTAATATTAACTTCCACATTGCAATCAACAAGGTAATAATAACCAGAGACATGATCACACACACTACAACGGAAACCTTGTCGGTAACTGAATATACATCAGAGATCACTGTATTCACATTTTGTCCCATCAGCATTTTTATAATGTCCTTGGCCGTAGAATACGTATAATCCGAGTTCATGTTAGCAAGCAAGGCCACGCCCAAACCTTCATTCGGCTGTAGAAAGATAGCTGATGAGAAGTTTGGATTATTTCCACCATGGTAGATACGTCTGCCCTGGTCATCGATATACCATCCGTCCCTATACATCCAATCTTCTCCGGTAGCTACATACGCCGGATCATATTGATGCGACTTTAATACTAGAGAGCTGTCAATTTGCCCTTCTCCGAGAAAGCCTAACTGGAATTTTAACCATTTTTCCATTTCTTCCGCGTTACTTAGAATATAACCAGCTGGCGTGTTGCCTCTATAGGTCGGTGCATCGTACAAGCGAGGTTTCAAAAAAAACATTTTGTATCCCTTAGAGACTTCATGTTGTGGAACATCCGATTTAAATAAATAGGTATGATTCATTCCAAGTGGTTTTAGAACATGATCTGTCATATATGCCTCATATGATTGACCTGTCACACGCTGAATAATTAAACCTAAAATATCGTAATTAATTGTTGCATAGGAGAACTCCTTACCGGGGGCGCTTTGTAGCTCTTGCCCCACTAATAACTGTACGGTTTTCTCTAATGCATCATTTTCTGTACTCTTTGGAATCTCATCTATGGTTTCGAAAGCAATCCCGCTTGTATGGTTCAGCAACTGTCTGATCGTAATATCAGCCTTTGCCCCGTTAAAATACATATTGAATTCAGGAATATACATTGTTACTGGGTCTTCAGACCGAACCTTTCCTTCTTGTTCTAATTTTAAAATTGCAAGAGCAGTAAATGCTTTAGTTGTAGAACCAAGTTCAAAGTAGGTACCAGCGTCTACCAATTGTTCAGCTTTCAGATCTTTGAATCCAAAGCCACCTTTATAGAGCAATTTATCTCCCTGAACAATAACAATTGCCGCGCCTGGTATATCTGCCCTTTTCATCTGATCTTCAAAATAGCTAACAACCCGTTCGATCTGTTGCTGTTCTATTTGAAAAGGTTGTGCATTCACGTTAGCGCTATTCATTGACATGTACAAAGTAAAAAAAATGACTATACATAATAGCTTGTTGAGCTTCTTCATTTCACGGCTCTCCTTTTTCTATATCGATGCTATTGTTGTTTAAAATTTAATTTTTTTACAACATCATCGATCACTGAACTGAATCCTGGCAGAAATGTTTTAAAGAAGCCCGTACAATGATGTGCCTTTGCGTATTCTGGATTTTTCATCAAAACAATATGTGCTTTTCTTAGATTATAATGAGGAATATATGCAAAAAGGTGATGTACAATATGATAACTGTCATGATGAGGAGATAAGATGAGTCTTTCTAGCCAATTTCCATAATTGTTTCTACTTGAATATAGGGGGTCTGCCCCTTCCAAACCCGAGTGGTCTGAAAGATCAGACCAAAACCGTATAATGGGGAAAACAGTAACCAGTGTCACAAACCAATACAATATAAGCTGCAACCAGAAATTGAATACAATGGATAGTGTAATTACAGTGAACCAAAATCCCAACTTAATTACATACTCCACCAAGCTTTGTTCTTCTTTAGAAAATAATCTAGCAATGCAGCCTCGAATGTTTTTGAAGATATGCTTGATAATAAAAGAACCGAGAATGTATTTGAACACGAAATCTTTCTTGGATATTGTTGACTGGCTAAGACCAAGAGATTTCAGTTCCGCAGTATCTGGGTCCTTCTCAGTCCATAAGTATTTATGGTGTTTATAATGCGAATTACAATACGCAGTGTAGTTTGTAAATGTAGGGAATGCCACAAAAATGGAAGCTACCCATTTATTCAATTTGCGATTTTTGAATAACATTCCATGACTTGCTTCATGCATGAGATTATCCAACCCCCTCATTCTTCCTCCAATCAATATAATTGAAAGAATATAAACGAGAAGATTAGGATATATCTGTGATACAGTAATGGCGGCAGCAATCAGTAGCCAGTCCAAGGCGATCGAAAAGAAGTTATACCAGTTATTTTTTTCCTGAAGAATTCGTATTTCCTGAAGTATTTCTTTATTGAAAGGAATACCCTTGTAGTATTGGACATCATGAATATCTCTTTCACTTTCATAAGTTATTTGTTGGACAGCCGATTCACTCATATGTCAGGCTCCTAATCCATTTTTTTATTAATATCCTGTCTTACCTATCGAAATAAATCATCCAATTCATCTTGTGAGATATCTAACTTAAAATCGGAAGGAGTGAACTCTTTATTGCTTTTCTCTTCGCAAAAATGGACAATTTCCTGTATTTTTTCTATAAAATTATTTAATAAATCTTGCATAGTTTCAGTGTAAAACCTGTTTTTGCTAAAGGTAATCTCGATATGAAATTTTTGGTTCACTACCATAGCTACTATGTCTATGATTGCAGTAAGATGATTGCTACTCCCAATGTTCAATCCGCAATCTATATTAGTGAGTTGTTGAAAATGGTTGTTAAACGTATTATCAAAATCCCCTAGGTAATTAAATCGAACTCTTTTAGAGGAACTATTTGGAATGGTTTGGTTTATGAATTGTAATATTCCAAAATCAAAGCCCTTGTTAGGTATGTTTTTCAATTGTTCTTTTAAACTCTTCAATTGAAAATCCAATCCCTGATCTTCTACGATAAAATATGCAGGATATATAGTGGTAAACCATCCGACAGTTCTAGACACATCCATTTGTTCATTAATCGTTTCTCTCCCATGTCCTTCTAAATCAATTACAATCAACTCTTGTTGAGTAATTGGCTTTAGCGTTAATAATAGGGCGATAATCAAACCTTCATGGAGAGTAAGTCCGTAAATCTCTTGAATTTTTCGGGAAAAATCATCAAGAGTTTGTTTATTCAACTGCCTTTTCACCATCACTGAAGAACTTATATCATCTGGTCCTTGTTCAAATTCAACAGGAAAATAACTTTCTTTTAATTGAACCTCTCTCCAGTATCCCATTACATTTTCAGAAATCCCTCGACTATAAGCTTTTAACTGGCTGGACCAATCCTTAAATGAATTTGTTTTTAGTGGTAAAGAAATCGTTTCCCCTTGTTCGAATTGTTCCATTAGGGTTATAAAATCCTCGATCAATATTCTCCAAGAAATACCATCAACAGCAAGGTGATGTGCAGTAAGCAAAATCAACTGCTCATCTTCGCCTAATTTGAACATACTTCCTTTGAGTAATGGACCATATTTCAAATCAAAACTTGACTTAACATGAAAACCAAGCTCTTTTATTTTCTTTTCCCTATTCAAATCCGTTTCATTTGAAAGATCAAAATATTCCAAATGACTAATATCGTTCCTAAAATCATTTCGATAAAACCACTCATTTTTGCTCTCATCATAGTTAAGCCGTAACATATCATGATGTTCGATAAGATAATCCATGCATTTCCGAACATGATCGAATTTCACAGCTTTCTTGCATGATAACAAAACAGACTGATTATAATGGTTGACCTCTTTAAAATCTTGTGAAAAGAACCATTGCATAATCGGTGTCATTTCTACAACTCCAGTACATCGATCTTGATCTACTGGACTAACATCCTCTCTTACAGTCATTGCCGCTGCAATTTCTTCAATGTGGCCTTTGCTAAGAATGTCTTTAACAGCGATATAAATATTGAAGTTTTTTAACTTGGAAGCAATTTGAATAGCTTTTATAGAATCCCCGCCAATTTCGTAAAAATCATCATCCATACTAATATCTTGAACTCCAAGAATCTCTTCCATAGCATGGATTAGCTGTTTTTCCTCGTAACTACGGTAACTGATAATATCTTTAACATCTGTATCTTCTATAGGCAATGAATTAAAATCAACTTTCCCATTCACCGTTAATGGTAGCTGTTTTAGAAAAACAAATTTATTTGGAATCATATACGTTGGGAGTTGTTTTAACAGCCAAGTCTTCAAGTCTCCAACATCTAACGCTTCCTCACTGACATAGTAAGCGTAGAGCAGTTTCCCCTTGACGGTTACAACGACATCTTTTATGAGCTTGTAATCCAAAAGAGACTTTTCTATCTCTCCAAGCTCAATACGATATCCTCTCAGCTTTACCTGATTATCTTCCCTTCCGATATACTCAATATTCCCATCAGAAAGATATCTAGCAATATCCCCTGTTTTGTACATTTTCTCTCCTGGTCTGAAAGGATTATCTATAAAGACTCTTTCAGTTAATTCTTGCCTATTCAGATAACCTCTGGCCACACCATCACCCGAGATATAGATTTCACCCAGTAATCCCGTAGGTATCGGACCCAAATACTTATTCAATAAATAAATTTGTGCATTGTCGATTGCTACACCAATTGGAACTGAAGCACGAGTATCTTTCTCTACATCGTACTTATAGATCATACAACCCACAGTAGCTTCTGTTGGCCCGTATTCATTGTAAATTTCGATATCACCACCAAAGCTGTCCACCACTTCTTTAGCGACTGTAACCTTGAGGTTATCCCCTCCCACGATCATTTTCTTTACGGAGGAGCTCCGATTATCCATATCCTTAATCAATATAAGATGCGCTGGTGTAAGCTTAATAAGCGTCGCCAGATTTTCCTTCATAATTTTGTGTAGAATAAACTCTCCGCCATCATCAGCATGAATAGAAATTTGATTACCAGCAATCAAAGGAGTAAAAATTGAAGTTACTGTTAAGTCAAAAGAAATTGAAGAATATAGTGCAAATATTTCATTCTCTCCCGCATACGTTTTGTTAGCCCACCAAATGTAGTTGATTAGATTTTGGTGTTCAATCATAACCCCCTTGGGATTGCCAGTTGACCCTGAAGTATAAATCATATAAACGAGATCATTGGAAGAGCAGCCTCGATCTACATTTTGGCTTTCCTCCGTGTAAACCCCTTCATGTCGGAGATCAAATGTTTGACCTCGAAATTCTAAGCCTGATGGTAATTCATCATTTGTTAACAAGATGATAGCTTCTGAATCCTTCAACATAAAATTCATTCTCTCTACCGGATAAGACGGTTCAATTGGCAAATAAGCTCCACCGGCTTTCAGCACGCCTAACATAGCAATGATAAGCTCGAAGGAATGAGATGCACGGATTGCTACAATTTTCTCTTTCTTCACTCCTTGCTTCTCAAGAAATGACCCCAGTCGGTTAGCTCTGCAGTTTAGCTCTCTGTATGAAAGTGTTTGACCCTCAAAATGCAGAGCCACGTGGTCTGGTGTTTTCTCAACTTGTGCCTCGAAAATCTCATGGACTGTTTTGTCACGTGGATAACTTGCCTCTGTCGCATTCAAGGCATAGATTCGCTCATGAAACTCATCCTCACTACAAAGATGAATATCCTTAATCTGCATTACTGGATCTATCAACATTTGATTTAAAATATGATTCATACTCTCATACATAATTTGAATTTCTTCTTCTGTATATTCGCTAATTTTGTAGTCGAAATTGAGAGTTATTTCATTGTTTGTCCATTCATTTACGATTAATTGCATAGAATAACTCTGATTTTGACCATGATATTCCCTTACTTCAGCCGGCAATCCAGCAACATGCTTAAAGTATTGGGTGTTATAATAATTTACGCAAATTTTGAAAAGACTGTCGTAACCTTTTTTATTCAATCCCAGATCAGCAATTAACAGATCATAGGGATATTTTTGATGTATATAACATCTTTTTAACTCCAGAATTACCGATTTGAAGAGTTCACTTACCGTCCAATCTGGATTTATATTCATTCTTACTGGGACCGTGCTCGTATACATACCAATTGTTTGCTTATCTTCTTTATCAGTCCGATTCATTACAGGAGTACCTAGGACCATATCTTCTAGATTCATTATTTTATGTAAATAAATAAACATCACTGTTATAAATAAAGTGTTTAGTGAAGTACCCTGATCTATAATGAATTTATTGATTTTTGCAGACATCTTTTGACTGATACGATATGACTGACGTTTAGCTTCCAGACTTGTGATACCTTTATATAAAAATAACTCCGGCACATCAATGAATTTCTCATGCCAATATGCTTTATTCTTCAGGAATCGTTCTGAATTAAGATACTTTTTTTCTTTCCCAATGTAATCTACATATGAGTATGAAACTGCAGGTATTTCCTCTTTTCCCTCCAATAAATTGGTATACTGATCACAGATTTCTTGTTGAATAATTGAAGTTGACCAACCATCAGATATTAGGTGATGCAATTTTAACAAAAAACCATATTCTGACTCACTTATTTTATAAATCGCGAGGTAATACAACACTTGATTTTCCAATTCAAATGGTTTATCGAACTGTTTTTGAGCCCAATTCTGCATAACCTTCTTAGGCTCTTCGTAACTACTAAAATCCACGAAGTCAATATTATACTGATTATCCACTTTGATATACTGATAAGGTTTTCCATTCTCCTCACCAAAACGCAAGTGCAATCCTTCATGACTTTGTATGACATTTTGTATTGCCCTAATAAAAAGGTCTGGATTAAGACGGCCATCTATATGTAAGCATCCTCCAATATTATGGAGTGAAGAGTTTGTATGTATTTTTTCAGTGTACCATATACGTTTCTGCGGATGTGTCAAATTCATCTTCATACTTCTACTCCCCTTAACTTCCCTTTTATATTGAATCACGAATTACCCATTGGTCAATTATTGCAGTGCAATAATTATTGTTCGTATTTAGACTTGATTTTCCCCAAAAAAACATATGAAGATATTATTTTCTACTTTGCTATTTTCGAATTAAAGCATGAGAATATCTATCCTAACCCCTTACTGTTTATTGATTCATTAAAAGGAATATTATTACTTTAAATGATATTGTTTTACATAAATAAAGTCAACAAAATTTTACATTTTATAAAAATATTAAGTTAAAATGTCGTATTTAGCTCAAACAAAATTCAAATGATCTCTTATCAATTTAAGAAACTTAATTCGGTAATTTTTTGTAAATGATTTTCTTATAAAAAAAGCACTCTATAAGATGGACTTTTTTCAAAGTTTCTATCTTATAGAGCGCTCTTTATAATTTGCAGATTGTTATTTAAGTATCATTTGTTAGTCACACATCGGAGTGGTCAGTGTAATCTACAAGCCACACCATATCTTCTTTAATTAAACCAAGTTCCAGAAGAGAACGGTATTCGCCACCGTCACCATCGTAAACAGCAACGTATTCACAAATGCCGCGAGCCATACATTGTTCGTTTTTTCAAACAATTTGCGTGCGTATACGGCAGCGATGATCAGACATGGCACCAGCGCGAACAACAGAATGCCGTTCAGTGCTTGAGTTGGATACAGGGCCACACCTGTCATAAAGTCTTTGCCATACTGTGCCAGCATCCACAATACCAATCCGCCAACATTCAGTACAATCGCAAGGAACATACCACCGCGTTTGCCGCGCGTATTGGCGTTCAGTGCAACGGCACTCACAAAGTAATAGATCAGGAACAGTGGTGCATAACGCAGTGCAGTAACGAAATGTGCCTGTTCGAACGTACGTACCGCAAATGTCCAGATCCGGAAGTCCGTTCCGAAGATCGCCTGTACCGCGAACAGTAGTGCATAGCCGATTACAATAGCCAGTACAGCTGTTACAAGGCTGGCAATGATGGTTCCGATATTCAAGCTAATGCCGTAATCACTGAAACGAGTGCCTGCATCCTTTTTGGAGAAATAGTGGAATGCAAAGGTCACCAGAATCATAATCAACGCCGATACCAACGCCCAGTATACGATCTGGTTCGTCGTTGGTTCATTGAAGTATGTGCCTGTAACGACAATTTTGCTCGCATAGTTAAACACAACCCACATGACCAGAGATACAATGGCCAGCAGCACGCTGCCTACGCCGATATTTTTCATCCGGCGGCTTGCCGCATAATCATTCTTTTTGCTTCCAGCCAAGATAAATCCAATGACTGCACCAAGCACACTTACGATCAACACGATCAGAGCAATGACACGCAATACATTCAATCCGTCTGCCGATTTATCCATTAGCGTTGGGAAAAGAATGGCGGGGATCAGCGTGCTGAACGCAATCGCGAGCCAGTAGATCGTTTTTTGCTTGCCACTTACGGCAGCGGAAACTGTTGCGATCTCGTTGCTAACCGCTTTACGCAGCAATGGCAGTCTGAGCAGCAACGTAATCAAAGGCACGATCATCAGGAAGAAACCGATCAATGCTACAAAGTTAAAAGCTTCCTTCGCCCACCAGATCTGATTTCCCGATCCCAGATTCACATTCGTCTGGTTCGGTGACGTTACCCCATTGAAAGCATGCGCGTAAAAGTCGATCAGATGTCCCGTCGTTGTTGGCGAGAAATGGTTCCACGGGTGAGTCTGATTCGGTGTGAACATGATGTGCTCACCTGTTTGCGAAGGACGTACCACTTTGCCATCAACCATCAGGTCACCAGACTGAACTTCAGTAAACTTGTCTGTTTCCGCTCTTGGCGCATCTGCAGCCAGTCCGAGGAATGCTTTACCCGAGATCGTTGCGGCAAGATCTTTGCGCATCACGGTACCTTTGATTTCTTTTTCAGCGGCTGTCTTCTCTTCGTCGGATTTATTGAAGAAAAACTCGTCATATTTACCAGCAATCATCCCTACTGTACGGCTTCCAAAAGCTGATTGTAGCTGATCTTGCGGAGCCACGGCTGCCGCATACGAATAATCCGCGCCTACAGAGATTCCTGTATAGATCATGCGGTGACCAGTTTGCAATGCAGTCATCTCATCCATGTACATGGAGAGCAGTGTCGAGAATCCGCCCATGGAGTGACCGCTCACAGCAACATATGCGTTACCTTTATCATCTTTTTTGGTGAAATCCTGATTATAGATATATTTAGCTGCATCGAATTGAGAATAAATCCAGAACGTGCCGAACATATCTTTCACCGGAATAGGAGCACTCCAGCGGGAATCCCCGTGATCATACATATCGAGTGCGAGCACGATGTAACCACGTCTGGACATCTCAATGGCAGGTGCATCCTGCATTTCTTTCGTGTTCAAATAACCATGCGTTGTAATGATGACCGGTCTTTTGTCATCAGCACCCGCGCCTTTTGGCATGTACAGCAGACCCGATAACGTTCCGTGATCGGCCTGGAATTTGATCTCTTTAACCTTGACGGAATAGAAGGATGTGTTGAACATGCCGGCAAACAAGCTGCCGAAAATAACCAGAACGAGTGATAAAACCAGCAACCCCTGCGGTTTTTTCAAGAATGATGTGACTGTTCTCATTGGTTGGCTCCTTTAAGTAATATAAAATGCGATATAAGTTGAACTATTCTTTTACACAATAACGGAGAGGACAGAAAAAACCTTGAAAAGCGAAGCGCTCGCCTTTATCACCGGATTTTTCCCTTTCGAAAAGGGAATCCAAAAAATCTGGGGATAACAGCGATTGGAAGGTTCTTCTGTCATCGGAGTGGACTGTGTAAAATCTTTAGTTCAAATTATATAGATAAATAGATATCACTATGCATACGCTTCCCTCAAGGAAATAAACGAAACAGCATGTCATAATGCAGTTAACAATACAAGCCAACAATAAACCCAAATTTAATAATTCAAATTCGATGTAAATGAGTACATGTAAATATTGACTCACTATGGCCTAAAAAAGGCACACATAACGACGCCGGACTCCGGCGCCGTCACCTGTGTCAATTCGGTTCTGTATAGTTCTGTATAATCTATATCGTCATTCAAGCTATTTTAATGAATTCTATCTTACTTCAAAGACTCGGACAGTTCGGTGAAAATAACACCCAGCGCATACGCACCAGCATCCGGATATCCCAAACTGCGGTCACCGACCGTACCTGCGCGTCCCATACGTGCTACGATATCTTCCGTTTTCTTCGCACCTTCTACCGCTGCGGCTGCACCTTTGGCAAACACAGCTTTGAAGTCATCTCCAGACTCTGCACTTTGCGTCCAGGCATCTGCACATGGGACGAGTGCGTCGATCAGTGTTTTATCCCCTACAACCGCACCGCGTCCGAAGGAACGCTCACCTGTTGATTGAATGCCTTGTACCGCTGCCTGCATCATTTCAGCAAACTCAGCGACATTCAAATGTTGCTTCTCACCTACCGCTTTGCCCGCTGCACGGAATGCCGAACCCCAGATTGGGCCGGATGCTCCGCCGCAATACTCCATGATGACGAGGGAGCACGCATCGAGGAATGAGCCGATATCTTTTTTCTCTTCGTTAACGATGTGGTTCCACTCACGCTTCAATTGACGGAAGCCTTTGGCTACACTCATCCCGAAGTCGCCGTCACCGGCATGGGAATCCAGTTCACAGAACGGCACTTCGTTCTTGATGATGATTTCGCCCATTTTATCGATCAGGTAAACCATGTTATCCAGTGAGAACTGATTATTTTCAACAACAGCTGCTGACGCATCCGTCTGCACCTCATAGGATACTGGAGCATCCTCCGTCACAACTGCTTCCAGCGCTTCGGAGTAAGCAACTTGTGCCACTGGAGGGCCAGACACCTTGAATGCAGGTGTGTCGCTTTCCTTAAACAACAAGGTTTTCAATTCATCATCCAGCTTCAGAATGGTAACCGATGCTCCCGCCATGTCGATACTGGTCATGTAGTTGCCCACGAAAGTCGTCGCTACGTTAAGACCTGTATGTCCTGCAAGCTCACGTTGCACCGAGTTGTTGAGCAGGTACAGCTCTTGCAGAGGTGTTGCACCAAAACCGTTCACAAGCACAGCGATCTCGGCAGACGCATCCTGATCCAGCTTCATATCTTTGAGCAATGCGGACACCATACGTCCTGCAAGTTCGTCTGCAGATACGATTTTCTCACGTCGAATACCTGGCTCACCATGGATCCCTACCCCGAACTCCATCTCGTCTTCCGCGATTTCGAAAGTTGGTGTTCCCTTGGCAGGAACCGTACAAGACGTGAATCCAAAACCGATACTGCGCACGTTCTGCGCCGCTTTCTCGGCAACAGCCTTCACTTCTTCCAGGCTACGTCCTTCTTCCGCTGCTGCGCCGGCAATTTTATGAACCAGAACCGTTCCAGCCACGCCGCGGCGTCCTACCGTATACAAGCTGTCTTGCACAGCAATGTCATCTTCCACACGTACATATTGCACGTTGATGCCATCTTCTTCAGCCAGATGTGCTGCGTTTTTGAAGTTCATCATGTCGCCGCTGTAGTTTTTGATGATAAGCAGTGTACCTTTGTTGCTTGCCGTTGCTTTGATCGCTTGATATACCTGGATTTGGGAAGGGGATGCAAATACATCTCCGCATACCGCTGCATCCAGCATACCTTTACCGACATAACCAGCATGTGCTGGCTCGTGACCGCTACCGCCGCCGCTAATCAGGCTGACTTTATCCGCCTGAATCTCTCTGCGTTTAATCACTTTATATTTTTTCAGAAATTCCAGCTCCGGGTGCGCAAGCGCAATCCCGTTGCACATTTCCATGACAACATGTTCAGCTTGGTTGATGATTTTTTTCATTTATTTTGCCTCCTGGCGTGCTTTGTACTCCCGTCCGATTCGGTCAGCTGCTGCAATCGCTGCGGCTACTTCAGGAACAGTAATCGGGAATGGCATCGCGTGGATAGATTCCTCTGGAATGCACGCAATCTCCGCTACTTTCAACAATTCTTCTTGTGTAATGGTTTCTACGCCGATATCTGCCAGACTTACAGGCAATCCTACGGAAAGACAGAAATCCATCACTTGGTGCAACTCTTCGGTTGGTGCATTTTCAAGAACGAGCTGCGCAATCGTACCGAAGGACACTTTTTCACCGTGGAAATAGTGGTGTGTGCCTTCCAGAACCGTCAGACCATTGTGGATCGCGTGAGCTGCAGCCAAACCGCCGCTTTCGAATCCAAGACCAGACAACAGGATGTTCGTTTCTACGATGTTTTCCAGGGCTTGAGTTACCACGTTGCTGTCACTCGCTACTTTTGCTTTGGCGCCGTCCGTAAGCAACATTTCGTAACACAATTTAGCAAGTGCCAGTGCTGCATTCGTTCCTACAGCAGAAGGTGTGTACCCTTCACGGGAACCCATTGGCAGACTTGCATTCACACGGGAGTAAGATTTTGCTGTTGCTCTTGCCTCGAAGTAAGTTGACAACGCATCTCCCATACCGGATACGAGGAAACGTGTTGGTGCATTTGCAATAACCGTTGTATCTACGAGCACCACGCTTGGGCTTTGTTTGAAGTATGCATAATCGTCAAAAGAACCTTCTGGTGTGTACAATACTGCCGAGTGGCTTGTCGGTGCGTCTGTTGCTGCAATCGTTGGGCAGATGATTAATGCATCACCTTCAGCAACACATTTTGCAGCATCAATGGCTTTACCGCCACCGAGACCGATCGTGCATGTACAGCCTTTTTCTTTCGCAATTTCTTGCAAACGAGCAACTTCCTCACGTGAACATTCGCCTCTAAAACCGCTTTCAACAAACGTGATATTGAATTTTTCTGCTGTTGCATCCAGCTTGGCTTTAACACGCTGTACATCGTCCGGGTGTGCAATCAACAACGCAGAATCTCCGAAGGATTTTACGAAATAACCCAGGTTCAACAATTCGTCTTCGCCTTGCACGTACTTGGTTGGGCTGATAAATGCTTTTCTCATAATATGATATGCCTCCTAAAAGTAGATTCGATAGAATGTTTTGCGCAGCAACGCTTGTCCTTCTTGACTTGAATTCAGAGGTTAAGGTGCCTCGCTCCGTGTTACATCAAATTTTAATTGTTGCAATTGACCTAAATATAACGCAGAAACAAGAGGTTTACAGTGGACTTTGATAACAAATTATTATAATTTGCAATCGTAATTTTTTGCTTTTTCGCATAATCGTGGTATGTTATTGTCATGAGATGGTTGAATTTTGACCTCCCATGTTCCATTACCCGTCCTGTTCACGTCTTAATATGTACAACTTTCAACTTTTTAACGACTCTCCGATCGATGAATTCGGTCTGCCACGGAGGTTTTTCACATGATTAAAGAATATCTGCACATCAATAAAATACTGGATCTGGACAAGTGGAAGCGCCTTCAGGATTCCCTCGCCACCGTCACCAAACTTGCTATTCTTACCGTTGATTATAAAGGTATACCCGTGACCAGCCACAGTAGCTGTCAGGCTTTCTGCCAGAACGTTCGCAAAGATCCTGAGCTTCTTCCCTACTGTCAAAAATGTGATTCTCGCGGCGGTTTGGAGGCTGTTCGCCTTAACGAACCTTACGTTTATCTCTGTCATTTCAATATCATTGATATTGCGATTCCGATTACGATAGATGGAAAATATATTGGCGCGGTCATGGCCGGACAAGTCAAACTGGCTGATCCCGAGAAAGGTACCGATCTGGAACAGATCGTGACGTCCAAAAACGTACCGATGCATGATGCGAAAATGAAGGAGTTGCAGGCAGATTACGACCAATTACCCGTCATGACGTATGAAGAGATCGTGAAGATTTCCAATATGTTATCCCTGCTCTGCAACTATATTGTCGAGGAAGCGCTGAACAAAAACTTGCTGGTGGAGATGTTTGAGAAAGCTTCAGGCAATCAGGAGTCCGTCAACTTGTCCACTATCCTGCCGGGTTACTCGATCCGTAACATCGAGTCGATCAAAAAGGAAATGACCAATGCCATTGCGGACGCTTATCTCAAAAATAGTCCAAGTGATACGGAGAGTCTCAATCCGGTACTCCAGCCTGCTTTTGAATATATCCATAACCATAAGAGCGAACAAGTGTCTCTTAAACAAGCAGCCGATCTGTGCCACCTGAGTCCAAGTTATTTCAGTAGACTGTTTGCCAAGGAGACGGGTGAAAACTTCACCACCTATCTCGCCAAGCTCAAAATCAAGTGGGCCAAGCAACTGCTGGAGGTCACAGACATGCCCGTTTCACAGATCAGCGATGAGCTGGGATTTAATGAATCGGGGTATTTTATTAAAATATTTAAAAAGTTCGAGGAAATCACACCTGCCCTCTATCGTAAATATATTCAGGAGAGCTGATTAACCTGTGATATGTTTTTCATATCAATCATGCGCTTAATAGATATTTCACCTAATTATCTGCACTTGCTACAATGGAGTCCAGATGAGTAAGGAGGCATGACAAATGGAATATCGCAAATTGGGAAACAGCGGTTTAACCGTCAGTGAGATTTCGCTGGGCAACTGGATTACACATGGATCACAAGTTGATGATCCAACAGCACAAGCTTGTGTCCAAGCTGCATTGGAGGCAGGTATTACGACATTTGATACGGCAGACGTATATTCGGATACCAAGGCGGAAACTGTGTTGGGACAGGCTATCAAGGGAGTCCCAAGAGAGAGTATTGAACTATGCACCAAAGTCTGTCATCCAACCGGCCCAGGTCACAATAACAGAGGACTTTCCCGCAAACATATTATGGAAGCCTGCAGTGCTTCATTACAACGATTGCAAACAGATTATATCGATGTCTATTACGCTCACCGCTATGATACACACACTCCACTGGAAGAGACATTCCTTGCGTTTGCTGATCTTGTTCGTCAAGGCAAGGTTCATTATATTGGGGTTAGTGAATGGACAGCTGCTCAGATTGAGCAAGGCTCCGCACTAGCTAAAGAGTTGCGTGTACCTTTCATCGCAAGTCAGCCGCAGTATTCGATGTTATGGCGTGTAATTGAGCAAGAAGTTGTGCCCGCAAGTGTACAGGCAGGTCTGGGACAGATTACATGGTCTCCACTCGCTCAAGGCATACTATCGGGTAAATACCTTCCGTATGAAGCAGTGCCACCCGGATCACGAGCAGCAGCCCAAGCAGGGAAACCCTTCTTCAACAAGCTCGCCGGTCGTTGGTTACACGATGATGTGCTGACTGCTGTACAACAGCTTCTTCCTCTAGCGAAGGAACTAGGTTTGACTCTTCCTCAACTCGCTGTTGCCTGGGTTCTTCATCATCCCTACGTCAGCTCAGTGATTATTGGGGCATCCGGGCCAGAACAAGTACTGGAAAATGTGAAAGCTTCCGGTGTGAAACTGGATCAGGATATCCTCACTCGAATTGATGAAATATTAGGAAAATGGATTGAGAGAAATCCTGTCCTGACGGGTTAATATAGTTTAGTCGCTCTTGTCCATGTGTATAAAACGGGTGACCACACCCTGATTCATGTCCGTCCGCCATGCCATGTATAAGGGCACGGAGGGCGGTTTTTCTATTAAAGGTAAAAATACCACACCTCTGCGCTGAAACACCTCCACCGAAGAAGGAACAATGGAAACTCCCATGCCTGCAGCAACGAGGTTCACAATCGTATACATCTGGATTGCTTCCTGCGTAATTCGCGGTTCTACCCCATGCTCCCTGCAAAACTCCCGAACGAGACGATGAAATGGTGAGCCCAAATGGCTAGGGAACAAAATAAAATCCTCTTCCGCCAAGTCAGTAATCGACACTTGAATCTGCTCTGCCAAAGGGTGATCGTCTGGAACCACCACCATTAACGTTTCTTCCTGGAAGATCCGGAAAGACACATTTGGCTTATGCTCCTGATATCGTAAAAATCCAATATGGATCTGTCCATCTTGCAGTGCCTGCAGCTGTTCAGAAGATGTCATCTCACGCAGTGTAATTTCGATCTGTGGGTACGCTACTCGAAATCGCCTTAGCATATCGACCATCATACTGCCTGAAGCCGAATCCACAAAAGCTATCGTTATATGACCAACGATGCCTTGGTCAACCTTCTGTGTGAGATGGATAGATCGTTCAAGCTGAGCCAAAATTAGTCTTGCCTGATCTAGAAATACGGCTCCCGCAGGTGTTAGCCTAACCATCTTTTTCGTACGTTCCAACAGCTTAACACCTAGTTCTTCTTCTAGATTTTGGATCTGTTGACTCAGCGGCGGCTGAGTCATATTTAATCTTTCGGCCGCACGATGGAAATGAAGTTCCTCCGCCACGGCGATAAAGTAGCGTAACTTTCGAATATCCATTACACCTGATACACCTCCCCTCTCCCCGTTACTTCATCTGCTCCTCCACCCAGATTGCAGTCTCTGCATGCATCGTCATGAGTGCACAAAAATCAGACTCGATCTCTACTAACGGAACATCCTCCCCGCTGTCATGAATGAGCATCATCACTTTGCCAGAGGTCTCATCCAGAACGGCTATGCTACCCTCACCAAATCCGCCGATTGGAAAAAGCTTCAGCCCGCCAGGCAGGTCGTATTCCTTCTCGTACTCTCGATATGCATCCAGAAACTCGGGATACGCCCAGTCTAGCTCTTTGACTGAATACAAAGCGGGGTCACCAAAGTTGCACGCCCCGAATTCTAGTAGCAGCGCACGGTACGCCGCAGGCAGCTTCACTTGGTACTTTTGCTCAAAATTGTTGATGTCCTGCTCGGTTTCAGGTTTACTGCCACTCCCCATCGATGTTCCATATGCCTGCACCAACAAATCCCGAATCGGGTCTAGCTCTACGAATTTCATCTGTTTTGCAACTCTCCGTCCAGCCAAGTCAGTGCATCTCGTAGCTTGTCCTGTGGTATCAGGTCATAACGATCTCCTGTCGACATTTCGTATGAGCAGCTGTTGCCTCCGGTTTTGTTCAGATACGATGTAATGCCGATATCAAACTTCTGCACCATCTGCACGAGCAAGGGTTCAACCTCGGAAGCTGCGAGTGTAAAGTGAACGTGAAACATATTGGATACAGGAGTTTCAGGGATCGTGTGAATCCCGTGGCATGCATTGAACAGCGAGGCAAGTTCCTTGGCCTGCTCGTAATAATGTCCCATTTTGCCGACACGTTCATTGTAATAATACTTGGAGCTGAGAATATACGGATACAGTCCGATCAGATCGCCGCCATGCCGCCGTTTCCACACCTTGGATTCCTGCATGATGTCCGTATCCCCAGCAAGAATAGCTCCTGCAATGCCGCCAATACCTTTGTAAAAAGAGATGTATACACTATCAAACAAACCGCAGATCTCCGCTGGTGTTTTCTCGTAATAAGGCGTGATCTCAAACAGGCGCGCTCCGTCCAGATGTAACTTGATCCCGTGCTCACGGCAGTATGCCGAGATCGCCTCCAGTTCCTCATAAGCCGGCAATTGCCCACCTATCTCTCGCTGTGGTAACTCAAGTAACAAACAGGCGTATTTCCCCTTAATTCCTTTCACATCATCAAGTGTAATCATACGATCCGCTTCTCCCAGCAAAATGCTTTCGATCTGATGCAGCTCCTTTAGTCCATCTTCTTCATGAATCTCCAGGTGAGACAGCGGATGATACGCAACTCGCTTGATGCCTGCCCGGTCACACCAGATGCGAAGTGCAATCTGCTGCGCCATCGTGCCGCTTGGGAAAAACACCGCCGATTCCTTCCCTAGCACATCTGCCATCTCCTGTTGAAACTCATCAATGATTGAGCCATTCCCGTAGTGGTCACTGAACGTTTCTCCATCCACCTGTTCCAGAGCCTCTTTCAACACTTTCACTTTGCGGCTACCGTGCCCGCCTACAATGTACGCCGCCTGACCGAATGCGTCGGCAAGTGTTAATTTGTTATTTGCCAAAATCAACCTCTCCTTTACTGTTCCTGTATCGTCATAATCTCCACTAGAGCCTGGAGCGCGTTAGAACGATGTTCACCATGAGCATAAACAAATCCTACTTCCAGACGAGAATATGGGTCAGGAAGTGATACAATGTCTACCTCACCTCTGGCTGCTGCTTGAGCCACCGAAGAACGAGGCAGCAAGGACACGCCTAAACCGACAGTAACACCATTAATAATGGTATCGAGTGTCCCATATTCCATGACATTTAGTGAATGAACCCCTTGGGTTTTCAAAAAATCCTCCGCCTGAGTTCGGTGGCTGCATCCAACCTCAAAAAATAACATCGGCCTGCTGAGTAGCACGGGCATATCAAGTTCACCCGGTTTAACGATCAGCACCAGCTCATCGTCGTACATTTTCATATAATTCAGCTTCTCATGTTTGACCGGACCATATACCAGAGCACCATGTAATTCATGGGCTATAACCTTCTGATTCAGCTCGTGTGTACCACCAGTGACAAGGGAATAACGTACCTTCGGATAACATGCGCAGTACTCGGCCAGAAGCGGTGTCAGAAAACGAGAAGCCGCAGTCTCAATCGAACCCAAACGAAGATTTCCTGTCGGTGGACTTCCTTCCTGTGCGGCCTGCTCTGCTTCATCTAATAATTCCAATATTCGATCTGCGTAGCCCAGCAGGTTCTCCCCTGCCGGAGTGAGCAGCATCCCCCGATTGGAGCGATGAAACAACGGCACTTGAAGCTGATCTTCCAATTGTTTGATTCGTGTGGTCACGTTGGACTGAACATAATTAAGTGCGGTGGCGGCTTTAGTGATACTGCCTTCGCGGGCAACCGCCTGGAATATTTTCAAATCCCCTGCATCCATTTTCTTCTCACCTGCTTGTCTTTATATCAGAGCATTCCGCCCTATTGAGATGTCGTACATCAGGCTAAACACTCTTCATTTCTTCACGTATTCTTATCTATCATTATTCCTGATACTGACCTTCATTTCTGTTTATTTTACGTGTTTCCATCTCGCCTGTACAATGACTCCGTAATGAGTCGTCCATCTACTCTATAAGAGCACTAAGCACGATGACAGAGTAACTATATTATACAGGGAGGTAACATCCATGAACGTATCCAAAACGATGAATGCAATCATCCATTCAGGTCATCGCGGCCTTGAAGGTCTTCAATATTCAACCTGTCCAACACCTGAAGCAGGCCCCGGACAAGTCGTTGTAGAGCTGAGCGCTGCTGGACTGAATCACCGGGATCTCTTCATTATGTCAGATCGTACGCCTCAAGACACTCCGCTTATTCCCGGATCGGACGGGGCAGGCATTGTGGTAGAAGTTGGCGAAGACGTGCAACATATCTCCATAGGCCAAGAAGTCATCATTCACCCGACGCTCGGCTGGGAACATACCGCAGACGTACCTGTGGTTCCAGGTATAGTCGGAGGCCCTTCGGATGGAACACTAGCGCAATATATTACACTGCCTGCCAGCAATGTGTTGCCCAAACCTGAACATCTCTCCTGGCTTGAAGCTGGTGTATTGTCTCTTTCTGCACTGACGGCGTATCGTGCGCTGTTCACTCGCGGGGGGCTGAAAGCAGGCGAACATCTTCTGATTCCCGGAATCGGAGGTGGTGTCGCAACGTATGCTTTTCTTATGGCTTTAGCTGCGGGAGCAAAGGTCACCGTAACATCTAGAAGTGAGGTTAAACGAGCTGAGGCATTACGTCTCGGGGCTCATCAAGCTTTGGACAGTCATGCCGATTGGAAGAGTACGATGAATATTCAAGAGCCTGTTGATATCATTCTGGACAGTATTGGACAAGTGATGTTCCCCAAATACGAAAGTGTCATCCGACCTGGCGGACGAATCGTCATGTTTGGCGCAAGTTCAGGCGATGACTTACATCTGCCGATTCGTTCGATCTTTTTTCCGCAGATCAGCTTGATCGGTACTTCTATGGGCAGCCGTGAAGAGTTTGTGCAGATGCTGGATTGGGTAGATAAACATAAGATCCACCCTGTAATAGACAGCATCTATCCACTGCAAAATACGGCACAGGCATTTGAACGATTGGAAAAAGGTGAGCAGTTCGGCAATATCGCGATTACGATGCGCTAAACAACGACCTTTTTACCATGAACTTTCCCCTTATCAATGATAGACTAATGCTTAGACATGGTCATCAGATAGGGGGATTTGTCTTTGACTCGTTTTCTAAAACGTCATATGAAACGCGCTATCCTTGTGCTGATTGTAATCATGCTTGCTGCTCAGATCCCTGTGATGAAGGAATTGCTGGCTAGAGGAGCTACAACATTATACGCAGCTGTCAAGTATCCAGATCAAACGATCACATTTGAACACTTTGAATATGAGCCGCACTTTGGGGACTATATCATTTCCTATAAGACTCAAAAGTCAGATGCGCTACATCTCACATTAGCACCAAAAATGCTACCCATTTTCGTAAAATATGATCCTTGGAGTGAGCCTATTTTAGACTAAACGGGCCTGCACCACCTTATTCATTCAATCCATTTCATTATTCAGGAGGAGGTACTAGCAATGTCCAATCATGAACATCTTGTCGTATTAGTTCGCAAAATTATGAACGCGGAAGGAACGGAGCAAGAATTGGATGATATGCTGACAGAAGTGCAAAAGGCTCTTCCTTATGCGGAGGTCAGTAATCTGATTTTCTGGGATGAACGTGAGTTAACTGCGGAGCAGATTGTAGAAGAAGCACTTCAAGCTCGCCCAATACAGCTCCCGCCCCAATCTTGAACTTATTCAGGAGGTGAATGATATACATGTCTAATGAAGATAAAGAAATACATTATGCAATTGGAGCTCATCATTTCGATTCAGCGACTTCAGAGGAAAAACAGGAAGCGCTTCGTCAGCTCATCGAATTACATGATGCAGAAACAACTCAGCAAGTCCTTGCTCTTGGTATGAATACACAGGAAGAAGATCTGGTGCGTATTGAAGCTTGGCGAGCCCTCGGTATGGCGGGAACTTCTCCACTTCTTACTGAAATTCTTGAAGCAGCAGGAAAACTGGTACGTAATCCGGAAGAAGACGAAGATGTTCAGATTTATGCTTTAATGGCGTTAGCCCTGCTCCCCGTTACCGAGGCTGAAATTGGGCTGGCTCTGGATGTCATTCAGTCAGATGCCTACATATTGGTGCAGAGTGCCGCTTTCGATATTGTAAAAGCAAACAAACACCGGCCGCATGCTGTGCTGGCGCTGGAATCACTGCAAACGCATCCTGAGTTCGGTACTGCGGCAGTACGGGAACTTCAATCTATCTCGGGACGTGATCATTAATGAATTCGAACGATAAACAGCAGTCACCAGAACAAGCCGGTGAACATTTAACAGAAGAAACGACTCAGGCGGTACATCTTACTCAAGGCGAGATTCATGCCATTCAGAAGGCACTTCTTTTTCTCAAGTTCGAATGTGAAGAGACCTCCTCTTTGTTGTATGCAGGCAGTCCCTTAATCAATAGTGCTCTTAGCAAACTGAGAGAGGCAGACATTCACGGCGATTTTTCCAAACAGTTTCACTCTCGCCCTAGTCCCCATGCAGAAGCGTTTATGCGCGATAAGCTGGAACGCTCTTATAGCGAAGAGCATGTTCCACATGAACGGACAGAAGCACAGCTGAATGACATCTGGCAGAGTTGCATGTTCCCCTTTCCTGCAACCTCCTACAAACAAGATTCTGATCCTAAATAATTTAAAGTTCTTCCCCTGCGAAAGGGCACACCAGCCCACGGCATTCTCGGGCGATCTATTGATGTATAGTTTAAATTCTTTCATTTCGGTCCACTATTGAAGCAAATTACAGGTATAATGTAGAAAAGTTAGGGCGTGTCTGAAAACGCTGAAGGAAGCAGATTTTGCTAATTTTTTGTTCCAAGCCAGGAAGTTTATCGCAGGCGTGCCGGGGCACGTCAAGGGAAAGTGACGCAGCAGGGGGCAAAAAGGCGGTATAAGATGCACTTCAGCGGATTTCAAGACACGCCCCAGTTGATCCATTACATACAGGAGGGAAATTATGGAAACGGAAGGTTTACGGGGCGTCGAGCAGCTTGCTCTGAAGAAACACAAAATTTACAAGCAAAGTTTGTTGCGATATCTGTCACGCTCTATGCTAGCCAGCATGTTCATCGGATTCGGGGTCATCGTAGCTTTTAAGACGGGCAATTTCTTCTATATGGAGAATTCCCCGTTCACATACCCTATGGCAGCCATTACGTTCGGTGCGGCAATTATTCTGATTGCCTATGGCGGCGGTGACTTGTTTACAGGCAATACGTTCTATTACACCTATGCGGCTTTACGCAAAAAACTGCGCTGGTTTGAAGTGGTTAAACTGTGGATTGCGAGCTACAGTGGAAACTTGATGGGCGCGGCGGTATTTGCCCTGTTGATTTATCTTACGGGACTGTTCGATTCGGCACAGGTGAACGGTTTCCTACTCAGTGTAGTCGAGCACAAAATGGAAGCTCCAGCGATGCAGCTCTTTTTCCGCGGAATCCTCTGTAACTGGCTCGTGTGTCTGGCGTTCTTTGTGCCGATGTTCATGAAAGAGAATGGCGCCAAGATGTTTGCCATGATGCTTTTTGTGTTTTGTTTTTTCATCTCGGGATATGAGCACAGCATTGCGAATATGTGTACGTTTGCAATTGCGCTTGTGTTAAACCACCCGGGCACGATCTCATTCGGTGGTGTGATTCACAACCTGGTGCCTGTGACGCTCGGTAATCTGGTAGGAGGCGTGTTGCTGATGGGCTTCATGTATTATGCGGTGAACAAACCTTTCCTGGACGATGAAGAGGCACATTAATTTTTTTGAAAATAGCCCCCTTCCTTCCCGGTTCAATGATCACGGTTTACCAGTAAGGAAAACATAGAACCCCGGTAGCGTCTCCCATACAGGAGTCACCGCCGGGGTTTTATCTTTACCTAGAGAAGCATCTTAAACCGTTCTCACTTAAGCCTGACAGATGATTTCTCCTAATCAAGCTCCTGTTCGTTTCATCTCCAGATGAAGCAACGGAAAAGGATTGCCTGAACTGTCCAGTTCGGATCGTCCTGTCTGTACAAATCCCAGCTTCTCATAAAATCGGGCCGCATCCTCATTCTGCTCATTCACATCTACTCTAAGCTCAGTGCCCTTCATTTTCATCGTTTGATGAACCAGAAATCTCCCAACGCCTTGTCCCTGAAAATACTCGTCTACAAACAACATCTCAATAAAGCTATTGTCCAGACCGATGAAGCCAATCGGCTCTTGCTCGGTATCCAGCACTTCCCAGACCTCGACTTGTTTGAATTCCAAAGCTTCACCGACCATCTTTTTATAAAACAGAATGTGATGCTCCTCCAGAAATGTATGTGTCGCTCGAACAGCACGCTCCCAGATGGCTACTAACTTGGCGTGGTCCTGCTCCCGATAAGGTACCATTAACATGTCTTATGCACTCTCCTCTGCTGAAAACATAATGTAGCGCAGAATCCCATCCGTACTTACTCATGTACCATTCGTATGTACCTTGATTCCTGCGTATATCTTAACATATTCTGTCATCCTCAACATCTGCAAACAACAGCATTATATAGCCAATCCAATCCATAGATTACACCACTGCTTCTCTCATTAGAAAGTGGTATGACCAATAGACCGCCCCAAGTGAGGCGGTCTATTGTCATTCGGTATATTAATGCTACACATATATTTTTATTGCTGAAGCTGTGCGAGAATCTGCGGATCTTTGATTTTCTTGTCCTCAGCCAGCAGTACGATTTTGGACAAAATCTCGGCGGTTCTTGGATCTTCATCCAGGAATGGCAGGAAGATTCTTCCCCGGTGCTGGCTATGCACAGGCACGATATACATTGCACCAGTGGCCTGCTTGAAGACATTACCGCTTCCCAAATGAACGGCATATTCACCCAGTTCACCTTCGATTCGTGCATAATTGCCGTCCAAACGCACATTATCCAGCTTGAGCAAACGCAAAGACTCATTCACAATAACATGTCGCATCTCTATGGTTGTAAGACTTGCCTCTGGGTCCACACCGCCAACGTGGGCAATGCTAACTACCAGATCAATATCACGCATGACCTCTGAGAAGAACACCTGTGGTACATCCTTCAATTCTACAGGTTTATACGTGCGACGATCATAGAATTGAACGGTCTCCAGCGTAGGTGCCTCTGTATCTGCTGGAGAGAACCAGTCCGCCATCGCATAGAGATTAGCGATCAAGTTATGCTCATAACTCACCTTTTGCAATCCCTCTTCATAACTTACCGTCCATTGACGGCTTTTCAACAAACTTACCGTTTTATTCGGCTGAATCTGATATCCTGCGTAGCGACGAGAGACCGTACCTTGAGCAAGTTCATCTTCATTCGGCAGGTAAAGTTCGCGGAAAACCTGTTTAAACGGCTGACGCTCCTGACGAGTAAAGAGATCGCGCTGGAATTCACTCCACTTGCCACTCTCATACAAATGTAGCGGATGTGCAATCAGCAACTGATCTTCTTCCTTCAATGTATAGGCAACTCCCTCTGCGACCGGGGCTAGCAAACCACCGGATGCAACATCAAATCTTCCAAGCTGCTCACCTGACTTGAAGATCAACGTCCTGAGTAGCGGATGAATGACCGGATTAAGCATCAGACTTGCAATCTCCTGACGTGTGAAGGCTGTGCCTGCGACCATGGAGCGCTCCAGTTCCTGTCTAGCCCGTCGATACTGATCGACCAGATCGGATTTTAGCTCCTTCAACTCTGCAATATATCCGTCCTTTTTGAGACGAGCAGGAACGGACTTCAGCACTTTGCCTTTACTAACAATGACGAGATCAGCCTGCCCCTCCTCATCAATGACGAGTTGAGCCGTCGTATCGTCATCCAGTGCATGCGGTTCGAAATACGATTTCACCTCATCCAGCTTACGCGCTTCCATATCCCACATGAGACGTGTTACATCAGCATAACCCGCGTTCCGCGCAAGGTTACCAAGCGCAATCTGTGAAGCTAATCCTTCACTCGCGCGCCGCTGCGCCCCGAACTGCTTGCTCTGCAACTGAAACTTCTGGATAAAGTCGTAACGCTCTCTTACATCCCGATCCCGTTCCTCTGCCAGCGGAATCAGACTATAGGTCAGTAAGTGATCCTTATTCCGCTTGTCTGCTACCGAATCATACATGTCCTTCAGACTGAGTTTGCCAAGGGCTGCATCTGCGAACAATTGTGATCTGCGATGGTTGGCTCCGCCCGAGATGTACTTCGCACAATCGTACAACAGGTTGAATCGCTCTTCTCCAACCTCAGCGTAAGCCTCTTCAAACCAGGCGATATCAAAGGCCCCATCATTAAAGTCCTGCGGCGTAATTGGGGAGTAATGCGCAACAATTGTTTCCTTCTCCGCACTGAATTGTTCATTAATGTGAGCATGGAAGTACCAAGCCGCACTACGAAGCCCCTTCCAGCCTAGATGTTTCGCCACAAGTTCCATCCATTGCGGTGCATACATGGCGGCTTCCAGCAGCTTTTTCTCCTTAACCGGATACTTCTGCAGCAATTCCGCCAGCAACTGTTCATCTTCCCCAGCCCGTGGATGACAGTGCTTAATCAGATAACTGAACATTTCTTTACGCGTTGTATTCCCTTCACCATAACTATAAATATACCCACGAACAAACGTATCCTGATCCATGGCAGCAACCAGATGCACCCAATGTTCCATGCCTTCAATGCGTTCCAGTTTCATAGCCAGATTACTCACTTCAGTAGATAGTTCCCCCCGGGTCAGTTCAATCTCCAGAATGCGATTGACCACCGTATCGCGCAGTTGAATCAGCTTTGGATCATCTTTGATCCGCTCTGTGCGAGCCGAGGTCATGTCACGGATGAACAGATAACGGAACGGTCCAACCATCAGTTGACGGTAAATCTCCTGATCATCAATCAGCTCTAATTGGTAGGCTCGCAGGAAATCGTCAAGTGACAGGAGAGACAACGGATGGTAAGGCTCTACCAGATGAGAGAATTGATAGGCTGTCTGGAAATATCGCTTAAAGCTCGCGTCGTCATACACGGCATTCCGGACAATATATTTCCACGGTTCAGTCAGAATCTGAAGCATTCCCATTTCCTTCTCCATATGCTCTGCAGGCATACTTAAAATAATGGAACCCCATGCCTTCTCTGCAATCTCGAAGATTTCAGCTGAATCACGATCCAGAAATGCAGCCGAGATCAATGCATGAACCTGATCTTTATATGGCAGTGTGCCCATCATCTCGTGCAGCTTCACTATCTCATTCAATGGATAGGTCTGTTCAGCAAATGTTTTGCGCCAACCCTCTAGTAATGGCATCTTTCTTAATTTGTCGTAATCATACTGCTCGCGATAAAAAGAGTAATGTTCATCCAATGTGCCATTCAGCTTGCCTAACTGCAGTTCGACATATAGCTGTAACAGTTCAATACTGCTCAGACCGTTTTGCTCGAAATATTGCTTCCACACTTCATCCAGCGGAAACTGATCCAGTTGTTTCATTTTCGACCGATCGCCATAAGGAACCTTGGAACGAAGGCTGGTTCCGACTAACAGGGTATCTTTGTAACCTGCATAGTACTCCACCACATATTCATGATCCCTGTGCTCATGAACCAGTTCATTTAATCCTTTCATGGAGGCACTGATCTTATCCAGTGATATATTAAATATATCCTTCGGTTTGTTGCCAGAAAGGTCACGTTCTTCATCGAGCAGCGTTTGCCGTTGATTCGGGTCAAATAGACCATAGCCATTGGAGGCCGTATAACGACTTCCTTCATTAAACAGTTTGTCGAGCAGCTTCTGTTCCTTGGCTGTAGGCTTCTCTAGTTCCTCTGCGAATGGCTTGAGCTGTTCCAGTTGCTCTGCACGTGCCGTATCCGTTTTAATCTCCGTTAACAGTTCAAGTGCACCCAGACGTTGCAGCTCATTCTTCGTTTTTAGTAATCGTTGAACTGAATCTTTCAACTTCTCAACAGGTTGCAACAACAGGGCTTGAATCACCTTTTGCCGGAGTGATCCCGTTTTGAGTTTTAACAGTACTTCCATCTGCTGTAGCTCATCTTCGGTTAGTACCAACTTTTTCACTTTTTGCAATGCACTCTCACGGTTACTCATGCTTTTGTCAGACAAACTTTCAAACACAAACTGGCGCTGCACCTCGTTATCAGGCTCTTGCACAAAATGCGACAGTAGCTCTCCGCGCATTTCGGGGCTTAATCGATCCTTGAGAGCAATAATCTCAGCAATCCAGTCCGCATCCATATCATAAGCAGCCAAATACAACATTTTTTTGATGACGTCATCACTATCGATCTGATAGTGCACAAAATCCAGCACACCTGAAGGCCCGCCTGCACCGCCCTTAGGAATGAAATCCAGCATCTGTTTGAATTGATCAAAATCATGGCGGCGTGCCTGTTTATCTTCAAGCACATCCCAGCGAGGCACATAGACACTGCGTTGGTGCTCCCCCTCTTCAAAGCTCCAATTGTGCGAATACGCCGCCGTATAATTTTTCACAACCCAGTGGATCAGTTCCGGATGCTGAACACCCAGATGATTACGCGCCATAGCAAGACGAAGCCCCAGGTACTGGCTGTTAGCCAGAACGTACTGAGCTACGATCTTCTGGTACATCTCACCCTGTTCCATGATCTCTGTAATCTTAGGTTGCAGGTCATTCTCTTCAATGACCGCCGTGGCCCAAAGACTGATGTATAGTTTATTAGCATTTTTCTCCTGTCTCCACGCCTCACGAATATCCTCATGTACTAGCGCTTCGTAGACCTGTTCAAGTAATTGTGTTGCCACACGCTGGTTGGCCGCTTCAATCCCGATCCCTGTCCATACGCCCAATGCTCTGACGACAGAGCTGAACCGTATCAGATTGTTGTCCAGAATGATTTTTAATATGTAAATATACGCTTCTAACGTGCCTTCGTCCATTCGTTCCACAATGCTCTGGCGAAGTCCTTCCTGCAGTCTGGCTGCAATCAAGAGTTCACCCACCATGTGATAGGCTTCGGCCTGTTCACTCATAAAAATGCCTTTAATCATCTCGTTTGTCAGTAACGCAGCCTGATTATCCCCATAGATAATATCGTGCAGTGCCTGCTTGACTTCAAGGTTCGAATGATCCAGTTCATAGGCAATACAGTCCGGCAATACCGCACGGAACTCATGCTGATGAAGCATGTTTGGCTCACGAATGGTTAAATACTCGTTCAAACTAAACCCTCTTGCCTCCATCCGGAATAAACCAAGCAACTTGCGCATCACATGAACAACATGTTGTCTTGGATCGGCGGTCCGGAAAGGTCTGCGCTCATAGCTTGTACTATATGGATACAGCGTCGCACCTTCAGCAATATAGCGGAATCTGGCAACAAACCCGTCAGAGGCCAAGTGCTCAAGCACCTCAAGGATCGGCTGGAATAATGGCTGTTGCTTCTCGATCGCAAGGTTGATAAGTTGTCTTTCTATATTAAAATAGTCTTCTTCATCCCCACGCAAGTAAGTTGATTCTGCCAACGTTATCACATATTTCGCTACGTCCAGCTTTGCCTCTGTAAGCGTAGCTGCTTTCTCCTGTAATCCCTCAATATACGCCTGTACCTGATCTTCCTGATTCATCCTGTTCTCCTCCTTGTCATACTACTTCTGCTCCCCTTACCACAGACGTCCGGCCAGCATCGTGAAGCGGATAAAGGTCACATGAGCTCCATCCTCTATGTTCAGTGGTTGATCCAAATCTTCCAATTCTTCATCATTCAGAAATACTTTGTACATTCCGTCTTCATAAGCAAGTATCGCGGCTTCCTTCGCCTCTCCAAGCTCAGGAACGCCCTCGCCATGTATTGTGCCAAAACCCACTTTTCCCGTAGCACCCTGCGCGTCGATGTCTTGAGGCATCAGATAAGCAAGCATCCCCGCTGCGTCCTTCCTCTCTCGAAAAGCTTGCACCTGTTGTTCAACCATGTTCTCGATAAGCAGTCGAAGTGTACTTGTTGTTTCCGGAATTTCAGCGGCTTGTTTCGCAAGAGCCGGTTTGCGTTTGCCCAGACTTTTCACTGTAATCCATAATTTCAATGCATCGTGTCTCCTTTCATAACTTCATGCATAGCTTCATTCATAACTCCACCCACAAAAAACCAATTTATTACAAATAGCTAAATCCCATTCAATTAAGAGTTAATACCCGAGAGCAATAGATTTCAAAACAGAACAAATACGTACATATGTACCCCTAATAAACATCATAACGAAATTGCTCACCTCTTTCATGGGCCAATATTCATGTTTCCATCGAACCAGCGAACTAGGGCGTGTCTTGAAACCCACTGAAGTGCACGTTTTACCCCCTTTTCGCCCCCTGTTACGTCACTTCCCCTTGACGTGCCCCGGCACGCCGTTGCACATATAACGCAAAAAGCTGCTACACCCCACGAAACATCATGAGATGTGCAGCTATTCCATATTTAAATAGTAAGTAAATATAATGTATCAGACCAGTCGCAAAGGCTGAATTTTCACGGCCGCTGTCTTGAATCCAGGCATTCGGCAGAAGGGATCCAGATCAGGCCTCGTTGCCCGGTTCACATTTTGGATTCCGCCCCAGTGCATGGGCACAAACAGCGTATCCTCGCGGATGGATGCCTTGATTCGCGAACGGACAGTGAAGCTTCCGTAGGCCGACTGGACCTCTACCCACTCTCCGTCACGGATGCGATGGCGAGCTGCCGTTGACGGGTGCAGTTCCACAAAGTTCTCTAACTCACGAGCAGCAAGTGCTGGGCTTCTGCGTGTTTGCACACCTGTTAGATAATGAGCGAGAATACGCCCATTCGTTAGAATCAAGGGAAAAGCTTCCGAAACATCATCCCACCCTAGACTGGCTCCCGGAGTAAACGTAGCTTTTCCGTCGACATGAGCAAATCGTTCATGAAACAACATTCCCTCGCCCTGCTCATCTAAAGAAGGACAAGGCCAGTACACTCCTTGTTCATTTCTCAGTCGTTCATAGGTGATTCCATAGT
This sequence comes from Paenibacillus sp. FSL K6-1558, assembly GCF_038002565.1. Classification (NCBI taxonomy): domain Bacteria; kingdom Bacillati; phylum Bacillota; class Bacilli; order Caryophanales; family Paenibacillaceae; genus Paenibacillus; species Paenibacillus sp. FSL K6-1558. The sequence goes on along the minus strand of NZ_JBBOCV010000001.1, from coordinate 4,835,004 downwards.
AATCCGCTACTCCGCCACGACTCGCAATTCGCAATTCATTGAAGATATCCTCAGCCTTCGCATATTGGAACAACGAACCTTTGCCCAGCTTCTCGGCAATGCGGCACAAAATGTCCCAATCGTCTAACGTTTCTCCAGGTGCAGACCTTCCTTGTTCCCGCAGGAGAACACGCCCTTCGAGATTGGTGAGTGTGCCTTCATTTTCCATATAAGCGGTTACGGGCAGTACAAGATCGGCCAATCTGGCCGTTTCAGACAGAAACATATCGGCTACGACGAGAAAATCAAGCTTTCGTAAACCTTCCTCTACCAAGCTTACATTCGGATTTGAAACGATCGGATTAGAACCCATCACAAGCAATGCGCGAATGTCCTGCTCATAGATACGTTCCATCATCTCATAAGCTGATACACCTTTGCCTGGCAAAAGAGTAGGGTCTACTCCCCAGACAGATGCTATATATGCACGGTCTTCCTCACTTTCAATAGAACGGTATCCTGGTAGCTGATCTGCCTTCTGTCCGTGCTCCCGTCCCCCCTGTCCATTTCCTTGTCCGGTAATTGCGCCATATCCGCAACCTGTTCTGCCGATCTTTCCGGTTGCCAGCACCATATTCAGAAAATGCCGGACAGCCATGTGTCCATCCGTCTGTTGTTCCACCCCGCGTGCCGTCATAATCATGCCAGTATGTGCTTCGCCATAAGCCATTGCCGCCTGACGGATCAAGTCCAGTTCGACCCCACATGCTTTTGCGGCCTGCTCAAGATTGAGACTTTCCATCTCCTGCACAAGCTGTTCATATCCGGTCGTACGTTTCTGAACAAAGCTGGAATCAGCCAAGCCCGCATCCATAATTACCTTCAGCATCGCATCGGCCAGCAGTGCATCCTTACCCGGCTTCACTTGGAGGTGAAGATCAGCAATGGCTGCCGTTGCTGTCTTACGAGGATCAATCACAATAATAAACGTTCCATTTTCCTTCGCTTCATTAAAATACGGTAAGAGCGTTGGCTGACACTCAGCTACATTCGTTCCTGCCAGTATGATACATGCTGCTTTAGGGATGTCCGAAAGCGGAAACGTTAATCCACGATCCATTCCGAAAACTTTGCTACCGGCAGAAGCTGCTGCTGACATGCAGAAGCGGCCGTTATAGTCGATGTACTTGCTGCCGAGTGCTACGCGGGTAAATTTTCCAAGCAGATATGCGGTTTCATTGGTCAACGATCCTCCGCCGTATACGCCTACGGTATCAGAACCATACGTCGTTTGTAGCTGTTGCAACCGATCAGCAATCGTCTGCATTGCTTCATCCCATGAGCACGGCTCCAATTCTCCCTGACGGCGAATGAGCGGATACATCAAACGCTCGGAACTGAACACTTGCTGATGAGCATTCATCCCTTTCACGCACAGGCGGCCCTGCGAAGCCTTATTGGGCATGCCTTGAACCATATACTCCGCTACTTTCTGACCTGCAACGGGAGCGGCAAGCTCTTCTACGGACATTTTGCATTGCACACTGCAATAAGGACATTGGGTCTCTTTTACATATAACCTCGACTTCGCTTGGTCTGTATTTACCGCGTCCATCATCATGCTCTCCTGCCTTTCCGGGTTATTCATGTAAGCTTTCAAGCTTTCACCTGAGCAATGAGGTTTTCAAAAAGGGTCTCCGTTCCACGCTCAACATCCTTCTCGCGCTCCTGTGCGCGATTAAACGTAAGTTCTCGCTGGAATTGTGTATTCAAAAGCGTTTCCCGAATCGACATCACTCCCAGACGTTCAGTCCACATCCATAAAGGTTCATCAAACCAAGCCGTTTGTCGATACCATTGCAGACAGGCCGATGCGAGAATGAACGCTTGCTGCTCTGATTCCGTTGTCCCGAGCAAGGAGCCCTCCTTTACCGGATGCCCGGCATGACCTCCGACGTAAATTTCCCATCCAGCCGGAGAAGCCTGCAGGCCTACATCGGAAACCAGTACATTCACCGGGGATCGAGAACCCCAAGCAATAGCGATGTTCACTTCGGAAGGCATCACTGCTGTTTTCCAATCGGTACGAAGTCTCGTCTCCAGATCGCTTGCAGTAATACTAGAAGCCAATGATGGTACATGTCGCTCCGAATAGATGTGAACCATCTGATCATGTCCCTGCACAAGTTCCCCTTGTAAATCTTCCGCTTCCAGTCCGTAAAGGTCTGTCTTCAGCACTGTTTTCGCATCATTTTCTGCGGAGGACTGCATTAATCCTGAAACACAAACATAATAGCGAATTGCAGGAAGGCATACCGGGCACCCGTGTTCCGAATGCCAGTTCAGCCCCCTCAACAGTGAATTGAACTGTTTGTCTTCCAATGGGAGGACTCCAGATCCAACGTTCGAAATGTCAGCTTCTTTTGCATATGACTCAAAGATAACGCTCACCCGATGCTTCAGCTCTGCGTGGCTCATCTCCGTACAGTGACATACAGGGAGCACGGCAGGTTTCTCCTTCGTACCGCCTGATTCAGCACTTGTGCTAACACCTCCATCAAGTTCCACACGTTTAGCGTGTTTCAACAGAGCGCCTACCATAGGTTTACAACCACCGCATGAACCTGAAGCTTTGGTTTGTTGCTTCACTTGTTCTTCCGTTTCCAGCCCTTGCTCCTGAATGGCTTTTAAGATCGCCGCTTTGGTTACATTGTTGCAAGCGCAGACCGTTTCCTGGCTTGGAAGCGCAGCTGCTGCTGTTACTGCAGGATCTGGCGTATCTTCCTTGGGGGCAAGCTCAGCCACATCGGCTCCACGTTGTACCAGACCAAGGAGGGCCGTGCCCTCAACCGTGTTGCCAAACAAAATAGCACCTCTAACCTTGCCAGCTTGCATCAGCACTTTTTTGTACGTGCCCTGAACACCATCCAAATGCTGAATGGCCGTCTGCAACCCTTCGTCACTGATGTCTCCTGCCGAGAAAACATCTACCCCCGAGACTTTCAGCTGTGAATACGGAACAGAACCTGCATAGCCCGGCACCTCCTGTCCGCACAATGTGCGCGCCAGCACCTTTCCCTGCTCATACAGCGGTGCTACCAGACCATAACTGATCCCCCGATGCTCTGCACATTCTCCCACGGCATATATATCTGGTACGCTGGTACGCATATGATCGTCAACCACAACAGCACGATGTGTAGCAATGCCGCTTCTCCTGGCCAGATCCACATTCGGGCGAATCCCGACAGCAACAATGACCAGTTGTGCCTCCAGTTTGGATCCATCTGTGAAAAGCAGACCCTGCGCTTGTGAACGTCCGGTAACTTTTTGCGTATTTTTATTCAAAAGAAAGGACATGCCCTGATCTTCAAGCTCACGTTGAAGCATCGCTGCAGCTTCGTAATCCAGTTGTCGATTCATAATATACGGTGCATTATGGACTACCACCGCTTCCATCCCTAGATGCAACAGTCCCCTTGCAGCCTCCAGCCCAAGTAATCCACCACCGATGACAGCTGCTTTGCGGTATTCTTTGGAGTAATCTGACATGCGAGTACAGTCATCAATGGACCGAAAAGACATTACACGCTCCTTATCAATGCCCGGAATTGGCGGAATAAACGGAGAGGACCCTGTCGCGAGGATCAATATGTCATAGGTTTCCTTTTTGCCAGCTTCCGTCTCAATGAACTTCGTACGGGTGTCAATCCGATGAACAGTCTCACCTGTGCACAGCCGGATATTACGCTCCGCATACCAGGTCCAGTCATTGATGATAATGTCCTGTATGGAATGCTCACCTTGGAGCACTTTGGATAACATAATTCGATTGTAATTAGGGCGAGGTTCCGTCCCGTAGATGACAATCTCATACCGATCCGGCTCCAGGTTAATAATCTCTTCTACACATTTCACTCCAGCCATACCATTGCCGATAACCACCAGTTTCTTTCTACTCATGGGCCGCCCCCTATCCCTTTCACATCTGCAAACTAAACCGAATTGCCTCTCTCTGATTTAAAACGCAAAGCCCCCTTCTCTGATTTAAAACACAATAACCCCTTTTCCGATTTAAAACAGAACAACCCCTTTTCCTTATGGGGAAAAGGGGCACCATTGCCTCCGAGCTCTACACGCCATTGTGTAGATTCTTATTAAATTCAGATTAATTGAATTTAAAATATATGTCAACTAAATTGACATGAAATAATGAAAAACGGGTTATGGAATAATTATTTTAAAATTTAATGTTATTTTTGTTGACATTACCTTTTTCCCTTTTTATAATTTGAATCAAAATCACAGCGATGTGATCATCTCAGAAGCGGGAACACAAAGACGTGTACCGCCTGTCGGCAACGGGGCCGCAAATCGTTCTAATTCAGGACGGCTTGCGGCCTTTTTCTGCCCGAACAAAAACATAGAGACATAACAAAGAACCTACTTGGATGAGGAGCGATGAGGAATGGTAGAGAGCAAAAGTTTTTGGAAAAGCGGGCATAAGCCCACACTGTTCGGAGCATTTATGTATTTTGACATCAGTTTTATGATCTGGGGTATGCTCGGTCCGCTCGCTGTTATTATTGCCATGGATTATCCGATGACCCCGTTGGAAAAAGCAAATCTGGTTGCCCTGCCCATTCTCGGGGGTTCCATCCTGCGGCTGGTGCTTGGCTTCATGTCCGACTATATTGGTCCCAAAGTAACCGCTCAGATCGGTATGTTATTCACCCTCGTTCCATTGTTACTGGGCTGGTTATGGGTGGATTCGCTCAGCCAACTCTATGTCGTAGCTCTTTTACTCGGCGTAGCGGGCGCCTCATTTGCAGCCGCGCTGCCGCTTGCAGGACAGTGGTATCCTAAAGAACATCAAGGTCTTGCCATGGGGATCGCCGGAGCAGGTAATAGCGGAACGGTTCTTGCTACCTTGTTTGCCAATCGTCTGGCCACTCATTTTGGTAGCTGGGAAGTTGTTTTCGGACTCGCGATCATCCCGATTGTTATCGTCTTTATCCTCTTTTCCATCTTCGCCAAAAACAGTCCGAATCGTCCAGAGCCTAAGAAGTTATCCCAGTACGGAACTTTGCTTAAACAAAAAGATGCCTGGGTCTTCTGTGCCTTCTATTGTGTCACCTTTGGCGGTTTCGTTGGACTGTGTAATTATCTGACTATTTTCTTTAATACCCAATATGGACTTTCTGCCGTTCATGCCGCTGACATTACGACGTTCTGTGTCATTGCAGGCAGCTTCTTCCGGCCTGTTGGTGGTTTTCTGGCGGATAAAATTGGCGGAACCCGGATGCTTACCTTCTTGTACTCCGGCGCCTGCATCATGCTTCTGGGTGTATCCTTCCTACCGCCGCTTCCGGTAGTCATCGTCATGTTGTTCCTCGGCATGATGTGCCTTGGGGCCGGGAATGGTTCTGTATTCCAGCTGGTTCCACAACGTTTTGGCAACGAGATTGGTCTGATGACAGGCATCGTAGGGGCTGCCGGAGGTTTGGGAGGTTACGCGTTGCCACTCATTCTGGGTCAACTGTACAGCTCTTATCAATCTTACACGCCAGGATTTGTTATTCTCAGTCTCATCGCTGCCGCTTCCATGTGCCTTGTTCTCTTCATGCAATCCCGCTGGCGGGTAAGCTGGCTGAGCAGAAGTGGCAAAGGCATTGCGGATTCAACTTCTCTGACGTCTTGATCCCTTGCCTACACATGAAAACAGCGCAGCCATATCGGCGGCGCTGTTTGTTTTATTCCTATCAATTATTCAATCCATTTTGCTCATGCTGAATACTTCTGAAGAATAATAACGGCATTATGTCCGCCGAAGCCGAAAGAATTGGACATGCCCGTCTGCAAGACCGCTTCTCTCGCGACATTTGGGACATAATCCAGATCACATTCGGCATCTTTCTGCTCCTGATTAATGGTTGGCGGTAGGATGCCTTGGCGCAGCGTTTGAACGAGAGATATCGCTTCTGCTCCCCCTGCAGCACCAAGCATATGCCCCGTCATGGACTTGTTCGCTGTTACGGGGATATGATAGGCCAATTCACCAAAAAGCTGTTTAATCGCTCTCGTTTCAGACAGATCACCCGCCTCTGTGCTGGTCGCATGAGCATTGATCACATCGATATCTCGAGGCTCCAGCTTTGCATCCCGCAACGCTGCCCGCATGGCAAGATAAGCTCCTCTACCTTCAGGATGAGTGGCTACCATGTGGTACGCGTCGGAAGTAGCCCCATATCCGATAACTTCAGCGAGAATATTTGCTCCCCTTGCCAGTGCATGAGACAGAGCTTCCACGACCAGAATCCCTGCCCCCTCGGCCATAACAAACCCATCTCTGCCTGCATCAAATGGTCGGCTTGCCGCTGTATAAGCTTCATTTCTGGTAGATAACGCTGTCGCATTGCCGAAACTAGCAAGCGATATTTCTGTGACTGCCGCTTCTGTACCTCCTGCAAAAATAACATCTGCTCCTCCGTGGCGAATCAGCCGGTAGGCTTCACCAATGGCTGTGTTTCCAATCGAACAGGCCGTTACCGGGGAGAGCGTTGGCCCCCAGCAGCCAAACCTCATACTGACTGTGGCTGCCGCCATATTGGATATCATCATCGGGACAAGCGTTGGACTGACCCGCGATGCTCCTCGTCCTGACAAGACACTGCCCTGATCCATCAAGGTCTGAATCCCACCTATACCTGAACCAATATATACACCTGTCCGCTCCCGGTCCAGCGATTCCAGCACTAGACCTGAATCCGATAACGCCTGGTCTGCTGCTGCAACAGCAAATTGTACAAACCGATCCATGCGTCTGGCTTCTTTGCGTCCAAATCTGGCTTCACCATCAAAATCATGAATCAATCCGCCCATTCTTGTTTTATACAATCCGCTGTCCAGATGTTCAATCGGAGAAATTCCCGATCTGCCTTCCTTCAAAGCGCCCCAGAATGTATCTACATCATTGCCGAGTGGAGAGATCACACCCATTCCTGTAATCACAACACGTTCCATACTCATCCCGGTTTGTCCTCCTTGTAACGTTCTTCATTCAGTTTCCTGATGCTTATGCATTCATAGTGCCATTTCTGTATATCCTATTACAAGTTGTCATTTATCATAGTATAATGACTACCATGATAAACAGATTGAAGGTGATCCATTGAGTGATGTTATTCGACTACAGGCGTTATCCACTTTTCTGAAAACACAGCGTTCGAAACTCTCTCCAGAATCCGTTGGCTTGCCTGCCGGAGGCCGGCGAAGAACACCTGGTTTAAGAAGGGAAGAAGTCGCCCAATTGGCTAACGTCAGCACGACCTGGTATACCTGGCTGGAACAAGGACGGAGCATTCAGGTTTCACATGCTGTACTGGACAGCATTTCTTCTGCTCTCAGACTCACTGCAGATGAACGAAAATACTTGTTTTCTCTAGCTACGGAGCATTATTCGGATCTGCCCGTGCCGGAACCAGACACGCTTCAGCTTCACCCGTCATTGCAGAAAATCTTGCAGGAATTGCGCTATTGTCCTACCATTATCTCTGATCGGCGCTGTTTCATCGTCGGCTGGAATGAAGCTGCAGCACAAGTTTTTATGAACTTTGAACAGATCCCCTTAGAGCAGCGGAATATGATTAGTCTGGTATTTGATCGAAAAGAGTTGCGCAGGCTTGCAGTGAACTGGGAGGACTTCGTCAGCGGATTTTTATCTATTTTTCGTGGCTATTATGGTCGTTATGTCGACGATGAATGGTATAATTTATTTTTGAATGATATGATGAATCGCCACCCTGATTTTCAAGCATTGTGGAAACAAAGCAGCGTAAGCAGTGCTCCTGACGTATGGATTGAATTCAGACATTCGAGAGCAGGAAAAATGTTGTTTGATCTGACCTCACTACAAATTCAAGGTAATTCTGATTTGCGATGCAGCATTTATACACCCGCACCAGAAACGGCAACAGAGCGTAAACTCATGCAACTGCTTGATCGAAGTAATGAATCCTGAATTGCTTACTTGCCAGGGAGAGCGACATCCATTACCTAACATACCTATATAACGTGGATTTAGAAAGGAACACCATGACTAAAGTGCTTATTATAGAGGACGACAACATGCTGGGCGACACTTTATCCCTGTATTTACAAGGTGAAGGCTACGAAGTAGATCGTGTGGACACCATCGGGTGTGCACTTTTGCAGCTTGAAACCAGACCAGATATCATTTTAATAGACCTGATGTTACCTGATTCAGGTGGGAAAAATCCATGCGCAATCATGCGTGAACATACCTCCCTTCCGATGATTGTCATTTCTTCGTTAACCGAGGTGTCTGAACGTATTCGCTCCTTAACCGACGGCGCAGATGATTTTGTCTGTAAACCGTTCAGCATGCAGGAACTGAAGGCTCGCATCGAGGCCGTTTTACGCCGCTATGCTTTATTGGAAAACTCTGTAGTGACCGAAACCGAAAATGGGTTAAGCCTCGATGTCGCACGCAGAACCATTTTGCTAAACAATCGCAGAGTCGAAACCACATTTTCCGAATTTGAGATCATGAAGCTGTTTGTGCTTAATCCTGACAAAGTGTTCAGTCGGTACGCTTTAATCGAGGCCATTCGCGGAATAGATGCGTATATTAATGATCGGACCATTGATGTACATATTACGAAACTTCGCAAAAAAATTGAAGATAACCCGAAAAACCCCCAATATATTCAAACCATATGGGGGGTCGGGTATAAATTCACACCTTAGCATGACCTCTGCTAGTCATATTTACCATGGTAGTGACTCTGAAATATGATCAATTTCTTGCTGCACTTGTTCCAGGATGGAGGTCCATTCCCCTTCGAAGGATGGAACCGACAGAAGGGATTCCAGATGCAGAAGGGCCTGCAGCAGTTTCGCAGCATGCAGGTGGGCTGCAACACCTTTGAGAGAATGTGTACTCCGTACAACTTCATTCATTTGCTTTTGCTCAAGATAAGTCTGAATTTTTTGCTCAAATCCGCTATATTCTAGAGCAAACTTATTCAACGCGTACTGCAAAATGTGCGGTTTGTTATCCATCTGTTTCAGGGCTTTATCCGTATCAATCCCCCTGATGTCATGCAAACCCTTCAGATCAATCCAGGCCGTCAATACATCTTGGAGCTGTTGTTCACCAATCGGTTTCGTCAGAACGGCATTCATACCCGCCTCTAAATATTCCTTATGATCTTTCTTCATGCTATTTGCCGTAAGTGCAATAACGGGTAATTGATCGTACTGCCTCATCTGACGAATGTGTTTAACAGCTTCTAATCCATCCATTCGCGGCATGAACAAATCCATCAAAATCAGCTTCCACGGCTGAACATGCAGCTCGCTCAGTACCTCTTCTCCATCCTTCACCACTTTCACTTCAAAGCCCAACTGCTGAAGCAGCGCCCGAATGGCGATCTGATTAATCTCATGATCCTCTGCCACTAAAATGGCTCCTTGATTTATTCGTTCTGAGGACTCATCCTGATTTGTAATTTGGTTCAAATTCTGCACTTCTCCATCCTGCAATGTCAACAAAGTCTCAAACAGCCCGACACGGGTAATCGGCTTAAACAAGACTGCCTTCGGATTAATAAAATTCTGCTTAGCTACAAGAGCATCCTCACTAATACCGCGCGTATACCCAAACACCTGAATCCGTGTACCCCGGAGCCTATTCATTAAATACTCCCAGTCCGGTTCATCATGTACATGTTTCATATCCATATCGAGCATGATCAGGAGTGAAAACGATTCATCCCTTTCGTAATCATAGTTATCATTGACAAGCGCTTCATGAAAAGAAGAATAGATTTTAGGTCTAAGACCAAATGAGCGCAACATCTGTTCCAGATTTTCTGCAACTCTTCTGTCACTTTCCACAATCATCACATCATTCACTGCATATAACAATGGATAGGTTGGCAGGAAAGAACGATCCTCTACTTCTGTCAGTTCATACACTAGCTCAAATGTAAACATGCTATATTCACCAAGTACACTTTCCACTTGCAGACTGCCGCCTAATGAAGTGATCAGGAGATAACAAATGACCAAGCCCAAGCCAGAGCCTCCATACTTTCGATAGGTCGATGGTTCGGCCTGACTGAAAGGTACAAATAAACGTTCCATCTGTTCAGGGGAGATACCAATCCCGGTATCCTCTACCTCGAATCGAACTTCAACATGTTGATCCTCAAGTGTGAGCACTTCTGCATGAAATATGACATACCCTTCGTCCGTAAATTTAATGGCGTTATTAAGCAGATTAATAAGAACCTGTTCCAAACGGAACGGATCACCAATGACCGTTAAAGGCAGCTCGGGATCGGTATGAAAAATGATCTCAATATCCTTGTTACCGATAGCTGTACTGATCTGATCCGCCACTCGTTTAAATACATCCTCCAGAGAAAAGGGAACGTTCTCCACATTAAACATTCCTGCTTCAATTCTCGAAAAATCTAGAATATCATTGACCAACGCAAGTAACGATTGTGAGGATACGGTGATCTTGCCTAGATAGTCCTGTTGCTGAGGCGTAAGAGGTGTTCGTTGCAACAAGGAACTGAAGCTGGTAATACTGTTCAGCGGCGTCCGCAACTCATGGCTCATCAAGGCCAAAAACTCACTCTTTGCCTGACTGGCTTTATCCGCTTTCACCCGTCGATACTGGTCGGTCATATCTTGAAAGACAGCCTTAATTTGTTCACTTGAACCGGATGACTTGATCGGATAAAGATGAACGCGAACATGCAATTCATCACTTTCACCGATCCGGAAGGTCAACTCCGCCTCATGATTGGTTTTAGACGAGATAACTTCTCGTAAAACGGTAGCCCAGCAATCTGATTTCTCCATCACAAGCAAGTCTGCAAGCGCACGACCAATGACCTGTTGCCGATCCGCCTGAAGGACATCCAGAAATTTATGGTTAACGGAAACGATGTTGCCTCTATTGTCCAATCCTGCAACCCAATTAGAGGACACTCGCTCCAGCAAACGATAGCGCTCCTCACTTTCCTGAATCCTTCGCCTGACAGCACGATGTTCTGTAATATCAAGTCCATACCCGATAACATACTTCACTACCTTGCCTTCCAGAAAAGGCCCGAGCTTAACCAGAGCATAGTATCCTTTATGCTCAATCTCGAAAAAAAAGTGTTCGCCTCTCCAGGCGCGGTTGAATTGTGTTTTCAAAAATTGAATTTTCTCCTGAGGTAGTGCATTAATAGTCCCGAGCTGGAAGCTTTGCTCCAGACTTCGCATGTCCATACCTAGATGAGACAACATTTCCCCTTCGAGCAAAAGAAATTCAAACTTCCCGTTCAGCTTGCGCAGTTTAAATGTAAACCCTGGCTGTCTGCGTAGCATCTCCAGCATTTCCTGCTCCTTTTGTACCACCAACTGTCTATATTGATGATTCTGATTCAGGAAATAGATGAACAATACAACCAGCAGCATACATACAATTTGAGACAGTAAAGTAATCCCGTGACTATAGGGTGTCGCCGGATATGTCAAAACCATCGTGAACTGGTAAACCGAAATGAACAGGAGCGATCCGGAGAACCACCGGAGATTAAATTGGTGTATATACTTAAAATTCAGGGATGCGAATAGAACAAATAAAAGTTCGTACAATGCATAATCAAAATTTTCAATGGACGGCCAAAAACCAGCATTAATTCTAAACATCCACAATCCCGCAAAGGTAATAAACGCTGTTCCGCCTCCCCCATAATAGGCAGCAAGAAGATATACGATGGATCTAAAGTTTAACATCGAGCCGTCATCCAATATAATGGAGAAGTAGTATAACGCAGTACCTAACATGCTCATCGCTATCCCAATGATCAAGCGAGAGGTAAATGATGGCTTATTCCGATTACTCGATTGATTCAGATAGTGATGAATAAGGAAGACGAAAATTAAAATTAATGTAAAATTTAAAACGAGATCGCGTAGCAAAGTTCACCATCCAAGTTACGACTTTAGCGTTGTTTAACATACGAAAAAACAGGCCAGATTGGCCGATTGTATCTCCGCATTAATCAAATCATATTACGCGTCTCCCCCTTATTCAATTGCGGATATTGGCTTATTTCTCCCCAATTCCTCCTCCTTTCTTCTAACATTTACCCTTCGATACACATTCCAGAAACTCCCACGAAATTGCCAGACTAAATGTAAAAAAGGAGCCTCTCGGCTCCCTAGTACTTGAACTGCTGTATCAGACTTTGCAGATGTTCTGCCATACTTGACAAACTTCTTGCAGAAGCTGATATCTCCTCCATCGAAGCCAGCTGTTCTTCCGATGAGGCTGCGACCTCTTCCGAAGTTGAGGCATTCGCTGAAGCAATGCCTGCCAGTTCGCTAGACACAGCCCCAACCTCCTGTACTCCAGCCGTAATCTGCTGTGAAGTGGCTGCGATCTCTTCAATCTGAGGTGTAGTCTCGCGCATACTCTCCAGAATACGTTGGAACTTCTGAATAGCTTCAGTGGAAACCTCCATGCCCTGCTCGACCTCTAATGCCACTTTCTTCATCATATCAACGGATTCCAATGTATCCTTCTGGACCGCAGAGGTCAGGGTAGTAATATCTTGAGCAGACTGCTGGGATTGTTCTGCGAGCTTGCGAACTTCTCCAGCTACTACGGCGAACCCACTCCCGTGTGCACCTGCACGTGCAGCCTCAATCGACGCATTCAGAGCTAGTAGATTCGTTTGTTTTGCCATATTTCCCATCAGCTCTGTGATGGCGGAGATTTGCTCAGAACGTTGATCCAATGTCTGAATGATACGACTCATCTGTAAGACGGTCTCTTGAATTGATCTCATCTGATCTACCGTCTGCTTAACCGTGTTGCCGCCTTCTTCTGCTTGTAACGTGGTCTGTTTGGCTAATTCGGACACATGAACCGATCTCTCCGCAATATTGGTTACACCAGACGTAATTTCGCGCATGGCCTCGTGATTATGCTCAATACCATGCATTTGTTTCTCGGCTCCCAGCGTAATTTCCTGAATAGCTCTGGCCACCTGTTCACTCGCAGCACTGGTCGCTTCTGCGCTCTGCGTCATCTCTTCTGATGAGGTAACTACCTGACTTGCGCTATGCTCTACATTCTGGATCAGCAAGCGCAGATTCGTCTGCATTTTGCCAAAAGCGTCGCTAAGTTCACCAAGCTCATCCGAACTTTTACTTACAATAGTCTGTGTCAGATCTCCTTCACTCACTTGTATCGCTTGATTTTTCAATTCTCTGATCGGTTTAATAATAGAGCGCATGACAAGCCAGATGATTACAGCCCCAACGCCAAGGCAAGATAACAGCACAATGATCATACGATGCAGAATCGGAGCTGTCGCCTCATGCACCTCGGAGGTAAACATCGTACCTGCGATTTTCCAATTGGTTGAACCATTCGTTAAATAATACATAACCTTGGGCTCATCATTATAGACATAATCAAATGTGCCTGATTCGTTATCAAATACCTCTGCCCAAAATGACTCTTTCGCGTCTGATCCAGCTGGGCTGTTCGGGTGATAGATATACTTTTTGCTACGATCCAGCAAGACCATATATCCCTGCTCCCCTACCTTGATCTTGCTTATACTATTGCTAATGTCGTTCAGATCCAGATCAAGACTGACTACACCAGAGCGATCGTCCAATGCCTTTGCAATTGAAACCGTAACTGAATTCGTTGATGTGGAGGTGTACGGGTCTGTGACGATAACCTGACCAGGTTGACTCATCGCTTCTGTATACCAAGGTCTGGTTCGCGGATCATAATCTTGCGGGGTAGCTGTATCCGAAGAACTTAAATATTTTCCATTTTCATTTCCTATACTGACCAAAACCACATCCGGGTTCTGCCCGATGAATCCCTTTATTTCCTCCAGCATGTTTGCTTCTGAATTTTTCATGGTGTCTGCAGTAAAAACTTTCGCATAATATTCAACCTGCTTGCGTTTCACATTGACTATTAAATCAATCGTACTATTAGCTAAATTCACGTTTTCCTCTGCACTATGTAGAATTTGCTTCGTTACTTCCTCTTTGGCATTGTTATAAGACAATACACCTATAGTGATGGAAGGGGCCGCCAAAAAGATAATGAAGGACATGATCAGTTTGACCTTAAAATCGGTTACAATCTTTCCTAACCAACCTGTTTTTTTGTTTTCCAACGACAATTCACTCTACCTCTTCCATATTAAATTGATATTTTCACTAACATACAAAAAAGTTATTAACTAAATTAAACGAATTTAACTCCGGTTCTATTAAGTTTCTAAATAGTTGTTAACAGAAGTAATATCACAAACAAAAAGACCCAAGCATATTTGCTCGGATCTCAATGTTCGAATCTCTATACTCACCTATACCTTAGAATGCTGGAATGGCAATATCTGCGTAATTTTTTTCGAAAAAGGCTTTCACTTCAGGGCCAGCCATACGTTTAGCCAGCTTCTGGATGGCTTCGGAGTCTTTGTTATCCTCACGGGCTACCAACGTGATCGCAAAATGGGAATCGTCCTTCTCGGTCAGCAAAGCATCCTTTTTGGGCGTCAGACCGAGCGGGCTCGCATAGGCAGGAGTCATAGCTACCAGATCTGCATCATCCATCATACGGGCAAGCATCAGCAAATCTACTTCTTTGAACTTGAAGTTCTTTTTATTCTCTGTGATGTCCGCTTGTGTCGCATTAAAACCTACACCCTCTTTGAGTTTAATCAGGCCGTTTTGTTCCAGCATGACGAGGGAGCGCCCGATGTTTGAAGGATCATTGGCAATCGCAATCGTTGCTCCTTCTGGCAGTTCATCGATGGATTTGTAGGTTTTGGAGTATCCACCATAGATCGCGTTGTAGATGGGCTGAACAGGAACCAGAGTTGCACTATTCGCCTCATTGTACTGTTTCATGTACGGCACGTGTTGGAAGAAGTTCGCATCCACTTCCTTGTTTGCTAGAGCCGTATTCGGCTGTACGTTATCTGACAGCACCACAACCTCCAAGTTTACGCCATCTTCTTTAAGAAGCGGTTTAACGATATCCAGTACATCCGTCATTGGCGGAATCAATGTCGCTACTTTTAGTGTAACTTCCTGTCCGGCTTGTGATTCTGGCTTCGCCCCCTCAGTAGCAGGCGTTTCTTCTTTTTTACCGCAGGCGGATACAACGAGCATAACCGTGAGTAGCATGAGCATCAATTTTACTTTCATTGAATATTTACCCCTTCTCTGTACATTCTGTAGTCATTTTTAGCGGGTTCCTCAGGATCTGCGATCCAACCAGCGAGACAGTCGGCTACCCGTGAATTGAATCATCTGTACCAGCACAATCATGATAACAATTGTAAATATCATAATTTCCGTTTCGAAGCGTTGGTAACCGTAACGAATAGCAAAATCACCAACGCCTCCACCGCCCACAATCCCCATTACCGTAGAATAGGAAACAAAACTGATCGTTGCTGTTGTAAGTCCCAGCACAAGACCAGACCTTGCCTCCACGTACAGGAATTTAAGGACAAGTTGCACGGTTGAGGCTCCCATAGAAGAGGCCGCTTCGATGACACCTTTAGGCACATCGAGTAGCGCCTGTTCGACAAGGCGGGCATAATAAGCAATAGCAATGACCGATAAAGGTACCGTTGCAGCTAACGTACCGATGGATGTGCCTACAACCAACCGAGTGAACGGGATCATGAAGACGACCAGCAGCAGGAATGGAAAGGAACGAATAATATTCACAAGACTGCCCAGAACCGTGAACAAGGCTCGATTCTGGTATCGTTGCCCTTTACGAAACAGATACAATAGCGTACCGAGAGGCAAACCGACCAGCACTGCTGCCGCGATGGATATTCCCACCATCACAAATGTTTCTCCAATGGCCTGCCAGATTTCATGCTGATATTTAAGCACCGACTCAGGTAACATCATCGCCCGTCCTCCTGTTCCGCCAGACGCTGGAGAGTGGTACCCGTTACCTTTTCCGTTCCTGTTCCACCCAAAGTGTCGTCTGCAAGCAGTGAAGTAAGGATATCCGGCTGTGGAACCGGGATACTGCGAACTTCTGATTCCGATAAGGTACGCACAATCTGACCCTCTTTCATCACCGTAATACGGTGACATAATCGACGAGCTACCTCCATCTCATGGGTAACAACGACAATCGTCACCCCCATCGTTTCGTTCACATGACGAAGCACATCCAATATTCCCCCTGTTGTCTGCGGATCAAGTGAAGACGTTGGTTCATCGCAGAGCAATACAGCTGGATGGCTGGCAAGCGCTCTGGCAATAGCAACGCGCTGCTTCTGTCCGCCGCTCAGCTGAGCCGGATACTGGTTCGCTTTGTCCTCCAGTCCTACGAATCGAAGTACTTCCAACCCTCGCTCTCGCCGCTGTGAACGTGATTTGCCGGCCAGTTCCAAGGGCATGCTCACATTGCTCAGCACCGTGCGATTGCTGACCAGATTGAAATGCTGGAAGATCATACCGATGGACCGACGTGCCTGACGCAAGTCTCGCTCGTTCATTCCGGTTAGTTGCTGACCATTGACGGTAACCTCTCCAGCATCAGGCTGTTCCAAACCGTTGAGCATCCGTAGCAAGGTCGACTTTCCTGCCCCGCTGGAACCAATAATGCCATGAATCTCACCTTTACCTATTTCAAGCGAGACGGATCGCAAGGCCTCAAATCCCTGATCCGCACGGGAACCGCGCTCGTTGAACCGTTTGCTCACACCATATAATGAAATCATGGAGATTCCTCCCGTGAATGATCATGTATGGTTCCCTCAAGTATCTCTCAAGAATCTTTCAAGAACACATGAAGAAAGCCCGCACAGCCGATAACCGGAGCGCGAGCAATCCTGTTCATTTATAATAAAACAACATGGCGACCCAGACAAGCTTTTAAAAAGAGATATCTCCTTCCAGCTGATCAACTGGAAAGACACGGAAACGTCCGTTAGCTGATCCGACATACACTTTATCGTCGATTCGGTTGATCATGCCATTCTTTGCATCCCGATCCCGATGCTCCGGAGTCCCCATGACTACATCATGCACGCGCCCTAGCAGAGTTCCATCCTTTTTATCCATCACAAGCAAGTTTTCATTTCGCGGAAGCAACAAACGATCTCCAATGATGAGGTAACTGCCCTGATTGGTCGAATATTGGTTTGTTCCAACAGATTCTTGTGCATCCCACCGTGTCTCCCCGGTATGGTAATCCACGGCGGCAGGATATCCATTTCTAATGACATACAGTTGATCCGCCTCTAGAAGTCCACGTTCAATTTTCGCATCAACCGTCCAGCGAATCTTGCCTGTATCTGGGTCAAATAAGGAGGTTGTATAATCTCCGTAATCACCGTACATATTTCCTTTTTTATTCTGACGAATCAGCACCATATCATCATTCAGTACTTCTATCTGCTGACCTATACGTGCGGGAATTAGAGATTGTTTCTTACCAGAATTCAAATCAAGCAGCACCCACTGATCATCCAGCAACATCCAACGCCCAAGGGGTGCTGAGCCAAACGGATCATAACGATGGATGCCGTCAAAATAGGAATCATTCTCGATATGATCTATCGCGGATGGTCCCGCCTCCACCTGCCAAACCGTTCGTCCCGTTAGAGGATCTGCGGCAACAAGCTGATTTTTCTCCTGATATAGAACATAAGGTTCGTCGGCATTCCGATTAAGCAATTGATATCCTGTCGTTAATTTCTTAGTCCATAACCGTTTACCGGTTGAACTATTAAGCACATGAATCCATCCATTACTGGAGCCTTCAGCCGCAGGGATATCTACAATAACTACGTTTCGGGCAGCTTTGATGCCGTTCAACCATACCATATCGTCAGGTGTATTCTTATTGTTTATACTGGTATTCCGCTTATCTTGTACCTCAGGTTTATATTCCCATAGAACCTTTCCGTCTTTCAGGTTGATATGGCGCAAACGATCCAGATATTGCTTGCGATCGGTGTCATAACTTGTATATAGTGTAACGGCATCCCGCTTGGTATTTAAAACCGCTTGAGCAGGACCATATCCGTTATGCACTCTCCAGAGCAATTTCCCTGTATGTCGATCCAGCGCGTAGAAGGAATCATCATAATGCATGCCGCTAAATCCGCCATCATCTCCCTTCATGAGGAGCACATCATCTGTACCCGCTTGTAAAAAGGTATAGTTCAGATCTCCCTGATTCACCCATTCCGGTTTCCACGGTAGCGTTTGCGGGAGCGACTTCCCCATAGCAACTTGAGTGAAATAAGTAAACCTGCCCATACGCTCATCACTTCGGAGATCTGCCTCATTATCCTGACTCGCTAGCATACTCCAATGAATCTCGGTCAGCTTGCCGTTGTTATTAAAGGTTAACAATAAATGTGCATCCTGCCGCTCATATCTCCAGGTCTGTCTAACTCGCATCGGATCACCTGGTTCATTCAGATTTCTGGACTGCTCCTTCCAATCCGGCTCCCCTAACCACTTGGCAACCTGCTTGGTGGTCGTCGTTTGATCCAGCTTGGTATCTACCAGATGGCGGAGCATAGAGATAGATAACGATGGCTCACTTACAAACCATCCATCGGAGACAGGAGTTTGACCTGTGATATCCTTTTTCTTGATCCAGAGCATTACATGGTGATAACCTGTCCATTCCTTGCTCCAAATACGGGGAGCAATGGACACGCCGACCCACTCCTTCCACTCAGCCACGATGAGCGCCTTCTTCAATAGCGCCTGATCGGAAGGCCAAGTTATCGTACTGTCAGGAGTGAGGTACAATTTGCTATCCGTTTGAACAGTGAATGTATGAGGATCAGTTTGCGTTATGTTGTTACTCTGCTTAAGCGCATACCAGGCAGGAAGCCAGTAGTTATCTTGCTGCTGGTTCTTGACTTGCATCCACTCCCCCTGAACCCCAGTCAAAATATACTTTTCCTTCGGTATAGTGAGATATGTAATCTTCATCTGATCTACTGCAACACGGTTATCCTTCCGCCCACTGAAAAGAGGCAAGCCCTCTCTGAGCGTTACTCGTTCACCCTTTTTGTAGGGGATCTTGGCGGAAATTTGCTGCGCTGAAAGCAAGGTTGATGAACCAGGCAACTGTAAATCGTTAAAAATTGTATCGTAGACTTGAATTGGAGCTTTCGTGTCAGTTGTCTGTGTTGCTGAAACCTGAGCCTGTCTGCCCGACACATCCGTTTGGGGATCTGGCATCATACATCCTGTTAGCAGTAGCACAGTTATTCCCGTTAAGGTAAAGCAGCGAGTATAACCCCATATGTTCTGATTAGGCTCCTTTTTCACACACATTCATCTCCCAATAGAAGTTATTTCCATATAAGACGCTCCCCATATCAAAAAGTTACCTGTTTTCCGAATGAATCTTGGAAAAATCATATCCTTTCTTCCCTCGAACACAGCTTTATTTTATGCCCTCAATTCACAGTTTAATATACAGGAATTAGGTTAATATCTTATGGATGTTCCATTAATATGCAACTTTTGGGATAACTGTTCCGTCTAGTGACTTGAAAGGAGAATGATCATGACAAACAAAACACAATCACACAACGCACGATGGAAGCAGAAAAAATGGAAGATGCTGCTGGCCGCCTCCATTCTGACCGCAGGAACAGCTCCTGCACTGTTCACGCCTACGGTGGCTGAGGCAGCCACTATAATAAAACCTACGGCTTACATTAACAATATGCCTGCAGAATACGATGTGGTCATCCGCCAAGGCGTCACGTACATTGCCCTGACTGAACTGCAATTTCTCGGAGATTATACCTTCGGTTACGATAATAAGAGCAAACAAATCAGTATCAAAACAGGCAGTGACCAATACGTGCTGACACCCAATAGTAAAACGATGAAAAAGAATGGACAGAATGCCACCCTGTCCTCGGCTCCAATTCTGGTAAAAGGAAAAGCGATGCTGCCACTTCGTGCCATTGGTGAAACGTTTGGAGCACAAGTACGCTGGAATCAGGCTGCCAAGGAAGCTTATATTTACACCACGAATACTTCCATAGTGAAGGATTACAACGGTTCCGATTTGACGGCAGCCCGTGAAGCAGCATTGCAACTGCCGCGGCTTTCAAATTTCGGCCAACCACGCCTACAGGTGAAAAATCCGCTCGGGCCAGTAGATTCATCAACAGCTTATATTTTTGAACAAGGACAAAAAAACAGCTTCTTCATGATTGAAGATAATGATCTGGTCAGCTATTATACAATTACAAACGGCAATGCCATGCTGAAATGGCAGGCTAATCTGGGTAAACAAGCCGGAACGATTGGTGATTTGTTCTTTATTAAAACCAAATCTGTGGCCGAAGCAGGAACCCGCCCTTCTGTCGCTGGTAAAACACTCGTATCCTTCAAGTACTCCCGCATGCTGGAGGAAACTACCTACGAGATATCAAACAAGGCAGGCTCTATAGCAAGCGGCTCTGCTGCTCCAGCCAAAGGCAAGATTATGGTTGAAGTGCCTGAGGAAAAATAGTTTGCATATAAAGAAGGCTAATAAAGGGATGTTCTATTCCCACTAAAAAATATAATTCACTACAAGAAAAACGGGATGAGGCAGCCAATGCTACTCCATCCCGTTTTTTCCTGTTTCTTCAGTTACTCCCTGGCAGATGCCAGCTTGCCCCATAGCACTAGCGTGTTCACTATTTTGCACCTGCTTGCAACAAAATAGCTTCGATCTCCTTAAAACCTTTTGCTCTGGCATGACGGAGGGGAGACACACCATCGCCATCAGCCAGATTAACATCAGCCCCATGTTGGATAAGCAATTCAATGGTCTCCTGTTGCCGTTCATTGCCATCGTTTAGAATGATCGCCTCCAGCAGTGCTGTCCATCCCAATTTATTCACATGGTTCACATCTACCGTGGTATTGGTCAGTAGCTCTCGCACCACGTCAACGTATCCATGCTCCGAAGCGGGGATGAGCGCCGTTCCTCCGTACCGGTTTGTGATAGCAGGGTCTGCCCCTGCCTGAATAGTAAGCTTCAAAATATCCAAATACCCTTCAGCGCCCGCATATAAAAACGGACTATTCAACATGTCATCCTGCTGGTTAACATCCGCACCTGCTTCAATCAGCTTTTGCACAGATGTTATATCCTGATTATATGTCGCAATCATCAGGGCCGTTCTCCCGCTCTGATCTTGAGCCTGAACTTCTGCCCCCTGCTGAAGGAGCTTTTCGATACTCTTGGTATCTTTTGCTTCAACTGCACTGAATAACTGCTGATTTAGTGAAGCCACGTGACTTCCCTCCTTTAGGTTACTTTTTTCGTTAAGCATACAGCCTTGAACGAACAGCACACTGCTGATCAGAATAATCAGCATCAGGGATTTGTTCATAGGTCCTCCTTACTGCTGTACCAACGTTACCGATGATGCAACACTCCAATCGCCAACCGGGTTCAGCGTATAGATTGTGCCGGAGATCAGCTTTTCTCCATTCGCAAGTTCAAATACACCTGTTGCACCTTTCCGGCTTGAATATTTATACGTCGCTGTCAGGACATGCCCATCTGTTGCTGTAAGGCTAATACTCCGTCCAGAGAATAGTTCATCTCCCGGATCTTGGGCAAGTGTCACTTCAATGGCACTATCACTCGCGACTTTAGCGCTCTCAACGACTAATGAATCAAATGATTTCGCAGTAAAGGAAGCATGTTCGATACTGGCCCATTCCGAAGTTACAGTGTAAGGTACCCCTGGTTTCAGAATCTGGCCTTCTGGCAATCGGAATTTGGGTTCTTGTCTGCCATCAGTGGATTGCGTAAACGGAACATATTTGGCAATGATCGGCTCGCCATTGTCCGGCGTAATGGTAACTTGTCTTGCCTGCATGGACGAAATAATTTGATATGTTTTGCCGTCTGCCTGCTCCTGATCGTTAAGAATGAAAGCATTAGCCCCGCGACCAGCGCTGTATGCCGAAATAATATAACCGTAATCCACCACACCTTTTTCCTTCAAAGCTTCAATCTCAAACGTATCATTCGTGACCTGACGCACTTGAGTCATATTTACTTTAACGTCACTGCCTTTGAATGAACCAGCATCTTGTCCTTTATATGTAAGGCTGTATGCTTCTCCAGCTTGTTGAACGGATGTCGGCACGATGTATGTAGCAACAGAGCCTGTTTTCAAACGTGGCATATTGGTTAAGGTTAGCCCCCCGCTGAATGCAAAGTCTGTCCGGGATTTGGCAAACACTTCATCTTCTGCCGTAAGCGGTTTGTCGAAGGTGATCACAAGAGTCATGTTATTCAACGGTTTAATACTCTCAATGCGAGCTTGATCCGATGGGATAGCTTGATAAGCCTTTTGCAGCAACACTGCCGTTTCGCCCCGTGTTACAGAGCCCGTTTCTTCATAGAAAGCACTCATCCAATGGTGTACGGACTTCACATCCCGTTTTAATGCTTTAGATACGACCTCTTCCAGCTCCGCATCCGTTACCAGACTTTGAGGATGGAACTCTCCATCGACGGACTGCATGATCCCTGTCTCCACCGCCTTAATAGCATAAGGCGCATACCAAGCGTTCGCCTGGATATCCGTTAACGTTACTGCACTGTCTCCTGTCTTGCTCTGCAAATCAAATGTTCTATATATCAATGAAGCTAACTCTGCGCGTGTGATCGCCCGAAGTTCACCCATCGTTTGATCGCTATATCCGTTCATGATACCCAGACGGTTCAGTTCCTTGATGGACGCCTGCACCTGTTGATTCGTAAGCTGTGTCGCTGTAGCGGACATAGAAGTTGTGAATCCAGCTGCCTGAGCTTGAGGTGTTGTGAATGGAAGTGTCGCTGTTCCCAATACGGTTATCGTTAATAGTGCTACTAGTTTACGAGCTGTAAGATTCATGAAATGTTCTTCCCCTCTGTAGGTAGTTGTTGCATCTATCTATAGCGTAGGGGATAAAAAGAAACTCCAACGGACAAATATATTAACAAAATATAAACTGCAACGAATCTTTCTCTAAACTTATATGGTGAAACGATACCCCGCACCCCAGACCGTTTCGATGTATTCGGGATGTTTCGGATCACTCTCCAGTTTCCCGCGCAGCTTGCGAACATGCACTGTTACCGTTGCAATATCGCCATTCGATTCCATGCCCCAGATCCGTTCGAACAGATCGGATTTGCTGAATACGCGGTTCGGATGACTCGCCAAAAATACAAGCAGATCAAATTCTTTGGTGGTGATGCCCACCTCTTCTCCGTTCAAAAATACACGGCGTGATCCCTTGTCGATGTGAAGTCCGCGAATGTGGATCTCATCCTGTTCAGCAGGTTTGCTCTTGCCGAGCAATCTCTCGTACCGGGTCAGGTGAGCCTTGGCTCTTGCGACCAATTCGCTTGGGCTGAACGGCTTCGTAATAAAATCGTCGACACCGAGATTAAACGTGCGGATTTTATCGATCTCCTCTTTTTTCGCGGAAACGACAAGGATGGGCACTTCCTTCTCCTCACGAATGAGCCTGCATAATTCGAAACCATCCATCCCGGGAAGCATCAAATCTACGATGACAAGTCGGTAATTCTCGTCCAGAGCACGGCGCAATCCTTCATCCCCGTTATGACACAGCTCTACCGTAAATCCATGGAGTTCGAAATAGTCCCGTTCCAGTTCGGCAATGGTCGTTTCATCCTCAATGATCAGAATATCAGTCATGCTTTTTCCCCCTTTCATCTATGAGCCTTTTCAATTGGATATGGATGCTCGTGCCTTCACCCAGCTTGCTTTCTGCCCAGATTAAACCACCATGTCCAGCTACAATCTGGTGGGCAATGGCCAGTCCAAGACCGCTTCCGCCCGTAGACGAGTTGCGTGAATGCTCGGCTCGGTAGAAACGCTCAAATATATGCGGCAGATCTTCCTCGGATATGCCTTTCCCATTATCCTGGAATGTAATGGTATTCCACTCTTGATTCGTTTCAAGAGTAATACGGAGTCGTTTATCATCATCATTCATATATTTCAGTGCATTATCAACAATGTTGACAACCGTGCGTTTCAGTTTATCCAGATCCACAGCAGACAGAACGGAGCCCGAAGTTCGGTTATGCCACTCGAGTCCTACTCCTTTGTCCTCCAGATCATATCGCAGTTCTTCAATGCTATCCTCCATAAAATCAACCAGATCCACTGGGCTGAACACAAACGGTTCCTGATTCAAGTCTAGTTTGGAGTACAAGAACAATTCATCCACCAGTTTATCCATGCTAACCGCTTTGGAATGAATAATGTTGACGTAAGTGTCCATCTTCTCCGGTGTGTTCGCTACCCCATCCCGAATGCCCTCGATATACCCTTTAATATTAGTAATCGGCGTGCGAAGATCATGCGAAATGTTGGAGACCAACTCTCTGCGGTTCATCTCATCTTGCTGTCGCAACTCATTGGATCGTTGCAACTGATTCCGCATACTTTCAAATGCCTCACTAAGCTGTCCCACTTCGTCATTGGAGGAAGGTTCAAGCTTGAAAGACAAATTACCGTTTTTGATCTGTTCGGCCGAACTTCGTAACTGATGCAACGGTTGAATGAAACTACGTGTAATCCAGCGGAACAGAAGCAGGTTAGCGATGATCAGGACACCAATCAACAGGAGAGACATCACAGGCAACAGCTTGCGTGTCAGTTCTGCAAACGGACTTCTCTCCCGAATAACAAAGATACTGCCTCGTTCTCCATCTGAATACTGAAAATCAAACTTGGCATACGCGTAGAAGCGCTCACCGATGTTAAACGTACTTCGAATCTGGTTGTTGTTCAGATCATAGGCGGGCAGTGCCTGTCCCAATCCGGGTTGGTGGAATGTCCGCGATTCAAAGATCGGACTGTCCTCACGCCTCACGTAGAGCCCGGATTTCTCGGCTCGAAGTTTCATATCGTATTCCCGAAGCAATACCTTGTCCTGCAGCTCGTCCGGATCACTTTTCGCTGTAAACTTCATCTCTTGAAAGATCGTCTCTCCCTGTTCCGTCAGTGGATTGATCTGATAATGGACTTTGTATATATCTCGGAAACTTTGCAAATCCCCTGTTGCCGCAATCGTATAGAGACTTGCTGTAAGCAATATAAAAAGGAGACTGATAACAAGCATGCCTGTAAACGAAAGCAACATTTTGATGCGAATTGACATAAATATCCCCTCTTAACCATGCGATTGGTACAGTTAGTGCACATGTTATCACAAGAAGCTTCATATTGCCCATATGCAAATCAAGTTGGCTAAATGTTGTCGTATGGCTATGAGCATAAAAAACAGGGTGAAGCAGCATTTGCTCTGCTCCACCCTGTATGGTGCATATGGCTTAGTTATATAAGCAACATGCTTATTCAAACGATTAATGGATAGATTATTCAATGGTTAGACTAGTGATTCCTACCGCACTGTTCGACAGATAAATTTGGTACACTGATCCAGTCTACCTAGTTTGGATAACTAAGCTCCGCACAGTTTAATACTGCGTATTACCGGACTGGCTCGTTTTACCTGAAGCGAAGCCTTTGAAAAGCGTTGGCACTTTGGAATAACGTGTATTGGTAATTTTGCCTTGGGAGCTACTACTATCTGTACGCATAATGGCATCTTTTACATTCGAGATGTTGGAATTATCAAGAGTCATGTTGACAGTGAATGTTGTGCCTCCATTTTGCCGCACCAGCTTGCCGATATCATCGGCACGGAAGTTTTTAATGTTAATTGTGCCTGCCGCATTGATCTGGAACACTTTATCATAAGCCTTGTATGCCGCACCGCCTGTAATGTTCACCGTTCCTGACGATTTCAATGTCAACGCGTCCTCGCCCACATCCTGCCATACTACATTCGAAATATTACAGTTACCATAACAATGTACACCGTCTGCCGCTGGCGCACCGATGATGACATTTTTCAGTGTAGCGCCTGCTTCCAGCCGGAAGACCGGCTTCTGATTCTCTGCTTGAGAACCGTCACCCAAGGTGGATGGATTAGCCACAAAGGTTTTCCCCTGTCCATCATACGTCGTGCCTTTAGGTACAACAATCGTTGAGTTTACAACCGTTGGCGCAGCCGCTGCGGGCATAACACCAAATATGGAAGCGACCAGACCGGCGGACAACAACAGCGTTAACATTTTTTTCATCAAGAACATCCTCCCTTAATATAAGTGAATTTGTCTCCAAGCACGCTAGCTTGTCTGACAGAACCGCAGAAGTAGATCACTGCTCGGAACCTGTCCTAATCCTACAAAAAAAGGGAGATTACAGGAATAATCTTAAGATCACATTTACATTTTTTAGCATTCCTTCTGCATTGTTCGCATATATACATTCTGTTTTTACATTGATATGTACCGATATCAACTTCAAATATGCCGTCTTTATTGTCTGGATATCATCGTTAACCTAAAAAGAACCCCCTGTTTTTAAAATAACAGGGAGTTCTCTAAATATACTACGTCTAACCAAAGATTATCCTATTCCTCTGCTCCATCTGTTCCTTGAGAAGAAGAATCTGGTGTTAACGTATAAAGCGGGTTAACATTAGTAAATTGATTCACAGTTTCATAAGTCACTGTACCGTTTTCAGCAACAATCATTTTCAGAACGATCCAGTACAATTCATTTCCGCTTCCTTCTTCAACCGTGTAGGTTGCACTTGGCGTTGGGACAGCTCCGTGGAATACATCAATTTTAGCACCAGACATCTTGATTGTACTTGTGCCTGAATAATGATGTACGTAGAAGGTATATGTTCCCGGAAGCAATTGGCGAATCGTCGTCGTCTCTGGTCCATAAGATGTAGTATCATCCAGATCCAGATCTACCATCAGTTCGTCATCATAATAATAACGTTTATCCACGTAGTAGGTATGGAACACTCCTCCATCACCTGCTGGGCCGATAAGATGTGAATCCAGATCTGCTGGATCTTTACCCCAGGTTAATACAAAACGTGTTTCATTAGCTGCCGGAATTTCAATCGCTGTTTGATTTTCATTTTGGTTTTTTACATTAACAGCCGATACACCAATAAGATATGTTCTAATGTACTTTGTATCTCCGCCTCCAAGCTCACCTGTATAGATGCCTGGTTGCAGATTAATGTAATAATCACCATAAGTGTCTGTCGTTACTGTACCAACAATATCACCCGTTTTGTTATCAAGACCTTTTCTAAAAGAAATCTGCAAATTGGCTACTGGTGCTCCAGCGACATCTTTAATATGTCCACCGAATCCTGTAAGTTTTACAGAAGCACTTTGGCTTCCTGCAAAATGAGTCTTTTCCGTATTGGAATCAACTGTAATGTATAATGTGGAACCGTAACTATCGATAGGGCTAAATGTAAATTCCCCATTGTGATACTGTAAATTATTCAATTCCCGCTCTTGACCGTTATAGTATGCATGTACCACAAAGTCTTCAGCAGTCAGTCCAGATGCATCCAGTCCATTGGTAAATGTCAGTTTAGCACTTCCATTTGTAACCTGAATCCCTTCAAGTCTTGGGTGTGTCAATTCATTATATACTGCAACAGTCACTGGAACTTGAATGTGATATTCTCCGTATTTAGCCTTCACAACGGTTGTACCGTTAGCTACAGCTTGAATTTTACCAGAGTTTACAGTGACAATGCTGTTATCTTCCACTTCCCAGTTTGCAAGAGAGGTAACATCTTTGTTCGCTGAGCCAGCTACACCTGTAAGTACAATTTGTTTCGTTGCATTTACAGCTGAAAGATCACCAATTTCAGGTAAGTATACCAAACTAGTCACTGTAGGATCTGCTTCAATTCTTGGATGCTGTTGCAACCCGCTAAAGTCACTTCCCTCTACATTGACTTGTGCAGAAGTTAACGCACCCGCTCCAGAGAATTGCACAATAGCATCCAGTATCGCACGATTTACGGTTGCACCTTGATTGATTTTGAAAACCGTATTCAGCGCTTGTTGGAACACCTCGAGATTTCCGATGCTGGAGTTGTCTCCAAACTCTACTGAAATCTGCTCTGCATGAACCATAATAGAGTCAAACGTTCCGTTCAACACTACCGCAGCATTATGTGGAATAGAGTCTGTCAATTCAATCGGACCAACATCACCTGTGGAATCATTCTTTACGATGGCTCCAGACTTGATCTCAATCTGTTGTACATCACTCGCACCTTCCAGAACCAAACGAACACTTCCATCTGCTTTATCCACAATTACAGTTGCAAGAACAGAGTTCAGTGCATGGATACTGTTGGGTCCTCCACCTTTAATGCTAGTTGTTCCTGTAACAGTAACATGATCAAGTGTAACATCACCATTAGCTACAGATTCAAGAACTTGAAGGTTACCATTGATCTTAGTGTCTTTCAGAATTACACCTTGAGAACCAATCGTGACATTACCGGTTACGTTACCCAAAGTGTATGTGCCTGGCGAAGTAAGGTTTTTGCTGGAAGTTTGTTGACCTCCTCCATTATTTCCACCAGTGTTGTTATTGTTTCCATTATCCCCGGTAGAGCTATTGTTGCTACTGTTACCTTTATTGCTGTTTTCAGAAGGCTTCGTTGTTTCTGGTTTTGTGGGGTTAGAGTTGTTTGTATCTTCGTCTGTCTTCGCAGGAATCATAGTATTATCATATGTAGACTTATTCATCACAAACTCATAAGCAAGTCTTGCCAATGCTTGTCGATCCGCTACACCCGTTGGATTAAACGTTGTTGTTCCGTCTTTCTGAACAATACCTTTAATAAATCCGGATTGATATGCGAGTGACACAGAATCCTTCGCCCAGTCTGATACTTTATCCAAATCAGCGAGCTGTGGCTTCGTTGTTTGAGCTGGTGCGTTCTTTGTTTCCCAGCCGAATGCTCTTACGAAGAATACAGCCAGTTCCTCTCTCGTAACTTTTTTATCTGGAGAAAACGTATCCTTAGAGGTTCCTTGGGCAATACCAGATTGAACGAGTGCAGATACATAGCCAGCATACCATTTGGATTGCTCCACATCTTTAAAGGAACTAGCTACAGTAGAGTCAGGCTTTAATTGAAGCGCACCCACCATAATCTTTGCCAATTGAGCACGTGTTACTGAATCTGAGGGTTTAAATGTTCCATCCGCAAATCCAGATAAAATGCCTTTTTCAATTAACTTCGTAATTTCTGTTTTGGCATACGATTGTTCAACATCCTTAAACGACGTTACAGATGATGAGGTCACTTCCGCCGAGGCTAGCAATTGCATAGAAAACATAGAGGCAATCAATGATGTAGAGAGTACTGCTGACAACTTTCGATTAAACTTTTTCCATTTTAAATTCAAAACTCGACACACTCCTCTTAAACGTCCGTTATTAACACAAAAGTGTAACTTTTGAACTACTCCCCCTTTTATAATCAGTAGGATAATAATACCATGTATATTTATAAAAACAAGATTAATAGACTATCATTTTACATAATAGTTGAAATCATGAATCAAATGGTGCCTATTCTTTCCTAATAATAAATAAAAAAATGTGCTACTCGGAATATTACCGAATAACACACTTGAGTTATCTGTCGTATGATTTTAGGCTCCTGCTCCAAAGCGCTGCCGGTATCCGCACTTGCGGCAAAGTTCTTCTACAGCTTCCCGTTTGGAAAAACCGTATACCAGATTGTTCGCACGCTCTCCGTCCACAATATCGGAAAAAGACTTTTCATGGATGTTTCCAAGGTTGATGACACCTTCTCCATCCAAACAGCATGGAACCACGGTTCCATCAACCAGCACAGCTGCCTGACTGCGTAATGCATGACAAAAACCTTTGCCGTCATCTTCAGGTGCATCGAGGCTTGGCCATTGGAATTCATGGTCCTGATTCAGGTATACGTTGGGTGCAATTTTCACGCCACTACCCGCAACCACCTTTTCTTCAATACGGAAGTCCAGATTGAATTCCTTTTCCAGCACCTCAAGCGTCTCCCGATTGCGATTCATCTGAGCATTGGTGAAGTTATCCTGAGTCAGATTCCATAGTCGGAACGAGACAATGACGTTATGTTTCACCGCTTCACGAACAAAAGACAAGATGTTATGCAAGTATCCGTCACGATCCGTAGAACCCTCATGACCGTCAAAACTGTGCAGCGAGAAATTCATCTGTCTCAGTGCAGGTTTGCCCAATAATTTATGCTGTGTCTTTGGCAGTAGCGTACCGTTGGTCGTAATGTTCACTTTAAATCCCTTGGCATGAGCCATATCCAGCAACAGGTCAATTTTGGGATGAAGCAGCGGTTCCCCTTTGACGTGCAGGTAAATATGTTTTGTGTGTGGTTTGATCTGATCCAATATATTATTAAAGACTTCAGGGTCGATGAATCCTTTGGCTCGCTTCGTTTGTGGACAAAAGCTGCATGCCAGATTACAGATGCTCGTAATTTCAATATATACTTTCTTGAACGTTTTCAACTCAGGGTCCCCATTCTGCCGGGAGGAACAACGGTCCTGCCCTCATTCGTAGTACGGCCATATGAGCCAATCCCCATTATATCGGGTTCACGAGCTAAGGTAAATCAGAATAGCGGATCAGTAACAAAGTCCAGTGTATTTTTCATCCCCATTTCAAGGCTTAAATCCTCGCCCTATTTACATTAAGTCAAGATGGATATATGCTGAGTACATAACTGCATATCTTGTACATTTGCACTGGGGGAGCCTTGCGGCTGAGACGAATACGACGATTCGGACCCTTTGAACCTGATCTGGATTATACCAGCGGAGGGAAGTGGAGCGGCTTTTATTGGCAGTAGGGGATCTCTATCCTAGATGGGGATCAACTTCAGTTCAAACGTATAGCTCCGTTCATTTCTCCGGAAATGGACGGGGCTTTTTTGTATTTCAGCAAGTCGTCTCGCTCATAACCATATCCATCATTTGAAAATAAGGAGGTCATTTGGATGTCTTATCTTGAACGTGTACGTTCACTCAATCCTTTGGTTCATAATATTACCAACCTTGTGGTTGCCCCTTTTACCGCAAATGGTCTGCTTGCCCTCGGAGCCTCTCCGTTTATGGCCTATGCTCATGAAGAAGTCGCTGACGTCGCTCGAATGGCTGGCGCGGTGGTTCTGAACATCGGCACATTGGATGAAAAGGTCGTTCAAGCGATACGTCTAGCCGGACAATCAGCCAATGCACATCATGTGCCTGTTGTCCTTGATCCTGTTGGTGCAGGAGCCACGACATATCGCACCGATACGGTACAAATGCTGGTTCGTGAGCTTCGTCTTACCGTATTAAGAGGCAATGTCGCCGAAGTGGCCCATGTCATTGGTGTGCCATGGAATATCAAAGGTGTGGACGCTGGGGTTGGCGAGGGTGATCGGATTAGCATTGCGGAGAAGGCCGCGCAACAACTTGACTGTATTGTCGTTATTACGGGCCAGTACGACATTATTACAGACGGATATCATACTTTCCTCACAAGCAACGGACATGCATTGCTCACCCAAGTTACCGGGGCAGGCTGTCTGCTAAGCTCAGTCATTGGTGCTTTTGCAGCGATTGCCGAGCCGGGGCGCGACATGCTGAACAGTGTGGTGGAAGCTGTCTCAACCTACGGTGTAGCCGCTGAACAGGCTGCAGCACGAACGGCTCATCAGGGGCCAGGCAGCTTCCAGATTGAATTGTTAAATCAACTGGCGCAGATTACACCTTCGCTGTTCTCCGAGCATGCACAAATCCGTCAGATTCGTGGAGGTGTGTGATGAATATTGCTCAAGCGTTAACGATTGCCGGGTCTGATAACGGCGGCGGTGCAGGAATTCAGGCAGATCTCAAAACCTTTCAAGAACTTGGTGTATACGGCATGACGGTCATTACTGCAATCGCCGCTCAGAACACTACAGGGGTTCAAGGCGTGTTTCCGATTGATTACGACGGCATTGCCCAGCAACTTGATTCAACGGGAGTCGACTTTCAGCCGCGTACCATCAAGACAGGTATGCTGTATAGTGCCGAGATTATTCGTCTTGTTGCGGCAAAATGTCAGCAATATGACTGGTCAAATCTGGTTATTGATCCCGTGATGGTTGCCAAAGGAGGTGCACCTCTGCTCCAGCAGGAGGCTGTGCAAGCACTTGTGGAAGATCTGCTGCCTCTTGCTTTGGTTATCACACCTAACATTCCCGAAGCCGAACTACTTATCGGGAGTTCGATTCGGAACCTGAGTGAGCGCGAGGAAGCCGCAAAGCAATTGGTGCAGATGGGTTCAACATATGCCTTGATTAAAGGAGGACATGATACGGGAAGCGGTACGGTTATCGATGTCCTGTATGACGGGCATTCCTTTCATTATTTGGAGAACCTTCGTGTTATGACACGTCATACCCATGGAACCGGCTGCACGTTCTCTGCTGCCATTACGGCGGAACTGGCGAAGGGTGCCCCTATTCTGGCTGCCGTTACGACCGCGCGAGCATTCATTCAGGCAGCCATTGAAGATGAGCTGGGATTCGGGACCGGGCACGGGCCAACGAATCACTTTGCGTACCAGCGCAGACAGCGGGGTGAACGCTGATGCGTAGATGGGATGCGGAAGCGGTGCGCCGTGCGCTGCAGTTGTATTTGGTGATGGGTAGCGTCAATACGACGCGAGACCCGGTGGAGGTGCTCCGCCAGGCGATCACTGGCGGCATCACGCTGTTCCAGTTCCGAGAGAAGGGAACTGGTGCACAGGCAGGCGAAGCCCGCAGAACGCTTGCGCTGCGGCTTCGTGAGGTGTGCAGCCAGCACGGGATACCGTTCATCGTGAACGATGATGTGGAGCTGGCTGTGGCGGTGGAGGCCGACGGTGTGCACGTCGGCCAGGACGATGCGGACGCGGCGCTGGTACGCGCCCGCATTGGAGAAGGGCGGATGCTTGGCGTATCCGCCCACTCCGCCCTTGAAGCCCGCCGTGCCGTGCAGGCGGGCGCAGACTATCTTGGCGTCGGGCCGATGTACCCGACGCGCTCCAAAGCGGATGCCCACGCTGTGCTGGGCCCCGCCGGGGTTGCGGAACTGCGCGCCGCAGGCATCGCAGTTCCGGTGGTCGGTATCGGCGGCATTACGCCCGATACCGCGGCCGCCGTGATGGCGGCTGGAGCCGACGGCGTAGCCGTCATCTCCGCCATCGCGGGCGCGGCCGATGTGCACGCGGCGACTGCACAGCTCGCTGCGATCACCCGCAGGAAGCAGGCATAGCCATGCTCCCTGCCCGATAATGCAAAGGCCGCAACCACTCGGTCTTCAGCCTCTGCATTCTTGTTTTATTCTTCGCCTCCTTTGCCTCGTTCTGCAACCTATACATCTTTTATCCTTATCCTTCCGCAAACTGGTCATCCTCTAGCGCCACATACCTCCTTCTGCATCCTTTAAATCCTTTCGCCTTTCTCACCTTCTTCCCACCTTGCATCACGCACATATCGATCTCATCCCCCTCCCTTCCATCCCAAACATATTTAATATATAAATCATTCCTACTATAAAGCTTCACATTTACAAATCATTATCTTTTAATTACTATGAATATAAAAACATCTCCGAAAAATCACCTATAGAATAAAAGGAAGTGAGTTTATGGATCAGATCGATAGAAACATCCTGTTTCATATGGAAAACCAAGCCAGATTGTCCATGACCGAATTAGGAAAATTGGTGGGACTTTCACAGCCAGCCGTCACGGAACGTGTAAAACGACTGGAGGAAAGTGGTGTTATTGAAGGGTACCGCACCATCATTAATCCGCAAAAATTAGGAAAACAGAGTACATCCTATCTACTATTTCAGACTAGAGAATGCACTGCTTTCCTTGATTTCTGCCGTATGTCGCCCGAAGTTGTAGAATGTTATCGCGTCAGTGGAGAACACAATTATTTATTGAAAGTCATGACAGATTCTATTGCAGACTTAGAGGCATTCGGAAATCAATGTGACAAATACGGAACCTATACTACACTTATCGCAATGTCCTCGCCTATTGCATCCAAAAACCTAATTGATGAACCCCAGTTCCTGATCTCAAAGGAATCCTAACCATTCATCTTTTCTATTTTAGATATCACCATTTCAAGGTGAACTAGGAAATCCGTGTTTTTTAGAGCACAACGTGATGAGAAGAGCGATAAACAACAATATCACCAAGGAACCCGGCAGGAATCTAGCTCCGCTCCAATGAAGCAGGATAGCACCAACCATACCTCCCGCACCGATCCCTAGATTCCATGCCGTTACCAACATCGATTGGGCGATATCGGCACTGCGGCCTCCTGCATGTGCAATAGCTGTTTGGAGTAACGTTGCCGCTCCGCCAAAGGTCAATCCCCATGCAATCACCCCTATAATGATAACAGCCGGCTGATTGCTCCAGATTGCCATCGCCGCTGAGGCAAAAGCAAATATCGCAACACTTAATAGCACCAGTATCCTTAAGTAGCGATCAATCAGCAGTCCAATAATCCAAATACCCACCACTGAAGTTACGCCAAATAGGAGTAAAATCAGATCAACTCTATGGGCCAGTGCTGTATTTTCCAGAAAAGGAGAAATGTAAGTATACAAAATATTATGGGCTAACACCCAGGCAAGCACCACAAATAAAATAGGCCGGATTCCAGGAAGAAACAGGATTTTATGCAGTGAGAGTTGATTCTGCTTGACCTCGCCTTCATAATCTGGAACTTTCCAGAACACCCATACGATAAGCGCGAGCGTCAATATAGATATCGTTCCAAAGATTAAACGCCAGCTTACATACGTTCAAAAAAAGTACCGATCGGAACACCAAGCGCTAATGCCAAAGGTGTACCTGCCATAGCAACGGCTATAGCTTTTCCTTTTAATGACTCTGGCACCATCCGACGTGCATATCCAGCGGTCAT